>CAWIZJ010000053.1:0-133699 GCA_963840535.1 uncultured Alphaproteobacteria bacterium
CGCCGGTTGGAATGACGCGATCAAAATAGTGCCCGTAGATCGTATCGAATTGAACAGACTTCAGCGCGCCGGCAATTCCAGTGACTTGCTCTGCGGAGAGCGGGATCAAATTTGGATAACTGCGCATGAAACTGAGGAACTTTCGGTCGGTGGTTACCGTCGCGATGTCCGACGAGCACAACTCCTCGGCCCCCGGCTCCCTTGGCCCAATGCAGTACGGTGCCACCCGGAAAATGTCCCCCGCAACGGATCAGCGCCACGTCAGGCAGGAGTTGCAAAGTCTGTTCATTCCAAAGTTGGATTGATGGATCATGACGCATAATCCAGCGTTGGTCAGCGGCATGAAGATGGATCGGCACGTCGCCGAACGCGCGGCTCCATTCCACCATCGTGGTATAGAAGTGCGGATGCGAGATGGCGATGGCCTTCAGGCCGCCGAGGCCATTGATCAGGGTAACGGTCGCGGGGTCCAGCATCGCAATGCAATCCCACAAGACATTTCCACTGGGTGTGCAAACAAGCAGCGCGCGTTGACCGATCGCAAAGGGCGGCTGTGTCCCAATGCCGATCACTCCAGGCTCGTACTGGCGGTACGAATTGAAATGTCCGGCCGCCAGCGCTCCCAGCGTGGTCCAAGTCTGCCCGCCGGGTGGAACATATTGCCGCTCTTCTTCGCAGATTGCGCACTGTCGCGGCGCAACACTGCTCGGGGTGTATTGCGTGCCGCACGCCGTGCAAATAAACAAATCCATCTCACTTCTCCGGGAAGAGCGCGCCTTATGCAATCTTGACCATAACCTAAATCCGAATGGCACGAGGTGCGCCCAGCACTTAGCCTGGCCAACTGATAGTCGAGCACCCGCTATGAGGTGCTGCTGTGCAGACTACGTCAAGGTTAGCAGGTCGGGTCGAGGATCGTGCGACATGCTCGAAAAGAACCGGGTCCATAACCACGCATTTCGAGGGTCGGGTCATGCTGGCCGAGGAGCAGAAGCAAATTTGTATTCAGCTCCTGACTTCCAAGTGCCGGGAGTTTGTCACCGATACTATGCACGAGCTGAGCTGATCCTCGACGAATTATGCCAATTGTTAGCCTGCACCGCTCTGGTGTATTTGGGGATGCCCGGCTATACAGCAACGGCGCAGGACACGCAGCCTGCTCGCGCAACCTTCGCTGAAATGATCGCCCTTGCCAGACTTGCTTCTGTCGCCTGTGAGCAACTAGCGAGGCGAACAGGGCCAGGAAGAGCCAGAGCAGAGCGATCATCGCCGCTGACGTTAGGCGATCTGCTCACGTAATCAAAAAGGACGGAGTTCTCGGTACGCACATCGCCAGGGGCCCTGGACAAAGAGGCCCCCGTTCCTCGGGTGATCGAGCGCTTTGGCGCGGTCGTGGCTCGACCCGTACTCGGTGGACTTCACCATCAATATTGCAGAAATCTAGTTATCGGTACACATGCGGGCCCAGCCTTTACGGTTGCGACCTAGTTCTTGTCCATTCCGGTATCCTTGATGACCTTGCCCCACTTATCGCGTTCAGCCCGATAGTAGGCATCGAACTGCTCTGGATTCATCACGAGCGGCTGGAAGCCCTGTTTGGCCAACGTCGTCACGACTGTCGGATCCTGGGCCGCCTTGGTCGCCGCGGCGGCCAGCTTTTCTATGATCGGCTTCGGCGTGCCAGCGCGCACGGTGATGCCGATCCACAGCCTTGTCTCGAACCCGGGCAAGCCCGCTTCAGCAACCGTTGGTAGATTTGGAAAGGCTGGATCACGCTTGGCTCCGGTCGTGGCGATCCCGATCAGTTTGTCTTCCTGCACGTAGCTGATCACAGGCGCGATGCTTGAAAACATCATCTTGACCTGGCCCGAGAGAAGATCCTTCAAAGCGTCTCCGCCACCCCGATAATGCACAGGCATGATTTTGACGCCGGCCATGCTGTTGAAAAGTTCGCTGGTCAGGTGCGTCGCCGATCCGACACCGGCGGTTGCGTAGAGCAGGTCTTGCTTCTTTGCGAGCGCGATGAGATCGGCTAGTTTCTTCACGCCGAGCGACGGATGTACGACAAGGATGTTTGCGGTGTCGGCAAGCGTTGCGACCGCGACGAGGTCCTTGCCAAACCGCGCTCGTAAGGTGTTCGAAAGCAACTTGTTGCTAGGATTGGCCGTTGTGGTGTTCAGTATTGTGTAGCCGTCGGGTTCCGATCGCGCCACATAGTCAGTTGCGACGGTGCCGCCCGCGCCAGTTCGATTTTCGACCACGACTTGCTGACCGAGTTCGTCGCCCATCTTGGCGCTGATCACGCGCGAGATGATGTCGGATGGACCGCCGGGAGCAAATCCGACGATAAAGTGAATAGGCTTATTGGGAAAATCCGATTGCGCCAAAGCCACGCTGGATGCGAAGGCTGGGGCACCAAGCACAATGGCGATAACGGCTCTTCGTCCGAGATTGAACCAGCGCGAGCACTCTTCAGCTTGCAACATGTTGATCCTCCCCGTGGACGCGATGCAACGCCTCTGGCGCCGACATGCTATAGCACAAACTCAGCGCGCACGTTACTCGCCGCAGTTTGCTTTGACGCGGCAAGTCAACGCAGCGGTGGGCTGGCATGGCAATCTCGGTGCCATCTAGCTATCGTCTTCACCTCTCAATGTTGCTTCGGATCACAAGTTTGAAAGGCATTGACCCATGGGTCGCAGCCCTCTGATCGATACCCACCAACACCCAGTCCCAGAATTTTATAAACGCACGATGGCGAAGGTCGGTATTTTTGGAAGTGGAGAGAATCCATGGCCTGATTGGAGCCTTCAGGCCCAGCTCGATTTGATGGATGAGACCGGGATCGCTGCTGTGGTCAATTCAATTGCTTCGCCGGGGGCCTACTTCGGCGACGTCGATGTCGCCGTGCGTGTGTCGCGTGAGTGTAACGAAGGCCTGGCGCAGATGGTAGCGGACCATCCTCACCGGTTCGGCGGATTTGCGCTGTTGCCTCTGCCAGCTGTCCAGGAATCTGCTCACGAAGCGGTCTTTGCGCTTGATACCCTGAAGCTCGAAGGCGTCTGCCTACTGAGCCACGCAGGCGACCGTCATCTTGGCCACCCCGACGAGAACGAACTCTACGCCGAACTCGACCGCCGCAAGGCGATCGTCTTCATCCATCCCCTGCGAAACCAAGCTCGGAATATGCCGGCCTATGGATATCCCGCCGGCATGACGGAACTGGTGTTGGACACCACGCGGGCGGTTGCAAATCTGCTCTGGAATGGCACGTTTGGAAAATTCCCCAATATCCGCTGGATCATGCCGCACGGCGCGGGAACCATACCATTTCTGGCTTATCGGCTGAGCGCGATGGATAAGAAGCCGATGATTCGCGAGCACTTGCCCGGCGGCAGTGTCGCAAGCGCCTTGCGTGAGCTCTATTATGATGTGGCCGAAATCGTATCCCCTGGGCCGCTGAGATGCCTGTCGGAAACCACCGACACCTCTCACATTCTGTTCGGAAGCGACTTCCCATTTTCGCGGCACAGAAATCCAGCACAGGACGTGAAAGAGACGATTGCGGGTTTCGATGCGTTCGACGGTTGGGACGCATCTGCACGCCGCGATATCGAGTACAACAACTCCGCGAGGCTGTTTCCAAGACTGGCGCGGAATATTCGCATTTGAATTGCGTCTCAAATCCCGACGGCTATACCATGCTGCTCGGTGATGTCGCGGCCTATGCCGCTAATCCCAGTCTCTACAAGAAGCTCCCATTCGACCGCTAAGGACTTCTCGCCAGTGAATGAGCCGAAATCTGCCGCGCCCAGAGGGCCACGCGCCCGAGGGCTACGGTAATGCCGTTTGCTGTTGAAGATGCATTTGAGAATTTCCTTACCAGAATACTGGATCTGGGGCTGAATTGGCGGCGGCAGCGAGTCATGAGCTGCTTTTGCGATAGGGAAAGGGGAGCGCACGAGCGGGAATAGAAGTCTTCACTCCGGCTTAATCTTCGCGAACTTGATCACCTTCGCCCACCGCTCGGTCTCCTCGGCGATGAGCTTGCGGAATTCCGCGGGCGACATCATCAGAACCGGGCTGCCCAGGTTCTCGAGCCGCCCCTTGATCGTCGGATCGGCGAGCGCGGCATTGACCTCGCGGTTGAGCAGATCGATGATTTCTGTCGGCGTGCCGGCAGGCGCGCCGATTCCAGACCAGCCGCCGCCCACGTAGCCCGGCACCGACTCGCCGATGGTCGGGACATCAGGCAGGGCCTGCGAGCGCGTCGCGGGTGTGACCGCAAGCGCACGAATCCTGCCGGCCCTGATGTGCTCGATCGACGAGGGCAGGTTGTCGAACATGACCTGGACCTGCCCGCTCATGAGGTCGGTCAGCGCCGGCACCGAGCCGCGGTACGGCACGTGCAGCATGTTCACCCCGGTCATCATCTTGAACATCTCGCCGGCGACATGGCCGGCACTTCCGATTCCCGGCGACGCCATGTTGAGCTTGCCGGGATGGGCCTTGGCAAAGGCGATTAGCTCGGGGACGGTCTTCACCGGCAAGGTATTATTGACATTCAGCACCTGATAGCCGCGGCCGAAGGTGGCGATCGGCGCGATTTCGTGGGCGAAATCGACGGTGCCATAGAGCGTGGTATTGATCACGTTGTTCGACGAAATGATCAGCAGCGCGTAACCGTCCGCCGGAGAGCGCGCCACCATCTCGGTCGCGACATTGGCGGCAGCGCCCGGCCGGTTCTCGACGATGAATGTCTGACCGAGCCGCTGCTGCAGCCATTCCGCCATCAGGCGCGCGAAGATGTCGATCGCCTGCCCGGCGGGAAAGCCGACGACGATGCGCACCGTCCGGTTTGGATAGCCTTGCGCGTTCGCAATGCGCGAGACGGCCGCCAGCGCGGCAGCGCCCGCTGCCAGATGCAGGAATTGACGACGTGGAAGTATCATGCGCTCCTCCTGGTCGCTGGCGATAGGCGAACTTGACTACCTTGCACCATTTCTCGGTTTCTGCGGCGATGAAGTTGCCGATTTCCGCGGTTTGGACACTTCCTGCGCGCAGGCGATGATTTAGCGCGATTGAGGGCAGGGACAAGCAGCGTGCCGCCTCGCTTGAAGACCTGATTAGAGAACCAGATGAAACGAGTGCGCAACCGGCATCGGACCTGGGTGGAGTGGGCGGTACGGATCGGCTGCTCCGGATTCCGATACAAGTTCGACATGGAGCGCTCGCAGGCCAGCAGGTGCCGGATTGTTACCCCGTCGAACGTCGGCCGCCGCCTTCAACGCTCGCGCGTGCCCAGTGGCTCCCGCCGCAAGATTTCGCGATCCGCCTTTCCACCCGTTCGGGGCCTAGACTAGCCTCTCGCTCGCAGACAAACGGAGACTCCCATGCGACCGATCCGCTTCTCGCGTCGGCTGCTCACCTCGCTCGCCGGCGCGGTGGCCGCCGTGCTCGCCGGCACGGCATCGGCCCAGGAAGACGCGAGCTATCCGAGCAAGCCGATCCGGATCATCGTCGGATTTGCCGCCGGCGGCGGCAACGACTTGGTGGCGCGGATCGTCGGCCCGAAGCTCTCGGAAACCCTGGGCCAACCGGTCATTATCGAGAATCGGCCCGGCGCGGCCGGGCAGCTCGCCGTCATCTACGCCCAGAGCCAGCCCGCCGACGGCTACACGCTGGTCGTCGGTGCGATCGGGCAGCTCGCGATCGCCACGGCGATTTATTCCAATCTTCCTTTCCATCCGACCAAGACGCTCGTGCCGCTCACCTTGCTTGGCTCGTACTGGCTGGCGATCGCCGGCTCGATGCAGCACGGATCACCTCGTTGAAGGATCTCGTCGCGTTTGCCAAGGCGAACCCGGACAAGTCGAACTATCCGTCCTCCTCGCCTGCTTTCACGATCCCGGCCGAGCTGTTCAAGCTCAAGACCGGAATGCCCGGGCAAATGATTCCCTATAAGAGCACCAACGAGATGATGCTGAGCATCGCCGCTGGGCAGACCATGTTCGGATTTGCCGATCCTCCGATCGTGATCCCGCTGGCGCAGGGCGGTAAAATCCGCGCGCTCGCCATGACCGGCCCGAGCCGCTTGCCCGAGCTTCCCGACGTGCCGACAGTCGCCGAAGCGGGGTTTGGAAATATCGACATCCGGCTGCAATGGATCGGCGCATTCGCGACCGCCGGAACTCCGCCAGCGATCGTCCGAAAAGCTTGAGGCAGCGATCCGCCAGGTCCTGGCCGATCCGGCCGTGCGCGACAAGCTCAAGGCCGTGGCCTACACGCCCGACGGTCGGGCCGGCGAGGAATTCCGGCAACTGATCGATGCCGACATCAAGGCCTATTCCGACGTCGTCAGGGCTGCAAACCTAAAGTTCGATTGAGGTGCTGCTTGACGTCGTCAGCGGGCGTCTGCGCGGAAGGCTGCTTCTTGTCTGCCTAGCCTAGACCTAGCTCTCTTGAGGGGCGGCCCGTCAGTAATGATCGGTAAGATCAGGCCTCACTCGATCCTCGTGGCTCCCAAGAAAGCTCAGCTCTCGTAAGTGCGCAATGTTCCATCGAGCTGAAGTTCGGCCTCGGCTGCATACGGTCGAGTGATCCCGGCCCAGACATTTTTACCAACCTGTCTTGCGACTTGACAGATCTATTTTTATCGCATCCGGTCTCGCTGGGCTCGCCCCGACATTCTCGGTTCGGTTCCTTTTAAGCCCGCGTGAGTGCTTTGGAACGGAATTGATCCGCACGAGGGCCGACACGCAGAGGACATGACCATGGATCTGCAATCAGGCGACCAAACCGCAACGCAATACTTTCATTTCGGCGTCACGCTGATGCTCACCGTGCTATTCGCCTCCACCTCAGCTCACGCGCAGGCAACCGATTGGCCGTCCAAGCCGGTCAATGTCATCGTCGGCTATGCCGCCGGCGGCAACACCGACGTGATGGCCCGCATGGCTAGCAAGTCGCTCACCGAGGACCTCAAGCAGAGCTTCGTCGTCGACAATCGGATCGGTGCGGGCGGCGCCATCGCTGCCGCCTACGTGGCGCAGGCCGCACCTGATGGGTACACACTGTTCTTCGCCGCCTCCCCGCAGATCGCCATCGTGCCGCAGGTGCAGAAGGTGAACTATGACCCGTGGAAGGATTTTGCGCCCGTCAGCATCTTTGGGACCGGGCCGTTCATCCTCGGGATCAGCTCTGCCATTCCGGCGAGGACGCTCGCCGAGTTCGTCGCCTATGCGAAGACGCGCAAGATCAATTACGGATCGAGCGGCGCCGGCTCGGTCGCGCATCTCGCCGCCGCATTGCTCGCTTCGCGCGCCGGATTCGATGCGGTCCATATTCCATTCCGCGGCAGCGGCCAGGTGACGGGGGCCCTGCTGGGCGGGCAGATCGACATGTTTTTCGGCAATGCATCGGATCTCGTGCCCCAGGCCGAAAACGGCAAACTGACGATCCTCGCGGTCGCCACGCCGCAGCGGATGAGGCAGCTTCCCAACGTGCCGACGATCGGCGAAACGTATCGGGATTTTTCGCTGGCGAGCTGGAACGGCTTTCTGGTTCCGGCCAAGACTCCGCCGGAGATTGTCGACAAGCTCGCAAAGCACGTGATCGCCGCGGCGCGCGACCCCGCCAACGTCGCGCAGCTCACCGCGCTCGGCATCGAGCCGAACGGAACGACGCCCGAACAATTCCGCGCGCAGATCGAGGCCGAGCAGCCGCAATTCGATGCCGCCATCAAGGCAGCCAATCTCAAGCTGGAATAGCGTGAGGAGCGCCGTGGAAGATCATTGTGCGCGGTGACGCACCTCAAGGGCCTGCTTACGCGACCCGGACGCAGCAGGCGGCACGGGGGCGGCGTGGCCGCTCGCGGCGCGCGCAGCAGCCTGAGTCCTCCGACCCGCCCTGGTGAGATTTGTTGCGGACGCTGCCGTTTCCGCCGAAGAAGCATGCCACAGCAACCACAAGTGCCAGGATTTGGTCATGATCTCACTCCATGGCCGCATGGGCCTCACGGCCGTGTTGGCCCCCGGGGCTCACCCCACACGGCCCGCTCACTCGTTGATCTCCGGCTCGACCAGCATGGCGAGATGGTTGAGCGACTGCTGCCAGCCGAGATAGCAGGAATAAGCGGGATCGCGGCCGGCAGGGCTTCCTGGACGATGTTGAGCTCGGTGCCGACCGACACTGGCTTCAGGGTGAGGGTGGTGGTCATCTCGCCGGGAAGGTTCGGGTCCTCGAAGCGGGCCGTGTAGCGGATGCGCTCGCCTGGCACGAGCTCAAGGTATTTGCCACCGAAGGCATGGGCTTTGCCGGTAGTGAAGTTGGTGAACAACATCCGGTAGGTGCCGCCGACTTTGGCATCCATCTGATGCACCGTGCAGGTGAAGCCGTTGGGCGGCAGCCAGCGCGCCATGGCATCGGGCGTGGTGAAGGCGCGGAAAACCTTGTCTGGCTTGGCCGCGAGCACCCGGTGCAGGCGTACGGTTTTGGTTGAGGGATTTGCTGATTCCTGGGCCATTTCGGTCTCCTTCGATGTTACGAAGCCAGCTCACACGAGGGCCTCACAGGCAAGGACGAGCGCGCGGGCCCCCTGCCGACAAACCGACCCAAGAAAATCTGTGTTAGTGAGCGGCGCCGTCGTTCATTCTGCGGCCTTGACCCCGAGCGTCTGGGCGATCGAAGCGAGCTGGTCGCGCATCTCCTTGATGCCGGCAGTGAATTCAGTCGGGCCGCGGATATCGACGACTTGGCCGGTCGCTTCCAGTCGAGTCGCAATGGTGGGATCGGCGGCGACAATGGCCTTGATGTCGTCGGCGATGCTCTCGCGCAGCGCACTGGACATTCCACGCGGGCCGAAGACGCCGATGAGGCTGTCAACTCCGAGAAATGGAAAGCCGGCCTCGGCGACGGTCGGAATGTCGGGAGTGATTCCAACCCGCTTGCGGCTGGTCACCGCCAGCAGCTTGAGCCTTCCAGCCTGAATCAGCGGACGCATGGCAGCGTATGACGCCATCAACAGCTGGAGCCGGTTCTCAGCCAGGTCGTTCGGCGCCTGCATGATGTCGCGATACGGCACTTTGGTGACGGGCAGGTTCTGGCTCTTGATGAAGCCCGACATGATGAAATCGGAATTGCCGGCGGCGGCTGCCACGTTGAGCGTGTTAGGCTTGGCGCGGGCGAGTGCCACGAACTCGCGCAGCGATCCAACGTTCAACGATTCAGGAGCCGAGAGCGCAATCACGATGACCGTGACATTCGCGATTGGCAACAGGTCGCGCTCGGAGTCATAGGGCAGCTTGTCGCGTGTATAAGGATGAGCCGTAAATGTGGAGGCCGGGACGAACAACAGCGTGTGGTCGTCGTTGGCGCTGGTGAAGGCGTTGATCGCGACGAGGCCGTCGCCGCCGGGACGGTTCTCGATCACGACC
The DNA here is from genome assembly GCA_963840535.1 of uncultured Alphaproteobacteria bacterium. Classification (GTDB taxonomy): domain Bacteria; phylum Pseudomonadota; class Alphaproteobacteria; order Rhizobiales; family Xanthobacteraceae; genus VAZQ01. The sequence continues at coordinate 9,435 of CAWIZJ010000053.1, forward strand.
GGCTTGCCCCAGCGCGTGGCGAGACGATCCCCGAGCAGCCGGGCAGTGGTGTCGACTCCACTGGCGGGCCCGAACGGCAGGATGAATCGGACGGCGCGCTGCGGATAGTTCTGCGCGGACGCAGGCGCAAACGCGAGGACGCCGGCGAGAAGCGCCGGGGCGAAGCGGACCATAAGTCGAGACACCGAGTGCTCTCCGCTCATGGTTCGGCGCTTTGGCTGATGGATCGGGTCCTGCGCCGGTCCGGTCCAGCTGGCACTATACCGCATTCTGCCGAACTTTGATCGAACCAGCCGAGGGATGTGGCGTTCCCGGACGAATTTGTCGCAGCGTTGGCCGGCGGGCAACCGACCGCTCATCCACGCCCGATGAATGAGCGCATGTGATTGGGCAAGATTGTCGCCTCGTACAGGTTCACCTCCGGTGGCAAGCTGCACAGCCTATGAGGTCTCCGTGATTACGACCGTCATCCTGACAGCCGCGGCGTTCCTCGGCGGCGCCCTCAATGCGCTCGCCGGCGGCGGCAGCCTTGTCACGTTTCCGGCGCTCCTGTTCGCCGGGCTCAACCCGATTGATGCGAACGCGTCGAGCGTCGTCGCGCTTTTTCCCGCCACGTTCTCCACGGTCTGGGCCTATCGCCGCAGCATCGCAAAGATCACCGAAATCGATGTGAGGTCCTTTCTCGTCGTGAGCCTGATCGGCGGCTTGCTGGGCGCCCTGCTTCTGCTGTGGACGCCGACCGCCATCTTCGCGGGGCTGGTGCCGTGGCTGGTTCTGTTCGCGACGGTCGTGTTCGCGGTCGGCAATTTCGCGCCGCTCTCCGTGATGCAGCGCCTCGCGCTCGGTCCGCGCAGCGCGCTGCTGGTCCATTTCATCATCTCGGTCTATGGCGGCTACTTCGGAGGCGGCATCGGGTTTCTCATGCTGGCGGCGCTGACCATGGTCGGGATGCGCGACATCAACACGATGAACGGCCTCAAGCTGGTGCTCGTGGGTGTGATGACAGCGACGGCGATCGTGGCATTCGTCCTTGCCGACGTGGTGCGCTGGGTGGAAACCCTGCCGATGGTAGTCGGTTCGGTCGCCGGCGGTTACGCCGCGGCACACGGGGCGCAGCGGATCGACCAGCGGCTGATCAAGGCGATCATCGTCGTGCTCGGCGCTGGCCTGACCATCCTTTTCTTCTGGCACGGCGCGTAGATAGTCATGATCGAATGAATCAACCGCCGAACGCGAGCTGACTCCTTCAGCGCGCAGGTCGGCCTAAGGAATATTGGCAAGACGGCGTCCAAGCTGACCGCGGGATACCTTCTGCTGCAGAACGATGGCGCCCCGCTTGTCCAACCCAACCAAGTGGAACGTGTTCTTACCAAGGTCGATCCCGATTGTGGTGATAGTTTCCGGCGTCTTCTGAGATGTGCGCATCGCATGCTCCTTGAGCTTTTGCGTAACGCCTCCCCAGCCGCAGCCCACAGAGTAGGCGCTGGGCGCGGCCGGGCCAGTGCAGCGAGGCTAGCTGCCATTCCAGCGGGTGAAAGTCCCGCCAACAGAGATGCTATGGGGTAGCGGCGAGGATGTTGTATCCACCGGCGCTGATGTGAATCGATGGAGCGCCCCATGCAGAAGTTGAATGACCTGAGCCGATGCCTCACCCTCCTCGAACCAGACAGCACGGTAATCGCCGTGATTGAAATGAGCCAGTCGAGCTGGCTCGTTGCGGGCATCGTACCTGGCGTCGAGCGTCAGCCGTTGAAGAAGCTCGCCGTCAACGAGGCTGCATTGCTGAAGCTGCTGCATCGATGGCGCGAGGAAGCAGAGGAGGCAGGATACGGGATCACACGCATCACTGTCGCTTTCGAGGCCGGTCGGGACGGCTTTTGGCTGGCGCGCTGGCTCAGGGCACGCGACATCGAGGCCCATGTCATTCATGCATCGAGCGTAGCCGTGTCGCGTGAACATCGGCGCGCGAAGACCGACCGTCTCGACACCGAGCTGCTAAAGCGCGCCTTTCTCGGCTGGCTACGCGGCGAGCGTGATCATTGCAAGATGGTAGCGATCCCAACGATCGATGACGAAGACGCCAAGCGGCCCAACCGCGAGCGCGAGAGCCTCGTCGGAGAGCAAAGTCGGATCATCAATCGAATCAAAGCAACATTGGCCCGGCTCGGCATCCGTGGCTTCAATCCCAAGCTGAAGAAAGCTGCCGAACGACTTGAAGGCTTGCACACGCCCGAGGGCGAGCTGATCCCGCCTAACACGTTGTCTGAACTACATCGCGACATGGAGCGCCGACGGCTCGTGCGCGATCAGAATCCGGCAGATCGAGAGCGCACGCCTGGATCGCCTCGAGCATGCACCCGGCGAGGGAGCGCATGCCATGGTGCGCCTGCTGGCGCGTGTGATGGGCATTGGTATCGAGACGGCCGACATGCTGGTGCAGGAGGTGCTGTCGCGAAACTTGCGCGATCGACGCGCCGTAGCGCGTTATGCCGGCCTAACTGGCTCGCCCGACGAGAGCGGGAAGAAGCGCCGCGAGAAGGGGCTGGCGAGGTCCGGGAATCCCCGGGTTCGGCGGGGCATGATCCAATTGGCGTGGCGATTTCTCATGTTCCAGAAGGACAGCGTCTTGGCGCAGTGGTTCCGAGCCCGCACCGAGAACGCCCGCGGCAGTCGCAAGACTATGATCGTGGCCTTGGCGCGCAAGCTTCTGATCGCCCTGTGGCGGCTCGTGCGGGAGGGCGTCGTGCCGGACGGCGTCATTCTGCGCCCCGCGCAATGATCTGACGCAGAAGGCACCCAACAGTTTTGGCCCACCCCGCCCGATTGTGACGGGTCGCCGATGACGGTTCGAGGTGGCGGTGACCCGATGGACTCCATGGCTTATCACGCCGTAACAGAGAATGGGTCCCCGCCGCTTCGGAGCTTCGCAACCGATGCGTACTACTGCATCATGGTTCGGGTCCTTGGACCCACCGCATACAAGGTTGTGGCGCGATAGAATCCGCGCTCGAACGCGAGCTCCCCTCTAATCGTCATCTTGCTGATAGCCCGACTGCATTCGATGGTGCCGCCGTGCTCGGAGCTGTCAAGGCCCAAGCCCTGCGGGTGGTCGCCGAAGAGGCGACCAGCCTTGACAGCTCCTGCGCGCGACGGCTTGCCACTGTGGCGGGTCGGGACGAAGAAACGGGCTTTCAGATCGAACAAAGAAACGAAGGAAGAAAGATGGGCCGTGCTGGTTGAAACTCCTTGACAAAAAAAGCCCCATACAAGGAGTCCAGTCACTGTTGAAGTCATATCCAGCAACGGGGGGAGACCAATCCGTTGAAAGCCTGGATGTAAAAGCCCCCGGTGGCTGGGAGCTCCGGTCTGATCCGTACAGGGGGGCGAGCAATCTGACAGGCCGTAGCAGAAGCGAACCAGTGAAGCCGCGAAAGACTTGCCCGCGTGAAGCGGATTGCGGGATTATTGGGAGTGCCGAGCCGCTTAGTCTCGGCGAAGGCCAATGTCGACATCGCTGCTCTGGAAACTATCGATGATCGAACTCCCCGGGGTCATAGAGGACGGCATGCCAGGACGGAATGTGCAGCGAAAGCCCGGAACCGCCCGCGGGTCGCCTAGGCGCTCCCGCACAGCGAAGGCATCACGTATAAGCCGCCATGCGGTGAAATCGCGATGTGCCCGCGAGTGGGACGGATGGGGCCGATTAAGTGATGACGGACCGGGACACTATAACCCGGACCCGAGCGAGGGCCCCTGGGGCGGAGGAGTAATCATCCTCCAGGCGGTGCGTGATCGAGTCCTGCGGCCCGACACAGTGCGGGACAACCGTTGCGACCACGAGGCGCACGAAGGGCGGATGCAAACTGGACGTCGGACAGCGCATGCCGGGAGCAGGCTTAAGCTGCGACGACCCGGGAAGGCACCGCTTGAAAGCCAGCCTTCCAGCCGTACTGGGGAAAACCCGCCGTACGGAATGATAGGGGGGATCGAGGAGACGTCGGCATCATTCGAAGCCCGATCCGCGCCTCGATCCTACCCGACTCCCATTAGCGGGACGCCCGGCAAAGCAAAGGCGTACGTCGGACCCCGCCTCCCTCGCAGGCTCGTTCGCTTTGATGCGTCAAGGCGCGCACGCGAACCGTTCGATTAGGAGTGCTATTCTTCGCCGGGCCAAGGGTCATCGGGGGAATGTCGGTCGAACACACTGGTGGAAGGGAGACCCGCGATGATATCAACTGTAAGAATTCGTTCTGCAGTCGCCGTGATGGTCGCGGGCGGATTGCTGAGCGTCGCGCCGCATAATGCCGGTGCGCAATCACTGGCAATTGCCAGCCAGACTCCCGGCAAGGTTCACCTACTGCCGGCGACGCTTGAAACCACGCAATGGGGCTGGTTCAACAACGCCCAGGCGCCGGTCCTGCGCATCGACTCCGGCGACACGGTCGTCCTGGAAACGATGATGCACTCGCACAACCAGGTCGTGCCGGGCAAGACGCATCGAGGAAATCAAGAAGCTGCGCACCGATCATCCCGGCCGCGGGCCGCACACGGTGACCGGCCCGATCTATGTCGAACGGCGCGGAGCCGGGCGACGTGCTCAAGGTGAGGATCAACAAGATCGTGCCGCGCGCCTATGCGACGAACTTCAACTGTGCCTGGCATGTTCGGCCAGTTCCCCCAGGAGTACCAGGACGGCCAGGTCAAATACATGTATCTCGACCTGGGACAGGAAGGTCACGGAGTTCTTGCCGGGCGTGTACATCCCGCTCCGGCCGTTCCCGGGCACGCTCGGCGTTGCGCGCAAGGAGCCCGGCCAGTACAGCACCGTGCCGCCGGGCGAATACGCCGGCAACATGGACATCCGCGATCTGACCGCAGGCACGACGCTGTACGTCCCGGTGCACGTGACCGGTGCGCTGCTATGGACCGGGGATCCCATGCCGCGCAGGGCAACGGCGAGATCAACCTCACCGCGATCGAGACGGCCTACAAGGAATTCAACATCACCGTCGAGGTGATCAAGGGCAGGCCGCTCGACTTCCCGCGCATCGAGACGCCGAAATCCTGGATCACGATGGGCTTCGACCAGGATCTCAACAAGGCGATGGGACCAGACTCAAGGCGCAGACCATCAAGTTCCTCGCCGAGCAGCGCAAGGTATCCGCCGACGCAGGCGGCGAAGACATGATGCCGACGTGTCGGACTGCCGCGTTCTCGCAAGTGGTCAACATCAAGAAGGGCATCCACTGCCTCAACTCCGAAGAACGTACGGGACAAGGAGGACAGGAGCGCTCCGATGAAGGAGACGGCGAAGTATTACGTTACGCACGCCAAGGACGCCGACCTCAACAAGGCGATGGAACGAGGCCGCGATCGAGGGCCATGATCAAGTGCTGGAGAAGCGAGAAGAAGATCGCGCGGCTCGATGCCTATGGGCTCGCCAGCGTGGCGATGGACTGCCGCGTCGGGGCGGTCTCGGACACCGAGAAGAACGTCCACTGCCTGACGCCGAAGAGTCTGTGGCAAGCCCCGAGGTGATTTTCCCGCAAAATGCGGAAAGGGCTGCCGTGCGGCAGCCCTTTCTTGTTTTCGGGACCGGACTGCTGAGCTATGTCATGTTTCTCGTTGTCCTCGCTTTCTGCTGGCTGGCGCTCGCTTCACCGAGCCTCGCCCAGGAGCGGCTGCGCATCGTAACCACCACGACGGATTTGCGCAGCCTTGCCGAAGCAGTCGGCGGGGAGCGCGTCGCGGTCACGAACCTCGTGCCGCCCAACGTCGATGCTGAGGAATATCAGGCGAAGCCCCAGAGACGTCGTGCGGTTGAAGGACGCGCGCGTCGTCGTGCGGGTCGGGCTCGATTTCGATCTGTGGTTCGACCGGTTGCTGAGCCAGGCCGCGCTCACGCAGTCGAACGTGCGCGCACTTCGCCGCGGCGGGACGGGCCACGTCGATGCATCTCAGGCGATCGCGGTCCTCGACCTGCGAGGCGCGAGCGTCGGTCCGGGGGACGGGCATGCGCACGCAAGCGGAAATCCCCACTATTGGCTCGATCCCAAGAACGCCGAGATCATTACCGGTAACATCCTCGAGACATTGGCACAGGTCGACCCCGCAAACGGACCCTATTACGAAGCGAACCGTCTGGCATTTCTCGAACGTCTCGAGGCCAGGCTGCGGGACTGGGACACACGGCTTGCCCCCCTGCGGGGCAAGCCAATGATCGCCTACCACAACACCTGGGCCTACTTGGCGCGGCGGTTCCGGCTCGATTTCGTCGGCTTCATCGAGCCCAAACCCGGCGTGCCGCCGAGCCCCGCGCATCTCGCCGCGATCATCAAGACCATGCGCGACCGCAGCGTGCGCCTGGTCGTGCGCCAGCCGCACGAGCCTGAGAGGAATGCGGCCTTCGTCGCGGAAAAGGCGGGCGCCGCGGTGGTGCTGTTGGCCGGCTCGGTCGGCGCGCTGCCCGCGGCGCGCGATTATCTCTCGCTGTTCGATACCAACGTCGCCGCGCTGTCGGCGCAAGCTCGATGACCGACGCAATCGCGCTTCTGTGGCCGCCCTTCCTTGTGGCGCTCTGCCTGATCGGCATCCACACCTATTTCGGCATCCAGGTGCTCTCCCGCAACGTCATCTTCGTCGATCTGGCGCTGGCTCAGATCGCGGCGCTCGGCACCACGATGGCGTTCATGCTCGGGCATCCAACTCAAGGATCGGCGACCTACCTCTATTCGCTTGCTTTCACGCTGCTGGCGGCATTTCTGCTCGCGTTCACGCGCAACTGGTCGCGGCGTATTCCCCAGGAGGCCTTGATCGGCGTCATCTACGTCGTCGCGGCCGCGGCAGCCATCCTGCTGATCGACCGCGCCCCGCAGGGCGCCGAACACCTCAAGCAAATTCTTACCGGCAACATCCTCATCACCGGCCTCGCCGAGGTCGCGATGATCGTGCCGATCTATCTCGCCATCGGCGTGCTGCACTGGGTGTTGCGCCGTCGCTTGGCCGCGGGCGGAGAGGGATCGTGGCTGTGGGAATTCGTGTTCTATGCAACTTTCGGCGTCGTGGTCACCACCTCGGTGGCGCTTGCCGGCGTGTTGCTGGTGTTTTCATTCCTGATCATTCCGGCGGCGGTCGGCGTGCTGTTCGCCGACACTTTACGGCGCCAACTCGCCATCGGCTGGGCGGTGGGCACGCTCGCGAGCGCGGTCGGGCTGGCGGCCTCTTATGTCTGGGATCTGCCGACCGGCGCCGCCATGGTCTGCACATTCGGCGCAACGCTGGCGCTGGCGGGTCTGATCTATCCGTTCCGGCAGGGCCGTTCAGGAGAGCACCTGCGTCGTGCGGCGCTCGTTGCTCGCTGGTGTGTCGCCTTGATCTTGCTTGCATCCGCGGCCTTGCTCATGGCGGCACCGCGGGCGGATCACCCGGTGCTCAATTCAATCGAATATGTCTTTCCCTCCGTTCGGCAGGTTTATTTCACGAAAGCCGAGGCAGCCACCTACCAAGATGCCGCCGCCTTCGCCGAGCGCTACCGCCGCGAGGCAGACCGGTTGAACGAGCTGGAAACCCGCAGCCGCGCCGAAGGCCAGCCGCTCGACGACCTGATGGTGCGAAGAATCTCCTCGTTCATCAAGTCCTACACCGAGATGCGCAAGGGCGAGGAGTTCGTGCAGCGCGAGGTGCGCTCGCGCGCGCGCGAGCGCATCCGCTGGCTGGCGGGCGGAGCGATGCTGCTCATCGCCTTTGCGACTGCGCCGGGACTGGTGGTACGGTGTCTGAAGGCGATCAAGCGAAGCCATTGATCGGCATTCAACTTATCTGGGCGAACACAACACCGGATCACCCATTCCGGACTTTGACGGTCTTGCTCAGCGGCAGGCAGGTTATGAAATAGCTGCACACCCCCTGACTGCTCCTCGCCAATTCGAAGGCGGGCATGAGCGCGGGCCACGGCCCCCTACGGTCCCTGCATCCTCCCCCTGCCTTCTTGAGCGCGTTGGTCGCCGCGCCCATCGATGTTTGCTGTGCCGTCGGTAAGAGGTTGCCGATCTGCGTGCTGTCGGCAGTCGACCCGCTGATGCCGCTGGCGATCCCGAAACACCTCGCCGGACTTATACCTTGCGGTGTCGGCAACAAGGAAATCACCGCGGCAACGCCCTTCCAGGAAGTCGCCCGAGGGTGCTGAGCGCAATCACTCACATCGTGGGCGAAATGGGATGGAAGGTCTCAACTGGGCCGTAGGATGACTTCCTCATCAGGCGATGCTTCAATGCAATGAGAACAGCCACGAGCAAGCCGTGAATTTACAGCCCTTGACCGACGCAGAGTTCGACAAGCTCGCCGACATACTCAAGCGCTTCGGCGACAAGCGCGCCATGAACCTTGAGACGCTGGACGGCTTCTTCGCCGCCCTGATCTGCGGTCCCGATGACGTCCCGCCGAGCGAGTACCTCCCGGAAATTTGGGGAGGCGACATGGTCAACGAGCCCGCCTTCGAGACCAGCCGATTTTGCAGGAGTTTATTTCGCTGGTCACCCGACATTGGAACGCCACCTGCTGAACCCTGCAGTCAGGTGACGTTTTCTTGCCGCTGCTACTTGAGGACGAGAGGGCGTCGCTCGCGCCAATGATTGGGCAAACGGCTTCATGCGAGGCATGGAGATCCGGCGGGACGGCTGGGCTCGCCCTTATGGGCGACGAGGAGCGGCTGGCTCGCTGGTTCCGATCCTTGCGCTGGCTCACGAGCACCATCCCGACCCCGAAATGCGCCCCTACAAAGAGCCGATCAGCGCCGAAATGCGTGAGAGGCTGATCATTGGCGCAGCCGCTGGCGTGATGGCGATCTACGATTACTTCGAGGCGGAGCGATTGTCGGGAGCGCGACAGCGCGGTGCAGCCACCACGTTCCGACGTGACGCACCTAAGGTCGGGCGAAACGAGCCGTGCCCATGCGGGTCAGGCAAGAAGTTTAAGCACTGCTGTGCCAAGGCGACGTTGCATTGAGAATACTGGGTAGTCGGCGAGCTTCATGAGCGCGCTTCCAGCGCGTCGAGCACGCGCTCCGGCGTCATCGGCAGGACGCGCACTCGCGCCCCGGTGGCGTTGCAGATCGCGTTGGCGATGGCGGGTGCCGCACCCACCAGCGAAGGTTCGCCGATTCCCTTGGCGCCGACCGGGTGGGTGGGATCCGGATCCTCGAGGACGATCGCGTGGATTTCGGGCGGCGTATCGAGCACGCCCGGCACCTTGTAGTCGGCGAGGGTCACGGTGGTCAGCCAGCCTTCGGCATTCCAGCGCATCTCCTCGGTGAGGGCATAGCCCATGCCCTGGACGAAGCCGCCCTGGATCTGGCCTTCACAGCTGACCGGGTTGATGGCGCGCCCGACGTCGTGTGCGCACCAGGCGCGGCGCACCTCGCACCACACCGGTGGCCTCGTCGACGTCCACCTCCACGCAGTGCGCGCCGAAGGTGTAGACGCCGAGGTTGGCGAACGCGAGCTGGTGGATCGAGGCGCGCTTCGGATCGAACCCCGGGCCGTCGAAGACGAAGCCGTGGTTCGCCGCGATGGGGCCGCCGGAATGAAACAAGGAACGCATGGCGACATCCTTGAAGCTCACGGCCATCGGCACGCCTTTGATGCCGATCGCGCCGCCCGGGCGCAGCTCCAGGTCGACGCTCGCGCATTCGAGCATCTCGGCTGCGTGCTCGAACATTTTCTTGCGCATCTCGACGGCGGCGACAGAGACCGCCCGCCCGGTCATGTATGTCGAGCGGCTGCCGGCGGTTTTCCAGTTGTACGGGGACGAGTCGCTATCCTGGGGCGCGTAGCTTACGCGCTCGATCGGCACCGCGAGCGTATCGGCGCAGATCTGCACCATCGATGGTGTCCGCCCCCTGCCCGAGGTCCACGCAGCCGGTCGACAGCGCAATCGAGCCGTCGGTGCGCAGCTGCACGTTCGCGGCGGTACCCATCAGCCCGGAGACGTGCGACATCACGGCGTAGCCGACGCCGCGCTTGCACCCCGCGCGCGGCGCAAGCGGAGGTGCCGTGCGCTGCGCTTCGCTCACGCGGGTCAGGCATTGCGTCAGCACGCAAGAGGGTACGCGCTGGCCCCCAAAGGCGGTATCGTTCGGGCGCACGGCGTTCTTCAGGCGCAGCTCGACCGGGTCCATGCCGAGCTTCGCGGCGAGCTCGTCGATCTGCGATTCGCCGGCGAAGCTCGCCTGCGGGTTACCGAAGCCGCGGAACGACCCGGCGCGCAGCTTGTTCGTGTAAAGTGCCTGGCCGCGCGCTCGCGCGTTCGCAATGCGGTAGGGCCCGCGCGACATGAGCAGCGCGAAGGCGAGCACCGGCGGGCTCTCGTCGGCGTAGGCGCCGCCGTCAATGGTGATGCGCACGTCACGCGCGAGGATCGTGCCGTCGCGCCGCGCGCCGGTCTTCATCCATATGCGCGCCGGGTGGCGCGAGCGCTGGATCTCGAAGTCCTGCATTCGGGAAAGTACGAGCTTCACCGGCCGCCGCGAGGCGCGTGCCAGCCAGGCGGCAATGGAATGGATATTCGAGGCATGCTTGCCGCCGAAACCGCCGCCCACCCGCGTCGCTACCACGCGGATCTTCGCCATCGGCTCGACGAGCTCATCGGCAACGCGCTGCTGGACGTGGTGCACCGACTGGCATGTCGCGTACAGCGTGATGCGCCCGGCCGCGTCGACGTCCGCCACGCAGCCATTCGGCTCCATGTAGACGTGGTGCTGCGCCTGGGTCTCCCAGACACCCTCGACCACCACGTCACAGTCGCGCAAGGAGCGCTCGACGTCGCCCTCCTCCACGGTGCTCTCGAACACGACGTTACCGTGCCCGCCTCCCTGGATGGCCTTGAAGTAGGAGGCATATTCCTCGTGCAGGATCGGCGCATCGGGTGCGAGCGCCTGATCGATCGAAAGCACGGCCGGCAGCGGCTCGTACTCGACCTCGATCGCCGCGGCGGCCTGGCTGGCGATCTCGGGATCCGTCGCGGCGACTGCCGCCACCACCTCGCCGACGTAGCGCACCTTGCCGCGTGCGACCATCAACTCGTCCTTGATGATGCCGCCCGCGCGCGGCCCCGTGAAATCGGCGCCAGTAAGGATCACTTTGACGCCGGGGATCGCGCGCGCCTTGTCCACCCGGTAGCCGACAATCCTAGCGTGGGCGTGCGGGCTGGTCAGGAGCGCGGCGTACAGCATGCCGGGCCGCTGGATGTCATCGGCGTATTGGGCGCGACCGGTCACCTTGTCGCCTGCCTCCAGGCGCGGGGGGCTCGAACCGATCGTCATAGGCGTCCTCCGGCGAGCTCGCTCCGCCGCCTCGACGATCTTCACGTAGCCGGAGCAGCGGCAAAGGTTGCCCGACAGCGCGTTGCGGATGGCCTCGCGTCCGGGACGCGGCTCGCGCGCGAAAAGCTCGGTGAGCGCGATGACGAATACCCGGGGTGCAGAAGCCGCACTGGATGGCGCCCGAGTCGATGAGGGCGCGCTGCACCACAGAGAAATCATTGTCGCCGGTCGAGGCCTTCGATTGTCGTGACCGGCCGCTCGCCGACGTCGGCGGCGAGGGTCAGGCAGGAACGGGCGAGCTTTCCGTCCAGCAGCACGGTGCAGGCGCCGCAGACGCCGTGATTGCAGCCGCGCTTGGAGCCGGTCAGGCCGAGCGAGGAGCGCAGCACCTCGAGTAGCGTCGCCGACGCAGGGGCAAGCACGTCGCGCAGCTCGCCGTTCACGGTCAATACCGTATGCAGCTTGCGGGTCATCGTTGTGCCGCGCGGACCGCGCGCCGGATGAGTTCGGGGAGTACCTTGCGGCGGTAGGCGGCGGAGGCGCGATGGTCGCTCGGCGGATCGCACTCGGCGGCAATCCTGCGTCCGGCCTCGAGGAGCGACGCATCGGCGAGCTCGAGGCCCTCGGCATGCAGCGGTCTCGGGCCGCAGCCGCCGATCGCCAGCTGCGGGCCGTGCGCGTCACGATCGCCGCCACCGAGAGGATGGCGAAATCACCGGCGACGAGAGACAGCTTCTCGTACGCGGCGCAGCCGCCCTGCGGCCCCGCGGGAACGTGGATCGCGGTGACGATCTCGCCCCTGGCAAGCGCGGTCTCGAACAGTCCGCGGAAGAACTCGCGCGCGGCGATGCGGCGGTTGCCCGCAGCCGATCCGACCTCGATGCTGGCGTCCGCAGCTACCAGCGCCACCGGATAGTCCGCGGCCGGGTCGGCATGGGCGACCGAGCCCCCGATCGTGCCCCAGGCGCGCACCGCCGGATAAGCGACCACGCGTGCGGCCTGCGCCAGCAGTGCCGGCCCGGCCGCCGCAACGTCGAGGTCGGCAAGCTCGGCGTGCGTGGTCATGGCGCCGATGCGCAGGCCGCCATCGGGCTGGGCAGCGATACCGCGCAATGCAGCGATGCGGCGCAGGCTGACGAGCCGCGAAGGCGCGATGAGGCCGAGATTCATCATCGCCACCAGAGACTGCCCACCGGCAAGGCAGAGCGCGTCTTCGGCTTCGAGTGCCCGGTAAGCTTCCTCGAGGGTCGAGGGTGCGACGTAATCCATGCTCATGATAACGTTGTCGAACGCGCTTGGCCAGCAGCGCCCGGTTGATGACCTCGGCCGCGTTCGGCTCGGGAGCCGGCAGCAAGCCGCATTCGCGCCGGAGCGCGACGACTTCGTCCCAGCCGGCTTGCGACACCTCCAGACCGGGTTGAGCCTCACCCACCAGCCGCCGCGCCGCCCCCTCGGCATAACGCGCCGCCACGAGGGCGGCCGCTGCCTCGGCGGGATGGTCCGCCGCCCACCGGTTCGCTGCGAGCAACGCACGCAGGTAGCGCAACGCCAGGTCCTCGTTGTTCGCGCAGCCATGCGGCGCGCGCGGCCACCACGACGCCCGGGATAGGAGGGAGCGATGTCGGCGCTGTCCCACAGCTTCCTGAAACCCTTTGCGAGCGCCATGTCGATGAACGGCGGCACGAGGATGGTCGATGCGGCCTTGCCGGCCATCAGCGCTTCGAAGCGATTGCGCACGCCGCCGACCGTCTCGTAGCGGCACGTGCGCCAGTCGATGCCGGCACGCGACAGCGCCCGATAGAGCACAAGGACGAAGCCGTTGGTGGTGGCATCGACCGCGATGGTGTCCGTCGCGGCGTCGGCGAGGCTCGCGAACTTCTGCTCGGCGCAAAAGGCCATGATCATCGAGCGCTCGAGCTGTGCCATGATCTGCAGGCCGGCCTTGCGCTCCTCGTTCCATGCGATGACGTTGTCGACGACGCCGACGCCTACGTCCCAGGCGCCGTCGGCGAGGCCCTGGCCGAGCTGGTCCGACGACAGGGTCTGCGTCGTCTCGACCGCGACGCCGTGCTTCGCGAACAGACCGACATGCTCGGCCCAAACGACGGGCGCGGGCGGCACGAACAGGATTTGCTTGATCTGCTTCATTGAAGTACATGCCAGCCTCGCATTGACCTGCGCGCCAGCAGCTGCAGTGTGGCGACAGTACCTCGATCGTTGCCGAGCTGCGCGGCCATGAGGAGGCCGAGGTTCCAGGAACAATGGCGGGCAAATACGCGGATGCTACCCCTCGGCGACATGCCAGTGAAGCAGCCGGCCGCGCAGCCACTGGGCGACCTTGTACAGCGCATAGCCGATGAGCGAGATGGTGACCAGCATGGCAAAGGCAGTGCGGACGTCGCCGTAGCGGTACGAGCGGATCATCAACTCGCCGAGCCCGCCGCCGCCCGACACCATTTCGCATACCACGGCCACCAGAATCGCCACCACCACCGCCACCTGCACGCCGTCGTAGATGGAGGCGAGCGAGAGCGGCAGCACCACGCGCCACAGCATGCGCACCCGTCCGGTGCCGCGCGATTGAGCCGACCACAGGTAGACCGGACTGAGCCCGCGCGCGCCGTGGTAGCTGAAGAGCACAATCGGGAACAGGCAGTCGGTGAAAATCAGCATCACCTTGGAGAGGCTGAAGAGGCCGAACCAGTGTACGTAGAGCGGGATCAGCGCAATTTTCGGCAGCGGGAAGCCGAACGAAAAAAGCGGCTCGAAGAACCATTCCGCCCAGCGCGCACGCCCCATAAGCAGGCCGAGCGGCACGCCCACGGCGATCGCCGCCGCGAGGCCCGCCAGGGCGCGCCACAGCGTGTCCCACAGCGGTGGGTAGATGCGCCCGTCGACGAACAGGGTGAGCCAGCGCAGGACGATCTCGGTGACGGGCGGGAACACGTTGGGATTGACCCAGTCGGCGCGCGCGACGAGCTCCCACGCCGCGAGAAGAAGCGCAATCGGTATGATTCTAGTGAGCAAATGCATGCCAGGACATCAGCCGCCGAAGCCCGGCGAGGTAGCAGCGGTCGAGCAGGTAGCCGAGCGCTGCGAGGTAGATCACCACGGCCAACATCGCGTCGTCGGCACCGACCCCGCCGTAGGAAAAGATCAAGTAGCCGAGGCCCGTCTCGGCTGAGATGAACTCGGAGCTGACCAACACGATGATGGCGATCGCGATCGCCGTGCGCACCCCAGCCGCGATCTGCGGCAGCGCGGCCGGCAGCACCACGCGCCACAACAGCCGGCGCTCCGAGGTGCCGCGCGCCCGTGCCGACCAGAGCAGCAGGTCGTCGACACTGCGCGCGCCGTTGAACGTCGCCACGACCACCGGCAGCAGGCAGGCGAGCGCGATGACCGCTACCTTGGAGAAGTCGCCGATGCCGAGCCAGATCATGAACAGCGGGATCATCGCCGGCTTCGGAACCGGGTAGATGAGCAGCAGGATCGGCTCGACCGCGCGCTCGACGACGGGTATCCGCGCCATCAGGAGGCCGAGCGCAATGCCGCCGACGACGGCGGCGATGAACCCGACGCCGGCGCGGCCAAAGGACGCCAAAGTGTGCGGTACGATCTCGCCCGAGCGCAGCATGCCAGCGAGCGACGCGGCGACATCCCAGAACGGCGGGAGCACGGATTTCGGCAGCAAGCCGGTGGTGGAGGCGGTCTGCCAGGCGGCAAGCAGCAGCAACAACGGAATGATCTTCGCGGTAGCGAGGGCCTTCATCCGCGCGCACCCTCGACTTCCTCTTTGACGCTGCGCCAGATGCGCAGCTTAAAGGCGGAGAAGGCGGGGTTGGCCTCGAACTCCTCGCCGTCGGCGACGTCGAAGCCGCGCTCGACCACCTCCTTGACGCGCCCTGGCCGGGCCGTCAGCACCACGATTCGCGTGCCCAGGGCGACCGCCTCCTCGACGTCATGGGTAACGAAAAGCACCGTCTTGATATCGCGCCGCCAGATGCGCCGTACCTCGTCTTGCAGGATCCGGCGGGTCTGCGCATCGAGGGCGCCGAACGGCTCGTCCATCAGGAGGATGTCGGGACCGCAGGCGAGCGCTTGCGCGAGCGCCACGCGTTGTTGCATGCCGCCCGAGAGCTCGCGCGGATATCGATCTTCGAAGCCTTGCAGGTGTACGAGCCGCACGTGCTCATCGACGATGCGATTGCGCTCGGCGCGTGGCATACCCTTCTCGTCCAGCCCGTAGCCAATGTTGCCGCGCACCGTGAGCCACGGGAATAGCGAATAACGCTGGAACACGATGCCGCGATCTGGCCCCGGCCCGGTGATCGGCTTGCCCCTCAGGCGAAGGCTGCCCGAGGTCGGGCGCAGGAAGCCGCCAACCAGGTAGAGCAGGGTGCTTTTGCCGCAGCCACTCGGCCCGACGATGGTGACGAATTCGTGCTCCTCGATGGCAAGGTCGATCGACTCCAGCGCCTTCACCGCCTCCGCTCCGTTGCCGTAACACATGGCGACGCCGCGGATCTCCAGGCAAGCCGCCACCGGCAAGCCCTATCTCGGCAGGTAGGAAAGATCGATGTACTTCGCCACGTCGAAGGGCTGGCCGATGAAGCCGTTGGATGCCAGCGCATCCGCGATCGGCTGAACGTGCTTCGCCGAGAGGCGGCCGTCGCGGCGCGTGAGGTAGTCCTTCTTGGTGAGGAGATAGCTATCGACCACCGCCGGCGGCAGCTTCCACTGCTCGGCGTAGATCTGTACCGCTTCCGCGCGGTTGTCGAGCGACCAATTGACCGCGCGCAGGTAGTCCTCGACGTAGTCGCGCACGGCGCGCTCGTTGGCCTTCAGGAACTTCTCCTCGAAGATCATGAAGACGTAGTCGGTCGGTCCGCCGTAGATGTCGCTCACCGTGAACAGGACCTTGAGGTCGCCCTTGGACATTGCGTCCTCGAAGAAGGGCTGGAACAACGTGGCGGCCTGCACTTTGTTCTCGCGCACCATCGCGGGCAGGAATGGCGGCCGCCCCTCGACAATGGTCAGGTCGCGGTCCGGGTTGAGCCCGTGCTTGCGCGCCATAATGCGCACGCCCTGCTCGACAGTTCCGCCGATTGCGTTTACCCCGAAGATCTTGCCCTTCAGGTCGGCGAACTTGTCGATGCGGCTGTCGGCCCGCACCACGGCCGCATCGTCGTAGTGGCCGTCGAAGCCGAAGGAGAGCAACTGGTGGACGATGGTGACCGGCACGCGCGTCTGGAACAGGGCATTGGCCATCGGGAAGGGCGTGGCGAGGCAGCCGTCGAGCTTGCCCGCTACAAGCGCCGGTGTCGCATCGCCGCTGCCGGCGAAGCGTACCCACTCCACGTCGTAGGACTTGCCCATGTTCGCCAGCAATTCGGGCTTTTTCTGCATGAAGAGGTGGGCGCTGATCGAGACATGGGTTCCGATGCGGATCTTGACCCTCTCCTGTGCGACGGCGGCACCGCTTACGAGAACGGTTGTGCAGAGACTCACCAATGCGAAAAGTCGTTGCGGCTTCATCGGGACTTTCCTCCCTCTCGGAACTGAGCCTCGATCCTAACGCATCTCGCGCTGGACGACCATCTTCGGGCGACGGCCCTCGATGATCGTCCTGCCATCAAGCATTACGGTGCAGTCGCGCATCGACCCGTCGGAGGCCGCGCATCAGCTTGGCGTCGGTCCTTCGATGAAATCCATCGATTGGATCGTGGAAGGCAAATCTAACGCTGAAACACGGCGGGCGGGGAGCAAGCGTGAAGAGCGAGCTGCCTAGGCTCCAAAGGGCTGAAACTGACCTGGCAGTCAGCTATCATGCAGCGCCCCGGCGTCCTTCCGGATGAATAGGCCTTATCTGTCGGCCTGAGCCCGCTTGTTCTTGGTACTACGGGCAGGCGGCGCGTCCGCCTGCCGGACGGCCGGCGGCGGTGCAGGTCGATCCGCGGCCGGCTCGATCTTGGTTTCGGTGAGTTGGCGACGCAGGTCTGCTGAAAGTCCCGCATAGGTGCTGATGGGCGTGAAGGTCGAGCCGTTTGGTCCGCCGTTATAGGCCATCAGACCAGCATTGGTCGCGACGATGTCGCCGTGACGCAATGTCGGATCATCAGCAACGGGTGTGTTGACGAGGCCGAGGGCGTCCCTGCCATTGCAGGTGCACCCGGGGATGATCCTCTCCCGGTACGCGAATGCGGTGGTAAGCTCCGAATAGCGCTTGCCGTCTGGCGCGACCGCGTGATCGATGCCATTGCCGCTGTAGATCTTGGTTGCGCTCGCCGGACAGAACGAGCTGCAAGTCTGCGCCGAGCTTGCCCCACTATGACGTTGAATTGGGAAGTAACGTCCGTCGCACAAGCGTACGCAATAGGCGATTCCTCTCTCGGAACGGGTCGTTTCCGGGCTGCGCAATGCGGCGTTCGGATCTGCATAACTGGTGACAGGAGAATTCCACGGGCGGCCGAACAGCGCCTCGAAAAAGTTTTGGGCAGAGGCCGTAGCCGCAGAGGTGACAAGCGTCGTGACGGAGATGCCAGTCACGAGGATGCCTTTGACGCCGCGGCTCAAGCGGGTCTGGCGGCAGATCAACAAAGCGAAGGGCTCCCCCGAGCGCGCGCCAATCAGGCGCACATCTCACGATACGTTCAGCGGCGGGCGGAAATGTGACCTAAGACGGTCGGGAGTAAGACGTTTCTCGGCCTATCGCGCCGAGATCCCCATAAGGCCGATGATTTTATCTCCACCTCTTTGAAGGTTCTACAGATTCGCGATGTCCGCGATAAGTCTGCTTACCCTCCGAAACTCACCGTGACAGCGGACATTTCGGAATGGCAGCCCCGTGCCATCCGGACTCATGCACCGCAGCAAACAGCATCTCTATTCGATCACCTCGTCGGCGAGTGCAAGCAGCGTCGGCGGAATTTCGAG
Organism: uncultured Alphaproteobacteria bacterium; assembly: GCA_963840535.1. Taxonomy (GTDB): domain Bacteria; phylum Pseudomonadota; class Alphaproteobacteria; order Rhizobiales; family Xanthobacteraceae; genus VAZQ01. Next base: position 27,688 of record CAWIZJ010000053.1, read on the forward strand.
GCCGAGAATCTTCGCCGTTTTGAGGTTAAGCACCAATTGGAACTTGGAAGGTTGTTCGACAGGAAGGTCAGCGGGCTTCGTCCCTTTGAGAATTCTCGCAACATACGAGGGAGCGCGCCGATATATGTCGGCATGGTCCGGTCCATATCCGATTAATGCACCCTCTCTCGACGCGTCGGGCCAACCAAATATGGTCGCAACTCCGTGATCGATCCCGGTCTCGATGAGTCGCTTTCGATGCCGGTACGTGAACGGGGCGGGCTGAATGATCAACGCCGCCGCTCCACGTTTCTTCATTTCAGCAACTACTTCGTTCGCTTCAGCTATCTCATGGATGGCCCGTGATCGAAGCGGCGCGCCAACTTTTTCTGGGAGAGTTGGCATCCCCACGGCATGCGTTTGCTTGCTCCCCGATGACCCTCACCACGCCTCGGCCCGGGCGGACAGACCAGCAATGCCGACGCGGAACCGCGCACGAATGAGCGCCCGGCACCGAGCATGCGGGCGTTCATCATCGTTAGAACCAAACCCCAATCGCCAGATGCAGTTCCAACGCAAGGAAATAAACATGGCTTCGGGTACGGCGGCGTCAATCTGCCGGCCGGTCCTATCGGGTAACCATTGTTCTGCCTGGCGAACTTCCCGCTTCACCTCACGATAGGTGTTACCGGCCGCCGAAACCGTCGCGGCACGCGGATCGCCTCGATTGCCGCCGAGCTTCTTGCCTCGCGCCTTGGTCCGGGCCGAGATCGGAGCCCGCCTCAAGTTCGGCAACGCCGCCCACAATCGAGGAGATCAGGTGCGCCGGTAACACGCTCTGCCGAGGCATGCGGCGGCATTGAATGAGCGCGGTATTTTTCGGCTTGCGGCCCGCTCTTCAATCCGCTGCCCATTCGATGGTACCCTTGGTCCAGGCGCCCTTGATCCTGTCGGCATTGCTCAAGATGTCGTCGATCAGCGAAATCGGTTTCTTGTCCGGATTCTTGCGGCAAAACTCCTTGATCGCCGGCAAGATCCGCTTCTCGTCGTACTTCGAAAGATCGACGTAATCGCTGTCGCTTTCGAGCGTGGTGATATTGGCGGCGCTCATATAGCCCTGAACCCAGTAGTAGACCAGCGCATTAGGTACATGGTTGAAGCCCTGTTCCGGCTTGAGATCGCGGGCGAGCTTCTCGCAACTTGCCAAGCCCACGCCGGCGGTGGCCAGCGGTTCGGCCTGAACGGCGCCCATGCCGGCCATGAGACCGACGGCCACACCCGCAAAATAATTACGCATGTGAATTCCCCGTGATCGCGGCAGCGAGCCATTCCTGCCCCGTGACCAACATTGCAGACTGAACCCGTCCGAACAACCCGCCCCCCCTTGGCGCTTCCTTGGCGCTCCAGTTGATCGGATGGCATCCGAGCATCGGTTCGGGTGTCCTGCCGCGCCGACCAGACACCCGTGCTGTCAGTGCGTCGTGTCGATCGGCAGACGTACGGTGAACACCGAGCCTCTGCCTTGCTCGCTCACGGCCGTCACGTCGCCGCCCATCATGCGGGCGAGCTTGCGCGTGATGGCGAGTCCCAGTCCGGTCCCGCCGAACCGCTGACCGGTGGTGGCCTCGGCTTGGCTGAACTCCTCGAACAGCTTCAACTGCTGCTCCGTCGTCATGCCGATGCCGGTATCGGAAACGGCAAGCTCGATCCAGTCTCGACCGTCCCGGCGCACTCGCAGCGCGACCTCGCCTTCCCTGGTGAACTTGCAGGCATTGCTCAGAAGGTTGAGCAGAATCTGCCGCAGCCGCATGGGATCGGCGGTGATAGGAACTAGGTTTTCCTGGCACTCTACCATGAGGCGGTTCTTGTTCTGCTCGGCGAGTTGGCGGGCGGTGGCGATAACCTCGTCAATCAATGGCGATAGGTTTATGGACTCGGGATTCAGCTCAAGCTTTCCAGCCTCGATCTTGGAGAGGTCAAGCACCTCATTGATGAGGCCGAGCAGGTGACGGGCAGCACCGAGCACGCGGTCTTGCGGCTCGACGTCTTGCTGCGAGGCCTCGGCGTCTTCCCGCATCATCTCGGTGACGCCGATGATGGCGTTGAGGGGTGTACGCAGTTCGTGGCTCATGCTGGCGAGGAACTGGGACTTGTGCCGGCTAGCCAGCTCCAGCTGGCGGCTCTTGTCCTGGATTTCGTCAAACAGGCGCACGTTTTCGATGGCGATCACCGCTTGGTCGGCGAAGGTGGTCACAAGCTCGATCTCCTTGTCGGTGAACGGCCGCACGTCAGCGCGTGACAGTGTCAAAACTCCGATCGTGACGTTCTCGCGCAGCATTGGCACGGCGAGCATGGTGCGATAACCGCCCAACCTTTGCGCCTCCGCCCACTTGTATTCCGGGTCGGTCTGCGCGTCCGGAATGTGGATCGCCTTGCCTTCCAGCAAGGCCCGTCCGGTCGCTGTCCCGCGCCCACGCTCAACGGGCAAATTCTGAAGGAATTTTGCAAATTCAGGTGAGTGCCCGTAAGTCTCGGCATAAAAGAGCTTCCCATCAATCTGCCGAGTGATCCCGGCATTGCTGGCGTCGCAAAGTCGTGCCGCTGATTCGACAAGCGTTTGCAGCACCGACTTGAGGTCGAAGGTCGATCGGCTGATGACCTTGAGCACGTTGGCGGTGGCGGTCTGCTGCTGGAGCGACTCGGTCAGTTCTTCCGTGCGCGCCTGCACCTCGTCGAACAGCCGCACGTTCTCGATCACGATCACTGCCTGATCGGCGAAGGTAGTCACTAGCTCGATCTCCTTGGCGGTGAACGGCCGCACCTCGGTACGATGCAACGCAATTACGCCGATCGGCACGCCCTCACGCATCAGGGGCACGCCCAGCGTGGTGCGTTGTCCGCCCCGTTTCGACGATTCCGATCCCATTCGCGTGTAGGCGGGATCGGCGAGAACGTCGGGAACGTGAACCGTGGTACGGTCCGCCACGACGCGGCCTGAGATCGAGCTGCGGTCGACGTTAGGCGGATTTTGTGCGAGCCACTTGACGTAGTCCGTTTCCACCTTGTTGGCCGCCACCAGATGAAATTTGCCGTGCTCCAACGTGTGGATCATGGCAAATTCGGCTCGGCAGAGATCGGCGGCGGTCGCGACGATCGAGTCGAGCACCGGCTGCAACTGGTTAGGCGACCGGCTGATGACGTTGAGGACTTCGCTGGTGGCGGTCTGCTGCTCCAGCGCCTCGCTGAGATCGTCGGTGCGCTGACGCAGCTCGTTGAGCAGGCGGGTGTTCTCGATGGCGATGACGGCCTGAGCGGCGAAGTTTCGGACCAGCTCGATCTGCTTGTCGGTGAAGGGGCGCACCTCCTGGTGGTAAATGCCTATTGCCCGACCAGCTCGTTGTCTTTCAGCATTGGCACGGTGAGCGTGGTGCGAGCGCCCGCAAGTTCGAGGAAGGCAAACCGACTGGGATCGTTGATGTAGGCCGGGTCCTGCCGAATATCGGCGATTTGGACGGTCTGCTTCGGTCGCCGCCACGCGTCCAAGCGAAGTTCCTGGATTTGACTTTACCCATGGTTCGCGCCGCCGCGCCTCGGCGAATGCAGGTGGCGCTCCATGCAGCGCAACGGCTGGGAATCCATCGCCCTCGGGTAGCCAGAGAACGCCAAACTTGGCTCCGCAGACGCGCGTCGCGTTCTCCAGCATGGTCTGGAACACCGGCTCCAACTTACCCGGCGAACTTGAGATGACTTGTAGCACCTCGGAGGTCGCCGTCTGCTGCGCGAGCAACTCACGCAGTTCGTCGAGCAGGCGCGCGTTCTCAATGGCGATTACGGCCTGAGCGGCGAAGTTTGTCACCAGCTCGATTTGCTTCTTGTTGAACGGGCGAACCTCCTGGCGATAAATACCGAGCGCACCGATCAGCTCATTCTCTTTGAGCATTGGGCCGGCGAGTACGGTCCGTGCACGGCCATAAACAACAATTCCCGGCGAGTCGAACCCCGACGGAACGTCCGTGTAATTCTTTTCGGCGCGAACATCGGCAATGTGGACGGTATGTTTCGTCAGCGCGATCCGACCGAGACCGGATGTTGGCGCAGGACGAATAGTAACCCCGCGGCGTCGCTCCTTCGCCAACCGAGGCGGTGCACCGTGCAGTGCGGCGACGCGGTAATGCCCTTCTCTCTCCCAAAGGTACAGCATGCCGAACTTGGCATCGCAAATGCGCGTCGCGTTCGCCAGCATGGCGTCAAAGACAGGCTGCAACCTCCCCTTCGAACCAGAGATGACTTCCAGCACCTCCGATGTCGCCGTCTGCTGCTCCAGCGCCTCGCCAAGTTGCTGCCGAGCCTTAGCGAGGTCGCGTCTGTATTTATCGAGCTGTTTTTCCAGATCGGCACGCGGCTTCCGTCTCTGGCCAACACGCGTTCTTGCCTTCGTTCCGGTCGAACGAAGCTTGCGGCCGTGCGTTCGCTTCTTCGCGCCTTTGCTGGACAAAGGTCACCTCGTGGTCAATCACCCAAGGGATGATCTCCCCCTCGGGGTATGCATCCGCTGATCATAGCATGGTCGACATCGTGCCCGGACCGGCTCGAGAGGGCGGCCAAGTCCGCATCCCCGCATTCGTCGATCAGCCAGCGCACCGCCTAGCCATAGACGAGAGCTTCATCGGCCAGATAGTCTGCGGCGAAGGCCTGCGCGGCGCGAATATCCTCTGTGCGCACCAATCGGAGATGGCGAGCAGTCCTTGCGCGATCCCGACCGGCCCGGAGGCAAGCCATGTCGATCCCCCTTTAGGTGCTCTTGTTCTTTGCCGCCTGGACGGTTCTGCTCCTGTTCGTGACGATCGGATATTTCCGCTGGAACAGGATCGACCGGACGCGCCACCATCCGGGAATGGCGGCTCGACGAGAACCAGGGCACGGACTGGTACCGGCGCGCGATCCGCGCCCACGCCAATTGTGTAGAGAACCTGCCGCTCTACACCGTCGTGGTGCTTGCGCTGCTGGTGACGGGCGCAGAGAGCCCCTGGCTCGACGGCCTGGCCGTCGTTCTGCTGATCGCACGCTTCGCGCAATCGCTCGTGCATGTCGGGCTCGAGCAGACGGAGCTGGTCGCGGCCATGCGCTTCGGCTTTTACGCGGTTCAGATTGTTTGCATGATCATCATGGGATGGTGGGCGGCGGCGGTGGCCTTATCGGCGGAGGCAGGCGGGTAGAGGCGCCGAGATCAAGAAGGTGCGACGTGGCTGGCGACCCGTTCTATAAGGATCAATTGGATCAAATCGACCCGGACAGGTTGGATCGATACCAGCGCATGTTCCGATGGGATCCAGATTCGGCGGTGCTCTATGAACCTGCGGACATTCGTGTCGGCCAGACCGTCGCCGACTTCGGCTGTGGCCCGGGCCATACGACAATCGAAATCGCAGGTGGGTCGGGCCGGGCAGACAATGAGGGTCGAGCATGAGACGGCGTGACTTCATCGCGCTGGTCGGTGGCGCGGCGGCAATGCGGCCGTTCGCGGCGGGCGCGCAGCCGGTCGAGCGCGTGCGGCGGATCGCGCTCATGCCGCCCGCCACGGAAAACGACACGGAATCGCAGGCGCGACTGGCCGCCTTCCGCGACGGTCTCGAGAAACTGGGATGGCGAGAGGGTCGCAACATCCGATTTGAGCAGCGGTGGACCGGCGGCAACCCCGAGCTGATCAAGACCTACGCCGCCGAGCTCGTCGCGCTCGGACCCGATCTGATCCTCGTCGGTCTCACTCCGGCGGTGCAGGCACTCAAGCGAGAAACCAGCACGATCCCGATCGTATTCGCGAACGTCGCCGATCCGGTCGGCAGCGGCCTCGTGGCGAGCCTCGCCAAGCCGGGCGGCAACGTCACCGGGTTCTCGGCGGTGGAATACGACATCATCGGGAAATGGCTGGAGCTGCTCAAGGAGCTCGCCCCCGGCATCGAGCGGGTCGCGCTGCTCGGCAATCCGGACGTCGTCTTTACCAGGAGCTTCTTCCGCCGCCTCGAAGGCATCGCCATGTCATTCGGCGTGGTGCCGGTCGCAGCCGACGTCCGCAATGCCGCCGACATCGAGCGCGCCATCGAGGCGTTCGCGCGTGAGCCGAACGGTGGACTGCTGGCTGTGCCGGAATTCACCGCCACGATCCATCGCAAGCTGATCTTCGAGATGGCGGCACGCCACCGTTTACCGGCGGTCTATCCGTTTCGCTTCTACGTCACCGATGGCGGGCTCGCATCCTACGGCCCGGATCAGGTCGAACAGTACCGGCGTGCGGCCGGTTACGTCGACCGCATTCTCAAGGGCGAGAAGCCGGCCGACCTGCCGGTACAGGCCCCGACGAAGTTCGAGCTCGCGATCAATCTCAAGACCGCAAGAGCGCTGGGCCTCGAGGTTTCGCCGATGCTGCTCGCCCGTGCCGACGAAGTCATCGAATGAGCGAATCGGGACACCGTGCATCAGATGCTGCGACTGCGAGTACAGCAACAACAACGACCAGGTCGATCTCGAAAAGGGCTGCCGGCGGCTTCGATCTCCGGCGAGCCATGGTCGACCTGAAAAATTGGGCAGGCATCGTCCGACGCGACGTGCACGCGCTCTATCTTGCGAGTCGCGATCCTCGCGTGCCGTGGTATGTGAAGGCGATCGCCGTCGTGGTCGCCGGTTACGCGCTCTCTCCCATCGATCTCATTCTGGATTTCATTCCGGTGCGGACGAGGTGATCCTCCTCCCCCTCGGCATCCTGCTGGTCGTGCGGCTGATCCCGCCGGCAATCATGGCCGAGCATCGCGTCGCGGCGGGGGCGGCACGGTGCCGACCGGTTGGCCGCGTCGCCGCCCTCGTGATTTCCTGCATCTGGATTGCCTCCATCGCTCTGTGCGGGTGGTACCTGGCGCATTGCTGCAAACCGCGTTGATGGGCAGGTGCCACACAACGCAGGCCGGACGGGACACCGTTTCGCTCGTGCTACCGTCGGTGCCGAGCCGGGAGGACTCGGGCATGATACGGCGGACGTTCATCACGCTTGTCGGCGGCGTCGCCTTTGCGCATCATCATTGTCCGCGCGGTGTCTGATGATCGTGCGGCGCCTTGCGGCGGCTCCCGGCCCCGTCGGCCGCCGTCCGGACATTGACGTCCAGGGACTTCCCGAGCGTCCGGAACGCTGCTTCTATCTGCTCGAGCCGCGATGCGTGGTCCAGGCGGAAAAGACGGTCCACCAACTCGCGATTCCAGCCCAGGCGCCGCATCAGTTCCGCGCGGTTGATGCCGGCCTTGCGCATGACCCAATAGAGCTCGGTCTTGAGCGTGGTCAGGGCCGGTAATTCGACGAGAGCCTCATCGGGCTTTAGCCGTCCGATGCGACTCGGGCGTGGAACCTCGCGCCCGTCGCTGATCAGCGATGCCAGCCAGGTCTCGATGGCATCTACAGCATGACGGATCGCGTCCTCACGGGTATCGCCGAAGGTCACGACACCCGGAAGATCGGGACACGTGACCAGCAGCGTGTCGTTGTCGTCGGGTTCGAGCTTGATCTTGTAGGTCAGCACTACTTGAGTCCCAGGTCCTTGAGGATGCGGTTGACCAGACCGGTTCCGAGTTCCTTGCGACTGCCATGCATCGGAAGCTCGGTTCGCTTGTCGCCAAGCTTGACCACGAGTGACCGGAGCCGCCCTTCTTGGTTTCGAAGGTGCACCCCTGACGGGCCAGAAGCTTTCTGAGCTCCTGTGCGTTCATGACATAGGCTACTCCACAATTTTGTGGAAGTCAACATAAGTGTGTAGCGAGCTACCCAGCGCCCGTCCTCCTCCAGGCGGGCCACTCGACTGCCATGATTTTCTTCCGACCTTTGCTATGGTCCCGCCTCGCAAGCGCGGGGAGAACCGGAAATGTCGGCAGCGCGGTTGAAACACTTCGGCTGGGGCCGCGAGGGCGAGGGCCTCACGGCGGAAGAAGAGGCCTTCGTGATGGCGCGTGCGGAGGCACGTTTCGGCACCGCGCTGGAGGAGAGCGCGAGCGCGCCGCGCGCTCGAAGACATCGAGCTCGCAGCGCCGTGCGTCACGGCGCCCGCCTCGCTCCCGTTCTGCACCAGCGAGCACTACGACCGTGCCGCACACACCTACGGCAAATCCTACCCCGAGCTCGCCCGCGGCCTTGCCCGCGACTACGCGAGCGCGCCCGACGTCGTCGCCTATCCGCGCAACGAGACGGACGTGAAGGCCGTGCTCGACTGGGCCGGCGGCGCCGACGCGACCGTGACCCCGTTCGGCGGCGGGTCGAGCGTGTGCGGCGGCGTCGAGCCCAGGCGCAACGGCCACAACGGCGCGGTCACGATCGACCTGCGCCGGACTGGACAAGGTGAAGGAGGTCGACAAGGCCTCGCGCGCCGCGCTGATCGAGTGCGGCACCTACGGCCCCGCGCTCGAAGCGCAGCTTCGCCCGCACGGGCTCACGCTGCGCCATTTCCCGCAGAGCTTCGAATATTCAACGCTCGGCGGCTGGATTGCGACGCGCGGCGGCGGCCACTTCGCGACGCTCTATACGCATATCGACGATTTCGTCGAATCGCTGCGCACCGTCACGCCGAAAGGCGTGATCGAAAGCCGCCGCCTGCCGGGCTCCGGCGCGGGCCCGAGCCCGGACCGCATGATGATCGGCTCGGAAGGAATTCTCGGCGTCATCACGCAGGCGTGGATGCGCCTGCAGGACCGCCCGAAGCTCCGCGACGGCGGCGCCGTGCGCTTCAAGGATTTCTTTTCCGCGGCACGCGCCGTGCGCGCGATCTCGCAGGCCGGCCTCTATCCCTCGAACTGCCGCATCCTCGATCCGACCGAGGCCTACAACACCGGCGCGGCGGACGGCTCGGTCGCCATCATGGTGCTGGCCTTCGAGTTGGCCGACCACGATGTCGCGCCATGGATGAAGCGCGCGCGCGAATGCTGCGCCGATCACGGCGGCACGCCCGAGGCGAGCGGCGCCGAGGCGCACCGCGAGGGCGCCGCCGGCGTGTGGCGCAACGCCTTCATCCGCATGCCCTACGCGATGGAACGGCTGATCCTGCGCGGCGTGATCAACGACACGTTCGAGACCGCGATCACGTGGGACCGCTTCGAAAAATTCCACGACGCGATCAAGGCCGCGACCGGGAATGCGATCCTCGCGGCGACCGGCCGCAAGGGCGAGGTCACCTGCCGCTTCACCCATGCCTATCCCGACGGCCCCGCGCCCTATTTCACGATCCACGCGCTCGGCGAGCCGGGCAAGCTCGGCGCGCAATGGCATGCAATCAAGAGTGCGGCGCTCGACGCCGTGATCGCGAACGGCGGGACGGTCACACATCACCATGCGGTGGGGCGCGACCATCGCCCGTGGTACGACCGACAGCGCCCGCCGCTGTTCGCCGAGGCGCTGCGCGCCGCCAAGAAGGCACTCGACCCGCAGGGCCTGCTCAATCCGGGCGTTCTCATCGACCCGTGACGCTCACTTGCGGGGAGAGAGCCCCTCGTAAGACGATCCGGAACGACGAGGGAAGCGAGCCGCACCTTTGGGCGCGGCTCTCTCGATACGAGCGGCCCTCAGCGCCAGCGTGCGCGGTGGACCGCAACCCGTCGAACGACCCGGCCACCATAGACGGCAGGCCGGTAGCCACCGTAGGCGTAGGCGGAACGCAAGCGCGGCTGGTAGTAGCCGCCATAGCCATAGGAATAGGCTGGATAACCGTAACCGTAGGAATAGGCCGGATAGCCATAGCCGTAGGAATAGGCTGGATAGCCGTAGCTATAGGAATAGGCTGGATAGCCATATCCATAGGAGTAGGCCGGATAGTAGGAGTAGGCCGGGCGCACTAGCGCGGCACCGATGAACGCGCCCAGCGCCAATCCACCGAGGCCCCAACCCCAACCCCGCCAAGCGTGTGCCGGTGTGGGGGTGGCCGTCGTGGCCATCGCCAGGGTGCCGGCGAGCACCAATGCAGTCAGTGTTCGTTTCATGATGTTTCCTCGTGACTGATCCTCCAACGAGAACACGGATTCTGACCTTCCGGTTCCCACTGTCAAATCGGGTAAGGCCCAACGAGCAAGCATGTTCCGGTCCCCCCGGCAGCCGCTTTGATCGAACGTCGCGGATTCGCGAGTGCGTAGCCCTGAGTGCAGGCTATCTCGGCAGCTTGCGCAACAGCTGCTGCGCCACCCGCATGATGTCGTCTCTTCGGTAGTCAGGGCCGGATGACGGCTGCTCGCCGGCACGTCCCCAATCGATGCTCTTGAACGTGGTCTGGCCCGGATCGAAGCTGAACGTCGCCGTCGTCGGCTTGTGAACGATCTTGTTTCTGCCAACCGCAAAATGACTGGGCACGACGGGCGTGGGCATGGTTCCTCCTGCCGAGCTCCCCATCCTGCGGGGCATGGCGATACAACGACTTTCAGGGCTTCGTCCGGCCGGCGATCGTAGCTCGCAGCTGCAGGATCCTTGCCGGCTCGCCGTAGATGCGAATGAGGCCGAGCTCTTCCGCGCGTTCGGGCGTGAGGCGATGTCCGACGATCTCCCGCAGCGCCGCCTCGCTGGCGATCACCACCACGTCGCCGGCCGCCGGTCCGTCGCCGTGGACCGAGGCGGCGACACGACCGCCATGCGCAGCGAAGCGAACCCACAGCATCGGCTCGATCAGCACCATCGAGAAGGTCAGGTCGCCACCGCGATCGACGCCGAGCGTGTCGCCGAATTGCTGCAGCATTCTCGCGGTCTTGTGGAACTGCGAACCGAACGGATCCTTCGTTGCCGGGGCTTCCGGTTGTGGAGCGACGACGCCCGTCATGCGCGCTTGGGTCAGCGCACCCACGACATGGAGCGCATCGGGGTAGGCGAAATTGAGCAAGCCCCGTTGCACCGCCGCCGAGCTCGGGTCCTCGTAGCCGCAGCTCGACGCTGCGGTTGAAAACGTCACGAATGTCGCCAGGGCTGCCGCGCCGATCGCGCGGCGGCAGCGTAACGCAAGCCTGCGCCGGGCGGCAGTTGCCGGCGGGCGCGTCATGCTGCGGTCTCCGGTCATGCCCAGAACCCGAGGGTGCGCTCGATGAGCCAGTACGCGGCCACCGTACCGATGGCGTAGGCGGCAGCCGTGTCGAGGCGCGCCGGCGTCCAACCCCGGCCCACGAGCGCGAGGCGGGCCACGGCGCGCGGCAGCCACCATGCCAGCGCCATGACGAGCGCGACGAAGGCGAGCTGCCCAACCTCGACGCCGAGATTGAAGAACAGGAGCGCGGCCGGGATCGCATGCTGCGGCAGCCCGACCTCGCTCAGCGCGCCCGCAAAGCCGAAGCCATGCAGCAGCCCGAACGCGAAAGCCACGAGCCACGGCCAGCGCGCCGTCAGGCTCGGCCGGCCGCGGCGTGCATTCACGATCTCGACGGCGACGAGCACGATCGACAGGGCAATCGTCGCCTCGACCGGCCCCGCCGGCACATGGACGTAGCCGAGCGTGGCGGCGGCGAGCGTGATGCTGTGCGCGACGGTGAACGCCGTCACCGTGATGGCGACCCGGCGCCAGTCCCGCACCAGGATGACCAGCGCGAGAACGAACAGGAGATGATCGATCCCGCCGAGGATGTGCTCGATGCCGAGCCGCAGATAGGTGAGGGCGACCTCGCCTGTTCCCGGCACGGCCTTGATCGCAAAGAACGGGTTGGTCGGCGTCAGTCGCTCGGTCTGCGTCGTCCCGGTCAGATCCTGGACCCGCACCAGCACGTCGGTGAAGGTCGACGACAGTCCCTCGATCGCGATCGAGTGCCCGGTGAGTCCGCCGTCGCGCCGGATCGTGCGCCACTCCACATAGGCGCCGCCGGCGAACAGCGCGCGCGGCGCGGCGACGTCCTGCGTGCCCTCCGGCAGGCTGACGTAGAGCGCCAGCCGGAATTCCTCGCCGCGCGCCGGCACCTTGAACAGCAGATCGTAGGTGTCGGGCGCGGTTTGCCGCAGCTCCAGATAGCCGGGGCGAACCTCGTGCGCCTGCGCGGCGGGCGCGAGCAGCGCGCCGGCAACGGCGAGAAGAAGCATGAGGACACGCTTCATCGAGCCGCTCCGGCAGAATTCTTCGCCAGCGGCGCGCGCGGCCGGCGGCGCCTCCACCACGATCTCGTAGCGCTCGCGCAAGGTGCGATAGAGCCTATGCTCGGCGTCCAGCCGGCGCGCGTTCATCCACTCGCGCCGCACCGTCGGACGGACCGCATCGAGCTGCGGCAGGCTGCCTTGTGTGCGCTCGCTGACGCGGACGAAATGCAGCCCGTAGCCCGAAGCGACCGGTCCCTGCCAGCGCCCCTGACTCCAGGCCGAAGAGCCGCTCGGCGAAGTGCTCGCCGAAGGTGCGGGCAACATCGCTGCGCGGCATCGCGCGGAATTCGTCGCCGAGCAGGAAGTGGTCGCCCAGCGCCGCCGGATCCGCTTCGGCGTTCTCGCTCGCAAGCTCGGTGGCAATGGAGCGGGCGTCGCGCTCCAGCGCGTCGCGCCGCGCGGCGCTGAGATAGACGTGGCTGAAGGTCAGGCGGTCCTCGGCCCTGAACCGCTCGGCGTTCGACGTCAGGTAGGCCGCGAGCGCGGCCTCGCTCGGCTCCGCGACCCCCATGTCCTCGGCGACGAATTCCAGCTTCTGGCGCAGACGCCGGCGGATGACGGTGTCGTCGCGATCGAGCCCGAGCGCCTTGCCCTCGCGATAGAACACCTCGTCGCGAACGAAGTCGTCGACGAGGCCGCGCAGCTCCTCCGCGCTCGGCGGGCGCTGCCAGGTGCGGGCGAAGCCGTTCGCGAGGTTCGCAATTTGCGCCGTGGACACGACGATCCTCGCCGGCGGCGGCGCCGCCTCCTTCGTACCGACCAGGTGAAAGAGGCCGAACAGCGCCGCCCCGAGAACGAGGAAGTGCAGCAGCGGCTCCTCGAGCAGGCGCTTCACGGCGTGTACCAGATCGGCGACGTATAGGCGCGCTCCTGCGTCACCATCGGCACCTCGGGCGGCATCCTGATGTTGAATCGCTTCGCTTCGTACGCGGTCCAGCGCGGCGTCGGGATCTCCAGCACGCGGGCGTAGTACACGGCGCGCAGAGCGGGATTGAATTCGGGATCCCTCCACACCGCGATCAGCTCCGGCGCCCCGATCGTGTTGATCCAGGTCGCCTCGGCGACGTCGACCGTATTCCCCACCGGCGGCAGCTTGCCGTCGGCGCCGGGCTTGCGATCGCCCGACCAGGTCACGTCGAAGATCTTCTCCTGCCGCCGGCCGGCGGCGTCGACCCAGCCCTTGACGATCTGGATGCGGTCGAGATTTGCTCCGATCGGATCGCGCAGCGCCGCGACAAGGAATGTCGGCGCCTTGCCGGCGGCAGCGGCACGCAGATCGCCGCCCATTGGCACGCCCTTGCCGTAGCCGATCGCCGCCGGGTTGCGGGTCTGCGCGTCCTTCGCCTCGAAATCCCAGCCGCCGAAGAAGCGCACGATCATGCGCGGGCCGGTGGTGGCGTAGGTTTCCTTGCGCAGCATGGCGTCGAAGATCGCCTCGCGCGTGTTCTCCGCGGCCCATACGCCGGCATAGCCCGACGACACCATGGACCAGCTTTCCAGTTTTCGATCGCCGAGCTGCGCCATCGGGTGCTTGTAGCGGTCGGGACTGGGCTCGGCACCGGAGTGCTTGCCGAAGAAATTGTCCTCCTCGGCGGTGGCGAGCGCCGTATGGGTGTCGGTCGAGCCGATCATGCCGAACTTGTAGGGGTTCGTTCCGAGCTTCGCCTCCAGTTGCAGGCCGGTCTGCAGCGCGGTGCGCGCGTATTCGTACTGCAGCATCTCCTTCTGCTTGGGCACGCTGAGATCGAGATTGGCCTGGTCCCAGATTTCGTAATTGGCGAACTCATCGGTGGGCGAGAGGAACGGATGCGCCTCGCCGTCGCCCTTGATCTGGGTAACCTCGTAGAGCGGCTCCCACTTTGCGCGCGTCTCGGCATATTCGCGATCCAGCGGCCGGCCGGTGAACGATTCCACCTCCGGGAACATGATGCCGTTGCTCAGATTGCCGTTGTGGGCGATGGCGAGCACGCGCCCGCCGGTCTTCTGCTCGTAGCTCTGCAGCCATTTCCACAGGTCGCGCGGGTTGTCGCTGCCCAGCGGCTTGATGGTGGTGTAGGGCTCCATCTGCAATGCCTTGTCGGCGGCGTCGCGGTAGACCACGACACGATGCAGATTGTTGCCGCCGGTATTCGAGGTCCACTCGTAGCCGATGAACGCGCTGAACCGCCCGGGGTCGTTGTACTTCTCCGCCGCCTTGACGGTCGTTTCCCACGCCGAGCGATAGGCCGGCGTGCCGGGCAGCGAGGCCAGTGCCGGAGGGAACGTGTTCTGGGAGAATGACGAGATGACCTCGACCGCGACTTTCACCCCCTCCTGACCGCCCGCCTTGATCATGTCGTACCAGCGCCGGCCGGTCGGGTCCGCCAGGAAGGTCGGGTCGCCGGCAAACAGTCGCGGAAAGAAGCCCATGTTGTCCGAATGGTCGGCGACCACCAGGAAGTCGAGCGGGCGCGAGAGCTTCACGCGCTGGCCGGTCGACGACGTCAGCTCCTCGCCGCGCGCGAACCGGTAGGCATCTTCCGGCGTGAGACGCGCGCCGAACGAACCGGCATCCATCGAGTAGGCGGTATGGACGTGCGTGTCGCCCCAGTACACGCGGGTCGGAAAATTGCGCCCCGCATAGGGCGAGTAGTGCTGCTGGGCCGGGAACACACCCCGCAATCCCTCGGGGGCCGGCATCGGATCCATCGCCAGGGCCAGGCCAGCGAGACAAACGGAGATCGACAGCGCCAGACCGATTGCCTGCAAACGCTGCGAGCTCGCTTTACGTGCGTGATTCATCCGCGGGACTCCTCTGCGCTACGGCGTGTACCAGATCGGCGAGGTATAGGCGCGTTCCTGGATCGAGGTTGGGGCGCCGTCCGGAATCTTCGTGCCGAAGAATTTGGCGTCGTAGGTGGTCCAGCGGGGCGTCGGAATCTCGATCACCCGCACGTAGTAAAAGGCGCGCTCGGCGGGATTGAACGCGGGGTCCCTCCAGTATGCCTCAAGCGTGGGCGCGCCGATCGCGTTGGTATAGGTCGCCTGCTGCACGTTCACGGTATTGCCGACCGCCGGCAGCTTGCCGTCCGCGCCCGGCCTACGCTGCTCCGGGTTGCTCCAGGCCACGTCGTAGACCTGCTCCTGTGCCTTGCCGGATGCATCGAGCCAGCCCTTGACGACCTGGACGCGGTCGAGATTGGCGCCGTCCACGTCGCGCAAGGCCCGGATGAGGAAGCCCGGCGCCTTGCCGGTGGCGGATTTGAGATCGCCGCCCATTGGCACGCCGCCCTGATAACCGCGCTCCGCGAAGTCGGAGCGGACAAGGTCGTCGGCGCCAAAATCAAAGCCGCCAAACACGCGCACCAGGAGCCGCGTGCCGGTGGTGGCGTAGGTCTCCTTGCGCGCCATCGCGTCCCACAGCGCTTCGCGGGTGTTGTCGCGCGCCCATACAGCGGCGAGGCCGGAGGCACTCGACGTCCAGGCCCACTGCTTGAGGTCCTTGCCGTCCGGCGACGGGAAGCGGCCGGCGATGATCTCGTAGAAGCGATCCGGCTCGGCCGAAGGCTCCAAGGCCGTCGCGATCTTGCCGAAGAAATTGTCCTCCTGCGTTGTCGCCAGGCCGGTGTGGGCGTCCGTCGAGCCGACGAGGCCGAACTTGAACGGACTGACGCCGAGCTTCTGCTCGTAGGCGAGACCGCGCTTGTACGCTTCTCGCGCATACTCGCGCGGCAGCATCTCCGGAGTCTTCGCCTGTGTTCCGAAGCTGCCCTTGTCCCAGCGCTCGAAGTTGGCGAACTCGTCATTGCGTGACAATGCGGGATGGGTCTCTCCATCGCCCTTTATCTGCGTGACCTCGTAAAGCGGCTCCCAGCGCATGCGGCGCTCGGCATAGTCGCGATCGAGCGGTTTTTTCGTCGTGAGCGTCACGTCGTCGAACATCAGCCCGTTCGAGATGTTCCCGCCGTGCGGGATCGCGAGCAGCTTGCCTCTGGTTTTCTGCTCGTAATCGGCCATCCACTTCCATAGGTCTTCCGGATCGATCGTGTCGTATTGCGACAGGGGAATGATTTGGTCAGCCTTGTCCTTGCCGTCGCGGAAAATAACATTACGGTGCAGGTTGTTTCCCTCCGGATTCGACGTCCATTCGAAGCCGATCAAGGCGGTGAAACGGCCCGGCTCGTTGTACTTCTCGGCCGCCGTGGTGATGCGTTGCCAGATGGAGCCCGCGACAGCTGCGTTGTCTTTCAGCGGATCCTGCCGAGCGCCCATGGCGGTGATCCATATGTTGTAGGCCTCTGTTCCTTTCCCCGCCTTGACCAGGTCGTGGACCTGGCGGCCAAACGCCGTCTTGAGCAGCTCGGGATTCAACTCCGCGATCATGGGCGCGAGGCCGAGATTCTCGGCATGATCCGAGATGACCAGGAAGTCGAGGGGGCGCTGGAGCTTCGCGCGCAGGCCGGTGCTCGATTTGACCTCCTCGCCGCGGGCGAACCGGTAGGCATCCTCCGGGCCAACCGTGTTGCCGACCATGCCGGCATCGGTCGAGTAGGATGTGTGCAGGTGCGTGTCGCCGAAATATACCCGGTTCGGGAACGTCTTCTCCGGATAGGGCGAGTAGTTGCGGGGCTTGTCGCTCGGCGGCGGGGCGTCCTGCGCAAGGGCGCCGGTGCCCGCAATGACGGCCGTGAAAAGCGCGATTGTCGTAGCCTGCTTTGTCACGGCGCATTCTCTTGTCATAGCGTGGGATCGGCTCTTTATCGTAATCGCTTTCCCATGGGGTTCACGGCGTGTACCAGATCGGCGAGGTGAATGCCCGCTCCTGCGTCACCATCGGCACGTTGGGCGCCATCCGCACATTGAACCGCTTGGCATCATAGGCGGTCCAGCGCGGGGTCGGGATCTCGAGCACGCGCGCGTAGTAGAAGCCCGCAGCGCCGGGTCGAACTCGGGGTCGCGCCATACCGCGATCAGCTCGGGATCGCCGATCGTATTGGTCCAGGTGGCGTTCGCCACGTCGACGGTGCTGCCGACCGGCGGCAGCTTGCCGTCGGTCGCGGGCCGGCGCTTGTCGGCGTTGCCCCAGACCACGTCGAAGATCTTCTCCTGAGTACGGCCGTTACCGTCGACCCAGCCCTTGACGATCTGGATGCGATCGAGATTGCCGCCCAGCGGGTCGCGCAGCGCCGCGACCAGGAAGGCCGGCGCCTTGCCCTGCCGCGCCCCGCGCAGATCGCCGCCCATCGGGACGCCCTTGGCGTAGCCGGTCTCGGCGGGGCTGCGGGTCTGTGCGTCATTTGCATCGAAGTCGAAGCCGCCGAAGAAGCGCACGACCATGCGCGTGCCGCTGGTCGAATAGGTCTCCTTGCGCTTCATCGCATCCCAGATCGCCTCGCGCGTATTCTCCCGTCGCCCACACGCCGGTAAAGCCGGCGGCGGTCACTTCCCAGCCCTTCACCACGCGGTCGCCGAACTTCAATGCGTTCTCGTTCCAGCGCTCGGGCGCCGGCTCGCAGCTGACGAACTTGCAGAAGAAGTTGTCCTCTTCCATCGCGGCCAGCCCGGTATGGGCATCGCTGCCGGATGCCATGCCGTACTTGAACGGGTTGGCACCGAGCTGCTGCTCGAGCCTGAGCCCGTTCTTGAGCGCCTCGCGCAGGTACTCGTGTTGGATCATGCCCGGCTGCTTGGGCACGAGATTGAGATTTCCCCTGTCCCACAGCTCGTAGTTGACGGCGAACTCGTCGGTCGGCGAAAGCGAAGGATGCGATTCGCTCTGGCCCTTGGTCTGGATCGCCTCGAACAGCGGCTCCCAGCGGGCGCGCGCCTCCGCCCATTCCTTCGTGAGCGCTTCGCCCGTGAAGGTCTTGAGCTCGAACATGCGCCCGTTGGAGAGATTGCCGTTGTGCGGGATGGCGAGCAGTGAGCCGCCGGTCTTGTCCTCGTAGGTTTGCATCCACTTCCAGAGGTCCTCCGGATTCTCGCTCTGGAAGGTGGTGTAGGGGATCATCTGGTCGGCCTTGTCGCGACCGTCGCGGTAGATGACGTTGCGGTGCAGGTTGTCGCCGCCGCCCGCATTCGACGTCCACTCATAGGCGATGAAGGCGGTGAAACGGCCCGGCTCGTTGTACTTCTCCATGATCGCGTTGTTCTTGAGCCAGACGGACTTCGCGAACTTCGGGTCCATGACGCCGGGCGGCAGCCGCTTGTTGGATTGGGCGTTGATCAGCTCCATCGTTGCGGCCGCGGCCTGCTCCGGGCCCGCTGCCATCAAGTCGTGCCAGCGCTTGAGCGTCTGGTCAGCCATCAGCTCCGGATTGCCCGCCTTGATCTCGGAGATCACGCCCATGCCGTCGGAGTGATCGGTGACGGCGATCCAGTCGAGCGGCCGGGAAAGCTTCACCGGCTGGCCGGTGTTGGAGGTGACCTGCTCGCCGCGCGCGAAGCGCACCGCATCCTCGGGCGTCAGCGTCGCGCCGGACATGCCGGCGTCCGCTGACCATCCGGTGTGCACGTGCTGATCGCCCCAGAACACGCGGGTCGGATAGGTGCGTCCGGCATAGGGCGAATAGCCCGGCTTCTTGTGGAACCTGGCGATGGTTGCAGGATCGAGCTGCCCGACGTCCATGATCGCCGGCTGCGCGTGCGCCGAGCAGACGGCAGCCGTGATCGTGACGTTTGCGAGAAGGGAGATCAGCCTGCTCATACCGGTTTCCTCGAAGGCGCCTTGTCGTGGACGTCTTGGCCGTTCCGCATGGTATCAGATCGGCGACGGGAACATCATCTATAGCGTTACCGTCGATCTTGAGAGACCCATGGGGACCTTGCAACGTCCAGGCGCCTTATCGCGGCTTGAGCGGTCGTGCTCCGGGATTGAATCGATCGGCCTGCAGCACGAAGGTTCTGCAAGCGGCCTCGCGCTCCTCCGGCGAGGGCGCGTCCCCGCCGGGATCGCCGGGCACCCATTGCTTCTGCAGGCATTCGGCGACATGGCCGTCGATGTAGGCGGCGTATTCCGGAGACCCCGGCTTCACGCGCTCGCCGCGGCTGTGCCGCGAGACCACGAACATGAGCACGAGGCCGCCGACGATCGCGGTCAGGACCAACGCATCGCGCAGCTTCATCATTCCCGGCGCCTCGGCAGGCTCGCTCGACGCGACCCGTCATTGGGCCCGGGCCGGGCCGTCCGAATTGACGGGGTGCGGCCCGATTGCGGAGAATCGGGTCGAGGGCTCGACCATGGTCGTGCTCTGCGATCGACGCCATGCCCGGGTTGCGAAATCGCCCTTGTGCAAATCCGCCTCCGCCGCGTACGTTCCGCCCGGCAGGAAACACCGGACCGGCAACGCGGCCCGACCCCCAGGAGAGAAAGCCATGAAATCAAACGTGCAAGCCATCGGACTTGGCCTCGGTCTGGCGCTCGCGCTTGCCGGCCCGGCGGCGGCGGCCGACCTCAAGATGATGACCGGTCCGCAGGGCGGCTCCTGGATCCCGCTCGGCGGCCAGCTCAAGGACCTGTGGGAGAAGGCGATCCCCGGCACCTCCGTGCAGGTGCTGCCGGGCGCCGGCATCGCCAACGTGCGCGGCATCGAGGAGGCCAAGGCCGACATCGGCTTCGGCAACTCGATCTCGACCGTCGATGCCATGAGCGGCAAGCCGCCGTTCAACAAGCCGCACGACAATGTCTGCAACGTCGCGACGCTCTATCCGCAGTATTTCCACTTCGTGGTGCTGGCCAGCGCCAACGTCAACAAGCTCGCCGACCTCAAGGGCAAGAGCATCACCACCCAGCAGACCGGCAATACCGGCGAGATGATCACGCGCCAGTTCCTCGAGGTCAACGGCATCACCTACAACGACGTGAAGGTGAGCAAGGTCGGCTATACCGACTCGGTGACGCAGATGCAGGACGGCCACGCCGTCGCCTTCGGCCTCACCACGCAGATTCCCGCCGGCGCCGTGATGGATCTCGCCTCGGCGCGCGAGATCAGGCTGATCGACCAGGCCGACAGCATCGACAAGATGCGCAAGCTCAATCCCGGCTACAACCTGGTGACCATTCCGAAAGGGCACCTATCCCAAGCAGGACAAGGACGTGAACGTGATCGGCTTCCACACCCACGTCGTGGCGGCCTGCAAGCTGCCGGAGCAGACCGTCTACGCCATGACCAAGGCGATCGCCGACAACACCAGGACGCTCGCCACCGTCGCCAAGGACGTCGCCTCGCTCGACCCCGAAGGGGATGGCGGCGGATATCGGCGTGCCGTTCCACGCCGGCGCCGCGAAGTTCTACAAGGAAGCCGGCATCACGGTGACGGCCGCTGACGGCGGCAGCCGCCGTCGGGTTGGCGAGCCGAGCGCCTGCCCCGCGTGCGACCGCATGCGGCGGAGCGCGCCGGCGCGCTCCGCCGACCGGGGGGCTGCGAACATGAAGCTCGATTGCAGCCACGCCGGCTTGTTCCGATTGACGGTGATCGTCGTCTCGATCGCCATGGCGCTCTACCACATGTGGGCGATCGCATTCGGCGCGCCCGAGGCGATCCCGTTCCGCGGCACCCACCTGCTGTTCGCGCTGGTGCTCACCTTCCTGCTCTACCGGTGGAATTGGGCGGAAGGCCGGCTGCCGAGCCTCCTCGACTACCTCCTGCTCGTGCTCGGCGTGGCGCCGATCCTCCACCTGTTCCTCAATTACGAATACGTCACCGACCGCATCTTCTACATCGACGATCTGACGCACGACCGACATGATCATGGGCACCATCATGGTGCTGATCGTGCTGGAGGCGACGCGGCGGGTGATCGGCTGGGCGCTGCCGATCACCGCCGTCGTGTTCCTCGTCTACGGCCTGTTCATCGCCCGGCTCGAGCCGATGCGGCTGATGGATCAGCTGTACATGACGACCGAGGGCATCTTCGGAATTCCGCTCGCGGTGTCGGCGTCCTACGTCCTGATCTTCGTCCTGTTCGGCAGCTTCATGGAGCGCACCGGCACCGGGCAATTGTTCATGGACTTCGCCATGGCGCTGACCGGGCATACCGCGGGCGGGCCGGGCAAGGTCGCGGTGGTCAGCTCGAGCCTGTTCGGCACCATCTCCGGCAGCGCGGTCGCGAACGTCATGGTCGACGGGCCGATCTCGATCCCGCTGATGAAGCGCTCGGGCTTCCCGCCGCATTTCGCGGCCGGCGTCGAGGCGACCGCCTCGACCGGCAGGCCAGATCATGCCGCCGATCATGGGCGCGGCCGCCTTCGTGATGGCCGAGTTCCTGGGCGTGGCCTACGCCCAGGTGGTGATCTGGGCCATCATCCCGGCGATCCTGTACTACGTCGCCTGCTTCGCCGCCGTGCACTTCGAGGCCAAGCGCCGCGGGCTGATCGGGTTGCCGCGCGCCGAGCTGCCGCGCCTGCGGCATGGTGATGCGCGAGCGCGGGCACCTGTTCATCCCGATCCTCGTCATCCTGGCGGTGATGTATTCCGGCTACAGCGCCCCGATGGCGGCGCTGCTCGGGACGCTCGCCTGCTTCCCGGTCGCCGCACTGCGCCGATCGACCCGCGTCTATCTCACCTGGGAAAACCTGATCGAGGCGTTCGTCGACGGCGCCAAGAACGCGCTCGGCGTCGCCACCGCCTGCGCGTGCGCCGGCATCGTGATCGCGGTCGTGACGCTGTCCGGCCTCGGCATCGTGTTCACCCAGTTCGTCGTCAAGCTCTCCCAGGACACGCTGCTGGTGGCGCTGATCCTCACCATGCTCGCCGGCATCGTGCTCGGAATGGGCATGCCGACCACGCCCGCCTACATCATCATGACGGCCCTGCTGGTGCCGGCGATCATCAAGCTCGGCGTGATTGCGCCGGCCGCGCACATGTTCGCGTTCTACTTCGCGATCCTCTCCGCCATCACTCCGCCGGTCGCGCTCGCGGTGTTCGCGGCCGCCGGCCTCGCGAAATCCGACCTGTGGCCGAGCGGATGGGCGGCGGTGAAGATCGGCGCCGCCGGCTTCATCATCCCGTTCATGTTCGTCTACGAGCCCGCGCTGCTGACGATCGGCGACTGGCCGAACATCATCTGGAGGTTCTGCGCGGCGAGCGTCGGGATCATGTTGTTCGCCGCCGGCCTGCACGGCTATTTCATCACCCGCGCATCGTTTTGGCAGCGCGCCGTGCTCGCCGCCGGCGGGCTGCTCCTGGTGAAACCGGGATTGACGAGCGACATCCTCGGGGCCGGGCTCGGCCTGGTCGCGGTCGGCGCCCAGCTGCTGGAACGGCGGGCGACGCGCGCACGGGCGCCTGCCGGGAGCGGATGACGCCTGCTCCTAGTGCGGTGTCTTTGACGTTCCGATCAGTCTCGCGGCGGTTCCGTCATCGGAACGTCAAAGACAGAACCGCACTAGCACCATAGACTTGCTAGTGTCCCTTTGCTTCGACGTCGCACTCGAGCGTGCTGCAATGTGAAGCGAACGTCGGAAGCGGGACGCTGGAGCTGGGACCGCTCGTCAGTCGCGATCCTGACTCGACTTGCTCGACGGAGGCTCAAGCCGATGATTGCCCAGCTCGTCCTCAGCCGCTGCTGCTCGGTATCCTGCTCTATGCCTGGACCGAGTACCGCCGCTCGCCGGCGGTCGGCCTGGCCGCCTGGTCGCCGCCTGCGGCGGGCTCTATTTCGTGTGGTTTCCCGCGCACGCCACGGTCCTGGCGGAGCTCGCCGGGGTCGGCCGCGGCGTCGATCTCATCATCTATGTCTGGGTCGTGATCAGTCTGCTCATCGTGCTCAATCTGCACCTGAAGTTGCGGGCGCAGATGGAGCTGATCACCGAGCTGGCGCGCGAGATCGCTCTTGTAAGGCGCAGTCGAGCCCGCGCGGGTAGGCGACGCTACACCCGCTGACGCATTCCACCCGGCAAGCCGCGTTCCCTCAGGGCGGTCGTCATCCGCTCGAGCATCCAGGCGGCCCCGGCGCAGAAGGGCCCGATCAGGATGAGATTGTAGCGGGTGTAGTGGTTGGCCAGCGCGGCGTGCAGTCCCAGCATCACCAGCGGCGGCACGGCATAGAGCAGGAACAGCGGTTTCGACCGCCGCAGCGCGCGTCGCGCAAGCCGCGGCGAACAGCGGCACCAGCAGCAGGCCGAGGTAGCCCCCGACCCACATGCCGCACCAGCCCAGGGGCACGCTGGCGAGAAGGTGGCGCAACCAGCGCTCGCGCATCTCCTCGCGCACGATGCCGCCGATCAGCGGATCGAGGCGGCCGTACGCCTCGATGAGCTTGTCGCGCGCGGGCGGCCGACATGGAAGAAGCTCTTGGGCGTGTAGTAGACGAACCGCTCCATGGCGGCCGGACCGAACGTGGCTCGATCATCGGCTCGCCGATCTCCGGCAGGCAATACGGGAAGGCGAGCGCAAATTCGCGCACGGTCATGCGGTTGTAGGCGAAGCGCTCGATCAGTGGCGGCGGAACCGTATTCCTCCGTCAGCCCCCACTTGCCGACGAAGACGGCGTTGCGAGCGAGCCAGGGACCGACGACCAGCAGCCAGTGCGAGAGCGAAGACGAGCACCTGGCGCATCGCCGGCTCGCCAACCCTGGCGCAAGATCCAAAGTCGCGTTGCATCGACGATCAGCGCAGCCACCACCGGCGCCAGCACGACGAAGGAGGCGCGGGTGAGGGTCAGCAACCCGAACAGCGCATCCGGTGAGCAGCATCTTGGGAGACGCGGCGCCTGCAGGGCTCCATACCAGCGCCAAGGCGGCCAGACTGTAGAGCGAGAACGTGAGGCTCTCGAGTCATCACGAAGGCGAACAGGTCGGCATCGGGAAGAAGCGCGATGGTGGCGAGCACGCCGGCGAGCCAGAACGCCGGGCTGCTCGCCAAGATGATCTCGGCGGCGAACGCGATCGCGAGCACGCCGACGGCGAGCAGCGCCGCATGGATGAGTTGCATGGACCGTGCATAGACCTCGCATTCGGCGCGCGTCGCGCATCTCGTGCATTGACGGCGATGCTGCAATCGACCGCACGGGCGAAGCGGGGGTCGGCCTTGATCGCGGCGACGATGAGCCAGGGATAGACCGGCGCGAAGAACATGCCCGCCGGCGGCATTGCGGCCGTGCTGTTGACGTCGTCGAACACCCCGTTGCTGAACACGCCGTGGTGGACGAGATCGTAGGCGACGGTCAGGTAGAAGGCCTGATCGAAGTCGGTCAGCCACTTCGCGGGCCGCGTCAGGATCGCCGTCGCCAGCACCGCGAACACCAGCAGGCCGAACAAGGTCCTGACGCCCCATGAGAAGAACTAGCCGCGCATGGCATCAACCGTGCCACAGCGGGCATGACGGTCAACGGGACCTGCGACAAAATCGTCTGGCCGATGGCCCGACGCGAGTTATCGTGGCCGGCGTTCCTCGGTCGGGTGCCGCTCTTCATGTTTGGTCTTGAGCGGGGCAGCCTGGTGAAATAAGACCGTCTTCCCGCCGCGGATCTGTGCCGATGAATCGCAAGCGTCCGGAAGATCTGCGCAGCCACCGCTGGCTCGGCGTCAGCGACCTGCGATGCGTTCGGCCATCGCTCGCGCCTGCGCCAGTTCGGCTACGATGCCGAGGACTGGAGCGGCCGGCCGGTGATCGGCATCATCAATACCTGGAGCGAGATCAACTCCTGTCATGCGCATCTGCGCGCGCGCGCCGAGAACGTCAAGCGCGGCGTGCTGCAGGCCGGCGGCTTCCCGATCGAGCTGCCGGCGATGTCGCTGGCCGAGCCGTTCGTGAAGCCCTCGACCATGCTCTACCGCAATTTCCTCGCGATGGAGGCGGAGGAGCTGCTGCGCAGCCATCCCATCGACGGCGCGGTGCTGCTCGGCGGCTGCGACAAGACCACGCCCGGGCTGATCATGGGCGCGATCAGCATGGGCGTGCCGGCGATCTACGTGCCGGCGGGTCCGATGCTGCGCGGCAACTGGCGCGGCCAGCAGCTCGGCTCCGGCTCGGATACCTGGAAATACTGGACCGAGAAGCGCGCCGGCAACATCACCGAGGAGCAGTGGAACGAGATCGAGGGCGGCATCGCGCGCTCGTTCGGAACCTGCATGGTGATGGGAACGGCGGCGACCATGATGGCGATCGCCGAAGGGCTCGGCCTCACGTTGCCGGGCGCCTCCTCGATCCCGGCCGCCGATTCCAGCCATCCGCGCATGTGCGGCGTCGCCGGCCGCCGCATCGTGGACATGGTGTGGGAGGATCTCACTCCCGAGCGGATCCTGACCGCGGCCGCCTTCGACAACGCCATCAAGGTCCATATGGCGATGGGCGGGCTCCACCAATGCCATCATCCATGTGGTGGCGATGGCGCGCCGCGCCGGGATCGCGCTCGACATGCAGCGCTTCGACGAGATCTCGCGGGAGATCCCGGTGCTCGCCAACGTGCGCCCGTCCGGCAAATACCTGATGGAGGATTTCTTCTATGCCGGCGGCTTGCGCGCGCTGATGCAGGAGCTCGAGCGACAAGCTCGACCTGTCCTGTCTGACGGTGACGGGCGGGACGGTGGGCGAGAACATCGCCGGCGCCGAGGTCTATCTGCGCGACGTCATCCATCCGCTCGCCGATCCGATCTATGCCGAAGGCGCGACCGCGGTGCTTACCGGCAACCTGGCGCCGCGCGGCTGCGTCATGAAGCCGGCCGCGGCCGACCAGCGCTTTCTCAAGCACCGCGGGCCGGCGCTCGCCTTCGAGGACTACAATCACATGGCGCGCGAGATCGAGCGCGACGACCTCGACGTCACGCCCGACCACGTCATCGTGCTCAAGAATGCCGGTCCCAAGGGCGGACCCGGCATGCCGGAATGGGGCATGCTGCCGATCCCGAAGAAGCTGGTGAAAGCCGGGCGTGCGCGACATGGTGCGCATCTCCGACGGACGCATGAGCGGCACCAGCTACGGCGCCTGCATCCTGCACGTGGCGCCCGGAGAGCTTCGTCGGCGGACCGCTGGCGTTGGTGCAGACCGGCGACGAGATCGAGATCGACGTGCCGGCGCGCCGCATCCATCTGCACGTCGGCGAGGAGGAGCTCGGCCGCCGCCGGGCCGCCTGGAAACCGCCGGCCCCGCGCTACCCGCGCGGCTACGGCGCGATGTTCTCCATGCATATCGGCCAGGCCGACGAGGGCTGCGACTTCGATTTCCTCGCCGGCAAGGGACAGATTCCCGAGCCGGAGATCCATTGAAGGCGACCAGAGCCGGAAATTGATGCGCGAGCGTTTCCGGGACCGAGTCGCATGAAGATCGGACTGTTCGACCACGTCGAGCACGGCCAGCGCCCGCTCGCGACCCTGTTCGACGAGCGGCTCGCTTTCGCCAGGGCGGCCGACGAGGCCGGCATCTACTGCCTGCATGTCGCGGAGCATCACGCCACGCCGCTCAACATGGTGCCGGTGCCGGGCATCTATCTCGGCGCGGTGGCGCGCGCGACCAGGCGCATGCGGCTAGGGCCGCTGGTCTACCTGCTTCCGCTCTATTCGCCGCTGCGGTTGATCGAGGAGATCTGCATTCTCGATCATCTGAGCTACGGGCGGCTGGAGGTCGGCGTCGGTCGCGGGGTGTCGCCGTTCGAGCTCAGGCTACCACAAGGTCGACCACGAGGAATCCCGCGACATCTTCATCGATGCCTTCAACTGCATCAGCGCCGGGCCTGACCACCGACAATCTCAGCTATGCCGGTCCCCACTTACAGCTACGAGCAGGTCCCGATCGCGTTGCGCCCGCTGCAGCAGCCGCATCCGGCGTTCTGGTACGGCTCCTCCAACACCATCGGATCGACCTGGGCGGGCGAGCACGGGCTGCATTTCGTGACGCTCGGGCCCGATGGCGACCGCCAAGGCGAATATCGATGCATTCAAGGAGGCGTTCGCCAGGCGCGGGCGCGCGGCGCAGCCCAAGGCCGAATTTCCCGGCGGGGTCGCGATCGGCGTGCAGCGCCACATCTTCGTCGCCGACACCGAGCGGGAGGCACGGCAGCTTCGCCAAGCCGGCGATGGACGTCCATCTCGCCAATCTCAACTGGCTGCGCGACAAGCACGGCGTCACCGGCCTGACGTCGCGGCTCAACGTTCCGCGCGGCGCCGACTACGAGGCCTGCGTCGCCGACCGCACGGTGATCTCCGGGGATCCGCAGACAGGTGCGCGCGGAGATCGAGCGGCAGGTGCGCGAGCTCGGCGTCAACTACCTGCTGGCCTACCTGTTCCTGGGCACCATGACGCTCAACGAGGCGCTGCGCTCCCTGCAGCTGTTCTCCACCGAGGTGATGCCCAGACTCGCGCATCTGTGAGCAGGCGACGCATGCAGGCCGTCTTCGCTCCGCCCTGATCGCGTTGCCCGCGCCGCGCTTCTGTGCGAGATTCCCGCCAGAGCGACACAAGAGGTCACCACCATGGCAAACGGCAGGGTCACCGGCGTCCGCAGCATCGAGCTCGGCGTTCGCGATCTCCACCAATCGGCGGAGTTCTACACCAACGTCTGGGCGCTCGAAGAAGTGTCCTCGGAAGGCGACGGCATCCATTTCCGCGCCACCGGCGGCGAGCATCACGTGCTGACCATTCGGGAGCGCCCGAAGCCCGCCCTGCTCGGCGTGCATTTCGCCGCCGCCGATCGGGCGGCGGTCGACGAGCTCGTGCGCCAAGAGCCAAGGGATTCGGCGTCGAGGTCGAGGGCGAGCCGGCGCCGCTCTCCGCCGCGGCCGGCGGCGGCTACGGCTTCCGGTTCCGCACGCCCGATGGGCTTCCCATGAGCATCTCCACGGACATCGTGCAGCACCCGAACGTGGTGGTCGACCGCTCCCGCCCCACCAAGATCAGCCACGTCGTGCTCAACAGCGCGCGCACCGAGGATCAGGTGCCGTTCTTCATCGACGTGCTGGGCTTCAAGCTCTCCGACAGCTCGCACCTGATGGAGTTCCTGCGCTGCAGCGCCGATCACCACAGCATGGCGATCTTCCGCAACAACGGCCCCTCGCTCAATCACGTCGCCTACGAGCTGCCGAATATCGACGGACTGATGCGCGGCGCCGGCCGCGTCAAGGGCAACGGCTTCGACATCGAATGGGGAGTCGGCCGGCACGGACCGGGCAACAACGTGTTCTCCTACTTCATCGAGCCGAACGGCTTCGTCGCCGAATACACCACCGAGCTCGACCAGCTCGATGACGCCACCCACGTGCCCGCAGGACGCCGAATTACTGGCAGAGGGTGATGCCGATGCCGGACCGCTGGGGAACCGCAGGGCCGCCGTCGAACCGGATGCGTGCCGCCATGTCGGGCGCGCTCTATCTCGGCGACGAGCGTTGCGAGGACATCATCGGGCGCCAAGCTCGGTTGACCCGGCGGATCGCTCCATCCATCCGGCTTCATCCCGTTGGCGTCCGACGACATACCCTTCGACAGGATCTTCGACCTGCGCCCGGCCGGGTGGAGGAGGTCGCGCCCGGCGTGCGCCGGCTCCTGGTCGACAATCCCGGCCCGTTCACGTTCAAGGGGACGCTCTCCTATATCGTCGGACGCGGACGGGTCGCGATCATCGATCCCGGTCCGCTCGATGAGGCGCATATCGCGGCACTGCTCGACGCCGTGCGCGGCGAGACCGTCACCCATATCCTGGTGACGCATACCCACCGCGATCATTCTCCCGCGGTGCCCGCGCCTCAAGGCGGCGACCGGAGCGCAGGTGCTGGCCGAGGGACCGCACCGCCCCGCGCGCGCGCTCAATGTCGGCGAGGCGCCGCGCCTCGACGCCAGCAACGACACCGAGTTCCGTCCGGACCGCGCGCTCGTCGACGGCGAGATCGTCGCCGGCGCCGGCTGGACCATCGAGGCGGTGGCGACGCCGGGCCACACCGCCAACCACATGGCCTTCGCGCTCAAGGAGGCCGATCTGCTGTTCTCGGGCGATCACGTGATGGCGTGGTCGACGCCGGTGGTGGCGCCGCCGGACGGTGCCATGAGCGACTACATGGCCTCGCTGCACAAGCTCGCGCGGCGCTCCGAGGAGACCTATCTGCCGGGCCACGGCGGTGCGGTGCGCGACGCTCGACGCTTCGTGCAGCACTACATCCGCCATCGCCAGGGGCGCGAGGCGTCCATCCTGCATCGCCTGGCCAAGAGCGAAGCCGATATTCCGACGCTGGTGCGCGCGATCTATATCGGGCTCGATCCGAGGCTGGTGAAGGCGGCTGGTCTCTCCGTCCTCGCCCATCTCGAGGACCTCACCGCACGCGGGCTGGTCCTGACCGCAGGCCAGCCCGCGATCGACGGGCGCTACCGGTTGGCGTGAGCGAACAGCGGAACATCCGCTGCTATTGCTTCTTCGCCTGATCCTTCTTGCCCGCCGGCGCGATTCTCTTCTTTGCGGGGGGGGTCTGGGTCGGCCGCTCCGGTCGCTGCGCGCGGATGGCTTCCTCGATCTCGGCGACCAGCTGGCGGATGCGGGCGGCGTTGGTTCCGAAATCGAACGTCCCGTAGCGCGAGGAGGAACGCACGTCGATGCGCGCGCCGTCGGGCTCCGCGCGCACGCGCACGATGACGTCGTCCCGGAAGCCGAGGAACGACGAGTACGCGATCGCCTCGATACGCCCATCACGCCGTCCGGGCGTCGGCTCTCTTGCCGAGATCACGCGCCAATACGGGGCCACGATGGAATCCCTGTGCTTGGACATGACGGCGTAGGCCGCCCGGTAGGCGTTCTGCGGGGTGGCGTTGGTCCCGAGCGGCCCAAGGTCCGGATAGGCCGCGCGCTGCTGCTCGGCGGCATAAAGACCGGCATAGGCAACCGGGTTGGAATCGCGCGCGCGCAGCGGCGCCAGGGCGTCGTAGAGCGGGGGATCGATCGGATCGGTGGTGATGTCGTAGATCCACGGCAGGCGGTAGGTCTTGGTGGCGAGATACGCCGGATAGGCGAGCAGCGCGAGCGATACGACCATCGCCGTCAACGCCGCACGCATGCCGACGAGCCCCTCCATCCAGATCACGGCAAAGGCGGCGAAGGCGACCAGCAGCGCGACCAGCGCCATGGCCAGGGCGCCCGCAAAGGTGGCGAGCGCCGGCTTGGTCTCGAGCACGCCCGAGCGCACGACGATGACGGCGAGGAACGTCGCCACGAACGCGAATCCGGCGAGGCGAAGCGCCCACACGGCGAGGCGCGAGGTCGGCTCGGAATGAATGTAGCGGCGTGCCATCCAGATGCCTTACGAGCCCGAGCAGACGTTCTTGAGCGCCGCCCAGGACGCCCGGTCGAGGAGCGGCCGGGATTGCTCGCCCCCATGACCCGCATGCGAAGGGGGCGGGACAGGGGCCGCCATCGCCTCGATCGCAGCGACACGATCCTTGGTTTCGGGATGATCGTGCAGGATCTGCGGTCCGGAATGAGTCGTGCCGGCGATGCGCAGCAGGATGCGCCCGAACGCACGGCTATCGCCGCCGATGCCGTTCATCAGATTCACCGCATAGGCGTCGGCGGCGGCCTCGACCTCGCGGCTATGACTCGTGTGCAGAATGGTCTGCGTTGCCAGCATCACGGCGCTGCCGCCGACGAAATCGCCGAGCACAATCCCGAACATCAGGGAGAGGCCGGCGGCCCCCATCACGATCCGCGTCCCGTCGCGGTGGGCGACATGGCCGACCTCGTGCGCGATCACGCCGGCCAACTCGTCGGGGGTCTCGGCTTTGTCGATGAGGCCCTTGAAAACGTAGATGTTCCCGCCCGGAAGCGTGATGGCGTTGGCCTCCGGCCGCCGCACGACGCGAGTGTCGAGCGGGATCGGCAGGGCCGCCGCAGTCTCGATGCGGTGCATGAGCTCGGCGAAGGCCGCACGACCCGGCTTCTCGCCCTCGGCGTGGCCGCATTCGAAGGCGCCGGCGCCCTTGGTATCGAGGTTCGCGCGCACCTGCGCATCGATCACCCTGCCGAGCGTGCGCTCGACCGGGTAGGGAACGAGCGGCGTGAGCTGGGCGGCGATCCGCGGCAGGGCGAATACCGCGACGATCAGCAGTGACGCGGTGGCGGCAAGGGTCCAGGCGATCACCTTGGCGCGTGCGCGCCGCTCGACGCTGCCGGCGCGGTCGATCGGCGTCGACCGGTCATCGATTGCGGCGGCAAGTTGCGGGTCCCGGATCTCGACTCGCGCCAGCACGGGATTGGCGACCTTGCCCAGACGCAGGACGTGGTCGGGTCCCGACACCGCTTCCAGCTGATGGTAAGGCCACTCGGCGAGAACGGCCCCGTCGGTCGCGTGGATTCGCAATGCGTCCGATGTGAGCTCGAGCATGACGTCGTGGCGCGCGCTGGTCACGCCGTCGAAGAAGGTGCCTGGCCCAGCGGTGATCATGGGCGCTCAGACTCCGCCCACATTCAGAGCGTCCGCGAGGCCCTCTCCCACCGGCGAAGCGGCAGCTCCGGCGGCGGAAACGTGATCGAGCGCCGCAAGGTTGGACACCTCGAGTGAATCGACGACGCTCCGCCAAAGACCAAGCCTGACCGTCGCCTGGTAGATGGTGGAATATCCGAGCGCAAAGACGACGTAGACCGCGAGCAGCGCCACGGTCACCACGACTTCCTTGGCCATGGGATCGAGCTCCGCGGTGACCATGCCGATCGCAAGCGTACCGAGGCCGACGATTGCGCCGGCGGTCAGGGTGAACAGGAAAGCATACCAGAGAAAGCGGCCATAAAGGCCGAATACCTGAGCCGTGCGCAGATGCGACGTCACCGTGATCTCGCCGAAACGCAGGCCCGACACCCACCAGCGCAGCACCAGCGCCTGAAACATGGGATAGAGAATTGCGATCGCAAGCAGGAGCCAGGCACCGGCCAGCGCGCCGTAGACCAGCGCACGGTCGAGGCCGCTGGCTTCGAGCCGGTTCAGGACGTCGTCGCTGCTCGCGGCAGCCGGCAGAGCGCTCCAGTCGACGCCGAGCAAGGTGGCGGCGAGCCCGGCGACAAAGGGCGCCACGGCCAGGAACCACAGCAGCAGACCTCGTAACAGCAATCGCGTGGCGGAGCCTTCGAAGCGGCCTTGCAGGTCGCCGAAGAAGGTATTGAGCATCTTCAACCGCTCGAGGCGCGACTGGGCGAGCGGATAGGCGAGACCCAGCGTCATCACGATCAGCGTCCACCAGAGCACGGCGCAGCCGGCATAGCGCCAGGCCGAGCCGGTCTGGTGGAAGCGTATGCCTCGATAGACCGTGCGGGTGAGGCGGTAGCGCCGTGCGCGGTAAACCGCATATTGGCCGAGCACCGTCAGGATCAGCAGAGCGAACAGGTTGGCGACTCCTGCGGACGCCCCCAGACCGAGCGTCAACAGGAAAAATCCGGCATAGAGCGGGAGCAGTATGGCGACGGCGATCAGGAAGCCGAGCAGAAGCTCGCGCGCAGTGCCGATATATTCGAAGCGTTCGCCCGCCAGCTCGGTATTGGACCACAGGAAACGGCGAATATCGGTGGTAAGCCAGAACCGATAGATGCCGAGCGTCGACATCAGCAGCACGGCCCCATGGGTGAGCAGCCGCCAGTAGGCCCTGGCGTTGCCGCAAAAGCGGATCGCGCCGCCGTGCTGCGTAACGCCGCCTGGTTGCGCCGCTGGAACGGTCGCATGAAAACCGGCCATGCGCGAGGCTTTCCGAGGCTGCCGCCGACTACCGGGCAGGTGCCGCGTCGGTCGGAAGGACGAAATCCTTGAAGCGTTCCCGCAGCGCCGTCTTCTGGATCTTGCCGGTCGCGGTGTGGGGGATCTCGTCGACGAACACGACGTCATCGGGAAGCCACCAATTCGCGATCTTGCCTTTCATGAACTTCAGAAGCTCGTCCTTGGTCACCGACTGATCCTTCTTCGGCACGACGACGAGCAGAGGCCGCTCGTCCCATTTGGAGTGTCCGACGCCGATGACGGCGGCCTCGGCCACCTTGGGATGGCCGACCGCCAGGTTCTCGAGATCGATCGAGGAGATCCATTCGCCGCCCGACTTGATCACGTCCTTGGCGCGGTCGGTGATGTGCATGTAGCCGTGGCGGTCGAAGGTCGATACGTCGCCGGTGTCGAAGAAGCCGTCGCGGTCGAGGGGCTCGCCGTCTTCCCGGTAATAGACGCGGGCCACGGCCGGGCCGCGGACCTTGAGCCGCCCGAAAGTCTTGCCGTCCCACGGCAGCCGTCTGCCCGCATCGTCGGTGATGATCATCTCCACGCCGAAAGGAGTGTGACCTTGCATG
The DNA here is from genome assembly GCA_963840535.1 of uncultured Alphaproteobacteria bacterium. Classification (GTDB taxonomy): domain Bacteria; phylum Pseudomonadota; class Alphaproteobacteria; order Rhizobiales; family Xanthobacteraceae; genus VAZQ01. The sequence goes on from CAWIZJ010000053.1 coordinate 60,997, forward strand.
TCCTGGATATCGAGGCGCGCCTCCCCGCTCAGTTTCGCGTATTCCGGCTTCATCGAGCCGAGCGTGCCGAGCGGGCTCATCTCGGTCATGCCCCAGGCATGGCAAACCTCGACTCCGTATACATCCTGGAACGTCCTGGTCATCGCGCGCGGACAGGCGGAGCCGCCGATCACCACCTTCTTCAGATGCGGCAGTCTTGCGTTGCTTGCCTCCAGATGCTGCAGCAGCATGAGCCAGACCGTCGGCACCGCGGCGGTGAAGGTGACGCGATGGTCGTTGAGCAGCTCGTAGATCGCGGCGCCGTCGAGCTTGGCGCCCGGCATCACCAGTGCCGCGCCTTGCATCGGCGAGGTGAGCGCCAGTCCCCAGCAGTTGGCGTGGAACATCGGCACCACCGGCAGGACGACGTCGCGGCAGGAGATCCCCATGGCGTCGGGGGTGCTCGAGATCATCGAGTGCAGCACGTTCGAGCGGTGGGAATAGACCACGCCCTTGGGGTGGCCGGTGGTGCCGGAGGTGTAGCACATGCCGGCGGCGGTGTTCTCGTCGAACGACTTCCAGACGAAATCGCCGTCCACCTCGCCGATCCACTCCTCGTAGGGCACGGCGTTCCTGAGCGGGGTCGGCGGCATGTGCGCGGCGTCGGTGAGCACCACGTAGCGCTCGATGGTCTCGAGGCGGTCGGCGATCTTCTCCAGCAGCGGCAGGAAGGTCAGGTCCGTCATCAGCACGCGATCCTCGGCGTGGTTGACGATCCAGACGATCTGGTCCGGGAACAGGCGCGGATTGACGGTGTGATAGATGGCGCCGATCCCCATGATGCCGTACCAGGCTTCGAGATGCCGCCAGGTATTCCATGCCAGTGTCGCCACCCGGTCTCCGAGCGCGACGCCGTCCCGCTCCAGCCGCTGGGCCACCCGCAGTGCGCGCGCGCGCAGTGCCGCATAGGTCGTGGTGTGGAACGGCCCCTCGACCGAGCGCGTCACGATCGGCCGCTCGGCGTGATTGATGGCGGCATGATCGATGACGCGGTGGCACAGCAGCGGCCAGTCCTGCATCAGCCCGCGCATGCGTGTTTCCCTCTGTCGTTCCTTGTACTTGCCGCCGAGTTTAATACCGACGCCTCGCGGCCGCGCAACCACAGAATATCACGCGCATGCGTGCGCATTGCGGTGCGCCCGGCCGTGGCGTCGAGCTCCTATGATTTGCCTTTGTTCACCCGCTCGAGCCACCCCGGCAGATCCGCGATCGAGCCGATGAGCGCATCGGCGTAGGGTGCGAGCAGGTCGCCTGGAATCGGCCCCGACCGCACGCCGATTGCGACCGCGCCCGCCGTGCGCGCCGCCGCGAGGTCGTGGATGGTGTCGCCTACGACCGCCACTTCCGATGGCGCGACGCCGGCTGCGCGCGCGAAGGCCAGCACCGGCTCGGCACCGGGCTTGGCGCCGAAACCCGAGTCATGGCCGGCGATGAATTCCACCAGATGGTCGAGGCCCAGGCGCGCGATCTGCGCCCGCGCATTCGACTCGGCATCGTTGGTCATGATCCCGATCCGGTAGCCGCGTCGGGCCAGCGCGGCGAGCACCAGCCCCGGTTCGCCGATCGGTACGAGATGTTGAAGCGCGGTCAGGTTGAACAGGCGGTCGATCTCCGCAAAGAAATCGGGCGTCGCGGGACGGCCCAGCACCTGCGCCCACAAACGTCCGAACTCCGGCGTTGCCCCGCCGATCAGCGGAGATCCCACCAGGAAGCGCCGCTCGGCCGCGACGAACCCGCTGACCGCGGCGAGCCGCTCGAGGACCGCCTGGTCGCCATCCGCGAAGTGGGAGATGGTTGCGTGGGTGGCAGGCCCCCAGGTGCGCTGGAAGTCGACCAGGGTGCCGTCCTTGTCGAACACGATGGCGCGGATCGGCATGATTCAACCGAAGCGGGCGAGTTCGCGGGTCGCTGCGCTCCCCATGCGGAGACCACAGACGACGACATCGAAATGGGCCATAGTCCGCGCCCGCCATCCTGCCGGTCGCCATATGGTCGCAATCCTACCGAATATCCCGGCCGTGAAGCTCCTATCGGCGCTGATTTTGCTGGCGGCACTTTGCGACCTGGCAGGTGCCCAGGGGATTCCCTTGCCGCGTCCGCGGCCCGATCGGGCCGTTGCCGAGCCTGCCGATCTCGCGAAGCCCGAGGAGCCCGCGCCGCCGTCGGCCTGCCGACTGCGGCTCACGCCCGAGCGCGCGGTTGCTCCGTCGCTGCCGCCGCTCGCCGGGCCCGGCGAATGCGGCGTGGAGGACGCGGTGCGGCTCGAGGCGGTGGTGCTTTCCGACAGGAGCCGCGTGGCGGTGACGCCGCCGGCGATCTTGCGCTGCATCTTCGCCGAGGCGCTCGTGAGCTGGGTGCGCGAGGACGTGGTCGCCGCGCTGCGCCCGCTCGATGCGGTCCTTACGGGCATCGACAACTTCGCCTCCTACGATTGCCGCGGGCGCAACCGCGTCGTCGGTGCCAAGGTGTCGGAGCACGGCAAGGGCAATGCCATCGACATCCGCTCGATCAGGGTCGCCGGCGGCAAGGTCGTGGAGCTGACCGATCCACTGGTGCCGAAGGATCTTCGCGAGGCGTTGCGCAAGAGCGCTTGTGCACGCTTCGGCACCGTGCTGGGGCCCGGCTCCGACGGCTATCACGAGAACCACGTGCACCTGGACCTCATCGAGCGCCGGGGCGGCTATCGCATGTGCCAGTGGGACGTGCGCGAGCCCGAGCCCGAGCTGCCGCCTGCTGCCGCGCAGGTCCCGCTGCCGCGTCCGCGTCCCACCACATCCGCCAGGCGGTAGTCATCCATGCCCCTCAGCAATCTCGCCGTGCGCGACATCGAGACCCTGGTTCACCCCTACACCAATCTCGCGGCGATGCGCGAAACCGGACCGCTGGTGCTCGAGCGCGGACAGGGCGTGTTCGTGTACGACAGCGACGGCAAAGCCTATATCGAAGGAATGGCAGGGCTGTGGTGCACGGCGCTCGGCTACGGCAACGAGGAACTGGTCGAGGCGGCGGCCACGCAGATGCGCAAGCTGCCGTTCGCGCATCTCTTCACCGCCAAGAGCCACGATCCCGCCATCGAGCTCGCCGAGCGGCTCAAGGAGATCGCCCCGGTCCCGACCTCCAAGGTGCTGTTCTCCTCGTCGGGCTCGGAGGCCAACGACGCCCAGGTCAAGCTGGTCTGGTACATGAACAACGCGCTCGGCCGGCCGCGGAAGAAGAAGATCGTCAGCCGCGTCAAGGCCTATCACGGCGTGACCGTGGCGGCCGCCTCGCTCACCGGCCTGGCGAACAACCACCGCGATTTCGACGTGCCGATCGCCGGCTTCCTGCACGCGGGTTGTCCGCACCACTACCGCTTCGCCGAGGACGGCGAAGGCGAGGAAGACTTTTCGCGGCGGCTCGCGGCCGAGCTCGAGCAGCTCGTTCTGCGGGAGGATCCGGAAACCGTCGCTGCCTTCATCGCGGAGCCGGTGATGGGTGCGGGCGGAGTGATCGTGCCGCCCCGGGGCTACTTTCCGGAGGTCGTGAAGGTCTGCCGGAAATACGATCTCTACATGATCTCGGACGAGGTGATCTGCGGCTTCGGCCGGCTGGGGACGATGTTCGGCTGCACCGCGCTGGAATTCGCGCCGCACTCGATCACGGTCGCGAAGGCGCTGACCTCGGCCTACCTGCCGCTGAGCGCCGTCACGGTGCCGGAGGCGATGTACCAGGCGATGCTGGACGAGAGCCGCAAGATCGGCGTCTTCGGGCATGGCTTCACCTATTCGGGTCATCCGGTCGCCGCGGCGGTGGCGGTGAAGGCGCTCGAGATCTATGCGCGCGAGCGCATCGCCGAGCAGGCGGCACGCAAGGCACCGCAGTTTCAGCGCCGGCTCGCCGCGCTCGGCGAGCACCCGCTGGTCGGCGAGGCGCGCGGGCTCGGGCTCGTCGGTGCCGTCGAGCTGGTCGCCGACAAGTCGACCAGGCGGCAGTTCGACGCCAAGCTCGCCGTGGGTCCGCGTGCGGTGCGTTTCGCCGAGGAGGAAGGGCTGATCGTGCGCTTCCTTGCCGGTGACGTGATCTCGCTCTGCCCGCCGATCATCATCGCGCCCGCGGAAATCGACGAGCTGTTCGACCGCCTCGCGCGCGCGCTCGACCGCACCCTGGACTGGATCACGCGCGAGCGGCTGATGTAGCCCGATCGGGCTACTCGGCCTTTTCCCAATCCCTCGACGCCGGACTCCTTATAGGCCGGGTATGGCCTAAATCGCCGCAGCTCCACTGCGCTGATCGTTTTCAAGACTCCGCTTATTCACGCGGCACAAGCTGTTCCAGTATCGCGATCAATGGACCCAGGCGATCGTGAAGCACCATCCACACGAGGTCGAGGCGCACCTCGCCATAGCCGTGGATGAGCCGGTGGCGCATGCCCGTGATTTCGCGCCAGGGAAGTTCGGGATGGGCGGTTTGCGTGGCGGCCGAAACCTTGCCCGCGGCCTCGCCGAGAACCTCCAATGATCGAATGGCCGCGTTCTGGTGCAGTCGGCTCGCGAGAAAGGCCGCTTCGTCGAGCCCTTCGACAAACTCCTGCGCATCACGCGCCGCGAGCAGCATGTCGAGCAGGAGCGCCGCGTCTCGTTCGGGCAATTCAGCCATAGACGGTTTCAGCCTCTTTCAGGATTGCCCGCCGGCGGATGAAATTCCGACTGGCCTCGACCGCCTCGCGCTCGACAAGATCGACGGAGCGCCCAAGAAGCCTCTCCAGCGCGTCCTTCAAATCGGTGAACGCCGCAAGATCGTTCCGGGCGGCAGGCGCGAAGGTGACGAGGAAATCGGCGTCGCTGCGGTTGGGATCGAAACCGCTGCCGCGCGCTGCCGAGCCGAAGACCTCCAGCCGCGCCACGGCATAGCGTCGGCAGAGCGCGGCAAGAGCATCACGCTTTTCGTCAATGTCGGCTTGCATGATTTACTCCCGGCCCTTTCGCAACGTGTTTTCTACGGTAGTTCATCGTTCATGCCGAATCCAAAAATGAAAACGGCGCCGAGCTGCCGCCCGGCGCCGCTCCCAGCCCCCTCTAAACTTCAGTTGTTGTGCCCAGGCAAGGCGGGCGCCGCTGCTGCGTTCGCGACGCGCGGATTGAACGGTGAGTCGCCGCTCTTGGGCGCCAGCACCACGACGATCGAGCCCATCTTGACGCGGTTGTAGAGGTCGATCACGTCCTCGTTGGTCATCCGGATGCAGCCCGAGGAGATCGCCTGCCCGATCAACTCCGGCTGGTTGGTGCCGTGGATGCGGAACAGGGTGTCCTTGCTGCCCTGAAAGAGATAGATGCCGCGTGCGCCCATCGGATTGTGCGCGCCGCCTTCGACGAAGTCCGGGACCTCCCATCCGCCTCTTGATCGCGGCAGTGGGTGTCCAGCTCGGCCACTCTTCCTTGCGGCCGACCCGCGCGATGCCGTACCAGGACAAGGCCTCCTCGCCGACGGTCACGCCATAGCGGATCGCCCTGCTGTCGGCGAGCACGTAATAGAGATAGCGGGCATCGCTATCGATGACGATCGAGCCCGGGGCTTCCTTGCGATGATACTGCACGATCGCCCGCTGATAGGCGGACGGGATGCTCGCGCGCGCATAGGGCGCGGCGGCCAGCATCTTGCGGTCACGCGGATTGAGATTGGCGTCGGATGCAGGCTCCAGGGTTGCCGGCATGCACCCACCGAGCAGGAGCCCGATCAGAAGACAAGCTGTTCCCCTAATCCCCATAGCTCCCCCTTTTCCCGCCTGCCGGCGGGTCCCCAAATCGGTGGCTCGACTCGATGAGTAAACCAGAACGCGGGCGTCAATCCAGAGGCTGGATGGTCCCAATTCCATAGTCTTGTGAACCTGTTGCAGGAAAGCCGCAGTTGCGGCCCCCGGCTGTGGAAATGTGCCCGGTCCTGCGCGCGGAACCTGGCCGCCGGCCGCAGGACGAGGTCAAGCGGGGGGTCTTAACCTGGCTGTTCACCAATCCGCCGCTCGCCACCGGGCGCTCGCGGTTCCCCCGGCGCCGCGACATCGAACGCGAACGGAAATGTCACGATAGGACACGATTTGCTGCGCATTTCGGCCGCACTCGACCGCCATCTCGACCAAGAGCACGACCAAGCACTGTGCATCGCCGCGCGACAGCCGCAGTGCAGGAAGGCGTCGCCCACCAGCGAGCGTTCCAAGAGGTACACGTTCCAAGGAGTACAAAAATGACCGACAAGAACACGGTCTCAGCCGTCGAGACTGTCCGCAGCAGCGAGTCCGATCTCGACAGCCGTTACGGCGAGATCGGCATATCCGCACTCGCCGCCGCGCTCCAGTTTCGGTGCGAGGTCAAGAACCCCGCTTATGCGCCGGTCGCGCCCAGGCGCGATGATCATCTCGCCGATCGTCTCGCCGACGTGGCGGCTTGATCGCCGCCGCCGCTTTCGGCGCTGTCCTCGCCAATCGATCTCCAAATGACCGTGACGTCGCGCAAGGTCCGCATGGGACCTCGCGTGCCGCAGCTCGGTACCCCACGCGCCGCTCAAGACGCTTGCAAGGACCGGCTCGAATGGGCCATCACTGGCCCGGTGCCCGGTCACCGTGACACGCGTGCGCGCGGACTGTCTGCAACCGGGAGAGCAGGCGGGCGGAGGGGTCATGCTGTCGGTCTACGTCCCGCGCGGCACATCGCTCGAACGCGTCCAGCTCGCCCATGGATCGCCGGTGCCGGAGAGCGCCGTCTGGTTCGATCTGGTCACCCCGACCCTGACCGAAGACAAGCTGGTCGAGCGCCATCTCGGCATTGCCGTTCCGACGCGCGAGGAGATGCAGGAAATCGAGGTCACCAGCCGTCTCTACGTGGAGAACGGCGCCCGCTACATGACCGCGACCCTGATGTGCCAGTCGGACACCGAGACGCCCAAGACCACCCCCGTCACCTTCATCCTGTCGGGGCATCGGCTCATCACCGTGCGGTACGACGACCCGCGGCCGTTCATGATCGTCGGCAACAAGCTGTCGCGGGTCTGCGCACCGACGGTGAACGGAGAATCGGTGCTGATGGATCTGCTCGACGCCGTGATCGATCGCGCGGCGGACATCCTGGAGCGCATCGGACTCGAGGTCGATCAGGTCTCGCACAGCATCTTCGAGCCGCCGGGGACGCGAACGGACCACACCCGGAGCTACAACGACATCCTCAAGACGATCGGGCGCAAGGGCGACCTCACCTCGAAGGTGCGCGAAAGCCTGGTCTCGATCGGCCGCCTGCTGCTCTATCTCGCCAACGAGGCCGACAGCATGCGCTGGGCGAAGGAGACGCGTGCACAGCTGCGCGGCATGCAGCGCGACGTTCAATCGCTGTCGGACCACGCCGCCTATCTGTCGAACAAGATACAATTCCTGCTGCAGGCGATGCTGGGCGTGGTGAGCATCGAGCAGAACAACGTCATCAAGATTTTCTCGGTCGCCGCCGTCGGGTTGATGCCGCCGACCCTGATCGCCTCGATCTACGGCATGAATTTCAAGCAGATGCCGGAGCTCGATTGGGCCTGGGGCTACCCGCTCGCGATCGTGCTGATGGTGTTGGCGGCGGCGCTGCCGTACTATTTCTTCAAATGGAAGAAGTGGCTCTGAGCCGGGTGCCGGACGCCGGATGAGGGAATCGATCTCCGCCCAAGTGTGGCGGTTCAGAAGTCCGCATCATTCTTGCGGCGAGTCCGAAATGCGGACTTCTGAACCAAGCCACACTAGATTCCAGAACAGCATGAATTGGCGTATTTAGTACCGGAGAATACGGTCGACGGGGGAGTTGTTTTCGGAATTTGAGGTGTGATTCGCTGTGACCATCTGATTCGGGAGGAGCGGATGGTCAAATGCAGCAAAGCCGAGGTCCGGCGGCTGAGGACGGCGCTGCGATGGAAGCTTCCAGCGACGCAGCGCGAGCGCATCCAGATGGTGCTGCTGCGCGAGGGCGGAATGACGCAGCCGGCGATTGCGGCGGCCATGGGCGTTTCGCTGAGCACGGTGAACCGCGCGCATATGGCTTACGATCACGGTGGCATCAAGGCGCTCAAGCCCAAGGCGAACGGCGGACGCAAGCACGAGAACATGACCGTGGCCGAGGAGAAGGCCTTGCTGGCGCGCTTCGCCCATGCCGCGGGGGCTGGCGAGTTGTTGAACATCCACGATCTCAAGGCGGCTTACGAAAAGGCGATCGGGCACCCGACCAGTGACAGCACGGTGTACAATCTGCTGCATCGGCATGGCTGGCGTAAGCTGATGCCGCGCCCGTTCCATCCCAAGCGGAACCTGGCGGCGCAAAATGCTTTTAAAAAAACGGCTTTCGTGATGCTGTGAGGAAGGCCAAGCGGGCGGCGGCCAAGCGCGGCCGTCGCTTGCGTGTCATGTTCGCCGACGAAGCGCGTTTCGGACGCATGAACCGCCCGCGGCCTTGCTGGGCTCCCACTGGCGTCAGACCCGAGGTCGCCGCGCAGCTCATTCGCGAGTACATCTACCTCTACGGCGCGGTCTGTCCCAAGGATGGAAGATGCGTCTATCTGATCATGCCCGCATCGGATACTGCCTGCTTCCAGATCTACCTCGATGTTCTGTCCAGAAAATACCGCAGGCAGCAAATTCTCCTGGTCCTCGACGGTGCTCCCAACCATCAGTGCGGCCTGCTCGCGGTTCCCGACAACATCACGCTTCTGTTCCTGCCACCCTATTCGCCGGAGTTGAACCCGAAGGAGAACCTCTGGGACGAAATCCGCGAAAAGATCTTCAAGAACCTCGCCCTCAAATCCATGAACGCCGTACGCGCAAAACTCAGAGAGGCCGTTCTCTACATCCAGCGCAATCCAGAACTCGTCAAATCCATCACATCCTTCCCTTACATTGCCAAGTCTATCTGATATGGAGGCGGTATCAGGCCGTGCGTGATGCCAAGGGCGGGATCACCACATCGACCTCAGCTGCCGCGAGCACGGCGCGAAAGCGATCGTTGTCGAAGCCCTTATCGGCGATCAGCCTGATGAGCGTGAGGCCCTCGACCGATGCGTTGGCCTGTGTTGCCTCGTGCACCTGTCCTGCAGTGAGGAGCATCCGCAAGGGATGACCGGTCGCATCCACGGCAATATGGATCTTGGTGCTCAGGCCGCCACGCGATCGGCCAATGGCCTCTTTTTGAGCCCCCCTTTTGCGCCGGCGGCATGCTGGTGCGCCCGCACGATGGTGGCATCGATCATGACGTGTTCGAAATCTGGATCCTTCGCTAAGACCTTGAAAATACTTTCCCAAACTCCCTTCTCTGACCAGCGGTTGAAGCGCACGAACACGCTGTTCCAATGTCCGAATTCCGGCGGTAGATCGCGCCATGGCGCACCCGTGCGCAGAATCCAAAGAACGGCATCGACAAATAGTCGATTGTCCTTGCCAGCTCGACCTCTGTCTCCTTCCTTGCCCGGAACCAAATTTGCGATACGCGCCCACTGCACATTGATGAGTTCGCGCCGAATCAAGATCGCCTCCATCAAGTTGCGATCTTGAATCACAATGACGGGGAGGAGGGAATCCCCTAATGTCAACAGGACCTAGCCCAATGAGTTTCTAGTGTCCCGCTTCCGACGTTAGCTTCACATTGCAGCACGCTCGAGTGCGAACGTCGGAAGCAAAGGGACACTAGCAAGTCTATGGTGCTAGCAAGTGCGGTTTTGTCTTTGACGTTCCGATGACGGAACCGCCGCGAGACTGATCGGAACGTCAAAGACACCGCACTAGTGTCCTTCGATTCCGAAGTTCGCAAACGAGGGTGCCGCAGAATGATGCGAACTTCGGAATCGGACACTAGACGTGCTGCCCGCCGTTGATGTGGATCTCGGCGCCGTTGACGTAGGACGAAGTGTCCGTGCACAGCACATAGATGATCTTGGCGACCTCGTCGGGCGTCCCCAGGCGATGCATCGGGATCTGGTGCGCGACGATCTCCTCGGTGCCCGGCGACAGGATGGCCGTGTCGATCTCGCCCGGGGCGATGGCGTTGACGCGGATGCCGAGCGGCCCGAAATCGGAGGCCATCTCGCGGGTGAGCGCCGCCAGCGCCGCCTTCGAGGTGGCATAGGCCGCGCCCGCGAACGGATGCACTCGCGAGCCGGCAATCGAGGTGACGTTGACGACCGAACCCTTGGCGGCCTTCAACTCCTGCACCAGACCCCGCGCGAGCATGATCGGCGCGAAGAAGTTCACCCGGAACACGTGGTCCCACACGTCGACCGTGGTGTCGATCGACGAGAGCCGCTTGCCGCCCTCGGCCTTGGGCGAGATCGCCGCATTGTTGACCAGGGCGTTGAGCTCGCCGTTCTCGAGCCGCTGCTTGATCTCGTCGATCGCGGCGGCGGTGCCGGCGGAATCGGCGAGGTCGACCTGAATGTGGTCCTCGGGCCCCATCTCCCAAGGGCAGTTCTCGGGGAACGCGTGGCGCGAACAGGTGATGACGCGCCATCCTGCCGCCGAGAAGCGCTTCACCGTCGCATGGCCGATGCCGCGGCTCGCTCCGGTGAGCAGCAGTGCGCGGCGCGGCTGGTTCGAATGCGACGTCGGCATGAACGACAATTCCCGGGACAGTGTTGGTTGGCAGCCTAGTGTCGCGCTTCCGACGTTCGCTTCACATTGCAGCATGCTCGAGTGCGAACGTCGGAAGCAAAGGGACACTAGCAAGTCTATGGTGCTAGTGCGGTTTTGTCTTTGACGTTCCGATGACGGATCTGCCGCGAGACTGATCGGAACGTCAAAGACACCGCACTAGTGTCCTTCGATTCCGAAGTTCGCAAACGAGAGTGCCGCGGAATGATGCGAACTTCGGAATCGGGACACTAGCGCATGTTGCGGTGCCGTGGGAACGAATTTGCCCGCAACATGTGCGCTGTGAGCCGGCTCTACGGATAGAGTCGCGTCGCCTGCCACGGTGCATGCGGCGCGTCACGACGAAACTCGATACGGTCGTGCAGCCGGAACGGCCGGTCGTGCCAGAACTCGATGGTAAGCGGCAGCAGACGGATAGCCGGTCCAATTCGGCGGCCGCGGAACGGTTCCCACCGCGAACCTGGCGGTGTAGAGCGCGATCGCCTTCTCGAGAGCGTGCCGGCTTTCGAGCGGCGCCGATTGCTTGCTCGCCCAGGCGCCGATCTGGGTGAGCCGCGGGCGGGTGGCGAAGTAGGCGTCCGCCTCGGCGTCCTCGACCCGATCGACCGGACCTCGCAGCCGCACCTGTCTGTTCAGCGATTTCCAATGAAACAGCAGGGCGCCGTTGCGGCTCGCATCCAGCTCCTGCCCTTTCGCGCTGTCGACGTTGGTATAGAAGACGAAGCCGCGCTCGTCGAAGCCCTTCATCAGCACCATGCGGACGTTGGGGAGCCCGTCGGGCGTCGACGGTGGCGAGCGACATGGCGGTCGGATCGCGCGGCTCGCTCTTGGCTCGCCTCCTCGAACCAGGCGGCGAACAGCCGCAAGGGCTCGTCGGCCTCGGTGAAATCACCAGCCGTCAACCAGGTCGGGTGTTTGATTGGAGCCGATTCGGACATCCTCCTGCGGAGTATCCCGGTCGGGAATCGGTGCCGGGCTCCATGCCGGCGCCCCGTTATATAGAACATTTTCCACGTGGGGTGACGTCGTCATGCCCGCGCTTGTCAGTCCAAGTCGGGTTTACCCGACTTGGAACATCGTGCGGAACTCGGCAAGCCCGAGCTACGGCGGCATCCACGTGTCGCATGACCACCAGGGCGTGGATGGCCGGGACAAGCCCGGCCATGACGCACGTGAGGAGGTGGCTTTGCGGGCTTCTTTGCCGTCTCGCGCCGGCTCTTCCGCTCCCGCCATGCGGGCGAAACCCTTGGGATTGCCGCTGTTTCGTCGTTGCGGTCGGACCCGCTGCTCCCCACATTGCAACCGTGAGGGTGGGGACCAGCGCCCGCGACGATGAGGGCTGTACGCCCGCCGGGAGGGATCGACGATGCGTGACCCCTACGAGGTACTGGGGGTATCGAAGACTGCGAGCGGCGCGGAGATCAAGAGTGCCTTCCGGCGGCAGGCCAAGAAGCTGCACCCGGACGCCAACAAGCACGACCCCAAGGCGGCCTCGCGTTTTGCCGAGCTCAACGCCGCCTACGAGATCCTCGGCGAGGAGGACAAGCGCAAGGCCTTCGACCGCGGCGAGATCGATGCCGAGGGCAAGCCGCGCTTCCAGGGCTTCGAGGGTTTCGGTGCGCGGACCTGCCGGCGGCTTCGGCCGGGAGGGAACATTCGAGACCTTCAGCTGGGGTCCGGGCGGATTTCAGCGCGGCGGCGAACGCGCGGGCGGTGGGCCGGCGGCTTCGAGGACATCCTCAAGGAGGCATTCGGCGGCCGGGGCGGTGCGCGCGGCGGGCGCGGCGGCTTTCGATTCGAGGACGAAGACGGCGGCGGCTTCGGCGGGCAGGACATATCGGCATCGCTCACCATCACTCTGCCGGAAGCGGCCAAGGGCGTGATGAAGCGGGTGCAGCTGCCGACCGGCAAGGAGGTCGACGTCAAGATTCCCGGCCGGTCTCGCCGATGGCCAGCAGATCAGGCTGAAGGGCCAGGGGCTCGCCGGCCGCGGCGGCCGCGCCGGCGATCTCCTGATCGCGGTCGTCGGTCGCGCCGCATCCGCTGTTTACGCGCGAAGGGCTGCCGATCTGCGGCTCGAGCTGCCGATCACGCTTTACGAAGCCGTGCTCGGCGGCAAGGTGCGCGTGCCTACGCTCGAGGGTGCGGTCGAGCTCGCCATTCCCGCCGGCACCAATTCCGGGCGTACGTTCCGCCTCAAGGGCAAGGGCTTTCCGGCCAAGGGGGGAGCCGGTGATCTGCTTGCCACCGTGCGCATCATGCTGCCCGAGGGCAGCGACGCCGAGCTCGACGAGCTGATGCGCAAGTGGCGGGAAGAAAAGCCCTACGATCCGCGCGAGGGGATGGCGCTGAGTAGCGCCGGTTCACGAGCCGCGCGCGCGGAGATCAGCTGCATCTCCGAGCTGCGCGCGGCGGCGCGGCTCTCCATCTGCTCGTAGGCGGTCTGCGCGATCTTCAGGAGCTGGTCGCGATTGGCGGGGCCGCTCACCACGAAACCGATGTCGCTCTCCACCCATTGCACGGCGGCGACGCCATCGGTCGCGTGGTAGCGCAAGCGCCGTAGCGCGGTGCCTGCGACTTCGAGCAATAGAAGGTGTAGCGCTCGCCGGTCGGGCTCTCGTACATGAACAGGGCGGCCGGGCCGATCGGGCCGGGCAGCAGCCGGCCGCCGAGCAGCTTGAGGGAGAACGACTCGAGGTCCGGCGCGCGCAGCGCCGTTCCGACGCGCCGCGAAAGCCAGGGCACCAGGTGCTGTTCGCCGGCGCGCACCTCGATCGGATGGCGGACCTCCGCGATGTAGAGCTTGTGCGCGCTGAGCGCCTCGGACTTGAGGACATCGAGGGGGAGGGACCTGCAGCCGAGGCGCTGTGGGCCACCCATCCGGCAACGGCGCCGGCGAGGAAAGCGACCGCTGCGGCGGCGGCCGCCGCCATGCGCCAGGAGCGTCCGCGAGCGGACGAGCCGGTCGATGTCGCAAACGTGCCGGAGCGGGCTCGGCGGCGACCGCGCCGTAGCGCTGCGCGGATCGCTTCCGCCTGCGCCCGCCATTCGGCGACGCGCGCCGCGTCCTCGGGATGGCTCGCCAGCCAGGCCTCGACCGCATCGCGGCGATCGGCGGGAATCTCGCCGTCGACATAGGCGTGCAACTCGTCGGCGGTCACGGGTGAATCTCGATCGATCATCGTCGTCTTCCCTGACTACTTGACGCGGCGCAGCGCCGGGCGCTCGCCGTCGAGATAGGCCTTGATCTGCATGCGGGCGCGCGCGAGCCGCGACATCACGGTCCCGATCGGCACGCCTTGCACCTCGGCCACCTCGCGGTAGCTCAGCCCTTCGAGCACGACGAGCAGCAGAGCCGAGCGCTGATCCTCGACCAGCGAGGCGAGCGCCCGCTCGATGTCGCGTGCCCCCGCCTCCGGGCCCGCCATATCGGGCGCGTCGTTGTCGTCGATCGCCTGCACCGCCGGACGCCGCGCCAGCGAGCGCAGCCGGTTGCGGTTGAGATTGGTCAGGATCGTGTAGAGCCAGCTGCGGATGTCGCCGCCATGAAACAGGTGCTCCGACCGCAGCGCCCGCACCAGCGTGTCCTGGACCAGATCGTCGGCCAGCTCGGCGTTGCGGGTCAGCGCCCGGGCATAGCGTCGCAACGCCGGAACCGCAGCCTCGATCCCTTGCCGGAATCCGACCAACGCCTCCTCCCTTGCAGCGGACGCACGGGCTCGCCCTTCGGGCGTGCCGCCCGGGTTCGCTCCGTCCGTCACTCCTCGCGCCTGAACGATATCACCTGCACCAACACTTTCGACCTCGCGATATTCCGCGCCGGTGACATCGGGCGCCGGAAAGCGCGGGGCTGCTTGAGCGACCCGCGCCCCTGTGCCATAGGAGGCGCGGCGGCGCAGCGAGGAACATCATGCCGGAAGCATCGGCTCTCTTGCGCGGCAAGCGCGGCCTGATCTTGGGCGTCGCGAACAACCGATCGATCGCCTGGGGTATCGCGAAGTCGTGCCACGCCCACGGTGCGCAGCTCGCATTCACCTACCAGGGCGACGCGCTGAAGAAGCGGGTGCAGCCGCTGGCTCAGGAGGTGGGCGGGCTGGTGGTGGGCCACTGCGATGTCACCGAGCCCGCCACGCTCGATGGCGCCTTTGCGGCGCTGGCGGCGAAATGGGGCGCGCTCGACTTCCTCGTGCATGCCATCGCCTTCTCCGACAAGGATCAGCTGACCGGCCGTTACGTCGACACCACGGCGGACAATTTCGCCAGGACGATGCAGGTGAGCTGCTATTCCTTCACCGCCGCCGCCCAGCGCGCGGAGAAGCTGATGACCGACGGCGGCTCGCTGTTGACGCTCACCTACTATGGCGCCGAGAAGTGGATGCCCCATTACAATGTGATGGGCGTCGCCAAGGCGGCGCTCGAGGCTTCCGTGCGCTATCTTGCCGCCGATCTCGGCGAGAAGAGGATCCGCGTCAATGCCATCTCGTCCGGTCCGATCAAGACGCTGGCGGCATCGGGGATCGGCGACTTCCGCTATATCCTCAAATGGAACGAGCACAACGCGCCGCTGCGGCGCAGCGTCACCATCGAGGAGGTGGGCGACACGGCAGTGTATTTTCTCTCCGACCTCGCACGCGGCGTGACCGGCGAGATCCACCATGTCGACGCCGGATACCACATCGTCGGCATGAAGCATCCCGACGCACCCGACATCGTGGTCGGCAAGGAGTGAGGCGGCGCCGAGCGCTGCCGGCCATGCCGCCGCCCGTCATCTACTACGTCCGCCACGGCCTCACCGACTGGAATGTCGCAGCAGCGGCTGCAGGGGCGCCACGACGTCCCGCTCAATGCCGAGGGCTGCGCCCAGGCCGTTCGCTGCGGCGAGATCCTGCGCGATCTCATGCTCCGCGCCGGCCGGCGACCGGCCGACTTCGACTATGTCTCCAGCCCGCTCATGCGCGCACGCAAGACCATGGAGCTGGTGCGTACGACGCTCGGCCTGGAATCCGCCGACTACCCGATCGACGCCCGGCTCGCCGAGATCGCGTTCGGCGATTGGGAAGGCCTGACCTATGCCGATGTGCTGGCGCGCGACTGCAACGTCATCGCCCGACGGGAGGCCGACAAGTGGGGCTTCCTGCCGCCCGGCGGCGAAAGCTATGCCCAGGTCAGCCGGCGAATGGGCGAATGGTATCGCGCGGTCGAACGCGACATCGTGGTCGCCGCCCACGGCGGCACCGCGCGCGCCCTCATGGCCCATCTCGCGATCGCCTCGCCGGAGGCCGCCACCCATTATGCGTTCGAGCACGGCGTCGTCTATGTCTTCGCGCACGACGAGCTGACGCGCCACGGGTGAGGGGCGATGCCGTCGGCAACTCGGCCGCCGGATTGCGGCCGTCCGCGTTGTCCCGGCTGCCGACGACCGAGGGCCGAGCTCCGTATTTGACCCCGCGCGGGACGCGGGCTACCACAGCGCCGGCACAACCCCATGTCGTTCAATACTTTCGGCCATCTGTTCCGGGTCACCACCTTCGGCGAGAGCCATGGCGCGGCGATCGGCTGCGTGGTCGACGGCTGCCCTCCACGCATCCCGCTGACCGAGGCCGACATCCAGCCCTATCTCGACAGGCGCCGTCCCGGCCAGTCGCGCTTCACCACCCAGCGGCGCGAGCCGGACACCGTGAAGATCCTGTCCGGCGTATTCACCGACGAAGCGGGCGGCGAACAGGTGACGACCGGAACGCCGATTGCGCTGGCGATCGATAACGTCGACCAGCGCTCCAAGGACTATTCCGACATCAAGGACAAGTACCGTCCGGGCCACGCCGACTACACCTACGACGTCAAATACGGCATCCGCGATCATCGCGGCGGCGGCCGGCAATCCGCACGCGAGACTGCCGCGCGGGTCGCAGCCGGCGCGATCGCGCGCAAGATCGTGCCGGGCATGCTCGTGCGCGGCGCGCTCGTCCAGATGGGCGAGCACAGGATCGCGCGCGCACGCTGGAGCTGGGACGAGGTCGAGCGCAATCCGTTCTTCTGTCCGGATGCGCAGACAGCGAAGCTCTTCGAGAGCTATCTCGACGACATCCGCAAGCGCGGCTCCTCGGTGGGCGCCGTGATCGAGGTGGTGGCGGAGGGTGTCCCGGCCGGACTCGGTGCTCCCGTCTACGGCAAGCTCGACGGCGATCTCGCCGCGGCGCTGATGGGCATCAATGCCGTCAAGGGCGTCGAGATCGGCGCCGGCTTTGCGGCGGCGGCACTGAGCGGAGAAGAGAACGCCGACGAGATGCGCATCGGCAACGACGGCAGGCCGTTGTTCCTGTCCAATCACGCCGGCGGTATCCTGGGCGGCATCTCGACCGGACAGCCGATCGTGTGCCGGTTCGCGGTCAAGCCCACGTCGTCGATCCTGACGCCGCGGCGCACCGTTGACCGGTTCGGCAGGCGAGACCGAGATCAGCACCAAGGGCCGCCACGATCCCTGCGTCGGCATTCGCGCGGTGCCGATCGGCGAGGCCATGGTGGCATGCGTGATCGCCGATCATTATCTGCGTCAGCGAGGGCAACTGGGCGAGCTCGCCGACATGGCCGTTCACGCGAGCGCCGGGAACAGGGGAAGAGTGAAGACCAGTGACCGACGATCATCATCGCATGGAGGAGCTGGTCGCGGCGTTCGCCCGCGGCGAGATCGTCGTCGTCACCGACGACGACGACCGCGAGAACGAGGGCGATCTGTTCGTGGCCGCCTCGCTGTGCACGCCCGAGAAGATGGCGTTCATCATCCGTCACACTTCGGGCATCGTCTGTGCGCCGTTGTCGGCGGAGGATGCGAGGCGCCTGCACCTCGATCCCATGGTGGCGGCGAACGAAGCCCCGCTCGGCACCGCTTTCACGGTTTCGGTCGATGTGCGCCACGGGTTCAACACCGGCATTTCCGCCGAGGAGCGCAGCAACACGGTGCGCGCGCTCGCCAATGGCAACAGCGGCGCCAGCGATTTCGTGCCGCCCGGGGCACGTTTTCCCGCTGGTCGCCAAGGACGGCGGCGTGCTGATGCGTTCGGGCCATACCGAAGCCTGCGTCGACCTCTGCCAGGCTCGCCGGCCTGCCGCCGGTCGGCGTGCTCGCCGAGCTCATGAACGACGACGGCACGGTGATGCACGGCCCCGCCATCACCGCTTTTGCCCGAGCGCCATCGGCTCAGGCAGATCTCGATCGCGGATCTCATCGCCTACCGCCAGGTGCGCGACAAGCTGGTCAAGCGGATCGGTGAGTTCCCGGTACGCAGCGAGATCGGCACGCTCGCCGGCTATGCTTACGTGACGCCGTTCGACGCCATCCAGCACATGGCCTTCGTCCATGGCCGCATCGGCGACGGCAGGAACATGCTGGCTCGCTTGCACCGGGCCGACATCATCCGCGACGTCTTCGGCGGCGCCAATCCGGTGCATTCTGCGCTGCAGCGTTTCAAGGAGGACGGCCGCGGCGTCATCGTGTTTCTGCGCGACGGCGCCGCCGGGGTGCCGACCCATGCCATCCCGCAGGCGGGCTCGACCGGCTCCGAGGTGGCGCGCTCCCGGCAGTGGCGCGAGGTCGGTCTCGGTGCCCAGATTCTCATGGATCTCGGCATCCGCTCGATCCGCCTGCTCACCTCCGCCAAGCTGACCTATGTCGGCCTCGCCGGCTTCGGGATCGAGATCGTATCCACCGAGACGATCGAGGATCGGGTGCCGCGAGAATAGACTAGCCGCAGCCGCGCCGGCGGCCCTCAGCAAAACAGGCAGCTGCTGCACATGCGTGCGACCTCGGCGACCATCGTGTCGATCGCGGCGTGGATCCGCCTGACCAGGCTCTTGATCCTCTGCTCCTCGCAGATCGCCTGGTCGGCGGTGATGCCTGACCTTTTTTTCGCTCAGGTTCTTGCGAAAGCGGGCGACGACGAGCTGCAGGGTTGCCGGCGTGATGCAGGCCTGGACTGCGTTGACCACCCTCGCTCGATGTGGGACGGCCGCCCGCAGAAGCTGACGAACGATTCCATGCCGGCATACTGGTCGACCCGGCGCCACAGCGTCTGCTGCTGCTCCTTGGATAGCCATTCCATTCCGACCTTGGCCGGAATCACGTCGTCCCTTGCCGTAGCCGGCGGGCAGAGCAGCACGCTGAAGAGCACCAGCGCCGCAAGCTGTCCACGAAACCACGTCATGTCCGCTCCGAAGGATGTCCTCTCCCTGTTCAGTGCCCACCACGCTACTGTGGCAATTCTGCGAGCTCAATCGCTCGGGCGTGAGATCCCCAGTCGTTAGTCGCCTCATCCCGTTGCCAGGCTTGCCGCGTGCACCGGCACGCCGACCGAAGCGCTTCCTCTCGACGCCGGCCCGTGGCACCATGGCTCGACTCGCCCAGGAGGCGCGAATGCGCACGAATGCGTCGCACATGCCGGTGCTCGCGGCCGTCGCCGCTGTCGCGCTGATCCTTGGTTGGACCGGCGGTCTCACCGCCCCGACCGCCCCCTGGATCCTCGCCGACAGGTCGCCGCAAGCCATCCCGGTCGATGTCGAGCTCGTTCTCGCCGTCGACATCTCCTATTCCATGGATCCGGAGGAGCAGGCGCTGCAGCGCGAGGGTTACATTACCGGCATCACCTCGCGCGAGTTTCTGCATGCGCTGCGCGACGGCATGCACGGCAAGGTGGCGATGACCTATTTCGAGTGGGCGGGACCCACCGATCAGAAGATCGTGGTGCCGTGGCGTCTGATCGAGAGTCCGGAATCGGCCGATGCGTTCGTCGGCGAGATTGCGCGCGCACCCTATCGGCGCGCCTCGCGCACCTCGATCTCCGGCGCGCTCGGTTTCGGCAGGACGCTGTTCGACGGCAGCGGCTATCGCGGCATCCGGCGGATCATCGACGTGTCCGGCGACGGGGCCAACAACAGCGGGCCCTTCGTCACCATCGTGCGTGACGAGGTGGTCGCCTCCGGCATCACCATCAATGGCCTGCCGATCATGTTGAAGCGGCCGAACTCTTTCACCATGGACCTGGAGCGTCTCGACATCTACTTCGAGGACTGCGTGATCGGCGGCCCCGGCGCATTCGTCATCCCGATCCGTGCGCGCGAACAGTTCAAGGAGGCGACCCGCACCAAGCTGGTGATGGAGATCGCCGGCGGTCCGGCCGCCGTCCGCCCCGTTCCGGTGCAGCAGCGTCCGCCGCGGATCTCCTGCACCCTCGGCGAGCAGATGTGGCGCGAGCGTTGGGGAAACTAGCGCTCTTTCCGGTCGACTTGAGGCGCACAAATCTGGGCGGTCATCATCGCGCAAGCGGATGATCCAGTAGCCGCCGCCGCTGAGGCAGGCCACGTGCGGTGATTACTGGATGCCCGCGTACGCGGGCATGACGACGGGAGGGTTCAATTCGAACGGAACACGATCTAAACTAAGCCGTCGGCCTGCTCACTGCGGCGGACCGAACGCCTTGGCGTAGCGATCGGCGATGTCGGCGGGCGTCGCGGCGATGAGCGCGACCACCTTGTCGACCTCCTCGCCGGGAACGAAGCCGAACTCGATCTTGCCTTTCTCCGCCTCGGCGAGGAACTCCTGGTCGCCGGCGAGTGCGGCGAATGCCTTGCGCAGGATGGCGATCTTGTCGGCGGGAACGTCGGGCGGCGCAATGACCGGCCGTGCCGCGGTCTTCTGCGTGAAGTGCAATTCCAGCACCTTGCGGTCGGCGTCGTTCCTGACGAAGTCGAGCGCATTGGGCAGGTCGCCGAGCTCGGGCTCCTTGCGCAGCGCGCCCTGCATCAGCAGCGTCACCTGCTTGTCGCGGAGCCAGTGGGGACGCACCGCCTTGACGCTGGACCACGACCAATCGCCGATGCCGTGCACCTCGCCGCGCTCGATCGCCAAGGCGATCTGTGCGGTGCTGTTGTAGCCGGTGACGACCTTGAACTTGGTGCCGATGAGGGAGTTGTAGAGCTTCGGCGTCGTCTCCGGATCGACCCCGGTGATGCCGCCGACGATGAGCTCCTGCTCGAACAGGTCTCGTGCCGTCTTGTGCGGCGAGGTGTGCCAGGCGAGCGTGACCGCGGTCTCGCTGTTGAGGCTGCCCAGCCAGTTGAACTTCTCGATCTCGAAGCGCGTGCCGGAGGGGTAGATCAGCTTGGCGAGCAGCATGCCGCGCTGGATCAGCGCGATCGCGGTGCCGTCCTTGGGGGCGGTGTTGAACATGTGGTTGGCGGCGGCGATCCGCGCCGGCATGTTCTGCACGACGATCGAAGGCCTGCCGGGAATGTGCTTGCCCAGGTGCCGCGCCGCCAGGCGCGCCTGCAGGTCGTAGCCGCCGCCCACGCCGGCGCCGACGATGAAGATGATCTGCTTGCCGGCGTAGAAGTCGTCGGCAGCCGCCGGCGAGACGCCGTGCGCGGTCAGAACCGCGGCCAGGGCCGCCATGCGCAGCAGGGCGGGGGCGGCGAGACCGGCAGCTTGCGCGCGTCGATGCATGTGAGCGTCTCCCGGATTTTCGACCGGTGGCGGCTGTTGGCGGCGGCCGATCCGGCCGCGAGCGAGCATGCTCCATTCCGGCAGCCCGGACAACGGAAGGAAGTGGCGCAAGGCGCGAGGACGATTGCCCGTCCGTGCGGATGCTCAGTCAACGATCCTGGTCATCCACCCTTGGCCTTCCGGAACAGCGCCACCAGCTCCACGTGCGCCGAGTACAGGAACTGGTCGACCGGGGTCGTGCGCACGAGGCGGTAGCCGCCGTCGGCCAGGATGCGGGCGTCGCGGGCGAAGGTCGCGGGATTGCAGGAGACGGCGACCACGATCGGAACGGACGAAGCGGCGAGCGCGCGCGCCTGGGCCTCGGCGCCCTGCCGCGGTGGATCGAATACCACGGCGTCGAACGCCGCGAGCTCGGCCGCCGCGAAGGGACGGCGGTACAGGTCGCGTTGCACGGCCGCGACCGGCTCGAGGCCACGCGCGCGCGCGGCCGCGCTCGCCAGTGCCGCAATGGCGAAGGCATCGCTGTCGGCGGCAGTGACGCGCGCACGCTCGGCGAGCCGCAGCGCAAACGGTCCGATCCCGGCGAACAGGTCGGCCACCTTCCTCGCAGGCTTGCAGTGCTCTTCGACCAGGCGGGCCAGCACCGCTTCCCCCGCCGCGGTCGCCTGCAGGAACGCGCTCGCCGGCAGCGCCACCGTTGCGCGGCCGATCGCAATCGTCGGTGCCGCGCGCTGCGCCACGATCTCGCCGTGCCGGGTCAGCCGCGCCAGCCGGTGACGGGCGGCGACCGCGGCAAGGTCGGCCATGTCCGCCGCCGGCAGTGGTCCCGTTCCGCGCACGTCGACATCGAGGCCGGCATCGGTCGCCGTCACCTGGATGTCGAGCGGCTTGCGCGCGGCGGTGAGCGCCTCGGCGATCGCCCAGGCGGCCGCGATCGCTCCGGCGAGGCCGGGCGCCAGGATGGGACAGCGATCGATCGCGACCACTTGGTGCGCCTTGAGCGCGCTGAACCCGACTGCGAGCACGTCGCGCGTGCCGCGCCGCGCATGGAACACGGCGCGTCTGCGTCCCTCGCCGTGGGCGTCGATCAGCTCGTCGACCGGTGTGTCGAGTGCGGCCTGCGCGAGCGCGTCGGTGACGAGCGCGCGCTTCCAGTCGCGGTAGTGTGCGCCCGCGAGGTGCTGCAGCGCGCAGCCCCCGCAGGTTCCGAAGTGCGGACAGATCGGCACGATGCGGTCGGGGCTGGCGGCCACCACCTTGACCAGGCGGCGGCGGTCGGGATGCCACGGTCCGACCTCGACGGTCTCGCCCGGCAGGGTATAGGGCACGTAGAGCGGCCCCGCCGGCGCATCGGCGATGCCGTCGCCGCGCCAGCCGAGCCGGGAGATGACGAGCCGCTCCGCCATGGGCCCTTCGATAGCAGAGGACCGAGGTTGCAGGACAGGGGCGGGGGACGGAGCCGGCATCACAGCAGCAGGACGGCACCGTCTTGCCTACCGCTGCCTCGCGGATCGGCCGTCCTGCGTCAGCTTATGAAATCGTCTGATGAGAAGTGCGGCGAAGGTGCCGACAGCGAGCGAGAAGCCGATCCATATTCCAACCGTACCCATGCCCAACGGGAAGCCGAGCGCATAGGCGCTGACGAAGCCGACGAGCCAGAAGCTCACGGCTGCATAGAGCATCGGGACACGAGTATCACTGAGCCCGCGCAAGGCGCCAGCGGCAATTCCCTGCACCCCGTCGGTGACGAAGAAGGTCGCGCCGACGAGCAGCAACGTGGCGGTCAGTTGCGCGGGCTCGGCTTTCGCTGCCGGATCTCCCCCCAGGAATAGCAAGGGTATTACTTTGCGCAGCCCGACCACCACCAGCGTCGTCGCAACCATGAAGACGGCGCCCAGCGCAATGGCAGCGAAGCCGGCGCGGCGACCGGCAAAAGGGTCGCCGCGACCGACGGCGTGGCCGACGCGCACCGTGGCGGCGAGCGAAATGCCGAACGGCACCATGAACAGGATCGAGGCGACCTGCAACGCGATCTGATGGGCGGCGAGTGCGTTTGTTCCGATCCAGCCGACCAGGAGCGCTGCCGACAAGAACAGTCCCCATTCCAGGGCAAAGGCGCCGGAAATGGGCAACCCGATAACGACGAGCTGGCGCATCAGCTCCCGGTCCGCGCGCCAGAAGCGCCCGAGCACGTGATACTTTCTGAAGGGGCGGCAGGCATAGCAGATCCAGAGCGCGGCGGCGCACATCGCCACGTTCACGATCGTGGTGGCGAGCCCGGCGCCCAGCAAGTCGAGCCTCGGCAGGCCGAAGGCGCCGTGGATCAGGGCATAGGCGAGCGCGGCGTTGGCCGGAATCGCCGCCAGTGTCACCCACAGCGCCGGCTCCGGCCGGTTCACCGCGCCCATGAAATTACGAATGGCGATGAAGCACCAAGCCGGGATGATCGACCAGGCGAGGCCCGCCAGGTAGCGCGCGGCCAGCATCGCCGTCTCCGGCAGTTGCCCCGCGGCGATCAAGATATCCTCGCCCCAGAGCTGTTGCGCCGCGTTGATCGGAATACCGAGCATCACCGCGGCCCAAAGTCCGACCCGCAGCGAGCGGCGCACCAGGCGCGGCCTGCGTGCTCCGAAGGCCTGCGCTGCCAATGGTGCGACCGCGGATACCAGGCCCATGCCGAGCACGAAGCCGCAGAACAGGACCAGGTGCGCGAGTCCGACGGCCGCAACAGGGCCGGGCCCGAGCTGACCGATCAGCGCGAGGTCGGTCGTCATCATGGCGATCTGCCCGAGCTGGGTCAGCGCGATCGGGAGCGCAAGCTGCACCGTTTCGATGATTTCCGTGCGCCAGGGCGTGTGCAGGCGCCCACGTTCCGGCTCCGCGGTCAGTATTCTCTGCGATGTCATGGCGCGGCACCATAAGCGGCGCCATGGCAGGAGAAAGGCGCGCGTCTTCAGTCGCGTCGGGCCGCGACGAAGAATTCACGATTGCCATCGCCACCGGTGATCGGCGAGGGGATGACGCCGGTCACGGTCCAGCCGAGCGTACCGACGACGGCTGCGATGCGGTCGCAGATCGCGGCGTGGATGCGGGGCTCGCGCACAATGCCCTTCTTCACGTCGGCGCGGCCGGCCTCGAATTGCGGCTTGATCAGCGCCAGCAGGCAGGCCGGCGGCGCGGCGAGCGCGAGCGCCGCCGGCAGGACGAGCGCGAGCGAAACGAAGCTCGCGTCGACGGTCACGAAGTCGGGGCGCTCGGCGAGACGCTCCGGATCGAGCGTGCGGATATCGGTGCCTTCCAGGGACACCACACGCGGCTGCGCGCACAGGCACGGATGCAGCTGGCCGTGACCGACGTCGACCGCATAGACCCGGCGGGCGCCGCGCGCCAGAAGCACCTCGGTGAAGCCGCCGGTCGATGCGCCGACGTCGAGGCAGATGCGGCCCGCCGGATCGAACCGGGGATCGCCGCCGAAACGGTCGAGCGCGGCAGCGAGCTTCACGCCGCCGCGCGACACCCAGGGGTGCGCGGGCACGGCCCGCAGAGCCGCGCCGGCGGCGACTGCATCCGACGGTGCAGCGACAGTCACGCCGTCCGCCGTCACCCGGCCGGCGGCGATGGCGGCCTGCGCTTTGGCACGGCTCTCGAAGAGGCCGCGCTCGACCAGCAACCGGTCGATGCGAATGCGACGGGGCCTAGATCCGCCCGAGCTTAACCGCCTCGCCGCGCACATTCTGTCCGAGTGCCTCGAATGCCTTGGCAACGATTCCCCTGCTGTCGAGGCCGGCCTGGGCATACATCGCCACCGGCGAATCCTGATCGATGAAGACGTCGGGCAGCATCATCGCGCGCAGCTTGATCCCGCGGTCGAGCACGCCGTTCTCGGCGAGCGTCTGCATCACGTGGGCGGCGAACCCGCCGATGGCGCCCTCCTCGACTGTGATCAGCACTTCGTGCTCGCGTGCCAGCCGCAGCAGGAGATCGGCGTCGAGCGGCTTGGCGAAACGGGCGTCGGCGACTGTGGTCGGCAGTCCGAGCGCCGCCAGCTCGTCGGCGGCCTTCAGGCACTCCGCGAGTCGTGCGCCGAATGAGAACAGCGCCACCTTGGTGCCCTCGCGCAGGATCCGCCCCTTGCCGATCTCGAGCGGTATCCCCTCCGAGGGCATCGGGACGCCCATGCCTTCGCCGCGCGGATAGCGCAGCGCCGAGGGACGGTCGTCAATGGCGACCTGCGTCGCCACCATGTGCGCGAGGTCGGCCTCGTCGGCCGCCGCCATGAGCACGAAGCCGGGCAGGCAGCCGAGATAGGCGATGTCGAAGGCCCCTGCATGCGTCGGTCCGTCGGCACCGACGAGGCCGGCGCGATCCATGGCGAAGCGCACCGGCAGCTGCTGGATCGCGACGTCGTGCACCACCTGGTCGTAGGCGCGCTGGAGAAAGGTGGAGTAGATGGTGGCGAACGGTTTGAGGCCCTCGGTCGCGAGCCCGGCGGCGAAGGTGACGCCATGCTGCTCGGCGATGCCGACATCGAAGCAGCGCTCGGGGAATTCCTTGGCGAACAGGTCGAGGCCGGTCCCGGACGGCATTGCCGCGGTGATCGCGACGATCCTGTCGTCCTTCCTGGCCTCCTTGATGAGCAACTCGGCGTACACCTTGGTGTAAGCGGGTGCCGCCGCCTTCGACTTCACCTGCGCTCCGGTTGCCACGTCGAACTTGACGACGCCGTGATACTTGTCGGCCGATTTCTCGGCCGGCTCGTAGCCCTTGCCCTTGTTGGTCACAACGTGGACCAGGAACGGCCCGTTCTCGGCCTCGCGCAAGTTCTTGAGCACCGGCAGCAGGTGATCGATGTTGTGGCCGTCGATCGGCCCCACATAGAAGAAGCCGAGCTCGTCGAACAAGGTGCCGCCGGTGACCAGGCCGCGGGCATATTCCTCCATCGCCACCGCGCGCTGCTCCAGGAACGGCGGCAGCAGCTTGGCCAGCTTCTTGACGCCGTGATGCACCGACCGGTAGGTCCGGCCCGAGACCAGGCGGGCCAGATAGCCCGACAATGCGCCCACCGGCGGCGCAATCGACATGTCGTTGTCGTTGAGGATGACGATCAGGCGCGAGTTCATGGCGCCGGCATTGTTCATCGCTTCGTAGGCCATGCCGGCCGACATGGCGCCGTCGCCGATCACCGCGATCACGTTGTTGGATCCGCCGCCGAGATCGCGCGCCACCGCCATGCCGAGCGCCGCCGAGATCGAGGTCGAGGAATGGGCGGCGCCGAACGGGTCGTATTCGCTCTCGGCGCGCTTGGTGAAGCCAGAGAGCCCGCCGCCCTGTCGCAGCGTGCGGATGCGATCGCGTCGGCCGGTCAGGATCTTGTGCGGATAGGCCTGGTGTCCGACATCCCACACCAGGCGGTCCTCCGGTGTATTGAAAACATAGTGCAGGGCAACCGTCAGCTCGATCACGCCCAGACCGGCGCCGAGATGCCCGCCGGTGACGGCAACCGCATCGATGGTTTCCTGGCGCAGCTCGTCGGCCACGCGCCGCAATTGATCGGCTGGCAGGCGCCGCAACTCCGCCGGTGTCGTGATCCGGTCGAGGAGGGGGGTCTTGGACGCTTCTGGCACGGCAAACTCCGTCGGCGGGTTGCGCGGTAACCTATCGGGTTGGTCGGGACTTAACCAGCCGGGACTTCAGGGCTCCCGGGCGCACAGTTAAAAGGTTGATATCGCTGTATTTATGCGAAATTCGAGACGGTTGCTGCCGTGCTTTCGAGCCCCGGCGCCGCGTCGACGCGTGGGCGAGGTGCGTGAGGGAGTGACCCGCACTGCACCCCCTCATTCCGGAAGCGGGATGAACTCCTGATCGTCACCCGGCACGGTGTCGAAGCGGGCGAGCTTCCAGTCGGCCTTGGCCTGCTCGATGCGCTCCTTGCGCGAAGATACGAAGTTCCACCAGATGTGGCGCGGCCCGTCCATTGCCGCGCCTCCGAGCAGAACCAGGCGCGCATCGGTCACCGCCGTGACGCCGATCGGATCGCCCGGGCGAAAGACGAGAAGGCGGCCGGCGGTGAACCGATCGCCCGCGATGTCGACCTCGCCCGAGATCAGGTAGACGGCGCGCTCCTCGGGGCCGGGATCGACCGGCAGCACCGCACCGGCGGCGAGCGTCACGTCGGCGAACAGCGTGTCCGAATGCGTCGGCACCGGCGAGCGCTCGCCGTAGGCGCTGCCGGCGACGATGCGCACGCGCTTGCCGTCACCGCTCACCAGCGGCAGCGCCGCGCTGTCGTGGTGCGAGAATCCCGGCGCGCTTTCCTCATCCGCGGCCGGCAGCGCCACCCAGCATTGCAGGCCATGGATCGGCTCGCCGTCGACGCGACGATCGGGAGCGGTGCGCTCGGAATGCACGATGCCGCGCCCGGCCGTCATCCAATTGACCTCGCCCGGGCGGATCGCCGCCGCGGTGCCGAGGCTGTCGCGATGCATGATCTCGCCGTCGAACAGGAACGTGACGGTCGCCAGCCCGATATGGGGATGCGGCCGCACGTCGATGCCCTGACCGGAGTAGAACTCGGCGGGCCCGAAATGGTCGAAGAAGATGAAGGGTCCCACCATGCGGCGCTTGACGTGGGGGAGCGCGCGGCGGACCGTGAAATGGCCGACATCGACGCTGCGCGGCACGACCACGAGGTCGATGGCGTCGGCGGCGCGCGCATCCCCGGGCGCCGGATCCTTGGCCGGAAAGAAACTCATGCTATCTCCTCCTCTGCGCCGACGAGCCGGCAACCGCCTCGATCGATGATGTCGTTGCACTATAGCGCGATGCAATGTCGACACTCAAACCCGTCACCTTGATCACCGGCGCCTCCTCCGGAATCGGCGCCGCGCTGGCGCGCGTCTTCGGCGCGCATGGGCACGAAACCGTCCTGGTGGCGCGGCGAATGGGCGAGCTCGCCAAGGTCGCAGACGCGATCTTCAAGGCGGGGGGGAAGGCGCCGCATGTTCTCGCGATCGATCTCGCGCGGCGCGGCGCCTGCGAGCGCCTCGCCGGGGAGCTCGTCACGCGCGGCCTCGAGCCGGCTATTATCGTCAACAATGCGGGGTTCGGCCTGTTCGGTGATGCAGCACGGCTGCCCCGGGCGGGGCAGCTCGCCATGATCGAGCTCAACGTGCGCACCCTCACCGATCTCTCGCTGCGCTTCCTTGATAGTCTCGCGCGCCACCGCGGCGGCATTCTCAATGTCGCCTCGCTCGCCGCGTTCGTACCCGGCCCGAGCATGGCGATCTACCATGCGAGCAAGGCCTATGCCTTGTCGCTGAGCGAAGCGCTCGCCCACGAGCTCGAGCCGAAGGGGATCAGGGTGACCGTGCTGTGCCCGGGACCGGTCAAGACCGAATTCCAGGCGCGTTCCGGCATTGCCGAGGATCTCTATCCGCGGCGCATGGAGCGCTCCGCGGAGCGAGTCGCCCGCGAGGGCTACGCCGGCTTCATGGCAGGACGGCGCGTCGTTGTCCCCGGCTCGTACAACAGGGTTGCCGCCTTGCTGTTGCGCCTGCTGCCGCGCAGCGGCGCGATCGGGCTCGCCCGCAGAAGCCGCAAGCAGGTGCGGAGCTGAACGCTGTGTGCGGCGGTGTCGCAGCCGAACGTGCCGCCGGTCCTTGTCGCGGCGGGGGCCATCGGTAATCTAGAGAGCGCGTTTCGGTGAAACTGACGCACTGGGCGCCGCAGCTTCAACCTCTCCCCGCTTGCGGGGAGAGGTCGGCTTCCGAGGCTGAGCGTAGCGAAGTCGAGGAAGCCGGGTGAGGGGGGCTCGACACCGCACGTACCTTGTCGACTCCCCTCACCCGACCGCCGTGCTCGCTTACGCTCGCCGCGGCGGTCGACCTCTCCCCGCAGGCGGGGAGAGGTGGCGCACGCGGTACCGTCGCGCGTCGATTTCATCCGAATTCACGAAAGTGCCGCGATGCGCTTGGTTCAGGCCCCTGCTAGCAACAACGAAAAGCCTGCGGCTGGCGCTGTCCACCGACCGGGTCGAGTCCCATGAAGAACGTCATCCTCGCGCTGCGAACCTTCCTCCGGCTGGCGCTGCCTTATTTCCGGTCGCACGACCGATGGCGGGCGTGCGGCCTGCTCGGCGGCGTCATCGGCTCCGAGCTGTTCGTGGTCTATGTCGCGGTCAAGATGAACCAGTGGAACGCCGCGTTCTTCAACGCGGTCGAGGCGCGCGACGCCGGGACGCTGCGCAAGGAGCTCGTGGTGTTCGTGCTCATCACGATCGGTGCGATCCTGTCGGGGATGGGGCAATACTGGTTCGGCCAAACCCTGATCATTCGCTGGCGCGAATGGATGACGCAGCGTTATGTCGCGCTGTGGATGGCGGAGGGCCGCCATTACCGCATCCGCTTCGTCGATCAGAGCGTCGACAACATCCACCTGCGCATCGGCAACGACGTGCTGTTGTTCGTCCAGCGCACCCATGAGCTCGGCACCGGGTTCCTGCAGAGCATCGTGTCCCTGCTGTCCTTCGCCTATATCCTGTGGGGCATCTCCGCCATTGCTCCGCTGCCGCTGTTCGGCGTCGATCTCGCGTTTCCGGGCTATCTAATCGTGCTCGCCATCGGCTATGCGTCGATCGGAACCCTGATCGCGCATCTGATCGGCTGGCCTCTCATTCCACTCCAGTTCCGCCAGCAGCGCTTCGAGTCCGACTTCCGCTTCGCCCTCGCCCGAGTCACCGACTATGCCGACTCGGTTGCATTGATGGGGGGAGAAGCGGTGGAGCGCGCCGACTTGCGCCGGCGTTTCGCAGCACTCGTGCGCAACTGGGTCGCGCTCGTCGGTCGGCAAATCGATTGAACGGGTTCATCTTCGGCTACTATCATGTCTCCACCGTCTTTCCCGCGCTGCTGGTCACGCCGGCCTACCTCGTCGGCGCCATTCCGCTCGGGGTCCTGATGCAGGCGTCGCTGGCGTTCATGAAGGTCGAGAGCGCGTTCGCATTCTGCGTCACCTCCTATGCCAAGATCGCGGAATGGCGGGCGGTGATAAATCGCGTAGCGCAATTCGAGGATGCGATGTGCGAGGTCGACCAGCCGGGCCTCGCCGGGGCCTCGCTCGCCGTAAGCAGCTCGCCGGCGCGCGATTTCTCGATCGAGGATCTAACCGTCCGGCTTCCGACCGGGGAGCCGATCGCGACGGTCGCTGCGCTCGATCTGGCCCCCGGCGATCGGCTGCTGGTCAGCGGTGCATCAGGCGCGGGCAAGTCGAGCCTGTTCCGGGCGCTGGCCGGCATCTGGCCGCTCGGCGAGGGCCGCATCCGCTTTCCGCAGCATGCACGCGTGCTGGCCTTGCCGCAGCGGCCGTATTTCCCGCTCGGGACGCTGCGGCAGGCCGTGGCCTATCCGATGCAGGCGGAGGAGGTGGACGATGCCTGTGTGTGCAAGGCCATGGCGGCCGCCGGTCTCGGCCATCTGCTGGAGCGCCTCGACGAAGAGGCCGAATGGAGCACGGTGCTGTCGGGCGGCGAGCAGCAGCGCTTCGGCTTCGCGCGCGCGCTCATCCACCGCCCGACCATTTTGCTGCTCGACGAGCCCGTCACGACGCTCGAGGAAGCGGAAGCGCGCGATCTCTACGGTCTCATCGCCGACTGGCTGCCCGACGCCATCGTCATCTCGAGCGGGCGGTCTGCGGCGCTTGCAGGCCTGCACCACCGCACCCTGAAAATGACCGGCTCGCCGGTCGCCGGTCGTACGCGCCCACCAGTTCTAGCGCCGGTTCCGGCATGATCGCGCGAACGGCAGCCGTCATTCGAGGTGACTCATGCAGAAGATGAACTATTGGGGCGAGAAGTGGGATCTCCACGCGGATATCTGCCCGTGCGACGTGCACTTCAACGAATGGGCCGAGGCGGCGGCGATGGTCGGAAAGACCATCTACCACTTCGGTACCGGTACCCATCACGTCGTCGGCCTGCGCCAGGCCGAGGTCGGCAATTCCGTGTTTGCGATCACGGCCTCGAAGGAGGAATATGACGCCTACGTCGCCCTCGTCACCGGCAATTCTCGCGTGGCGCGATCGTATCTCGCCTATTTCGGCGACGTCTATCTCAGCGCCAGGCAGCTGTTGCCCGATTTCGACGTGGTTACCCTGTTCCATCTCTGCGAGTTCCTGCATCCCAACACCGCCAGCGCGGAATACGGCGGCACCGACGATCGCGGCCTGCTCGACATCATGACCGACAAGACCCGCCCGGGCGGTCACCTGCTCTTCTATCGCGACTCCAACGGGCGAGGCGCGACCGCGAACATCCTGCGGGCATGGGAACAGGAGGCGCCGGTCGAGCGGGTCGAGGATTTCAAGACGTTGCTGGTCTACCGGAAGACGCCGCGGCAATCGTAGTCGCGCCCTGGACGCTGCGATCGACCTCACCCGACGTCGAGCGGCTCGGTGCCGGTCGGTTTGCCGGCCGCGTCGAGCGTGATCTTCTCGACCCGTGCCTCGGCCTTGCGCAACAGCTCCGTGCAGTGGCGCTTGAGCGCCTCGCCGCGCTCGTAGATCGCGACCGACTCCTCGAGCGGCACCTTGCCCTCTTCGAGCCGCTTGACGATCGATTCGAGCTCCTCGATCGCCCGTTCGAACGGCAGGCGCTGGATATCGGCATTGCTCGTTTCGGCCATGATCGTGTTCCGGTGCATCGCATTCATTATGAGCCGGGCACTCGTGCGCATTGCCGCGCCCGGCACGCCTCCGCTCAGACCCGCATCAGTGCCGCGACATGGGCAGCCGCGGAGCCCGCCAAGCCTTCGAGATCGTATCCGCCTTCGAGCACCGAGACCACGCGGCCGCCGGCGCTGCCGTGCGCGACTTCCATGAGGCTGCGCGTCGCCCAGTCGAAATCGGCCTCCAGCAGGTTGAGATTGGCGAGCGGGTCGCGCATGTGGGCGTCGAAGCCTGCCGAGATCACGATCAGCTCCGGCCGGAAGTCGCGCAGGCGCGGCAGGATCACTTTCTCGAACGCAGCGCGGAACTGGGCACCACCGTCGCCCGGCCGCAGCGGCGCGTTGACCACGGTGTTGTGCTCGCCGCGCTCGCTGGCTGCGCCGGTCCCCGGATAGAGCGGCATCTGATGGGTCGAGCCGTACATCACGGTACGGTCCGACCAGAATATGTCCTGCGAGCCGTTGCCGTGAT
Source organism: uncultured Alphaproteobacteria bacterium (assembly GCA_963840535.1). Taxonomy (GTDB): domain Bacteria; phylum Pseudomonadota; class Alphaproteobacteria; order Rhizobiales; family Xanthobacteraceae; genus VAZQ01. The sequence goes on from CAWIZJ010000053.1 coordinate 93,351, forward strand.
GTACATCGAAGTCGACCACGGCGGCGCGGTCGATGCCGTGCTTTCTCTGCGCGTGGCGCGCCGCAATGGCGGCGTTGTTGAACAGGCAAAATCCCATCGGCCGCGCGATCTCGGTGTGGTGGCCGGGCGGACGGGTGGCGACGAAGGCATTGGCGGCCTTGCCGGACATCACCTCGTCCACCGCGTGCACGGCGCCGCCGGCGGCGCGCAGCGCGGCCTCGAAGCTTCCCGGCGACATGGAGGTGTCGGCATCGAGCGCGACCAGGCCGTCCTTGGGCGTCGCGTCGCGCAGCGCGATGACATATTCCATGGGATGGCAGAGCGCGATGGTGTCGAGCGCCGCCGCCGGTGCCTCGACGCGGGCGAGCAGCTGGAACCGCTCCTGCTCGAGCGCGCGATCGATGGCGCGCAGCCGGTCGGGCCGCTCCGGATGGCCGGCCGGGTTGAGATGATCGAGACAGGCGGGGTGGGTAATCAGGAGCGTGGTCATCCGTTCACTCCCAGCGGTTTCCGTCGACGCGCACTCCGGGAGGCGGCGGCGGGTCGTCGGGAACGAAGAAGGTGGGCGTCAACGGCGTTTGCGGGTCGACCCGGTACTGCTCGAAATCGGTCACGCCCTCGCCGGCCAGAAACGTGTCGTCGATCAGGAAGTTGCCGGTGAAGCTCGTGGCCGGCTTCAGGAAGATGCGATAGGCCGCCTCCGCCATGATCTCGGGGGTGCGCGACATCCGCATCACCCGTTCGCCTCCGAGCAGGTTCCTGATCGCGGCGGTCGCGATGGTGGTGCGCGGCCATAGCGCATTGACCGCGATGCCCTTCTCGCGTAGCTCGCCGGCGAGGCCGAGCACCACCAGGCTCATGCCGTACTTGGCGATCGAATAGGCGGTGCTGCCGGCGAACCATTTTTCCTGCAGATCGAGCGGCGGCGAGTTCATCAGGATGTGCGGATTACGCGCCTTCTGGAGATGCGGGATCGCGTACTTGGACACCATGAAGGTGCCGCGCGTATTGATCTGGTGCATCAGGTCGAAGCGGCGCATGTCGGTATCCGTGACCGGGGTTCGGTCGATCGCGCTCGCATTGTTGACCACAATGTCGATGCCGCCGAAGGTGGCGGCGGTCCGGTCGATCGCGGCCTTCACCTGCGCCTCGTCGCGCACGTCGACCGTCAGCGGCAACGCCTTGCCGCCCGCCCTGGCGATCTCCTCGGCGGCGGTGAAGATGGTGCCGGGCAGCTTCGGATGCGGCTTGTCGGTCTTGGCGGCAATCGCGATGTTGGCGCCGTCCTTCGCAGCGCGCAGCGCAATCGCAAGCCCGATGCCGCGCGAGGCGCCGGTGATGAAGAGCGTGTGATTCTCGAGCGGCATGATGTGCGACCTATAGCAACCGAACCGTGCGGCGTCATGGCCGGATTTGCTGCGGCTCCGGGTTCTTCGCTTGCCGGGTTGGCGGATCGCGGGGAGGCCCTGATCGGTTCCCATCGACCGTGCGGGCTCACGTCAGTGCGGAATCGGCATCGGTGACGCTGTCGGCGCCTTCGACCACGGTGCGCTCGAGGCCGGAGGCGGCAACGGCGAGGTTCTCTGCGAAGAAGCGTGCGATGGCGGTCCTCGCTGCGGCCTCGGCGCCGTTGCCGGCGTGCCGTGCGGCCAATGCCTCGTCCGCCAGCAGCGCGCCCCCGGCCGCCAGCCCGAACAGCCTCAGATAGGGCGTCGCCCCGGCGAGTGCGGCGTCGAGATCGTTGTGAGCGCGCCCCAGCAGCCAACCGGTCGCGCGCTCGAGCGAGTCGGCGGCATCATTGAGCCGGGCGCCGGCCGCGCCGAATGCGGGCGCGTCGGCGGCATCGACCGCCGCGATCGTGCGCCGCATCCTGCCGATTGCAGCCTTCACCGTGGCGCCTCCGGACAGCGGCAGCTTGCGTGTCACCAGGTCGATGGCCTGGATACCGTTGGTTCCCTCGTAGATGGCGGCAATGCGGGCATCGCGATAATGCTGCGCGGCCCCGGTCTCCTCGATGTAGCCCATGCCGCCGTGCACCTGCACGCCGAGGGAGGCGACCTCGATGCCGATGTCGGTCGCGAACCCCTTGGCAACCGGTGTGAGCAGGGAGGCGTGCTCGTGCGCGGCCGCGCGTGCCTTTGGGTCCGCGCTCCTGTGCGCGCGGTCGAGCGCGACCGCGGTGGAATAGGCGATCGCGCGTGCGGCACGCGTGAGTGCGCGCATGGTGAGCAGCATGCGCTTCACGTCGGGATGGGCGACGATCGGGCTCGAGCCCGCCGGCTTGCCGGTGGCGCGGCCCTGCTTTCGCTCGCGTGCGTAGGCCAGGGCCTGCTGGGTCGCCCGCTCGGCGATGGCGACGCCCTGCAGGCCGATCGACAGCCGCGCCTGGTTCATCATGGTGAACATGCAGGCCATGCCGCGGTTCTCCTCGCCGACGAGGAAGCCGGTGGCACCGCCATTGTCGCCGTAGATCATGGTGCAGGTGGGCGAGGCGTGGATGCCGAGCTTGTGCTCGATCGAATGCGCGCGCACGTCGTTGCGCCGTCCGAGCCCGCCGTCGGCCGCGGGCAGGAATTTCGGCACCAGGAAGAGCGAGATGCCCTTGGTTCCCGACGGCGCCCCGGGAAGCCGCGCCAGCACCATGTGGACGATGTTGTCGGTCAGATCGTGCTCGCCGTAGGTGATGAAGATCTTCTGGCCGAAGATGCGATAGCTGCCGTCGCCAGCGCGCTCGGCGCGCGAGCGCAAGGCGCCGACGTCGGACCCGCCTGCGGCTCGGTGAGCTGCATGGTGCCCATCCATTGGCCCGAGACCAGCTTGGGCAGATAGGTGCGCTTGAGCTCCTCGGAGCCGTGCGCGACCAGCGCGTCGACGGCGGCCATGGTCAGAAGCGGGCCGAGGCCGAACGCCATCGCGGCCGAGTTCCACATCTCGATGCAGGCCGCATTGACCGCGTAAGGAAGATCCTGACCTCCCCATTGCGCGGGAGCGGCAAGCCCGTTCCAGCCGGCCTGCGACCAGGCGCGGTAGGCTTCCTTCCAGCCCGGCGGCGTGGTGACGGTACCGTCCTCGAACGGGGTGCCGTGACGGTCGCCGACCGCGTTCAGCGGGGCGAGAACGTCGGTCGCGAATTTTCCCGCCTGCTCGAGCACCGCATCGACCACGTCCCCGGTGAGGTCGCCGAACAGGCCCTCGGCCAGGGCGGAGCCCAGGCCGGCCGCGTGCTCGAGGGAAAAAGCGATATCGGCAACCGGCGCCCGGTAGGTCATCGTGTGGTCTCCGCCTGGGCCTACGATAGCGTCTTCCGTCGCCGTGGAAACCACGGTCGCGCGGAAAGTGCTGCGAGCCGCGTGTGCGACGGGTGTGTGCTACTGCCGTTGATCGGCTCAGGTCGCGCCGCTATGGTCCGCGCCGGCGGGCAACCCGGCCGATATGGGGCGTAGCCAAGTGGTAAGGCAGCGGATTTTGATTCCGCCATTCCCAGGTTCGAATCCTGGCGCCCCAGCCAACTTAATACATTGAAAACAATACATTATTGTGGATCTAGGCCTGGTCCGATTTCAACGGACAAAACCGTATGTCGCGTCTGTGTCGCGTTCAGCCGAGCAGCGCGCGCTCGGCCTCCGCGAGCCGCCTATCAGCGTCATCACCGGGCGGAAACAGGTGACCGTAAGTGTCCATTGTCATCACGATCGAGGAATGCCCGAGCCGTGTCTGCACGACTTTCGGCGGCAAGCCCTGTCCGCCACGGTCGAGCGGATTGATGCACCACGACGCATAAAAGTGCCGCAGCGCGTGCAGGCCAGTGTACTTCGGCTTCCCCTTGCGATCCGTCAGCCCGGCGGCGCGCACCGTCGCCTTGAGCGCGCGCACGATGTTGTTGTGGCCGGCGATCTGCCCGCTGGCTGTCGGGAATACGAGGTGCAGCTCACCCTTCGGACAGGCAAGCTTCCATTCCCGCAGCACATTGAGCACGAGCGGTCCGAGCGGCACAGTGCGGTTACCGGCCTTCGACTTCGGCTTGCCGATCACGTTGTAGCGGTCGGCGCGCTGGCGCACATGTAGCTCGCCCGTTTTCAGATCGACGTCGGACCATCGCAGTCCGCGAAGCTCCGACGCCCGCAAGCCGGTGAAGATCGCGGTCAGCAGCAGCGGCCGCCAGTGCCCGGCCGCGGCGATGATCGCCTTGATCTCGTCCGTGGTCGGAATGTCGACACCAACCTTGAGCCTGCCCTCGCCGCGCTTGTCGGCATCGATCTTCTTGACGGCCAAGGCGACGTTCTGGGCGACGTTGCCGCGTCGCTGGGCGTCGCGCAGCAGCGACTTGAGGCTTCCGAGGACTTTGCGCGCCATCGCCCGCGACATGGTCGTCAGCAAGTCGTCGCGGAAGGTGTTAAGCCGCGGAGTTGTGAGACCCGCGAGCTTGTAGCTGCCGATGCGGTCGGTGATGTGGCGCGCGTGCTGGCGGTACTGCGCGAGCGTCGAGGCCTCGCGCCCCTCCAGCGCAACGGACTTGATCCAGTCCTCGGCCGCCTGCGCCACGGTGATCGATTTCGATACCGGCGTGTGCATGCCAGCCCGTATGTCGACCCCGGCCTGCTGGGCATAGGCGTCGGCCTCCTTCTTGCGAGCAAAGGTCTTGATGTGGCGCTCGCCGTCCTGGTCGGCATAGTCGACGATCCACGCTTCCTTCGCTTCTCCGCTGCGGGTCGTCCATTTGCGCTTGCGAACCGACATTGCTGCTCAAATCCCTGTGTACGGGTTTGTAATATGTCGCATTATGTCGCAATCAATCCGCTATCTCAAGGAAATTCCGAACGCGGCGCGATCGTAACGTGGCCGGTCGCGGCGCGCGCGCAGCAGCCCGCGATGCCGGTGATCGGTTTTCTCAACCCCCAGTCTCCTGACACGGTAGCGGCCCGCCTGCGTGCATTCCACCGCGGCCTCAAGGAGACAGGCTACATCGAGGGCGAGAACGTAGCGATCGTACACCGCTTCGCCGATAATCAAATCGATCGGCTGCCGGAACTGGCGGCCGATCTGGTTCGCCGAAAAGTCGCAGTGATTGTCGCTGCCGCCGGAGCCGCCGATGTGACGTTGGCGGCCAAGGCCGCAACTGGCACGATCCCCATCGTCTTTGCCGCTGCCCAGGACCCGGTCAGGCTTGGCCTCGTCGCCAGTCTCGCCCGGCCGGGCGGCAACGTGACGGGGATCAACTTTGTCAATGTCGAGTTGGCGGCGAAGCGGCTGGAGCTCCTGCGCCAACTGGTCCCCACCGCAGTTCGCGTGGCGATGCTCGTTCATCCGGCCATGTCCTCCACCGAGACTAATTTGAAAGAAACCGAAGCGGCTGCTCGCGCCATGGGGATTGAAACAAAGGTGCTCAGCGCCAGCACCAGCGGGGAGATCAATGCCGCCTTCACGACGTTTTCTCGCGAGCGCCCGGACGCGCTTGTCGTCGCAGGCGGCCCCATTTTCACCAGCCGGCGTGTCCAGCTGGTCCACCTGGCGACGCGCCATGCGATCCCCGCAATTTATCCGAACCGCGAAGCACCCGACATCGGCGGGCTGATGAGCTACGGCAACTGTCGTGTGCCCCCTGGCCAAAGTGGTTGCCCGTCACGGCCCGTCACCGCGGCATCGGATGCAGCGTCACGACTTGATTTAACTTGAATATTTTTTCAAGTTTAGTGCATCGCTGAGAGGAGACAAGTCATGAGCGACACAGTGGACCCGGAGAAAGTCGAAGCGAAAAAGGTGCTGCTTGATCTTTACGAGGGGGAGTCGGCCGAAAACCGATCAGGAGCTGAACGAATGGCTCGCTTCCCCCGAGGGCAAAGCCGCGACGGTGTTTGAAGTCACGTCGCTGTCTCGCTGGGGGGAGACGGGTCGGGCATAACGGTCGCTGCTGGCGGTGCCAGGGATTGTTCGGCACGCACTCTGCCCGCGTGCGCGCCGGCCCGCCGGCCGTCATGGATAGAAGTTGCGCTGCCAGCGGAACAGAACCGAAAGGACATCTTGATCGTCGATGAACAAGACTGGGTTCTGCGGAAGTCCCGGGTCGACGCCGCCTGGGGCCGTCGGCCCCTTATACGCGGTGTTGAGCCGTGTATACACTAGCTCGAGGCCGATATCGAGCAGCGGGTACGGGTTCCACTGCGTCCGGGTGCCGATCTGGAAGACGCTGAAGCCGGGATTGCAGCTGTTGCCTCCTCCCCCCGGAGGGAGCGTGATTGGCACCACGAAGGGGGCCACGCCGACCACCGGCACACGGCAGATGATCGTGCCCGGAGCCCCCGGCAAGTGCGAATTGATGATGTCGGTGGCGGCATCGTTGTAATCGACCTGTACGTAGCCGCCGTACCACGAGGTTCGCCACTGCGGGTTCCAGAAGTGCTGATAATACGCGATGATGCTCCACACCCGCGTCAGCTCGATCTTTCCCGTTATCGAAGACCCCGTCTTAGGCTTCTGCTGTGCAGCGGAGGCAGGGGAATCGCTTTTGGCTTTTGTAGGCCTATTGCAAAGGGCTGCGAACAGGATTCTGAAGATGACTCCCGATTCGGAAGGGGGGTCAGATGGGCAAACTCAAGAAGTATTTCAGGAGATTGCGCGATCCACGGGCGGCCAATGCATCTTATCCGTTGCTGGAGGTACTCTTCGTTGCACTGGCGGCGGTGCTCTGCGGGGCCAAGAGTTGCACGGACATGTCCGACTTTGGTCGGCGCAAGGTAGACCTGCTGCGCCGGTTTGTGCCGCTGGAGAAAGGTGTCCCGAGCCACGATGTGTTCAGCGACGTGTTTCGCATGCTGGATCCCAGAGCCTTCGAGCGGGTGTTCCGGGACTTTGTCGCAGCATTCGCCAAATTCCACAACCTGGATTTGAGCGGCGTGTTCGCGGTCGACGGCAAATCGTTGTGCGGCGCCTACGAGCGAGGCAAGAGCGCCCTGCCGGTTCACTTGGTCAACGTCTTTGCGGCCAAAGCGCGCGTGGCGCTGGCCTCGCGAAAGGCGCCCGGCAGGAACGAGTCCGAGGCGGCTCTGGAAGTCCTCCAAATGCTGCGGCTGAAACGCAAGATCGTCACGGCGGACGCGCTTTTTTGCAGCCGTCCCTTCGCCAAGACGGTACTGGACCAGGGTGGCAACTATGTGCTGGCGCTCAAGAAGAACCAAGGCAAGCTCTTTGCGGACATCGAACGCCGCTTCGCGCGCAAGGGCGAGCGAGACACGGCCGAGCAGCTTCAGGAGGCAACGCACGATCGCCGCGAGAAGCGACGGGCGACCATCATGCGCGACAGCAAGCTCGCCGAGCTGCACAATTTTCCCGGCATTGCCGCCATCGCCAAAATCACGTCTTGGCGGCGGTGCAAGGGATACCCTGCAGGCAAGCCGTTTGTCCGATACTTCATTCTCTCCACATACGTATCGGCCACGAGACTGCTCGAGATCGTCCGCTCGCACTGGTCCGTCGAGAACCAGCTGCACTGGATACTCGATGTCGTCTTTGCCGAAGACGCCAATCGCGCCAGAAAGGATGCAGCACCCGAAAATCTCGCAGTCTTGCGCAGGCTCGCACTCAACCTCCTTCGAGCTCACCCAGAACCGATCTCGATGCGCCGCAAAATGAATGCCGCAGCATGGGACGACGCCTTCTTTCTCAGCCTTGTGGGCCAAAAGCGATAGCCCTGCCCCAGGAGGGAGCGTGATTGGCACCACGAAGGGGGCCACGCCGACCACCGGCACACGGCAGATGATCGTGCCCGGAGCCCCCGGCAAGTGCGAATTGATGATGTCGGTGGCGGCATCGTTGTAATCGACCTGTACGTAGCCGCCGTACCACGAGGTTCGCCACTGCGGGTTCCAGAAGTGCTGATAATACGCGATGATGCTCCACACCCGCGTCAGCTCGATCTTGGTCCCGTTATCGAAGACCCCGTCTTAGGCTTCTGCTGTGCAGCGATATGCGACGGGTTCAACACGATGAGAGGCGGGCGTCCCGAGACGCGAAAAATCACGCCGCTGACCGACGCGCCGCAACACGGACTGATTGCAGTGAGCAATTTTATACAGACGCGACTCGGCCATCGGGCTTAGCCTGATCACCAGCAGCACTTTTTCCTACGGGGGAGGGAAATCGCCATCACTATACCTGGTTCGCCGGGACGTGATTACAGGGGATAGCCATGACTGTCGCCTTTTTCCGGACGGGATCGGCCGCCGCGCTGCCTGAACATGCCGTAGCACAGGAAATTTCCTCGGACGAAGTGCTGATCAGGCGGATCGCAGGCGGCGATCAACTCGCCATGCAAATCCTTTTTGCGCGCCATCGAGTTGCGCTGTACCGCTGGCTGCTGCGCCTCGTACGCGACGAGGCCTTGGCTGAAGACCTCTTGAGCGACGTGTTTCTCGACGTCTGGCGCCAAGCCGCGAAGTTCGAGGCGCGCTCGTCGGTTTCTACCTGGTTATTGGCGATCGCGCGCTACAAGGGGCTCTCGGCGCGGCGCCGCAGGATCGATGCGGGATTCGGCGAGGAGGTCGCAGTAATCATAGCAGATCCAGCAGACAATCCCGAGCTCGTGCTGCAGAAAAAGAACCAGGCGGAACTGGTGCGCCAATCCTTGGCCAGGCTCTCGCCTGAGCACGGCGAGGTCATCGACCTTGTTTACTATCACGGCAAATCGGTCAGGGAGGTTGCCGAGATTGTCGGAGTCGCCGCGGCCACGGTCAAGACGCGCATGTTCTATGCGCGCAAAAAATTAGCGGAGCTACTCGAGGCAGCATAGAAAGGTCTTTGTTACTTGCTCTCTCGCAATTGCACGCTCATCAATCATCGATACACACTGGCTTGGTACGGACGCGCCGTATAGCATTCTGTCGCTTCCGAATACTCCGTCCCGTCCATTTGACTCGCGGTCAGAAGCGAATCGGAACATGATCGCCGCATGATTGCAATCGGCCTCCTGTCCTCCGCATACTGTGCGACTGTTTCAAGTCGCGACGGCGGCTGGAGGCCGAAATCCTGATATTGCGACATCAGCTCAACGTTCTTCGGCAGCGTGCACCGCGCCGTGGATTACAGTTGCGTTGGGTCGACCGCGCTCTGCTCATTTGGCTTTATCGCCGCTACCCTCGCATCCTCGATGCTATAACCATCGTGCGGCCCGAGACTGTGGTGGGCTGGCATCGGAGGGGTTTTGTCGCCTCTTGGCGATGGCGATCCCGTTCGCCCGGCGGCCGGCCGCGGATTACCAAAGAAGTGCGGGACCTAATCCGAAGAGTGAGTTTTGAGAATCCGCTGTGGGGCGCCACCAAGATCCACGGCGAGCTGCTCAAGCTCGGCATCGAGGTCGCCCAGTCCACGGTTTCGACGGCCTGATCGTGACCGGGAGCCCTTTGGCGGCGTTGCATCGCGATCTGATCATCACGCTTGCGGCTCGCCATAAACTGCCCGCGGTCTACTTTGAACGTAACTTCGTCACCGCCGGCGGCCTAGTCTCCTATGGGCCTGCTTTCGTCGACCAGTTCCGGCGCGCGGCCGGCTACGTCGATCGCATCCTCAAGGGCGAGAAGCCGGCCGACCTGCCGGTGACCCTGCGGATCGTCTTCATTATCGACGCCTGAGCCGAGAAATCCGAGAACAGAGCTCCCGACGTTTTAGCCCCAACGCGCGCTCCGGAGGACCAGCACCTGGCGGCCGGTCAGAGGAGCAGCCGTCGAGAGATCGCGGCCTCGGGCCGCAGTCGAGGCGACCAGCATCGCGGCGCTGGTCAGGAGAGCGGCTGTTGGTCGGCGCGCTCGCGCGCTATCGCCTCACGCCGCTCGATCTCGCTGTAGCGGCCGGACCGGTTCTTTGTACTCACGGCCAGCTTCTTCGCCGCAGCCACACGTTCTTTCGCTCCGCGGCTTGGCTTTGGCCACACGATCTTTCGCCATCGCCAGGACACGCGATCTTTTCTCCGGGTCCAGTTCAGCACCGCAAGTTGGGTCTGCGCCGCGGCCTGCGCTTGCTCGGCGATCCGCGCCCAATCGCGCGGCTTGCGGCGTGCCATGGCCTGGAGCCGCGCCCGTGCCCGTGCCGTCCACTTCATCGCCAGAGCATCCCCGGGTGAATCCCATGCGATTTCAACACGCTAACGCGTGGGCGGGCTTCGTAGCAAACAGGTTGATAAAAGGTTAGCAAAATCAACATGCTCTTTTTGAATCGCTATCCGTGTTCGCAGCCGCGCCTCGCTGGAACTCGAGCTCATTGCCCTGCGACTGGCGAAATCCGCGATTGCTGCTCGTAATGCGATCTTGCGCATACGGTCAACTCCAACTCGGCCAGCAGCGCTTTGGCGTCCCGCAGATCCGCTGTATCGAAGCCTTCGGTCAATTGATCGTAAATCGTTTGTACCAGCTGCAGAGCTTCCGCACCGCGACCTTGGTGCTGCCAAAGACGAGCCAGATCACAGGCGGTGCGCAGCTCCCAGGAGCGCGCCTGCTGATGACGAGCGATCTGCAGGCTGTTGACGAGCAAAGCCTCGACTTCCTCGGTCGGGCGGCCGGTGGCCAGGAGGAGGCCAGCCTTGATGCGCAGGACTTCGGCGATGGCCCATCGTTCACCGGTCTCTTCCGAAATCAGGAGCGCCTCCTCGATGGTCTGCAAAGCGGTATCGCTATGGCCTGCCTTGGCATGAGCCTCGGCCTGGAGTGCCAGAAAAATCGGCAGCCATAAGCGCGCACCGGTTTTCCGCCACGCCGCCAGGCCGTCGCGAAGCAGCTCGATGCCCAGTTCCGTCTCGCCCTGGCAGGTTGCAGCCCAACCATTGAGAATGCACCCACCCGCAGCCCAGAACGGGAAGCCATGCTCGTCGCAGAGCGAAACGATGAGGCCGGCATAGGATGGCGTCTCTTCAGGCCGGCGGCGGAATACGTCGAGCATCCCGCGGGCGTGGCAGATCGTGTAAGCCAGTGTGTGCGGATGCGAAACCTCCTCGGCGCGTCTCACTGCCTCCGCGGCGACTTCCGACGCTTGGTCGAAATAGCCGAGGTGCCACAGCGCCCAGGACAGGTAGCTCAGCGCAGTCGCGCCGATGTCCTGTCCATATTGATAGCGGAACTCCGCATGCTCTTCTGGGTTATAGAGCACCCGCGCCCGCTCGAGGTGTTGGCGGCCGGCGGCGAACTCGCCCATGGTGACATAGGTTGTGCCAAGCGCGCGATGCGACAGGCAGAGAGCGGCGGTGTCGCCGTGGCGCTCGGCCTCTCTCAGGAAATCCGCCGCCGCGTCCCTCTGCAGGACTACCTCGCCACCGACGTAATGGCACGCCCAAATTCCGTACAGGATTGAGAATTTCTGCGCCGGATCGGTGGATTCGTCGATCAGCGCCTTGGCCTGCAGGAGAACTTCCTTGGTCTCCGCAGCCGCATAGCCGCGGCCGGCGATCATCGCCTGGCCGAGCAATACGACCAGTTCGAGCGCCTTGCGCGTGCCTCCCTGATGATCGGGAAACGATTGCAGCAATTCGAGCGCGCCCTTCAAGTGGCCGATGGCTTCGACGTTGGCCGAGTGCAGGATCGCGCGCTCACCGGCTTTCTTAAGGTATTCGATCGCACGCTCGGTCAGCCCGGCCTCGGCCAAGTGATGAGCCATTAGCTCGGGATGCGATTCGATAATCTCCGGAAAGTGCTCTTTCAGCGCATCGGCGATCTGGCCGTGGAGCGGCAGGCGTTTGCTGTGCAGCACACTCGCGTAGGCGGCCTCCTGCACGAGCGCATGCTTGAAGATATACGTCGAATCCGGCGGCTCGCCGCGGACAAAGATCAATTCCGCCGCGCAAAGCTGCGCGAGTGCCGCCTCCAACGGAGCGCCGGCAGTCGGCGCGACGGCGGCAAGCAGGCGATACGAGAATTCACGCCCGAGGACAGCGCCGATTTGTGCGATCTCCTTAATGGAGGCGAGCCGGTCGAGTCGCGCGATCAATGAATCGTGGAGGGTCGCCGGAATCGCAAGCGACGGCAGCGGTGCGATGGCGATGTATCGGTCACCCGCGGCACGCAGCTGTCCCGATTCCAATACAGTCTTGGTGAGTTCCTCAATGAACAACGGTACGCCGTCGGTCCTACTAACGATCTGGTCGTAGACTTCCGGAGGCAGCTCCTTGCCATCGGTCACGTCGATGACCATGGCGCGGACCTGCTCGCGCCGGAGTCGATTGAGCCGCAGCATTGTCACGTGAGACTGGTCGAGCCACGGCGGCAAGAACTCCGGCCTGAAAGTTATTAGCAAAAGTACCGGCGCAGTCTTGATTGAGGAAATGCTTCGGGAGATTGCCTCGAGCGTGGTAGCATCGATCCAGTGCACGTCCTCGATGAGCAAGAGCGCTGGTCGGGAACAGGCGAGACCGAGAAGTTGACGGCTCAGCGCCGTGAGCATGAGCTCCTTCTGCCGCTGGGGAGTGTGCTTCAAGGCGGGATAGCGAGCACCGGGCGGGATCGACAGGAGGGCAGCATAGAGCGGGGCGTCCGCAACGCTTGCATCGCCGGCCTGCGACAGTATGGCCTCGAGCTTATCCAATTTAGTATCGGGCAAATCCTCCCGCTCGAAGCGCGCTGCACGCTCGAGCTGATTGATGACGGGAAAGAAGGGGCTGTTAATATGGTGCGGCGAGCACTGGTAACGAATCTTGATATGCGGCTGCCCTGCGATGGAGTCCAAAAGTGTGTTGCTGATCCGCGACTTGCCAATGCCGGGTTCGCCGCACAGCAACACGACCTGACCCGCGCCGCGCTTCGCCTTTTGCCAAAAAGTTAGTAACTGATCCAGTTCCTCCTGCCGGCCGACGAAACGTGTAAGCCGCTTCGGCCGGGTCGCCTCGAACCGGCTTTCCACCACGCATTCGCCGATGACCCTCCAGGCCGCGACCGGCTTCGATTTTCCCTTGATCTCGACGCGGCCGAGATCGGCGCAGACGAACATTCCACCAAGCAAATGGTGCGTGCTCGCGGCGACGAGAACCGAATTCGGAGCTGCCAATTGTTGCAAGTGGGCAGCCAGATTTGGCGTCTCTCCGAAGACCGCCTGCTCCTGCGCCGATCCTTCGCCGATGGTCTCCCCAGCGACCACCAATCCCGTGGCGATGCCCACTCTAACCTGCAGCGGCTCGCCGGAAGGAAGCCGGAGCTGCCCCACCTTCGCAACAATGTCTAGTCCTGCCCGCACGGCGCGTTCAGCATCGTCTTCGTGAGCCTGCGGATAACCGAAATAGACAAGCAGCCCGTCCCCCATGAATTTGCCGATGTAGCCACCGAAATGCTTGATCACGGCGGCGCAAGTATCTTGAAACCGGCGAATGATGCCGCTCAGTTCCTCGGGATCAAGCTCGACCGCAAAGCCAGTCGAGCCAACAAGATCGCAAAACAGAACCGTGAGATGCCGTCGCTCGGCCTCCGAGTGCAGCGATGCAACGGTTGCGGCCGTTACGCTCGTTCGTGGTGGAGAACGACTCTCCTGCCAGCCGGCGATAGCTCTAAGTATCCGCTTGCGGTCACCAAGCTGGATTCCCAACTTTTCGAGATCCGCTTCGGTTAGGTCGAACAGGACGTCGATGTCGAGGTCGTTCTCCACAAAGACGGGGATATGCTGCGCGAGGTCGAGTCCCTCGAGCCACCCCGCGATGGTGCTCATCGAGATTCTCTGCGATCGCTGTCGCCCATAGCTCCAGATCCCACGGGCTGAAGTATAATCCGTGCGACCAGGAAGGCGCGTTGGCGCAGGCGCGCGCTGCATTGCATGTGAAGACCTAACCTGCTTGGAAGTGATCTTTATTATTATAGGTTGTAGATAACACCGGTTTCGTCTTTCGCAATCGCAACTGGGGCGGCCGCCCGGCTTTGTCTTGTTCCAACACGCCAAGAAGTTGCTTTTGCGTGCCACGTTGGGCGGCCGAATGCGCAAAGTCGGAGCAGGCCGCAGGAACCAAGTTTCGAAGCCGGCCAACGTCGTCCTGTCGCACAAGGTCCCGGCGGCCCCCCCCATGCAGCACTCACTTGGTGGCGCGGGTTGCCGGGCGGTCGAATTTGCACTGCCCGGCAAACGGGTGGCCTCGCGTGCGCGCCAACCGCAATTATCGCGCCGGCAGCCAGCCTGGTGGCAACTCGGCGCCCCGAACTCGACGTCATTGTTGTGCAGTCGGCGGGACCCATCGAGGCCGCCCGCAAGGCAACCAGCACCATTCCCATCGTGATGGCCCAGTCCGGCGATGCCGTGGGCTCGGGTTTCGTTGCCGCCTGGCGCGTCCTGGCGGTAACGTCACTGGGCTGACGCTGCTCGCAACCGAGCAGGTCGTGAAAAGATTGCAATCGGTCAGGGACCTTTCAAAAGAATTCGGATGCGGGTCGCCGCACTCTACAGCAAGGCCGCCCGCGGCCATCCTTTGCAAATTAGGGCCATGGAACAGGCAGCTCCATCATTGGGTCTCGTGCCATGACGCTGGGCATTCGACGCGCGATCTCTGACCCGAGGTGGCCTTCGCAATGCGGCAGCGCCTCCCCGTGATCGCGGAGTTCAAGCCGATTGTTATGGCTGGGGCTCTGCTTGCCTACAGCCCCAACACACTCGACATGTGGCGGCAAACCGCCGCAACGTGGACAAGATATTCAAGGGAGCGAAGGCGGCTGACCTTCCGGTCGAGCAGCCGAGCAAAGTTTGAGCTGGTAATCAATCTGAAGGACCGCGAAGGCGCTCGGCCTCGACATGCCCGCGACGCTGCTGGCGCGCGCCGACGAGGTGATCGAGTGAGTGCGCCAGGCAAAGCTGGTGCGATCCAGCCGGTGGAAGTCCGGCCCAAGTAAGGAGTAGCGTCCGCTTGGTAGCGAGTGTTGCGTGGCCTGGCGACAGTGGCTGCGAAGCGTACACAGCGATTGCATGGGGTGTGGGATTGAGCCACGAAAGATCAGACATCGCAGGGGCCGAGGGTTTTCATTCGCTCGAAGGCAACATGTGCGGCACCGCTATGCGAGGTGCTGACGCCCTGCCGGGGTCAAAGGCCACATCACGTGCAAAGGGATCGCATCGGAACCTGGGAGGTCTCGCGTCTGGCCGTCGCCGTGGCGTGCTGTGTGCCGAGTACGGCGGTCCGCATCGGGAAGGCGAGGAGCCGTAGCCGATGATGCACGGGCACGAGAAGTCGGACCCCGCCATAGTAGCTGTGAAGCCGGCGAACAAAGCGAACGAGCCCACTGCGGAGGCATCTGCGGGGGCGAACGCAGCGGAGCCGGTGGAGCGAAGGGCGGGGACCAAGGGGAATGCGGACCAGCAAAGCACGTGCCGGACGCAGAGTCGGGTAAGCGTGTAACAGGCGCTGGAACGCATACGGAAAGTCGCAAGGGAAAGGAAGAAGGAGAGGTTCACCGCGCTCTTCCACCACATCAACGTCGAACTGCTCGAACAGTCGTTCTTCGAACTCAAGAAGGATGCTGCGCCGGGCGTGGATCGGCTGACGTGGACGGACTACGAGGCAGACCTCGAGCGCAAGCTCGAGGATTTGCACGAGCGGGTCCAACGGGGAGCGTATCGGGCGCTGCCGAGCCGGCGGGTTTACATACCCAAGCCGGACGGCCGACAGCGCCGCTGGCGGTCGCCGCGCTGGAGGACAAGATCGTCCAACGGGCGGTGGTCGACAGCTGCTGAACGCGATCTACGAGGAAGACTTCCTCGGCATCTCGTACGGGTTCCGGCCGGGGCGCGGGAGCGCATGATGCGCTCGATGCGCTCTGCGTCGGGATCCACAGCAAGAAGGTGAGCTTCATACTGGACGCCGACATCCGATCGTTCTTCGACGAGATCAGCCAGGACTGGCTGATCCGCTTCCTGGAGCATCGGATCGGCGACCGGCGCATCATCCGCCTGATCCGGAAATGGCTGAAGGCGGGCATTCTGGAAGACGGGGTCGTGTCGGTCAGTGACAGAGGAACGGGGCAGGGATCGGTGATTTCACCGCTGCTTGCCGACGTGTACCTGGACTACGCACTCGACCTCTGGGCCGTGCGCTGGCGACGGCGCGAGGCCGCGGGCGACATGATCATCGTGCGCTACGCCGACGACTTCATCATCGGCTTTGAGCACGAGAGCGACGCCCGGCGCTACCTGGACGAGATGCGCGAGCGGTTAGGGAAGTTTGTGCTGACACTGCATCCCGAGAAGACCCGGCTGATCGAGTTCGGACGCTTTGCGGCGGAACGCCGCAGCGGCGCGGGCGTTGAGGAGCGTTCTGAATTCGGCTGCTTTGGCTCGGTATTGCTCTGCCGTGAACATTTGAGGCGCCCTTTCTGTGGCAGGCGGGATCACAATTGCTCGCCTGGCTTTAGGCGGCGACCGCGGATCAACGGTCCGCGACTCCGTCCGCCCGCATGCCTGACACTTCAGCGTGTGGAGCTCCGAACCGCTCCCGTTCGGGTGAGGTTCGACCTGAACTTGGCACCGGGAAAACCCGCGGGCCGAGTTCCTGGACCGGGCGGCGCGAAGAACAGTGGCGGGACATTAAAGACGCCCGGACTGCTCAGACTAGACGGGGTGGTCCGCGGCGTCTGAGCAAAATTGAACACTCTTCCCAGCCGCCAGGCATGAGGTCCGCGATCGCCAGCAACCAGGCACGCGGCCGCGACGCCTATTTCCCTCTGAGAGTGTCCTTGAGGCCGCCGACGGCGTTCTGAACCTTGCCCTTGATCTTGTCGGCGTTGCCCTCCGACTCCAGCTTGGCGTCACCGATTGCCTTGCCGATCGCCTGCTTGACTGCGCCCTTGACTTGCTTCGCCGATCCGACGACCCGGTCCTTGTCCATGATGCTTCCTCCAAGACCCGGCAAAGCCCCGAAACGAGGGCTATGTGCAGGTCAGCTCCACCTTGAGCCCGAAGCTCGTAGCAGGTGACTGTGCGACCGATCCGTTCAAAATTGCTCATGAGGATCTGCCATCCTTTTTCGCAATCCTTTTGATGTGAGCAATTCTGCACAGCCTTCACCCCGGCAACGGCGTAGCGTCACTGACGCAGGAAGGATATCCCCTCCTTCCCCGAACTGTTCACTTGCGGCGGCTGTCCTTGTTGACAGAGTTGCGTTCCCTGCGCCCGGTGGGGATTTGTTCAGCTGTCTGACGAATCCGGAGGATACGTAGATGCACATGTCCGGTGAAAGTCTTTTGATCATCCTGTTGGTCGGCCTGATTGCCGGATGGCTGGCCGGCCAAATCGTGCAAGGCACCGGGTTCGGGATCGTCGGCGATATCATCATTGGCGTCATAGGCGCTTTCATCGGTAGTTGGCTGCTTCCTCAACTCGGCATCCATCTCGGCTCCGGCATCATTGCGGCGATCATCAACGCCACCAACGGCGCGCTGATCCTGCTGTTGATCATCAGGCTCGTTCGCGACGGCGGCGGATGGCGCGGGAGCTGGGGTTGGGGGAGACGCTGGTAAGCCGATCGCGCGTAGCGCCGACACGAACGAGGAGGGAAACACGGCGCGAGGCGCTGCTTCTCGTCGGCGCGGCGCGGTTCTCCTACGAAGAGGCGGCGGGGATCTGCGAAAGCGCGTGGGACGACAAGAGCCGGGTCAATCGCGCGCGCAAGCGGCTTTCGGAGCTGCTCGCCATCGACAGCGCCGGCCAGTTCGGTCTGGACCACGCGACGCGCGCTGTCTTGACCGCCGGCGGGCGCGGTTGATTGGCCGCAGAAAAGAACTTAGTTTCGCCGAAAAGACGAAAGGACATCACAGTGGCTACGAAGGAGCGGCTGGCGGCTATGGCGGCCTCCCTTTGCGCCGTGTGCTCTGGGGCGATGGTCGTCAGGCTCGTGGTGCCGGACCCACGCGATATTACATTGCAGTTTCGCACCTACGTGTGCTCCGAGTGCGGCCATAGTCGACGTACAGCGTAGCCGGCGATGAGAGTTGAGGGGGCGATTTCTCTCAATGGAGCATCTATATGAAGGATCTCATGGCACTTCACGTTCAGGGAACCGATTCCGCCAAGCGAGGTATCCCTGACGGCTGGTACGCAATAAGCACTGCCGATGCAGTTTGCAGCGGCCCTTTTCTGACCCGGACTGCTTGCGAGGCGCACATCGAGCAGGAGCGCGCGGACATCAACGCCTATCATCAAGGCGCGACGATCCGCCCTTGTGGACGCGTGCTCCACGCTGTTGCTTGCACCGAAGTCAGCCGCGCTCAAATGAGATAGCCATCACTGAGCGGAAATTCGTTCATCTTATTTCAGGCATAAGCTCATGGTGTTCATGCCAAACAAATCGACTCCAGACTATTTGTTCGAAAAGGCGAACCAGTGTTTTCGGTGCTCTCGGATCGATTCGAACGCGCGAGTTAACTTGAAGCCCTGGGCAATGAGTTCATGGTCGAGGCAATTGACCTTGATATGAAGCTTCAGAACCTTGCCAAAGGCAATTACACCGCTTCTGACGGCGCCCGCGGTGCAAGAGGAGTTTTACGTTTCCGCGAAGCGTTCGGGGGCAGCCGCACGCGTTGACGGGAAACGCGTGTAAGCAAGCTTGTCAGCTCAACAGCGCTCAACGACGGGGAACAGGTCGAATACCAGATCGAGAGCAACCGCGGGTAAAGTATTGGTCCGACAAGACCCCCGGGCCTTGGGTCCCATCCGAGTGGATTGTGCCGTCGGAATCCAACGCTCGTTCAAAGCCGCTGCGATGCCGCGCCGGACGTGTTGCCCGCGTCTGGCGAGATCAGGCGAGGCAGGAACCAGATGGATGATGCCGCAGCGAGGGCAGCCCCGAGAACCAACATCAGATAGGTGTTCCAGGACGACTCCCGTGCGATGGCGATCTGGTCTAGTTCATTGACCTCATTCGAGCCCACTAGTTGCACCGTGTTTGCCTTAGCAGCTTCCGTCGCGTCTACGCTATTCGCCTCTGACGAGTTCGCGCCGGCACCATCAGTATCTCGGAGAATTGGCCAAGCCGTTGCTGCAGTTGCCAGCCGACTATCGTTCTGGCTCTCCTCATTTGCAGATTGATCGGCCAGCGATGATGCCACCATCGCGGGAACAGCTTCTGCCGCCTTCTGCGGGATAGAATTCGCCGCCTGCTCTTGTACAGCCGGTTTGCTCGCCGTCGTTCGGGCAGCGGCGCGTGGCGCGCTTCGTTCGGCTTTTGCGTGCGCCTTCTGGCGCGCTGGTTGGCTCACCTTTTTGCGTGGCGGCCGTGCCGGCGAAGCAGTCTCTTGAGCCGGCGTCTCCGATACAATGGGGCACGGGAACCGATCATCATCGCAGGCTAACGCATCGGATAATGGCAGACCCGCGAATAGCCCAGCCCCACCTATCACGAGTACCCAATGGCGTAGGGTCAGCATGGATCCCTCCTCCCCTGTAGAGATGAAGGACGCATACCGACCCCTCGAAATGGCGTCACATTGGCGCAAATGGGGCTTTGTTCGCGCAATCCGGGGTCGTTACGGCGGCCGTTCATGCCCGCGCCACGGTAGATGCCCCGGCGTCCGACCCCACGTTGTCGCAAGGATCTACAATCTTGTGACCGCCGTCAGGGCGCGCGAGATGGGTCTTTTTCTTAAGGTTGCAACCAGAGCAGGAAGCTCGATCTGCGGGCTCCGGTAAACGGTGTCTCGCAGCACCCCTCGGCATGTGGAGACGCGACATGGTTCGGAAGATGCATTGCCTCGCGCTTGCGCTCGTCTTCTCGCTCGCGGCGGGGACCGTCGAGAGTTCGACCTCGGCGGAAGCCGGTTCCCTCCTCGACGAGCGGTCCGTCCGATCCAGTGCGGTTGTCGGCAGGACACGACGTTCGCCCGTCAGACGAATGGGCGCGCCAACCCTTCGGCGATCAGCAGCCTACACCTCCTGCCCGCGCGCTTTCAGAACGCCGCACGAGCGGCCGTGATTGCAGCGTGGCGTCCCCTCAGTGCCAGGCCTGCACGCGCACCGCACGCGCTCGAGATCGAGGCCACCACCAGCCACGATCTGGCGGAGACGGAACGTCGCCCGATTTCCCAGCTCACGCTCTGACTTACACTTCGCCGGGTAGGTTTCTGGCGTGTCGAAGCCGACAAGCCGGAACGTCTCGCCCGCAATGCGGATCGTGTCGCCATCGACTACTTCGACTTGCCCCGGCTCGATAGGTGCAGCAATGGCAATCGAGGTCACAAGCGCCAGGGCAAAGACACTAGCCGCCCGTCTCACTGCGCCACCTCCTGTTTCACGAGACGCGGGTATGCCGCCCCAATCCCGGCAAGAGACCGCCGGCAGCGGGCGGTGGACGCAGTGCCAACGCGAATGGTGAGAAGAGTAAGGTGACACCTCTTAGGTGATCCGGAATTGCGTGGGCCGTGCAGCAAAGCTTTGCGCAGCCTTGTGCGCTGGAACTATTCAAACACTTACTAGTTTCAATTGGCACGAGATCAGCTCCTGGTTGGCCCGCATGCGTCGAGTAAGTGTCCGCCTGGAGGCTGCGTCGGCCCAACATTCGCGGCGTGTAATTCCCACATTATCACTCGGGGTTCCGGACAGCATACTCGCCCATATTTGGACGAGGATCCATATCCAGCCCGCAACTGTTTTTGTTTTGCTCTCGCTTGCATTCGGGTCGGCCATCACCTTCGTTATGCCACCGCTGCGTGGACCGGACGAGATAGCTCACTTCCTGCGAATCTACTCGTACACACGTGGCGAGATTTTATTCGGTGCGGAGATCGATGGCCGCAAGGGAATTTTTGTGGAGCGCGACCTCCATGACCGACTCCACTTCTTCAAGGCCGCCGGGGAATGGTTCGCCACCGCCAGGGAAGATGGCGCCCGCTACGGGCAGATTATGGCGATGTACCAGGAATTCGGCGATAGACTGACAGCGCGCGAGGATCAAGACGCGGTATTCATGCCGTTCGCCGGCAGCGACGGCTATAGCCCCGCTGCGTACATTCCATACATTGTCGCGGGCGCTATCGGTCGGCTGCTAGGGCTCGACTTTCCAGACATGCTGCGCCTGATGCGGCTGTCGGGACTCGCAATGTTCACTCTGGTAGCGGGCTACGCGATCGCTGTCACTCCGATCCTGAAATGGGCATTCGTGCTGATAGCATTGCTGCCCGTGTCGATCTACAACCGCTCGGTTCTCAGCGCAGACGGTGCTGCGTTTAGTTCTGCATTGTTGATTACTGCCCTTTGCCTCGGCGCTGCATGGAAAGGCGGCTCGGGGCGAACTCTGGGAGCGCTCATTGTGGATGACCCTCTGCGCGCTCAGCAAACAGCCACAAATCGTCTTCGTGCTTTTGGAGTTAATGATCTATCCATTCAAGGAACTTCCCCGCCAATGGGGCCGCGTCGCAATCGTCGTGCTGCCATGCCTCGTTCTGTCGCCGTTGTGGGTCGTTGCAGTATCAGGCGAGATGGCGGCTTGGCGGCTCCAAATAGAGGAGTACCATCCGCCTGAACATTTTGATCCTTTATGGAAGCTCTCTTACATGTGGGAGAATCCATGGCATTTCCCGCTCGCGACTTGGAGAGCTCTCAGCGGTTGGGGAGACCGGCTGTGGTTAGAGCTCATTGGCATCCTGGGCTGGCAGGACATTCTGCTTCGACCGTGGGTCTATGTCCTGCTTACCGTGCTTTTGATGTTGGTGCCTTTGCAAAGACTCGAGCTGGACGGCGTGACCCGTGCGCGCGTGATGATAATGTCCGGACTGACCGTGCTGGGTTACGTCATACTCGTGTATTTGATTTTCTTTCTCACCTATACGCCCCTTGATACGGACCATGTCCGGGGTGTTCAGGGACGTTATTTCATAATCGTTCTACCCGTGGCTGCGATATTTGTCGCAGCAGCAGCAGATCGTGAGTTGCCCTACAGAATGACCTCGGTATTTGCGACGCTCGGCGCAATGACCTCAGGCATTGTGACTGTCGACGCGCTGTGGCAGGCGCATTGGTAAGTTGGGTCCCGTTTGTTTTACCGCGCCCTTTGGATGGTTTCCACACGCGCTGCGCCTGCGTGATCACCGGGTTGTAGGCCACGCGCAGTCAGCCAACCACTCGAGGAGCGCAAGCGAAGGCTAACAACGCTCCTCCGGGATGCCGGGCCTAGATTGCGCAAATAGAGCAGGACGGCACCGCTGGTGTTGGAAATCGCACAAGTGTCTTGTGAACCGTCAGATTCGACGGCCAAAGCGTGATGTCCGGGTTGGTACGAACCCAAAGGCGCCGGGAATCATTGAGTTTTCTCAGGCGGATGAGGTCTTGAGAAGGGACACAGGGTATCATACCTGCCCTTTGGGCGCGGATGTTGCTGCGGACCCGTATTTCCTTCCCGGCCCATCGGCACTCTGTCGTGGCTGCGCACTGGCCGGTCGCGGCGGAGAGGGACAATAAAAAGGACTTTGGGCCATGACCAGCGCTAAGCCTCGACCACCACTCATTCCTGGTGAGACCCGGGCCTATCCGGTGCTGCCGCTGCGCGACATCGTCGTATTTCCGCACATGATCGCGCCGCTCTTCGTCGGACGCAAGAAGTCGATCGACGCGCTCGAGGAGGTGATGCGGTCCGACACCTTCATCCTGCTCGCCACCCAGAAGAACGCATCCGACGACGATCCGGCAACGGAGGCGATCTACGAGGTTGGCACGCTTGCGAGCGTGCTGCAGCTGCTCAAGCTCCCCGACGGCACCGTCAAGGTACTGGTCGAGGGCGCTCAGCGCGCGAAAGTGCTCAAGTACACCGATCGCAGCGAGTATTACGAGGCCGAGGCGGTCGCGCTCGGCGACACGATAGGTGAGCGCGTCGAAGCGGAGGCCTTAGCGCGCTCGGTCACCAACGAGTTCGAGAACTACGTGAAGCTCAACAAGAAGGTGCCGCCCGAGGTCGTCAGCGTCGTCCAACAGATCGAGGACTATGCCAAGCTCGCCGACACCGTGGCCTCGCATCTTGCCGTCAAGATCCCCGACAGGCAGGCGATCCTCGAGACCACGACCGTCACCGAGCGGCTGGAGAAGGTGCTCGGCCTGATCGACAGCGAGATTTCGGTGCTGCAGGTCGAGAAGCGCATCCGCACCCGCGTCAAGCGCCAGATGGAGAAGACCCAGCGCGAGTATTTTCTCAACGAGCAGATGAAGGCGATCCAGAAAGAGATCGGCGACGCGGAAGGCAAGGACGAGCTCGCCGAGATCGAGGACAAGATCAAGAAGACCAGGCTCTCGAAGGAGGCGCGCGAGAAGGCGACGCACGAGCTCAAGAAGCTCCGGCAGATGTCGCCGATGTCGCCGGAATCAACTGTGGTGCGCAATTACCTGGACTGGCTCCTGTCGATCCCGTGGGCCAAGCGCTCCAAGATCAAGAAGGACCTCAAGCTTGCCCAGGAGGTGCTCGACAATGATCATTGCGGTCTCGACAAGGTCAAGGAGCGGATCGTCGAATACCTCGCGGTCCAGCAGCGCGCCAACAAGCTGACCGGCCCGATCCTGTGCCTGGTCGGCCCGGCCGGCGTCGGCAAGACCTCGCTCGGCAAGTCGATCGCGGGGGCGACCGGCCGCGCCTTCGTGCGCTTCTCGCTCGGCGGCGTGCACGATGAGGCGGAGATCCGCGGTCACCGGCGCACCTATATCGGCTCGATGCCAGGCAAGATCATCCAGTCGATGCGCAAGGCCAAAACTTCGAACCCGCTGTTCCTGCTCGACGAGGTCGACAAGATGGGTTCCGACTTCCGCGGTGATCCGTCTTCGGCACTGCTGGAGGTGCTCGACCCCGAGCAGAACCACACCTTCAACGACCACTACCTCGAGGTCGACTACGATCTTTCCAACGTGATGTTCATCACCACGGCGAACACGCTCAACATCCCGCCGCCCTGATGGACCGCATGGAGATCATCCGCATCGCCGGTTACACCGAGGACGAGAAGGTCGAGATCGCACGCAAGCACCTCATTCCGCACGCGATCACCAAGCACGGCCTCGACTCAAAGGAATGGGCGATCGACGACGAGGCGCTACTGCTCCTGATCCGCCGCTACACGCGGGAGGCGGGCGTGCGCAACCTCGAGCGCGAGCTCTCGACCTTGATCCGCAAGGCGGTCAAGGAACTGATCTTGTCGACGAAGAAATCGGTCAAGGTCGAGGCCAATAACCTCGCGGATTATCTCGGCGTGCCGAAGTACCGCTACGGCGAGGTCGAGGACAAGGACCAGATCGGCATCGTCACCGGGCTCGCCTGGACCGACGTCGGCGGCGAGCTGCTCACCATCGAAGCCGCCATGATGCCGGGCAAGGGCCGGATGACGGTGACCGGCAACCTGCGCGACGTGATGAAGGAATCGATCTCGGCGGCGGCGTCTTACGTGCGCATGCGCGCGGTTGCCTTCGGCATCGAGCCGCCCTTGTTTGACAAGCGCGACATCCACGTGCACGTGCCGGAAGGCGCGACCCCGAAGGACGGCCCCTCCGCCGGCGTCGCCATGGCCACCGCGATCGTCTCGGTGATGACAGGCATTCCGGTGCGCCGCGACCTCGCCATGACCGGCGAAATCACACTGCGCGGCCGCGTGTGGCCGATCGCCGGTCTCAAGGAGAAGCTGCTCGCGGCCTTGCGCGGGGGCATCAAAACAGTGCTCATTCCCGAAGAGAACGCCAAGGATCTTGTCGAAATCGCGGACAGCATCAAGAGTGGGCTCGAGATCGTTCCGGTCTCGCGCATGGACGAAGTGCTGGCGCGCGCGATGACGCGCAAGCCGGAGCCGATCGAGTGGGACGAGACCACGACCACCGCAGCGGCCGCGTCCGAAGCGCCCCCGGTCGAGGAGGAAGCCTCGACGCGCATGGCGCATTGAACGATCGCGAGCCAGAGCGGCATGCATCATCCGATGCCATGCTTGCCATCGTCCACCTGCTTGGAACGTATGTCGCCGACGTGTTCAAGTCGCGGCCGGCCGAGGCTCAAGACGCGAGGGCCACGCGATTTTACGGCTGAGGCTTTGCCTGTCCCAGGGACAGCCGCAGCTGGCGGGCCACCGTCTCAAAGTTGGCGGACGTTTCTCAGCCATGCGCTACGGACGACGGTTAGCCGGTCCTCGGTGGACTTCACCACCAATACTGCAGAATTTAATTTTCGGTACACACAGCTAGCGATTCCCGGCGCATTTGGTTCAAAAATCATCAAGATTTCTGTTGCAGATGAAGTTTTGAAAAGGCACAGCCCATTCGAAGGGTTCCATTCGTCTGAGTCTGTCCAGCATCCGGCCTTCTATAGGTACCAAGAATCCTATCCCAGAAGAAATGGATCACTGCGAAATTGCTGTTCGCGTGCCGGTGATGAACGAAGTGCAGTTCCTGTTTCCGTTTGAACCATGCAAACCGTTGAAGTCGCGATCCCTCTACGTGGTATTCCTTGTCGAAAAAGACATGCGCGTAGAACGACGCCGCACATGCGACTGCTTGAACCACGAAGAGATCGACTGGCAATACGAGGTATGTACACGCTCCTACCAGAAACATAGGAATGAAGAAGAAGGGCGTATTGTTGCCTTCGTCACCGAGGTACGTCCGTGAGACGAGATGATCTTTGGAATAGTAGGCGTGATGGAAGTTGATGTGGTTGCGGAAGAACTTACCACCCATTGGATGGTGGCCGAGCTTGTAATGCATCAGCGTCTGCGCAAATGACATGACCAAATGCGTAGCGACGGCGGTCATGAGAAATAGCGGAAGCTCCGGAAGGAGCCGCGATACCGTCTGGAGCATGAGCACTTCCCCCGGCTTAACGAGTTAATTTATCACATATAGTGTTATTCGGCGTGCAATTGTCTTATGACCGATTTCAAGCCCCGGACGATGCCTCATCGCATCCGCATGCTGCCCGTGCGGACCATTGTCGGGATTGCTGACAGCTGGAGCGGGGGTCAGGGCGCCTCGCTGTTGCGACGGTTGAGCAGTTTCTCATCCGTGCGCCTAGGATCCGGCGCGGTGCGCTTCACCGAATACGATCATGCGGTCGAGGCTGTGCCTTCTCAACCTTCTCCGCCTGAGAAAATCTAGTGATTCCCGGCGCATTTGAGTCCGAAACCACCAAGATTCTGCTGCGGATGAAGTATTAAGTAGGCGCAGCCGCCCCTTTAGGCTATCGGCTACGCGGCAGGCGACCCGGCGCGGGCTCAGCGCCCGGTTGTGGAGATTCATGGCAAGCAACACCAACGTGACGCCGCAGAAGGAAGAGGTGCCGGAGAAGGAGGGTCCCGAGACCCCGCCGGACAGCCCACTGCTCGACCTATCAGATGCGGCCGTCAAGAAGCTGATCCGCTCCGCCAAGAAGCGCGGCTACGTCACCCATGACCAGATCAACTCGCTGTCGAAAGAGGTCAATTCCGAGCAGATCGAGGACGTTCTCGCCATGTTCAGCGAGATGGGGGTCAATGTCGTCGAGACCGAAGAGGCGAGCGAAGAGGGCGAGGAGCAGCGCGAGGAGCCGGAGGAGGGGGAGGAGGAGAGCGAAGGCGGCGAGATCGTCGAGGTGCAGCGCCCCGCACCAGCCAAGGTCGAAAAGTCGGAACTATCCGAGCGCACCAACGATCCCGTGGGCATGTATCTGCGCGCGATGGGATCGATTGAGCTGTTATCGCGCGAGGGGGAGATCGCCATCGCCAAGCGCATCGAGGCCGGCCGCGAGGCCATGATCGCCGGGCTGTGCGAGAGCCCGCTCTCCTTCCAGGCGATCATCATCTGGCGCGACGAGCTCAACGAAGGGAAGGTCTTCCTCCGCGACATCATCGATCTCGAGGCGACCTACGCGGGTCCGGATGCCAAGGCCATGCCGGCGCCGCGCGATCGGAGCCGACGGCCAGCCGGCCGCTGCCGCCGCGCCCAACCCGTCCATGCTCATGCAGACACCGGCGCCGCCCGCGGCCCCCGCCGCTGCCACGCCCTTCAAGGCCGCTCCTCCCGAACGGGCCAACGGGGAGGATAGCGAGGGCGCCGAAGCGCCCGCCGGCGAGGCCGATTTCGATGACGACGATATGGAGAACTCGCTCTCGCTTGCCGCCATCGAGGCCGAGCTCAAGCCCAAGGTCCTGGAAACCTTCGACAACGTGGCCGACGCGTACAAGCGGCTGCGCCGCCTGCAGGACCAGGATATCCAGAACAAGCTGCGCAACGATTCGCTGTCGCCTGCGCAGGAACGTCGCTACAAGAAACTCAAGGACGAGATCATCGCCGAGGTGAAGTCGCTGCGCCTCAATCAGGCGCGCATCGATTCGCTGGTCGAGCAGCTCTACGACATCAACAAGCGACTGGTCGGCTACGAGGGCCGCCTGATGCGGCTCGCCGAGAGCCATGCCATCTCGCGCGAGGATTTTCTGAAGAACTATCAGGGCTCCGAGCTCGACCCGCGCTGGCTCAACCGGGTATCGAAGCTTTCCGCCAGGGGCTGGAAGAACTTCGTGGCCAAGGACAAGGACCGGATCAAGCAGCACCGTCACGAGATCCAGGTGCTCGCCGGCGAGACCGGGCTCGAGATCGGCGAGTTCCGCAAGATCGTCCACATGGTTCAGAAGGGCGAGCGCGAGGCGGGTCAAGCGAAGAAGGAGATGGTGGAGGCGAACCTGCGCCTGGTCATTTCGATCGCCAAGAAATACACCAATCGCGGGCTGCAGTTTCTCGACCTGATCCAGGAAGGCAACATCGGCCTGATGAAGGCGGTCGACAAGTTCGACTACCGCCGCGGCTACAAGTTCTCGACCTATGCCACCTGGTGGATCCGCCAGGCGATCACCCGTTCGATCGCCGATCAGGCGCGCACCATCCGCATCCCGGTGCACATGATCGAGAGCATCAGCAAGCTCGTGCGCACCTCGCGCCAGATGCTCAACGAGATCGGCCGCGAGCCGACGCCCGAGGAGCTGGCCGAGAAGCTCGGCAAGCCGCTGGAGAAGGTGCGCAAGGTGCTCAAGATCGCCAAGGAGCCGCTCTCGCTGGAGACGCCGATCGGCGACGAGGAGGACAGCCACCTCGGCGATTTCATCGAGGACAAGAGCGCGATCCTGCCGATCGACGCCGCGATCCAGTCGAACCTGCGCGAGACCACCACGCGTGTGCTGGCCTCGCTGACGCCGCGTGAGGAGCGCATTCTGCGCATGCGCTTCGGCATCGGCATGAACAAGGACCACACGCTGGAGGAGGTCGGCAAACAGTTCTCGGTGACGCGCGAGCGCATCCGCCAGATCGAGGCCAAGGCGCTGCGCAAGCTCAAGCATCCGAGCCGGTCAAGGATACTCAGAAGCTTCCTTGATAATTGATGAGGCGGGGAGCTGACACCTTCCGCGCCGCCGGTGCGCATGTTGGCCTTCTCGATAGTGTGTGAGCCGGGTTTGGCCTGCGGGGTAACGGCTGTGATGACTCGTATCTTGGGGGTCTACCGCAAGGAGTGGGACCCCTCGATCAGTTAACGGACGAGATCGACCCATCTGTATGAGGTAGCCCACGTCATGGACGGTAGTCGGTAGGCATGCCGTCCACGTTACCTGAACGGTTGAGACAACTCCGACATGAACTGGCGAAATTGATCCATGGCGGCCACGAACGAGCGCACCGTCGCCGTGTTCGGCGGAACCGGGTTCTTGGGCCGCCGCATCGTTCGGCATCTCCGTAAGCACGAATTTTCCGTTCGGATTGCATCAAGGCATCCGGATCGGGGGCGTAGGCTGTTTGGGCTCGATGATCCGCAACTTCAATCGGTCGAGGCCAACATTCACGACGAGCGATCAGTGGCCGATGCACTTGCTGGCGCTTACGGCGTGGTCAATGCGGTCAGTCTGTACGTCGAACACGGACAGGAGACTTTTCATTCCGTGCACGTCGAGTTTGCCCAACGGGTAGCAGATCAAGCACGCCGAGCCGGAGCGGAGCGGCTCGCGCACGTTTCAGGAATCGGCTCCGATACCGCCTCGCCGTCGCTCTATATCCGCAAGCGCGGCGAAGGCGAACTGGCAGTCCGGGCCGCGTTCGTAGACGCACTGGTCATCCGCCCGGCGGTGATGTTCGGACCGGATGACTCGTTTCTCACCACCATCCTCGAGCTCCTCGGCAGGCTTCCAATCTATCCGATGTTCGGTTACGGCCTCACGAGATTGCAACCGGCCTATGTGGAAAATGTGGCGGAGGCGATTGCAAGGGCGCTGCATCGGACCGACATGCATGCGATCACCCTCGAGTGCGGCGGCCCTCGCATCTACTCTTACGAGGAATTGCTCAGAGCAATTGCACACGAAGCCAGCCTCAAGCCAATGTTGATTCCAATCCCATTTGCCGCTTGGCACGCGCTGGCTTGGTTCGCGGAAATGCTCTCGAGCCCGCCCGTCACTCGGAATCAAGTGGAACTGATGCAGGTCGACAACGTGTCATCGCCAGAGATGCCCGGATTTGGAGAACTTGGAATTTCGCCGCACTCGGTCGAGGAAATACTCCAGGAGATGTTATGGGATCACTGATCAAAGAGTTTCCTCGGCTAGTTCGCCCCCAAAAATGGCGCTGGCAGAGGGACGTAAATACCGAACCCAAGAAAGCCCCCGCCGGTGATCAACGCGCCGAGCTTCCGCGTCGTCCATCGGCCGAGTGCTGCAGGTGCTCGCCGCTCAGATTGAGCAGCTCGAGGCGGCGGTTGCGGCGCTCGAGAAGCAACTCATGGCCTGGCACAAGAGCAACCCTGTTAGCCAGCGCCTGGCGAGCATTCCGGGCATTGGGCCCATCATCGCCACGGCGATCGCCGCGACGGTGGCGGATCCGAGCGGCTTCCGCAGTGGGCGCGAATTTGCGGCGTGGCTGGGTCTGGTACCGCGGCAGAATTCCAGCGGCGGCAAACATCGCCTGGGCGGCATATCCAAGCGCGGTAACCAATATTTGCGACGGCTGCTGATCAACGGCGCCAGCGCCAATCTGCTGCGCTCGAAGGCGACCAATGCCGAGCCATGGGTGATCGGGCTGCGCCGGCGGCGAACCGAGCCTGGCGGGGGCGGCTAGGACAAACCTATAAGGTCAATTTTGTTTTTCTTTTCAAAGCATTAGCAGCATTACGACGACGGCCTTGATAAGCGAATTGGCAGTCTCCCTTGAAGAGTGCCAAAAACAAACCAATTAAAGATGTGGAGAGGCTGTCATCTTGCGAGTCGTAATGAGCCTCTGCTTTTCGTCAGAAAACTTAACAGGCATAGATATTTAGGAGGATTGACATGAAGTTTCGGCCGCTTCACGACCGCGTCGTGGTTACGCGCATCGACGCCGACGATAAGACCGCAGGTGGAATCATCATTCCGGATACCGCCAAAGAGAAGCCTTCTGAGGGAGAGGTGATCTCCGTCGGTCCAGGCGGCCGCGATGAGGGCGGGAAAATCATCCCCATCGACCTCAAGGTTGGCGACCGCGTGCTGTTCGGCAAATGGTCGGGCACGGAGGTCAAGATCGAGGGGGTCGAATATTTGATCATGAAAGAAAGCGACATCATGGGCGTGATCGAACAGACCGTTGCCCGCAAGAAGGCTGCCTAAGGGCTGTCGCATCAAACATAACGGAGAACAAAAATGGCTGCTAAAGACGTAAAATTCGGCGTTGATGCGCGCGACAGGATGCTGCGCGGCGTCGACATACTCGCCAATGCGGTTCGCATGACGCTCGGCCCCAAGGGGCGCAATGTCGTGCTAGACAAGTCGTACGGCGCGCCGCGCATCACCAAGGACGGCGTCGCCGTCGCTAAAGAGATCGAGCTCGAAGACAAGTTCGAGAATATGGGCGCGCAGATGGTGCGCGAGGTCGCTTCGAAGTCATCCGACTTCGCGGGTGACGGCACCACAACCGCAACGGTTCTGGCGCAGGCTATCGTGAAGGAAGGCTCGAAGGCCGTGGCCGCGGGAATGAACCCGATGGATCTCAAGCGCGGCATCGACCTCGCGGTTGAAGCGGTGGTCGAGGATCTGAAGAAGAACTCGAAGAAAGTCACCTCCAACGAAGAGATCGCCCAGGTCGGCACGATTTCCGCCAATGGCGATGTCGAGATCGGCAAGTTCCTCGCCGATGCGATGAAGAAAGTTGGCAACGAGGGCGTGATCACGGTCGAAGAGGCGAAGTCCTTGGAGACTGAGCTCGAAGTGGTCGAAGGCATGCAATTCGATCGCGGTTACATCTCTCCCTACTTCATCACCAACGCCGACAAGATGCGCGTTGAGATGGATGACCCCTATATCCTGATCTACGAGAAGAAGCTTTCCGGCCTGCAGGAACTGCTTCCGCTGCTGGAAGCCGTAGTGCAGACCTCGAAGCCGCTCGTGATCGTGGCCGAGGACGTTGAGGGCGAGGCGCTTGCCACGCTCGTCGTCAACAAGCTGCGCGGTGGCCTCAAGGTTGCGGCGGTGAAGGCTCCGGGCTTCGGCGATCGTCGCAAGGCGATGCTCGAAGACATCGCGATCCTCACTGGCGCTCAGGCGATCAGTGAGGATCTTGGCATAAAACTCGACAAGGTTACTGTGAATATGCTCGGGCGCGCCAAGAAGGTGATGATCGAGAAGGAGAACACCACGATCGTCAACGGCGCCGGCAAGAAGGCCGACATCGAAGCGCGTATTTCTCAGATCAAAGTGCAGATCGAGGAGACTACCTCAGACTACGATAAGGAGAAGCTGCAGGAGCGCCTTGCAAAGCTCGCAGGCGGCGTTGCGGTGATCCGCGTCGGTGGTGCGACCGAGGTCGAGGTGAAGGAGCGCAAGGATCGCGTTGATGACGCGATGCACGCGACCCGTGCTGCTGTCGAAGAAGGCATCCTGCCGGGCGGCGGCGTCGCCCTGTTGCGCGCCGGTGAAGTGCTTAAGAAGGTGCGCACGCATAACGACGACCAGAAGACTGGCGTCGATATCGTGCGCAAGGCACTCTCCTGGCCGGCTCGCCAGATCGCGATTAACGCAGGCGAGGACGGCTCCGTCATCGTCAGCAAGATCCTGGAAAGGGATCAATACGCGTTCGGCTTTGACGCCCAGAACGGCGAATACGGGAACCTCGTGACCAAGGGCATCATTGACCCGACCAAGGTTGTTCGGGCGGCCCTGCAGAATGCAGCGTCGATCGCCGGGCTTCTGATCACCACGGAAGCCATGGTCGCCGAAAGGCCGAGGAAGGACAGTGGGGCCCCGGCAATGCCTGGCGGTGGCATGGGCGGTATGGACTATTAAGCCCACCCTCAACCGAAATGACGAAGGCCCGGATTCTTCCGGGCTTTTTTTGTGCTGGAGCCACAGCAGATCAGGGCGCTCAACGAGCTTTGGAATTGTCCGGAGTTTATTCAGTTGTTTGAGGAGTTCGTCACCTTCCGCTACGGTCCACGTGCCTGCCCGGTTCCACAAGCTCCAAGACAGTCGGTGCTATCTCTGGGCTGACGCCACGCAGGCACCAGTGGGGCGAGATCGAACGGACGGGCGGCATCTCGAAATGTGGGGATGCTGCGCACCGTGTGTTCGAGGCAGCCCAAGCCATGCTAACCCGCACAATCAAATGGTCTTGGCACAAGGCTTGGGGCATAAAGATCGTTCGACATCGGGGAATGAAGCGCGCGGTCGTCGCCGTGGCACGGCGACTGGCAGTCGTCGCACCGAGTTTCGCTGGACAAAGCAGCGTGAACAATCGAAGGAGAGAAGACCGAACGGGGAAATCAAGAGTTGTGAACGACGGAGCAAAAATGCATCGGGTTGCCGGAGCAAAAATATATCAGTGATGCTGGCAAAAGAGGCTGCCGAATTATCGTTTCTTTCTCTTCGCAAAAATCGCGTTCCAGTTATCCTTATAAGCTTTAGAAACCGGTTTCTGGCGCTCGCCCCTGCTATAGCCGGAGGGTAAGGCGTCAGCTATCTTGCCGCCCTCAGCCTTGGATGTGTCTACACCTGAAGTACTCTTGTTCTTCGGAGGGACCTCATTTTTTGGAGCGGGGTTAGTTTTGGTTTTCTTGTCGTCGTTGGCCATCGTCTTTCCTAACGCTGAGTTGTCTGATCAAGTTGACCCGCCACTGATGTTTCATCCGGCGATTAGAGCCCTTTGGGTTGATACGCCTTGGCGTATCGCGCCAGTTACGCAGCGATCCCGGAACTGCACTGTTTTGATGGAACGAGTCAAGGATTCGACAAGTCGCAACACGGACACTTATGGCCCGCTCCTATTTCAGGCCGCTCTAATCATCGGGCAACGTGCACCTGAGCGCGCCAGGCCAGTGACATTTGCGCCCGGCCGCGCCATGCTCAAGACCAGTCCTTCCGCCTCCGGGTCTGTGACCAGAGCAAAAACGACAGCAATGGCGGCGGTCGCAGCTTTGGCCGCGTTCGCGGCAGCCGATCCGTCCACTACGATGACTGTCGTCATCGGGCAGCGCTATGCCGCCGGGGCTGTTGATCGTCCCGCTCCGCTTGCGGCCGAACTGGTGCGCCTGAACGTGGACTGTCCTCGGCGCGCTGCAGGAGGCCGAAGCAGAGAAATGGTGGCAGATGATCAAGGCGGCGGGCATCACGGCGCAATGAGTTCAAACACAGCGATGTAGGTCGTGGCCCCATCGTGAGCAGAAGCACTCCACTGCCGAGTCCCAGCTAATACAAAATTTTGAGGCACGTACGATCGGGCCAAGTCGTTGTCTGCGATCTGTCAGTCCATCTTCGGCAATTCGATGACCTCGTTCACGCTTCGCACGAGGTCGTATACCGCGACCTGGAGGATCGGGTAGTTTTTCTTGATCGCCATTCCCGCCTCTTCGGCAGCTTCATACGTCGCATACAATTGTTTGGTTTGCCTATCTACCTGCAGCCGAAATTGGCCTCTTTCCAGCCGCTTCTGCTGTCCAACGCGCTCCTCGACGGCTTCTTCTTTGTCCGGTCTCATGGTTATTCTCTTGCTTTCGTTGCGCGAGATCATCTTATGTGTCTCCTGGTTTGTGCCTTCATGACAATATCTGCCCAGCATCGGGCGCAGGCGGCCCGTACCTTCTCCGCCCTCCTGTTCTATAGCTGTCATTCTGCGCAGGGGTGTGCCCTGTTTTGAGCTCACCTGAATTCTCTTAATCGCGGTCAACCGATCATATCGGAAGCGGGGTGAGATCCTTAGCTAAGGACGAGGATCAGATCGTTCGCACGATGGCCTTCATCGTACTTTTCGCCGGCGATGACCTCGATGCGCTGGCGGTGACGAACAAATATCGCAAGACTGCTATTTTCGCGTCACGGGCACTCCTATCCCGCAATGCCTCATGACTGACCTTGCAAAGGACGTGGCTGGCTCCATCCCTCATCGAGAATATACACCCTCAAGCCTCGTGAACTCGAACTACTCGTGACCTCTGACCAGCGGCATGAATGACCCCTGTTGCCGATCATGGACGCGGTATCCGTTCCATGTACGATAGCTTGTTGTCGCAGCCCCGTGTGCACGGGACCAACCAGACGCGACGACGCACCTGCTTCCCAGTTCGTCGAAATTGAAGAGAATTGCTGAACGCGCGCCAGGCAAGTGCAAGGCAAAAGCGGCCCGGCAGATCGGCCAACAATCGACGACTTATTTGGAGATAGTAGGTAGCAATTGCAAGAGGTGATCATCTGGCCACCGACATGGATCCCGAGAATGGCTGCCTTTGGATCTAGGACCGCCGACCAACGGACAATTGCCTTCACGGACCGCTGGATGGAATATCTGCAGGAGCTGCTCTTGGAGCATAAACGCAGGAAGCGCAGAACTGCGGGAGCAAGATGCCTTCATCACGGCCACAACAAAAACGCCAAGCTTTTCGCCTGGACCAAGACCAAGGTGCATCAACGCCGCGTCAAAGGACGCCGTATCAGCGATTTGTAATTCCGGGTATTAGATTTGTAATAGGGACAGGCATTTTGCCGCCCCACGACGCCGGTTCTGTCCAACACACGGTCTCGGATAAAAGTCAGCTTCAGCCCGAACATTTACGGGCACGCGAGCTAGGCCAAACATGAAACTCAATCCGCAAGACCTTCAAAAAATCACGATCTCACGCTCGGATCATTACAACGAGCGCGCCGAAGATTTCTGGGAAGGCACGCGCGATCACAACGTGAGCCAAAACATCGCTGCGATATTACAATGCATCGAAGGTGAACCGCCTTTTACGATATTGGATTTTGGCTGCGGTCCCGGCCGCGACCTCAAGGTGTTTGCCGAACTCGGCCACATCGCGGTAGGTTTGGAAGGCGCCACGCATTTCGCCGCAATGGCGCACGCCCATAGCGGCTGCGAAGTGTGGGGGCAGGACTTCCTCAAGCTCGATCTGCCGGATAACCATTTCGACGGCATATACGCCAACGCCGCGTTGTTCCATGTACCCAGCCAGGAGTTACCTCGGTGTTGCTTAAACTGTTCGCGAGTCTAAAACCGCGTGGCGTGCTGTTCAGCTCGAACCCTCGCGGCCATAACGAGGAAGGCTGGAGTGGTGGGCGCTACGGCGTGCTTCTTGATCTAGATACTTGGCGCTGGTATTTGTCAGCTGCGGGAATCCTAAAGCTCAATCACTATTACCGTCCTGCCGGTTTGCCGCGTGAAAAACAGCCCTGGCTAGCGAGTGTCTGGCGGCGAAAGGTCCAGAGCCGTGTAAGTCCGGCAGGAAGCTATGAGCTTCTTTGAGCGTCTCAAGATGAGGCATCCGCCGAGTGGCGCGCCTACACCGAGCACCCCTTCACCCATGGGATGGCTGATGGCGCCTTGCCTGAGGCGTCCTTTCGGCACTACCTCGTTCAAGAGTATCTGTTCCTTATCGAGTTTGCCCGCGCCTACGCGCTTGCCGTCTACAAATCACTTCATCTGGCTGATATGCGCGAAGCGGCGTCTGGTCTGTCAGCGATCCTCGATGTCGAGATGAACCTTCACGTGAAGCTCTGTGCAGGCTGGGGTCTGTCGCCCGCCGACCTGGGGCCAACTCCGCCAGCGGCGGAGATGCTGGCCTATACGCGCTATGTGCTCGATGCGGGGATGCGCGGCGATCTGCTGACGCTCAAAGTGGTGCTTGCTCCCTGCGTGATCGGCTATGCTGAGATCGCGACATATCTCGCAACGCGACCCGATGCATGCGCCGCAACGAACCCCTATCGGGTCTGGATCGACGAGTATGCAGGTGCGCCATACCAAGAGGTCGCGGCGAAGGCGCGGCTCGCCTGGACCGCCTTGCCGATCTATACGCCACACCCGCGCGCGAGGCCGAGCTAATCGCGATCTTTAAGGAAGCGACCCGGCTTGAGGTCAACTTCTGGGAAATGGGCTGGCGGGCGGGCGGCGAGCGTATTGAATAACGCGCCCACTGAATTGGGGAAATGTCGTCATCTCGACGGATTGACCATATATCCGCGATATATCCGCTTGTCCCTCAATTCCGGCTGAACTCCGCATCGCGGCAAACTGTAGCGAAGTGCCAAAGCACTAAATCGCTACGCGATAGCCCGCTGCGGCGCGCAGCTCAGCGCTAAGGCGTGTACCAGGGGAGACGTGTCGATAGCGGGCCGGGGAGCTCCGTCTTGAGGATCGAGGTGTCGTCAACCTCACCCGAGACAGGAGTTGCCTATGAGTACGCCTACCGTCAGCCCGTTGCGCCAGCGCATGATCGAGGACATGAACGCTCGCAAGCTCTGTGCGGGCACGCAGAGGGGCCACATCCGCAGCTGCAAGCGGTTCGCCGCATTTCTGAAGCGGTCACCTGACACGGCCACAGCCGAGGACATCCGGCTGTTCCAGCTGCACCTGGCCGAGACCGGTGTGAGCATCTGCAACCGCAATCGCATCATGACCGGGCTGCGGTTCTTGTTCCGCGTGACGCTGCGGCGACTGGATCTTGCCGCCGAGATCTATCACCTCCGTGAGCCGCAGAAGATCCCGCTGGTGATGAGCCGGGACGAGACGCGGCGGCTGCTGGCCGTCGCCGGCAGCCTCAAGGTCCGCGTGTTGCTCAGTCTCGGCTATGGCTGCGGTCTGCGCGCGGGCGAGGTGGTCCGGCTGAAGGTCAAGCATATCGACAAGGCGCAGAGCATCATTCGCATCGAGCAGTCGAAGGGCCGCAAGGATCGGCATGTCATGCTGTCGCCCGAGATGCTGGCTCTGTTGCGGCAGTGGTGGAAGGCGCGCCGTGGGTTTCGATGCGCAAACGCCCGTGCAGGAACGTTGGTTGTTTCCCGGCCGCAAGCCCGGCAAGCCGATGACCACCCGCCAGCTGAGCCGGCTGTTCCACGAGACGGCCGACGCCGCTGGGATCAAGAAGAGCGTGACGCTGCATGCGCTGCGCCACAGCTTTGCGACCCACCTGCTCGAGGGCGACACCGATATCCGCAAGATCCAGGCGCTGCTCGGACACGACAAATTGGACACGACGGCGCGCTACACGCGCGTCGCCACCGGCATGATTGCCGGCATCGAGAGCCCGCTCGACCTGCTGTCGCAGCCTCGCAAGAAGCCCAAGAAGAGCAGGAAAGTCCAGCCGCCGGCGTAACGCCCGCGGCCATGTCCCGTCCAGCGCTGGAGGTCGCGGATATCTTCCGCGACCACGGGGCGGCGTGGCGCAAAGCCAATGCCGGGCACGTCAGCCTCGACCAGATGAAGGTCATGAGTGCGATCGAGCACTGCCGCACGGCGGCGCTCGGCGGGCATGTCGCGCGCTGCGAGAAGTGCGCCCACACCATCATCGCCTACAACAGCTGCCGCAACCGGCACTGCCCCAAGTGTCAGGGCGCTGCTGCACGCGAGTGGCTGGCCGAGCGCGAGGCCG
Organism: uncultured Alphaproteobacteria bacterium; assembly: GCA_963840535.1. Taxonomy (GTDB): domain Bacteria; phylum Pseudomonadota; class Alphaproteobacteria; order Rhizobiales; family Xanthobacteraceae; genus VAZQ01. The sequence goes on from CAWIZJ010000053.1 coordinate 131,125, forward strand.
AGTTGCTGCCGGTGCCGTACTTTCATGTGGTGTACACACTGCCGGCGGCGATCCGCGACATCGCCTATCAGAACAAGGCGGTGATCTACGACCTGCTGTTCAAAGCCTCGGCCGAGACCACGCTCACGATCGCGGCCAATCCCAAGCATCTCGGCGCTCGCATCGGCTTCATGTCGGTGCTGCACACCTGGGGCTCCGCGCTCACCCACCACCCGCATGTGCACATGGTCGTGCCGGGTGGCGGCCTGTCGCCGGATGGATCGAAGTGGATCGCCTGCCGACCGCGCTATTTCTTGACGGTGGAGGTGCTCTCGGCGTTGTTCCGCCGGCTGTTCCTGGAGATGCTGGCCGCGGCCCACGACCGCCTGCAGTTCTTCGGCGATCATGTGCGGCTCGCCGACAAGGCTGCATTCGATGCCTATCTGGCGCCACTGCGCAAGATCGATTGGGTGGTCTACGCCAAGGAGCCGTTCGCCGGGCCCGAGCAAGTGTTGCGCTATCTGTCGCGCTACACCCACCGCATCGCGATCTCCAATCGCCGGCTGGTGGCCGCCGACGAGAACGGCGTCGCCTTCAAATACAAGGACTATCGGATCGAGGGGCCGGGCCGCTACAAGACCATGACGCTGACGACCGACGAGTTCATCCGCCGCTTCCTGATGCACGTGCTGCCCAAGGGCTTCCACCGCATCCGACACTATGGGCTGCTCGCCAGCGGCAACCGAGCCGCAAATATTGCGCACGCACGCAAGTTGCTCGCCATGCCGTTCGCGCCCAAAACCGAGGCCCCCGAAGCCGCACCGGCGACCAACCCCGCGTGTTGCCGCGTCCATGCCCGTGCTGCGGTGGCCGCATGATCATCATCGAGACCTTCGCGCGCGGCTGCGAGCCCAGCACCGACCCACAGCGGCTCCGGCGGCGATCAGGATCGACACCTCATGATGCCGTCATCTGCCGATCAACCACCACCATCCCGCTCGCCATCGTGTCGGCTCTCCGCCGGCAGCGCCCACGCTCGCGGCTGGCCGCCCGATTGCGCCGCAATCGCACCGCCAATATCGGCGCACAACCCGCCCCCCGCTCGTTCACCCCTCCAACCACGCCCGTGCCTCCAGCAAAGCGATCGCAGCAAGCGCTGCGATCGCTCATCCTGCTGCCTGACCTCGCGGCTAAATCCCCATAGCGCCCGCGGCACCCGCTCCCCGCGGCACCGTCATGCCCACCTTCGGCGATTTCGTGCCTTGGCGCTTTTCGGACGCCGGCCGATGGAGCGCGTGGATAGCCCGTCATCCCGGCGTCCGAAAACCTGCACAGGAACCGAACTCATGCACTGCAGCAAACGACGAGTGCGGGATCAAGACGGTTCGCTCGGCAAAACAATGTGAAAAGCCGCCCCAAAATCCGGGCCGGTAGTGGCCCAAAGTCGACCCTCATGGGCTTCGACAATCGAGCGACAAATCGACAGACCCATCCCCATTCCATGGGATTTCGTCGTAAAAAACGAGTCGAAGATGAGGGCGATATTTTCCGGGGGAAGGAGTCTCTGGTCCGGAGTCTTGCACCGTGATCAGCACACTACTGGGTTCATTAGGTTCCGTTGTCACTCGCAGCACCCGCGATCGATCCGTCACGACATCCATGGCTTCGGCTGCATTCATGATCAGGTTGAGAATGACCTGCTGCAACTGGACGCGATGGCCCGACACTTGTGGGAGGGCGGGAAACAGATCGGTTTGAACCGCGATTTTGTGGCGGTTCAGCTGATCTCGCAAGAGCACGATGACCTCACGAATGAGTTCGTTGACGTCGAGTGCGGACCTTCCAGGATCATCCTTCTGGTACATCGCCCGGATGCTTCCGATCTGCTCACCAGCACGATGACCGCTTTCGACAACGTGTTTGAAGGCCGCCCGCGCTTCGTCGAGGTCGGGCGTAGCCTTTGCAAGCCAACGCAAGCCTGCACTCCCGTTTGCTGCGATCGCTGCCAATGGCTGGTTGAGTTCGTGAGCAATTGATGCCGACACCGCTCCAGCCGTGGCAACGCAATTCATGTGCGCCAACTCGAACATACGGCGGCGGGCATCTATTTCAGCGACGCGCCGTCGTCGATGTTCGTGGATCAGACCGATGATCAGTCCGGTCTGCAGCAGCAGAGCCGCCGCGATCAGCATGATTTGCCAGCGGTATTGTTCCCAGGCGGTAGACTGGCGAAAACGGATTTCGCTCCCCGGCGGCAAATTGCTCTCGCTGATCCCCCACCTTTGCAGCTGCCGCCAGTCGAAAATCGGCCTGACAAACTCGCCGGTGACGACAGGAATGTTCGACGCGTTTTCACCATCGAAAATGCGCAGGGCAAGGCGTGCCGCCTCCCGGCCGATCCGCTGGGGATCGGCGACCAGACCGCCCACACCCCCGGCGTCGACGTGGCTTTCCAGATCGACAATGATCGGCCGATTGGCGACCTTGGCGAGGTCCACGAGTGCATCACGGGAAACCCAGGTCGGCTGGTCGCCGTCGTATGTCAGCGTGGTGAAATATATGATGGTCTCGGGGGGCAATGCGGCGACACGTTGCC
>CAWIZJ010000054.1:0-125862 GCA_963840535.1 uncultured Alphaproteobacteria bacterium
CCAAGCCGGGGTGAGCGGATGGAGCATTCGGGGCCACGGTGCCAATGGCGATGCTGTCCCAGCATTGGAGGAGCGCCATACGGCATGAAGCATGAAGACTGATGACCTATTCAACGACAGTGCCCAACGACTGATAAGAATTCGACCTTCGGGCGCGCTCAGTTATGGGCCCTGGTCGTCGCGCAAGCCCGATGACCCGAGCCCCTTGTTTCGTCCGACGATGCGACCGGTCGGCTCTTGCGGTCGACTGGCTCAATTTCTCTCGCCACGCCCTTCATCAGCCCGCGAAACCATGAAAGCGCCGGGTCTGAAGCCAGATGTGGTTGCCACTGCAAGACTTCCTTCAAAATCGAGAATTTAATCGGCGTAGGGAGGATGCGCAAAGGCAGATATTCCGCATACTGACGCGCCAGACGTGAGTGTACGGTTGCTATGCGATTTGTTCCTATGACAAACAGGCACAAGCGTGAACGTCGGCGTGGTAACCGCGACATTGCGTGTGTAGCCGAGCCGGCAAGCTTCTTCGATTCTAAGCGTGAGGAATTACGCGTCGTTCACTAGCCATGCAGCAGGCAAGATTCGTGGATAGGTTCCAAACATAGTTTGTCGGAAAGAACTCGAACATTACAGTGCTCGCTCAGATCGGCGCCGCGAGTTGTCGGAAGGTCGCCGCCAACAGCTCTCGGTGCGTCTCGACGGGGATCGTCTTGTCCTTCTCCATCTCGCCGAGCTTGACGGCGGTCTCGACCACCAGTTTGCAACGGTCGAATCGCCGCGTCATGAAACCATCCAGCGCCTCCGCGATCGGCAGGTCGCTCGCTAGAAGCTCGGCAAGCACGACCGCATCTTCGATCGCAATGCCCGCCCCGGTCGCGAGATGCGGTGTCGTGGTATGCGCAGCGTCGCCGATCACCACGATACGCCCGCGATACCACGGTGACGGCAGCAGGAAGGCACTCATCGGACGATAGTCCACATCACGCGGGTCCGTCACGTGATCCCGCACATAAGTCAGCAGCTTGCCGGGAAACTCCTGCAGCAGACCAGTCAGTACGACATGCTTCTGGTCGTCCGGGATCCTCCGCTGGTGCGCGATGGGTTCCACCAGGAACAGGAACATCTCCGTGTTGGAGTGCGGGTTGATACCGGCCTTGGTACGCGGGCCGTAAAAGACCTGCATGCAGTCGACCTCTCGTGCACGCGGTACTGTTGCGCGCCACACTGCAAGTCCCGTAAAGCTTTCAGGCGACACGTTGTCGAACGCCAGGTGACGTACCTTGGAGTGTACGCCATCGCTGCCGACGACGAGATCGTAGGAGGCCTGTCGGCCGTCGGAGAACGTACATCGACCCCGTCGGTCCGCGTGTCGAGTGCCGCGACTGTAGTGCCCAATCGCACTGTCCTCCCGGGATCGTGTATGCCGGCGAGCAGGCGCCGTGCAGAGCAGCGCGGCTGATCCCGACCTGCGGCGGATATTCAGGGCCGGCCAGGCGCGGTATCGGAACCGCGCCAAGCTGCCGCTCGGCCTCATCACAGAATATGATGCGGTCATAGCCGAATGCAGTCTGCACACAGGCATCGATCACTCCGATGTCACGCAGCGCCCGCAATGTCGGAGCGGTGAGACTAATGCCGGTCCCAAGGATGCTCCAATTCGGCTGGATCTCGACCAGGTCGACCGCGATGTCGCGGCGGCCTAGTGCAACCGCAAGCGCGAGACCGGCGATTCCGCTACCGACGACCAGAACTCGTTTGGCCTTCGCCACTGTCGCCTCCCTCGGCTATTCCGATTCGGGATGAAAAGCTGGTTCGCCCCGACCATGCGCTGGCTACGCTGCGAGCGGTCTGCCGGGCATGGAGCCGAGGACGAGAGCTTCATGTCGGACTACCGGAACATGGTCGACGGCAGCCAGAGCACGAGGTCGGGAAGCAGGATCAACGTCACGATAATCAGCAGAGTGGCGAAGAAATACGGCATCACGCCGCGGAACACCTGCGACAACTTGATGTCGGGCTGCAGGGTCTGGATGACGAACATGTTGATGCCGTAGGGCGGCGAGATGATCCCGGCTTCGACGACCATCACCATCACAATTCCCCACCATACGAGGTCGAATCCGAGTTGCTGGATCACCGGCGCCACGATCGGTGTCGTAATCAGCAGAATTGTAGCCGACTCCATCGCGGTGCCGAGTGCGAGGTAGGCCACCACCAGCACCGCAACGATACCGAGTGGGGATAATCCGAGCCCAAGAATTGCCTGGGTCGCCTGATCGGCAAATTGTGTCGTCCCGAGAAAGAACGCGAACGTGATGGCGCCGATGATAGTGAGAAACAGCATGGCGGTGATCGACGCCGTCTCGACCATCACGCGCCAGAACGCCCCACCACTCAACCTGCCACGACCGAGCGCGAAAAAGAACGACATTGCGGCACCCACGGCCGCTGCCTCGTTGGCCGTAAAAACGCCCGCGTAAAGCCCACCAATCACCAGCCCGAACATTGCGGCGACCGCCCAGCAGCGCTTGAGCACCGGCCACACCGGTTCGCCGCCGCCCCGTCCCGGATCAGGGGCGGCAGTCGGCACCAGCCTTACATAGAGCGATGTCGTTATCAGGAAGACGACGACGGTGATCAGCCCCGGTATCAGGACGGCGATCAGCATCCGGCCTATCGAGACTTCAGTCAGAAAGGCATAGAGGACAATGATGGTTGAGGGCGGGATCAGTTGCCCCAGGATGCCACCGGAGGCGACACATCCGGCTGCCAGCTCGGCCGAGTAGTTGCGCCGGCGCATCTCCGGAAGTGCCACTGCGCCCATCGCGGCTGCGCACGCAACCGATGACCCCGTGACCGCGCCGAATCCGGCGCAGCCGATAATCGTCGCGTGGGCAAGCCCTCCCCGCCACCGCCGGAGCAGAATGTTGGCCAGCGAGTAGACGTCATCCGCAAGTCCGGCTGCCACCGCGAAATTGCCCATCATGAGGAACAACGGCAGCGTCGCAAGCGCGGGATTGGACAGGAAGCGGGCATTGACGAAACCGAGCGCGCTCACCGCCGGAGTCCAGTCAAGAACCAGCCATAGGCCAAGCAATCCGGTCAGACCCATGGCTGCACCAAGCGGCACCAACAACACGATCGGAAGCCAGACCGCGAAAAACAGGATCGCGCCCAGCAGCGCTGGGCTGCGCGTCACCGCGCCGGGCGCGGCCAACGGATTGCCGCCGCCCAGGACCGTCGCCAGCACCAGAAACGCGGCAAGCAGGAGACCGATGACAGCTGCAAGCTTGTAAGAGCTTGCGGGCGCCTTATCCGGTGCCGACGGTTCGGCAAAATCGCTGACCCTCACGGGCTCGGCCGAATTCCGGCCGGCGAGCAGGTCGCGCACGCCGGCTAACAGCACCACGAGCTGAAGTGGTACGCACACCAGCACCATCGCTGAGGCGATCCAGAAGAATGGAGCAATCGGAACCCCCAGCGTCGACATCCGCTGGCCACGTGCCGCTAGCCCGGTCGCATAGACGCCGATGCGCCAGCCGAACAGCGCAAGGAAGATGAGCAGCAACGCGCCACCGGCCAGAGCGAACACGGCTTTCACGCGCGGCGACATGAACTGGCTGATGAAATCGATGGTGAGATGCGAGCGCTCCATCACGCTCGCCGGGAAGCAGGCTAAAATCCCGACCGCAAGCGCAAAGGCCGCAAATTCGAAGAAACCTGAAATCGTGACATGGAAGTAGGAGCGCGTAATTGTCTCGATGAGCGTGAGAATGGAGAGAACCAGCATGATTGCGACGCTGATACCCGCGATGAACTGAGCAAGCCGCTGGCAGGTGTGTTGCGCGCGCTCAAGCCAACGCCAGTCGCCGGCGCTGGCTGTCGTGCGCGGAACTGTGCGCGGGGCAGTCGGTGTCACGGACTATTTCGCGGTATCGCGCTCGGTGCGATAGACCGAAAGGATCTGTGCTCCGTTCGGTGTGGCTCTGGCCCAATCGTCGGTGACAGGTGCGACCGCATCCTGCCAACGCTTCTTCTCGGCGCTGTCGAGCACGATGATCTGGTTGCCGGGCGCTCCCTCGACCTGCTTACGGCCCGATACCTCGACCAAGTCCCAGAACTCGCCCCATTCGCGCGACCAGGCCAATCCCGAATGGCGGTCGAGCACCTGTTTGGCCTTCGAAGGCAGCTTGGCATAGCTCGCGGGATTCATTGCGATCACATACACGGCGCCATTGAGGCTGCTGTCGGTATGGAATTTGGCCACTTCCCACAAGCGCAGCGGCTGCATCGCAGTGTATGGCAGGACGGCGCCTTCGATCGCCCCGCGAGTGAATGACCCGTAGATATCGGTGAACTCCACCAAGGTAGGAATGCCGCCAAGACGCCGGATCACTGCAACCGATGCGTCGCCAGGGGACGCGATCCGCTTGCCCTTGAGATCCTCGAGGCGCCGCACCGCAAACGAGGAATGAATACCCGACCCCGGCAGCGCAAACAGCGCGAGCGGCTTGATGTCCGCGAGCTCTTCCGCCAGCAGCCCCTTCTCATGGATCTTCCACATCGCAGCCGATGCCGACACGGAGCGATCCACCTCGAAAGGCAGTAATCCCACATTCATCCGATTGAACTTGCCCACATAGTAGGCGGTGCCGACCCATCCAATATCGGCGACGCCGGACCTGACCGCGTCGAGCAGCGTTTCGTTGCCGCCGAGCTGACCGCCCGCAAAAACGTCGATCTGAAGCGTGCCCTCGGATTCCCTGGTGACCTTCGCGGCCCAGGGTACGACGAAGTTCGCGACCACGTGCGAATTCGGCGACGCGGGATGACCGAAGCGAAGTTTTACCGGGTTGGCGCTTGCTGGGATTGCGATCGCGCCCGCGAGGGCTACTGCACCGGCTAGTCTGGCAAACATGAGTTTCCTCTCCGTGGTGTTGATCGAATCTGCGGCCATCTGTGCGGCCTTTGCCCCGAAGATGAATTTCCGTCCTCCGGCGGGCGCGGCGCCATGCAACAGCTCGGGTCCTTTTTCGAAGTCCCCTCTGAGACTGAGTGGGCGGAAGGAATTACTCTGGATTTCAGGTTTGCCGCTTTGACGATGTCCCGAAATCTGTCGTAGTCGTGCCGCATTCGCTGGTTGAACTGCACGGGCGTCTCCTTCAGCGTTTCCAGGCCGTTTTCACCCAGTGTGCGCTGTATCTGCGGGTCGTCCTGCATCACGTGAATGTTCTTGACGAGCTTGTCGACGATTGCTGCCGGCGTTCCTTTCGGAGCTACGACACCGAACCAGGTCACGAACTCATAGCCAGGTAGTCCCGCCTCCGTGGACGTAGGATATTGCGGCGCGCCCGTGAGGCGCGTGGGCTGGGCGACAGCCAATACCTTGACAAGGCCGCTCTCGAGGGGGCTGCGAACGGCGCCCAACCCACAAACGTCAGATCAACGTGTCCGCCGACGACGTCGTTCACCGCCGGGCCCGCGCCACGATAAGGCACATGCAGGATATCGGTGCCCGACTGGGCTTTGAACATTTCTCCGGCAAGATGAGGCGCAGTACCGGGCCCTGCCGAGCCGTAAGACAGCTTGCCCGGTCGCTGCTTCGCAAGTGCGATGAGCTCCGTCAGGTTGTTTGCCGGCAGCTTTGTGTTGGCAACGACCAGAATGGCTGAGCTCGAGACCGGCGTTACCGGTACGAGATCCTGGAACGGATCAAACGGCATTTTCGAATAGATGTGCGGGTTGATCGCGACGTTACCGAGCTGGATCAGCCCGAGAGCGTAGCCGTCGGGTGGAGCCTTTGCGACAGCATCCGCACCGAGGTTTCCGCCCGAACCAGGGCGGTTTTCGATGATGAAGCGTTGGCCAAGAGCTTTTCCCAGATAGTCCGCGGTGGGACGCGCCACCACGTCCATGAGGCCGCCCGCCGCCGTAACGACAATCAGTCGCACTGGTTTGGTCGGATAGTCTTGAGCGGATCCAACCACCGGCCAAAACGTCAGGACGGCGATTGCCGTGACGAACGACGATGCGCGCGGCGCCTTCATGAGGTTCTCCCGGTCACGTTCTTCGAATTTCTCCCGCGCCTCAAACCAGGGGCGGGCGGAGCGGAACTGCAATGTGCCCGGACCGACAGGCCCATTTGTCACAGACCTTGTTTCTGCTGCTCTCGGTGCCACCCTATCGCACGCTCGCGGCGGCCCAGGGGTTTTCGACATTGGCGCTCGGCGAAGCGCCGGTGACGTGGGGAGGGAACGCTTCCATCATGGAGTTCGGGAACGCGTTCTGGCGATAGAAATCGTTGGAACCCTGTGCCGGGCTCCAACGAACGGGCTTCCAATCCGGCTGGTAGTTGCGCCAACCTCCGGAATTCAGCTCGATCCGCATCCCTCCCGGTTCACGGAAATAGACGTAAGTGACAAAACCCATTCCGTGCCGGCCAGGGCCATACTCAATGGGCGTCCCGGCTTCGATCAGGATGTCGGCTGCACGCTCGACATCGAGTCGCTGGTCGAGCCAATAGGCGATGTGGTAAATCCGACCCGGAATTCCCGAATGATCGCCGAGCACCCCCAGGTCGTGACCCTGCTCGTTGGTGGTCAGCATTGCAAAGACGGCAAGATCGCTCTCCTCGTTCAGCACCGTCCATTCAGTGAACCGATAACCAAGCGTATCGCGAAAAAATTCGACATCTCCCATGATGTCGGCCGTCGGAATCGTAACATGATCGATGTGGTTCACCGCGACACCGCGCGGGACGTAACGCTGCGGTCGATTCGGGAACGTCGGGACGAGTCCTGGCGGGGGCGTCCATCGCTCAGCCTCCCAATATATTTCGTGCTTATGTCCGCCTGGACTTCGGTATCGGTAGCCCCGCCCACGGCCGGGTGCGCCCTCGTGCCATCCTATGCCGATACCGCGGTTCTTCAGACGGGACGCAGCGGTTTCCAGCGCCGCATCGCCCATGGCGCGCCACCCGATATGCCCCAATCCGGGCTCCTTCCCTTCGGTCAATACGAGATCGTGATGAAAGAAATTTCGCCACGCGCGCAGGTAGACCGATTGACCGCGACGCGCCGTTTCCATCAAACCCAATACGTCGACAAAGAATTTCAAAGACTCGTTTGGCTTCGGCGTAATGATTTCCACATGCGACAGCTGCGAGATCAGACCGAACATGGAGGTCACCTTTTGCGGTTCTATCGGCATCGAACGTAAATGGGTTGCCCCATCCGATGCAAATTCATTTCTCCGATACCAGGCATCGAAGCCGACGATACACGCGCTTCGTTCAGGATTTCTCCGCGACCGTATACGCGAGTCGGTCGGCGGCAACTGTGCACACTTTCACGTTGTTGTCGGTGGTTACAAGCTCGATGCCCCTTCCAATACTTTCGGATTGGGCTGTTGACGGCAAATCAACCCAGGCGCAGCGCCGCGCCGGGCTTTCCAACGCGACAAATCTCGCATCCGAACCGCGCTTCGTAGCAAAACGCCCGTCAGGGGCCTTTGCCCACCTACCGACTTCCTACGCGCTCTTGCGCAGCGCCATCTCGGGCGGCGGCGCGGGATCGCGCGTGCGCGTCTTGGTCGAGTAGTAGGACGCGTTCTGCTCGCCGCGCAGGGCGTCGCGGGTGAACTGGATGAGGTGGTGCGCGATGAAGCCGATGCCGAGCACGGCATCGATCTGCCCGCGGCGCAAGGCGTGGCGGGCGGCGCGCCAGAACGGCCTGCGATAGTCCGACAGGATGCCGATGTGCAGCGCGACCCGGAACGCGAGCACCAGCGCGCCCGAAAGGTTCGACCAGTTGAGCTTGCCGCGCGCCGGCGGGATCATGCGGTTCACGTAGGTCGAGTCGACCTGGTGGTGGAAGCGCGAGAACAGGCGCTCGGGATCGTTGGCATGGGCGATGCAGCGCCGCCACATCGAGACCACCTCGTCGTAGGGACGCAGGAAGCGCACGTTGCTTTCCAATGTCGGGTCGCTTTCGATTCGGCCCGCCTTCTCGAGCCGATCCCACAGCGGCGTCCTCGGCAGCGCCTGCAGCAGGTTGATGGTCAGCATCGGGATCTGCGACAGATCGATGAAGTCCTTGAGCCGGCCTTCGGTGTCGTCGCTGTCGGTGTCGAGCCCGAGGATGATGCCGGACGTCACCTCCAGGCCGTAGCCGTTGAGCGTCCTGATCGACTCCATCATCGGTACGGCCACGTTCTGGCTCTTGCGCATCGCCTTGAGCGCATCCGCTTCCGGCGTCTCGATGCCGACGAACAGGCCGAGGAACGATGCCTCCCGCATCAGCGCGAGGATCTCCGGCTGCTTGGCGATGTTGAGCGTAGCCTCGCAGGCGAATTGCAGGGGGTAGCCGCGCTGCTTCTGCCACGCGACCAGATGCGGCAGCATGTCCTTGGCGGCCTTGCGGTTGCCGATGAAGTTGTCGTCGACGAAATAGACCACTGGCGGATGCCCCCTCTGGGCCAGCATGGTGTCGAGCTCGGCGATGATCTGCCGCGGTGCCTTGAGCCGCGGTTGCCGGCCGTACAGGTTGGGAATGTCGCAGAACTCGCAGAGATAGGGACAGCCGCTTGAGAACTGCAGGGTGAGCATCAGGTAGTTCCTGAGCGGGACGAGGTCGTAGGCGGGAATCGGAAAGTCCTGCAGCGGCAGCCGGTCCGCGGTCTGGAAACGCATCTGCGTCGGCGGCCGCGCCACGCTCTCGTCGAGTTGGCCGATGATCCGATCGGTGGCGTCTCCCATCTCGCCGATGTGGAGATAGTCGATCTCGGGATACATTTCCGGAGACGCCGAGACCGATGGGCCGCCGAGGACGACCGGCTTGCCCGCGGCATGCGCGCGCGCGGCGATGTCGTGGATCTGCGGGGCCTGCACGTGCATGCCGCTGACCACCACCACGTCGGCCCATTCGAGCTCGGTCGCGGCGGCCTTGCGGATGTTCTCGTCGACGAAGCGGACCGTCCAGCCTTCCGGCATGTAGGCGGCAATCAGCAACAGCCCCTGCGGCGGCATGAACGCGCGCACGCCTCGCATCAACCGGTAGGCGTGGTTGAAGGTTCCGAAGGCCGGGGTGTAGTGCGGAAAGACGCACAGGACCCGACGCTCGTTCCTGACCGGGACGGGGCAGCGCAAGCGACCTCCCACGGCTTTGCCTCATGGTCGCCTTCCGGAGGTCGCGGCGCAAGGGGCCTGCAACCGGCCTGCACGGGTGCGGCGACGTTCGCTGGCGTTGCAGTTCGAGGCGCCGTGCCTATATTCGCCTCGACGCAGCCCGGGCGCGGCCCACCGGATTCTCCCTCATGTCGTTGCGCAACGTGGCGATCATCGCCCATGTCGACCATGGCAAGACCACGCTGGTCGACCGGCTGCTGCAGCAGTCCGGCGCGTTTCGCGACAACCAGCGGGTGGCGGAGCGTGCGCTCGACTCCAACGACCTCGAGCGCGAGCGCGGCATCACCATTCTCGCCAAGGTGACGTCGATCCTCTGGCACGGTACGCGCATCAACATCGTCGACACTCCCGGCCATGCCGACTTCGGCGGCGAGGTCGAGCGCATCCTCAACATGGTGGACGGCGCCCTGGTGCTGGTCGACGCCGCCGAGGGACCGCTGCCGCAGACCAAGTTCGTGGTATCGAAGGCGCTCAAGGTCGGTCTCGAGCCCATCGTCGTCATCAACAAGGTCGATCGCGCGGATGCGCGGCCCTCGGCGGTGGTGAACGAGGTGTTCGATCTGTTCGCCGCCCTCGACGCCAGCGAGGCGCAGCTCGATTTCCCGCTCGTCTACGGTTCGGCCAAGGAAGGCTGGATGGCGGCCTCGCCCGAAGGACCGAAGGATCGAGGCATGGCGCCGCTGCTCGACCTCGCCACGCGGCACGTCGCGGAGCCCACGATCGAGGCTGGGCCGTTCCGCATGCTCGGCACCATCCTGGAGGCCAACCCCTATCTCGGCCGCATCGTCACCGGCCGCATCACATCGGGCTCGGTGCGTCCCAACCAGATGGTCAAGGTGCTGGACCGGAACGGCAACCCGGTCGAGGACGGGCGCGTGACCAAGGTGCTCGCCTTCCGGGGGCTCGAGCGCAGCAGCCTCGAGGAGGCGTCGGCCGGCGACATCGTCTCCATATCCGGGCTGCCCGAGGCCACGGTCTCGCACACGATCTGTGCGCCGGAGGTGATGCAGCCGCTGCCCGCGCAGCCGATCGATCCGCCGACGCTGGCCATGACGTTTCGCATCAACGATTCCCCGCTGGCCGGCACCGAAGGCGACAAGGTGCAGAGCCGCGTGATTCGCGAGCGGCTGCTGCGCGAGGCGGAGGGCAATGTCGCGCTCAGAATCTCGGAATCGAGCGAGAAGGATTCCATGGAGGTGGCCGGCCGCGGCGAGCTGCAGCTCGGCATCCTGATCGAGACCATGCGGCGCGAGGGCTTCGAGCTGTCGGTGTCACGACCGAAAGTGCTGATGCAGCGCGACGCTTCCGGCGAGCTCGATGGAGCCGATCGAGGAGGTCGTCATCGACGTCGACGAGGAGCATACCGGCATCGTCGTGCAGACGCTCTCCGAGCGCAAAGGCGAGATGAAGGAGATGCGCCCGTCGGGCGGCGGACGCGTGCGGCTCGTCTTTCACGCGCCGACGCGCGGCCTGATCGGCTACCAGGGAGAGCTGCTCACCGACACCCGCGGAACCGCGGTCATGAACCGACTGTTCCACGGCTACGGCGCCCATCGCGGCGAGATCGCGGGCCGGCGCAACGGCGTGCTGATCTCCAACGACCGAGGCGAGGCGGTGGCCTTCGCCCTGTGGAACCTGGAGGATCGCGGACCGATGATGATCGAGCCGGGCTGGAAGGTCTATCGCGGCATGATCATCGGCGAGCACACGCGCGGCAACGATCTCGAGGTGAACGTGCTCAAGGGCAAGAAGCTCACCAATATCCGGACCCACGCCAAGGACGAGGCCGTGCGCCTGGTGCCGCCGATCCAGATGACGCTGGAGAAATCCCTCGCCTACATCGGCGACGACGAGCTGGTCGAGGTGACGCCGAAGGCGATCAGGCTGCGCAAGAAGCTGCTCGACCCCAACGAGCGCAAGAAGGAGGAGCGGCGCAAGGAGGCCGAGCGGGTGTGACGGTCCGCGCACGGAAGACGGCCGGCTTCATGCGGCCGTCATATGGCCACGCAACCACTCGGCAAGCTTGTCTTCCGGCAGTTGGCCCGCCCTAAGGTCCGACCAGATTGGAACGATTTCCTCGTCGGTCGCGGTCAGCTTCACACTGTTGAGCGCGAGGAATGTTTCCGTCGCGACGAAGGATGTTCGCTTGTTGCCATCGACGAAGCCATGGTTCTTGGCCAAACCAAATGCATAGGCGGCTGCCAACGCGGCAAGGTCGGGCTCGGTTTCCGAAAGAACCAGCAAATGTTGCGGGCGAGCTAAGGCGGACTCGATGACGTTCATGTCGCGCACACCATCAGAGCCGCCGTGCTCAGCGACCTGTTCGTCGTGGATCGCGAGCACATCGGCGATGGTGAGCCACTCGGTCACCGCTTGGCCAGCTCACGCAGCGCGTTGCGCGCGCCGCTTCATCACGTCGCGTGCGACGGCCATGTGGCGCTCAAACGTCGGGTCATAGGGCGTGATCCGGTAGCCCCCAGGGGCCGGAGTGAGGTAGAGCATGTCCCCCGCGCTGACGCGGAGGGCTGCTGCAGCCTCCTTGGGGAGGGTGACGCCGAGCGAATTGCCGAGCTTGCTGACCTTCAAGGCGATCATGGACCCCTCCTTATGTAATAACGAACGTTAGAACAAATAATATGCGTTGTGGGGTTCCGACAAAGGGACGCCGAAGAGCTGGCCGTAGCGCTCAAGCCGTTGGTCCCGGCGAAGCTGAAAAGGCTTGATGACCGGATCAAGGAACTGCACGCGGATGACGCCAAATCGGCGCGTAGAGAAGGCCTCGGCAGACGGAAGCCTCACAGCTGAAGAGCGCATCTCGATATCGTGAGAAGCATGGCGACCTGGTAGGCGATGACACGTTAGACAAACTGTTCGAGGACTACGCCGCAGTCCTGCAGGAAAAAAGGCCAAGGACGGTTCCGGCGAGCACGAACAGCACTACTTCGTCGACGGGCGAGAACTGATCTTTGGAACGTCGACCGATGATCTATTGAACTGCCGGCGACACGGAGTCGTGACTGCTCGGATGCCTGGGCGCGCGGCGAACGGATGCGGATCGACTTGTTCGGCCCGGACTGGACTTCCGGCGGCGAGCCGCGAACCGATCGAGACCGTTCGCACCCGCATCGGTCTCGCCGCGTGACTGATTCGTTCCTGCAACCGCGGGAATGCCCGAGCCGCGCAAAGCGCGCTCCGATACCGACGCGAGCCTTTCGACACGCATTCAGGCGCGATTTTGACGGGCTTGCGTGGCGCCGCTGCAACATCCCGTTAGACCCCGAGTATGTCTCGATTTTTCGGGCTTTTGCGAGCAAGCGGGCGGGGTGCGGTGTGACAAATCCACATCAACGCCCGCTACTGTTAACCTCGGGTTAAATATAGCTCTTGAAGGACGACGACGTGCTTGCTTCTATCTCGTCATGAGCACGATCCTGATAGAGGTCCGTCGCGCGAAGCCGTCAGATGCAACGGCGATCGCGTCGACTCACGACGAGGCCTGGAGAGGCGCCTATCAGGGAGTCATCCCCGGCCCCGAGCTCGACAAGCTCATCAACCGGCGCGGACCGCAGTGGTGGGACAGCGCGATCCGCAAGGGCAGCCGTATCGCGGTGCTGGCTTTCGGCGATTGCGTGGCGGGCTACGCCAATTACGGCCGCAATCGTGCCCGCAGCCTCTATTACGACGGCGAGATCTACGAGCTCTACCTGCGTCCGGAATTCCAGGGACTGGGCTTCGGACGCAAGCTGTTCACCGCCGCACGGCGCGATCTGGTGCAGAGCGGGCTCAACAGCCTGGTGATCTGGGCGCTGTCGGACAACGAGCCGGCGGTCGCTTTCTACCGGGCGCTCGGGGGCAAGGCGGTGGCGCGCTCGTCCGAGCGGTTCGGCACCCGCGTCCTCGACAAGGTCGCATTCGCCTGGACCAGCTGAAGAATCGGTAGGGTGGGCAAAATCGCCACCTGTGGCGGTGCCGAACCTACGGCCTCGTGCGCGATTTTGCCGCACCCTACGAGCGCGTCGTCAGCGTTTCAGGCTCGGCGAGCCCGGCAGATCGCGCATGCGGCGCGCAGCGTGTTGGCGAGCAGGCAGGCGATCGTCATCGGCCCTACCCCGCCCGGCACCGGCGTGATCGCGCCGGCGACCTCGCTGACCTCCGCGAACGCCACGTCGCCGACGATGCGCGACTTGCCGCCGGCATCGGTGACACGGTTGATGCCGACGTCGATCACGACGGCGCCCGATTTCACCCAGTCGCTGCGCACCATCTCCGGCCGCCCTACCGCCGCGAACAGAAGATCGGCGCGGCGGCACACGGCGGGAAGGTCGCGGGTACGGGAATGCGCCACCGTCACGGTGGCGTTCTCCGCCAGCAACAGCTGCGCCAGCGGCTTGCCGACGATATTGGAACGGCCGATCACCACCGCCTCGAGCCCCTGCAGCGACGGCCGTACGGACCTGGCGAGAGCGACGCATCCGACCGGCGTGCAGGGCGCGAGTGCCGGCAGCCCCGCCGACAGGCGCCCGGCGTTCACGGGATGGAAGCCGTCGACATCCTTGGCCGGATCGATCGCCTCGATGATCTTCTGGGCGTCGATCTGCGCCGGCAAGCGGGAGCTGCACCAGAATGCCGTGCACGGCAGGATCGGCATTGAGGCGCGCGACCAGGGCAAGCAGCTCGCCCTCGCTCGTCGTCTCCGGCAGCCGATGATCGAACGAGCGCATGCCGCTGCCGGCCGTCATCTTCATCTTGTTGCCGACGTAGCTCTCGCTGGCGGGATTGTTGCCGACGAGGACCACCGCGAGCCCCGGGGTGAGGCCGCTGTCACGCGACAGCCGGTGCACCGCGTCGGCGACCCGAGCGCGCAGTTCCGCCGCGATCGCCTTGCCGTCGATGATCCGCGCGGTCATTCCCGCCCTTTCATTACGCCGCCGGTAGGGTGGGCAAGATCGCCTGCCGTGTGCTCTCGCCGCATTGCACGAGGCGCGCGCGATCTTGCCCGCGTGCTCGCGCCGCCGTGGGCACGGCGCTGCGAATTCCGCACGGCACGACCGAATTCCTTGATCGCGCCTTTGCCCACCTACGCACGCTCCGCTCGCACTGCGGCCCTCGTTACCCGACCGAACAAATTCTCTCCAGCGTCGCGGCGAGCACGCCCCCGCACCGACCACCTTCACACGCTTGATCCGCGCCGTTGCGCCGGACAGCAGGCGGACATCGCGGGCAGCGACGCCGAGCGTCCCGGCGATGAGCGCGACGAGCGCGGCGTTGGCCTCGCCCGCGCTCGCTGCCGCCCGCACCCGCGCCTTCAACACGCTGCGCCCGTCCGCCAATTGCTGCACGGATTCGAGGCCGTCGCGGCCGCTCCTGGGAGTGACCCGTACCAAAACGACGATGCCGTCCGCCGACATCGTCCACGGTCTGGCGCCGATCAAGGTCAGAACACGTTGGGAAGAATATAGAGGGCGATGCAATAGCGAATGAAGATGATGATGAGGATGAGGATGACCGGAGAGATATCGATGCCGCCGAGATTGGGCAGGACGTTGCGGATCGGCCGCAGGGCGGGCTCGGTGATGCGATAGAGGAAATCGCCGACGCCGCCGACCGCGGAATTGCGGACGTTGACGACGTTGAATGCGATCAGCCAGGAGAAGATCGCGGCCGCGATCAGAACCCAGATGTAGAGCTGAAGGGCGAGGTCGATGACGTAGAAAAGGGCGCGCATGAGCCTGCCTCGCTCTCGAGGATCGTGTGCTACATTTAGCGGCCCGAGGGCACGCAAACAAGCGCGCCGGCGCGTGAAAACCCCGATCCCGCGGCCTGCATCCCGCCGATCCTTGACTCCCCAGAGGCCGCGTCCTAAATCGCCATACTCGCCGCATCGGCAGCGCGCAGCGACTTGGCGGGGCCGTAGCTCAGTTGGGAGAGCGCCTCGTTCGCAATGAGGAGGTCAGGGGTTCGACCCCCCTCGGCTCCACCAGCCGTATCCGCTTTCACATCTTCGCACTGATCGCAATGACCCCGTCTACCGGCGTGCCGGAGTCCGTCCTTCGTCACCGGCCGTTCGTGCTCTATTGGAGCGCGCGCACCTGTGCCGCCATGGGATACCAGATGCTGGGCGTCGCGGTCGCCTGGCAGATGTACGCGCTCACCGGCAGCGCGCTCGACCTCGGCCTCATCGGCCTGATGCAGTTCCTGCCGGCGGCGGCCTTGATGCTGGTGGCGGGGCAGATCGCGGACCGCTACGACCGCCGCTGCCTGCTGCAGATCTGCCAGGCGGCGGAAGGCGTCGCGGCTGGGACATTGGCGCTCGCTTCTGTCTCCGGATGGGTGACCAGGGAATTCATCCTGGCCGCAGTGCTCGTCCTCGGCGTCGGGCGCGCGTTCGAGGCCCCGACCCAGCAGACGCTGCTGCCGGCCGTGGTGCCGGCGTCGCTGTTTCCGCGCGCAGTCGCGGCCTCGGCCTCCACCACCCAGCTCGCCACCATTTCAGGCCCCGCGCTCGGCGGCGCCCTCTACATATTCGGTGCCGCGGTCCCCTATGCCAGCTGCTTCGTCCTCTACCTCTTCTCGATCGTCCTGCTGGGCATCGTGCGCACCGAGCGCTTCGTGGCGGCGCGCTCTCCGATCAGCCTGCAGGCATTCTTCGCCGGGGTCTCCTACATCCGCCGCAGCCCGATCGTGCTCGGCGTCATCTCGCTCGATCTGTTCGCGGTGCTGCTGGGCGGCGCCACCGCGCTGCTGCCGATCTTCGCCGACGAGGTGTTCCATACCGGCCCGGAGGGATTGGGCCTGTTGCGCGCAGCACCTGCGGTCGGCGCGCTCACCGTCATGGCGACGCTCACGGCCTTTCCGCTCAGGCGGCAGGTCGGCCGCATCATGTTCGTCAGTGTCGCCTGCTTCGGCCTCGCGACCATCGTGTTCGCGCTGTCGAGCTCGATCCTGCTGTCGCTGGCCGCACTTGCCGTGCTGGGAGCATCCGATGCGGTGAGCGTGGTCATCCGGATGACGCTGGTCCAGATCGAGACGCCGGACGAGATGCGCGGCCGTGTCAATGCCGTGAACTCGCTGTTCGCCGGGACGTCCAATCAGCTCGGCGATTTCCGCGCCGGCATCATGGCGGCCTGGCTGGGAACCATCCCGGCGGTCCTCTTCGGCGGCGTCGGCATTCTGCTGGTGGTGCTGATCTGGACGCGAGCCTTTCCGGCGCTCGCCCATGTCGACGGTTTCTACGGCAGGAAAAGTTGATCCCGCAGGGTCGCGAAGCTGCGAGACGCGGCCGTATCAAGACCCCTCGTCATTCGCTTCGCGAGCCTTCCTCGGGCAGCGGCTCCGCCAGCCAATGGTTCAGGAACGCCTCCAGCCAGGCGCGACCGGCCGGGTCGTAGACCGCGCGGTCGGCGAAATGCGCGACCCGGGGCTTGGCGTTGGGCAGGAGCATGCGCTCGTGCCCGCGCGTGGTCCACCGGCACATCATGGCGTGCGTGACGTCGGGGTGGAATTGCAGGGAATACGCCGCGGTGCCGAAACGAAACGC
This sequence comes from uncultured Alphaproteobacteria bacterium, assembly GCA_963840535.1. Taxonomy (GTDB): domain Bacteria; phylum Pseudomonadota; class Alphaproteobacteria; order Rhizobiales; family Xanthobacteraceae; genus VAZQ01. Next base: position 16,719 of record CAWIZJ010000054.1, read on the forward strand.
CTGCACCGGGAAGGAATCGCCTTCCGCCAGCAGCTCGGCGCCCAGCGGCAGATCGAAGCCTTCGCGGTGCCATTGATAGACCTGCTCCGGCCACGGATCGCAGACCGCCAACCCGAGCTCGGTCGGCCGGATCGGGTAGTAGCCGACCTCGGCATGGCCATCGGGATGCTTGAAGACCCGGCTGCCCAGATGGTGCGCCAGCATCTGGGCGCCGAGACAGATGCCGAGAAACGGTTTCTTCTCCCTGAGCGGCACGGCCAGCCAATCGATCTCGCGCCGGATGAAATCGTCGGTGTCGTTCGCACTCATCGGGCCGCCGAAGATGATGGCCCCGGCATGCGCTGCCATGGTCTCCGGCAGCGGATCGCCGAAGCGCGGACGGCGGACATCGAGCGGGTAGCCGCGCTGGCGCAAGGCATGGCCGACACGCCCAGGGATCGACATCTCCTGGTGCAGGACGATCAGGATCGGGAGCGGCACGGGCGCGGTCATGGCGACGAAAGCAGGTCAACTCAATTGACCTGCCGGCGTCCGGATTGCAAGACCGTCCCCGGCGCGATCGCCGTGAAGCGTGCAGCTCGAGCCTGCCGCTGTCCCGATGCAGTGCGGGTCTCAGCGCCGGCCCTTTTGCGCACGCGCCGTCGCGGCAAGCAGAACCGGCCGTGGCACCAGGCGGGCGAGCATCGTCACCAGCTTGTTGGCGAGACCCGGGACAACCACCCGGCGGCCTTGCGCCAATCCTCGATAACCCTCCTCGGCGACCCGTTCGGCCGAGCTCGTGAACAGGGGCGGAAAGATGTCGCCGGCCATGCCGGCGCGCGCCTGAAACTCGGTCGGCACCGGCCCCGGGCAGAGCGCCGTCACCCGCACCCCTCTCGGCGCGAGCTCGTGGTGGAGCGCCTCGCTGAACGACAGCACGTAGGCCTTGGTGGCGTAGTACACCGCCATCCCGGGTCCGGGAAGAAAGCTCGCAACCGACGCCACGTTGAGGATGCCACCCTTGCGTCGCTCGAGACTGTCGACGAATGCGAGCGAGAGATCGGTGACCGCGCGCACGTTGAGATCGATCATCGCCAGCTGCTCGGAACGATCGAGGCTGTCCACGCTTCCGAGCAGCCCGAAGCCGGCATTGTTGACCACGATGTCAGGCTCGAGCCCGCGCCGGGACAGCGCCTCGCCGATGTCGCGCGCCGCATCGACGCGCGCGACATCCATGCGCAGGACCGTCGGTCGCGAGGCGCCTTTGGCCGCAACGGCGTCGGCGAGCGCGATGAGCGCCTGCTCGCGCCGGGCAATCAGCACGAGCTCGTGGCCGTGAGCGGAAAATTCGTGCGCCAGGGCCGATCCAATGCCGGCGGACGCCCCGGTAATCAAGGTGACCGGGCGCTTTTCATCGCTCACGCCTGGTCGGCCTCCCGCGCTCGTCCGACGCGCTGGCCGAGCTCGATGCGCTCGCGCGACGCGATGCCGAGCAGGTCGGCCGCCCGCCAAATCAGGTTGCGCTCGAATTCGGTGGCGTGCCCGTCGGCATAGACCATCTCCCACATCATCTCCACCACGCGTCGGCGGCCGTCCTCGTCGAGCGAACGGTTGATCACCGTGGTGAACTGATAGAGATCGATCGCTTCGCTGCTCGGCCTCGGTCGCCGCGCCGACGAGCTCGTCGGCCGCCGCATCATCGAGGCCGAACCGGCGCTTGAGGAGGGCATGCAGATTGTCCTCCTCGACCTGCGTCACCTTGCCGTCGATGGCGGCAGCATGCACGAGCACCGCCGCCGCCGCGAGGCGATAGTCGTTGGGCTCGAAGCGGCCGGGGCGCTTGCCGTCTTGCGAAACCTCGGACAGGAACCTGCGAAAGCTCTCGAGCATGACGATCCTGGCGTGAGCAATGAAGCGCCACGTTGCATGTCGCCCGTCCGATGTCCAGGGCGAGCCGCGCGGGCGCGAGCGGCCGCGACGAACCTGCCACCGGTCACCCGGTCGCGCGCGCCATGGCTTCCGGCTTGGCCGCCGATTGCTCCTGCACGAGCTTTGCAACCCCCACAAGGTCGACCTTGCCGCTGCCGAGCACGGGCAGCTTGTCCTGCACCCAGACCTCGGCCGGGATCATCAGGTCGGCAGCATGCTTCGCCTTGGCGAACGCCTGGAATTGCGCGCGCGTGGCATCCTTCTGCTGCGTGACCAGGATGAGCCGCTCGCCCTTGCGCAGATCGGGCGCCGCGGCGACCGCCGAAAGTGCATTCGGCCACAGCTCCGCCGCCAGCCCCTCGACCGCCGCAAGTGAGATCATCTCACCGCCCACCTTGGCGAAACGCTTGGCGCGGCCCTTGATGGCGATGAAGCCCTGCTCGTCGATGGTGACGATGTCTCCGGTATCGTGCCATCCCTCGGCAGGCGGCTCGAGAACCCCGGGATTGTCGACCTTGAGATAGCCGAGCATCACATTGGGCCCGCGCACGAACAGGCGCCCGCCCTCCTCGACACCCTCGACCTTCTCCAGCCGCGTCTCCATGCCGGGCAAAACGCGCCCGACAGTGCCGAACCTGTTGAACATCGGCGTGTTCAAGGCGAGCGCCGGCGCCGTCTCGGTGACGCCGTAGCCTTCAAGGATGCGCAAGCCGAATTTTTCCATATAGGTGCGGCGGGTCGCCTCCTTCACCGGCTCGGCGCCCGCCAGGACATAGCGCAGCGAGCGGAAGTCGTACGGATGGGCGACCCTCGCATAGCCGCTGAGAAACGTGTCGGTACCGAACATGATGGTGGCGTTCACCCCGTAGATCAGCTCCGACACCGTGCGATAGTGCAGAGGCGAGGGGTAAAGATAGATGCGCACCCCGAACACCAGCGGCAGGATCAGCCCGACGGTGAGCCCGAACGAATGGAATATCGGCAGCGCATTGAACACCTTGTCTTCGCGACCAAAATCGATGCGGGCGACGGCCTGCGCCGCGTTCGTCAGCATGTTGCGGTGGGAGAGCACGACGCCCTTCGGTACGCCCTCCGAGCCCGACGTGAACAGGATGGCGGCCCAGTCGTCGGGCTTGCGCGCGACCAGCGGCTTGCGGGCGGTGAGCAGCCCGCGAAGCTTGTCCCCGGTGCCGATGCTGGCGCGAATGTCCTCGAGATGGACGATCTTCACCTCCTTTTCGATCGCCGCGAGCAGATTGCCGAGCCTGCCCTTCTCGATGAAGGTTCGTGACGTCAGGATGGTATCGATCTGCGCGGCCTTGCAGGCGGCGAGAATGTTCGCGGCTCCGGCCGTGAAGTTGATCATGGCCGGCACACGGCCCGCCGTCATCAGGCCGAGAATGGTCACCACGGCGCCGTTGGCGTTCGGCAGCATCACGCCGACGGCGCGCCCTTCCGGGGCGAGCGGCATCAGCTTGGCACCGAGGATGGCGGCGCCGAGCAGCAGCCGCTTGTAGGTGAGCGCACCGGTGACCGGATCTTCCACGGCGACACGGTTGCGGCCGTGGGTTTCCGCCGCCTGCAGCACCGCTTCGATCACGGTGCGGTCGGTCGACGTGGTGCGGAAAACGAGATCGGACATGATGCCGTAGAGCGCGGCGCCGGCAGCCTGCCGGCGCTTGCGGCCCTTGAGGGCGGGGTCGACGGTGAGCTTCACCGGCTCGAGCACCGTGACCTTCACCTTGGGAAACCAACGCCGGCGCACCTGGCTCTTGGACAAGCGGCTGAACGGGGTCTGCTCGAGCCCCTCGATGCGCACCGGCACGATCTCGGCATCGGCCTTGTCCGCGATCATGGCAGCGCCGTCGTAGACCTTCATCAGGCTGCCGGTGACGGTGATGCGCCCCTCGGGAAAGATGATGAGGGCGTTGCCGGCCTTGACCGCATCGATCAACGAGCGAATCGCCATCGGTTTCATGGGATCGAGCGCCATCGCATTGGTCAGCCTGACGAACGGACGTACCCACCACAGCTTGGCGATGCCTACGTCGATGGCGAAAACCGGCTTGCGGCTGCGCAGCGACAACGCGAGGCCGGCGTCGAGGAAGCTCACGTGATTGAGCGCGATGATGAGATTGGAGCCCGCCTTGGCAAGATTGTCGAAACCCTTCACCTCGATGCGGAACAGGGTGCGATAGAGGATCGAGAGTGCATCGCTGAGCGCGCTCGTCGGCATGGTGCGGCCGATGGCGACTGCAACGCCGAGGCTGCAGGCGCCGAGCATCATGAACAGAGTGGGCGTAGTGAGGCCGATCGCCTGCAGCAGGGCGACGATGAGCGCGCTGCCGGTCATGAAGGCGGCATTGAGCACGTTGACGGCGGCGACGACCCGGGCGCGGCGGTCGGCGCCGGCCCAGGCCTGAACCGCGGCGAAAACCGGCACGATGAACAGTCCGCCGGCGATCGCGAGCCCGGCGAGATCGAGCGCAAGCCGGGCGCCGCGCCAAGAGCCGAACAACCCCAGGAAGCCGGAAAACCCCGCTATCGGTGCCGCACCGGTGGTCGACCAACCGAGGTCGAGCGCGAACAGACCGAGCAGGACCGCAGCGATCACGGTCGGCAACAGGATGATGCGTCCGGCGGCCAGCCAGGCCGCCAAGCCGGAACCGATCGCGATGGAAATCGAAAAGATCGCCAGGCAGGCGGTGACCACTTCCTCGTCGCCGCCGAGCACGTTCTTGACCAGCGCAGGCATCAGCGAGAGCGAGACCGCCCCGACCAGCCAGAACCAACTCGTGACGAGACCGCCCCACATGAGCCGCGGGTCCTCACGCAGGAACTTCAGCAGCCCCGCGGTGGAGGCGAGGATATTGCTGCGCACGACGAGGTCAGGCGCCCCCTGCCCGGTGCGCGGGATGAACAGGCTCGCGCCCCAGCACAGCAGCGAGAACAGGATCATCAGCAGCGCGAAATGCGCGGGATCACCGCCATCCTTCGCGGCCAGCCCGCCCACGATGGTCCCGAGCAGGATGGCGATGAAGGTGGCACCCTCGACCAGGGCGTTGCCGGCCGGCAGCTCCGACCGGGCGAGATGGTCGGGGAGGATGCCGTACTTGATCGGACCGAACAGGGCAGCGATCACGCCGAACAGGAACAGCGCGATGAACAGCAGTGGGAGCGAGTGCAGGCTGAAGCCGACGACCGCGACGAGGGCAACGCCGATCTCGGCGAGCTTGAGGCAGCGCGCCACCACCGCCTTGTCGTAGCGGTCGGCGAGCTCTCCCCCCAGGGCAGAGAGAAAGAAGTAGGGCGAGATGAAGACGGCGGCCGCAAGCGTGATCAGCGGCTCGGCCTCGGCCCCGCCGATCTTGAACAGAATCAGGAATACCAACGCGTTCTTGAGGAAGTTGTCGCTGAACGCCGAGAAGAACTGTGTCCAGAACAGCGGCGCAAAGCGCCGCGTCGCGAGCAGGGATGTGGACATGGCCTGTTCCAGTGCCTCGGCGGCTCCAACCGCTCATGCGTGGACGCGGTAACAGACGACAATTTGAGCAAAAGGACAACGGCCGCCGACTGCTTCGGAGGATGCGCAACCAGCCCAACGGAACGGCGCCAAAGGACCAGCGGGCGGCTTGCGCCGCCCGCTGGTCCCAATCGCCTCGTCGAAATCAGGCTCCGCTACCCGTCCAAGGTCCGTCGTCCTGCCGACTGCATCAGGACGGCTGCGATGCTCACGCAAACGGCCGCTCCGAGCGAGAATGTGAAGAGCGAAATCCACATGGCGCGGCACCCTCGGTCTGCCTCGACCTTCTCCAAGTGGGGTCGAGCCGCGAGACAACGCGGAGGATGACGGCCGGTTCCTGGTTCCGGTCGCTCAGGTAACATGGCACCGCGTTCGGCCAGTGAACGACCGGCTACTGCCGTCATCCCGTCCGCTTCGCCGGCCGGGGCTTTTGACGCGCTCCAATCTATGGGCGAGTATCGAAAAGGCGGCCCGCCTCCCACTTCCGTCGCGTTGTCATGCCGGGCCGTGCTGCCGGGGTGCGTCGTCGCGTGCAAGACCATCTTCTCTGACCCAAATCGGGCCCACGGGCATCAGCGTCCGGCGGGGTCGCCGCGCGTGGCGCCGCAGCGCCGTGACGCACCGGAGACGTAAGCCATGAAATTCACCGGCGGTATCACGGTGGCGGCGCCGCGCGATGCGGTGTTCGAGAAGGTGCGCGACGCGCGTTTTTTCGCCTCCTGCGTCGAGGGCGTCGAGAGCCTCAACGAGATCGATCCCGATCACTACACCGCGGTACTGGAAACCAGGGTCGCGTATCTCAGGTTCAAGTTCAACGTCACGGTGGCGGTGGTGCGAGCGGAGCCGCCGCGCGAGATCGAGGCCAGGATCGAGGGCACGCCGCTCGGGATCGTGGGACGCTTGACCGCAAGCTCGGTGACCAGGCTGGTGGAGGAAAACGGGGCAACCACGGTGAGCTATGAAGTCGATGCTGCGCTGACCGGCAAGCTCGGCAGCCTGGGCCAGCCCGTGCTGCGGGCCAAGGCCAAGGAGATGGAGCGGCAATTCGCGGAGCGGTTGCGGGCGGCCTTCGCGCCGGCTTCGGAGCCAGCGCGATGATCCCGTTCGAGCTCGTGGAACCGAACTCCCTGGATGAGGCCATCGGGCTGCTCGATCCCGACGACGCCGCAGTTCGACCGATCGCAGGCGGCACGGCGCTGATGCTGATGATGAAGGCCGGCGTATTCCGGCCGACGCGGCTCGTCAGCCTGCGCAAGCTCGGCGACCGGTTCAATGGGATCGCCGCCGGACCCGATGGCGAGCTTCGGATCGGCGCCATGACGCCGCTCGCGCTGGTCGAGCGTGCGCCACAGGTGGCGCGCGCCGCTCCGGTGATCGCGCGCGCGATGCGAAGGCTCTCCAACGTCCGCGTGCGCAACGTGGCGACGGTCGGCGGCAATCTCGCCCACGGTGATCCGCACATGGACTTGCCGCCGGTTCTCATTGCGCTCGACGCCCGGGTCGCGGTCGCCGGGCCCGGGGGAGAACGCACGATCGCCGTCGAGGACCTCTTCGCCGGCTACTTCGAGACCGTGTTGGCCAAGAACGAGCTGATCGCGGAACTGCACGTTCCTGCTCAAGGCAGGTCGCGCGCCGCCTATCTCAAGGTCACCACCGGATCGGCCGAGGACTGGCCGGCGCTGGGCGTGGCAGTCGCCCTCGATACCGAGGGAACGACGGTCAAATCGGCGAGGGTCGTGGTCGGTGCGGCGACGGAGAAGGCGGTCCGGCTCGGCGCTGCCGAGCAGGCGCTCGTCGGCGGCTGGGTCGACGACCAGACGCTGGCGCGTGCCGGCGACGCCGCCGCCGCCGAAGTGGAATGCATCTCGGACGTGCGCGGCTCGGCCGCCTACAAGCGTGAGCTGGTTCGTGTCTATGTTGCGCGTGCGGTGCGTCACGCGCTCGACAACGGAGCGCCCCACTGATGGCCATGCAACCCGGTCAAGCCGGCGGTCAGATCGGCCGCTCGCTGCCACGAATCGAGGCGCGCGAGAAGGTCACGGGCCGCGCCGAGTACACGCACACGATGCGCGTGCCGGGCATGTTGCACGCAAAGATCTACCGCAGCACGCTGGCCCACGGCCGCATCAAATCGATCGATGTGAGCGCCGCCCGGAAAGTGCCCGGGGTCTATCGGGTCGTCACCGCCGAGGACGTGCGCAAGGTCATCCCCGATCCGTACTACGGCCCCGCCTTCCACGACCAGCCGATCCTCGCCATCGACAAGGTGCACTATGTCGGAGAGCCGGTCGCGGTCGTGCTTGCCGCCGATCCGCACGTCGCCGAGCAGGCGGCCCAGCTCATCGACGCGCAATACGAGGAGCTACCGGCGGTATTCGACGAGCTGGAGGCCGCGGAAAACAAGACGCTGGTGCACGAGGAGCTCAAGCCCGCCGGCACCTTCGCCGATCTCAAGCACCTCAAAGGCCGCAAGGGCACCAACATCGCGCTCGACTTCAAGCTGCGGCGCGGCGACGTCGACAAGGCGTTCGCGGAAGCGGCGCACGTGTTCGAGCACACCTTTCGCACCCAGAAAGTGCTGCATCTTGCGCTCGAGCCATTCGCGTCGATCGCCGATTGGAAGGAGACCGGCGTCACGATCTACAGCGCCGCCCAGGGCCCCTCGTTCGTCCGTACCGAGATTGCGCGACTGCTCGGCTGGCCGGAGAACCGCGTGCGCATCAAGGTCCCCTATCTCGGCGGCGGGTTCGGCGGCAAGCTCTACATCAAGCTGGAAGCCCTGGCGACCGCGCTCTCGATGATCGTGCGGCGGCCGGTCAAGGTCGCGCTCACCATGGAGGAGCAGTTCTACACCATCACCAAGCACCCCAGCACGTTCCGGATCAAGACCGGCGTCGACCACAATGGACGCATCACCGCGCGCAAATGCGAGGTGTACTGGAACGGCGGCGCCTATGCCGATATCGGACCGCGGGTGACGCAGAAATCGGGCTTCACCGCGTCGGGCCCCTACGACATCGACAATGTCTGGATCGATTCCTACGCGCTCTATACCAATCTGCCGCCCGCGGGGGCGCTGCGCGGCTTCGGCATCCCGCAGCTGGTATGGGCCTACGAGAGTCATACCGACATCATCGCACACGCGCTCAAGCTCGACCCGATCGAGTTCCGCCGCAAGAACATGCTGCGGGAGGGACGACCCCATGCCACCGGGCAGATCATCGAGAACGCCAAGCACGAGCGGGCACTCGACCGTGTGGCGGAGCGACTCAACTGGAGGCAGCCGCTCGCCCGCGGTCGTCGGCCCGCTGCGCCGCGGTCGCGGCGTCGCGATGGCGATCAAGGCGGTGATCTCGCCCACCACCTCGGTCGCCAACGTGATCATCGCCGCCGACGGCAGCACCACCTTGTCCTGCGGCACCGTCGACATGGGCCAGGGCTCGGATACCGCCATGGCGCAGATCGTCGGAGAGGTGCTCAATATCGCGGCCGAGAGCGTCAAGGTGGTGCAGCGTGACACCGACATCACGCCCTACGACATGGGCACGCTCGGATCGCGCTCCCTGTTCCACATGGGTCACGCCGTGCGCCTCGCTGCAGAGGAAGCGCGCGTCAAGATGAAGGCGATGGCGCGCCAAGTGGGCGAGCCCGAAGGCAGCAACATCCCGCTCGCCGATCTGTTCAAGAAGAAGTACGGCATGCAGGCCGGCAACATCGTCGGCACCGGCATCTACAAGCCCGATTACGTGCCGCCCGATCCGGCCACAGGGCTCACGTCCAACGTCACCCCGTTCTGGATGTGCGCCGCCGCCGGCGCCGAGGTCGAGGTCGATACCGAGACCGGTCAGGTGCGGATCATCCGCCTGCTCAACGTCGTGGACTGCGGGCGGCCGGTGAACCCCAAGATCGTCGAGACCCAGATTTCCGGCGGAACCGTGATGCAGCTGGGTTTCACCATGTTCGAGAAGATGCATTTCGATGCCGGGCAGGTGACCAATGCATCGCTCGCCGACTACAAGATCCCCGGGATTCTCGACGTTCCAGCAGCGATGGAGAGCGAGGCGGTCAGCGCCCATCAGTCGAACGGCCCGTTCGGCGCCAAGGGCGTGGGCGAGACCGCCACCTTCTGCGTATCGCCGGCGATCGCCAACGCCATCTACGACGCCTGCGGGGTTCGCCTCACCGAGCTTCCGCTCAATGCCGAGGCGGTGCTCCGCGCCCTGCGGGAGAAGGACGGCAAGCCGCTCGATGGCGCCTGATCATTGGGGATTGCGATGACGCGAACGATCAATTTCAACCTCAACGGCGAGCCGGTCGCGGCCGAGGTCGGGCCGCATCACAATCTGGTCGAGCTGCTGCAGCGCGAGTTCAATCTCTTCGGCGCGCGCGAGAGCTGCGGCCAGGGCATGTGCGGCTGCTGCACCGTGCTGGTGAACGGCGTCGCCGTATCCGGATGTCTCTACCTCGCCGCATTCGTCGACGGCGCGGAGGTGACGACGGTCGAGCATCTCGCCGGCAGCGCCGGCCTCAGTCCGGTGCAGGAGGCCTTCGTCGAAGCCGGCGCCTTCCAATGCGGCTTCTGCACGCCGGGTTTCGTGCTGATGGCCACCCAGCTGCTCGAGCAGGACCCTGATCCCGACGACGATCAGATCCGACACTATCTTTCGGGCAACCTGTGCCGCTGCGGCGCATATCCCGAGATCGTCGGCGCGGTCAAGATCGCCGCCCGCAAGCGTAGAGACAGCGCATGATAGTCTCGGCCGCGTCGCGCCGGGCGGCATGACCCGGCGCGGATCCATGAATACAATGCCGGAGCTGGAGCACCGGCATGAGTCGTGATCCCATGCATGTCGACACCGACGTCCTGATCATCGGATCGGGCGGTGCCGGCATGTACGCCGCGATCGAGGCGGCACGCGCGGGTTGCGACGCCTTCTTGCTCGACCGCAGCCTGATCGGGCGCGGCGGCGCCACGGTCATGGCGCAGATGACGGTTGCCGCCGCGCTCGGATCGGAGACGGCCGACCACTGGAGCCATCATTACGACGACACGCTCGAAGCCGGCCGCGGCCTGTGCGACGAGCGCCTGGCACGGCTCCTGTGCGAGGAAGGCCCGGACTGCATTCGCGAGCTCGACGCGTGGGGCGTCGGCTGGGCGCGCGGGGATGACGGCCGCGTCGCGCAGGCGGCCGCGCCCGGCCACGACCGTCCGCGCTGCGTCTATGTCGACTTCCTCAACACCGGCCCGGCGGTATCGAAGACCTTGCGCGGCGTGGTGAACCGCGCCAGGAGCATCCGCAAAGCCGGCGACCTCCTGGTCGTCGATCTCGTGCGTGTCGGCGCCGAGGTCGCAGGCGCGGTGGCGCTGCATCTCGGCGAGCGGAGCACCGGTCACCATCGCGGCCAAGGCTACGATCATCGCCACCGGAGGTCTCACGCGGATGTATCGCCGCAACAGCGGCTCCGCCAACATGGGTGGCGACGGCTATGCCCTGGCGCTGCGTGCCGGCGCTCCGCTGGTCGACATGGAGTTCGTGCAGTTCTTCCCGATCGGGCACCTCGCGCCGCGTCTCATCGGCATGGACCCGATCATGTGGGATCCGTTTCGCTACAAGCTGGGCGGGCGGCTGCTCAACGGCGCGGGCGAGGAATTCACCGCTCGCTACGGCGTGAGCGAGGACGGGCGCTATGTCATCACCCGCGACGTGGCGACCTATGCCATCGTCGAAGGAAGTGGAGGCCGGACGCGGCTCGCCGCACGGCGGCGCATATCTGAGCTTCCAGCATTGCTCGGAGAGGCAATTGCGCCAGGCCTTCGGTCCGGTGATCGACCGCCTCGCCAGAAACGGCATCGACCTCACCAGGATGCCGGTCGAGGTGGCACCGATCGCGCACTATCACATGGGTGGCGTGGTCGCCGACGAGCGCATGACGACCGCTGTGCCGAGCCTGCTGGTCGCCGGCGAAGCGGTGGGCGGCGCCAACGGAGCCAATCGGCTGTCCGGAAACGCCATCACCGAGGCGCTGGTGTTCGGCCGACGCGCGGGACGCAGCGCAGCCGAACATGCAAAGCGCGTGGGCGCGCAGGCCTACCGGCGAGGGGGGGCGCAAACGGCGCTCGATCTTCTCGCCGACGGCTCCGATCGAAACGACGTCGAGACACCTGCCATGATCCAACGGCTGCAGACGGTCATGGCGGACGACGTCGGGCCGTTTCGCATCGAGGCCAGGCTCACACGCGCGCTAGCGGCGATCGAAGACCTCGAGCGCGCGCTCGGCGACCGGCCGCCCGGCGGGCGAGTGGCTTTCGACCTGCGCCGGCTCGAATGGTTCGACCTGCGCAACATGCTCGCGGTTGCGCGCACCGTCGCCATGGCGGCACATGCCCGCACGGAAAGCCGCGGCGCCCACCAGCGCGAGGACTTTCCCGGGATGCTGCCGCACTGGCGGGTCAATCAGGTGGCACGCCTCGATGCAGGCGGCATCAACATCGCCTCGGTTCCCGCCCTCGCCCAGTCGGCCGCACAATGAGCGACATCGCGAGGCTCAGGGTGTGGCGCGGGGAGAACGCCGGCGAGGGTCGGTGGGAGCGCCACGACGTGCCGTTCGAGCCCGGCCAGTCCGTGCTCGACGGCTTGCGCTGGATCCGGGTCAACCGCGATCCGTCGCTTGCCATCCGTTTCTCCTGCATCAACGCCAATGCCTGCAAGGAATGCATGATCGAGCTCGACGGCAAGACCGTCTATGCCTGCACCGCGCGCCTCGAAGCGCGGCTGATGTCGCTGGCGCCCCTTTCCAACAAGCGCCTGGTCCGCGACCTCGTCACCGAGATCGCTCCCCCGGCCGAACGATTCTTGAAGTGACTGGAAGCGCACCGTACTCTCAGCCCCCCTCGCGAGAGCCTGACCATGCTCCAGACCCGAAAGGAAGACATGTCCGTCGAGCACAAGCCTGCCGTGTTCGGCGATCTGCGCGGCTGGATCGAGGCGCTGCGGGCGCAAGGCGAGCTCACGGAGATCACCGCCGAGGTCGATTGGAACATCGAGCTCGGCACGATCATGCGGCTGGCGCAGGGGCCGGGCACCGGCAAGGCGCTGCTGTTCAGCAACATCAAGGACTACAACAAGCCGACCAGCCGCTGTCGCCGCGTCTTCGGCTCGGCGCTCAACAACTACCGGCGGATCGCGATGATGCTGGGGTTGCCGCCGGACACTCACGCGCGCGAGCTGGTCAGGGTCGGCCGTACCATTCTCACCGGCAGCATCCCGCCCAAAATCGTCGCCAGCGGGCCGGTCAAGGAGAACATCGTCACCGGCAACGACATCGACCTGCTCGAGCTGCCCGCACCCCACTGGAACCGGCTCGACGGCGGGCGCTATCTGCTCACCTACGGCGGCTGCGTCACCAAGGACCCCGAGACCGGTATCATGAATGTGGGCATCTATCGCGGCATGGTGGCCGCCCGCGACCGGATCCCGATCCTGATGTGGCGTGCGCAGCACATCGGGCATCATTTCACCGCCTGGCAGAACGGCGGCAGCGCGGAGATGCCGATCGCCGTGGCGATCGGCTGGGAGCCGTCGCTGGGGTTCACCGGCGGATCGCCGGTGCCCAAGGGCATGTGCGAGTACGACGTGATGGGCGCCATTCGCGGGGCGCCGGTCGAGCTGGTGAAATGCGAGACGGTGGACCTCTACGTGCCCGCCTCCGCCGAGATGGTGATCGAAGGCTATCTCGGCGTCGACCCCGGAACCTACATGATGGAAGGACCGTACGCCGAGTTCACCGGCTATCTTGCCGGCGACTGCTCGCCCAAGCCCACCATCCGCGTCACCGCCATCACCCATCGCGACGATCCGATCCTGCGCGGCACCGTCGAGGGCTCGATGCCGGGGAGCTACTCGGAGAACGGCATGTGCTCCTCGATCATGCGCGCGGCGACGGCCTGGAACGTGCTCGACCGCGCCGGCGTGCCCGGAATCACCGATGTCTGGTGCCCGCCGGTGCAGACCGGCATCAACGTCCTGATCCGGATGAAGCAGAGCTATCGCGGACAGGCGAAGCAGGCCGCCAACGCCCTCTGGGGTTCCTCGGCGGCGCATGTGCGCTACAAGCACGTGACGGTGGTCGACGACGATATCGACATCCACGATTACGCCGCGGTCGATTGGGCGATCGCACACCGCGTCAACGCCGGCGAGGACGACATCGTCATCATGCCGGCAACCTTCGGCGCCGGCCTCGATCCTTCGACGCGGCGGCGCGACCGCAATCCGGCCCTGTTCGGCACCGGCAAGTGGAATCGGGTGCTGATCGATGCCACCATCAATCTCGACTACGACCCCGATCCGGAATTGGGCGGGGCCCGCTTCCCGCCGACGGTCTGGCCGGCACAGGACGACATCGACAAGGTCCGCGCGCGCTGGAGCGAGCTCGGGCTCGGCAAGCCGACGGGCGCTTGACGCTGCATGCAGCCGTCGCGGATTTCCATCCCCGCGCCGTTTCCGATAAGGTTTCCAGCGCTAGCGCCCCGAACCCGAAGTTCGCACAACTGTGCCGCAAATCCGATTGCGAACTTCGGGTTCAAAAAGGGGCACTAGGAATCATAGACTTGCTAGTGTCCCTTTGCTTCCGACGTTCGCACTCGAGCGTGCTGCAATGTGAAGCGAACGTCGGAAGCGGGACACTAGCAACTGCAGATCACGAAGAGGCGCCGATGACCGAGCAACCCGTCACCATTCCGTCCGCCGGCCTCAAGCTCTCGGGTGTGGTGCATGTCCCGGTCGGGCTGCGGGCGGGGGAGAGGCGCGCCGCCTTCCTCGTGCTGCACGGCTTCGGCAGCAACAAGACCTCGTCGAACACCATGCAGCCGACCAGGGTGCTGAGCGAGCTCGGCTACACGGTGCTGCGCTTCGACATGCGCGGCTGCGGCGACAGCGAAGGCGAGCACGGGCGTGTGATCTGCCTGGAGCAGGTCGAGGACACCCGCAATGCGGTGACCTTCCTCACCACCCATCCCGCGGTCGATCCCGGTCGCATCGGACTGATCGGATCGAGCTTCGGCGGTGCCGTCGCCGTTTATGCCGGCGGCGTCGACGAGCGGGTCGCCGCCGTGATCTCCAACGGCGGCTGGGGGGACGGCGAGCGCAAGTTCCGCGGCCAGCACAAGAGCCCGCAGGAATGGGCGCGTTTCACCAGGATGCTCGAGGAAGGCCGCGAGCATCGCGCCAGGACCGGCAAATCATTGATGGTGCCGCGCTACGACATCGTGCCGATCCCGCCGCACCTGCGCAACAACCTCGCCGCCAACTCCATCCATTCTTTTCCGGCGGAGACCGCGCAGAGCATGTTCGACTTCCGCGCCGACGACGTCGTCGGCAGGATCGCGCCGCGTCCGCTCCTGCTGCTGCATGCGGCCAACGACTCGGTCACGCCGACCGAGCAATCGATCGAGCTGTTCAGGCGCGCCGGCCAGCCGACCGAGCTCCACCTCATCAGCGATGCCGATCATTTCATGTTCGGGGAGGGCAATATTCGCATCTGGGATCTGCTGCGCGGATGGCTCGAGGACTATTTCCCGGCGGCGGCGGCGACCGGACGAAAGGTCGCCGTCGCAACTCACTGAAGGCGGCGCGCGGCCGCAGCCCGCGGCAGCCCGCGGTTCAATGTGGCATCTACGAGTTCGCCCGGCTCACCGCCCGCAAGCAGGTCAAGCTCGAGCACCTGGCCTTCGCGCCACCTGCCGAAAGCGAGAGCCGCACGTTTATTTTGCTACTCGAACGGTCGGCGTGATCGTGAGATCGAGCGCATCGGCGTTGAGCACGACCGAACGTTCGTTTGGCAAGGGAGCAAGAAATTGAATCTGGAGGCATCGAAGAAGAAGGTTGCCGCGCTCACGGCGCCTCGCAACGCAGTGCTGGTAGGAGCCAGCGACCGTCCCGGCAGCTGGTCCGCACGCGTCTGGCACAATCTCAACCGCTACGAGTTTCCCGGACCGATCCATCTGATCAATCCCCGCCGTTCGGAGCTCTGGGGCAGGCCGTGCTATCCCGATTTCAAGTCACTGCCCGAGGCGCCCGATCATCTGGTGGTGCTGGTGCCCGCCGCCGGCGTCATCGAGATGCTCAGAAAAGGCGCCGCGGCCGGCGCCCGCAGCGCCACGGTGTTCTCCGCCGGCTTCGGCGAGGGCTTCGACACGCACGCCGCGGCACTCGGCCGCGAGCTGGCCGAGGTCATCACCGAAACCGGGCTCGGGGTGTCCGGTCCGAACTGCCTGGGCAATGTCTGCGCCAGGAGCCGTCTCGTAACCCTGACCGAGGACCGTCCGCTGACAGTTCGCTCCGGCCCGGTCGCGCTGGTCGGCCAGAGCGGCGGCATGATGATCTTCACCAACCAGGCGCTGCAGGAGCGCGGCATCTGGCCGGACTATCTGATCACCAGCGGCAACGAAGCCGGTCTCACGATCGCCGATTACGTCGCCTTTTTCGCCGACCAGCCCGACCTCGAGGTCATCATCATCTATGTCGAGGCGATCTCGGACCTCGCAAAATTCAAGGCCGCCTGCCGCGCCGCCCGCGCCGCGCACAAGTCGATCGTCGCGGTCAAGCTCGGGCACTCGGAGGGCGGACGCCAAGCCGCCATGGCCCATACCGGCTCCCTCGCGGGCTCCATCGAAGCGTTCGATGCGGTCGCCGGCGATATCGGTGTCGTTCGTGCCGATACCCTCGACGACGCCGTCGAGATCACCGAGCTCCTGGTGCATACCGGCGCGCCGGGAGGCCGTCGGCTCGGCGCGGTAACGCTCTCCGGCGCCTATCGCGGCCTGCTGCTCGATTCGGCGGAGCGCAATCGTCTCGAATTTCCGCCATTGGCGCCCGCCACCAGCGAGCGGCTCAACGCCGTGCTCACGGTCGGCTCGCTGGTCGGCAATCCCATCGACGGCGGCTTCGGCGTGCTCAGCAGCGCCGACAACTTCATGGCCAGCATCGACGCGCTCGACGCCGATCCCAACGTCGATCTGGTGTTGATCCAGGAGGGATTGCCGCGCGCTCCCGGCTCCGATCGCACCGAGCACTACATCCGCCTCGCGGAAGACTACGCCGCCACCAAAGCGACGAAGCCGATTTGCTTCGTCACCCCGATCTCGCACGGCCAGACGGACTACAGCCGCGAGCTGCGGGCGGCGGCGCCGCATGTGTCGTTCCTGCAAGAGGCCTACAAGGCCTTGCGGGCGATTGCGAGCGTCGCCCGGCGCGACGAGCGCGAACAGCTGGCCCGCAGCGCGGCAACGGCCGCGCAACCGCCCGGGCCCCTGCAGCGCGACCTCCTCGAGCGGCTCGCCGCAGCGGCGACCGCGGAGCCCGCGGCGCTCGACGAGGCGAGATCCAAGGAAGTGCTGCGCGCCTATGGCATCGCAACGCCGGAGGAGGCCCTGGTCACCTCGCGCGCCGAAGCGATCGAGGCAGCCGAGCGCATCGGCTATCCCGTCGTCCTCAAGGCGGTATCGTCGGGGCTTGCGCACAAGTCGGACATCGGCGCCGTGGCACTCGACCTGGCGATGCCGGCGGAGTTGCTCACCGCCTATGATCGCATGGCGCGCGATCTCGCGCAGCACAACCTCGCCGGCATGCTGGTATGCCGCCAGGTCCGCGGCGGACTCGAGCTCGGCCTCGGGCTTCATCGCGATCGCGAGATGGGCATGGTGGTCATGGCCGGCAGCGGCGGCCTGCTGCTCGAGCTCATCCAGGATGTGACCTTCTCGGCGCCGCCGATCAGTCGGGAGAAGGCACGCGACATGCTCGCTTCGTTGCGCGTCGGCAGGCTCCTGCAGGGCTATCGCGGCGCGCCCGCCTGCGACAGCGAGGCCGTCGTCGACGCGCTGGTCGCACTCGGCCGCCTCGCCGCCGACCTCGAGGCGGTGGTGCAGTCGGTCGACATCAATCCCTTCGTCGCCTTGCCGAACGGCGGGTTGGCGCTCGACGCCCTGGTCGTGCTGCAAAAGCGCGTCGCAACTGCTGCATGAGACCCCGCATGCCGATCTCCATCACACCGACGAGCAAGATCGATGTCAGACCGGAATGGTGGGACAACGTTTTCGCTCCGAGCTCCTGCCTGGTCCTGATCACGACCATCGACCGTCAGGGCCGGACGAATGCAGCGGCGTTCGGGACCTGCACGCGCGTCTGTCACGATCCCATGTACATCGCGTTCACCTGCAGCGCCGAGAAGGACACGACCAACAACGTGCTCGCCAACGGCGAATTCGTGGTGAACGTGGTGCCGTTCGAGCAGGCCATGCTCGACCGGGTTCCTGTCTGCGGGCTGCCGTTCAAGCCCGGCGTGAACGAGCTGGAGAAGGCCGGTCTCACCGCCATTCCCGCACGCAGGTTGCGGCCGCCGCGCATTGCCGAATGCCGCGCACATTTCGAGTGTCGCGTGGAATGGACGCGGCCGTGGCTCTACCGCATCATGGTGTGCGGCAAGGTCGAGGCGGTCAGCATCGACGAGGGTTGCCTCACTGCCGACGGCTTCATCGTCTGGGACAAGGTGAAGCCGGCGCACTACTGCGGCATGCGCTACCGCGACCGCTTCGTCCCTGCTTACGACAGTCCCACGCGCGGAAGTCTGGCGCTATGACGGGCACGACGAGGAATTCCGCGCCGGCGAGAACTGGCGCGACGCCTATCGTAGCGACGGCTAGGCGCGCAATGGTCGTCTCGCGGCGAGCCAAAGGGCAGGACAAGCAACAGGAGATCGCGTTCCTCGATCGCCAGGCGTCCGGCACGAAGCGCGCCCCCGACGCTCCGAGCCGAGCATGACCATCGAGCTCGATATCGTCGTCCCGGTCTACAACGAGGGCCGCAACATCGTGCGGACGCTTGCCGCGCTGGCGCAATCGGTGACCACGCCGGCACGCGTGCTGATCTGCTACGACGACCCAGCGGACGATACCCTGCCGGCGATCCACGATAATCCGCAGGCCCATGCCGGTCTGCCGGTGGAGCTGGTGCGCAACGCCGCGCGCGGCGCCCACGCCGCGGTGATGACCGGCTTTGCCGCCAGCACCGCGCCGTTCGTCCTGATGTACCCCGCCGACGACGACTACAACGCGCCGGCACTGGACCGCATGGTCGCGCTGGCGCGCGGCGGCTGCGATATCGTCTGCGCCAGCCGCTTCATGCCGGGCGGCTCCATGGTCGGCTGCCCGCCGCTGAAGGCGGCCCTGGTGCGCAGCGCGAGCTTCACGCTCCATCGCCTGGCGCGCCTGCCGACCACGGATGCCAGCAACGGGTTCCGGCTGTTCTCGCGCCGCGTCATCGAACGCATCGCGGTCGAGTTCGATCAGGGCTTCTGCTACAGCATCGAGCTGCTGGTCAAGGCGCATCGGCTGGGATGGAGAATCGCGGACGTCCCGGTGCAGTGGTTCGAGCGGCGGCACGGCGCGAGCCGTTTTCGCGTATTGCGGTGGCTTCCGGCCTATCTGCGCTGGTATGTCTACGCCTTCGCCACCACGTTGCTGCGGCGCCCGCCGGGGACCGTGACGCTCAAGCGCATTTGAAACGTCGGAACTGCACGCATGAAAAGGCCGCGGATACGCTCCCGCCGCATCACCACGATCTCGCCCTGGATGGGCATCGTCGCGCGCGAGGTCGAGTTCTCGCGCGGAACCCCGACGCAGACCTTCCATGCGGTCGAGCAGGCCGACTACGTCTCGATCGTCGCGATGACCGGCAACGGAAAGATTCCGATCGTGCGGCAATACCGTCCCGCGATCGAGGAATTCTCGTGGGAGTTGCCGGCCGGCATGGTCGATCCCGGCGAGACGCCGGCCGAATGCTGTCGGCGCGAGCTGCTCGAGGAGACCGGGCTGACGGCATGCGCCGTTCACGACCTCGGTGAGAACTCCCCCTGCACGGGCCGACTGAGCAACCGCATCCATTCGTTCTTTGTCGAGGCCGGCGAGCGTGTCGCCGCGTTCCGGCCGGAGCCGGGCCTCACGGTGAAGCTGGTTTCTCCTGCGGAGATCGCGCGGCTGATCAGGGCCGGCGCCTTCGTATCGCAGCTCCACCTCGGAGCGCTGCTGCTCGCCGAGCTGCATGGCTTCCTGAGCCTGCCGCGACCCGCCAGCCCCAACTGTCGCCCGCAGGCGGAAGCGGGCGCCGGCGCGGCGCAAGGCGAGAGTGACCCGGTTTGTCGTTCCAACTCTCGCCGCTGCTACGCGGTCCGCTCGTGGAAGCGGGCAATGCGCCCCAGGGCCCGCGCCGCACGCGGCAGCAGCGGGATGACCTGCGATCCGTTTGCCGAGGGCCGGGTATTTTCGCCGGAACCATCCGATCCCCTCGTCGTGCACCCAGGCCGTCGCCACCAGGAGCGTCAGCAGCCAGGTCAAATAGTGATAGCGTCCGGCGGTCGCGTAGAAGATGCCGACGCCCTGCTGCAACAGCGTGGCGCAGGCGATCAGCCGCAACCACGGATCGGCCTGCGCGCGTACCGCGACACGCAGCAGGACGAGGATGGCGGCAATGTTGAGCGGCGCCATCGCAGCCCACTCGGAGGGACCTGCGAGCCAGCCCCCGATCTGGCGGACCGCGCGCGCGATGTGCTCGCCTGCGAAATCGAGTCGGACCAGCTCGGCGAGCGCGGAGAGATAGGCGGACGGCTGCATGACCAGCGTGGTGGGATGGGCGGCGGTGGAGGTGAATAGCACGAGGACGCCGCCATAGACCCAGTTGTGCAGCGCCATTCCCAACACCGGCAGAAAGCCGATGCACAGCCCGGCCACGCGTCCGATCTGCAGCTGCCGAGCGCGCCGCGGCACCGGCCCCTGCGAGCAGGACGGCCGCGGCCGGGCGCAGGTTCGGGCCGCACGAACAGTGCAAGCGCAAACAGCAGGCCGGCGCCCGCCGCGTACCGAGAGCGGTCGCGCGGCCCCGCCACGTCCCGTCCGACGAGGAGCACCAGTCCGGCGAGGAAGCAGGCGGCGGCGGCAGGGTCGGCAAAGCCACGTGCCGCCCACTTGACGTATTGCACCAGGCTCGAGCCGAACATGGTGCCGATCGGGACGGCGGCGAAGATCGCCACCGACGCCAGCGCCCAGCGCAGCGGCAGAAATCGCCGGAACAGCGCGAAGACCAGGAACGGGAGCAGCAGGATCAACGAAAGGTAGCCGAGGTAGGTCTCGCCGAAGACGAGATGCTCGACCGCGCGCAGATAGCGCATCCCCGGAGTGAAGAAGAATACCTTCTCGCCGCCCTCCAACGTCCCCGCGACGTCACCGGCGAGCAGGAGGCGAAGCATCGAGCGGGCGAGGCCGTCGTAGACCAGGCCATCGTCCCCTCCGTCGAACGGCCGCACGCCACCGATAAAGGCGGCATCGTTGAGGCACACCACCAGCAAGGTGATGGCCAGCGAGCGCGAACGGCAGGACGACTCGCTGCCGCGCGCCATGTCACGAGCAGGCCGAGCGCGGCGGCGACGGCGAGCAAGGCGGCGGCAGGCTGCCGCAAGCTGACGGAGCGCGATCTGGTGCGTTCGGGTCGAAGCCGCATGGCGAGCGGAGGCTGCTGGTCGATCGCGACGCCGAAGATTCGCCGACCGGCATCGTGCAGAAGCCAGCACCCGGCATTGCATCGCCGCATGGCGAGATGGCCTCGAACCGCTCGCCGGCTCGCCCTCCCAGAGCAGCTTGCCACGCCAGCACAGCTCGCTGCCGGCGTACTCGGCGGGGAAGCGGTACATCACGAACCACGGCATCTCGATGGTCCAGCGATGCAGGAACGTCTGGGGCCGGCGATCGCCGGAGCCGCGCGCTGACATCGCTGACGAAGGAATTCCAGTTGTAACGAAGCTCGTTGATGAAGCCGAGACGAAGCCAGACCGGATCGGAGAAATCGATCCCGGTCACGCGCCGCGAGTAGGCCGGGCGCTGGTAGATGCCGTCGGCGGAGAACGCGAATGGTGCGTCCGGAAAGCCGTGTGCGCGCCAGCAGCCGAATCGGGCCGGATCGCAACGACGCTCCGGCGGGTACTTGGCCTCGAAGTCCTCCGCCATCAGTCGAAACGCTTCGCGCGGCAGCCCGGCTTCAAGCGCACCGCCGCCGCGATCGCCGAGAAAGACGTTGTGGCCCTCCTCGATCGGAGGCGGCGCCAGCCAGGATCCGCCGAGC
The DNA here is from genome assembly GCA_963840535.1 of uncultured Alphaproteobacteria bacterium. Lineage (GTDB taxonomy): Bacteria > Pseudomonadota > Alphaproteobacteria > Rhizobiales > Xanthobacteraceae > VAZQ01. Next base: position 38,316 of record CAWIZJ010000054.1, read on the forward strand.
ACAAGAACCCCGACCGCGACAATGGCGGAGCCCCAAGGCTTCAATCGCGGCGTCACGCTGCCCCCGACGATGAGCACGGTCGCGACGACGAGCAGCCCGTAGCGAAAGAGGTCGTTGATCGGAAGCCCGAGGGCCGCGACCACCAGCAGCAGTGCTGCGAGCTTCGCCCAGGGCTGATGCGGATCACCGGCCGGCGCGGCCACGATGTCGGGGGGCGGGTTCAATGCTCGGGGCTCGCTTTGGCGGACGGTATCGCCCGCAATCGTGGTTGTCGAATGGATGCTCTCGACTATCCTCGAAAGTCCTTCGACCGGAGAATTCGAACATGACCGCCGTGCTTCACCTCTACGAGGATGTCCTGTCCGGCGATGCTGCGCTGGCGCTGCCGGCACGGGCCCGCCTGATCTTCGTCGTGCACGGCAGCGTGATCATCACGGATCGCACGCTGCGCGATGGCGAAGCCTGGCAGGGCGAGGGGACAGTCACGCCGCGCGCCGGCAAGGAAGGCGCGACGGCGTGGCGCTGGGAGCTTGCCGGGAGCGCGACAAACGACGCAGCAAGCCCGGGGGTTGCCGTGCACGAGAAGCTCGCCGCGCGCCTCGACACCCTGCCCAAGGGCGATCTCCTGCTGCGCGGCGACAGTGTCGCCTTCCCGCCCGGCGGCTGTGCCCATCTTCACCGCCATCAGGGGCCCGGCGTCCGCTGCCTGATCGAGGGCGGCATCCGCATCGATACCCACGGACGCTCGACCTGCTATGGACCGGGCGGGGCATGGTACGAGAGCGGGCCCGAGCCGGTGTTTGCACAGGCCGCGGCCGACCGGCCTAGCCGTTTCATTCGCGTGATGATTCTGCCGCGCGAGCTGATCGGCAAAAGCTCGATCCAGTACGTCAACGACGACGACAAGTCGAAGCCGCGATCGCAGCAGTACAGGATCTTCGCCGATGCTCCGATCGTGCGGCCTGCCGACGCATAGGGCAGATGGACAAAGCGCGATCCGTCGTTCACGACGCGAGCGATGCGCTATTGCCAACTATCCGCCGAACTCGATGACCAGATAGTCCTCTTCGACGGAAACCGGGAAGCTCTCCGCCACATAGGGCCCCTTGACCAGCGCTTCGCCCGGCTCGACCGTGACCTGGAATTGGCGGGCCCGCACCGATTTAGGATCGCACCAGGACTGACCGGTGCGCACGTCGAATTCCCAGCCGTGCCAGGGGCAGCGCAGGAATTCGTTGTGGCGCTCCAGCCGATAGTGGCCGGGCCCGTCGGACGCCACCAAGGGGACGATTTTGCCGCGGCACAGCGGTCCACCCTCATGCGGGCAGCGGTTGGCGAGCGCAAAGTACCGGCCACCGAGATTGAAGATTCCGATCTCGCGGCCGCCGGCAGTCACGATCTTGCAGGTGCCAGGAGCGATATCGCTCGGCTTGGCCACGACCTGACGGCTCATCCCGGCGTCTCTCGCTTCGCCGTCACGCTCGCGGTGAGCATCAGGCGCTTCACGCCAGGCCGTATAACGCCTTGGCGTTGTCCCGGAATACCTTCGCCTTCTGGTCCTCGGTCAATGCAAACTTGAAGGCGTGCCGGGGATGGTCGAAGTCCCAGTGCGGATAGTCGGTGGAGAACATCAGCCGGTCCCAGCCGATCCACTCCATGATATCGGCGAGGTGCTGCGGGTGCTCCGGCTCCTCGATCGGTTGGGTGGTGAACCAGACGTGCTCGCGCACATACTCCGAGGGCGGACGCTTCAAGTTTGGCACTTCCTGGCGCATGCGTTCCCAGTGCTTGTCCATCCGCCAGCACAATGCGGGCGCCCAGCTGAACCCGCCTTCGATCAGGGCGATCTTGAGCTTCGGGAAGCGCTCGAACACTCCCTCGAACACCATGTTCGCGAGCGTGGTCTGCATGTTGCTCAAGGCCGCGTAATGCTCCTGCATGTAGTAGGTGGGCCACCCGGAGCCGGTCGAGGCATGACCGCCGCTGAACCCCTGGACGTGCAGCCCGATCGGCCGGCGGCAGCGCTCGGCCGCTGCAAAGATCGGCCAATAACGGCGATGTCCGAGCGGATCGCTTGCCCGTGGCGAGATGATTATCTGCACGAAAGCGGGATCGCACGCCCGCCGTTCGATCTCGGTGACGGCGAACGCGGCATCTTCCTGCGGCACCACGATGCCCGCGCGCAGCCGCGGCTCCTTCTTCACCCAGGCTTCCAATTGCCACTCGTTGACCGCCCGCGAAAGGGCGGCGGCAAATTCCAGGTTCCGCTCCTCCATTCCGCCGCGGCTGAGCTGCATCAGCATGCCGTACTCGACACCGTTGGCATCGAGGTGCTGCTTGCGCATCAGCTCGAGATCGGACCCGGGCGGCCCGTCCTCTGGAAAGGCGTCGACCCGCATGCCGGCGGCCATCATTCGCGGCCATGCCAGATTGCCCGACAGGCCTTGCCGAAGATGCTCGCCGAACGTCGTCATGTGCTCGCGCCAGCACGCCGGCAGGAACGGATACAGGTCCGACGGCCGGCGAAACGCGGGATGAATGTCGCAGTCGACGATGGCGAGCTCGGTAGAAGCAACCGAATGCCGAAGCGGAACGTTCATCGCACGGCCTCCTTGTCGTCGATGCCTTTATCGCCCATTTCGACCCCTTCCCGCAAACGCGGATAGGTGTCGAGCGGATTGTCGACCAGGATCCTGCGAATGGCCTCGTCGGCTAGCCCATCCGGCAGCACATCCTCGCCCTCGAAATGCCAGTGCGGGTAATCGGTCGAGAACAGGAGCACCCGATCGGAGCCGATATGCTCGAGTGTACGGGCAAGCATCTGTGGGTCGGTCTTCGGCGCATCGATCGGCTGCAGCGTCAGACGGACGTGATCCCGGATGATGTCGGCCGGAGGCCGGTCGATCCAGGGAACCTCCGGTCGCACCCCGCGCCAGGTTTTGCTGGTTCGCCACAGCAGGGTCGGCAGCCAGGTAAATCCGGATTCGATCAGGACGAGCTTGAGCTGCGGGAACTTCTGGAACACGCCTTCGGTCAGGAAACTGAGCACCTGCGCTTCGAACGCAGTCGACTGGGCGACGTAGTCCTCCACGCGGTGGGCGGGCCAGCCCGATGAGGTCGGAGCGTGATGATAGGTGCTGCCGGCATGCACGCCGATCGCCAGCCGGTGCTTCTCGGCAGCCGCGTAGATCGGCCAGTAGAGCCGCCGACCCAGCAGCATCTCTCCCATCGCCAGCAGCAGCACCTGGACGAAGCGATGATCGACGGCACGGCGCTCGATCTCCTCGACCGCCAGCATTGGATTGTGCGCCGGCACCAGGACCGACGCGCGCAGGCGCGGCTCGCGGTCGAGCAGCTCCTTCGCCACCCAATCGTTCACCGCGGTGCAGAACGCGGCGGCCATGTCTTCGTTGAAGAAGGCCAGCGCGCCGTGCAGGGTATTGCAGATGGCGAAACGGATGCCGAACGGATCGAGCGCCTGACGGCGAATCATGTCGAGATCGCCGCCCGGCAAGCCCGATGCCTGTCGCCAATCCGGCCGCGCGCTGAGCGGCGAATTCGGAGGATAGCTGGTGAGATTGAAGGAGTATCGGTCGATGTGCCGATTGACGATCTGGTCGCACCAATAGTCGTCGAGATACGGCAACAGCGCCGCACCGCTCGGCATGGCCGGATGCAGATCGCAGTCGATGGCCCCGCGCACTGGCACTTTCATGATCGGATCTTGTTCCCCTGTTGCAAACCGACGTTCATGATCCGCATTGTCGTCACCGTAATTCGCTTGAAGCGCAGCCGTCGGCACCGCCCCTCGGAGCTGCCGCGCCCCTTCCAGTGCTTCCCGCGGACTGCAGCCGTGCTTCCCGTATATAGTTCGGGGGACGACGTCACGCTTTGCTCAAGGACCGCTCATGCCTGCCGAGGGGCAGGCATGAATGGAGCCCCTCAGGGAGGATGACATGGCCGAATGGCGCAAGCGAGGAGCGGCAGCCGCCTTGGGAGTCGTGGTTGGGCTCGCTCCCACGGCCGGCAGCAGCCAGGACATGGACGTGTTGATGGCGCTGCCGGCGGCGACATTGACCTTCAGCGCGCCCTTCATCGCCGAGGATGCGGGCTTCTATCGGAAGGAAGGCCTCAAGGTCGCCCATCGCACCGTGGTCGGTGTCGGGTCGGTGAATGCGGTGATCGCGGGTAGCGCCGATTTCACCATTGGGACCGGCCCGGTATTCCTGCGCGCCGCGGCGCAGGGACAGCGGCTGCTGGCGCTCGCCAATCTCATCGACCGGCCACTGGTCGAGCTGGTGCTGCGCAAGGACGTCGCGACGGCGGCCGGCCTCGACAGGACCATGCCGCTCGCGCAGCGCGCCAAGGCGCTGAAAGGCAAGACCATCGCCATCCAGGGTGTCGGCAGCATCGTTCACGCCTGGGAGCGCCTGGTCGCCAATCGCGGCGGGCTCGACATCGAGAAGGACGTCCGCATCGCGCCGATGGACCCGCCGGGCATGCTGGCGGCGCTCGACACCAGGCAGGTCGACGGCTATGCCACCTCGCTCCCGTTCACCACCGAGGCCGTGATCAAGGACAAGGCGGTCATGCTTGCGAGCGGGGCGAGCGACGCACCCGACTTGCTGCCGTTCGCCTATGGCCTCGTCTATACGCGTCCCGACATATGCACGAAGCAACGGGACAAGTGCACCCGCGTCGCACGGGCCCTCGCCGCCGCCAACAAGTTCATCGTCGAGAGACCCGTCGAGGCGCTCGACATCCTGAAGAAGCGCTTCGACAAGATGGACCCGGCCGTGCTCGCCGCCGCCTGGCAGACGGTATCGCAGGCCCATGCAAAGGACATTCGCGTCACGATACCGGGTCTCGAGCATTCGCAGAACGTCAGCCTCGAGGCCAGGCTCCTGGAGCCCAAGGACGCACTCACGAGCTTCGCCGGCCTCTACACCGACGAGTTCGTTCGGTGAGCATCATGCGGCGGTCGCGGTCGCGATCGGCTGCTTGTACTCCTTGAGGCGCGGATAGACCTCCCGAGCAAACAGGGTCAGGTTCTCGACCGTATCGGCGTGCGTCATCGAGCCGGCGTGGCCCATCATCAGGAGGTTGCCCATGCCGCCGCAATATTCGCAGAAATCCACGATCTGCGCGCAGACCTGATCGGGGGTGCCGCAGAACAGGATGCCGGCATCGATCAGCTCCTGCACGCTGCTCGTGGCCATGTTGATGACGCGGCGATCCTTGGTGTAGCTGCGCGCCGGTGTCTCGCCGCGCATCAGCCGCGCGTTGTCCTCGACCGAAAGGAAGCCCGGCGGGTTGCGGAACGGCACATGCACGATGGCGGCCGCGCGCAAATAGCTCGCCACCCGTTCTCCGCGCTCGCGCGCCCCGCGCTCGCTTTCCGCCACCGCCACGAGCCCGAGATAGGCGAAGCGGTCGGCGGCAGGTCCCGGCCTCCCCTTCGACGCATAGCCCTCGCGGTAGGCGTCGTAGAGCGCACGCGTGTTGTAACCGGTGCCGAGCGTGGCCATCACGTAACCATGTTCGCCGAGCACGCGCGCATTGTTCCTGCTGCCGGTGGTGCTCCACACCGGCGGATGCGGCTGCTGCCAGGGTCGCGGCCAGATGTTCACCTGTCGGTAATGGAAATGCTCGCTCTCCCAGTTGAACGGAGCATCGTGGCTGGTCATCGCCTTGATGATGAAATCGTGGGCCTCCCAGAACCGATCCATCACCCCGACCGGATTCTGGTTGGAGGCCGCGAACTCGTAGGGCACGCCCTTGATGAAACCCATGTCGAGGCGACCGCGCGATATCACGTCGACCGTCGCAAGCTCCTCGGCGACGCGCAGCGGGTCGGGCCGGTGGCCGATCGGATAGCCGAGCACGAGCAGCCGCGCCCGCCTGGTCTGCCTCGCCAGCACCGACAGAGGCACGATCACCGTCGACGACATGCAGGTGGCAGTCTGATGGTGCTCGTTGAGCATGATGTCGAGGCCGAGGTCGTCGGCGAGCAGCCATTCGTCGTAGTAGCGATGGAAGAGATCGGCGGCGATGGCGGGTTCGCATTTTCGGTTCGGCAGATTGACCCGCAGCGAGCCTTCGTGATCCTTCCATGCCTCCGGATAGGGCTGCTCGCTGAAGTGGTAAACCCTCATCGGATACGCTCTCCTGACGTCGGCCTGTTGCTATCACCCGCCCTCGATGAAGGCGAAGACTTTATCGGCGAACTCCTGCGGCTGCTCGAGATGCGGGAAATGACCGGCGCGACCGATCGGCTCGAAACGCGCTCCCGGGATCGAGGCACAATAGGCGCGACCGTACGCCTCCGAGAGCACGCGGTCGTTCATCCCCCACAGCAGCGCAGTCGGGATGCGGATGCGGTGGAGGCGAGACTTCAGCTTGGGATCGTGCATGTACGGCGACCAGGCGTAGCGCGCGATCGCTTCCCGATTGCGCGAAGCTGCCTTCAGCTCCGCGTCGGGCATCGACCTGTAGTCGTGCCTGCCGACACTGGGGTCGGAGTAGGCGAGCTCGAGGAATTCGTTCTCGGTGACGGCGAAGATGTCGGCAATGTCGCGCTGCTCGCGGCCGCCGACCTTGATGCCGACCGGGTTGGCGAGCACCAAGTGGGAGATCCGGGCCGTCGACTTGATCGCAATCTCCGCTGCAACCCAGCCGCCGAACGACACTCCCACCACCGCGGCATCCGCCAGCCCAAGCTGCTCCATGAGGTCGAGATAGAAATAGGCGAGATCGTCGACGTTATCGAACCCCTTCGGCGCCTCCGAGTCGCCGAAACCAGGATGGATCGGCGCGATCAGAAGCGCCCGCGCCGCCAGCAGCTCCAGCACCGGCGCCTGGCGTGCAATGCCGATGCCGGGATGCAGGAACAGCAGCGGGCGGCCGCGCCCGCGCTCGATGATCTCGACGCGGATGCCGTTGACGACGATGGTACCTGGGGATTGCGGCACGGGCTCTTTCCCTGCAGTCGGGGCCGATTGCTCATGCCATGGTAGCAGCGCGCGGCTGGGGACAAGCCCCGCCATCACGACCAGTGTGGCCGGAGCTACCTTCACGTTCGGGACGATCACTGAATTTCCGGCGCCTCGACGTGGGCGAGATCGCTCAGGTCGGTGGGATCTGGACCGGGCTTACCGATGGCATCGAGGGCAGCCCGCAGTTGCCCGCCCGCGCGATCGAGAACGTTGGTGGCGTCCTTCACGTCGCAACCATGCAAAAGCAGCACTGCCAGCTTCACGCTGCCGTTTGCCCGCCGCAATGCCTCGCGGCCCTGCTCGCGGCTGCATCCCGTGAGCCGCTTGAGGATGCTTTCGCTGCGTCGCACGAGTTTCTGATTGACCGCCTGGAGATCCACCATGAGGCCTTCGTACACCCGGCCGAGCAGGATCATGACCAGGGACGAAAACACGTTCAGCGTGATGCGCTGCGCCGTGCCCGCCTTCATTCTTGTGGAGCCGGCAATCGGCTCGGCACCGGTGTCGAGCCAGATCGGGTGAGCGGACTCTTCCAGGATCGGTGTGTCGCGATTGTTCGCAATCCCGATCGTCAAGGCGCCACGCCGGCGCGCTTCCCTCAGACAAGACAGAGTGAACGGCGTGCTTCCACTGGCGGCCACGGCAATAACGACGTCTTCGCTGCCGATCTTGTGCTGCTGAACAAGTCGGACAGCCTGGTCGACGGCGTCCTCGGCGCCTTCCACCGATCGCAGCAAGGCATCCCGGCCGCCCGCGATGAGGAGCAGCAGCCGATCCTGCGGCCAGCTGAACGTCGGGATCAGCTCTGCGCCGTCCTGCACCGCCAATCGACCCGAGGTTCCGGCACCGACATAGACCAGCCGGCCGCCGCTGCGCAGCCTCGCCTGGGCAGCAAGCGCAGCTCTTACCAGAGCGACACGGGCCGCCCGTACCGCAGCCACGGCCGTGAACTGGCCCTCGATCATTGCTTCCGCGATGTCGGAGGGGTCCCAGACGTCAATATCAGAGTATCGTGGGCTCGGGCGCTCGGTATCCATGGGTCACGCGCCACTGCAGTACCACAAGAACACCCTTGATCTCAATTTGTTCTGAGGCCGAAAACCAAAGATTGTATACCGGCTCACCAATCCCATCGCAGGATGAAACGGGCACGGAATCATAGAGTTGCCAGTATCCCTTTGATAAGTTCGGAAACCGGCGTGCCGATAGGGTTACGGCCGACCGAGCGTTTCAGCACCACATCGCCGCCGCGAGGCACCTCAGTGAGCGAACCCCGTGCCAAGATGGAAGCGGAATTGCACGAGAGCCCCGAAGCTGTCCGGCGGCAGCGGCAGGTGCTCGAAGCCCCGCTGGCCGAGTTTCTACGTCGCGTCCGACGCGCTCCGCCCTGCTTCGTCCTCACCTGCGCGCGCGGAAGCTCGGCGCACGCGGCCACGTTCGGAAAGCACCTGGTGGAGCGCCATCTCGGTATCCCGGTAGGCGCTTTTGCGCCCAATATCGCAACCATCTACCAGCAGCGGCTCAAGCTCGATGGGCAACTCTTCCTCACGGTCTCGCAATCCGGAAGGAGTGACGACCTCGTCGAGTCGACGGCGCTCGCCAAGGCGGCTGGCGCGCTCACCGCAACGATCGTCAATGAAACCGACAGTCCCTTGGCGAAAGCGTCGGACATCGTGCTTCCCATGGCGGCCGGGCCCGAGCTCAGCGTGGCCGCTACCAAGAGCTTCGTCACCAGCCTCTCCGCCTGGCTCCATGTCATTGCCGGATGGGCCGAGCTCGACGATCTGCGATCGTCGATCGAGCGCCTGCCGGATCGTCTCGCGGCTGCCATGCGGCTCGATTGGAGCGGAGCCTTGGATGCGTTGGGCGAGGCCACGAGCCTCGTGAGCATCGGGCGCGGGCCGACACTCGCCATCGCGCGAGAGGCCGCCCTGAAGCTGAAAGAGACGGCAAACGTTCACGCCGAAGCGTTCAGCGGTGCCGAGTTCCTGCATGGTCCGATAGCCCTGGTCGAGGCGTACTACCCCGTCCTCCTGTTCATGCCGGCCGATCAGTCCGCAGCCGGGTTGCGAGCGCTCGCTGCGGATCTTCGTCGCAAGAATGCCCGGGTGCTGATGACGGACCACCACGGGGAGCACGCGGATGCCTTGCCCGCGCTGGCGCCGGATCAGGCGGACGCGGACGCGGTATGCCTGATCCAGAGCTTCTACGCCCTGGCCATTCGCCTCGCGCAACGTCGCGGCGTCGACGTGGATCTCCCGCGGCACTTGCAGAAGGTCACGCGGACCCGATGAACCAACCGGTGCTGCATGCCATAGCGGCCGACCACGTTTTCGACGGCACCCGAGTGCACGGGCAAACCGCAGTCGTCGTGGATGGCGCGCGCATCGCGGAGCTGGTGCCGATGTCGGAGTTGCCACACGCCATCTCCGTCCGTGTCATGCCGCAGGGGGCATGGCTGGCCCCTGGATTCATCGATCTGCAGGTGAATGGCGGAGGCGATGTGCTGTTCAACGATCAGCCGACACTGGAAGGTGTCCGCGCCATCGTGGCGGCGCATCGGAGGTTCGGCACGACGGGCCTGCTGCCGACCCTCATCACCGACAGCCCGGAAAAGATGCCGCTTGCATTGGACACCGCCAACATGGCGCTCGGTCGCGCGCCGGGTGTGCTCGGAATTCATCTCGAGGGGCCTTACCTGTCGCCGGAAAGGCCGGGCGTACACGACACGCGCCATATCAGGCGGCCGGCCGCGGACGACCTCGCGATGCTGACCGCGCCGCGCAACGGCGCGTTGCTGGTGACCCTGGCACCCGAAGTCGTACCGCCGGGTTTCATCGCTCGGCTGGCGGCAGCCGGCGTTCGCGTGTCGCTGGGCCACTCCATGGCAACCTACGCGCAGACCCGCGCCGCGATGGACGAGGGACTGACCGGGTTCACGCATCTCTTCAATGCGATGCGAGGAATGTCGAGCCGGGAAGGAGGCCCAATCGCGCTGGCGCTGGAGTCGCCCGATGCCTGGTACGGCCTCATCGTCGACGGCGTGCACGTCGATCCCGCGATGCTCCGTCTTGCGCTACGCGGGCTGGGCCGCCCGCTGCTCGTGACCGATGCGATGCCGCCCGTCGGCGGACGCAGCCGGAGCTTCCGTCTGCATGGCGAAAGCATCACGGTCCGGGATGGCCGCTGCATGACCGACGACGGCACGCTCGCCGGTGCCGTCCTCGACATGGCGACAGCGGTCAAGAATTGCGTACGCCTCCTGGGAGCGCCTTTGCCGGACGCGCTGCGATTTGCGTCGGCGCATCCCGCGACATTCCTCGGACTCGGACAAACGTTTGGCAGGCTCGCGGCAGGATACCGGGCCGATCTGGTGGCGTTCGAGCCCGATGACATGACGGTGCTCGCGACCTGGGTGGCCGGAGCGTGTGATCATTGAGCTGCTGACCCGCTACCGACACCTTCGGCGTTCGGTTGTTTGCAGCTTGGCCCGGCCGAGCGTAGACTTCGACAAGAGGCAACATCATCGAGGGAGGAGCCCGCGACAATGGCTAAAGATTGGATCACGCGCCGCCGGTTCATGACCGACAGCCTGATGACGACGACACTTGCCGGGGCGGGCACGTTCTACGGGCCCTGGCAGCACAACGCTGCCTATGCGCAGGCCAAGCCGATCAAGCTCGGCCTGACCAACGACGCCAGCGGCCAGTTCGGCAACAGCGGCCAGGACGACCACCGCGCCATCCGCATGGCTATCGACGAAGTCAATGCCAAGGGCGGCGTGCTCGGCCGCAAGGTCATCTGGGTCACAGCCGACACCGAATCCAACCCGGCAACCGGCACCAGGGTAGCCGAGCGCTTCATCACGCGCGAAGACTGTAGCATCCTGATCGGCGCGCTGCATTCCGGCGTCGCCAATGCCATCACCCAGGTCGCCAACAAGTACGGCACGATCTATCTCAATTCCAACTCGTCGGCGCCAAGCGAGGCGGCGGAGAACTGTAGCCGCATCAAGTTCGTCTGGGATGGCAATGGCACCAACTTCACCAAGGCGGCGGTCAAGAACGCGGTTCAGGCCATCGGTAAGAACTGGTTGCTGCTGACCAACGACTACGTCTACGGCCATTCGACCGCTGCGGCCACCAAGGGCCAGGTCGAGGCGGCAGGTGGCCGCATTATCGACAATATGCTGGTGCCGCAGAACACCCGCGACTTCACCGCCTATCTGCTCAAGGTGCAGCAGGTGAAGCCCGACGTGGTGGCGACCGCCATGGGCGGCGACGACAACAAGGCACTGCGCGAGCAAATCGCTCAGCTCAGGCTCGACGAGGGCAAGCCGGCCTGGATCAACAACCAGCAGGACTGGCCCGACGTCTGGGGCGCGCCGCAGACCCTGTTCGGCGTGTTCGGCACCACCTGGTATCACAAGCTGTCGCTGCCGGGCGTCACCGAGTTCGTCAAGAAGTGGCAGGACGCCAACAAGGATGGGCCGATCCCGGTGCCAGGCAACGTCTCCTACAACGGCTACATGGCGACGCGCGAGCTGTTCCGGGCGATCGAGCGGGCCAACTCTACCAACAACGTCAAGATCATCCAGGAACTCGAGAAACTCAAAGTGCCCGCTTTGGCACGGATGCAGCACCACGACGCCTACATGAACCCGGACACACACCAGATGCAGCAGACGGTCTATCTGGCACGCAAGAACCGCAAGCCCACCGACAACACCGACCACTTCGAGATCCTCAGCTGGGCGGAGCCGAAGGCGGTGGAGGACGACGTGGCACCGACCAAGTGCAAGCTCATCCCCTACGACAAGGTGCCGACCGTCGATTCCTGATAGAGTTCTCGCTCCTGGCCGGGCCCGCATGGCCCGGTCGCCCTTTCGGCCGGTACTACGCGGTGCTCGATCTACTTCCCCACCTCGTGAATGGCTTGGTGCTCGGCCTGCTGTTCGCGCTGATCGCGCTCGGCTTCATGCTGATCGTCGGGTTGATGGAGCAGATCAACCTGGCGCACGGTTCGTTGTTTGCGCTCGGCGCCTATATGGGGCTGCAGTTCATCGGCCCGAACCCGCCGCTGCCAGCCGACCTCACCACGTACTGGCTGCAGCTGCCGCTCGGCTGGCGCTACGCGCTGGCGCTCGTGATCGCGCCGTGCCTGGTCGGCGTGGTCGGCATCGCGGTCGAGCTGTGCATGCGGCGCACCTACGGCAAGGATCCGCTTTATGGCCTCCTCCTCACCTTCGGCGCGGCCATGGTAATCGAGGAGGGCATAAGGCTGATCTGGGGCACGCGTGATTACGTGTTGGAGGTGCCGCGGGCAGTGAGCGGCGCGTTTTTCTTCCAGGACCTGATCTGGTCGACCTACCGCTTTTACGCCGCCGGCACCGCCGCGGCGGTGATCGGCCTCGTCTGGCTCATGATCGAAAAAACCTCCTATGGCGCGATCATCAAGGCCGGCGCCCATGACAGCGAGATGGTGCGCGCGCTCGGTATCAACCTCTCCCGCCTGCGGCTTTCGGTGTTCGTGTTCGGCACTATCCTCGCTGCCTTTGCCGGCATCATCCTCGCGCCGATTTGGGGCATCCGCCCGCACATGGGCGTGGACGCGGTCGTGCCGGCCTTCCTGGTGATCGTGCTCGGCGGCGTGGGCAGCTTCTGGGGCGCGGTCGCGGCTAGCATCCTGGTCGGGCTCGCGATCGGTCTGTCAGCCGCCTATGCCTCGGAGTGGTCACTGCTTTCGATGTATCTGCTGCTGGTAGCGGTGGTGACCTTCCGGGCGCGCGGGCTGTTCGGCAAGAAGAGCGTGTTGGAAGCATGACCGCAGCCTCGTCAACGTCGCCCGACGCCGCGCGGCTCGTCACCCCGACCATGCTCGTGCTCTGGCTCGCGCTTGCGACCGTGCCGCTGTGGATCGCACAGGCCGGTCTCTATCCCTATCTCGGCGTCGAGATTCTGATTTGGTCGATCTACGCGCTCGCGTTCAATCTGGTGCTCGGCACTGCCGGTCTGCCGTCGTTCGGCCATGGCGCCTATTTCGGCGTCGGTGCCTATGCCTTCGGCCTCTGCCAGTTCAACCTCTCGCCCAACCTGTGGGTCTCCCTCGCCGCCGCGACGATCGCTGCGCTCGTCGCCGGCATCCTGGTCGCGCTGTTCATCTCGCATCGCCGTGGCATTTACTACGCCTTTATGACCATCGCCTTCGCGCAGATTTTCTGGACCATCGCCATCAAGGCCTACGATCTCACCGGCGGCGAGGACGGGCTGCTGCGGATCGCGCGCCCGCCGGCCGACTTCGGCATCATCTCCTTCGATCTCCGCAGCAATGTAGCGCTGTTCTATTTCGTGCTGGCGGTGTTCGTGCTTGCAGTCGTCGGCCTGTGGCGGCTCGTGCATTCGCCCTATGGCCGGGTGCTTGCGGCGATCCGCCAGAGCGAGATGCGCGCATCCCATCTCGGCTATCCGGTCTGGCTCTACAAGGCGAGCGTCTTCGCGATCTCGGCGGCCTTGTGCGGATTGGCCGGCGGGCTCTTCGCCATGGCGCAGCACTCCGCCTTTCCCGACGTCATGAACCTCACCCAGTCCGGCTATGTGGTGATGATGGTGCTGGTCGGCGGCGGGCTGGTGAGCTTCTGGGGCCCGGTGATCGGCGTCGCGGTGTTCCTGCTCACGCGCGACGTGATCGGCGCCTTCACCAATTCCTGGATGCTGTGGTTCGGGCTCCTGTTTGTGCTCGTTGTGCTGTTCCGGCCGGAAGGCATTGCGGGGCTCGTGAAATCCCCGTTCGAGCGCCACTCCTTGCGCGGGCAAGGGCTGAGCGCGCTGCGCCTCATATTCCGGAGCGGATGATGGCGCTGATCGAGGCCGAGGGCGTGCACGTGCGCTTCCGCGACCGCGTAGTGCTGGAGCAGATCGACCTGTCGGTGCCGGAAGGCGAACTGCACGGCATCATGGGGCCTAACGGCGCCGGCAAGACCACTTTCTTCAACGTGATCACCGGCCGGGTGAAGCCGACCCGCGGCCGCATCCGCCTCGATGGCGAGGACATTTTCGGCCTGAGCACGCACGCGATCGCCAACAAGGGCGTAGCGCGCTCGTTCCAGATCATGACACTGTTCGACGACTTCACTGCGCGAGAGAACGTGATGGTGGCGCTGCCCGCATTCCGCGCGCGCGGCTTCGAGATGCGCCGCGCCGTGGCCGGCGACGCCGGTCTGGCGGAGGAGGCCGATGCAGTGCTGGCATCGGTCGGGCTCGGTGAGAAAGTCGCCGCCACCGCCCGGCAATTGCCGTATGGCGACCGCCGCGCGCTGGAGATCGCGGTCGCGCTTGCGCAGCGGCCGCGCGTCCTCTGCCTCGATGAACCGACGTCAGGGCTCGGTGGCGATGGCGCCAAGCGGCTCGTTGAGCTGATCGGCAGGCTGCGCGGCAAGCTCACCATCGTGGTCATCGAGCACGACATGGAATTCCTGTTTTCGCTGGCCGACCGCATCTCGGTGATCCACTGGGGTCAGGTCGTGGCGCGCGGCACGCCGCGCGAGCTGCAGCAGAACGAGTGGGTCAAGCGCTCCAATCTCGGGAGATTCGCGTGATCCTCGAGGTTGAGGCGATCGACACCTTCCACGGCGAGACCCAAGCGCTGTTTGGCGTCTCGCTCGCCGTGGCGCCGGGCGAGGTGGTGGCCCTGCTCGGACCGAACGGCGCCGGCAAGACCACGACCATCCGCTCGATCCTCGGGCTGACGCGCCCGCGCCGCGGCGCGATCCATTTCGACGGGCGCGACCTGACCCGCGCCGCCACTCACGAAATCGCGCGTGCCGGCGTTTCCTGGGTGCCCGACGACCGGCGGCTGTGCCCGACGCTCACTGTCGCGCGCAATCTCGCCATCGCGAGGAAGCGTACGCGCTTTCGCGCCTGGAGCGTCAAGGAAACCACCGAAATCTTCTCCGCCCTTGAACACCTCATGGACCGCGACTGCGAGAACCTGTCCGGCGGCGAGATGCAGATGGTCGCTATCGCCCGCGCGCTCCTCGGCGCGCCCGGTCTCGTATTGTTCGACGAGCCGAGCCAAGGCCTCGCGCCCAAGATCGTCGGCGACGTGCTGGCAATCGTCCGCCGGCTCAAGGATGAAGGGGTCGCCTCGCTGGTGGTCGAGCAGAATGCTGAGGTAGCATTGTCGGTCGCCGACCGTGCCGTAGTCATGGACCGTGGCTGCGTTGCCTGGACCGGCAGCGCCGACGAGCTCCGCGGGGACACCGGCCTCCACCAGCGTCTGCTCGGAGCCTGAACCATGGCCGCGCCAGTCATTGCCTTGGAGAAACTACGCAAGGTCTACACGCGCGGACGGCTGGTGCGCCGGCGGACTTTCACGCTCGAAGCGGATCTGGCGATCCATACGCCCGGGATCGTTGGGGTCGTGGGCCCCAACGGCGGCGGAAAGACCACGCTGTTCGAGATGATGACCGGCTCGAACACGCCGACCGCCGGCCGCGTGTTGGTCGCCGGTACCGACATCCACCGCGTCAAGTACCGCGAGCGCGACCGGCTCGCCATCCACTACCACCAGTCCTACCAAGTGCGCCGGTTCGCCAAGCTGGTGCCGTCCTTCCTGCTGCTGCCGTCGCCGACGCAGCACCCGCTGGTGCACATGTTCGACGAGCCTCAATTCAACCCGCAGGACGGCTACATCGGATTCATGCTCGACTTCTTCCGAAAGCTGCGCTCGGAGGGACGCGTGGTGTTCGTCAGCCTGCATCCGACCGCCGGCTATCATCTCGAGATTCTTCGCGAGATCGCCGAGCGCTTCCTGTTTGTCGCCGGCGGGTCGGTAAGCGAGAAACGGGATTTCCACGCGCTGATCGCGGACGAGCGCGTGCGTGCCTATCTCGGGCCGGAGATGTCGCGCGCGGCGGAGATCATGGCGTCAGTCTGACTGACAACAGCCGTTGCACCGGCAGCGAGCGGAATGCCTTTGGCGGCCGCCGTCACATGAGAAACACACCCTTGCCGCTCTTCTGCGCGTCGAACACCCGATACGCCTCCTCCGCCTGCTCGAGCTTCCACCGATCGGTGAATAGCTGGTCGACGTCGATGCCGCGGTCGGCGACGTAACGGGCGCATTCCGCCTGGCCGACGGTCGAGAATGTCCACGAGCCGATGATCGTCACTTGTCGGCGCAGCATATCGCTGCTCACGTCAAGCGTGACCGTACTGCCCTCGCCGACGAAGCACGCCTTGCCCCAGGTGCGCAGGCTTTGCACCGCTTGCTGACGTGCCGAAGGCGCCGACGACGCGTCGAGCGAAAGATGGGCGCCGAGCCCGTGCGTCAGTTCTCGGATGGCCGCGACCACGTTCTCGGTCTTCGATGGATCAATCACGGCGTCTGCGCCGAATTCCTTGGCGCGCGCGAGCCGCGCCGGATTAGTGTCGAGTGCAATCACCCGCGCGCCCATCTTCGCCGCGAGCTGCGTTGCCGAAAGTCCCACTGGGCCCTGGCCGAAGATCGCGATTGTGTGGTCGCCTTGCAGGCTGAGCCGATGCAGCGCGCCCCAGGCGGTGCCGGTGCCGCACGAGATCGCAGCACCAGTGGCGAAGCTCAATTGCTCCGGCAGTGGCACTAGCGTACGCGCCGGGCATTTCATGTACTGCGCATGCGCGCCGTGACCGGTGAGGCCATAAACCTCCTTCACGCCCTCGACGCACAACTGCATCCAACCGGTCGCGCAGTGATGGCACACGCCGCAACCGCGATAGTGATGCTGCATGACGCGTTGGCCGACGCGAGCCTGCTTGGCGTCCACGCCCGGTCCAACTGCCGCCACAACGCCACATGGCTCGTGCCCGGCGATAACGGTCGCCCCGGCGCCCAAACCGAGCGCGGCCGCTGCGCCGCCGGGTAGTCCGCGATACGACTTGAGGTCGCTGCCGCAGAGCCCCGAAGCCTTGATCTCGAGCACCACTTCGCCGGCCCCCGGCGTCGGATCGGGGAAGTCTTGCAGTTCGAGCTGGCGATTGCCCACAAAAACGACACCTTTCATGAGAGTGGTTCCTGCCTTCGGATTTCGGTTGCTTGAATTCGTTACTGCGCGGTCCAGCCGCCGTCGACGATGAGGTGGGTGCCCGTGATCATGGCGGCGGCCGGCGAAGCGAGATAGACCGCTGCCGCCATGACGTCCTCGACCGTTGCGAGCATGCCGAGCGGAACTCGGGCTATGATGAAGTCGCGCATTTGCGGCGTGTCAGCGATGCGCCGAAACAGCGGTGTTTCGATGAACGTCGGCGCAATGCTGTTGGTTCGGATGCGGTGGCCGGCGAGCTCTACCGCCAGCGCCTTCGTCAGTCCCTCGATCGCGTGCTTGGTCATGCAGTAGACCGTGCGGTCCGGCCCACCGACATGCCCCATCGTCGAAGAAATATTGACGATGGCACCGCCCTTGTCGCTGCGCGCCTTGTCCTCGAGCATCTTACGGACTGCGGCTTGTGCCACCACGAAGGCGGCGCGAACGTTGAGGTTGAGCATCCAATCGAGATGCTCGTCGGTGACCGCGAGCAACGGCTCGGGAATATTGATCCCGGCATTGTTGATCAGGATGTCGAGCCTGGACAGCTCCGCGATGACTTTTCGGACCCGGGGCGTGTCCGTAACGTCGCAGACGACGTGCGTCGCCCTGCCCCCGATCTCCTCAATGCGGCGTGCCACGCGCCCGAGATTTTCTTGGTTGCGCGCCAGCAGCACCACGTCGGCCCCGGCCCTGGCGAGGGCGATGGCGATCCCCGCGCCGATCCCTGCACTTGCCCCGGTTATTAGTGCTAGCTGCCCGTCGACGCGGAAGCTCGGCAGCTGGAGCCGGTCGACGGAATGATCTTCACGCATTCAGCACGACACCCTTCCGTTGCCGAAGCCATAGGACGCAAGAATCGAGTGCGACGTGGCGTCTGTCCAATGCAAGTCCATCGCTGATCGATCGAACCAATCGATGATCAGTGACTGCCGTAGACTAATCGCCGATACCCAACCGATGCGCAAAGTCTCTTCGTGAAGTCGTGTGGGTAATTTTGGCTCAATTTCGAATGGTTGTCTTCTGTTATTGATGCCGCTGGAGTCTGGAGCCGTGGAGTTGTAACGAGGCTGCGGCCCTGCAATCGCGGACAGGAAGCATTACGAACGGCGATGCAGATGACAGGCGCAGGTATTCCTCATTGCGCAGGCTGAGGCGCGACGCTGGATCACGCGGATCTTGAAAATCTCATCACTTTTGGAATCAGAACGTATCATCTCCAGTTGACGCGGACCGATGGACCGCCAATGAACCGCCCAGCAGCGGTTGACATCTGATGTCGTAGCATATAGCATCACTCATCATGAGAACGACGCTCGATATTCACGACCCCATTCTCAGAGAGGTCAAGGCGATCCACGAAAAGGAAGGCCGGTCGATCGGGGCGGTCGTGTCCGAGCTGCTCGCCGAGGCGCTCGCCCGTCGCCGTTTGCCGCGAGCCCGCCCCCCGTTCCGCTGGACCTCACGCCCAATGAAGCCGCTGGTCGACTTGGCGGACAAGGACGCCGTGTACGCGGTCCTAGACGCGGACCGGCCGTGAGCTACTCGCTCGATGTCAATGTCCTCCTTTACGCGTCGGATCGATCGAGTGCCCGCAATGATCGCGCTCACCACTTTCTCCAGTCCTGCGCAGCCGGACCGGAAGTGCTGGTTCTGACATGGCCGACGCTGATGTCCTACCTCCGCATCGCCACGCACCCGCGCATCTTTTCCGCACCGCTGTCGCCAGATGAAGCCCTCGGGAACGTCGCAGCGCTCCTCGCGTTGCCACACGTGCGCGCCGTGGCCGAGCTGGAAGGCTTTGTCGACGTCTACAAGCACGTGGCGGGCGATATTCGCGTTCGTGGGAACCTCGTGCCCGACGCCCATGTCGCAGCCATCCTCTTCCAGCACGGCGTCCGCACGCTGTACTCCAGTGACAGTGATTTCCGGAAGTTCCGGTCGCTCGAGGTCCGAGACCCTTTCTCCTGAGCCTGGTCTCGCACATCGAGAGCGGGCGCGGAAAACGAACGTCGCGATGCCCTCCCGTCGATGACTTTCAGCCGGGCCGGTCTATCGGTCGAGCATCGGCTGCAACACGGCGTCGGTGTTGTGTCCCACGGTCCGCAGATACTGCAGCGTCTCCTCGAGCGACACCACATCGGCATACTTGGCGTCGAGGTCGAACAGGCTCTGCTCATGCGCAGGCCGCGAGCGGTCGCCGACCGCTTCCCGCACCACCATCGGTCGGAAGCCGTTCTGCACCGCGTCGACCGCGGTGGCACGCACGCATCCGCTGGTAGTGCAGCCGGTGATGACCAGGGTGTCGACCCCACGGCTGTTGAGCCGCGGAACCAGATCGGTCCCGAAGAAGCAGGACGCATACTTCTTGAAGAGCAGGCTGTCGGTGGGACGAAAATCCAACCGTGGATCGATCTGCCAGCCGTCGGTGTCGGCCCTCAGCGTGACCGTGCCCTTCTGCTTGAGCGACCAGATTCCGGCGTCGCGCAGATCCGCGTCGTCGTAGCGCACGGTCGAGAACAGCACCGGCATGTCGCGCTCGTGCGCGACCTCCAGAAGCGGCCTGGTGGCCTCGATCTCCCGGTCGAGATCGGCCCCGAGCATGCGCCCGGGATCGGTGAAAGCCTTGACCAGGTCGATGACGATGAGCGCAGGCCGTCGGCCGAAACCCATCTTGAGGCCGAAGCCACGCTGCTTGAAGAATTCTTCCTCGCTCTTGGCGACCGGCATGACAGTTCCTCCTCGCCCGTTACCCCAGTTCCGCCTCAAGCCAGCTCGATCACGATCTTTCCGAAGTGGCCGGCGGCGGCCTGATGCTCGTACGCCTCGTGGACATCCTCGAATGGAAAGACCCGATCGATCGCGGGATGGAGCCGGTCGAGCCCGATCGCGCGGTTCATGGCAGCGAACATGTCGCGCGATCCGACATGGATGCCCTGCAACCTGATGCCCTTGCGGTTGATCATGCGCGGATTGATCTGGCCGACGCCGGCGAGCGCGCCGACCACGTAGATCGATCCGCCCGGCCGTATCGCATTCATCGACTTCTCCAGCGTGTTGGCGCCGCCCACCTCCAGCACGTGGTCTACGCCCGCCCCGCCGGTAGCCTTCAGGATGGCCTGGTCCCAGTCCGGCGTCGACCTGTAATTGATGAGCACGTCGGCTCCGAGTGCCTTTGCGCGCGCGAGCTTGGCCTCGCTGCTCGAGGTCGCGAGCACATGGGCACGGTGCATCTTGGCGAACTGCAGTCCGAAGCACGACACGCCGCCGGTGCCGAGAACGGCGACGGTCTCGCCCGCCTTCAGGCGCCCGGTCTCGATCAGCGCGTTCCAGGCGGTGAGCGCGGCGCAAGGCAGGGTCGCCGCCTCCTCGAACGAGAGGTGATCGGGAATGCCGATCGCCCCGCGCTGTGGGAGCACGGCATATTCCGTCAGCATGCCGTCAAGCTGCCCGCCGAGCGAATTTCTCGACGCATCCGCCGGCATGCGGCCCCCGGTCCAGTCTTGGAAGAAGGTCCCGGCGACGCGGTCGCCGACCGCGAACCCGGTCACGCCGGCTCCGATCTCGGCGACCTCCCCAGCCCCGTCGGAGAGCGGAATCACGGGGAAACGCGTGTAGCCGTAGATGCCCCGAAGGACGCCCTGATCGCGATAGTTCAGCGAGGCGGCGCGCACCCGAACCACGATCTCGCCGTGCCCTGGCGTGGGCTTCGGACGGTCACGGTTGAGCACAAGGGCGTCGAGACCGGTGGCGGCTACGACCTCATAGGCCTTCATGCTGATCTCCAGACGTCCCGATCGGCAGGCACTAGCAGGCTGCTGAAAAACTCCCATCGGCATCATCGCCGCCGCGAACAATCGAATCCAGGCGTTCGGACTTTTGAATTATTGTTACGTCGGGAAAGGAGCGCGCGAATCAATCTTGCGTGGTCCTGACGGTTTCGATGCTCCAAAAGCATTTTTAGCAGCCGGACGCTAGGCGGAGCGCTTCTCGATCACGTCCGCGACCGAACGCAGCGCATGACGCAGGTTGTCGAACATGGCAAGTCCTTCGGCCCGGCTGCGGCGCTCGATCTCGAAGCCGCGCGCCCCCGGCAGGCGCGGCAGCGGCGCGCCCTCGATCGGCTTTGCCGCCTTGAGCGCGCCGGCGATGGGCGGCGCGTTTGCCATAGCGGTCGAGCCCCACGAACCCGGCCGGGTTCATCGCGAAGAAGAACTGGCTGATCGTGCTCGGCCGTTTCACGACGTTCTCGTAGGTGACCTGCATCCCCGGCTCACAGTCCGACAATGCACTGCACAGCAGCTCGACCATGAGCGAAAGCGCGTAACCCTTCGGTCCGCCGATCGGCAGCACCGAGCCTTTCACCGCGACCGCCGGATCGGTGGTCGGCCGCCCCTCCGGATCGATGGCCCAGCCTTCCGGGATGGCCGTCTGACCGAGCGCCAGCATGGCGCGGATGCGCGAGCGCGCGACGACGCTGGTCGCGAAATCGGCGATGATGGGCTCGGCATCCGGGAGCGGAAAGGCGACGCCGATGGGATTGGTGCCGAGCACCGCTTCGCGGGCGCCGGTCGGCGCGATTGCGGGCGACGCATTGGTGAACGCGAAGCCGATCAGTCCCCGCTTCGCCGCCCGCTCCGAGAAGTAACCCGCGCCGCCGAAATGGCTGCTGTTGCGCACCGCCACCGCCCCGAGACCGTGGCTGCTCGCCAGCTCGCTTGCGGCGTCGATCGCATCGTGACCGATCACCAGGCCGAGACCGTGGTCGGCGTCCATGACGACGCAGCAGGGAAGATTGCGGGTCGTCACGACGTTGGGCGCGTGCTTGATGGTCCCGTCCAGAAGGCCGGTGATGTAGAGCGGAAGCTGCACGGCGCCGTGCGCATCCGAGCCGCGCAGCTGCCCGTGGACCGCGACCTCGGCCGCAATGCCGGCGTCCCGCGCGGACATTCCCGCATGCCGGAACAGCTCGGTGACGAGCGCGGTGAACCCGGCGACCGGAATGCGATCGCTGCCGGCTGCGTCTCGAAGGCGTCGAGCAAGCATCGCGGCATTCGTCGTCGCCATCGGCATTCTGCTCCCGCTCATGCCTTATTTCGGCGCCGCACCCGGAAAAAAGGCCTCGGCGTTGCGGTGGAAGATCTTCTCGTAGACCTCCTCGGAATATCCGAGCTGGCGCCAGTCGTCGATCAGCCGTTCGTGCGTGAGCGTCGGCCAGTCCCAGCCGAACATGATGCGATCCTGCAGCCGTCCGCCGATCTCCTTCTTGAGCGCGGGCGTGAAGTATTTCGGCGACCAGCCGTGCAGCTCGTATTGCACGTTGGCCTTGTGCAGGAGGATGGCGATCATGTCGTCCTGCCAGGGCCAGGCGGGACGTCCGGCCAGGATCTTCAGCTCCGGAAAGCGCGCCGCAACCCGATCGACGTGGCGCGGGTGGCCGTCGTCGAGAACGACGCCCGAGCCCCCCGGCATGCCCTGCCCGATGCCGGTAAGCCCGCACATCAGGAGGACCGGGACATCAGCCTCGATCGACAGCTTGTAGAACGGGTCCCAGATCGGATCGCTCGGCGGAAACCCGAGGCTGTTCTGACTTTGGCAAAAGCCGAAGAATCCGGAATTGCTCTCGACGAGACGCCTGAACTCACCCAGCCAGAACTCCTTCATGGTCGGATTGGCGGCGAGCCAATTGCCATGGACGACGTCGCGGTTGGCGCGCGCGAACTCGGCGGCATAGTCGTTGGAGGCACGGATCTCGTCCGGCTCTATCATGCGCCAGGTCCGGTAGAGGTCGAGGATGGTGCGCACGTTGCGGCGGCGGAATCCGGCCGCCATCTCAGCCTCGGTTTCGAACGTGCGCTTGCGCTTGAAGACGCGCTGGGCGTTCTCGTATTCCTCCATCGTGCGATGATGCAGGCCGGCCTTCGTGCTGAAATGCGAGTGGCAGTCGAAATACCGCATTCGTTTTCCCCGCGGCCCCGAGCCGGCCCGGCTCGCCCCTACGCTCGCCAAAAGCTGATGAGGCTATTTCCTCTCGAACCGCCGATCGAGGATGCGCTTGGGCTTGCCTTCCCGCCCGCGGTTCGACCACTCCATGAGCGCGTCCTCCTCGACCAGCTCGACGTTGATGCGCAAACCGAGATCGGAGTGCAGCCGCTTGCCGATCGTCTCGGCGATCCCGTCCCGGTTCTCCGCATCGTTGCGCACCTCCACCCGCACGGTCATCTCGTCGCGCACCACGCCGTTCTCGTTGAGACGGTCGGCCACGCACAGCCACTCGCCGGTGGTGCGTGGATCGGTCCTGATCGCCGGCAGGCATGCCTGCGGCCAGATGCTCACGCCGCGGATGCGCACCATGGTGTCGCTCCTTCCCAGCATCTTCTGCATGCGGCGGAAGCAGCTGCCGCACTCGCATCGGTCGGTGGCGACGATCCGGGTGAGGTCGCGCAGGTTGAAACGGATCATCGGCATGGTGCGGCGATGCAGGATCGTGCACACCATGTTTCCGACGGTGCCGTCGGGGACGGACTTCTCGGTCTCGACGTCGACAATCTCGAAGTAGGTGGCGTCCTCCATGAAATGCATGCCGTTCTTGTGCGCGCATTCGAACGAGCCCATGCCCATCTCGTGGGTGCCGTACATGTCGTAGACCGGACAGCCCCACAGATCCTCGATCTGCCTGGCGAATGCGCCGTCGGTGTCGGGTCCCAGACCGCAACCGAGAAATTTGGTCTTGAGCTCGCGCAGATCGAGATTGAGCTCCTCGCGCGCCACCTTGGCCAGCTGCGTGGAATATTCCGGGCGCACGTACCAGACGTTGGTGCCCCATTCCATTGCGATCTCGATCTGGCGTCGCGAGCTCGTCACCACCCCGGTCCCGGTGGTGAGCGGCAAGGCGCCGAGATAGTCGTGCGAGGCCTTGTAGGCGCACCACCCGGCATTGCCGAGCGAGCAGGTGTGCGGGATCTGGATGATATCGCCCGGCTGCATGCCGCAGATGTAGAGCACCCGTGCCATGGTAAGGCCATTCATCTCCCACTCGATCGGGCCGTACATGGTCGGACGCGGCTTTCCGGTGGTGCCGCCCGAGGTTTGCACCTTGACCGGCTCGCGCGTGAGCTGCTCTCTCACATTGCCGTTGATCAGTCCGAACGGCGGATTTTCCTGCTGGTCCTTCTTGATGTCGTCGGAATCGAACGTCGGCAGCCTGCCGATGTCGTCGATGCTCCTGATGTCGCCGCGGCTCGATGCCGGCGCCCTTCCAGCGCCGCCTATAGAACCCGTTCTGCCAGCCGGTCTTCATCAGATCGAGGAACTGCTCGTTCTGAAATGCGCGGATCTGGTCGGCCGACCAGCGCCACCGCGTTTTCTCGAACACGTCGGGAACCGGATAACGCCGGTACAACGCGTCCCAGTCGACCGAGCGGTGGTAGATCGGAAGCGAGGACACCGGCTGCTGGGTCTCCATCACGTTCATCGCGGTCTCCGTGCGAGGCTCGGGCGGTCGCGCGTCGGCGGGCGGAGCGCGCTCAAGTCTTGTAGTCGGGTGCGACCCGATCGAGCCGGCGCAGCCAGGCGCGCCAGACCATGGGATTGAACGGCGCGTTGCCGTCGGTGATGATGCGGCCCTGCTCAGGCACGATATCGACCACCGATTGCGGCGGCACGTAGGGCTTCACCCCGCCGGCGAGCGAGGAGATCTGCACCTCGCAGGCGCGATTGAGCAGGAACGCCAGCATGTAGGCTTCATGGATCGAATGGCCCCACAGCACGAAGCCGTGCGCCTTCTGCAGCACGATCTGCCCCTTGCCGAATGCCTTCGACAGGCGCTCGCCCTCCTCCGGCGTGGAGATGAAGCCTTCGTAGTCGTGATAGCCGATCGGGCCGAGCCACATGGCGTACTGGTTGCCGGGGATCAGCCTCTGCTCCTGCATGGCTACCGCGGTCGCGGCCTTGGTGTGCATGTGCACCACGCACTGCGCGGCCGGGAACAAATCGTAGATGCCCTTGTGGAACGGAAACGCGAAGCGATGCGGCAGCTCGTCGCTCGGGTTCACGTGGTTGCAGTTCTCATCGAGCTTGTGGAGGTTGGAGGCCGTGACCTCCTCGAAGAACAGCGCCGCCGGATGAAACAGGAACTGGTTGGTCGTGCCGGGCACGCGCGCGGAGATGTGAGCAAACAGGATCTCGTCCCAGCCTTCCAGCGCAGAGAGCCGGAACGCGGCGGCGAGATCGACGCGGGCTTTCCACTCCTCCGGACTCATGTTGGGCCGTTGCATCTGAACGGCGGCTGTCGAAGTTGCCACGATTTCCTCCTCTCGATCATCGACCTCGGACTATTGCTGCTTCTTCCGGGCTAGTGTCCCGCTTCCGACGTTCGCTTCACATTGCAGCACGCTCGAGTGCGAACGTCGGAAGCAAAGGGACACTAGCAAGTCTATGGTGCTAGTGCGGTTTTGTCTTTGACGTTCCGATGACGGAACCGCCGCGAGACTGATCGGAACGTCAAAGACACCGCACTAAGAGAGCATCTGCGTGCCTTCCTGCCGGATGATCTCTGCCGCCGGCGCCAGCATGTGGCTCCAGAACCATGTCAGCTTGACCTCGGCGCGCGCATCGTCATCGGCCACATCGATCGTTCCCACCACGGTCTGGCCGAGCACCGCCGCGCGGAACGTCAACCGGTCGCCCTCCCACTTCTCCTCTGCGACCTTCAGCTTGGCCGCGTAACGCGTGCGCACATCCTCCAGGCCCGCCTTGATGCGGCGGGTCGCCTCGGCCCTTCCATGGCGGTGCGGAATCACGACGACGACGGGCTCGGATTCCATGCTGCCTCCCGGCGAACGGCGACACTGCACCCGCGCGGCACGGACGCAGCGACGACATGCGCCCGCCGTGGACGCTCAACGCCGCCATTCCTCGCGGGCGCTCGTCATGCCAATATTAGACCGCCCGATCACGAGGCGACCACAAGATAATCGCAATCGACCATCCGGGAGGAGGCCACCATGGCACGCAAGTCTCGCCCGACACGTTCAGCAGGCCGCAGCGCGGCCAAGGCGGGAGGTCGTGGAAAAAGCGGCGGCGTCCGGAAAACGGCGGTCCCCCGGGAGCACGGCCGCTTCGACTATTCCGCCATCATCGACCGGCCACCGTTGCGCTGGCCGCGGGGGGCGCGCGTCGCGGTGTGGGTCATACCCAACATCGAGCACTTCCTTTTCGATCGTCCGTCGACCCGGCTGGCCGACGTCGGCCTCGCCCTCAATCCGGACGTGCTGAATTATTCCTGGCGCGACTACGGCGTGCGCGTGGGCATCTGGCGCATGATGGAGGTGATGGAGAGGCACGGCATCAAGGGTACGGTCGCTCTCAACTCCGATGTCTGCCGGCACTATCCGCGCATCATCGAGGAGGGACGCAGGCTCGGCTGGGAATGGATGGGTCACGGCATCACCAACTCCATCATGTTCCGCGACCAGAGCGAGGCGGAAGAGCGCGCCCAGATCGCGGAATCGGTAACGACCATCGCAAGGAGCGTAGGCAAGGCGCCACGCGGCTGGCTCAGTCCCGCGCTGAGCGAGACCGTGCGCACCCTCGACATCCTGGCCGAGAACGGCATCGAGTACGTCGGCAACTGGGTGAACGACGATCAGCCCTATCCGATGCGGGTGAAGAAAGGCACCATGTTCTCGATCCCCTATTCCTCCGAGATCAACGACATCCCGGCGCTGCTCGGCCTCCACCAGAGCCCGGAGCGGTTCGGGCAGATGATCTGCGACCAGTTCGACGTGCTCTACGAGGATGGCGCCAAGACCGGGCGTGTGATGTCGATCTGCCTGCATCCGTTCCTGGTCGGGCATCCCCATCGCAGCAAGTATTTCGACAAGGCACTCGCGCACATCACCTCGCGGGCAGAGGTGTGGCTGACCACCGGCGGCGAGATCATCGACTGGTACAAGAACAGCTATATGAAGGGATAGACAGTCAGATTCCGACGATCGCCTGGCCGCCGTTCGGGCTGAAGTTCTGCCCGGTCACCGCGTCGGCTTCGCGACTTGCGAGAAACGCCACCAGGTAGGAAACCTCCTCCGGCCGGATCGTGCGGCCGATCGCCATGTCTGCCACGATCTGGCGCATGTGCTCGGGCGTCAGATCGCCCCGGGTCATCGGCGTCTCGACCAGGCCCGGCGACACCGTATTGACCGTGATGCCGAACGGCGTGAGCTCGCGCGCCCACGAGCGCGTGATCGCGGTGAGCGCCCCCTTGGCCATGGCATAGTGGCACATGGCTGGCGAGCCGGTCATTGCGAAGGTCGAGCCGGTATTGATGATGCGGCCGAACCTGCGCGCCTTCATTCCCGGCACGACCGCCTGGGCGGCGAAGAACGCCCCCTTGACGTGGGTGTCGAGCATGCTGTCGAAGAACGCCTCGTCGATCTCCTCGAGATGTGCATGCATCCCGCTGATGCCGGCATTGTTGACCAGGATGTCGAGGCGGCCGAATCTGGCTATGGCCTCCGACACCGCGGCCTTGACCTCGGCGACCATGCGATTGTCGGCCTCCAGGCACAGCACGTCGATGCCCTCACCGGCGAGCTCGGCTTTCGCCCGATCCAGGTTCTCGCGCTTGAAGTCGGTGATCGCCACCTTGGCGCCGCGCGCCGCCAGCACGCGGGCGTGCGACTGCCCGAGCCCGCTGCTGCCACCGGTGATGAACGCCGCGTAGCCTTCGAGGCTGCTCGACATGATCGCCTCAGTACATGAACCGGCCGCCGTCGACGTTGATCATCTGGCCGGTGATGAAGTCGCTGTCCGGCGTCATCAGAAAGACGATCGCGCCCACGAGGTCGTCGGGCACCATGTCGCGCTTGATGACGCGGGCGGCGAGAGTCGGCGCGCGCGCCACGTGCAGGGACGGGTTCTCGCGCACCCCGTCGCTCTCGGTATAGCCGGGGGCCACGCTGTTGACCGTGATGTTGGCGCCGGAGAGCTCGCGCGCCATCGAGCGCGTCATCGCGATCACGCCGCCCTTGGAGGTCACGTAGTGCATGTGGCCCTGGCCGCCGTGGAACACGGTGCCGGAGCTGATGTTGACGATCTTGCCGCGTCCGACCTTGCGCATGCTCGGCAGCACCCCTTTCGCCACCTGGAATCCGCCACGCACGTTGACCCGCATCACCGCGTCCCATTCGTCCTCGGACAGTTCCCAGAACGGCTTGAGCTTGATGGTGGCGAACATGCCGGCGTTGTTGAGCAGGCATTCGATCGGCCCGAACGCGCCCTCCGCGGCCTTCACCATGGCGGCAATGTCGTCGTTCTTCGTCACGTCCATCCTGCAGCCGAACGCTTCGCCGCCGGCCGCCTTGATTGCATCGACAGTGGCGCCGGTGTCGGCGATGTCGGTCACGACGACCCTGGCCCCTTCCGCGCCGAAAGCCCTGGCGAGCGTGGCGCCGATGCCCCGCGCCGCCCCCGTCACCACTGCCACCTTGCCCTGCAACCGGCCCATCGCCGCCTCCTTCCCACCGTAAGCTGCCCGGCTGATCCTCCGTCGAAGCATGCTGACTAGATCAGCGATGTTCCGTGCAGATCCAGGGCCCGGCTGATCCGGATCAGAACGCCGATCCCGGTGTCGGCGCCGACATGCTCCTGCTCGCGCTTGGTGAGCCTGGCGAAGATCGCCTCGCGCATGGGCCCCGATTCGTGGAGCTCGGCGGTCCCCCAGAAGCGCAGGAAGCCCGCATCCAGCACCTTGTCGCGCTGGGCCTTGAAATTGGCGTACATCACGACCACGCGGCGATCCTCGCCCAGGTTCTCCAGCGCCTTCTTCTTCGAGCGCTCCCAATAGGCGAGGTGCCGGTCGTCGTAGACGAACATGCTGCCCTTGGGACTGATGTTGGGTCCGTCCTTGCCGGTGGTGGCCAGCAGGCAGGGATAGCCATCGACCCAGGCGTTGTCGATGAGGGTCCTGATCTTGTCGCTGATCGGCATCGCAAGCACTCTCCGCTTTTGCGCGTTAGTCCGGCACTGTTGCCCATTCCGGCTCCTTGCCGGGGCCGGGGATCGCCCGGACAAATCCGGGTCCCGGCGGCATCCACGTGTTTCGCGGGGGAGTCAAGGCGAGCGAGACCTATCGGATGAGGTAGGGCAGCAGCGCGAGCGACAGCCACGGGACGTAGGTGACGATCATCAGCGCCAGCACGGCCAGCGCCACGAACGGGATGAGCCCGGGAAAGAGCACATTGGACGGCGTCTTGAACATCGCCTGGAACACGAAGATGTTGAGCCCGAACGGCGGGTGGAACGTTCCGATCGTCAGGTTCATGACCACGATGACGCCGAAGTGGATCGGATCGACCCCGACCTGCTTGGCGATCGGCAGCAGCAACGGCGACAGCAGCAACAGGGCGGAGCCGGTGTCGAGAAAACAGCCTACGGCCAGCAGAAAAACATTCATCAGCAGCAGGATCAGCCAGCCCGGTGCATTCATCGCCGCGATCGTCTCCGACAACCTGCCCGCCACGCCGCTGATGGTCAGCAGCCAGCCGAACATCCCGGCCGCGGACACGATGATGAAGAACGTGGCGGTGAGCAGCAGCGTGCGGGCCGCGATCTGGAAGAGATCGCCCAGCGTCGTCTCGCGATAGATGACGAACGCCACGAACATCGCGTAGACGCAGGACACGCCGGCGGCTTCGCTCGGGGAGAATACGCCGGAATAGATGCCGCCGAAGATGACGACGATCGCGCCCAGCGGCCAGATTCCTTCGCGCGAGGCGGCGAGAAACTCCTGCCAGCTGAACGTCTCGCGCACATCGATGTCCTGCCGGATGGAATAGAGGTAGATGTAGAGCGCGAAGATCCCGCCGAGCACGAGACCCGGAAGGATGCCGGCCGCAAACAGATGGGCGACCGAGGTCTCGGTCGCGATGCCGTAGATGATGAATGCGATCGAGGGCGGGATCAGATTGTCGAGGGCGCATTCGGAGACGATCAGGGCGGAGGCGAACCGCTCGCTGTAGCCGGCCTGGCGCAGGCGCGGGTAGGTGATCGAGCCGACTGCGGCCACCGACGCCGTCGTCGCCCCGATATGGCGCCGAAGAGTGCGGCAAAACCGAGCGAGGTGAGCGGGAGGCTGCCGCGAAACCCACCGAACATCGAGGCGACCCATCGCAGCAGGCGCTTCGAAAGGCCGCCCCGCGACATCAGGTCCCCGGTGAAGAGAAAGAACGGAACCGCGATCAGCGGAAACTTGGCAACGCTGTCGTAGAGCACCTGATGGAGAACGGGGTGCGGCAGCTTCGAGAAGAACACCACCGCCGTGATGCAGGTCGAGAGCACCAGGAGGAAGATGGGGATGCCCAGCAGAAGCAGGACGAGGGGCATCAGCACCATGACCCAACCCATGTCCAGCGCCTCCCGGGTGTCGGCCGTCCTTCGACGTGATCGCTTCGCAACCAACCGGCTGGTCCCCGGCGCGCGGCCGGGGCGGTGCCCGTTCAGTCGAACTTGCCGGTGAGATAGCAGCGGAAGCGAACGATCGCCGCCACGGCCAGCCCCGCGAAGCCGACCAGCAGCGCCGTGTGCGGATAGACGAGCGGGATCTTGGCGCCCATGCTCGTTTCTCCGCTGCCGAGGTAGAATTGCAGGATGGGGACCGTCTGCAACATCATGAAGACGGCGCAGGCCACCATGAGGGCCGCCGTAAAGCCGCCCAGCAGCATCTTGAGCCAGCCCTTCGCGTGCAGCACCAGGAGATCCATGCGCAGATGAAGTCCCTGGTAGGTGATCGATCCGAGCGAGATGAAGACCGCCCAGACGATCATGTAGATCATCGCCTCCTCCGCCCAGTCACCGGCCGGGAGAAGACATAACGGCCGACGACATTGGCGATGTTGATCGTGATCGCGGCAAGCAGCAGCACCCCGCAGATCACGTGCGGGATCTGCACCAGGATGAACCGTACCGGCGACATCCGCTCGGCTGCGACCGCCGGCTCGGAGGGTCCGCTTGCTTGCGAATTCTGCGCCTCGCTCATGAGCCGTTCTCCCTCGTCACCGTGCCCGCTCCGCCGTCTGCGCATTGCCCCAAAAATTGTAGTTCAGCGTTCCGGGGCCAACAAGGCTGCTGCCGCGGCCGCGACGATGATGCCGCGGGTCTCATCGCCGCGAACGATTGCACCGCGCATGCGGTTGGAATAGGCTCGCCGCAGCGCTTGCGATGAAGCGAGTCCGCGGCAGACCCGCCGACAAGGGTTCGCGAATACGGGAGGAAAAGCGACATGAGCACGATGACGGGCGTTCACGGAAGGACCGGCGGTGCGTACGCGCTCGCCGTCTGCTGCGCCGTGGCAATGGGAACGGCGGCGGCGCGACCACGCCGGCGCAGGCCGCCGACTATACGATGAAGATCGGGACCAGCTCGGCCGAGGATACCGAGCACTTCTACGCCCGCGCGATGAAGGAGGCGATCGAGGCCAAGTCGAACGGCAAGATCGAGGTGCAGATCTTCCCGCGCGGCCAGCTCGGCTCGCAGTCGGCCACCATCCAGGGGCTGCAGCTCGGCACGGTCGAAGGCTTCATCACGCCCGGCGACTTCTACCAGGGCATCGATCCGCGCATGGGCGTGCTGAGCTTCGCCTTCCTGTTCAAGGACCGGGCGCACGCCAACCGGGTGCTGGCCGATCCGAGCATCACCGAGAAGGTCGCCTCGATCCTCGATCAGAAAGGCATCATCGGCTGCGGCCAGATCGCCAGCGGCGACGTGCGTTACATGTCGCACAATCCGGTCCGTAAGCTCGCGGACTTCAACGGCAAGAAGTTCCGCATCAACGGCACCGATGCCGAGCGCGAGCGCTTCAGGAGGGTCGGCGTGACGTCGGTCGCGATGAACCTCGCGGACATGCTCACCGCACTTCAGAACAAGACCATCGACGGATCCGGCAGCGGCACCACCATCTTCGTCAACTTCAACCTGGAGACGGTGTCGAAGGAGCTGCTGCAGCTCGAGGACACCCTGATCGTCTCCTATTGCGGGATGAGCAAGAAGTGGCTCGATACGCTGCCCGCCGACCTGCGCGCAATGGTCATCAAGGAGTTCGCGCGCGGTGTTTCCCAAGGCCGCCAAGGTGTCGGACGAGTTCAACGTCAGCCTGGGCAAGCGCTGGGAGGACAAGGGCGGCAAGTTCAACCGCCTCTCCGATGCGGAGCAGAAGGAGCTGAAGGACCGGCTCGCCACCGTTGGCGAGACCATCACCGAAGGCAAGCCCGAGGTGCGCGCCCTCTACAGCGAGATCAAGGCGCTCAGCAACAAGGTTCAGTGATACGCGCCCTTCGCGGGCTATGGGTCTGCGGGGTCCGACCGCGCGATCGAGGTTGACGGTGGAGATGGTGCGCGTCACCGTCACGCGCGAGCGGTCGCCCTGTGTCCGGTTGTGAGCGGGCGCGGCCGCTTGCAGCCGCGCCCGCGTCTGGTCCTGAACGCCTGCATTCTGCGGTCTTGTAGCCGCTGTGATCGATTTATCGCCCGCATTTTTCGGGTAGTGTCTCAGTTTGGAAGCTGAGACACTACCATTTTTTGGCTTCCCTTTATCTCAATATTGAGATATGAGCGGCCGTGCCTTGGCGGGTCGAGGAAGCTCGCGCTGCGGCGGGCAAAGGAGATCGCATGACAATCCCGTTCGAGAAGCTCAAGGCTCGTCTGCTGGCCAACCCCAGGGTCAGGGCAGAGTATGACGCGCTCGCTCCGGAGTTCGAGATTGCCGCCGAGTTGCTCAGGGCCCGCCTGCGGGCAGGCCTCTCTCAAGCCGAGCTGGCGATCCGGATGGGTACCAGCCAGTCCACCATCGCCCGACTGGAGAGCGGTCAGACACTACCGAGCACTAAGACGCTTCTGCGTTACGCCGACGCAACGGGGAGCAAGTTCCACGTGCGGTTATCGGCGGCTTGAGGCGCCGCGCGCAAGCGGCCGGCCCGGCGCAGGCGCGGACCATACGACGAGGATCCGGGAGCTGCAGTTCGGGGCGGTCTTCGCCGGCGGCGAGATTGCGTGGCCCCCGGCGCACGGTCGCTCGTGCGCCATGGCGATATTTCCTTGCAAGGACATGGATGGCACGCCGACCTGGCATGGCCGGCTGCCGGTTCCTCCAACCAGCCAGTGATGATAGTGTCTCCGCGGCCGTACCGGAATTGCGGCCCGAATGAAATCGATGCACCCGTACGAACTGTGAGGAAACCGGGTGACCAGGAGCAGAGCCGTGCTACTGGCGGCTGCGGCAACCCGCTCCGGTGACGACTTTCGCTTCCTTCCGGAACGAGGCGGGGAGAGCGGTGACCCTTGAACCGGGAGGACGATTCTTCGCAGGGGCGGGACTGTTCTCACACCCCTCGCAACATTGGTGGAGGAGTTCAGCGGTGGCGTGCATGGCCTCGCCGCAGCCGTCATCCGAAAGTCAACACGCAAGTGTGGATGTATCATGGCCAAATCTCCGCGATCCCCCGCAAAGCGCCGACGTACGAAAGCTACGCTTCGCAAGCAGACAGTTCGCGAACGTTCGAAGGCGGCAAGTGTCAATCGCAAGACGCGATCGAGCAGCAGCTTCCTCGACGGCGGCGGCGAGATGGGCGCGCGAATTCGGGACCTCGACTGGTCGTCCACCTCGATCGCGCCGATTGCCAAATGGCCGCAGAGCATGCGCATGGCGGTGGGCTTGTGCGTTAAGTCCTCATTTCCGATCATCATTCATTGGGGACGCGATCTGACCATTCTGTACAACGATGCCTTCATCCCATTTGCCGGCGAAAAGCACCCGCTTCTGCTCGGCCGGCCGCTATTCGAATCCTGGCCGGAACTACGACCCACCCTCGGCCGGATGCTCGATAGCGTATTGGCTTCCGGCAAGGCCGCGCTGTCCGACAATCTTCTCGTCGTCTACGACCGCAAGGGTTATCTGGAAGAGACCTACTATACTCTGTCATTCAATCCGATTGCGCTGGAGACCGGCGAAATCGGCGGATCGTTCTCGCTGATCGACTACACAACAGACCGGGTCATCGGTGAACGTCGATTGCGGACACTGTGGGACCTTGCGGCCCGCACTGGGGAAGCGAAGGAAGCCGAGGAGGTTTGCCGTATCGCAGGCGATGTCCTCGCCGCCAATCCTTACGACATCCCCTTTGCGCTCTTGTACCTGGTACAGAAGGACGGACAGCATGCCCGGCTGGTAGCTGCGACACCCGCGGGCTACGAGGTTACTAGCGCCCCCGCAGTCGTTAATCTGACGAATTCGGATCCGCAGCCGTTCGATTGGCCATTGCCGCGACTGGCAAGGCCGAACTGGTCGACGACCTTGGCGAGAAGTTTGCAAGTCTGCCGGGTGGCGCGTGGCCGATCCCCCCTCAAAGCGCGCTCGTATTACCCATTATCTTGTCGGGGCAGCAGGGTCCGGCAGGATTCCTGATCGCGGCAATCAGCCCGCGCAAGGCCCTTGATGACGAATACAGGTCATTCTTGACCTCAGTGTCGACTTTAGTCGCTGCCAGTCTGTTGGGCGTGCTTGCTTACCAAACACTGGTCGATTTGGATCGAACGAAGACGACGTTCTTCAGCAATGTCAGCCACGAGTTTCGAACGCCGCTCACGCTGTATTCTGGGCCCGCTCGAGGAGATGACCAAGGCCTCATCGCTGGCCCCGCAGGATCGCCAGACGCTTGAGGTCGCCGTGCGCAACGGCCGTCGCTTGCAGAAGCTGGTCAATTCGTTGCTCGACTTTGCGCGGATCGAAGCTGACCGTGCCCAGGTCGCATACGAGTTGGTGGATCTCGCCGTCTTGACCGCGAATTTGGCGAGCGCCTTCCGTTCAGTCATAGAGCAGGCAGGTCTGCGCCTGGCGGTCGACTGCCCGCCGTTGGACGTCCCCGTCTACGTTGATCGTGAAATGTGGGAGAAGATCGTTCTCAATCTCCTCTCCAATGCGTTCAAGTTCACTTTTGAGGGGGAAATCGGCGTCAACCTGAAGCGCGTCGGCGAAGCCGTGGAGCTGTCGGTGAAAGACACCGGCGTCGGAATTCGTGAAGCGGAACTGTCTCGCATTTTCGAACGCTTCTACCGTGTCGAGGGTGCGCGGGGCCGGACCATGGAAGGTACCAGCATTGGCCTCGCACTAGTGCACGACCTCGTCGGACTCCACGGAGGCTCCATTCGTGCGGACAGCAAAGTCGGCGAGGGCAGCGTTTTCACCGTGTCGATTCCGACCGGCAAGGACCACTTGCCCCCCGATCGAATTCAACGCGGACAGCACGCTTACTTCCACAGCTGCCGATGCCGGCGCATTTGTCGACGAGGCGCAACGTTGGCTGCCGGGCGCGATTGCAAGCCAAGGATCGGCGGAAATCCCTGACGTCGATGCGAGAGACATTGAATCCAGTGCGGGCGACAGCACATTTCAAACTGGCGAAGCAAAGGCCCGAATTCTGTTGGCGGACGAGAACGCCGATATGCGGGACTACGTCAATTCTCTCCTTTCCCGAGAGTACGAGGTTGTGACCGTGGGGGATGGCGAAGCTGCACTGGCAGAGGTGCGGCGAAATCCTCCGGATCTGCTGCTGTCGGATATCATGATGCCGCGCCTCGACGGGCTTGGATTGCTGAGAGCGCTGAGAGGCGATCCGGCGACTCGCGAGATTCCTGTGATTCTCCTGTCGGCACGTGCGGGAGAGGAATCGAGGGTCGAGGGCCTCGAACAGGGCGCGGATGATTATCTGGTCAAACCGTTCAGTGCGCGGGAATTGGTGGCACGAGTTGCTGCGCGTATCGCCTTAGCGCGGCTCCGTCGTGAAATGGCCGAGCGTCACATACAAGAGAGGCTGCGGCACGCCGAGGCAGAGCTGGCGCGCATCAGTCGCCTTACAACCATGGGCCAACTCACGGCGTCCATTGCTCATGAGATCAATCAACCGCTGTCTGCTATTGTGACAAATGCCGATGCCTGTCTGCACTGGCTAGCCCGCGACGAGCCTGATCTCGACGAGGTGCGGAATGCGATCTCGAGAATCGGGAGGGACGGGACACGCGCAGGAGACGTGGTCCGCGGTCTTCGGGCGCTGTCCGCGAGGTCCGAGCCGAACAGGGCAAGGCTTGACCTCAACGACGCCATCCAAGAAGTTTTGGCGCTTGCCCGCAGCGAGATGCAGCGGCACCGGGTTCACCTTCGCACCGACATGTTCGCTGGCGATCGACCGGTCTTTGGTGACCGGGTTCAGTTGCAGCAAGTCGTGCTGAACCTGGTCATGAACGCAATCGAAGCCATGAGCGCGGTCACGGATCGGCAGACGGTACTGGCGATATCCTCGGAGCCCGCCGAATCGGACGGCATGATCGTTTCGATCGAAGACACTGGCGCCGGACTCGATCCGGCGATTGCCGATCGCATCTTCGATCCCTTCTTCACGACGAAGCCCAACGGCATGGGCATGGGATTATCGATCTGCCGATCGATCATACAGGCCCATGGCGGACGCTGCTGGGCATCGCCGCGTGCGCCGCATGGCACGGCCTTTCGATTCACCGTTCCGACCGCCGCCGAGATTCCGGGAGATGTGCAGCACGCGTTCAACTCGCAGGACTGAACTGCCCGTTCAAGGCGCCGGACAATGCTGTCCGCCACCTTGTTGATCGTATGCCGCCGTCGATGATAACGCGGGCTACTCGGCGGAGCGGGGACGAGTTCGAGGGTGGCGCAGGCAAGGCTCAGAAATCGGCTAGTCTTAGACTAGTTTCTGTCGCAAAACACCTCGATTTGCACGGGACCACGCAATTGTGCCGATAGACTGGGCACAAGTTTACTGGGCAACATCGGCATTTGCGCGCGTTGCGCAGGTCATTTTGCCACGAATTTGGGATGGGGCGGCGGATTTTGTAGCAGGGGACACGCTGAGGCGTGGCCGGCTTTGGTCTGCGGCGGGCGACGACTATGTCGTCGGATAGCTTTTCGTCTGCGAGACGAGCGTCTGGTCAGCAACGCCGCGATGTTCATGAGGTTGTTGGCGAGCACGGCTGCAGCAACCCACAACTCGAAGCGCTCGGCCCCCTCGGCGAGGCAGCGCTTCATGCCGCGACCTCGGAACAGGACCGAGATGCGGCCCTCGATGCCGGCGCGAAAGCGCTGGCCTTCCTTGAACTCCGCGCTCTTCTCGCATGCTTCGCGTTCCGGCGTTTTCTTGCCGCCGCGCTGCGGAATGCACACCACCTTGACGCCGTGTCGCGTGCACGAGGTCACGTTTTGCTCACTGAAGAAGCCGCGATCCGAGCCATACAATTCCGGAGCCCGACCAAAGGCTTGCTTGTGGCGCTGGAGGGAGGGCGCCACGTGGACCTCGTCAGAGGGGTTTCCCTTCAGCACCTCATACTGCGTGATCAGGCCTTGCGCGCTCTCGGCAAGGAACACCTTGTGGCCGAACTCGATGGGGGTTTGCACCTTGCCGCGTTTGATCAGATCGGTATGGGGCTC
This sequence comes from uncultured Alphaproteobacteria bacterium, assembly GCA_963840535.1. GTDB lineage: Bacteria > Pseudomonadota > Alphaproteobacteria > Rhizobiales > Xanthobacteraceae > VAZQ01. The sequence continues at coordinate 75,874 of CAWIZJ010000054.1, forward strand.
GAAGATCGAATAGACCTTCTCTGCGTTGGGAACTTGCTCTCCGTGCAGCACGCGGCGGCGCGCCTGATCGATCACGCGGCTCCCCAGACCGCAATGGCGCTCGATCTCCTTGCGGATTTCTTCGATGGCCATGTCAGCAAGCATGTCCTTGCCGCGCGCCTTGTTGGTCTTCTCGAGCACCATTCGTGCGCTTTCCACGACCTCCTCGGCAATGCCGATGAGCTCGCGGTACGTCCCCGTCTGCTGCTCGTGGCGTTGCCTTGTCGTCATGCGTTGGATTTCGTACATCCGACGCCGCGCCGAACGGGTGCGATCGCAAAAACCCTTGATACGTCGGCGCCCCAGCACTTGGGCAAGGCGGCCGACCAGGCGCGTGACGACGCGCACCACATCCCACAATAACGTGTTGTCGGTCGGGTGATGAATGTCGGTTTGCACGACCGTGGTGTCGACACGCAGCTTCGTGCCGTCTTCCAGTCCAAGACCGACCGCCGCTTGAACCACCAAATCGTTGACGGCTTTGAGTGTATCCGGCGTCAGCCGATTGAAGCCGCGATTGAATGCATCGTGCTTGGGCACCGGTTGGCAGTAGAAGCCAGTGAACTGGCGCAGCGTGTATCCGTCGGCGATCCGCTCGCGCAGCTCGCGATAGTCCCAGTTCTTGACCCGCATCACAATCAGCGAGCGCAGCACCTGTTGCGCGCGTCAATCCGCTGCGACCAGTGTCGGGGTTCTTCAGACCGCGCCGCAGATCGCGCGCGGATCGCCTCGATCATCTCCTCCATGGTCATCAAGAAAGTCGGCGATGGCCTGCAGCACCGGCTCCAAAACGAGCCCCTGCCGCATCAACTCCCAGTCGGCAAAGCTGATCTGTCGGATGCGCGGCTCTCGACACCTCTCAGCTCGCTCCTCCTCGTGCCGCCTTCGCCCGCTCGCGCTTCAAAGCTTTGACATAGCGCGCTGCGGCCTCATGCAGCAGCTCCTGCAGAGCACGCCCGTTGTCCAGACAACGGCGCACCTCAGGCACCAGCTCCTCCGGAACGTAAACCGAGAAGCGACGCCCTTTCACCCGACCGTAGAGGACGTAACTGCGATGCTGCTCGCCCGACAAACAGGCCGGGCAGTTCTCGCGTATGCACGGACTGCGGCGTAGGCTGAGCGAGCCGAGAACGGCTGGCCAAACGTCGGCCGACTCGACTCCGAGCCAGCGCACGACATCGGAAGGTGATTCGTTGCCTTGCTCATGCTCTATGTGTGCAATAACTCACACATGCAAATCAACAACAAAATCAACTCGGAGAAAACCGCAAAAGCCCCAAATTTGCGTGCTATTTCGCGTTTCGCGACAGAAACTAGCTAGTTTCTGTCGCGAAACACCTCGATTTGCACGGGCTCACGCAATTGTGCCGATAAACTGGGCACAAGTTTACTGGGCAACGTCGGCATTTGCGCGCGCTGCGCAGGTCATTTTGCCACGAATTTGGGATGGAGCGGCGGATTTTGTAGCAGGAGACACGCTGAGACGTGGCCGGCTTTGGTCTGCGGCGGGCCCGACTATGTTGTCAGATTGCTTTTCGTCTGCGAGACGAGCGCCTGGTCAGCAACGCCGCGATGTTCATGAGGTTGTTGGCGAGGACGGCCGCAGCAACCCACAACTCGAAGCGCTCGGCCCCCTCGGCGAGGCAGCGCTTCATGCCGCGACCTCGGAACAGGACCGAGATGCGGCCCTCGATGCCGGCGCGAAAGCGCTGACCTTCCTTGAACTCCGCGCTCTTCTCGCATGCTTCGCGTTCCGGCGTTTTCTTGCCGCCGCGCTGCGGAATGCACACCACCTTGACGCCGTGTCGCGTGCACGAGGTCACGTTTTGCTCACTGAAGAAGCCGCGATCCGAGCCATACAATTCCGGAGCCCGACCAAAGGCTTGCTTGTGGCGCTGGAGGGAGGGCGCCACGTGGACCTCGTCAGAGGGGTTTCCCTTCAGCACCTCATACTGCGTGATCAGGCCTTGCGCGCTCTCGGCAAGGAACACCTTGTGGCCGAACTCGATGGGGGTTTGCACCTTGCCGCGTTTGATCAGATCGGTATGGGGCTCGAAGATCGAATAGACCTTCTCTGCGTTGGGAACTTGCTCTCCGTGCAGCACGCGGCGGCGCGCCTGATCGATCACACGGCTCCCCAGACCGCAATGGCGCTCGATCTCCTTGCGGATTTCTTCGATGGCCATGTCAGCAAGCATATCCTTGCCGCGCGCCTTGTGGGTCTTCTCGAGCACCATTCGTGCGCTTTCCACGACCTCCTCGGCAATGCCGATGAGCTCGCGGTACGTCCCCGTCTGCTGCTCGTGGCGTTGCCTTGTCGTCATGCGTTGGATTTCGTACATCCGACGCCGCGCCGAACGGGTGCGATCGCAAAAACCCTTGATACGTCGGCGCCCCAGCGCTTGGGCGAGGCGGCCGACCAGGCGCGTGACGACGCGCACCACATCCCACAATAACGTGTTGTCGGTCGGGTGATGAATGTCGGTTTGCACGACCGTGGTGTCGACACGCAGCTTCGTGCCGTCCTCCAATCCAAGACCGACCGCCGCTTGAACCACCAAGTCGTTGACGGCTTTGAGTGTATCCGGCGTCAGCCGATTGAAGCCACGATTGAATGCATCGTGCTTGGGCACCGGTTGGCAGTAGAAGTCAGTGAACTGGCGCAGCGTGTATCCGTCGGCGATCCGTTCGCGCAGCTCGCGATAGTCCCAGTTCTTGACCCGCATCAAAATCAGCGAGCGCAGCACCTGTTGCGCGCGTCAATCCGCTGCGACCAGTGTCGGGGTTCTTCAGACCGCGCCGCAGATCGGCGCGGATCGCCTCGATCATCTCCTCCTGGTCATCAAGAAAGTCGGCGATGGCCTGCAGCACCGGCTCCAAACGAGCCCCTGCCGCATCAATTCCCAGTCGGCAAAGCTGATCTGTCGCGGCGCGGCTCTCGACACTGCTCAGCTCGCTCCTCCTCTTCGCCGCCTTCGCCCGCTCGCGCTTCAAAGCTTTGACATAGCGCGCCGCAGCCTCATGCAGCAGCTCCTGCAAGAGCACGCCCATTGTCCAGACAACGGCGCACCTCAGGCACCAGCTCCTCCGGAACGTAAACCGAAAAGCGACGCCCTTTCACTCGACCGTAGAGGACGTAACTCCGATGTTGCTCGCCCGACAAACAGGCCGGGCAGTTCTCGCGTATGCACGGACTGCGGCGAGGCTGAGCGAGCCAAGAACGGCTGGCCAAAGCCGTCGCTTCACTCTGCAGCCAGCGCACGACATCGGACGGCAATTCGATTTCTTGCTTCTTTCATCCCTTTATGTGTCATATAACACACATGTACGTCAACCAAAAACGCAAAGGAAAATGCGCGAAAACACCCATTTTCCCGTGCTAATTTACATTTCGCGACAGAAACTAGTCTAGTCGCCTAATTCAGCAAAATTGAAGGGATCCGTACCTTGAGGAAAGTGCTGGCACCAAACCTCCGGTGCACACATGAATCCATTCACTTTGGCCGAAGCTGCCGACTAGACCCCCGCCAATCGATCCCGAACCTGCCTATTTTTGGTGCCGCGGATAGGATTCGAACCTACGACCCCCGCATTACGAATGCGGTGCTCTACCGGCTGAGCTACCGCGGCGCCGAACTTCGATGTAGGCGAAAGACCCTGGGCGGGCAAGCCGATCGCAGCAAGTGGCCGGAGCCACGAGCTCGTCGCGCTCGTGGGCAGTGCTCCGGCCGAGCCGTCTATGCTGCGGCCCCTCGAGCCTGCCAGGTCCGTCGGCCGATCGGCGTCGAGCCACCAACAGTTTTCGGATTGCCGTGGGACCGGCACGCATCACCAACCTCACGGCTTGAACATCTGCCGGATGCGGCTCCAGCCGTCGCCTTGGGGCTCGCCGGTGGATTCAGGTGCCGGCTCCAACTTCTCGTCCGGCTCGGGGCCGGGATCATCGGGCGCGTGCACGAGCGGGATCACCGCCGGCGCGATCGCGACCGGCGTCAGGCCGCGGCGGCGACGGTGGAGCAAGCTCGGCACGCCCCCTTTCCCCACTGGCGCGAGCGGGACGACCTTCCAAATCCTCGATCGGCAGCAAGCCTCCCCCATCCGACGCGCTGCGCGCCATGGCCGATGTCTGCGCATCGGCACTCCGATCGCCATGAGCGGCGGCCGCAGGCCGCCTAGGCTCTCGGCGCGGGAGGAAAGGGATGGAATCCGCGACCTCCCGGTCGCGATCGAGCGAGGTATCCTCGCCGGCCTCGATCACCGCGCCGGCCTGTTCCTGTCCTGCCAGCGGATCCTTCCACTGGAAGGCATCGAGCCGTCCGGTGACCGGCGATACCGGCAGCCAGCGGTCGGAGACGAAGCCGTCCGCGGTCCAAGCCGGATCACGGCGCGCATTGAGCGCTCGGCTCATCCATTCGCGGGCGCGGCCCTCGTCGCCGTGCTCGGTCTCCTCGAGCTCCGCCATCAGCGCCGCCACGCGCCTCGTCGGCACCACCGCAAGCGGCGACAGCGACGCGCGCGCCGTTGCGAATTCCTGCGCATCGAGGGCGGCGCGCGCGACCGCCAGCGCGGCCTCGACATTGCCCGGCGCCTTGGCCGCCAGCGCCTCCACGCGCGCGAGCCGCTCGCGCGCCGATGTGCCCGAGCGAATGTGCGCGTAGACGTCGGCAAGATCGGGGTGCGGATTGGTTCGCCAGGCGGTATCGATGATGCGCGACGCCCGGCGGACCTCGCCGTCGTCGCCCAGGAGCCTGCCGGCGAGCGCCGCCGCCGGCACCAGATCGGGGGCGAGCTTCACCGCCTCGAGCGCGAGCGCCTTGGCGCGATCGCGCGCACCCTCCGCCGCCGCCATCGCCTGTGCGGTGAGCAGAACCGCCCGCTGGCGCCGGAAGGCGGCCTTGTCGACGAGGCCGCTCTTGGCGTTGCGCTCCAGCCGATCGAGCGCCCCGCTCCAGTCGCCGGCGGTGCACCGGAACTCGAGCACCGCCTGACCGGCCCAGCCCGGCACCGACGCATGTCTGGCCGCCTCCTCGGCATAGAACAGTGCCGCTCCCGGATCGTTGCGCCGCTGCGCCTCGACGAAGAGGCCGTGCAGACCGAGCTGCCTGGTATCGTCGCGGGCCGCCATCAGCTGAAAGGTGCGCGCCGCCGCCTCGCGGTCGCCGGCGAGCTGCGCGGTCTGGGCCGCCAGCAGCAGCGTGAGCGGCTCGCCCGGCGCGATGCGGCTCGCCGCCTCGGAGAGCTTGCGCGCGGCGCGCACATCGCCGGAGCCGACCGCGATCAGCCCCCGGGACAGGGCGAGATAACCGCGCGCGCCGCGGCGGGTGCGCAGAAAGAGCGAGACCGCTTCGGGCGATCGCAGCAGGGCACGCAGCAGCGACCACAGCATCGTCGCGATCACCGCCACCGCCGCGACGGCGAACACCAGCACCAGGACGGAGGTCTCGATGCGCCGCCCCAGCCAGGTGATGGCGACCTCGCCTGGCCGGTCGGCAAACCAGACCGCAGCGAACGCCAGCGCGCCGACGACGGCGAGAAAGGTGACGACGCGGATCATCGCGGGGCGAGGCTCGCAAGAATGAATGCGGGTTTGTGGACGCGGAGTCGAGGCCACGAGCTCGGCGCGCCGATCACTTTGGATGCCAACATTACTTGCCGAGCCCCGCCAGTGTGTCGGCAGCGAGCCGTCGGCTCGCCTCGATGGCTGCGGCACGCGCTTGCGCGCGCTCGATCCACGGCTCGGCCGGCGCACGCACGCTCGCGGGCAGCTGCGCGAGCTCGGCCAGTGCACCGGGAAGGTCGGCGCGCGCGGCCTTGATCTCGATCCGCGCCACCATCGCCGCGGCATCGCTGCCGGCCACCTCGTCGAGCGGACGGATGCGCACCAGCCGCTCGGCACCGGCCTGCAGCTTCTCGAGAATTCCCCCTTCGCGCGCCGGGGCACCAGCGGCTGCATTGAGCGAGGGGACGAGCGCGGCGAGCTCGCGGGCAAGGACAGCAGCCGTGGGCACGCCGGTCGACGCGAACGCATCGAGCGCCGGCAGCGGGCTGGGATCGGGCGAGGCGAGCGCCTTGACGGTGCGCAGCTGGGCGACGAAAGGCGCGCCGCGCTCGACTGCGGCCGCCAGCGCCGAGGCGGCAACCACCAGTCGCACGGCGCGGTCCTCGGAGGTGCGCGGCTTGGCGAGCTCGGCTTCGACCGATCTCTCCGCGCGCTCGACCGCTGCGACGCGGCCTGCCAGGGTTTCGAGCTCGCTGCGCTCGATTGCGGAGGCACCCGGACGGGAGAGCTTCTGTGCCAGCTCGGCGAGCGCGGTGGCCGATACGTCGGCGCGCTGGCGCGCCTCGCCGACGGCAACGGCGATCTCGTCACTGCGCCGTCCCAGGCTCGAGACGGTCTCGCCCAGCACCTTGACCCCGCCCTCGACTGTGGAGATCCGGTTGACGACGGCCGGATCGCTCGCCGCCGCTGCCCGCGGCGCAACGACTGCGCCCTCGAGCGTGGCGATACGGCCGGCCAGATCGTTGAGCGTGCCGGCCTCGCCGGCCGGGAGCGGACGGGCGCCAAGTTCCCGGAGCTGCTGCTCCATCGAGGCCAGCCGCGCCTCGCGCGGTCGCTCGCGTGCCTCCCGGTCGAGCAGCAGGGTTCCGAGCCCGAGCACGATCGCCGCCGCAATGCCCCCGGCCGCGCCCGCCGCGATCATCGGCCACGGGACCGTGGGGCGACGTCGGGACAATGGGTCCACGGCCTGGTCGGGTCGCATGGTCCCTGCCGAAACTTCGGCCGCCGGGGTCTCGATGCCTGCAGCGGGCGCTGCCGCTTCCTGCCCGGACGCCGCGCTCGGCCCCGCCGCCGGCCGCGAGGGCTCGGTGGCGGCGTCTGCGGGCATCATCGAATCCGGATCGTCGGCGTTCGCTCGTGCATCCGCTTGCGGGTCCGACGCCCCGCCTCCGATCTCGGTCGCCGTCAGGTCGATGGTGCGCTGCCGCCGGCGGCCGCGTCCGCCGCCCGGCGCCCCCGCAGGAGGCTGGTCACTGTTCATGTCGTTCCTGGGCTGTTCTGCGTCGATTCTCCCAAGTGCCCCGAACCCGAAGTTCGCACAACCGCGCCGCAAATCCGAGTGCGAACTTCGGGTTCAAAGGGGCACTAGAATCATAGAGTTGCTAGTGTCCCTTGGATTCCGAAGTTCGCTCAGAGTGTGCCGCGAGTGATGGCGAACTTCGGAATCGGGACAATAGCGTAGCCCGGCCCTCCTTCGCCCCCAAGAGGAACCTTCGGAGGGTACCATGCGAGCACCTTCAGGTCCCGACCAGATCGATCAGCACGGCCTCTTCGGGCTGCGGCGCGACCCGGATCCCGGCCACGCCGGCCGCAACGAGCGGTTCGGCGACCTGCCGGGAAAGGCAGAAATGCTGGGGCTGAAGCGCCTGCTCGAGGATGCCCGCACGGACGGCGCAGTCCAGATACGCCTCGGCGGTGCGCCGCGAAAGGTGGAGGACGCCGTCGATCTCGCTGCGGGACAACGCCAGCTCGATCGGTGGCGGAAAGCGAGCGACCTTGCGCGCGCGGTATGCCACCACAGTGAGCACCGGTGCGCCGCAGCCGGCGAGCTCGCAGGCGCGGTGCTCGCCGGCGAGGTAGAGCAGTGGCCCGCTGACGGTCCCGAAGCGGAGGTTGAGCATGCGGACCAGGCTGCCGCGGTCGCCGTTCGCCGAAAGCACGTCGCGAAATCCAGCCGTGCGTGCGGCCTCCGCGGTATGGCGGCCGACCGCGAACGCCGGCACCGGCGTGAGCAGTGCCCCGCGGGGATGGCGGGCAACGGCACGCGCGGCGTTGGCGCTGGTCATCACCACAGCGGTAGGCCGCGCGTCGGGAATCGCGAAGTCGACGGTCTCTGTCGCCAGTAGCGGAGCGACAGCGACCGCGTGGCCCCGCGCGCGCAGCGCCGCGGCGGTGCGCGCCGCGTCAGGCTCCGGCCTGGTGACGAGAAGCCGCACGTTCATTCCACCCCTTCTCGTCCGCGCCTCGCTGGCGAGGACGGGTCAGGCAAGGGGGCGAAGAAGGAGGAGCCAGCGCGCCGCTTGAGGTCGCCGCCGGCAGCGGCCCCGATCGCGGCCGCCTCGGCGGCGGCGCCCTCGCGCGCGCATTCGACGAACTCGCTGCCGTCGGGCTTGGCGATCAATCCGTTAAATCGCAAACGGCCGGCAGCGACCGTTGCATGGCCGGCAATGGGGGTGCGGCAGGAGCCGTCGAGGACCGCGAGGAAAGCGCGTTCGGCGGTGAGCGCGGCAGCGGTATCGGCATGGTCGAGCGCCTCGAGCAGCCCGCGAGCCCGCAAGTCGTCCGCACGCGTCTCCACCGCGATGACGCCCTGACCGACCGCCGGCAGGAACTCGTCCGTCGCAAGCACCGCGGTCGCGGTATCGACAAGGCCCAGCCTCCGCAACCCGGCCAGCGCCAGCACCGTGGCATCCACTTCGCCGGCATCGAGCTTGCGCAGCCGCGTCTCCACGTTGCCCCGCATGGAAGCCACGGCGAGGTCGGGGCGCCGGCGCAAGATCAGCGCCTGCCGACGCAACGACGCGGTTCCGACCACCGCCCCACGGGGTAGCTCGCCCAGCGACTTCCCCTTGCGGCTGACGAAGGCATCGCGGGCATCCTCGCGCGGCGGCGTCGCAGCGATCACGAGCCCTTGTGGCAACAGGGTCGGCATGTCCTTGGCCGAATGCACCGCCAGATCGACGGCGCCGGCCAACAGCGCCTCCTCGATCTCCTTGGTGAACAGTCCCTTGCCGCCGGCCTCGGCCAATGGCCTATCACGGATCATGTCCCCGGTGGTGCGAATGACCTCGAGCGCGATCCGGTCGATGGACCATCCGAGCGCACGGGCCAGGAGATCGCGCACCTGCCGCGCCTGGGCAAGCGCCAGCGGGCTACCGCGCGTCCCGATGCGCAGGCTCCGCAGTTGCGCCGAGGATTGCACCTGATGACCTCGCAATGCTACGCCGAAACTGGAACTGTAGCGCGGATGAAGCGGCGGCGAAATGCGAGGTTCGGTCCGCATTCGGTTCGGCGACTTGCGGGCTCCCCGCAAACGAGGGAACCGGGATGGTTGTGCTCGGCGTCGAGACGACCTGCGACGAGACTGCGGCGGCGGTAGTCGAGCGATCCGAGACCGGACCCGGCAAGATTCTGTCCAACGTGGTGCTCTCGCAGATCGACGAGCACTCGGCCTTCGGCGGAGTGGTGCCGGAGATCGCGGCGCGCGCCCACGTCGAGGCCCTCGATGTCATCATCGCCAAGGCCATGAACGAGGCGAGGATTACGTTCGCCGGCCTCGACGGCGTCGCCGCCGCCGCCGGACCGGGCCTGATCGGCGGTGTGATCGTAGGCCTCACCACCGCCAAGGCGATCGCCCTGGCCTGCGAGAAGCCGCTGGCTGCGGTCAACCACCTCGAGGCACATGCGCTCACGGCGCGGCTCACCCATCACACGTCGTTTCCGTATTGCCTGTTTCTCGCCTCCGGCGGGCATACCCAGATCGTCGCCGTGCTCGGGGTCGGCGAATACGTCCGGCTCGGCACCACGCTCGACGACGCCATCGGCGAAGCTTTCGACAAGACGGCGAAACTGCTCGGGCTGGGCTACCCCGGCGGCCCGCAGGTCGAAAAGGAGGCGCTCGCCGGCAATCCAACGCGCTTCGTGTTGCCGCGGCCGATGATCGGACGACCGCACGCGGACTTTTCGTTGTCGGGGCTCAAGACCGCCCTTCGCGTCGAGGCGGAGAAGGTCGCACCGCTCAGCGACGAGGACGTGCGCGACCTCTGTGCGTCGTTCCAGCAATCGATCGTCGAGGTGGTCGCCGACCGGCTGCGCGTCGGGCTGAACATGTTCCGCGAGCGCCACGGCAAACCGACCGCGGTGGTCGCCGCCGGCGGCGTCGCCGCCAACCAGGCGATCCGCAAGGTGCTGCACAGCACGGCCTTCGAAGCGGGAACGGCGCTGGTGGTGCCGCCGCCGGAGCTATGCACAGACAACGGCGCCATGATCGCATGGGCGGGCGCCGAGCGGCTGGCGCTCGGTCTCACGGACACGCTCGCAACCCCACCGCGCGCGCGCTGGCCGCTCGAGGACGTGAAGGGGCCACGCACGCGCGACGAGGCGCCGAAGCAGCCGTCGAGCGACGCGCTGTCCACCGGCGGGACCTCCGCCGAGGCGGCGACACCGGTGGCGGCGGACGAGTCCGAACCGCAATGACCTTCGAGCACATAGCCGTCGTGGGAGCAGGCGCCTGGGGCTGTGCACTGGCGAGCGTGCTGGCGCGCGGCGGCCGAGCGGTGCTGCTCGCCACGCGCGAGCGCACCGGCGCCGATGTGCTGGCGAGCCGTCGCGAGAGCCCGCGCCTGCCTGGAGCGCGGCTGGACGAGCGCATCGGTATCGCGCCGTTGGGAGCGGAGGTCGGGCACTACGATGCCATCCTGCTGGCGGTTCCCTCGCAGCATTTGCGCGCAGCCGTCGGCGCGCTGGCGCCGGGCCTGCGCCGCGGCACCCCGGTCATCGCCTGCGCCAAGGGGATCGAGCGCGGGACCCACCAGTTCATGACCGAGGTGATCGCCAGCAGCGCGCGTGCGGCGAGCCCCGCCATTCTCTCGGGCCCGAGCTTTGCGGAGGACGTTGCCCGCGGCCTGCCGGTTGCGGTGACGGTCGCGGCGCGCGAAGAGGGGCTCGCCGCGGCATTGGCTCGCACGCTCGGCTCGAGCGCGTTCCGGCTCTACCACTCGACCGATGTGCGGGGCGTCGAGATCGGGGGAGCTGCCAAGAACGTACTTGCCATCGCCGCCGGCATCGTCGCCGGGCGCGGGCTCGGCGCCAGCGCAGCCGCGGCATTGGTGAGCCGCGGCTTCGCCGAGCTGTTTCGTTTCGGCAAGGCATTCGGAGCTCGGCCCGAGACCCTGGTCGGCTTGTCCGGGCTCGGCGACCTGATCCTCACCTGCTCGAGCACGCAGTCGCGCAACTTCTCCTTCGGCACCGCCCTGGGGAAAGGATATGGCCCGCATCCCGCGCACGGCATGCTGGCCGAGGGCGTATTCACCGCCCCGGTCCTGCTCGAGATGGCCAACCGGGAGGGCATCGAGATGCCGATCGCAAGCGCGGTCGTCGACATCCTCGCCGGCCGCGTCAGTGTCGACGAGGCGATCGAAGCCTTGTTGACGCGACCGTTCCGCGCGGAATGACAGGAGGGATCGATGGCGTACTGGCTTCTGAAGACCGAGCCCGAGGAATTCTCCTGGGGCGATCAGGTCGAGCGCGGCACCAAGGGCGAGTCCTGGACCGGGGTACGCAACTTCACCGCCCGCGGGCACATGAAGGAGATGAAGAAGGGCGATTACGCCTTCTTCTATCATACCGGCGACGAGAAACGGGTGGTCGGCATCGTGGAGGTGATTCGCGAAGCCTATCCCGATCCGACCGACGAGAAAGGTGTCTTCAAAACGCTCGACGTGAAGGCAGTGAAGCCGTTTCCGAGGCCGGTGACCCTCGCCGAGATCAAGGCCGAGCCACGACTCGGCAAGATGGCCCTGGTCAAGTATTCCCGGCTCTCGGTGCAGCCGGTCAGCGCACCGGAGTGGAAGATCGTTTGCCGCATGGGCGGCCTGTAGTGCATAGGACGATTCGCGCGACGCCGGACAAGGACACCAATGACGTTTGCCGGGATGAACTATCTCGCCATCGCGATCGCCGCGGTGGCGGCCTGGCTCGCAGGAGCGGCCTGGTACATGGCCTTCAGCCGGTCCTGGATGACGGCGCTCGGGACCACGGCGGAAGAGTTGGAAGCCGCGAGGCGTCGCCCGGGTGGGTTTCTGGTCTTCATCTATGCGTTCGTTGCGGAGCTGGTGATGGCGTGGGTGCTCGCCGGCGTGCTCGGGCATCTGGGGACGCCCACGCTGCGCAACGGATTGATCTCGGGTGCGATGTGCTGGCTCGGATTCGTGCTCACCACCATGGTCGTCAACTACGGCTTCGCGCGGCGCGACTGGCGGCTGCTGGCGCTCGACGGCGGCCATTGGCTCATGGTGCTGCTGCTGATGGGCGCGATCCTCGGTGCCATGGGCGTCTGAGCAGGTCGATCTCTCCCATTGCGGCGGGATGGAGCGCCCTGGTCGCAGCCTGTTTCCCGACTTGTCGCTCGTCGCGCCACCGTCGCATAATGAGGTTTTCCAAGGGAACGGCCATGGGCGCCGTTCGCATTGCGGGCGGCGCGCTCGTGTGGAGGCACAAGAAAATGTCGGAGAGGATCTACGATATTCCGCCCGAATGGAAAACGCGCGCCTTCGTCGACGAGGCCATGTACGAGGAGATGTACCAACGCTCCATCCGGGAACCGGACCGGTTCTGGGCCGAGGCCGCGGCGCGCATCCATTGGTACCGGAGACCGAGCAGGATCAAGAACACGACCTTCGGGCCGGGCACCGTCGCGATCAAATGGTTCGAGGACGGCGTCACCAACGCCGCCTACAACTGCATCGACCGTCATCTTGCCAAGCGTGCGCGCCAGACCGCGATCATCTGGGAGGGCGACGATCCCAACGAGTCGAAGCACATCACCTATCAGGAGCTGCACGACCAAGTCTGCAGGTTCGCCAACATCCTGCGCAACCGCAACGTGGAGAAGGGCGACCGGGTCACCATTTACATGCCGATGATTCCGGAGGCGGTGTACGCAATGCTCGCCTGCGCCCGCATCGGCGCCGTCCATTCCGTGGTGTTCGGCGGTTTCTCACCCGATTCGCTTGCCGGGCGCATCGAGGACTGCAGCTCCAAGGTCGTCGTCACCGCCGACGAGGGCATCCGCGGCGGCCGCAAGATCCCGCTCAAGGCCAACACCGACGCCGCCATCGCCAAGGCGGGCGGCGTCGACCACGTCATCGTCGTGCGGCGCACCGGTGCGGCCGTCGACATGGACCCCGTGCGCGACGTCTATTTCGACAAGGCCGCCGAGGTCGTCACCAGCGAATGCCCGTGCCAGCACATGAACGCGGAGGATCCGCTGTTCATCCTCTACACCTCGGGCTCGACCGGCAAGCCGAAGGGCGTCCTGCACACCACCGGCGGCTACCACGTCTACACCGCGATGACGCACCAATACGTCTTCGACTACCACGACGGCGACATCTACTGGTGCACCGCCGACGTCGGCTGGGTCACCGGTCACAGCTACATCGTCTATGGGCCGCTGGCGAACGGCGCCACCACGCTGATGTTCGAGGGCGTGCCGAACTATCCCAGCATGTCGCGGTTCTGGGAGGTCTGCGACAAGCACAAGGTCAACGTCATCTACACCGCCCCTACCGCCATCCGCGCGCTCATGCAGGCCGGCGACGCGCCGGTGAAGAAGACTTCGCGCAAGTCGCTGCGGCTGCTCGGTACCGTCGGCGAGCCGATCAATCCGGAGGCCTGGGAGTGGTACTATCACGTGGTCGGCGAAGGCCGCTGCCCGATCGTCGACACCTGGTGGCAGACCGAAACCGGCGGAATTCTGATATCGCCGCTGCCGGGGGCGACGCGCCTCAAGCCGGGCTCGGCGACGCGACCGTTCTTCGGTGTCGTTCCCCAGATCGTCGACGGCGAGGGCAAGGTGCTGGAAGGGGCCGCCACCGGCAATCTCTGCCTCGCGGATTCATGGCCCGGCCAGATGCGCACGGTGTTCGGTGATCACCAGCGGTTCATCGACACCTACTTCAAGACCTATCCCGGCAAGTATTTCACCGGCGACGGCTGCCGGCGCGACCACGACGGCTACTACTGGATCACCGGGCGCGTCGACGACGTGATCAATGTGGCGGGCCATCGAACTCGGCACCGCCGAGGTGGAGTCGGCGCTGGTCGCGCATGCCAAAGTCTCCGAGGCGGCGGTCGTGGGCTATCCCCACCACATCAAGGGACAGGGCATCTACGCCTACGTCACGCTGATGATGGGCGAGCAGCCGAGCGAGGAACTGCGCAAGGAACTGGTCACCTGGGTGCGCAAGGAGATCGGCCCGATCGCTTCGCCCGACCTCATCCAGTTTGCGCCCGGGTTGCCGAAGACGCGATCGGGCAAGATCATGCGGCGCGTCCTGCGCAAGATCGCCGAGGACGAGTATGGCAATCTCGGCGACACCTCGACGCTTGCCGACCCGTCAGTGGTCGACGATCTCGTCAACAACCGTCAGAACCGCAAGGCGCGCGCCTAGTGTGCTGTCTCTAACGGTCGTGTCCCGGCTGCGGTGCAGCGCGAAGCTCTTGCGGAGCGGTGCAGCGCTGAGCCGGGACCGTTCCAGGGGCGGAGTTTGTAACGGTCCCGGTTCTGCAGCGCACCACTTCGTGCTGCGCTGCGCCCGGGACACGTGCGATGCAAGCGTCAGAGTCACCGCACTGCGCGCAACCGCCGCCGACGGGCGGCCTGGGAGTCGGCGCAGCGCTGACGCGATACTGTACTGGCGAAGCAGCCGACCAGTCACAGCTGTGCTCCGGAAGCTGGTGCATCGATACCGGCCATCTCGAAAGAGCTGTGGCACGGGCGGCACAGTGGCCGGGATTTTAACCATTCGCTAACAGTTTGGCTGAGTTTGCGTTCCGAAATGTTATCATCGTGACCGATCCGGCGCCTTGAATCGAGGTCGGGCGCCGCCGATCGAGGGGGCTCACGCGCAAACATACACGGTTCAACCATGCATCTCTCACGGGGGCTGGCAGCCGTTTCGGCTGCGACATTGCTGGTCGCGACCGCTGCCATGCCGCAGCGCGCGCAGGCAGGCGCAATCGTCGGCTTTTCCGACAACTATTCGGCCGGAACGGTGGTCGTGAAGACCAACGAGCGTTCGCTCTACTACGTGCTCGGCAGCGGCAAGGCGGTGCGCTACAAGGTCGGCGTGGGGCGCGCCGGCAAGCAGTGGACCGGCACCGCCATGATCACCGGCAAGCACCTCAGGCCGGCGTGGTCGCCGCCGGCGGAGATAAGACGCGACAAGCCGAGGCTTCCGGCCGTCATTCCCGGCGGCGCGCCGGGCAACCC
The DNA here is from genome assembly GCA_963840535.1 of uncultured Alphaproteobacteria bacterium. GTDB lineage: Bacteria > Pseudomonadota > Alphaproteobacteria > Rhizobiales > Xanthobacteraceae > VAZQ01. The sequence continues at coordinate 90,966 of CAWIZJ010000054.1, forward strand.
GATGGGCGCAGCCGCCTTGACACTGAGCGCGGGAGAATACGCCATCCACGGCACCAATTCGCCCGGCTCGATCGGCGGCTTCGTCTCGTACGGCTGCATCCGGATGCACAATTCCGATGTCCTCGACCTCTACAGCCGGGTCGGCTTCGGAACGACAGTGGTGGTCACCCGATGATGGCGATGGGCGGCCGACTGCCCAGCACTCGACCCGGCGTCAGCCGTCCGAAATCGGTTCGCTCGCTGACGCACCAGCGTTCGCGGCGCCCGACCTCATAGCCGCGCACCAGGCCGGTGCGCAGCAGCGCACCGGCGACGTCCGCCGTTTTGCGGGTGGAAGCGGTGGCGATAACGCGCCCGCCGTACTTGTCGAGTGTCACCTTTGAGATGCCGACCGTGCCCTCGGCAAGGATGGCGGCCAGGGCGGCCCGCGCGGCCTGTGCTTTCGTGGCCTCCTCGCTGCAACGCGCGCGCAACTCCGGGGCATCGATGCCGCGCAGCCGCACCTTGGTCGTGATCTCGAGCCCGGGCCAGACGTTCACCCGCGCCTCGAAGGTGTCGCCGTCGAGCACGCGCACGACGTGCGCCGGATGGACGGCACGCAGGGGTGACGTGCCGTCAACCGCGCCGAAAGGCTCGCCGGCGGCGAGGGCGAAGCGAAGCGGAGCGCCGAACCAGGCACCGGCGCTCGCGCCCAGCCCGAACATCGTAGCCGCCAGCACGGCAACGCTCCTGCCGGTGCGGGGACGGCCTCTCAAGTTAGGGATCATGTTCCTATTATAGGCAATTCATCCTTGGGAGGCAATTCCCAAAGCCGGTACCGGGCCTCAAAAATCCGAGGCAATGCCCTTCACCTCCCAATCGCCGTAGCGGGTCGGATCGAGCCCTTCCTCTCGGTCCTGGCGTTCGCGGTCCTGGTGCTCGCGCGTCCGGTCGGCGGCGGCGCGGTCACGTTCGGCGCGGCGGGCAGCCGCCTCGGCGAGCGCACGCTGCGCCGCCGCAGAGAGCGGCCTTTCGACCGGTTTCCCGGGCGCCGCGCTCGATCGCAAACGATCGTCGGCATCGCTCGGTTTCATGTCGTCCTCGAATACGCAGCGGCGGCCAAGGCGGCAGACACGTTGCGCGCGGCGAGGGCGCGCGGCGGTGCGGCATCTGGCAAACGCCGATTGCGTACCCAACATATCACGCCGAGAATGCGGCCCCGTCGAGGCGAGAAGCCCAGGGAACCGCAGTGAGGGCGAGACGATGAACTATGTGCGTACGGCCATTCTGCTGGCGGGGCTGACGGCCCTGTTCATGGGTGTGGGCTTCCTGATCGGAGGCCAGGGCGGCGCGATGATCGCGCTGCTCGTCGCCGCCGGCATGAACCTGATGGCCTACTGGAATGCCGACAAGATGGTGCTGTCGATGCACGGTGCGCACGAGGTCGACGCCACCACGGCGCCCGACCTGGTGCGACTGGTGGGCGAGTTGGCGCAGCGCGCAGCGCTGCCCATGCCGCGCGTCTTCGTCATGGACAATCCGCAGCCCAATGCGTTCGCCACCGGCCGCAATCCCGAGAACGCCGCGGTCGCGGTGACGACCGGTCTCTGGCAGATGCTGTCGCGCGAGGAGATCGCCGGCGTGATCGCACATGAGCTCGCCCATATCAAGAATCGCGACACCCTTACGATGACGATCACCGCGACCATTGCGGGTGCCATCTCCATGCTGGCACAGTTCGGGATGTTCTTCGGTGGCCACCGCGGCAACAACCAGGGCCTCGGCATGATCGGCACGATCGCGATGGTGATCCTTGCGCCGATCGCCGCCATGCTGGTGCAGATGGCGATCAGCCGTACCCGCGAGTACTCGGCCGACGACCTCGGCGCACGGATCTCGGGCCGCCCGGATGCGCTCGCTTCGGCACTGGCGAGAATTTCCAATGCCGCCGCACAGATCGAGAACCCGGCCGCCGAGCGCTCGCCGGCGACCGCACATCTCTTCATAGTCAATCCGCTGACGCACCACGGGATGGACAACCTGTTCGCTACCCATCCTTCGACCGCGAATCGCATCGCCGCGCTCGAGCAACTGGCGCGTGAGATGGGACAGGGCGGTCTTGGCCGGCGCTCGGCTGCGCCCGCCTACCCCGAGGACAGTCCTGCCGGCCCGTGGGGCGGCGGTCCCAGCCGCGGGCCCTGGGGCTGATCGTTCGCGATATCGTTCGCAAGCGGGTCAAGCGAGCAGCGCCCACGCAGCCGGAACAGCGATCTCGAGCTTGGCCGGATCGACGTTCAAGTGCGCAAATCGGGCGCGGGCGCGACTTGGGGTGATCGATAGCGCATGAGCACCTTCGCCGCTTCGACTGCCGCGGCTCCCGGACTGCCCGCGCGCCGCATCGCCGCCGACATCCTCGACGGCGTGCTGCGACGGCGGCGCCCGCTCGACGAGCAGCTCGACCACCGGACGGCGCATCCCGACCTGGCAGCGCTGGCAGAGCGCGACCGCGCCCTGGTGCGTCAGTTGGTGTCGTCGGTGCTGAGGCGGCTCGGTACCCTGCGTCATCTGCTCGGGCAGATGCTCGCGCGAGGACTGCCGGGCGAGGCGCCCCGGGTGGAGACCGCGCTGCTTATCGGCGCGGCGCAGATCCTCTGGCTCGAGGTGCCCGACCACGCCGCCGTCGACCTCGCGGTCCGCCTGGTGCAGGCCGACCGTCGAACCGCACGCTACGCCGGTCTCGTCAATGCCGTGCTCCGCCGCCTCGCCCGCGAGGGGGGCACGCGGCTCGTCGATTCCCACCCTTCGACGCTCGACACGCCGGCGTGGCTGATGGCGCGCTGGTCGAGGAGCTACGGGGCGGAAACGGCTCACGCCATCGCCGTCGCCAACGGCCGCGAGCCGGCGCTCGATCTCACGGTCAAGAGCAATCCGGAACAATGGGCACAGGCGCTGGGTGGGCGACTGCTGGCGACCGGCTCGGTGCGCGCGCTCCTGCATGGACCGGTCGCGCAGCTGCCGGGATATGCCGAGGGCGCCTGGTGGGTGCAGGACGCCGCGGCCGCGTTGCCGGCGAGGCTTTTGGGCGATGTCGGCGGCCGCGCGGTCGCCGATCTGTGCGCGGCCCCCGGCGGCAAGACCGCACAGCTTGCCGCCGCCGGCGCCCGCGTCGTCGCCGTCGACCGCTCGCCGGCGCGGCTCGAACGGTTGCGGCAAAATCTGGTCCGGCTGGGTCTCGAGGCACAATGCATCGCCGCCGATGTCACGCAGTGGCGCGCTGGTCCGTTCGATGCGGTTCTGCTCGATGCGCCCTGCTCCGGGACCGGCACCATCCGCCGCCATCCCGATATTCCCTGGCTCAAGCGCGAGGCCGACATCGACGCGCTGGCGGCGTTGCAGCGACGGCTCGTCGCCCGGGCGGCCGACCTGACCATGCCGGGCGGAACTCTGGTCTACTGCACCTGCTCGCTGGAACCTGAGGAAGGGGTCGAGGTGGTGCGCAGTCTCCTTGCGGCCAGGCCCGACCTGCGCCGACGGCCGATCGCGGCGAGCGAGGTTCACGGCTGCGCGCAGTGGCTCACCGGCGACGGCGACCTGCGCACGCTGCCTTGCCATCTGCCCGACAGCAATTCGCGCTGGTCCGGCGTCGACGGCTTCTTCGCCGCACGTCTGCAAAGGACTTGATGGGTCTATCCGCGGTTGGCCGGCGGGCGACCCTTCGCTATGTTCCGGCCGGCCTGCGAAAGTCGGCCTATCCGGCTTTGCCATTTGAATGCGGAACTCGGGGCAGCCCCGAATTAGGATGTCGAGCCCATCCGATTCGGCCAATATCGACACCGCGCTGGGGTCAGCCCGGTTCGATCACGGAGCGGGCGCATCCGCGAGGAGGGGAGCCAAGGCCTCGATGTCGCGCGTTTCGGTCGCGGATCGAACCAGATTGTCCGTGTTCCTGGCACGCGGCCTGGTTCGCAGGCTGATGGGGCGCGTCACCACGCACCCCGCAGTCAACTGGCCGTTCTCCTTCGGCAAGGCCGACCGCCTCCTGATCGCGCCGCAGGATCTGCGCACCGCGGATGCCACGCGCGCGACCGAGATCTATGCCGGTCGCTTCGTATTCGCCGGCAAGGTGGTGATCTGCGACGCGCGCTCCCCCTTCGAGATCGCCCCGCCATCAGAGGACTGGGCGGTATCCCTGCTCGGCTTCGGCTGGCTGCGGCATCTGCGTGCCGCTGAAACCGGCATCACCCGCGCCAATGCCCGCGCGCTCGTCGACGAATGGATCACCCTCAACAGCTCCCGTGATGCGATCGCCTGGCGGCCCGATGTCATCGCACGCCGGATCATCTCCTGGCTGAGCCAGGCGCCCTTGGTGCTCGACGATTCCGATCTCCGGTTCTACCGCCGCTTCCTGCGCAGCTTGACCCGCCAGGTACGTCACCTGCGGCACACCGCGGCGGACGAACGCGACGGCGTGCCGCGCCTGCAGGCCGCCATCGCGCTCGCCTATGCGGCGCTTTGCATGGCGGGCCAGCAGCGCCATATCCGTGCCGCCTCCAAGCGGCTGTCCGACGAGCTGATGCGGCAGATTCTCCCCGACGGCGGTCACATCAGCCGCAATCCCGGCGCCCTGATCGAGTTGCTGGTCGACCTCCTGCCGCTGCGAACCACGTTCACCGCCCGCAACATTGCGCCGCCGCCGGCGCTGCTCAACGCCATCGACCGCATGATGCCCATGCTGCGCTTCTTCCGCCACGGCGACGGCAATTTCGCGCTGTTCAACGGGATGGGCCCGACCCAGACCGACCTGCTCACCACAATCCTGGCCTATGACGACGCCCGCGGCGCGCCGCTCGCCAACGCGCCCCATTCCGGGTTTCAGCGCCTCGAAAACGCCGGCACGCTGGTGGTCGTGGACACCGGCCGTGCCCCGCCGATGGCGGCGAGCCAGGAGGCGCACGCGGGCTGCCTGTCATTCGAGCTCTCGGCCCGGCAGCACCGGATCGTGGTCAATTGCGGATTGCCGATCACCAGCCGCGACAGCTGGCGGCAGGTGGCGCGCGCCACCGCCGCCCATTCCACCGCCACGCTCAACGATACGTCCTCCTGCCGATTCATCGAAGCGGGCCCCCTCAGGCGCATGCTGTCCGGCACCCCGATGGTCGGCGGTCCGCGCGAGATCGCGGTCGCGCGCGAGCAGCAGGACAACGGCGCCGCGCTGCGCACGTCGCACGACGGCTACGCCGATATCTTCAACGTGATCCACGAGCGCGCACTGCTGCTCTCCAGCAACGGGCAGCGGCTCGACGGAGAGGACGTGTTCATGCCGGCGAAAGGCGAGACGGTGCCGGCCGGTCGCGACCAGTTCGCGGTGCGTTTCCACCTGCATCCCTTGGTCAAGGCCACGCGGCTGGCCGACGGGCATAGCGCCATGCTGCTGATGCCGAACAAGGAGGTGTGGACCTTCAACGCCTACGAGGACCGGGTCGACATCGAGGAAAGCGTGTACCTCGCCGGTCCCGACGGCCCGCGCCGCACGGTGCAGATCGTCATCTACGGCCGCGCCCGCAAGGTGATGCGGGTGCAATGGACCTTCGGCTTCTCCCACCCGCCGCCGGGTGCCGGGCTCGCGCGCCGCGGCCGCGGAGAAGACCCGCAACTGCCGCTGTGAGTACATCCCGCTCCGGCTGTGCTATCGGCTCTCGCATGACTGTCCTGCGCCGCATCGCCCGCGCCCTGATCTCGGTCCACGACAAGACCGGCCTGGCCCATTTCGCGCGTGCGCTAGCCGCCCGGGGGATCGAGCTGGTCTCCACCGGCGGCACCCGCAAGGTGCTGGCCGCCGCCGGCCTCGCCGTGCTCGACGTCTCCGAGCTCACGGGGTTTCCGGAGATGATGGACGGTCGCGTAAAGACGCTGCACCCCAAGGTCCATGGCGGCCTGCTCGCGACGCGCGGCAATCCGGATCACGCAGCGGCGATCGAAGCACACCGGATTCGCCCGATCGATCTCCTGGTGGTCAACCTCTACCCCTTCGAAGCAACCGTCGCGAAGGGGGCCGCGCTCGAGGCCTGCATCGAGAATATCGACATCGGAGGGCCGGCCATGATCCGCGCCGCCGCCAAGAACCACGAGGACGTGGTGGTCGTCGTCGATGCCGACGACTATGCGACCGTGCTCGCGGAGCTCGACCGGCACGACGGCGCGACCACGCTGGCGCTGCGACGCAAGCTCGCCGCCAAGGCCTATGCCCGCACCGCCGCCTACGATGCCGCAATCTCCAATTGGTTCGCGGAGCAGCTGTCCGACCCCGCACCGGCATATCGTGCGTTCGCAGGGCAGCTGGTCGAGCCGTTGCGCTACGGCGAGAACCCGCACCAGTCGGCGGCATTCTACCGCACTGCCGACTTGCGTCGCGGCGTGGCCACTGCCCGCCAGCTGCAGGGCAGGCAACTCTCCTACAACAACATCAACGATACCGACGCGGCGTTCGAGTGCGTTGCCGAATTCGATCCCGCACGGGTGGCCGCCTGCGTCATCGTCAAGCACGCCAATCCCTGCGGGGTCGCCGAAGGCTCGAGCCTGCTCGAAGCTTATGGCAAGGCGCTGTCCTGCGATCGGGTCTCGGCATTCGGCGGCATCGTGGCAGTGAACCGAACGCTCGATGCCGGCGCTGCGAACGCCATCACCGAGATTTTCACCGAGGTCATCGTCGCCCCCGACGCGAGCGACGAGGCGATCGCCATTGTCGGGGCCAAGAAGAACCTGCGCTTGCTGGTGACCGGCGGGCTTCCCGATCCACGCGCACGTGGCATCGCCGTGAAATCGGTCGCCGGCGGCCTACTGGTACAGTCCCGCGATAATGCCGTGGTCGACGGTATGACGCTCGAGGTGGTGACCAGGCGTGCTCCGACCGACGATGAACTGCGCGACCTGCGATTTGCCTTCCGCGTCGCCAAGCACGTGAAATCGAACGCCATCGTCTATGCCAGGGATCGGGCCACCGTCGGCATCGGCGCCGGCCAGATGAGCCGCATCGAATTCCGCGCGCATCGCCGCCCGCAAGGCCGAGGATGCGGCCCGGGTAGCCGGGCTGAAGCAGGCGGCGACCATCGGCTCGGTGGTCGCGTCCGATGCGTTCTTTCCGTTCGCCGACGGCCTGCTGGTCGCGATCGAGGCGGGCGCCACCGCCGTGATCCAGCCCGGCGGATCGGTGCGCGACGACGAGGTGATCAGGGCGGCCGACGACAACGGCATCGCCATGGTGTGCACCGGCACCCGCCACTTCAGGCATTAATCTTTGACCAGATCGCCCAGCAGGCTGGCCGCCACCGCGAGCTTCGACAGCGTCAGCCCGGAATTGGCAATCTCGTTGACCGACATGCGCACGCGCTCGACCTCGCTCCTGCGCGGCGCGACCCAGGCTTCCACAGCCTCGGCACCGACGACCCCGTTGCCCGCCATCGCCGCGGTGAGCCTGCGCTCGGCGTCCCCGATCGAGTCGAGCGCACGGTCGAGCGCGAGCCGGTCGAAGTAGTCGGAGACGACGATGCCGCGCGCCGCATCGATGATGTGATCGAGGCGGAAGAACGCCTCGGCGGCAAAGTACGTCGCCGCAACATCGGCCACGCCTTGGCCGGTACGGCCTGCCACCTCCACGATATCGGGCGCGGCGACCAGTGCCGGCAGCATCGCCATGCGGCGCGCGAGCTGTTCCGGAACACCCTCCCTTCGCAGCGCGTTCTCCCGCGCTCTCACTGCGGCAGCAGCCGCTTCCGACAGCACGCCGTCGAGCGCCGTCACGACCGCCGCGATGCCCTCTCGATAGTGCGCGACGATGAATTCCAGCCCCTGCGTGAGATCGACGTTGCGCAGGAACCAGACCAGGCGGTCGAGCAGGAGGTCCTGCACGGCCTGATAGAGCTCGAGCTGCAGCCGGCCCGGGACCTGGTTGTCGAGCGCGTCGATCGCGGTGTTGAGCTCGATCATGTCGTAGCTGCCGCGCACGGCGGCGAAGGCGGCGGCGATGGCGGCCGCCGAGGCGCCGGTCTGATCGGCGATGCGCACGATCAGGGTCGCTCCGCCGCGGTTGATCATCGAATTTGTGAGCTGGGTGGCGACGATCTCGCGGCGCAATCGGTGATGCTCGAGCGCGTCGGGAAAGCGTGCGGCGATGGCGGCGGGGAAGTAGCGCAGGAGATCGCGCCCGAGATAGGCGTCGTCGGGAACGGTCGAGTCGAGGAGCTCGCCGAACAGCGACAGTTTGGCATAGGCGAGCAGCACCGCGAGCTCCGGGCGGGTGAGGGCCTGTGACCGCCGCCGGCGCTCGGCCAGCTCCACCTCGTCGGGCAGGAACTCGACTGCACGATCGAGCTCGCCGCGGGTCTCGAGAATATGCATCAGGCGGCGCTGGAACCCGATATCCTCGAGCCCGCGCCGCTCGGCGAGCGACAACGCCAGCGTCTGCTGGTAGTTGTTTCGCAGCACCAGCCGAGCGACGTCGTCGGTCATCTCGGCGAGCAGAGCGTTGCGAGCGTCGCGTGAAAGCCTGCCGTCACGCAGCGGCCGCGCCAGCGCGATCTTGATGTTGACCTCGAGGTCCGACGTATTGACCCCGGCCGAGTTGTCGATTGCATCGGTATTGAGCCTGATGCCGCTGATGGCCGCCTCGACGCGGCCGCGTTGTGTCATGCCGAGATTGGCGCCCTCGGCAATCACCTTGCAGCGCAACGCGGCACCCGTGACGCGCAGCGCGTCGTTGGCGCGGTCACCGACGGCATCGTCGGTCTCCGACGACGCGCGCACGAATGTGCCGATGCCGCCGAAGAACAGCAGGTCGACCGGCGCCTTCAAAATCGCGCTCATCACCTCCTGCGGCGTCGCCTTGGGCCGCGTCAGGCCGATCGCCGCGCCTGCCTCCGGAGGCAACGCAATCTCCTTCAGCGTGCGCGGGAATACGCCGCCGCCCCTGGAGATGAGCGAGCGGTCGTAGTCTTGCCAGCTCGAGCGCGGCAGTTCGAACAGACGCCGCCGCTCGGCGTAGCTTCTCTCGGGATCGGGTGCGGGGTCGATGAAAATGTCGCGATGATCGAAGGCCGCGACCAGCTTGATCGTCCTTTCCCGCAGCATGCCGTTGCCGAACACGTCGCCCGACATGTCGCCGACGCCGACCACGGTGAAAAACGTCTTGCCGATGTCGAGATCCATCTCGCGGAAATGGCGCTTGACCAATTCCCAGGCGCCGCGGGCTGTGATGCCCATCCTCTTGTGGTCGTAGCCGGCCGATCCGCCGGAGGCGAAAGCGTCGCTCAGCCAGAAGCCATGCTCGTCGGCAATGGCATTGGCGATATCGGAGAATGTGGCGGTCCCCTTGTCGGCGGCGACCACGAGATAGGGGTCGTCGTCGTCATGGCGTACGACATTGTCGGGAGGCAGCGCTCCCTGCTCGCCGAGATTGTCGGTGAGATCGAGCAGCGTGGAGATGAACAGCTTGTAGGCGGCGGTGCCCTCCGCCTGCGCCGCCTCGCGCGTGACACCGCCCGCGACCATGGCCGGCAGCAACTTGGGCACGAAGCCGCCCTTGGCACCGACCGGAACGATGACCGCGTTCTTGTGTAAAGGCCAGCCGAGGCCGGCCAGCTGTTCATGCAACCAGATGCAGAAATTATGCAGGGCGATCTTTGCGGCCAAGCGTGCCTGAAACCCGCTGAGATCATGGGGGAGTATAGATACTATGCTTGCCCGTTGATTCCATAAACGGGCCGCTGTTGGTAAGCTTCTTTTCCATCATCAATTGCCAACCGTCTCACCATGGAGGAGAAAGCCCATGATGACCACAGCGACCCACAATGCGCATGATACCACAACGGAGCGTGTCCTGTTTGTGGCCTTTGAACTGAGCGAAAAAACCTGGAAGCTCGGTTTCACCACGGGGCATGGTCAGCAACCACGTGAGAGGAGTATCGCAGCATGCAACCAGGCGCGCTTGCTCCAAGAAGTCGCTCAGGCCAAAAAGCGCTTTGGCCTCCCCGACACCGCGCCGGTGGTGAGTTGCTATGAAGCGGGTCGGGAAGGTTTCTGGCTGCACCGTTTTTTGCAGGGGCAAGGGATCACCAACTCCGTGGTGGATTCCTCCTCCATTGAAGTCAATCGTCGCCGGCGTCGAGCCAAGAGTGATGGGTTGGACGTCCGCAAGTTGGTCAGCATGCTGATACGCTATGCGCATGGCGAACGTCACGTGTGGCGTGTGGTGCATGTGCCCTCGGTGGACGCCGAGGACCAACGGCATCTGCACCGGGACCTGGAAACGCTGAAGCAGGAACGCGCGAGTACGACAACCCGCATCAAGGGCTTGCTCAGTAGCCAGGGGGTGCGGCTAACGAGCCTGAGCAAGTTGCCCGAACAACTGGAGGCGTTGCGGCTGTGGGATGGCTCGCCTCTCCCGAGTGGTCTGCGTCGACGTGTGCTTCGGGTGTATGCGCATCACCAGTTTCTGAGCCAACAGATTGCGGAGTTGGAGGCCGAGCGTCGTGCCCTGCTGCAAACCTCACAGGAAGCCGCCCTCGAGAAGGTCCGTCAGTTGATGCATCTCAGAGGCATTGGCATCAATGGGGCATGGTTATTAGTGATGGAATTTTTTGGCTGGCGCGCGTTCAAGAATCGTCGCGAGGTAGGCGGCTTAGCGGGCGTAACGCCCACACCGTATCACAGCGGCGAGAGTGCCCGAGACCAAGGCATCACCAAGTCGGGCAACCGGCACGTGCGCTGGATGACCATGGAGTTGGCGTGGAGTTGGGTGCGTTACCAGCCGGAGAGTGCCCTGAGTGGCTGGTTTCGCGAGCGCTTTGGTGGCGGTGGCAAGCGTTTGAGACGTATTGGGATTGTGGCGGTGGCTCGTAAGTTGCTCATTGCCCTGTGGCGCTTCCTCGAGACGGGGGTATTACCGGAAGGCGCCGTACTCAAAGAGGCGTAAGCAGGATTGCGTTGCTGAGTCACCTCTTGACCTGGGTGCTGGTGGAGGCGACCCGTTGAATTTCCGGGCATGCGAAGCAAGCCGTCGTAGAGATGGGGTCGCCTCCCATAGGCCTTCCGGCTCTCGTCCAAAGACGCATAGAGCATCGGGTGACGGGTGTGTGCACCCGCACGGATAGAAGGTCGTTGGAGACGCGAGGTCCCAACGCCACAGGAAGCCGCCAGACCGATCGGGGCCAGGTGACACAGCTCCAAAGAAGGTAGGGGAGAAGAAAAAATACTCAAGAGAGCTTGACAACAGCGGCAACATAGAAGGAAATATCAAACGCCACTTTTCCCCTGGCACACCCGCCGGCGCCACCGAGGGCTCCCCCAGCCGCGCCAGCCTTGCGCAGTCAGCGCCGGCCGCTGGACGGCGGCGGCTGGCCCTGCGGGCTGGTGTTGGGTGACGGGCTGCCGGCGCGGCTGGGGCGGCTCGGCGCGGCTGGGGCGGGGGGGACTGCTGCTCGGGCGGGGCTCTTGCAACGCTGGAGGCGCTGCGGAGGGCTCCTGCTGGGCACTGTCGTGCAGCGAGAGACGGCTGCACACGCGTGCGGGCGTGCTGCGGGCGTGCCGGACGCTGCCCATGGCGAGGGGTACGGCATACGGGCAGCCGCGGGACGCGCTGGGGGGGTGGGCAGGACGTAGGACGGCCATGCCTCCCCAGCAGCAGCGGGGGAATCGCAGGCGCAGGACCAGACGACAGCTGCCGGGGACGGGTCAGCGACCCACCAGGCGCGGTCAGGCGGCGGACCAGGCAAAGGCTTCTTGGCGGAGACGCGCCGGAGCAATCAGGGGTGGGTCGGCTGCGAGCTTCAGATGCCGGAGGATCGTGCGGATCACCTCGCCCTGCGTGCGAGATTTGACGCGCTACAAAGTCTGGTAAATTGAGCGACCCCTGCTACAGATCACGGATCCTTGTCTGAAGGTCTAGAGATGGCTCCAAAGGTAACCATGCACATGCGTCCTCTCCCGTCTGTCCCTCTGCCAAGAGCGAACCACATGAAGCGGTTCTTCTGGTTTTGTTCGGGAGCCGATATTTCGATTCTGCGCACGTGGGACTGCTCCACAGAACACAACACCTATGCGGGGATCGGTACGACGATTTTCCTGACCGCCGTCTTGGCGAGTCTCTCCGGCGGCTACGCGCTCTGGACCGTGTTTCAATCCTATCCGTATGCCATAACCTTCGGCCTACTCTGGGGCATACTCATTTTCAATTTGGACCGCTATATCGTCATGAGTCTCCACAAAAGCAGGGGCGGGTTCGGAGCGTTTTGCCGACAGGTAGCGACCGCAAGCCCACGACTCCTGCTCGCATTACTTATTGCCTCCGTCATCACGGTCCCACTGGAACTGAAAATATTTGAGAGAGAAATCATCGACCAGCTGGAGAGAAACCACCAACGGACGCTCAACGAAGACAGACAAAGTCTAGAGCAGAAGTACAGCGAAATAGCGGACCTCGAAAAGCAGAACCACACTTTAACAGCGGCCATAACGGGGAAGGAAGGCCAGAGAAACGAGGCGTTCCAAGAGGTCCAAGGTGAGGCATCAGGGAACAGAGGCACCGGGATACGCGGTGCGGGCCCGGTCTGGAGACAGAAGACCACGTTTCTTGCCCAGCTCGAGCAAGAGCTCTCTGACCTTCGCTCGCAGAACAATGCCCAGATCCAACGCAACCATGCAAGGATAGGCGAACTGAAAAAAGCGCGGGAGACAGAGATGGCCCACAAAGCGGTCCTATTACAAGAAGCGAACGGTCTTCTCGCCCGACTTGCTGTCCTCCACGACTTGATCCAGGAGCAAACCACCACCGCCATCGCCTTTGTGCTCATTGCGGCGATGTTTGTCGTCATCGAAACGGCTCCCGTTGTCGTCAAGCTCCTCGCGAAATACGGACCCTATGACGCCATCGTCGCGCAAAAAGAAACGGCGGTGACGCTTGCGGAGCACAGGAAGATGGCAGAGATCCCAGACAAACTGCAGCGGGAGTCAACGAACGAGAGCGCTATAGATGACGTGGTACATAATTTTGTCGTACAACAGTTTGCACAAGCCATCCAAAGGGCTGAACGAGATCCGGATTTCGCCGCTCTCCACGAGACCATTGCGGCTCGCATACGAGAAGAATACCGAGAGGCCATGCTGCGCACTATCAGGCGTGTTTTCCACACAGCAGTCCCCGACCCTGAAGTCATGGGGGAGGCAGGTGGAGCGGAAGTAAGCAGACGAAAGGAGAGGCGAGAAAGAGACAGGCAAGCTCAACCCATACACACGAGGATAGCGACCGCGAAATCGTTTGTGACCAAAAAACTACAAGAGTATATGAGGCGCAACGGCTCCAAATGAACTGGTTGCACGTTTCGCTCAATTTATCACACTCCCCCGGATTTAGTGGTACACAGCTGCTTTCAGAGGATGAGGGGCAGCTTCCCCCTTGATTTCCCGTTGCTACATGACATGTAGTCGTAATACGCGCTATAAAATAACGCCAGCGATATCAATGTGTTGAGATTTTACCACTAAATCCGGGGGAATCTGGTTCGTCCCATGCCCACTCCTGGGGCAGGGACAACCGGAAGTCCAGCAAGGCATGGTCGCGCGCAGAGACGTAGCCCATGAAGACGCCGACCTGGCAGTTGTCGACCTTGCCCCGGTGCCCGCACCACTGGCGCTTCACCCCCACGGAGTGCGTGCCGCGCTTGGGAAAACTGCTCGGATCGAAGGCGATGATCCCATCGGGTTCCCCTAACCGCTCGGCCACTTGTCTCACCAGCACCGTGATCAACGGGCGATGATCCCAGAACGCGGTGCCGATGAAGTCTTGCATGACCTGTCGCTCGACATCGACGAATGACGCGATCTTCCCCGCATTCTTCCGCTCCAGATGGGACAGCAACCCCTGGAGGTAGAGGTACACGTGGCGCCCGCTGGCCCCGGTCTCCAGAGCGTGTTGATAGGGCACGACGAACTCACCCAGACGCTCCATCATCTGAGTGAAGACATCGGGGGAGACGAGACAATCGCGCAATACTTCCTCTCGCCGCTGTGCCCACACAGTGTTCATCTTGTCGCCTCCGCACATTGTCCTGTGGATATAGGATACTGTTTGGAAGCGATTGTAAGAACAATATGTTACGGGATGTAACCGGGGTTAAAAGAGGAGAGACAGTAGGTTTAAGAGCGTTACTTGTTCTTGGGAGGATTTTGAGGCAGTGATATGATAAACACCGTTGGGGGTGATGTAACAGATATAGTTCCACCATGCGATGCTATGATGGCACGAACACTAGAGAGCCCAAGGCCAGTTCCATGGTGTTTTGTGGTAAAGAGAGGATCAAATATTTTTTGCATATTTTCCTCTGCTATGCCATCTCCTGAATCCTCAAACTCTAAGATCAGATTGTTTGTTTTATTTATGACACGTATGACAATGCTCCCCTCACCTTCTCCTATGGCATCAACCGAGTTTGATAACATATTGCTAAAGGCAACTGACAACTGAATTCTGTCTGCCATCAAGGAAAAATCATCTTCTGGTAATGTTACTGAAATATTGCTTGGAATGTGTATGTTTTTCATAGAATCGTCTAGAATTGTAGCAATTGAGACCAGATTGATCTCTGGAGGTATGGTTTTAACAAACCCCATGACTTGACTTATCTGATGATTGATTCTCGATACTGCATCATGTAATATTGGAAGGTGTTCATCCAGTTTTGGGTCCATCTTATGACTAATGCTCAACTCAATATTTTGGATTGTTAACGTGATGATACTTAACGGGTTTCGTAAATCATGGGCAATTCTTGCAGTCACCTCGCCTATTACAGACAGTTTTTCCTTCTTCATCAAATCGTTTTGCGCTTGTACGATCAGCTTGGCCTGGCTTTTCGTTTTATCAAATAAAAATACGACACATAGTATGATGATCCCAATGATCACAATGAAACTTGGGAAAACTGCGTCAAGTAAATAATACAGGGCTTTTGTCGATTTTGCATTATTGACCAAGATGGCTTTCGAGTAATCCGTGGTATATTTCCCTCCCAGCTCTACTTGATCTCCTCTGGTTCCATTATGAACGAAATAATCATCCCATTGTTTGGAAAAAGCGACCACCATTCCAGTGACAGGTTCAACCGACACTGTGCATGTTCCATTTGAGAAAATAGTTTTTGATGGAAATTGAGGAAATGCCGATGACACATCGGTTCCATGGTATGCACAAGAAAAATCGTACACATCAAGACCGTTCAGTTGGACTTCTCGTTCAAAAATAAAAGTCGTTTTCGTAAATATCATGGGATGAAAAAACTCGTAGTTGCGTTTTTGTACATCAGGTGGAAAAGTAAAATATGCATCCATTGCTTGGTGTTTTCTGGTAGTCCTGTCGACAAAAAAGGTATGAGCATGAGAAAAGATGATGCGGTTTGTCGCAGCGTCTGTTCCAACGACGGTAGACCTTATTTCTAAAAGGTTGCTGTTGACATTGACGACGTTTTCTTTCAAGACTTCTCGTATCCAAAATGGTTCGGATAATTTTCCACCTATGGCTTCTAATATGCGATCCTGTCCTTCATGCTCAGCGATGACTTCATAGTTTGACGGCATTTTTTTCAGTTCATTGACACATAAGCGATATCCGAATAGAACAGCAATAATAACGAGGAAACCAATCACTGATTTTGTTGTAAAATTCATACTCGTCACATCTGTTGTTATGTCATAAGAAATTATTGATTTTTCACTGCTTCCACGCCTTGCACATGGGTGTGATTATCACATGTGATCTCACACTCAGCCTTGACACTCGACAGCCGTAACACGCGGTTTTAGGCAGCCTCACGCGTCTGTGCCTTCTGCACTGTGGTGGTGTTGCACACGTGGATATCGATGGCAAGAACGCCTTGCACATCAAAGCCATAGGAGTCATCATCTCCACTTTTGCAACACTCCCAATGAGGGACATGCTGGCATGATGAGGCGTCGCTTCACTCCCGCCCAGCATGTCGCGTTTTCACCAAAAAAGCCACCCGTGCGTCCACAGACCGCCCTGGCCCATTTGTACACCGATGATTGGGGCCTAGATTATGACCAGTGGTCAGACGCAACACAGTGGAAGCACTGGCGCGTCTTCCTCTCCTGCACAACATGAGCTCGATTGACACCATTCGCCACTCATCAATACCTGGAGCGACTGTGGACACCTCTACGGTCCTTCCTGGGGGCCTGCTCCTGGCTCCCTACGCTGCCGGAGCACGCGACGGATCGTCTGTCCGAGCTCCTGGAGGACAACAGGCTTCAGACAGAAGGCATCGATACCCAAGGCCTGCGCCTTCCCCGCGGTCATGGTCTCACTGAACCCTGTGCATAGAATGATGGGGAGGGTCGGACGGATGCCGCGCAGCGCTTGGGCCAAGGCTTCCCCGGTCAACTGGGGCATCGTGTAATCCGTAATGACCAGATCAAAGCGCTCGGGAGCCGCCTGGAACACGGTCAAGGCCTCGAGACTGCTGGTCACGGCGACGACCTCATAGCCCAAGGCCGTTAACAGGGCGTGGCCCAGGTCCGCCAACGCTTGTTCATCATCGACGAAGAGGATGCGTTCACGCCCGTGTAGCACGGGCGCCTCGAGACGCGCGCGGGCCACCGGCAGCGCTGCGCTCTCGGGGAGATAGACCCGCACCGTGGTGCCGTGGCTAGGCGCGCTCTCCACCGTCATGGCGCCGCCATGGCTGGCAATGATCCCATGCACCACAGAGAGGCCCATGCCGGTCCCCTCCCCGGGGCCTTTCGTGGTGAAAAACGGCTCAAAGATGCGCTCCTGGATCTCGGGCGGCATCCCATGCCCCGTATCCTGGACCGTGAGCCGGACGTAAGGGCCGGCCTCGAGGCCTGGCGGCGCCGCGGCGTCCTCGGTGGGTAGGCGGAGGGCCTCCAAGCGGACGTGCAAGGCGCCCCCGGTCTCGCGCATCGCCTGGGCGGCGTTGGTGCAGAGATGCAGGAGCACTTGGCGGAGCTGGCTGGCGTCGGCCAGGACCATGCCGGCCCTGGGGTCTAGGTCCTGGTGGAGGGCGATGGTCGTGGGCAGGGTCGCCCGCAGGAACGGGAGCGTGTCCTGAATGAGGGGCTGGAGCTGCGTGGGGGTCCGCTCTGGCTCGGTGCGGCGGCTGAACGTGAGAATCTGCTGCACGAGCGCGGCGGCCCGCTGGCCCGCTTCCCGCACGGCCTGGAGATGGTGCCACGGGGGGCTCTCGGCGGGGATGGTGGAGAGCGCCAGCTCGGTGTAGCCCAGGATCGCCGTCAAGATATTATTGAAATCGTGCGCAATGCCACCGGCCAGGGTGCCCAGCGCTTCCATCTTCTGGGCCTGTCGGAGCTGGGCTTCGAGCCGCGTGCGGTCCGTCACGTCGCGGGCCATGCCCTGGACCTCACCCGGGGCCCCCGCCCGGACGAGGCGTTGGGTACTGACCTCAAGCGTGCGCCGCTGGCCCGCCTTGGTGATAATGTCGACGCTGAACATCGTGGCCGGGAGTCCGGCGTGGGTCCGCGCCAGCCTGTGCTGGAGCAGCTCGAGGTGCTCAGGCGCGACGAGGTGGCTGAGGTGCCGTCCCAGGAGTTCGTCCCGGGTGTACCCGGTGAGCTGTTCGCCCCTGCGGTTCAGCGCCGTGACATGGCCCGCCAGGTCATGGGTGTAGAGCATATCGTGGGCGTGCTCGAAGAGGTCGCGATAGCGCGCTTCGCTCTCCTGGAGGGCCGCTGCCATCCGCGTGCGCTCCGCGATTTCGCGCTCCAACGCGGCGTTTGCTGTGCTCTGTGCGGCGACGAGCTGGTCGGTGCGGACCGCCCGCCCGGTGAGGACCAGCAGAAAGGCCCCCAACAGGCCCACAAAGAGCACGCCACACGTGAGGATGCTCCACACATACCAGGAGCGGTGCTCGGTGAGATAGGCGAGCGTCGGCGCGACCTGCAGGACCCACCGGCGTCCCGCCATCTCGAAGGTGCCGCGCCAGTGCAGCCTGGTGGCGCGCGCCTGATCCACCTCGTCCAACGCGGGCTCCGGCCCCTCCCACTGGCGGCTGTAGAGGAGGTGTTCGCCCATGGGGGCCATCGCATCCTCCAGACGCAGCCCCAGGCCAGGGCGCTCGAAGGTGCGGAGGGCCGCCTCCATCATGGCGCTGATCTGGAACACCCCGGTCACATAGCCGCGCAGGTGCTGGCGGCGTGCCTCCACCGTGTCGGGTGGCAGGCCGGTGCTGTACAGGGGCAGGAAGATGAGCAGTCCAAATTGCTGGCGGGTCTCCTGGACCAGCCTGAGACGGCCCGTGGCGCGTGGCGCGCCCGTATCGCGGGCACTCTGCAAGGCCGCCAGGCGCTCCGGTGTGGACGCCACATCATACCCCAACGCGCTCGCGTTCCCTGCCGACGGCTCGATGTACGTGACGGCCACATACTCGGGGCGCGTTGCGGCCCGCACCAGGTGCCCCTGCGCGTTCTGTTCCGTAATCTGGAACGCCGGATAGCCCTCCTGGCGCATCGCGGCCTCGTAGACGCTGCGCTCCATGTCCGGCACGCGGCGGTCCCACGACAGGGCCTGCATGCCGGGATGGCGGACGAAGAGCCGCTGGACAAAGGTGCGAAAGGCCTGCCGCCCCACCTCAGGGGCACTGGCGTAGAAGCTCTCTATAGAATGCAGCGCATCGAGGTAGCCGGCAAAGTTCTGCCGGAAGGTGTCGGCCAGGGTGTGCGCCCACCGCGCAAAGTCCAGCTGCATGCGGGCCTGTTCCACGGCCCGCGCATGCACAAAAAAGAGGACCACAAGCCCGAACGCGACCCCGAGGGGCAGCACCACGATAAACTGGCGGCGGCGCCAGACCGGGCGCGGGGCGGCCGTCCACACCAGCAGCAGCGGGATCACCACGAGGGTACCGATCGTATCCCCCACCCACCAGGTCCACCAGTGCACCAGGCCCGTGGGCCACGGGATGATCCCGCCCGCGAGCAGGCTCGTGACCCCCCAGGTGGCCCCGATCAGGCAACTCACGGGGCCGCCCAGCCCCAGGAAGGCGGCGACCTGGCGTCCCTGGTCCAGCGCCATGGGAAAGCCCACCACGCGGCGCACCAGCCACACCCCCACCAGGGCCTGCAGCGCCGTGCCCAGGCCGAGACTCGTCGGGAGCGCAAGAGACGTGAGGAGGGCGACAACGGTGGTGGGATCGAAGGCGGTCCAGACATTGGCCAGAAACGAGCCGAGGACAATCCCGGGCCACCCCCGGGCCCCGCACAGCAGGATTGCGGCGAAGGCAAGGCCCGCCGGCGGCCAGATGGCCGTGGCATACCCGGGGGGGATGGCGAGGAGCAGGGCCAGCCTCCCGGTCGCCCAGTAGGCTGCAGCGATCCCACTGACCAGCACGGGGGAGGGGACGCGCTGCCAGAGGTCGGCGCTCATGCTGCGGCCCGTTCTGGCGTGTCCAGAGGACGGCGGTGCCGTGCCGCGCCTGGCTGCCAGGGGCTGCGGAGTATGCGGTGCGGGATCGTCCACCAGTCTGTTCTCCCCGTGCACGGGTAGAGGCCCCACCGCACGCTCCACGGGTCCCCGTGGGAGGAGGGCAAGGAGACAGGCAGGCTCGCAGAGCCACGACGTCCGTGGCACGCAACGGCTTCAGATGGGCGTTTTTCGGCCACAGACGTCCGTGACTCGCACAGTGCTGCGCGCGTGTTTCTCCCAGGCAGTCCTGCGGCAATCGGGTCCTATGCTGCTGACAAAGATAACATATTGACGAGAGCGCATTTTGTGACCTGTGAACGCTAGGTTTATACAGCGGCCAGGCATCGCTGTAAAGGATGAACTGCACAGGTGGCGAGTGTTCGGTCGCGTATCCAGGGGGCGCTCAATTGGGGTTGCAAGAGCAAACACCGTCAATGCCGAGCTTGGCAGGATCTCCGTTGCTCCTGGAACCCCAATTTCGGCACTTTTGAGTTCGCCAACAGTACCCTCTCGTTTTTTGCGAACGCTCGCAAGCGATTATTCACAAAGGCGATACGGATCTAGCATACGAAATTTCTCCGATGTACTGGGAAAGCCAATAAAGGACCGGAGAATATGACGAGCCCGTAAAAACCTCCAGCATAGCTACAGCACGCCGCGCGTCCAAAAGCCTGCCGTGCCGTGGGCTGAAGACGTTGGGTCAGGATGGGTCAAAGGCGGTACATCCTCCATCCGGCTTTAGCGCGCCACCTGGATGGCCGTGCCGTGGCACGTCAGCCACGCCCAGCAGTTTTTGCTCACGTAGGTCATACCCATGCCCGAGGCTTCACATCCCACGTGCACGAGGCCGTTGCCGCCGAGGCGTGCGGCCTTGGCCCGTAACTGATCGGTCGCCTCCTCCTGGGTCGGGGCGGGATCCCAGAACTTGTTCTGGCAGGAGGTCGCACTGAGGGGCTGCAGCAGCACATATTCGCGCGTGTGCATGTCGCTCTCGCGGTAGACGGGCACCTGACGCCTGAGATCCTCCACCGTTGTGGGGTCAAGCGGGATGCGGTCCGAGAAAGACCCCAAGCACCCGATGACCAGGCAGGACACGACGACAGCCCACAGGCACTGGCGCACGATCACCAGAGAGTCCTCCATTACTATCGGCGCACTCAGCGGGAATCATCAAGGGAAATGAAGACGGCGGCTTGCTCGCAGGAGCCCCATGGATTCCCACCCTCTGCTGCTGAGCAGGGCCATTGTATCATGGCTGCCGGTCGAGTATTAGGAAATACAAAGCCACTTTTCACGCGAGTCTTTTCCACCGACCGCGTGCGCCCCCCCGTGCTCCCCTGCCGCCTGGTGCCCGCGCCTGGGGTCGGCCCGCACGCCCAGCGCCGCACCCCCTGGAGAGCGCATCGCCAGGGGGTGTAGGGCGTGCCCTAGGCTCCCCGCGCTACCGGGAGCTACCCCTCGGCCTTGCCAGCGCTTGGCGCTGCGGGCATGCCTGGTGCTGGGTGACGGGCAGCGAGGACTGGTTAAGCGGGCGTGTGGGCGGGTAAAGAGTGGGGTATCGAGGTACAATGAGGGAGTTTTGGAAGCGGTTAAGCGTTAGTATTGGGCATCGGTAGGAGCCCCCCGTGCGCGATCCACACGTACAAACCTTGCACTACACGATTGGCTCTGGCGAAGGAATCTCTTATCAGGATCCAGAGGCTCTATCGTTTTCGAACCACCTGGGGGATTTTGAGCTGGTTGATCAGGAGCTTCGAATCCAGCCGACCGAGCACTTCTCGGATGAGCAGGAAGCACGTACAGCAATTGAGCCGTTCTTGCGAGATTGGGAGATTGAGTCTGATCTCACATCCAACGTCGGAGCCATCCGCTTTACATTCGCCCGAGTGGAGTTGATTGACCGTGATCCGCCTCCGCCCGGAGGACCGCTGGTTATAAATATGAAGGCAGCGATAGGTGCATTTGCTGTCACCGGTAATGCCTCACTTCATTTGACATACAGGATGTATCCTAAACCATCCCAAACATTTTGCGCAACATCCGAGGTTCAGCTTGCATATCGGCGGTGGATTGGCTTTCGTTCTGGAAAAGAACCTTTACCGGCTATGGCTTACTTCGTGTTAACCCTTTTGGAATCTCTTGCCGGAAATAGGCCGAGTGCGGCGCGCATCTTTCAAATTGATCAGGATATTCTCAAAACTAGTGGGAAATCTTAGCTCGACCAAGGGCGACGAAAGCACAGCTCGAAAAGTAGGGCGAAAATCCGGTTCCGTTGTTCCATTCCAAGAATTATCGGCGGCTGAGAAGCAGTGGCTTGAGGAAGCTGTCCCAAAAGTTATCTACCAACTCGGACAGCACGCCTCTGGCGCGCCCTTGACACGGCTCACCATGAACGACCGGCCTCGTATTTGAAGATGGTGCTGTCCCATAAGGGCGTGCAGCTGGCTACATCCCACGTCTGCTCGTACCAGGTATCTGCCATAGCGTGATTCCTTAGAGGTTGGTTATATGGAGGGGATATTGTAGGTCTCTCAGCCCCAGCAGGTAGGCCGCGAGCCCCCAGGATCGCTTGTAGCTGTTCCCCTCCAGCGGCACACAGAAACCCGTAGGGCCTGGGTCTTTTAGGTGCCTTCCTGACCATCCTGGAGCCTCGGTTGGGGGTTTCTGAGGGGCCTGGGTGGGGCAAAATTACGCAAAGCTTCTTCTCAATATATCCTATGGCCGTGCTATACTTTTTGCGCCTCCCAGCCCCACGTTACACGCGAAAGCATGCGGCGATGCATCTCGATAAGGAGCGCGCATTATGGCGCGGATTCTTCTCAGTTACCGGCGTGACGACAGTAGCGGGCACGCGGGGCGGTTATATGATCGCCTCAGCCAGCACTTTGGCCGCGACAACCTCTTCATGGACGTTGACACCATCGCTCTCGGCCTTGATTTTGTCGAAGCCATCCAAGACGCTGTAGGCTCCTGTGATGTCTTGCTGGCCGTGATCGGTCGGCAGTGGCTGACCAGCACCGATTCTCAGGGACACCGGCGTTTAGACAACCCCGAAGACTTTGTGCGCCTCGAAATCACTACCGCGCTGGAGCGGGGGATTCGTGTCATCCCCGTGCTGGTCGGAGGGGCGTCCATGCCTCGCTCCATTGAATTACCGGACGTGTTGAGGCCCTTAGCCCGCCGCCAAGCACTTATAGTAGGCGATCACTTTCACCCCGATGTCGACCGCCTGATTGCGGCATTAGAGACGGTACTCGGTATTACCCCATCCGCACGGGAGCAGGCAGCCGAACCGTGCATGGCCTCTTCGGGCACTCCGCCCCACAACACCTCCCCCATCACACGTTCTCCAGCCCCTCCTACGGCGTTGGAACCCTCATTCACTAACAGCATCGGCATGGAGTTTGTGCTGATTCCCGCTGGGACGTTCATGATGGGGTCTCCAGACTCGGATACAGAAGCGCATAAGAACGAAAAGCCCGCCCACCGTGTCACCATCAGTCAGCCGTTTTATCTGGGGAAGTACCCGGTCACTCAAGCGCAGTGGGAAGCGGTGATGGGCAACAATCCAGGCGTCTTCACGGGTGATCCAAACCGTCCGGTGGAATATGTTTCTTGGAACGAGGTGCAGGAATTTCTGCACATGCTCAACGAGAGGGAGGGAGGCGGAGACTACCGCCTGCCGACCGAAGCTCAGTGGGAATATGCCTGCCGTGGCGGTACGGAGACTCCCCGGTACCATGCTGATGTCAACGCTATCGCATGGTACGAGGGGAACAGCAACCGTCAAACGCATCCAGTCGGCCAGAAATTGCCGAATGCCTGGGGGTTATACGACATGCTGGGCAATGTGCACGAGTGGTGTCACGAGGGAAGGCAGAATTACACGGCAGATGCAGTAATTGATCCGATAGGGCCGACTGCTAGCGCCGTTCGTGTCCTTCGGGGCGGCAGTTGGAACTACTCCGCGCAGTTCGTGCGGGCGGCCTTCCGCTACCGGCCCCTCCCCGGCTACCGCTTCGTCAACCTTGGTTTCCGCTGTGCGAGTTCAGGAAGGCGGAGGTAAGAGCAGGAGCAGAGCAGGACGGGCTAGACGGAGCGGAGCCGCCCCATGTTTGACACGGAAGAGGGGAACCGCCAGCGGGCGAGGCTGAGGCCAGGGAGTCTACTGGTCATACTATACAAATCGTGCGCTCACGACACACACATATATCCAAGTCAACATAGAGGAAGGAAATGTCCGTCGAAGGGGTAAAGAGCCAATATTTCAGAGGAGATTGTCATGGGAAAAGCGATGGTCTATTACTTCACATTCTTCGACATGGACAAAGGGGAAACCGTGCGACCGCGACGACCTGGAACGCTTGAGGCCATTGGCAATACGGGCATTGCAAGCGTCAAGCCACTGATGAGTACCGCTCTGGAAGTGGATGAATCTGAGTTAGACGACAATGGGTTTTATCCCAGAAGGTATCGTAGTGCACAGGGTGTGTAGGGGAGAGGCACCTCCCGGCCTATGCGGGCTGGGAAGACCCCACAGTGGAGACAGAGGGTTACCTTGTTCAACTGCCGCTGATGATGGGTGGAGACATAAAGTGATTAGGCGGCAGCGGGCAGGTTCCAGACCGCGTAACCATCACTCTTGCGGGATTCGACATGGAGACTGCGCTTGGCCGTCAGCACGCAGGAGAGGGAGACACCTGCCTCGCGTGCGTGCTGACGGATCGTGGCGTAAGTCTGGGGTCCCTTGGTCAAGAGGTCATGGAGGAACGTCCGGGCACGTCGATTGAGTTCGTTGCGTCGCTGGATATATTGGTCAGTGGACATTTTGCGTTCCTTTCCGGGAACCCTCCGGCCTATGCTGGCCAGAAGACTCCACAGGGGGGGGGGCACACACGTGCCTTTTCAATGCAGATTATAGGTCAACAGGCCAGTGGGCTCCATCGGTGTTACGGGTTGCATGGAACGTCATAACAGGTCTGAACGCTTGGTGCCCCAGTAAACAGGCCGTGAAGGGCGGTTTTAATCGTTGAGGAAGCCTCGTAGGAGGAAACCAATCAGGAAAGCGACCACCACGAGGAGGATAACTACAGGGCCAGGAACGTCGCCCATAATCGGCTCCCTCAGCATACAGGCCGCGAAGTGCGGGGAGCACACGGCTCCCCCTATCCTCCTACTCTACCATAGTTGTGTGTATTTCTTTCATCCGTGCGGCGAGTGCGGCTCGCCTCTCTGGGCTCAGGTTCAGCTTTCTTTTCACCTGGAGCAAGACTGAGTCGTGAGGGAAAAAGATTTTCGTGCCGCCTTGGTGCTGGACTACCCTCCCCCCGACTTTGGAGCGAGCCCAAGATAGTACGGGAGTTCGGTAGGGTCGGTAATGTACACGCAGTACTCGGGCTCATCGGCGCACTTCCAGATGTGCACTTCCTGTTCGGCTTTGATCAATTTCGTCATACGGTCTCCTTGAGAAAAGTATGGGCACTGAGGACGTACCCCAGTGCCCGTATGCTCTGCCTGTTCGTTGTACTATGTTGGTGTATCGGCTGTGGCCTGTGCAGGGTATGACGGATGACAGATATGACGCATTCTACGGAAAGTCCCCTATGAGCAGCATATAGGGAAGTTTCCGTAAAACGCGTCACAAGCGTCATCCGAGGTATAGGAAATACAAAGCCACTTTTCACGCGAGTCTTTTCCACCGACCGCGTGCGTACCCCCGTGCCCCCCTGCCGCCTGGTGCCCGCGCCTGGGGTCGGCCCGCACGCCCAGCGCCGCACCCCCTGGAGAGCGCATCGCCAGGGGGTGCAGGGCGTGCCCTAGGCTCCCCGCGCTACCGGGAGCTACCCCTCGGCCTTGCCAGCGCTTGGCGCTGCGGGCATGCCTGGTGCTGGGTGACGGGCAGCGAGGACTGGTTAAGCGGGGACTGGTACAAACGCTATAGGACGGGGAAGCGCTTGGGCGCACGCAGTGAGAGACTGGTACAAACGCTATAAGCCGGCTTCAACCCTCTGGCACACGCGTAGGCGCTGCGGAGGGGCGGCGGGGCGAGAGACTGGTGCAACGCGTGCGGGCGTGCAGGACGCTGCCAAGCAAGGGATGTGGCACACGAGCGGCAGCGAGACGCATTGGGGGGGCGGGCAGGACGTAGGCCGGCCCGCCCTCCCCACCGGCAGGGAAAGGGGAGACCTCAGACGGAGGACCAGACGACGGCTGCCGGAGACGGGTCTGCGACACACCAGGCGCGGTCAGGTAGAGGACCAGGCGAAGGCTTCCTGGCGGACTCGGGCCGGAGCGATCGGGGGTGGGTCGGCCGTGAGCTTCAGATGCCGCAGGATTTTTGTGATGATCTCGCCTTGGGTGATGGTAGCGAGGATCCGCAGCGCCCCCTGCTGACACCAGGGGCAGCGCGCCATGTCCAGCGCAAACACCCGCTTCAGCAGCCGCGCCCAGCTCCAGTGCGGCGACACCGTGTCCGTCGCCTCCTCGTCCACCCCTTGCTGGCGTGGCGTCGGGATGAGCGCCCCGCGCAGATGGCTGTGTGGCGCTAGACACCCGCCATAGCGCACCAGATGGACCCGCGGCAGTGGCACGAGAGCTGCCAGCTTCTCCAAGAGTTCCAACGGCGAGAGGCGAATGCCCGTGGTCCCGTCAGACCACGGGTGCGTGAAGGTGTAGACGAGATCGCCGTTGGCATCGCGCTCCAGACGCTCCAGGGACACGGCACCGCGGGCCGTATAGCGGATCAGGCGTTCCAACTGATCGCGCCGATGGGCGGGGACCTGGGTGTTGGCGTGCAGGAAAAACCCGTGGACGCTGGCACAGCGTGTCCCGGTGAGCGTTGGCGCCTCACCCTCGTCGCCAAAGCCCGCACCGATGCACCGCACCTTCTGCCCCGCGCGTTCGCCAAAGGCGATGCGCTGCTGCACGGAGGCCGCCAGGGTATGGGCGAGATCCGGCGCGCTGTCGCGCAGGGGGTCATACCCTGTGGCCATGGCCGCCTCCGTGTCTGCCTCCAGGTACCCCAGACGACGTAGCATACGGATAACCCGCCGATTACCCCATTCTATGGTGCCAAACGGCCGAACACAAGCGCTGTCTCCTGTGAGGCACAGGGACGCCCTGCGGACCCTAACGGAACAAGGCAGAAACGCTGTCGCCGTCGTGGATCGCCTTGATCCCTGCGGCGAAGAGGGGCGCCACTGAAAGGACGGTGAGCTTGTCAATGCGCTTGGCCGGCGCAATTGGTACAGAGTCGGTGACGAAGATCGACCGGATGGAAGACTGCACCAGGCGCTCGATGGCACGGCCGGACAATATGCCATCTCGCATTCCGCACCCCGTAAGCGGCAATCAAACGCATTTTTTCTGATGGTATTTTGGCCTCAATGAGGCCATACCCATAGGAGGGTTGAAGTCTCCAAGCCGCATCCAGCAGCCAAAGGCCTCCGTGGGAGAGCGCTATGCCGAGCATACCATCTGAAATCGAGGTGTACCCCGTCCACCATCTGCCCATTATTAAGGCTTACGCCGACCAACTGGGCCTCGTCAGCCTCATCAATCACTACGTGCCCACGGCGATGGACGTGGACGCAGGCACGGTCGTGCTGGGCCTCGTCTTGGATACGCTCAGTGGCCGGAGCCCGCTCTACCGCCTCGAAGAGTTCTTCGCGCACCACGACACCGAACTCCTCTTGGGTAAAGCCTTACCCCCGCAGGCCTTTACCGATGATACGGTGGGGCGCGTCCTTGATCGCCTCTACGACTTCGGCACGATGCGGCTCTTTACCGACTGTGCCGTCCGCGCGGTCACGCGGTTTGACTTGGAGCGACGCTCTGTGCACTTTGATACCACCTCCCGCAGTGTCTGGGGCGCGTATCAGTTTGCCGAGACGCAGGACCTCCCCTTCCAGGTGACTTATGGCTATAGCAAGGATAAGCGGCCGGACCTCAAGCAATGCGTCCTCTCCACCCTGTGCGTGGAGGGCGCTGTGCCGATTTGGGGCAAGCCCGAGGATGGGAATGCGTCGGAGAAGACCCTCAATGCGACGCTATTGTCGGAGATCACCCAACGTTTAGCCTGCTATGGAGTGCAACCGGGCGCGTATATCTCCATTGCGGACGCCGCCCTGGTGACGGCAGACAATCTCGCTGCTCTCCGGGACACTTTGTTCATCACCCGCCTCCCCGCCACCTAGAGCGCATGTGGACGGGTCATTGCGGAGGCCGTCGCCCACAACCGCTGGGAGGAGGTGGGCGTGCTGGCCCAGACGCCCCCGACGAAGCACCGTCCGGGGACCTTCTATAAAGTAGCCGAGGGAAAGGTCACCTTATACGGCAAAACCTATCGGGCTGTGGTGGTCCACTCCAGCAGCCAGGATCAACGCCGGCAGAAGCACCTGGAGCGTGAGATCCAGGCGTCATACGCGACGCTGGAGGCGACCGTGCGCGAGGCGGCCCGGCAGGAGTATTGCTGTCACGCGGATGCCGAAGCCGCCGCCGCAAAGCTGCGGGCGCTGCAGAGTGCCTATCACTGGGTGAAAGTAGACGTCGCGGAGCGCCCGAAGTATGGCCCTGGACGGCCGAGCCGCACGCAGCCACGCAGAGTCAAAGCGGTGCGGTATGGCCTGCAGGTCACTCGGCATGAGCAGTCTGAAGTCATCGCCCGCAAGACCCCAGAGACGGGCTGTTTCGTCCTCCTGACGCATGTGCCCACCGCAGGCGAGATGGCCCATAGGGCGGGGGACGTGCTGCAGGCCTACAAAGAGCAGCATGGGATCGAGCAAAACTTCGGCTTCTTGAAGGACCCGCTCATTGTCAATAGCCTGTTTCTGAAGAAGCCTGAGCGGATCGAAGCCCTCGGGCTGGTGTTATTGCTGGCGCTGCTGCTGTGGCGTCTGATAGAGAAAACGCTCCGAGTCCACGTGGAGACCACGGAGACCCCATGGACAGGGTGGGACAAGAAGGCCACACAGAAGCCAACGGCCTTCATGATGATGACCAAGTTTGCGGCGGTAATAGTCATCAAAGTCGGGCCCCAACGCCAGCTCGCCCACCCACTGTCGACGGTCCAACAGCAATACCTCCGGGCCCTGGGTGTCCCTGCGACGTACTTCACAGTTCCCCAGAGTGGATACCGCGATGAGACTGGCACGAGCAGGCGTCAAAAGTCTCCTGGCTCACCTAGACGGGTGGGACAGACCGCGAGGGAGAAGCCGTTACGGAGTGGAGGAGCTGCACCCCAGCTGTATCCGCTCGCGGGCTCACAAGGCGCCACACCGGCATGATGATGTGAGGCAGGAGCAAAGAGACATGCTCTGGAATGGTTCTAGAGGACCATGCCACGTTTAGCTAGAGAGCCTTCCTCGTAAACCATCCTAGACCCAGAAAAAAGGGTGCGGAATGTGAGTGCCATGCACGGCCGCGGCCTCGATGGCGGCTGCCTTCTTCTCGACTAAGAACCGGGCGGCCTCAATCACTGTGCCGGCGCTGGCAATCTCGTCGTCTACAATCAGCGCCGTCTTGCCCTCTACTTCGCCCATCAAATTTACCGCCCTGGGGCTCTCGTCATCGCCATAGCGACGTTTATCCACAATCGCCACGGGGAGGTGGAGGCGATGCGCATACGCTTCCACCCCTTTGGCTTCGCCGATATCCCCGGCAACTAAGACATAATCGTGCAGATCTTTGTTGGCGGCGAGATAATCGCAGATAATCGGCGCGGCGAGTAGTTGGTCCACCGGGATACGAAAAAACCCCTGTACCTGGGGTGAATGGAGGTCCATGGTGAGCACCCGGTTAGCCCCGGCCGTTTGGAGCAGGTCGGCCATGAGCCGGGCCGTAATCGAAATGCGTGGCCGATCCTTCTTGTCCGAGCGCGCATACGGAAAGTAGGGGATGACTGCAGTAATGCGCTGTGCCGAGGCATGTTTCAGTGCATCAATGGTAATGAGCAACTCAATGATGCCATCAGAGACCGGCGAACACGAGGGCTGCACGACAAACACATCCGCTTCGCGGACATTCTCTTCGATCTGGACCAACATGTTTTCATTCGAAAAGCGGATGACACTAGAGTGGCCCAGTGGTAAACCGATATGCGAGCAGATTGCCGTAGCAAGCTCCGGGTGTGCAGAGCCACTGAAGATTTTGATGTCCCGGTACACAGACCCTCCTCCGCCATGTGGTCATCACAGAGTTGCTCACCGGGCTCTCGCGTCTTGCAGAGCCCTAGCTTCAAACCCTTCAGTACAGCAGCCAGAGCAGAAGTGCAGGAAAACGTAAGCATTGTGTAAGAAATTCGCCCCCTCCCCCGCGCATATTTTCATATACTACTTTTGCCTCGGTAGCAATGACCAGATGGAAAGGAACCAAGCAGAGAAAGGAGACCACAGGCTGGCGTTGGCAGCGAACGCGGCTTTTTCCTTGGACATAGAATCCGGCAGAGGCAGTGTTTTTCCTATCTCCTGACGGCTGAGCGCTTCCATACGAGAATGCGGTATACTGAAAGGCACGGACGACATGACACGCCCGAGGAAGGAGTAACTATATGCGCCGACGTATGGACGCGTATCTCGAACCTCTAGTTGAACCGGAGCGTTTGGCATTGTACCAGGCAGTGTGTGCGTTTGCGGACAACGAGATTGCTCCTGAGCTTCTCACCTGGGAACGCCAGCATTGCCTGCTGCCGGAGAAGGCCATTCGCGCCATCGCAGAGTTGGGCCTCTTCGGTCTCACGGTCGCAGAGGAGTACGGCGGGCAGGGTGGCACACAGATGGACCTGGTGCTGATGGGCCTGGCCCTCGGCTATCACAGTCAGAGTGTGGCCATTACGCCTGGGGCAGCCACGAGTCTAGGCATCAAACCGTTGCAATTGTGCGGGAGCGAGGACCAGAAGCGGGCGCACTTGCCGGATCTGGCAGCAGGGAAACGTATGTTTGTGTTTGGCCTATCGGAACCTGGGCGTGGGTCGGATGCGGCGAATCCTGAGGTACGCGCCACTCGCATCGCCGGAGGTTGGCGCCTGCAGGGAGAAAAATGCTGGTCCACAAATGCCAAGTGGGCCAGTCATGTGGTGGTGCATGCCATGACCAACCCCGAGGGACCCCGTGGCCATCGCTCTACCTGCTTTATCGTACCCATGGACGATCCGCGTGTGCATTATCAGGAGATGCACGGCAAGCAGGTGTGGATGCAGTCCTCCACAGGCGCTATTGCCCTGGATCAGGTCGAGGTACCGGACAACGCCATCCTGGGTACGGAACATGACGGGTTTCGCGTCATGGCAACGACCCTCAATGGGGGACGCTTGTTTATTGCTGGCCTGGCGCTTGCCTCTCTGGCCTACGCGCTCGATCGCTGTTGTACCTATGCCCAAGAGCGCCGGCAGTTTGCCGACCAACCCATCGGGCGCTTTCAGCGCGTTCAGGATGTGATCCTGGATATGGACATTGCCCTCGAACAGGGACTCACCTGGCTGCTGCATCTGGTGAGACAATACGATGCTGGGACCCTGCACCGTGAGGCTGCTGCAAAGGTGAAAATCGAATGCTCCCGGCGCGCTTCGGAGTTATTCACCCTGGCCATGGAGATCTGCGGTGGGGTGGCCTGTCTCGATGAGTTCGGCCTGGTGCGGCACTGGCGCGATCTCTTCGTCTGTCGGGTTGGAGAAGGCAGTAATTTTGCTCTCAAAACGCTAGCGACGCGGCCACTTATGCCGCACATCCAGGACATATTGCAGTAGTGCGAGAGCGGGTAAGCGATGACGCGGCGCGTGCACAACTTTAATCCTGGCCCTGCGGCGCTACCCCTGCCGGTGCTGGAGCAGGTGCAAGGCGACTTGCTCGACTTTGCTGGCACTGGTATGTCTATTCTGGAGATGAGTCACCGCAGTGCCACATATGAACAACTGCATAATCAGGCCATTGCTGACTTGCGCACATTGCTCGGTGGGACTGAGGACCATGCCATTCTCTTCATGGGCGGTGGGGCCCAGATGCAATTTGCGCTGGTGGCCCTGAACCTGTTATCACCAGGGTCCTATGCAGAGTATCTGGTCACGGGGGTGTGGAGCGAAACAGCGCTGAGTGAGGCGCGCAAGATCGGGGAGGCGCGCGTGCTCTGGTCGAGCGCGCTTACGGCGCACACCCGGATACCCCTGCCGGGTGAATTCCACATCGAGGCTGGGGCAGCGTATCTGCACTACACCAGCAACAACACGATCGTGGGCACGCAGTACACCTACGTCCCGGCGGCCCGAGACGTCCCCCTGGTCTGTGACATGTCTTCTGACTTGCTGAGCCGTCCGGTGGACCTGTCGCACTACAGTCTGATCTACGCCGGAGCGCAGAAAAACCTGGGACCAGCGGGGGTAACCGTGGTGCTTATCCGCCGCGACCTTCTGGAGCGCTGCCGCCCGGATTTGCCATCCACCATGAGTTATGCTCAGATGGCAGCGCACAACTCGCTACTGAACACGCCGCCGGTGTTTGCCATTTATGTTGCTGGCCTGGTCGCGCAGCATCTGCTAGCGCAGGGCGGCCTTGCGGCTGCTGAGGCCCGCAACCGTGACAAAGCTGCCTGCCTCTATGCCGCGATTGACGACTCTGAAGGTTTTTATCGTGGCTGGGCACAGCCGGAGAGTCGCTCGTGCATGAACGTGACCTTTCGTCTCCCTACACCGGCACTGGAGAAGCGCTTCATCACAGAGAGCACGCACGCTGGTCTCATCGGGCTCGCAGGGCATCGCACAGTCGGTGGTATACGCGCCTCGCTGTACAATGCTGTGTCACTGGAGGCCGTCCGCACCCTGGTCGAGTTCATGGAGGATTTTCAGCGACGCTACGCCTGAGTATGAAAGCACGCTATCTTTCGCTCCAACCATTACTCCTCTGGCAGCGTGGGGCGCGTCCCATTGATTGGGTGCAGCAGTTCGGGCGTCAGGCCCCTGTCGAGGTGGAAATCGGCTTCGGCAATGGTGAGTTTTTGGTACGTGAGGCGCAGGAACATCCAGAGCGCAATTTCGTAGGTATCGAGCAAGAATGGGCCTCCGTACAACGGGCATTACGTCGTATCGCCCAGGCAAAAATCCTCAACGTGCGCGTGCTCCTCGTCGATGCCCGCATTGCTCTAGAACGACTGTTTATGCCGCAGACGGTGCAGCGGGTGTATGGGCTCTTTCCATGCCCCTGGCCCAAGGAACGCCATGTCAAACATCGGCTGTTTGCGCAGACGTTTCTCACCCTTCTCAATAGTCGGCTCGTACCAGAGGGTACCGTACAGATGGTCACTGACCATGAGCCGTATCTCCACTGGGTGCTCGCGCAAGTCCCAGACACGGGCTTTGTAGCACAGTGGACGACGATCGCGCCGCGCTTCAGCACCAAATACGAGCGCAAATGGTGTGAGACCGGGCAGCAAGAGTTCTATGACCTGCGTTTACGAAAGACGACCCATATCGCCAGATCATTAACAGAGGATGCGACATTGCACATTCATCGCATTGCGCATTTTGAGGCCACCCGGTTCCAGCCTGGCGCCCTACATGGCGCCATAACCGTTACCTGTAAAGAGTTCCTCTATGACCCTCGGCGCCAGAAAGGCATGGTATGGGTGTTCGTGGCAGAGTCAGGTCTCACCCAGGATTTTTGGATCGAAATCGTGCGTAGCGGGGGCGAGTGGGCGATCCGCCCGGCGCGTGGCTGCAGTATCGTACCTACCGTGGGTGTGCAGTGTGCTCTGGACCTCGTGCGCGATACCGCCCAGCAGACAGTGCTAGCACACGGCCAATAGCCAAACGTATATAGAGCAAGGTGAAGAAGGAGCAGCGATGGAATCTGCCCAACCCTCAGGCGTGCGCACCGAGCTGCACGATGGCTTCTCTGACCACCTCGAGCCGACTGTGCCCCTGGATCTGGGCCAGGTACACAGCATCACCGATCTCGTCCAGGCCATGAGCCGGACCGCGTTCGGCGGGCGCAATGTCGGGGAAGCCGCGGATGTCCTCTATGAGATGGTCACCAACCCGGAGTGTCTGGTAGTTGGCACGTTTTCTGGCGCTATGACTGTGGCCAAAATGGGCCTGGTGCTATGCGACATGCTTGAGCAGGGCATGCTGCAGGCCATCATTACCACCGGCGCCCTGATGGCGCACGGCTTTGTGGAAGCCTCTGGCCGCGTGCATTTTAAATATGATCCGGGGCTGGATGACAAGGAGCTCTATTACCGGGGCTACAATCGCGTCTACGACACGCTCGAACTGGAACAAAACCTCGACGACGTCGCTGAAATTTTTAACGAGGTCCTGACCGAGGCGGACCCATCCGAGACGCTGTGTAGTTACAAAATTAATCGCTTGCTTGGGGCATATCTGGCGCGCCACACGACGGGGCGTGGCATCCTTAAAAGTGCTTATGAGCACAACGTCCCGGTATACGTTCCGGCCTTTACCGATTCTGAGATCGGCTTAGACTTTGCCCTCACCAACCGGCGGCGGCGGCTTGCTGAGAAGCCCCCTTTTGCCTATGACCCATTTCTTGACCTGGAACACTACACCGAGAGTGTGCGACCGCAGAAAACTGTTGGCATCTTCACCATTGGTGGCGGCGTACCGCGCAACTGGGGGCAGCAAGTGGGGCCTTACCTGGAGCTGATTAACAAGCGCGTTGGTCAGGGTGGAGGTTTTCAACGCTTCACGTATGGTGTGCGCATCTGTCCGGAGCCGGTGCACTGGGGGGGCCTGTCTGGCTGTACCTATTCCGAAGGCGTATCGTGGGGGAAATTTGTCCCGCCGAGCGAGGGCGGCCGATTTGCCGAGGTGCCCAGCGATGCCACGATTGCCTGGCCACTCATTGTAAAGGCTGTTCAGGAGCGCCTGGCAGCGCATGGTCAGGTATTGCACAAGCGGCTGGTCTCTGGAGTTGCTTAGCGCAGGAGTGCCGTCGTGCCACCAGACACCGATATCCAGATTACTGAGACAGTGGCAATACCACCAGCTGAGCTGCACTTTCAGTTCAGTCGTAGCAGCGGCCCAGGGGGACAGCATGTCAATCGCACTGCCTCGCAGGTCGAGTTGACCTTCGATGTCCTGGGCTCACCTAGTCTGAATGAGGCGCAGCGCACTCGCGTGCTGAGCAAGCTGAAATCGTACATCGATACGCGAGGTGTCCTGCATCTAACCTCTCAGACGACGCGCAGCCAGCATCGCAACCGCGCTGAAGTCGTCGAACGTTTCACGCTCTTGCTCCAGCGCGCCCTGCACGTGCCCAAGCGCCGTATCCGCACCAGGCCATCTGCGGCGGCTGAGGCACGCCGCCTGGCGGAAAAACAGCGCACAGGTGTGATCAAGCAGCAACGGCGCCGACCAGCGCCGACAGCCGAGGAGTAGACTGCGAAGCATAACGCTAGCCTGTGGCAATGGCGAAG
>CAWIZJ010000055.1:0-9574 GCA_963840535.1 uncultured Alphaproteobacteria bacterium
TGAGGGCGATGCCGTGTTGAAACCGGACGTCCCGTGGGCAGCGCTTCGCGCCCGCCCGCGGGCTGCCGGTTAACTTATTCGTTGTCCTAAGAATTGAGGGATCTCCGAGAAGGGAAAAATTGCGCCGCTGGGGACGGAAGGAGCGCGGAGCGCGACTGGAGGTGCCTACGGCGCAACCGCGCCCGCCGCGGGCAAGCGCTAGAGCGCCGCCGCAAGGAGAAATAGTTAAGGTGGATCAGAATGTTAGCTTACCGAGGTGGTGCTGACGTTCGTCGCACGATTCAGGTAGCCCGCCGACGACGGTAATGGCCGACAGCCGCGGTTCCCTATGTTCGCCGAAAGCGGGTTTTGGAAGAATCAGGCTCTTGCCGCGAAGGGCAGCTTACGGGCTTAGTTGCGAACTCACGCAACCGGCCATAAGCCGTCATATGCCCTACGGGCCGATAGAAGCCGTTCACACCACATCACACCGGCGCGGCGCGTTTCGCGCTAGGTCGTCAGGCATGCGGTCGGACGCCTAATCCTTCGGCGGCCGAAGTCGGACGATCACGCTATTCCCGCCGAGGAATAGACTTGCTTGGTTGACCGGTGGCCAGCCTTACATTGCCCGCTGCGCGGCGTTCAGGCAGCGAGGCGAGAAATGGGATAGTGCTTGCGACCACGGATAGAGTCTTCTGCCGTCAGGTCGCCGGTCGATCATCCACGTGCGCATGCAGGGGCATAGGGTTCTCGGTGCGTGAGGCTCGAACGAAGATAGGGTAGACCGGACTGAAGGAGGCGGATGAGCGCATTCGCGATCGGCTTGACGGCGCTTGTGTGCATCCTCGGCGGCGCTCTTGCGGGGCTAGTCCTGCAAATCGCACTTCCAGAGCGGCGTTTGAGCGAGGACTCGAAAGACATCGTGAAGGTGGTGACCGGATTGATCGCGACGCTGTCGGCGCTGGTGCTGGGGCTGCTGATCGCCTCGGCGAAGAGCTCGTACGACGCGGTCGAGGCCGAATTCAAGCAGGTCGCGGCGAAGGTCATCGTCGTCGACCGACTGCTGGCGCAGTACGGCCCCGAAGCGAAAGAGGCCCGAGACCTGCTACGCAACGCATACGCCGCACATGTGGACCGGCTCTTTTCCGCCGGCAGCACGGCAGCCAGCGCCCTGCGCGAACTTCATCCATGGAACAGCTCGACGCGAAGGTCCAGGCGCTCATGCCGGCCGACGACAGCCAACGCGCGCTCAAGGCGAGCGCGGAGCGAGTCGTCGCGGACGTTGCGCAGGCGCGCTGGCTCGGCTTTGAGCAGGTCACCACTAAAACCCCGACGGCGTTCCTGGTGGTGCTGGTGTCCTGGCTTGCTGCGATGTTCGCGGGCTTTGGCCTGTTCTCGCCGCGCAATGCGGCCGCGCTGACCGCGCTAGTGGTCGGCGCGCTCGCGGTATCGACGTCGATCTTCCTGATCGAGGAGATGGGCCGTCCGCTGGATGGCGTAATCGCGATCTCCAGCGAACCGATGCACAAAACGCTCGCAGTACTCTCCGCACCCTGATAATCCGGGTGCATCAGTCAAGCGTCGATAGACCGCCACTGGCTCGAGCCCGCATCCCTCATCACCTGACCGTCAACTCGGGATAACGCACAAGCAATGCGCGCAGCACGCCGTTGGTCCAACCGAATCCATCCTGTAGCGGATACTCGCCTCCGCCTGCAGCGCTAGCGCCGACGGCCGTGACGTTGTATTTCTCGACGAGCTTGCGGCTCGTTTCGAACACAACGAGATTCTGCTTCACCCAACGCTGAGCGATTGTGTCGGCGAGTTCGTTGTTGCCATAGCGCCTGAACCCCTCGATCGCCATCCATTGCAGCGGCGCCCAACCGTTGGGTGCGTCCCATTGCTCGCCGGTGGTGTTGGCAGTCGTGACGAGACCATGAGCTTTCAGCAGTTGCGCGTTTACCGCCGCCGCGACTGCTTTGGCCTGCTCCTGACTCGCAAGCCCGAAGAATAGCGGCGCAACCGTTGCCGCCGTCACTTGCGCGGCAGGACGCCCTTCGCGCCACAGATAATCGGTGAAAACGGCGCCATCCGGATTCCACAGATAACGATGAATGGCTGCCCGACGCGCCGAGGCTCGCGCACGAAATTCTTCCGCTCGTGCAGGGGAAGTGGTTTCGTAGGCGCTCGCCAGCGTCTGTTCCAACTGATACAGCACGCTGTTCAGATCGACCGGGATCAGATCCACGGTGTCGAATGCTGGCCAGCGTCTTGCCGTCGGCAAGCCAGCGGGAACTGAAATCCCAGCCGCTCTCGGCGGCGGCGCGCAGATTGCGGTAGATCTCTTCCTTAGGACGCTGCGCCGCATTCGCCGTGGCAACATCCTCGCGATAGGACTCCTCGCGAGGCGTCGCGAAATCGTCCCAATACCGATTCAGTATCCCGCCGCCAGACAGCCGTACGGCGCGACGATGCGCCTGTCCTATGCTTAGTCGTTCGCTGCCTTCCATCCAGAAGTCGTATTCCTTCTGCAGCGCCGTGCGATATCTGGAATAAGCACCGGCGCCATCGCGGGCGACCAGTAGCTCCACCATCAACGCAAAGAAAGGTGGTTGCGAACGACTCAGGTAATAGCTGCGATTGCCGTTCGGGATCCGGCCATAGCGCTCGACCAGAACGGCGAAGTTGTCGCACATCGACCGCACCAGCGCGTGCTGACCACTCGCCTGCAGGCCGAGCATCGTGAAATAGGAATCCCAGTAGTACATCTCATTGAAGCGCCCGCCGGGCACGACGTAGTGATGGGGCAAGGGCAATCGGCTCGAGTACTTCACCTCCTGTGCCGGCGCGCGCGTGAGTACCGGCCAGAGGCGATCGATATGCGCTCGCACATCCTGGCCTGGGATTGTGCGGAAGTCGGATACAGCGGGCGTGGGCACTGTGAATTCACGTGCGACAAAAGCGTTCAGATCGAACGCTGGCTCGCGCCGCTCGCGGTGATAGCTGGCAACAATGTCGCGCGGCTCGCGCTTTGCGACCGCGTCGACGAATGTCTTGTCGTCGGGAAAGACACGTGCCATCTGCACGTCGATAAAGAGATCGCCATAGAGTTGCGCCGGCGTTGCCGGCCACTGCTGCGTCGGTGTGGAAACACAACCCGCAGCGGCGAGCAGCGCCGCGAGGGCGATGACCCGGAGGTCGTGAACTGCGATCGGTGTGAAACGACTCCGGCGAATGGTTTCTTTCATTGATTGATGTTAGCCGCAAGAGCTTCTCACACCCCCTCTGCCCGATGGAGGAGAAAGGGTTCTTCGCCTCTCCCTGAAGAGAGGCTGCCGACCAGCGCCGGTTGACGCGACCGTGCGCCGATTTGGACGAGCTGAGCTCACGGATGCGCGTTCGATCGCCCGATTCGCAACGGCCGTTGTGCCGGAGCGCGGGCGCCCGACTTGGCGCAATTCCGCATTGGGGCGTCCGACCGCCATTGCCCCTCGTCGATGGGATGTTGGCTCCGGGTTCATTCTGTGGTGCAGCGCCTCGGGTGTTCCGCCGCCGCAAGCACGGTCAACCGACGTGCCCGACCCCACCGCGGAGTTTCAAGTCGCGCAAAAGCGACGTCGAGGCGCGGTCAACGCCCGCGCTCAGCCGCGCCGAGTGCAGCGAGGGAACCGCCGCGAAGCGAGCACGTGGTTAGCTGCGTTGAGGACTTCCATAAGTGGCCTGTGCTCGCGAACAGCGCTCCTGCAATCATGGTTAGAGAGCACACCGCGGGAACGACGTAGCCGATCAACCACCGCGCCCGCGGGAAGGGGAAAGTGGGATGAGACTGAGTAACAGGATGGGACGGATCTTTGTATAGCTCTTTATAAATCCCTTCAAGTGCAGAGCTCGCGGCCGCGATCGTGACGGAGATAGGAACTACCGTTAGGACCCCCAACCAGAGCAGGACTTGCAAGTGGAACTCGCTCTTAACCTGCGTTGCAGCGCTAAGAATGAAGGCAAAGAGCACAAGCAGAAAGTTGAAGCGCTGATTGATCACGTTCTCCACGAACCCCCGCTCCTCAGACCAGGTCCAAGCTTCTCCGGACATCCGCGCCCCCTCTTCCGAATTGAGCAGCTAACATATTCTTTATTAGGATACATTTTCAGTTTAGCCGGAGCTGAGGATTTCATTAACCCAGGCCGTCCGCGAAGGTCCGGTTTACTCGAGCACCACGGGCAGCTCCGGGTCGCGAAGCGAAGTTCGCCTCGGGGGAAAGCAGACACCGAAGCTGCGGCTGCAGGCCCTGAGCTGCTCCGCGTCAGCGAGAACCATCTACCGCGATCCGGATCTCAGGAATTGAACGACGCCGGTTGACCACGCTCGTGCCAGCACACGCTAATTGTTTATAGCTCTATTGTCGCGAGCCGAGCAAACGGCGGGGGTTCGGTGCGTTGTTTATGAGTTTTCGTCTCCGTGAAGCGAAAGACTTGAACTCGAGAGCCGCGGCGGTGCTGGGGGTTTCGTTATGATTTGAATGTCACGAAACAGGCGGCGCTGTTCGACTACAGCTGAGGCGATAGGCCGAGCAGCGCGAAGGCGCGTTGCTGAAGGGGCGTTGGCGTGGCGAGCATGTCGAAGCTCGGGACGCCTTCGAGCTTGGGCCAATGCGGTTCTTGGTGAGGGTTGCCAAATCTTCCAGCAGCGTGCGGAAGCTATGGACGAGTCCCCAAGAAGTCCCCACGGGCGAGCGCGACGCATTCCATTGGTCTCAATCACGACAACCACGCCGGGCGTTTCGTAACGAATAGGCCGCGGGGCGGCGGTAGCCTCTCTCTGTTGAGTCGATTGGGCGCGAAGTGATTCGAACGCTCGACCCCCTGCGTCCCATGCTTCGGGTAACTGATTCGGGAGGCCAGCTTCAACAGATTTCGAGTTTGGACGGATTGTGAATGGGCTGAGGCAACTGGAGGCGAAGGGCGCCTTCAAGCTCGCGCCCGGCGCGCGCGTCGTGGCGACCATCACTTTGCCGGGCCACAAGCCGGATCAGGTGCGCTTCACGCTCAAGTAACGACGGTCAGGTCCGGGGTGCTGCGCGCACGGAGGTTTCACTTGCGCGGCTTCTTCGCCGAGCGTGCGCCTGTACCGCTTGCCTTCTTCTGCCGCCCTAGCCCGGCCCGATGCTCCTCGGCTGAATCGACGGCAATGGGATCACTTGCCGGGAACGTCTCGGCGAGCGCCTCGTCCAGCTCGCGCTCGAGCGCGGCTTGGGGTTCGCGAGGGGCGGTTCGCGGGGACCTTCCCTCCTTCGCCGCGCGCTTCTTCGTTTTCATGCAGAGTCCTTTCCGATCAGGCTCGCAATCGCCTCCATCAGTGATGCGATATCCCACGTCGCCGGTCCACCGACAGCGCCAGCACTCACCGCACGAGTCAAGGTCCTACGTTTGACTTCCACGGGTCTCGGTCAGGCGTTGCGCGGCAGTACGGTCAGCACGCGCACGATGAAGGCGTGCATTTCCGTCATGTAGTTGCGCAGGAACTCCTGGGTGGCTTCGTCGGTGACCTCGCCGTCGGCGGTGATGAGCCCGGGCTTGAACTGAATGTAGGCCTCGACCTGGTTCATCAGCGGCGAATTGCAGTAACACAGCACGCCGCGCAGGCTCTGCTGCGCCACCGCGGTGCCGATGGCGCCCGGCGAGGTGCCGATCACGCCCGAGGGCTTGCGCGCGAACGAGTTCTTGCCCCAGGGTCGGCTGGCCCAGTCGATGGCGTTCTTCAGCCCGCCGGGGATCGAGCGGTTGTATTCGGGCGTAACGAAGAGCACCGCGTCGACGTCGGCGATGGACTGCTTGAGCGCGCGCGCCACTGGCGGGTAGTCAGCATCGAAGTCTGGGCTGTAGAGCGGCAGGTCCTTGATGGGGATCTCGGTCAGCGCCAGTTCGGGCGGCGCGAGCCGCACCAGGGCCTTGGCGAGCAGACGGTTGATGGACGTCGACGAGAGGCTGCCGACGAAATATCCGACTTTGTACGCGGCCATGCGTGCCTCCTTGACTGCGTCGGGTGGTTCCTGCCGTTGCCCGATGCCTGGAAGGCAGAACACCCGGGTGGGGGCGATTCACTCTACGCCCTTGGTCATGCGCCCACAAGGCGTGACCGCCAGGCTGCTCAGGGTCGACTTGAGCCGTTCGGCTGACGGTCGCTGACCGGCCATTTGCTGACGATCGGGGTCGTCGGTCGAAGGACTGGAGCAGACTGGCTGCCGACGTTCGAGTTCGGCCTGGCGAATGACAGCAGTTGCCTAAAGCGGCCGGTGAGAGTTTCTGGGGCGGAGGGCCGGTTTACCCTGGAACTTGACGCTCGCCAGTCGTCGAGCAGGTGGCAGCCACCTGCCCTCAACGTTGGCCGCCCAACGGCTGCATTCGAAGCCAGCGAACTGTCACTGTCGACCCCGAGCCGACGTTCGGCCTACGCAAGAGCAGACGTTGAGCTGAGTATGGCGCTGAACCGGCTTACTCAGCCGATCAAGGGCTCCAAAGGGAGCCTCGGTCGAATGCGCCATGGCAGGTCCACCTTCGAGCAGACCGACCTACGACAGGTCCTGGCCGATCGCGCCGACCGCTCGGTGCACGCTCCGGAAGCTGAGGTCCGGCAGGCCGACGCAGCACGTGCTATGCCGAACCGCCGCCGACAGACTCACTCGCCTTCGCCGACCGGCTCGGTACCCGCGGTGCCGAAGAAACCCCGGTTCTGCGCGAAGTAGATTTGCACCGGCTTCTCGTTGCGCAGGACGTCCAGCACGCTCTGGAACATCGTGCTCGGCAGGTGCATGACAATGATGCTGCCGAGCATCGAGTCGTTCTCGAACGCCATGCCGGGATCGTTGAAGCGCACGTAGGCGATGGGTGTGCCGCCCGCGCCGTACAGGGAGATTTGCGCCCGATTGGTCTGGTAACCGTCGGGCCCGCCGTAGACGAGGATGTGATAGTTGCTGACTTGAGCCATGATTACTCCGCAAGCATCATTAAATGCCGACCGACGTGATTCGCCGAACCGAGTGCAGTCCATCGTCGCGCAGCGCGCGCGTGATGTCTATCTGGCTGATGGCTTAGGCCGAGCGACTCCTCTCAGGCGGCGGCCAGCTCAGACCACCCGCTGCGACTTGTCATTCTCGTTCTGCGCCTTGATCATCTCGCGGGCGCGCGACCAGTCCTCGTAGGTGGTACGGGAACGTCCGGTATTGGAAACATTCGCAGTGACCGGTCGTGGTAAGGGTTGTCCGACACCTGCCCGTGCGACGCGATTGACCGGCGCAGGGCACCGGCCTGAGGGCAGGTGTTGGACAAGCCTCAAGGGAGGAAACCGCGGCGTGTAGCGCGGTGGTCAGCGAAAGCTAGATGGCTATGGGGATTTGGGCGCCGGCACGCGAGCTGGCGATGGTGACTCCCCGATGAACCAGTCGGTGGTGTCGATAAGGCATACGGTGTCGGCGCCGAAGGGCCGGGTTGTTCGGTGAGGCGGGGAGCACGCAAGGTTGCGATCGCGCCGCAAGGGCAAACCAATCGGGCATCGACTGTGGTGGACCAGAGCCGAAGGGCCGATTTGGAATTGGCAGACGATGGCACTCATGATGCGTGCGGCGGCTGCGGTGGCGCGCGGATCGTCTGACCGCGCACGAAGGTCTCGACGATAAGCATCGGGCTACCGCAGTGCCGGCACACGAAGCACGGCTGCGTGGTGCCGCTGCTGGTGTCGGCGTGTGCAGCTTGCGGGTGCTGCGCGGGTGCGTGGTTCAGGAGCTCGCGCGCGAGCGTCAGGTTGGCCGTGCGAGCGCCGTTGGCGAGCAGCCCGTAGTGGCGGATGCGATGGAAGCCACCGGGTAGCACGTGCAGCAGGAAGCGGCGCATGAACTCCTCGGCGCCGAGCGTCATGGTCTTGTGGCGCGTTCTTCCCTTGGCGCGGTAGTCCTTCCAACGGAAGGTGACCCCGCGCTCGTCCATGGCGAGCAACCGGCTGTTGGAGATGGCCACGCGGTGGGTGTAGCGCGACAGATAGGCCAGCACCGCCGCGGGGCCGGCAAACGGGCGCTTGGCATAGACGACCCATTCGCACTGTCGCAGCGGCGCGAGCCACCGGGCGAAGGTGCCCGCATCGGCGAGCGCGGCGTGCTCACCGAAGAACTGCAACCGCCCGGTGCGATGAACGTGGTCAAGCTCTTCGAGGAAGCGGCGCCGAAACAGCCGTCGACAGCACGCGCACGGACAGGAAGAAGCCCGGCCGGCAGCCGATCCAGCGTTCACCGCCCGGTGACAGCCCGCCACCGGGCACGATGCCGTGCACGTGCGGGTGATGCGTGAGCGCCGAGCCCCAGGTGTGCAGCACCAGCGTCACCCCGATGCGTGCGCCCAGATGCTTGGGGTCGGCGGCGATTCTCAGCAGGGTCTCGGCAGCGACATCGAACAGCAAGCCGTAGATCAGGGCCTTGTTCTGATAGGCGATGGCGGCGATCGGCGCCGGCAGCGTGAAGACCACGTGGTAGTAGGCGACCGGCAGCAGATCGGCCTGCCGAGCGTCGAGCCAGCGTCGCGCGGCGGCGCTCTGACACTTCGGGCAATGGCGATTGCGGCAGGAGTTGTAGGCGATCTGGTCGGCCCCGCAGCCCTCACAGCGCAGTACATGGCCACCCAGTGCCGCGCTGCGGCACTGCTCGATGGCCGACATGACCTTGAGCTGAGCGAGGCTCAGGTGCGCGCGCTGCGCCTGGCGCCAAGCGGGCCCATGGAGACGGAAGATGTCGGCGACCTCCGGGGCGGAGCGCCCCACGGAGGCTCGCCTACGTGGGCGGCAGGCTCTCCAGGGGGCTCACCACCTCGCGCAGGATCTCGGTGGCCACGTGGGCATACATCGAGGTGGTCTCGAGCTTCTTGTGTCCGAGCAGGACCTGGATCAGGCGGATATCGACCTTGCTGCTCCAGCAGGTGGGTGGCGAAGCTGTGCCGCAGCGTGTGCATCGACACGCGCTTGTCGATCTTCGCGGACTCGGCGGCGGCGTGGATGGCGCGGTTGAGCTGCCGGGTGGTCAGCGGATCCATCGGATTCAGACCCGGGAAGAGCCACCCGTTCGCGCAGGATCTTGCCCTGGGCATGGCCCACGCGCCACCACGCGCGCAGCCGCTCGAGCAGCACCGGCGAGAGCATCGCGTAGCGGTCCTTGCGGCCCTTGCCCTGCTCCACGCGCAGCGTCATGCGCTGGCTGTCGATGTCGCCGACCTTCAGCGCAATCACCTCGCTGGCGCGAAGCCCGGCGCCGTAGGCGATCGACAATGCCGTCTGGGACTTCAGGTTCGGTGCCGCAGCGATCGACGCGCAACCTCCTCACGGCTCAAGACCACCGGCAGCGTGCGCGGCACGCGCACCGGCTGCATCTTGGCCATCAACTCGCCGCGGTCGAGCGTGACGTCGAAGAAGAACTTCAGCCCGGTGAGGGTCGCGTTCAGCGTGATCGGCGAGGTCCCCTGATCGACCAAGTGCAGCTCGAACGCGCGCAGATCCTCGACGCTGGCGGTGTCGGGCGAGCATCAGCAGGAAGGCGGCCAGCTTGCACACGGCGCGGATGTA
>CAWIZJ010000056.1:0-194298 GCA_963840535.1 uncultured Alphaproteobacteria bacterium
TGATGTTGGCCGCCCGTACGATTGGCCACCACTTCTCGATCTCGGCCTTGTGGTGTGCGGCAAGTGCTTCGGGCGTTTGCTGCTCGCGCGGTGGGATGATCTGGCCGAGGTCGGCCAGCCGCTGACGCACGCCGGGATCGGCCAGCGCATCCATGACGGCGGCATTAAGCTTGGCGACAACGTCCTTCGGCGTGCCCTTCGGCGCCCACAGCCCGTACCAGATGGACACGTAAAGCTTCGGCACGCCGGCTTCGTCGACCGTAGGAATATCGGGTGCCGAGAGCGAGCGGGCTGGCGCCGTGACCGCATAAGCCCTGATCTTGCCTTCGCGCACATGCGGCAGCGAATGCGCCAGATGGTCGAAGATGTCGATCTGTCCCCCCATCAGATCCTGCAGCGCAGGCGCCGCGCCGCGATAGGGCACGTATTCCAGTTCAGACCGGTGAGGCTCTCGAAATGCACACCGGCGATGTGCGCCGCGCTGCCGACGCCGATATT
Source organism: uncultured Alphaproteobacteria bacterium (assembly GCA_963840535.1). Classification (GTDB taxonomy): domain Bacteria; phylum Pseudomonadota; class Alphaproteobacteria; order Rhizobiales; family Xanthobacteraceae; genus VAZQ01. The sequence continues at coordinate 499 of CAWIZJ010000056.1, forward strand.
TCCAACAGACACCTTGTCTTGGTTCGCACGCAGCCAGACGATGAGTTCCTTTAAGTCCTTCGCCGGGACGGCGTTCTTCGAAACCAGCAGCATTGGATAGCTGGTGAGCAGCGCGACCGGTTCGAGGTCTTTCAGTAGGTCGAACGGAAGCGGGTAGATCGCACCGTTGATGACATGCGTGCTCCAGTGACCGACGCTGAGCGTATAGCCATCGGGCGCCGCTCGCGCGACCCGGCCGACGCCGATGGTGCCCGCCGCGCCGGTCACGTTCTCGACTACCAGTGGCTGATCGAGCGAGACACGCATGCGCTCGCCCAGAACGCGCATGAGTGCATCGGTCGGACCACCGGCGGTGAACGGCACCACGACCGTAATAGGTCGGGACGGATAGGTCTGGGCGGTCGCGCCCGCTGCGCCGTGCAAGGTGGCGGCACATGCGACCGCAACAAGCAGCTCTCTCATGTCGGTTCTCCGTTCTATTGGGGTTTTTCGGCGTGCGGCGAGCTTTGCCGTAACCGCCTACTTTCGGCTTCTTGTAACGCGATGAGCCTGCATCCACCCGCGCTCCATCTGGAACTTGGCGAACAATTTTCCCGTAGTAAGATCCGTTTGGCTCCCCCAGTCGAAGGTGACCTGTAGCGCCTCTGCCAGTTCTCGACCGGCACGACCGTTTCGCCCAAACTCATACTGCCCGGAACGACCATGTGCTGTTGAAGCGGTTTGGCCAATGGCGCCGAACATAGGGCTACGAAGGCTGCCAGCGTCATCGCTGGCGCTGGGCCGACGCCGATCTTCCGGAAACGCGCGGCTACAATCTAGGGCTCTCGCTGAAGCCCAACGATTTCGTGCTTGCTCACAAAGTTGTCGGGGTCGTACTCGCCTTTGCCTGCCAGTCCAATGATACGCTTGGCAATAATTTTCTTGATGGCGTCCGGCTCCCCCAGTCGTGCATGGATCGGCATGCCTTCTCGTAAGCCTCCGCCATAGCCGCGGTCGCCTCGTGATCGAATACTGCGAGCGTCGTCATTCCGCCTCCCTTCACCTGGATCACAGGCTGCGAGCAACCGGTTTCGTCCGGCCACCAATAGTTCTTGCTGTCGAGAGACGAGTTAATAGACACCCGTCTGATGACGTAATCAAGACAGATTTCTTCGGTCCGCACTCCGCTCCGGATCACAGAAAAGGAGAATTTCACGGCGTCGCACAATGTCTTGCATCGCGAAAATATATGCGCTCAGCGTCCGTTCTTGTACCACCGATGCCCAATTCGAGCCGCGGCCTCTGTCAATCGCGTAGCGAGCGCCACCGCCGTGCCAAGCGGCAAAACGCGGATCAGGTTGGTCACAGCGACCCGGAGCGGACTCTGGCGATCGCGACGTGCTAAGATGCGGATCGGACGCGATTGGCGTGTTCAGTCGTGCTGCAGAAGAGGAGCATGACGCCATGAGAATGCAAGAAATCGAAATCCACGACTACGCGCGGCAATTGTTGGAAGCACACGGTGACAAGGCCGTTGCCGAGGCTGCTCAAAAGGCTTGTGCCTTCGAAAAGCAGGGCGACAACGAACAAGCCGAAACCTGGCGGCACATTGAAGCGGCTCTGAAGCAGATGCGTGGCCCGCACGAAAGCTGAAGTAGCGGCCGTTGGGCGGTAAGATTTGCTCGCAGGCGAGCGTCGGATGCTCGCGGGCGGCCGAGACCAAACTTGTGGGCTGCTTGGTAGGGCTGACCAGCGCTGCAAACATCATCCAAGGAGGCCTCTTACACGCGGGAGGAACTCATGGCTCTAAACTGTGCCAAGGCCGAAGACGTCCTTAAGACGATCAAGGACCAGAAGGTCCAGATGATCGATTTGCGATTTACCGACCTGCCCGGCGTCTGGCAGCATTTTTCCGTCCCGCCGAGCGCGGTGGATGCTAATGCGCTTGACGAGGGCATCGGTTTTGACGGCTCTTCGATCCGTGGCTTCCAGGAGATTCAGGAAAGCGACATGCTGGTCGTCCCGGACCCGACCACGGCCTTCCTGGACCCGTTCGTCACGGCGACGACGCTGGTCTTGATTTGCAACATCAGGGACCCGGTCACCGGCCAAACCTACAGCCGCGACGCCCGCCACGTTGCCCAGAAGGCCGAAACCTATCTGAAGAGTACCGGCATCGGTGAGGCTGCCTATTTCGGTCCGGAGGCGGAGTTCTTCGTCTTCAACGAGGTGCGCTACGGGCAGGGCATAAACTACGCCATGCACGAAATCGATTCAAAGGAAGGCACCTGGAACACCGGCACAAAGGAGGGGCCCAATCTGGGCCACAAGCCGCGCCAGAAAGAGGGATATTTCCCGGTTCCCCCTGTCGACAGCATGCAGGATCTCCGCACCGAGATGGTGCTGACCATGAAGTCGCTGGGGATCCCGATCGAGGCCCACCACCATGAGGTCGCGACCGCGGGCCAGGCCGAAATCGACATGCGCTTCACCACGCTGACGCGCATGGCCGACAACCTGATGATGTACAAGTACGTGGTCAAGAACGTGGCCCGTAAGCACGGCTTGACCGCGACTTTCATGCCCAAACCGTTGTTTGAAGACAACGCCTCGGGCATGCACGTCCACCAGAGCATCTGGAAGGGCAAAACCAACCTCTTCCACGGCACTCAGTATGCCGAGCTGAGCGAGCTCGGTCGCTATTACATCGGCGGCTTGCTGAAACACGCCTGGGCGTTATGCGGGCTTTGCGCCCCGACTACGAACTCCTATCGTCGCCTGGTTCCGGGCTACGAGGCGCCGATCAACTTGGTCTATTCGCAACGTAACCGCTCCGCCTGCTGTCGGATTCCGATGTATTCGCCCAATCCGCGCGCAAAGCGGGTCGAGTTCCGTTCGCCGGATCCCTCCTGCAATGGATACTTGGCGTTCGCGGCGATGTTGATGGCGGGCCTCGACGGCATCCAGAATCGCATCGATCCGGGCAAGCCCATTGACAAGAACCTTTATGACCTGCCGCCCGCTGAGGCGAAGGAGGTGAAGTCCACCCCGGGCTCGCTGGAGCAAGCGCTGGATGCGCTCGAAGCCGATCACGCGTTTCTGCTCCGCGGCGACGTCTTCACCAAGGACGTCATTGAAACCTGGCTCGGCTACAAACGGGACAAGGAAGTCGATGCCATCCGGCTGCGCCCACATCCCTACGAGTTCCATCTCTATTACGACATTTAGAGCCGGCCCATGAGCGACCTGGGCAAGCTGACAATTTGGAATGATCCAGCGATCCGCGGCGCGCTGTCGTGGTACCTGGACGTTGCGGAGAACCGACGCCCAGCCAAGTTCCGCATTGCCGCGACCATCGCCACGCAGCTCGATCCTGCGGCAAGCAGCGAGGATGCGCTGTGGGCCGAGCTCGACCGCCTCACGCCGATTTTTCTCGCGCGCTGGCAGGCAATCCGGGCGGGCGCGTCGTTGCCGCAAGCGGCGGACGGGGCGAGCCTGCTGCAGCTATGCCGCGAACTTGCTTACCGCATGCTCGCCCACTGCAATTTTTGTCCGTGGAATTGCCGCGTCGACCGAATGGCGGGCGCCAAGTTCGGCGCCTGCAAGCTCGCCGCCGGTTCACGAGTCAGCTCGCATTTCCATCACACCGGCGAGGAACTGTTCTATCGCGGCACGCAAGGCTCGGGCACGATCTTCTTCACCTCCTGCAACATGCGGTGTGCCTTCTGCCAGAACGGCGATATCAGCACCGATAAAGACAACGGTGAGGAGATGGATCCGCGCGCGCTGGCAGCGATGGCATGGACGCTGCGAAGCGAAGGTTGCCACAATATCAATTGGGTCGGCGGCGAGGTCGTCATTCACCTGCATGCCATCGTCGACGCCATCGCGCTGCTGGGTGGCGACTACAGGCCGACGCCGGAGGAGCTGACGCGGGCACGCAAAACGAAGGCCGACCGTTTCTTGTGGTTTGACGAGGTGCCTGGCGCGGCGGTCTATGACGAGAAGTTCAATGCGCCGATGCTATGGAACAGCAACTTCTTCATGACGCTCGAAAGCATGAAGATCCTGCGCGTACTCACCGATGCCTGGCTGCCCGACTTCAAATTCGGGCCTGGCCGGTGCGCGATGACGCTGGCGAGAACGCCATGGTACTGGGAGACGGTGACGCGCAACGTTGCGCTGCTCGCCGACTGGGGCGAGGATTTTTCTATCCGCCACTTGGTGATGCCCAATCACGTCGAGTGCTGCACGTATCCGGTGCTGGAATGGATTGCCGAGCGGGTGCCGGCAGCGCCGGTGAATGTGATGGCGCAGTTCCAGCCCGACAATTTCTGTGATCCGGCGAGCGCCAAGTACCGGGACAAATATGCCGAGATCGCTCGCCGGCCGACGCGCGCGGAGCTCGATACTTCCTGGCGCCGCGCCCGCGAATTGGGAATCAAATTCGAGGCCACCACGTTCGAGCGTTGCATTGCGATGCCGGCCGGCTGATGAGTTACGGGACCAGCCTGGCGTACATTTTACCGGCAGCTCGGCGTCTAATCGGCGAACGCCGCGATGGCGCCCTTGAGCGTCGGCTCGTAGCCGTGCGTCGCGGCGTGCCCGCTATGCGGCGGGGGGCGGCGGTGGCGGCTTCGGTGGCCTCGGGGGCGGCGGCTTCGGTGGCCTTGGCGGCACCATGGGGCAACCCATTCCGGGTTATGGCCGCCCGGCGGCGGCGTGAGAGCTGACCATCCTACATCCTCGGGGCGTCCTCGTCTCACGCTGCGAAATTAACTTAACAGCGCTGTCGAGCGCCGAATGTCCGTTCTGCAGTTCGCCCACTGAAAACGGAAAATGGACACTGATCGCGAGCGCATCAGGGTGACATTCTGGCAGCTGGCTAGGTTGCGCCGGCGGTTGCTGCGAGAAGACTGCGCCGTCTACTCTACGAACGGCTCGATGCCAGCTTTGCGCAGCACCGGCTCAGCGGCAGGTGCGGTGAGATAACGCACCAGTGCGTGCGCAACCTCCGGTTCCTTGCTGGCGCTGCTCACACCGGTGGCAAATCCGATATTCGTCTGCACCTCGGCGGGGATGAGGCCGACGAACTCGACGCCCGGCACGCCGACAATGCGTGAGGCGACCACGACCACCATGTCGGCTTCTCCGCGCGCCACGACCTCGACGGTATCCTCCGCCGCCATCGGCTGCATTTTCGGCTTCATCTGTTCGCGAATGCCGAGCCGCTCGACCAGGCCCGCGAAGTAGATACCGCTCGCGCCCTCACCGGGATAGGCTACGGCCTTGGCGCTGAGCAGCGCCGATTTGAATTTGGCAACGGTGGAAATGTCGGGCTTGGGCGCGCCCGCACGTACCGCCACGCCGAGGCCGATCCGCCCAATCACCGCACGCGAACCCGCAACGATCTTGCCTTGCTTGATCAGAGCATCGAGCGGCTGGGGGTTGAGCACGGCGACATCGAAGCTTTCGCCGGCCTCGATCTTGCGCTCCAGCGCAGCGTTGACCTCAAAGTGAACGCTGATCTTGTGCCCGCTTGCGCGCTCGAACTGCGCACACAATTCGCGCACCGCCGCCCGCGCGCCGTTGCCGCTTAGCACTTTCAGCTCGGTTGCTTGAACGGAACCGAACAAAGAAAGAGAGACAGTCACGGCCAGCATGATACGCATGTTAGCTCCCCGGGCGTCCAATCTCCCCTTGAGATGACGCCGACGATGGCCGCACGGAGCGCCTGGTACTTTGGTCCTTGCGCAGATTGCGGGTCGGCAGGACGTGCCCTGATCGCTTCGATCATCTCTGCGTCCGCTCTTTCGACCGTCATTTCACCTTGATGCCAGTGAGTTCGACGCGGTGGCCGGCGATCGGATGCTCACGGATCGGCCGAACGCAGGGCTATCCTCACACCGCCAGATACTTACGCACGGTTTCGCCGTCCTCCCGAAGGTCTTCCATGGCGCCCTGGTGGCGGATGACTCCATTCTCGATGATGTAGGCATACTCGGCCAGCCGGCGGGCGAACTTGAAGTTCTGATCCGCGATCAGGATCGTTACACCCTCGGCGCCGACCTTCCGGATCGCCTCTACCAGCCCACTCAAGATCAACGGGCTCAGCCCCTCAGACGGCTCGTCCAACATCAGAAGCTTCGGATTGCCCATCAGCGCCCTGCCGAGCGCCAGCATCTTCTGTTCGCCGCCGCTGAGGACGGCGCCCTTGCGGGTACGGAAATCGTGCAACGGCGGGAACAGTTGGTAGACCTTGTCCAAGTTCCAATAGCCGCCGACGCGACGCGGGACGTGGCGGGCCCCCATGGCCAGGTTGCTCTCGACGCTGAGGTCGGGGAAGATGCGCCGGTCGTCGGGCACATAACCGATGCCCAGTTGTGCGATCTTGAACGTCGGCATGCCGCGTAGCTCGACACCGTCGAAGCCGATGCCACCGGACGGCACTGCGACGAGCCCGATGACACTGCGCAGGGTGGTCGTTTTGCCGGCACCGTTGCGGCCCAACAGCGCGACGATCCGGCCGCGTTCGACCGCCAGCGACACGCCCTGCAGCGCCCGGCTGAACCCATAGACGGCGACCACCGCTTGCAGCGCCAGGATCGTCTCAGGCACCGACGCCCTCCCCCAGGTAGATTTCCTTGACCCTGGCATGGTTGCGGATCGCCTCCGGCTTGCCTTCGGCAAGCACGCTTCCCTGGTGCATGACGATCACCCGGTCGGACAGCGCGAATACCACGTCCATGTCGTGCTCGATGATAACGAACGTCACGTCGTGCGTCCTGGTCAGCTTGCGGATGAGCTTCTGCACGTGCGTGCGCTCGCCCGGATTCATGCCCGAGCACGGCTCGTCGAGGAAGCAAAGACGCGGCCGGCAGGCGATCGCCATGCCGATCTCCAGGAGCCGCTGATCGCCGTGCGGAAGCGCCTTGGCGCGCACCTCGCGCGCCGACGCGAGACCGATGTCGGAGAGCAGGCTTTCCACCTCGGCCTGCACGTCCGGATCGCGATCCGGCCGCGCAAACGGGCGGCCGGCACGCCCCAACCGCGCCAATACCGGCAATTGCAGGTTCTCCGCCAGGGTCATCTGCTGAAAGATATTGGTGATCTGGAACGAGCGACTGATGCCCAGACCTACCCGCTGGTGCGCCGCAAGGCCGGTGATCTCGGTTCCATCGAAGACGATGCGACCGGAATCGCAAGGCAGGTTGCCCGTGAACAGGTTGATTAGCGTCGTCTTGCCGGCGCCGTTGGGTCCGATGATCGATGTCAGCGCGCCTTTTTCCAGCGTCATGTCGACGCCATTGACGGCGACGAACTCGTCGAACGTCTTGCGAAGCGCTTCCGATTGAAACAGGGCGCCTATCCCACTTCTCCCTGGTCGTTGTGCCGTCGCGCCAGCAACGGAATCAAATGGTTCTGGATGACGCTGACGACGCCGCCCCGGAACCCGAGCACCAAGGCGAGCACTATGATGCCGAGCGTCATCATCCAGTAGCCGGTGAAAATGACGACAACTTCCTTGATGATGTAGAACAGGAACGAGCCGACGATGGGACCGGCGAAGGTGAAGGCGCCACCGAGTAGGGTGGCGATCACCGGCTCGGCCGAAAACGTCCAGTTGGCGATTGCCGGCGACGCCGACCGGCCGAGCGGAACCATGAGGGCGCCGGCCAGCCCCGAGGCGAGGCCGGCGATGGTGAAGGCGATCAACCGGTACTTCATGACCGAAAGGCCGATGAAAGTGACCCGCCTTTCGCTGTCGCGGATGCCCTGCAGCGTCAATCCAAGGGACGACCGCACCACCTTCCAGATGGCGAAGATCCCGAGCACTACGAGGACGAGGACGAAGTAGTAGTAGCGCGTGAGATCGACCATCTCGATGGTGAGCACGCCGGGAATCTCCAACGGCGCCCGTGGCACGCCGACCAAGCCGTCGTCGCCGCCGGTCACGGAACGCCACTTCCAGATGATCGAGTGAATCATCATCCCGAAGGCGAGCGTCAGCATGGCAAAGTAGATTTCCGTGTGGCGAACGCATAGGAAGCCGATGATCAGCGCCACCACCCCGGCAGCGATTACCCCGCCGATGACCCCCAGCAGCAACGACGGGAGCGCCAACAGGATCAAGGCGCAGGTGTAGCCGCCGACGGCGAAAAATCCCGCCTGGCCGAATGACAAGAGCCCGGTGAACGAGAACAGCAGATTGAAAGCGACCGCGAACAGCGCCAGGATCAGCATGTTGGCGGTCATCCAGATGACGTAGTCCCCGAACAGGGGAATTGTCAGCAGGGCGACGGCGAGCGCTACCCAAGCGGCCGCGGCGAGCCGGGTCTGCCTCCCACTCTTCCTCAGCGTGATCCCGCCGTTCATCGCTCAGCGCCCTCCCAGCAGTCCCTTCGGCCTGAACAGCAGGACGAGAGCCATGATCAGATAGGTCATGAACAAGTCCGCGTCGGGAAACAGCAGCACTCCATAGGCTTTCATCAGGCCGATGATGAGCGCGGCGACAAATGCCCCGGGCAGGTTCCCAAGCCCGCCGATGACGGTGACGATGAAGACGTCGATGATGACCGAGGTGCCAATGCCGGGCGTCATCGCGCGAACCGGCGTGCCGAGCGCCCCGCTCAGCGCGGCCAGCATGGCCGCAAAGGCGAACACGGTGGTGAACAGCCGGGGGATGTTGACGCCGAGCGCGCCCGCCATCTCACGGTCCGAGGCCGAGGCGCGAACCGTTTCCCCCCAGTTCGTCTTGTCGAGCAGCAGCCAGAGCAACGCGCTGGCCGCGATCCCGACGAAGATCACGAACAGGTTGTAGACCGGAAATGGACGGCCGACGATCGGTACCGTTGAATCGAAGATCTCGGGCATCGGCGGGATCAGGGGAATGCCGCCCCAGAAGATCCTGGCGGCATCGGCGAAGATGAGCACGAAGCCGAACGTCAGCAGGATCTGATAGGCGAGGTCGAGATGATAGATGTAGCGGAGGAAGAAGCGCTCCATGATCGAACCGATCACGCCGCCGCTGACGGCCGCGAGCAGCAGCGACAGCCAGAAATTCATTTGCAGCGTGAGGTAGAACGTGAAGGCGAAATAACCGCCCAGCATGTACAGGCTGCCGTGGGCGAAGTTGACGACGCCGAGCACGCCAAACGCGATGGTCAGCCCGGCGGCGAGCAGCCAGAGATACATCGCCAAGCTGAGACCGATCAGCCCCTGGTAGACGAGCGCGTCGAAGGTCATGGGATGGCGTCCACGCGGCGAGCGAACGCAAAGGGAATGCTATCCGCGGGCGGACAACATTCCCTTTGGCGGTTGGGCTTCGGGCGCCTCAGCTGAACGGCGGGCTACGGTAGTAATCGGCCGCCGGGAAGACCTTGAGGTCGGTCAAGTACGCGATCGGTGCGACATCTTTGTTGAATGTCACCCGCCCGGCCGGAACGTTGTAGACCGCCTGGTGGTCCTCCGGCCGGTAGACGCGCTTGCCGGCGGGGGTGGAAAGCTCGAGGCCTTCCAGCGCCTTGATGACGTCGGCCGTCTTGACGGAGCCGGCCTTTTCGACCGCCGCTTTCAATGCAAAGACCGCCGAGTAGGTGCACTCCGCTGAGTAGTTCGGCAGGCGGCCCCACCGCTCGTGGAAGCTGCCAACGAAGGCCTTGTTGTCCGGGTTGTCCGGCCAATTCCAGATGTAGCGCGCCGTCGCCCACAGCTTGTCCTTGAACTTGCCCGTCGAAACGTCACGGGAGATGCCCTCCATCACGTCGACGGAGCCGCCCATGCACTGCCACCACGCCTTGATGTCGTTGAACACGCCGAGCGTCGTCGCCTGGCGCAGCATCAGCACCGCTTCCCCCGCCCACGGGGTCGCGAAAATCAGGTCCGGTTTCTTGGCCGACAGGGCGCTGAGATGAGGCATGAAATCGGCGGTGAAGAACGGCGCCCAGGCCTCGCCGACGATCTCGATGTCGGGCCGGTACTTCTTCAGCGTCGTGTGGAACATGGCCCACGAGGTGCGCCCATATTCGTAGTCGGCGCCCAGATTGGCGATGCGCTTGATCTCCATGTTGTCCTTGAAAACCAGCGCCGGCAGGATGGCGTCCTGATAGACCGGAACGCTGCCGCGGAAGATGTGCTTGATCCCTTTTTTGAAGACCAGGTCCTCGGTCAATTTCTCGGTCGCCGCATGCGTGAAGATCTGAATCAGGTCAAGCTCAGGCAGCACCGGGCCGAGCGCCAGACAAACGCCGCTGGAATCCGTGCCGATCATGAAGTTGACGCCCTGCGCCTTGAAGAAACGGGCGTTCTTCAAGGCGACTTCGTTGTTGAGCTCGTCGTCCCGATAGAGAATTTCGACCTTTCGGCCCATGATGCCGCCCTTGGTGTTGAGTTCCTCAGCGGCGAACCGGGCGCCCATCTGAATTTGCCGGCCGTAATCGGCATGAGAGCCCGAAGAAACGCCTTGGGCGCCGATCTTGATGGGGTCCTGCGCCTGCGCCGGCCGGATGAGCGGTGCTGCAAGCACTGCGCCCCCGGCGACCGTCGCCTGCAAGAGCCGCCTTCGATTGAACTCGTATTTGCCTGCCATGATTTCCTCCCTGCTGGATCGCGTCCGCTGCGGAACCAAGGCCGTTGGCGCCGATCGGCTCATCGCAGCTGTGCGCCCGCAACTTTATTCGTAGGGCGCTCTTTCCTTAAGATAATGCCCCGGGAGGGGGTCGACGGCAACCGTCCGGTGAGCTTCCGTCGGCGATCAGCAATTCGACCGGCGCGTGGGCACGCGTTCAACTCCGGCGGCAGCGGTGCCCAGAAAACGATGCACCCAAGCTGACCGCGCCGGATCAGGCAAGGTTCGGTCGATGGCGCCTTGCGCAATTCGTCCGCCGTTCGTTTCGCGAGCGCTGTCGTGATGGATCAAACAGCGCCAGCGCTCGCAAGCGGAAAAATGGACTATTCTCAGCCGGTTGTTTGACATCGTGAATTCTGTTCGATGTCGTTCGCTCGTCGGGCGACCGAAATCTGCGGACCGCTCGCTGTAGCTTCGCTAATGCCTATTAAATAACAACTTGCTGGCAGGCCGTCTTCCGCGGGTCTGTTGCCGCGGCCTCATTGAAGCTTTTCGGCACCGGGATGGGGCGCGGCCTCAGGGTCTGCTGCCCGCAGCGCCCCTGAGGGATTACCCGGTCATACCTGCTGGTCACTTTCGTGCTGCGTCGACAGCGTGGGCGAGCGCACGCCCGGCGAGACGCGACTGACCCATGATGTAATGTTTTTGGGTGATGCCGAACGACCATTGACCCAATAGGTCCTTGGCGCCTCTGACGTTCACCGGGTCCCGGATCGACCACAAGCTTGCAGCGGCATGGCGAAAGCGATGCAGGTTCACCGCAAATCCGAAAGCTTTTTTGGTGCGTCTGCGCACCGCATTATAAATCGCAATAGCGGACATGGGTCGCCGCTTATTAGACGCCCAGAGGCCAGTGTGCTTATCAGCACCGGGGATTCGGCGTCGGAACCGTTCCAGATACAAATCAATGTACGTGCATAACTCTTTCGAGATCGGATAGTCGAGCGCCCGTCGTGTCTTCGTATCTGCAGCAGGAATGTCGAGGTCCCAAAAATCACCGGTCTTCACGAGCTGTTTGCCGATACGCAGGGCTACGAGCGCGCGGCTGCGCAGCGGTATAAGGGCCAGGAGCGCAATGATCAGCCCGTCTCGATATTCCAAGGCGTGCGCCTTGGAAATGAGCTCGGCGGAGTCTGCCCCGGCGACGGCGCGATCCATGAGCTTGATCCCAAGCGCGTATAGGTGATCGCTGGTCACGAGGTGATATTTGCGGGGTTTAGGCGGGGCGGCGGCCTTGATGCGCTTGGCGAGAGTCAATAACCAGGACCAATCAACGCTAGGACAGATCAACCTCAACGCACCACGGAGGCCATCGAGATCGACCGCAACCATCGCGTCTCCGCAGGACCTTCGGCGCCACGCGGCATACCCAGCCACAATGAGCCGATCGATCCGCGCATCCGGCCTCAGGCCTAGCAGGTCCTGGCGATTGGCCGAGATGAACCCCAGGAATCTCGCATAACTGATCCATAGGTTCCGCCGGGTGGCTTCGGCAAGGTGCGAACCAGGGCCACTTCCATCGAAACGGTCGCCTACTTTGACCGCCGCTTGCCAGCGCGCTTGATCCTCGGCCGGCCAGCTGTCGAAAGGCAGATATATTCTGGGTTTGCGGGCCATTTGGATTTATTCCTCTACATGAAGAGTTTGATGGTCGCGTCTTCGGCCCCGTGGTTTCGTTTCAGCGGCAAGGGCTTCCTCAACGAGTTGTTGATGGCGCCGTGCTGCCCTGCGACAATCCATACCCGCATATGAACCGACCGTGGTTCTGGTGCTCCGATGCAGGAGAACCTGTCGGAGCTTTTCGTATTCCTCACCGGCATCGAGCATAACCTTCGCGCTTAGGTGTCGAAACTGGTGCGGCGTGAGCACGATGCCCGCGCGTTTGCGCACAAAGCTTATGACCAGAGACGCCACAGTCGCCTGATTCTTTGGCGTGCCGTCGATATTCACGAACAGCCGTGTGGGACGGTGACCGATGAGCTTCGGCGCGAAGCGATCGCGATATTCAACCAACGGCTTGGCGACACGAGGCGGAATATCGTAGGCACCCTCCATCCCATTTTTCACCTCGTGGGCTGGCAACTCCAACGTTGAGATTGCGCGCGCGCCTTCACGCAGGAACAAATGCGTATCAAATTCAAGCGTCGCGAGGTTTTGTGGCCTCAACGGTATGTAGCTGAGGATGGCGATCGCGAGGGCCGCCTGCGCTTTGGCGAGCGTGCGGAAGTTGGGCTTTTTCTCCCGCCGCGCTTCAATCCAGAGCCGCTCGGGCAGGCGGTACAGCCGACGCAAAACGGCGGGGTCATCGAACTGCCGCAGAGCCCGCTTGTTCTTGTCCGTCAGCGTCATAACCGGCACCGGCATTTTGCCGATGAGACGTTTGAGCTCGGTAAAATGTTGATCATCCACCTTCACCCACTCGTGTGCAATTTGAATGAGCGCCTTGCCGAGGGCGAGATTGAAGGTGTTTTCCGCACCGCCGACGCTATCGAGGCGCCTGCGCAAAATGCGCTTGAAGTGGTCGGGCGAGACCAAATCGGCGAGCGAGCGGATGGCGGAGGGCTTTATCCCGGACTCTGCCAAGGCCGTGACGGCGGCGTGGATTTGATCGCAACGCAGCCGCAGCGACCGCGGCGCCAAGGCGCGGGGACGAGCATCGGCGGCAAAAGGATCGCAGCCGCTGCACCAGGACAAATGGATCTCCACCTCTTGCCTGAACGCTTGGGGGAGACGGGTCAAATCGATTCGCTTGGGCGTGCGATAGGACGGGACCGTCACCGGCCGCAGCCCGAGCGCAGGATCTCGCGCCGCTTCGTTCCAGATCTGCGTCACCTGCCTGTGCAGCACCGTAGGTCGCGGGCAAAGTGATCCCTCGCGAATGGCGGCGATGAAGTCGCCAATCACCTCGTCGTTGATGTCCTTGGGCGCGATTCCGCGGGCGCTTGCAAAGCGCGCCAGGCGCGAAAGACCGATGAGGGGCCGCAAGCCCGAAAGCTGCTCGAATAGACCAGTCCAGGCGGCGCTCAACGGCGACTTGCCGAGGGCGTTGGCCGGCATCATGCCGCTCGCCTTTACGGCGGCCAGGAAGTCGGAGCGGATATTAGCCAATCGCTTGGTTGTGATCCCGACGGCCACCGGGTTGACGGCGGCGAGCCGAGCGCTGATCGCTGCCATATCGAGCGCGATGGCGGCCGGTTCGTTTCCCAGCAGGATCGCGACCCGTTTGACCGCCGAAATGAGATCGCGCCGGCGGGTGGCCGTAAGCTTGCCGCCGTGCTCCAGGGAGGTCAGCACGCCCGCCAGGGTGAGAGGCCCGGCGGGGCGGGGCGGGGGAGTATTATGCTGGCGTTTCCTACTCATGAGGTTCCTCCTTTCGGGAGCTTTGGGACTGGCCCCGAGGGGTCTCGGGAGGCCAGGGGGTGACAGGAGCGGAAATTCGGGAAGTCTATTAGCATATAGATGGCGATTTTATTCCATGGTAATTTTCCCGAAGATCCGAAAACATGTGACAGATCAGGTCTCTATGTGACGGGACGTGGCATTCCCTCAGACGTCGCGAGTCGCGGCAAGCAGGGCCGAAAGGTCGTGATCTGAAATGCGAACGAGGCGCCCAAATCGGTGCACTGCCAAACAATTCGAATCGATGAGCCGGCGCACGGTCCTCGGCGAAACGTTGAAAATCTCCGCAGCTTCTCGGATTGTCCGCAGCTTCGTGACGGGTCGACCCCGCGTACCTGTGCCGATGGTCCGGTCAGTCATTTTCCGGCCCCTCCCGCTTGGTCGGCACAACGGCTTCCGAAGTCATGAGCTCGACCATCCGGTGGAACGGTACCTTCGGCACCAACAGGAGGCGCCCAATCCGGATCGTTGGAATGTCGCCGCGTTTGGCCGCTTCGTAGCTTCCGTTGCGGCTCAGTCCCAGTAGGCGCCCCGCCTCCGGGACCGTGTAGACGACACGCTCCACGTTCGGGGTCTTTCGGCCGGTAACTTCGGGCCGCGGCATGGTGTCCTATGCTCCATGTATGACAAATCGTAATTTTCACCTTGGTCTTGGATTGACGCGCCCACCGGGGTCAAATTACATTAGGTAATACATTACGAGGTGAAAAATGCCGCCACGGAAGCCTCGGCGGGCGCCGCGAGGCCCGCAGAAATCAGCGGTTATGAATTTTCGCATTAGGCCCGATACCAAGACGTTGCTGAAACAGGCAGCGGAAGAACATGGAAGAACCGTCTCGGCGGAATGTGAGCATCAGTTGCAACGTGCCCTTGTTGAGATGGGTACCGGCCCAACGCATGCACTTCTGGCCGTGGTCGGCTCTGCAGTCGATAGGTTGATCAGACGGAAGTCGGCTCCCCCCAACCGATGGACGCGGGACCCTTTCCAGTTTGATTCCGTGGTGGAGGCAATCACCGGTGCCCTGCGGTTGTTCCGGCCAGAAGGGCCAGTGGCCCAAGGACCGGACCGCAGCACCGAGTTAAATCAATCTCAGGGGCGGGCTGCCATTTGCGAATTGCTCGCGGAGATCGCGGCGGTGGATGCATTCGCCTCAATTGATCAACAATCCTCGGAGCGGCGGCGTCTAGGAATAATTAGGCAGGACCTAGGGGAACTGATCGGCCGACCTGCCCTTGAGCGGCTTATCGGGCTCACGGCAAAGGCTGCGAAGAACCCGGATGACGTTGAGGAGAACGACGCGCGTGAACTTTGGAAGCTGATGGGCACCGTCGTCAAAATGAGAGCGATCGGACTCACAACCGGCTCGCCCGAGATCGGCAGGCCAACGCTCGCGATTGCCTCCCAGCGTACTCAGGCCAAAGACAGAGACTAGCGGAGGCGACTAATGAGCAGCGGCAGCGGTCATATTCGGCGGCGCGGCGAGCGTTCCTGGGAGATCAAATTCGATCTCGGCCGCGACCCGGCCACTGGCGTCCGCAAGACGCACTATCGCAGCCTCAAGGGCAGCAAGCGCGAAGCCCAGGCTGAACTCACACGGCTTCTCAACCAGGTGAACGTTGGCACCTATGTCGATCCGACGAAAACCACCGTTGCGGAATTTCTCGATCGGTGGGAGCGGGACTGGGCGAGCGCCAACGTCTCACCGAAGACCTTGGAGCGGTATCGCGGATTGATCCGCCGGCAAATTAGCCCGCACCTCGGGCATTTGCGTATCCAGCAGCTTCGCCCCGTCCACCTCAACGAGTTCTATGCCAAGCTTCTTCGCGAAGGGCGAATCAAGCGGCCGGAAGCAGGAGATAAGCCGCAGGGCCTGTCGGCCCGCTCAGTCGGCCATGCCCACCGCGTCTTGCACCGAGCGCTTGGGCACGCGCTCCA
Source organism: uncultured Alphaproteobacteria bacterium (assembly GCA_963840535.1). GTDB lineage: Bacteria > Pseudomonadota > Alphaproteobacteria > Rhizobiales > Xanthobacteraceae > VAZQ01. The sequence goes on from CAWIZJ010000056.1 coordinate 16,440, forward strand.
GTGGCAGGTGGTACAGCAAAATGTCGCCGGCGACGTCAACCCGCCTCGTGTCGAGACGGCCGAGATCAAGATACTGCGGGAGGAGGAGATCAATGGCCTCCTGAAAAAACTCCGCGGACGGTCCCTTTACATCATCGCGGTGCTGGGCCTCGCGACCGGCATGCGTCGCGGGGAGATGCTCGCGCTGCGCTGGCAAGATATCGACCTTGCCGCCGGTAAGCTCCGGGTCGAGCGGTCGTTGGAGCATACCAAAGCCGGCGGCCTTCGCTTTAAGACCCCAAAGACCAAAGCGGGAAGGCGGACGATCTCGATCCCGCCCTCCATCGTCGCCGAGCTGCAGGCGCATCGGAAGTTCCAGCAAGAGCGGTGGCTCGCGTTCGGGCTTGGCAAAATCCGCGACGATGCGCTCGTGTTCGCGACCTGGACTGGCGAGACGCGGACGCCCAATGCTTTGTCCAAGGACTGGTCGGAGACGATGGCCGCCATGGGGCTCAAGATCACGCTGCACGCGCTGCGCCACACCCATGCGAGCCAGCTCATTGCGGCCGGCATGGACGTATTGACGATCAGCCGCCGGCTGGGTCACGCGTCGCCCACGATCACGCTCGGGGTTTACGGCCACCTGTTCAGCAACACCGACGACCGGGCAGCCGAGATTGTTGAAGCCGCGTACTCGCGGGTGCGGACAGAATGAAAACGAAACGCGACCGCGCGGGTGGCAATCGGGTGGCAATTTGTGGTTCTGCTATCGTCGGGTCTCTTGTAAGTGTTTGATTTGTTTGGAGGCCACGCCCGGAATTGAACCGGGGTACACGGTTTTGCAGACCGTTGCGTAACCACTCCGCCACGTGGCCTCGACGGCTGGAATAGTTAGCGACTGGGGCGGCGCCGAGCAATCGCGACGTTGGAGTTTTTGTCGTACGCTTGGCAGCCGGACGGGGTTTCGCCGCGTGGCGTGGTGGGCGTTGTCATCTACGGAGCCCGTGCCCGTCTTTGGCCAAGCGCGAAGCGATCGCGAAAACCGCTGGGTCAACGCTTGGGAAACGCGTGCTTGGCATCCGCAGCGGATAGCTTGCCCTCCCGCTCGGCTTGCCGCTAAGAGACACATGAACAGCTGTCTTGGAATTCTGCCGATGACCGACTTTTCCGCGGCGCGCCGGATGATGGTCGATGGCCAGGTCCGCACCAGCGACGTCACCGATCTGCGGATCATCGCCGCCATGCTGGAGGTGCCGCGCGAGCGTTTCGTGCCGCCGGCCGATGCCGCGCTCGCCCATCTCGATCTCGATGTGCCATGCTTTCGTGGAAGCCGAGGCGAGCCGGTGCGGCGCCTGCTCAAGCCCATGGTGCTCGCAAAGATGATCCAGGCCGCCGCCGTAACCGCCGTCGACCGGGTGCTCGATGTCGGCTGCGCGACCGGCTACTCGTCGGCGGTGCTGGCGCGGCTCGCGCGCTCGGTCGTTGCACTCGAGGAGGACGACGTGCTGGCCCGTCTGGCAGGCGAGACGCTGAGCGCCGTCGGCCCGGAAACCGTCACCGTGGTCACCGGTCCGCTGACCGCGGGCTGGCCGGCGCAGGCGCCCTACGACGTCATACTGCTCAACGGCGCCACCGAGATCGTGCCGCGCGAGCTGACGCCGGCAGCTCGCGGACGGCGGGCGAATGGTGGCGGTGGTGGGACGCGCACCCGTGGCGCGGGCGATGCTTTACCGGTCGGTCAAGGGAGACGTCAGCGGGCGGGCGATCTTCGATGCCGCCGCGCCCCTGCTTCCGGGGTTCGCCGAACCGCCCGCGTTCGTGTTCTAGACGCCGGCTCCGGCCGGTTTCCACAAGCTTTCCACAGACTTGGCGGTGTGGCGCGAAAACACCAAGGCGGTCTTTTTGCGGGCGCGAGAGGGATTTACCGGGAGGGAAGCCCAATTATGGTTATGTTTCACGATCATCGTTCGAGCGGGTAGGGACCGGACCCGCGGACGATGCGGTCGGTTGCGTGGGGTACGTGCATGTTGCGGAGCGCTCGGGGGCGAGCAGGGGCATGGGGAGCATTCGTCTCGCTGCATCCGCGATCCTTTCGGTTGCCGCGATTGCCGGCGAGCTGGTGGTCGACGGTGCACGCGTTGGCGGTGGGGTCGCTACGATCGAGGGCTCGCTGATCCAGGCGTACCGCAACAACCCGCAGCTCAATGCCCAGCGCGCAGCCACCCGCGCGGTCGACGAAAACGTGCCGACCGCGCTCTCGGGTTATCGGCCGCGTCTGAACGGTACCGCGAGCCTGTCCGAGGTCTATCTCGACAACACCTCCAAAGTCGACGACGGACGGCGGGCGTCCCGATCTATAGCCGTAACCAAGGCGCGGTTGCCGCGCAGAGCTACGGTCTGACCGCCAGCCAGACGCTGCTCAATGGTTTCCAGACCGCTAACCGTACGCGGCAGGCCGAGAGCCAGGTCTTCTCCGCCCGCGAGACGCTGCGCACCACCGAGCAGTCGGTGTTGCTCAACGGCGCCACTGCCTATATGAACCTGCTGCAGACCGCCGCGATCCTCGAGCTCCAGCGCAGCAACGTCAACGTGCTCGAAGTGACGTTGCGCCAGACCCGCGACCGCTTCAGCGCCGGGGAAGTCACGCGCACCGATGTCGCCCAGGCGGAATCGCGCCTCTCGGGTGGCAGGTCACAGTTGTCGCTCGCCGAGTCGAACTTCGTCACCGCCAAGGCACAGTACCAGCAGGTCATCGGCGTGCCCGCCCCTGCCAGATTGGCGCCGGCAACGCCGGTCGATCGTTTCTCCCCGCGCACCCTCGATGCGGCCTTGGCGCGCGCGCGCACCGAGCACCCTGCGATTACCACCGCGACGTACAACGTCGATGTCGCGGCGCTGCAGGTCAAGGTGGCGGAGGGGGCGCTGGCCCCGACCTTGTCGGCGGTCGGAAACGTCACCAAGAACTATGGATCGACCCAGGCGCTGGCGGCGCTCGAGAGCCTGACCGCCTCGGTGGCGGCGCAGTTTTCGGTGCCGATCTATCAGGGCGGCGCGGAATATGCTGCCATTCGGCAGGCCAAGGAGACCTTGGGACAGCGGCGCCTCGATCTCGATACCGCTCGCGATCAGGTGCAGTCGGTGGTGACCCAGGCCTGGGGTCAGTTGGAGGCCGCCAAGGCGCAGATCAACGCGACCCAGGCGCAGGTCACCGCCGCCGAGGTCGCCCTCAACGGCGTGCGGGAGGAGGCCCGCGTCGGTCAACGCACGACCCTCGACGTGCTCAATGCGCAGCAGGATCTGGTCAATGCGCGAGTGGCTCTGGTCACCGCGCAGCGCGATCGGGTGGTGGCATCGTACACCGTGCTCGCTGCAGTCGGCAGCCTGTCGCCGCAGATTCTCGGGCTGAGAACGCAAGTCTACGATCCGATGGTGCACTATCAGCAGGTGCGCGACGCGTGGGGAGGCGTGCGAGCCCCCGACGGTCGCTAATTGGGAGGCGTGCCGCCACTCGCGGGCCAGCGTCGCGCATGGCGTCGCGCGCTCTGCGCGGGGGTCGCCGGGAGGTCAGAAGGCAAGGGCGTTCAGGATCAGGCTGCAGACGAACAGCCCACCCAGGCTCAGTCCGAAGATGCGTGCAATGCGTTGCTCGGTCATGACCATTGGTCGGCGGAAGACGCGTTCAGGTTCAATCGACGGCTTGCATGCAAGAAAAAGACCCCGCCTGGGGCGGGGTCAGTAGGGAGGAGAGATTGCCCGGGCAGGGGGCTGCCCAGGTCGCCACGATGCCTGGGCCGACGGTCGTGCGCTGTGCTGGCCGTCACATCGAGACGCGTGGCTCCGAGTCGGGAAATCGGAGGGTCAAGGATGCAAGCCCAACCGGGAGACGTTTGAGAACATGCCAACGTCTGCCGATAGCCCGACCCTAAAAAGAACAGATTGCGAACCGAGAACAAATCGTGTACATTGCCTGCTTCACCGCTGGATCCCTGGTTTGTGGGTCCATCGAATCCGTCCTAAGGAGTGGGAAAAATGGCCACCGCTGCGCTACGGCTCGTCGAAGGTTCATCCATGGATAAAACGAAGGCTCTCGATGCCGCGCTGTCCCAGATCGAGCGGAGTTTCGGCAAGGGATCGATCATGCGGCTCGGCAAGAACAACAAGTCGATGGACGTGGAGACGGTCTCCACCGGCTCGCTCGGCCTCGATATTGCACTCGGAATCGGCGGGTTGCCGCGCGGCCGGGTGGTCGAGATTTACGGGCCCGAATCCTCGGGCAAGACCACGCTCGCCCTGCATTGCCTGGCGGAGGCGCAACGCAAGGGGGGCATCTGCGCCTTTATCGATGCCGAGCATGCGCTCGATCCGATTTATGCCCGCAAGCTCGGCGTCAACGTCGACGATCTGCTGATCTCCCAGCCCGATGCCGGAGAGCAGGCGCTCGAGATCGCGGATACCCTGGTGCGCTCGGGCGCAGTCGATGTGCTGGTCATCGATTCGGTCGCGGCGCTGGTGCCCCGCGCCGAGCTCGAAGGTGAGATGGGCGACAGCCAGCCCGGTCTGCAGGCGCGCCTGATGAGCCAGGCGCTGCGCAAGCTCACCGCCTCGATCAATCGCTCCAACACGATGGTGATCTTCATCAATCAAATGCGCATGAAGATCGGCGTGATGTACGGCAGCCCGGAGACCACGACCGGCGGCCATGCGCTCAAGTTCTACGCTTCCGTGCGCCTCGACATCAGGAGAATCGGCGCCATCAAGGAACGCGACGAGGTGGTCGGCAACCAGACCCGTGTCAAGGTGGTCAAGAACAAGCTCGCGCCGCCGTTCAAGCAGGTCGAGTTCGACATCATGTACGGGGAGGGCGTCTCGAAAGTGGGCGAGCTCATCGACCTCGGAGTCAAGGCCGGGGTGGTCGAGAAATCCGGTGCCTGGTTCTCTTATGATAGCCAGCGTATCGGCCAGGGTCGCGAGAACGCCAAGCAGTTTCTGAAGGACAATCCGGACATCGCCGCCAAGATCGAGGCCGCGATCCGCCAGAATGCGGGCCTCATCGCCGAGCGGATTCTGGCTGGCGAAGAGGGCAGCGGGGACGAGGACACGGAGCAGGCCTGAGGTCTCCTGATTTGCTCTTGCAGAGGGCCCGCCAGTCCAGCAGCCGGACCACGCCAGTCATGTCGTCGGAGCCAGCTGTTTGCGGGCCGCGGCAATGACCTGCGGCACCGCCGCCTCGTTCGCCGGTGCCATGACATGAACGCCGGCGATACCAGGGATGGTGGCCAGTTCCTCGATCAGCTCGACGGCGATTCGCTGGCCCTCGACGGCGGGATCGGCTGCACGCTGCAGCCGCTCGATGAACGTGTCGGGGATGATGGTCCCGAACAGGTTCTGCCGCATCCACAGCGCCGATTTGGCCGAGCGCAGCGGCGCGATGCCGATCAGCAGGAAGAGGTTGCGCGTCGCCTCGTGCTCGGCCAGGCGCGCCGCATAGCGGCGCGCGATCGCGGCATCCATGCAGAATTGGGTCTGCGCGAACTCGGCGCCAGCGGCGATCTTCGCGGCGAGCTTGTCGGGCCGCCAGGCGGTCGGCGGGTCGATCGGCGCATCGGCTGCGCCGAGGAAGAAGTTGGCTCGTCCCGGCGACCTTGCGCCCGGAGGGCAACTCGGCCCTGTCGCGCAGATCGCGTGCCATCGTCGTCAGCGTGGTCGAGTCGACGTCGAACACCGGCTTGGCGTCGGGCTGGTCGCCGGCCTTGGGGTCATCGCCGGTCAGCAGCAGGATGTTGCCGACCCCGCTCGCCGCGGCGCCCATCAGGTCGGCCTGCAGCGCGATCCGATTGCGATCGCGGCAGGTGATTTGCAGGATCGGCTCGATGCCGGCGCGGGCGAGCATGGCAGCGGCGATCGGTGCCGACAGATGTGCGCGAGCGCTCGCGCCGTCGGTCACGTTGACCGCATCGGCGAGGCCAGCCAGCGGCAGCGCCTTTTGCAAAAGGTCGTCGGCGTTGCAGGAGACCGGCGGCGTGATCTCGGCAGTAATGACGAATTGCCGCGATCGCAGCAGGGTTTCGAGGCGCGAAGCCGGTGGTCGCGGCGTGGTGTTCATCGCTTGTCCGGTGGATATCGAAGGACGCAGGACAGACATGACACGACAGAGCAGGCACGGGCTCCGTCGTCCTACGCCTGTACTGCGTCGTGTGGCTTGCTGAACAGGCCACGTCTATATATCAGAGGACCGACTAGCGGGGACAGAGGGCGAGGAGCAGAGCGGTGATCGGTCCTCGCGTTCGTCATTCCGCTCTTCATCAGGCATCGGAAATCGTTTCGCAATGAGCGGCGTCAACGAGATCAGGTCGAGCTTCCTCGACTATTTTGCCCGCAACGGCCATGAGGTCGTGCCGTCCTCCCCGCTCGTGCCGCGGAACGATCCGACCCTGATGTTCACCAATGCCGGAATGGTGCAGTTCAAGAACGTCTTCACCGGCCTCGAGAACGTCCCTACCTGCGCGCGGTCACTGCGCAGAAATGCGTGCGCGCGGGCGGCAAGCACAACGACCTCGACAATGTCGGCTATACCGCGCGCCACCACACCTTCTTCGAGATGCTCGGGAACTTCTCGTTCGGCGATTACTTCAAGGATCGCGCCATCGAGCTCGCATGGAACCTCGTCACCAGGGAGTTCGGGCTTCCGGCCGACCGCCTGACGGTCACCGTCTTCGTCGACGACGACGAGGCATTCGACCTCTGGCGCAAGATTGCGGGATTGCCCGAGAGCAGGATCGTGCGCATCGCCGGGTCCGACAATTTCTGGCAGATGGGCGACCTCGGCCCTTGCGGCCCATGCTCGGAGATCTTCTACGATCACGGTCCGCGCATTCCCGGCGGGCCACCGGGCACGGCCGAGGCCGACGGCGACCGCTTCATCGAGATCTGGAACCTGGTGTTCATGCAGTTCGAGCAGGTGGCGGCCGGCGAGCGCGTCGCGCTGCCGCGGCCCTCGATCGACACCGGCATGGGGCTGGAGCGCATCGCTGCGGTGCTGCAAGGCACCCACGACAACTACGAGATCGATCTGTTCGGCGCCATCATCTCCCACGTCGCCGATCTCACCAAGGTCGAGCCGGAAGGCGCGCGCCGCGTGTCGCACCGGGTCATCGCCGATCACCTGCGTGCCTCCGCGTTCCTGATCGCCGACGGCGTGCTGCCGTCGAACGAAGGCCGCGGCTATGTGCTCCGCCGCATCATGCGGCGCGCCATGCGCCACGCCGAGTTGCTCGGGGTCGAGGAGCCGCTGATGTGGCGGCTGGTGCCGACGCTCGTCCGCGAGATGGGCCAGGCCTATCCGGAACTGTCCCGTGCCGAGGCGCTGATCGCCGAGACGCTCAAGCTCGAGGAGAGCGCGCTTTCGCAGGACGCTCGAGCGCGGGCTCGCGATTCTCGACGAAGAGACGCGCGCGCTCAAGGCCGGCGACCGGCTCGAGGGCGAGACCGCCTTCACGCTCTACGATACCTACGGGTTTCCGCTCGACCTCACGCAGGACGCGCTCAAGCCGCGCGGAATCGCGGTCGATACCGAGGGATTCGGGATCGCCATGAAGCGTCAGCGCCAGAGGGCGCGCGCCTCCTGGGCGGGGTCCGGCGATGCGGAGACCGAGGCGGTATGGTTCGCACTGCGCGAGCGAGTAGGAGCCACCGAATTCCTGGGCTACGAAACCGAGCGCGCCGAGGGCGTGGTCGCTGCACTCGTGCGTGACGGCAGGGAGGTCGCCGCGCTGGGGGCGGGCCAGAGCGGTGCCATCGTTCTCAACCAGACGCCGTTCTACGCCGAGTCGGGTGGGCAGGTCGGCGACACCGGCGTCATGAGCACGGACGTCGCGCGCTTTCGCGTCACCGACACCCAGAAGAAGGCCGGCGACCTGTTCATCCATTCCGGGGTAGTGGAGAACGGCGTGCTCGAAACTGGTAGTGCCCTCGCACTCGAGGTCGACCACGCCCGACGCACCGCCATCCAGCGAAATCATTCCGCTACGCATTTGCTGCACGAAGCGCTGCGCCAGGTGCTCGGTGATCACGTCGCGCAGAAAGGCTCGCTGGTCGCACCCGACCGGCTGCGCTTCGACTTTTCACATCCCAAGCCGATGACGGCGGCCGAGATCGAAGCGGTCGAAGACGTCGCCAACGAGGTCGTACTTCGCAATACGCCGGTTTCCACCCGTCTGATGGCGCTCGAGGATGCGCGTGCGTGCGGAGCCCGGGCACTGTTCGGCGAGAAATACGGCGACGAAGTGCGTGTGGTGGCCATGGGCGAGGGCGGCGGCAACACCATGGGATGGTCGGTTGAACTGTGCGGAGGCACCCACGTCGCGCGCACCGGCGACATCGGAATCATTCGGGGCTCACCGATAGCGGCGTCGCCGCCGGTGTGCGACGCATAGAGGCGCTCGCCGGCCGGGCCGCGCGCAAGTCCGTCAACGCATCGCTCAACCTCGCGCGTGCCGCGGCCGCCGAGCTGCGCGTCTCGCTCGAGGAAATGCCAGCGCGTATCGGCAGCTTGCTCGACGAACGCAAGCGGCTCGAGCGCGACCTCGCCGACGCCCGCAAGAAGCTCGCCATGGGTGGTGGGGAGCGGCGCGGATGCCGACCGCGTCCGTCTCGTGGGCAACGTCAAGCTGATGACACGTGCCGTCAGTGGCATCGATCTCAAGGACCTGCGCAGCCTCGCCGACGAAGGCAAGAAACGCCTCGGCTCCGGGGTGGTCGCCATCGTCGGCGTTACCGAGGAAGGCAAGGCGGGTGTGGTCGTCGGCGTCACCGGGGATTTGACGGCGCGCTTCTCGGCCGTCGATCTCGTACGCAAGGGCGCCGAGGTGCTCGGCGGCAAGGGCGGTGGCGGGCGTCCCGACATGGCGCAGGCCGGCGGCCCCGACGGTTCCAAGGCCGAAGCTGCGCTCGTGGCGATCGAGGGTCGCCTTGGGGCGGCCGAAGGCACGATCCGCACCACGGAGCGGATCATGCGCCGCGCGACGCCGAGCTTGTGCTAGTGCCGTGACGCGCGGTTCGACGCGAGCGCACCGACGCATTGTGAGGGCGCGTGACGCCGAGATGCGACTTGGCGCACCCTATACCGCCATCGCGCGCTTCAGGTTCTCGTCCACTTTGTCGAGAAAGCCGGTGGTGGAAAGCCATTTCTGGTCTGCGCCCACGAGCAGCGCCAGGTCCTTGGTCATGAAATCCGGCTTCGACGGTATCAACCGTTACCTTCTCGAGGGTGGCGGCGAAGTTGGCGAGCTTGGAATTGTCGTCGAGCTTGGCGCGATGGGCAAGCCCGCGTGTCCAGGCGAAGATCGAGGCGACCGAATTGGTCGAGGTCTGCTCGCCCTTCTGGTGCTGGCGGTAGTGGCGGGTCACGGTGCCGTGAGCGGCCTCGGCTTCGACCGTCCTGCCATCGGGAGTCATCAGCACCGACGTCATCAGACCGAGCGAGCCGTAGCCCTGTGCCACCGTATCCGACTGCACGTCGCCGTCGTAGTTCTTGCACGCCCAGACATAGCCGCCGGACCATTTCAGCGAAGCCGCCACCATGTCGTCGATCAGCCGATGCTCGTAGAAGATCTTCTTCGTCTCGAATGCGGCGCGGAATTCCTTGTCGTAGATGTCCTGGAAGATGTCCTTGAAACGCCCGTCGTAAACCTTGACGATCGTGTTCTTGGTCGAAAGATAGACGGGATAGCCGCGCTGCAGACCGTAATTGAGCGAGGCGCGGGCAAAGTCGCGGATCGAGTCGTCGAGATTGTACATCGACATGGCGACGCCGCTGCCCGGGAACTGGAATACTTCGCGCTCGATCTTGGTACCGTCCTCGCCCACGAAGCTGAGGGTCAGCTTGCCCTTGCCCGGCACCCTGAAATCGGTGGCGCGGTACTGGTCGCCGTAGGCGTGCCGGCCGATGATGATCGGCTTGGTCCAACCCGGAACCAGCCGCGGCACGTTCTTGCAGATGATCGGTTCGCGGAAGATGACGCCGCCCAAAATGTTGCGGATGGTGCCGTTGGGGGAGCGGTACATCTCCTTGAGGCTGAATTCCTTCACTCGCGCTTCGTCGGGTGTGATGGTGGCGCATTTGACACCCACGCCGACCTTCTTGATTGCCTCCGCGGCGTCGATGGTGATCTGGTCGCGGGTTTGGTCGCGCTTCTCGATCCCGAGATCGTAGTAGAGCAGGTCGATGTCGAGATAGGGATGGATCAGCTTGTCCTTGATCAGCCTCCAGATGATGCGGGTCATCTCGTCGCCGTCCATTTCGACGACCGGGTTCGTCACCTTGATTTTTGCCATTGCAAACAAGCCTTTGCGGAGAGGCAGACTGTGCTAGGGAAAGGCCCGGCCGGCAGTTCGTCGGTGCCGGCGGGCGTTATGGCGTGCCGGCGCTGATCCTGCAAGTGCAATACGCCGAGTACACAAAGACCCGATGGGCAAGCAGGGAATGCTGTGGTGGCGGGACGTCAGGGGAATCTATGGCCGCGGCCGGCGGGCATTGCGACGTGCGCTGCTCGAGCCCATTTTGGTGGGTCGGCCGATATTGCGCGAGGTGGTGATGAACGCTCTTGCCGCGCGCGGGCATTTGGTGCTCTGCGAGCTCGGTGACGTGCGCTTCTTTGCGGATCCCGCCGACAGGGTGGTCGGCAGCTGGCTGATCTGGCACGGCGGCTGGCAGCGCCGCGAGATCATCGCCGCAGTCGAGATCCTGTCCGCGGCCGGGCGGCTGCCGTCCGATACGGTCTTCGTGGACGTCGGGGCTCACATCGGAACTCACACGATCTATGCGTTGCGCACCGGCCGGTTCGCGCGCGCCGTCGCGTTCGAGCCCGCACCGCGCAATGTGCGCCTGCTCGAGATGAACCTGGAGATCAATGGCTTGGCTCAGGCGGCAGCGGTCGTCCCGAAGGCGGCGGGTGCCGCCTCCGGCACGGCGGTGCTGCATCTGCATCCGCGCAACAGTGGCGCACACGCGATCGGCGCTCCCCCATCGGTCGACGGCCGCGATCAGCTCGCCGTGCCGATGGTGAGGGTCGAGGACGAGCTCGAAGCGGCTCGGTGTGGCACCTGATCGGGTCGGGCTCGTATGGTTGGACGTCGAGGGCTACGAGCCTCAGGCGCTCGAAGGACTGACCGGACTGATCGCCCGTTCGGTGCCGATCGTGTTCGAGTTCACGCCGAGCCGCTACGGCATCGAGACCCGGCTGCGACTGGTGGAGCTCTTGGTCGGCCGCTACACGACCTTGCACAGCCTGGGACGGTCGGCGGGGGCGGCGCCCATCCGCACCCTCGCATCGCGCGAGCAAACCGACGACATATTGGTCTACTGAGGTCGAGCAGCAGGGCGGCAATGGTGTTCGAACCTTGCCATGACGGCTGCTCACCTCGGCCTCCGATTGCCGACCGCCAACCGCTGCAATGCGGAATATGCATCATGCCCGGCGCAGGAACCGACAAGACCAGAAACTGGATCGAGACGCCGGGGCCGATCATGATCCTGGTCGAGCCGCAGCTCGGGGAGAACATCGGCGCTGCGGCCCGCGTGATGGCCAATTTCGGTCTGGCGCGGCTGCGGTTGGTGCGCCCGCGCGACGGGTGGCCCAACATCCATGCGCGCCGCTCGGCCTCCGGCGCCGATCGCGTGTTGGAGGAGATCGGGTTGTTCGATAGCCTGGAAGCTGCGATCGCTGACTGCATTATCGTGCTCGCGGCGACCGCGCGCGCCCATGATCAGGCCAAGCCGGTCATCGGACCCGACGAAGCCGCTGCTTTACTCGCTCCGCACGTGACCGGGGGCGAGAACGTAGCGGTGCTGTTCGGCCGCGAGCGCCATGGGCTCGAGAACGACGAGGTGGCGCTCGCCGATCGCATCATCACCTTCCCTGTCAATCCGGCCTTCGCCTCGCTCAATCTCGCGCAGGCGGTTGCGATCGTGGCCTACGAGTGGTTCAAGCACGCTTGTGGAGGAGCTCTCCCTTTCGCGATGCCCGAGAGATCGCAACCGGCGAGCAAGCAGCAGATCCAGGCATTCTTTTCAAATCTCGAGTGTCAGCTCGACCTCATCGAGTATTTCCGACCGATCGACAAGCGCGCCACCATGCTGGTCAATTTGCGCAACATTTTCGCGCGCATGCAGCCGACCCGGCAGGACATTCAGACCCTGCACGGCATCGTGATGGCGCTCACCGAGGGCCGCAAGGGCCCGGCGCGGGGCGGTGTCCTCGCCGGCGCGGAAGCGGCGGCTTTGCGTGCGCTTCTTGCCGAGTATGGCGACGCGCGTGCGCCGGGCGAGCGTGGTCCGGTGCGCGGGCTGGCGCGCCTTCTGCGGCGCAATCCCACCGATGCCGAGCGGCTGCTTTGGCAGGCACTCACCAACGACCGCCGGCTCGCCGGCAAGGGCTTCAAGCGGCAGACGCCGGTCGGAACCCACATCGTCGATTTCGTGTCGTTCCCGCTGCGCACGGTGATCGAGTTGCTACCCGCGCGGGAAAGCGCGGCGGCCGCCAGGACCCGCGCCGATCGCCGCACCTGGCTCATCGACCGCGGCTATCGTGTGCTCGACGTGGAAGAGCACGCAGTCGAGACTGATTTGCAGCAAATTATCGATCGGCTGGCGACGAGCTTGCCATCGGGCCCGGCCGGAGGGTGAACGCGTGCTGGTCAGGCCTTGAGCGCCCCGACCACTGCGGCTGCGCCTGCGCGCAGAAAGCCCATGTCGCTGCCGACTGCGAGAAATCGCACTCCGCGCTCCGCGAGTGCGAGCGCGCGCTCGGCGCTGTGGCAATAGGCGCCCATGATCTTGCCCGACTTGACCGCCGCCGCGGTGATGCGATCGATCTCGCGGTCGACCTCCGCGGCCATCGGATCGACCTTGGCGCCGTTGCTCAGCGCAATCGAAAGGTCGGCCGGGCCGAGGAACAGCGCATCGATCCCCGGTGTTCCCGCGATCGCTTCGACATTGTCGAGCGCGGTCCGTGTCTCGATCATGGCGAACGTGACGGTGAGCTCGTTGGCCTGGCGCAGATAGACCTTCTGGTCGGGCATATCGCCGAGCGTCGTCGCGCGGTGTGGTCCCCAGCTGCGTTCGCCGACCGGGGGGAATTTCGCGAACGAGACGTAGGCGCGAGCATCCGTGACGGTGTTGATCATGGGCGCAATCACGCCCTCGGCGCCGAAATCGAGGGCGCGGCTTGCGGTGGCGAATGCACCGACGGGGATACGCACGATCGGGGCGGCGCCTGCAAGACGCACCTGGGCGACCCCGGTCACGACCGCCGCGGTGTCCCACAATCCGTGCTGTCCGTCGAGCGTGACCGCCGGGAAGCCTTCGCGGGCGACCAGCTCGGCGACGATCGGGTACGGGAGGCCGCACCAGCCGCTAAAGACGGTTTCGCCGGCACGCAGCCGGCGGGCGAGGGAGAACTGTGGTGACGATGACATCGAGGGAACCCGGTCAAGTGACGTTGCAGAACACTGTGACCCATCCGGCGTCACGCTGTAAAGCGTCCTCCTGCAGCCGAGAAATCGTCGGCCGGTGGTCGTGAGGCCGCACCTTCGGACCATAGGCGAGAGCCGGCGCTCGCGATCACAGCTTGACGATCGCTACCTGATAAGCCTTGTGCAGGAGGCGATACTGGCCGGCGACGGTTGCGAGAAACGCATCGATACCGATCTTGGGCCGTTCACTGTCGTCCGCGGTTTCCTCGAATTCGTAGTCATCGAAGATGACGACGCCGCCTTGAGCCACCATGGGCCAGACCAATGCACCGTCGCTGTAGACGTCGGCGGCTCGATGGCTTCCATCCACATAGACGATGTCGAACCGGCGCGCCGCGATGCCGAGTCGCGGCAGGACTTCGCTCGATGCGCCCTTGATCTTCTCAACCCGGCCACCGAAGGCCGCCAGGTTGGCATCGAAGCGGCGCTCGGCATCGGGAACGAGCGCTGCAAAATGGGGATTACGCAAATGCTCGATACTGCCTCCGAAGGTGTCGATGCACACGACTTGGCTGCGTGCGAAGAAATTCAAGAAGAACAGCGCGGAGCGACCCTCCCACGACCCGATCTCCAGCACCCGCATCGGCAGGTCCCGCAGCGGGCCCAGGAGCTCGACCCAGTTGGCGAAGTGCCACGTGGTCCAGTCCGACGAGAACGATTTGCCGGCATACCAGCTCGGCGATCTCGTCCTCCGACAGCGGCTCGCTCGCTCTCCGAGCGTCCGGCATGCCGCGCATGAACGTCACGAACCCGCCTTGATCCCTGCGATCGCCTTTTCCATCAGCTCGACCATGGTACGGCGAATCTGGTGGTCGGATTCCTGCACGCCTTTGGCGTCGAAGTCCTTGCGGATCTTCCTGAACACGTCGTCGTCCCCCGGTTCCTCGAAATCGGCGACCACGACCTCCTTGGCATAGGCGTCGGCCTCGGCCCCAGAGAGGCCGAGCTTGCCCGCTGCCCATTGGCCGAGAAGCCTGTTGCGGCGGGCAGTCGCCTTGAACTTCAATTCCTCGTCATGGGCGAACTGCTTCTCGAATCCTTCCTCGCGCTTGTCGAATGTGGTCATTCCTGCCTCGCTGGTTCGGGAGCTGCCGGACGCCTTCGCAACGTCGCGACCTGCCTCGCTAAAGGGCTCCGACGCCCGCTTATTGCGCGATGAAGGTACCGCTAGAGCACCTGTCGCGAGTTACGCAATGCAACGGTTGTCCGGGGCGCCGATGGCATCGATTCCTGCAATTCGATTCCGGCTCGATGATGTCCACATCGTGAACGGCCGTCCGATGCCGAAACCCGCGCCGCCCTGCATAACGGAGTGGGACCGTCAAGGCAACCGATTGGCGAAATGATTCGGCGGCAATGGTAGCGTCGAACAAAAGCTGTTGACGCGATTGTGCTGCCGGGCCCGATCGGCTAGTTTGCCGACAGGGAACGCGTGGCTTGGTCACGTTCATCGTCGCGCCGCCGTGTTCCGCCGCCGCGGACATCATCTTCAAACCGGAGCCACGGCATCGAAATGGATATCAACAAACCACGGTACACTCCGATGAGCCGCCGTCGCCGCATCTATGAAGGCAAGGCGAAGGTCCTCTACGAAGGGCCCGAGCCCGGAACGCTGATCCAGCACTTCAAGGACGACGCGACCGCCTTCAATGCGAAAAAGCACGAGGTCATCGAGGGCAAGGGTGTCCTCAACAATCGGATCTCTGAATATGTCTTTCAGCATCTGAACGACATCGGGGTACCGACGCACTTCATCAGGCGCCTCAACATGCGCGAGCAGCTGATCCGTGAAGTGGAGATCATCCCCCTCGAAGTGGTGGTGCGCAACGTCGCGGCCGGTTCGCTCTCACAGCGCCTCGGCATCGAGGAAGGCACGCAGTTGCCGCGCTCGATCATCGAATTTTATCACAAGAGCGAAAAGCTGGGTGATCCGATGGTCTCGGAGGAGCACATCACGGCCTTCGGTTGGGCCACGCCGCAGGAAATCGACGACATCATGGCGCTCGCCATCCGTGTCAACGATTTCCTCTCGGGCCTGTTCCTCGGTGTCGGCATCCGACTGATCGACTTCAAGATGGAAACCGGCCGGCTGTGGGAGAACGATCTGATGCGGATCGTGGTGGCGGACGAAATCTCGCCGGATTCATGCCGGCTGTGGGACATCAAGTCGAGCGAGAAGCTCGACAAGGACCGCTTCCGCCGCGATCTCGGAGGGCTGGTCGAGGCCTATTCCGAGGTGGCCCGGCGGCTCGGCATCATGAGCGAGGGCGAGCGGCCGCAGGGTAGCGGCCCCGTACTGGTCAAAAGCTGACGCCATCGTAACGATGCGATGAGGCCGCACCGGTTCCGAGACCGGTGCCTTTTGTCTTGCGGCCAGGGCAGGTGCGGACCATCGAGGAACAATTGCGATCGGCCGACGAGGACGAGGAGACGACCATGCACAGGGAATTCAGCATCGGACTCGTGGTTCCGTTCGCGACCGACACGGTGCCGGAGGAAGGACGGCTGATGTATCCGGGTGTGCGCTTTGTTCCGCGCGGCGTCGGCGTCCGGTCGCTGACGCCCAGAGGCTATGACGGCGCGTGGGAGGCCATTCTCCCGGCGGCCGAGCAGCTTGCCGGAGAAGGCGTCGATGCGATCATGGTGATCGGCACCTCGCTGACGTTCTATCGCGGCTCGGACTTCCATGCAGAGTTGCTGGAGCGGCTGCGAAAGGCCACCGGTCTGCCGGTAAGCACCATGAGCCAGGCCGTGGTCGACGGAATGCGTCACCTCGGGGCGCGTCGCATCGTGGTTGCTACGGCCTACGCGGACGATGTGAACGACCGACTCGAGGTCTTCCTCACGGCACAGGGCTTCAAGGTGCTGGCGCTCGAGGGCTTCGGCCTGCGCGGGTTCGGTGAGCCCGGTAGCAAGAGCGAGGCCGACATCATTGCGCTCGGGTCCAGGGTCTGCGAGCAGGCTTCGGCAGCCGAGGGCCTGCTGATCTCGTGCGGCGGCTTGCGCACGCTGGGCGTGGCCAAGGCCCTCGAGGATCGCCATGGTATCCCTGTCGTCTCGAGCACCCAGGCGGCGTTCTGGGCGGCCATGCGGCTGGTCGGCGAGGACGGCTATGTTGCCGGCCGCGGCCGCCTGCTGGAGCGATCGCCGGCTCCTGTGCATTGAGGTGCAACTCGCTAAGATTGCCCGCCACGTATTGCCGCCGTCGAATCGGGCGGGAATGGAGCCGGACTCGACTTGCGAAGCGAACGATTCTCGCGATAAGGAGCCTGCGAGAAGGATCTGCAATGAAGGCCCGCGTCACCGTCACGCTCAAGTCCGGCGTCCTCGACCCACAGGGAAAGGCGATCGAGGGCGCACTCCGGTCGCTCGGCATCGACGGCATCGCCAGCATACGCCAGGGCAAGGTGTTCGACGTTGAGCTCAAGAGCCGCGACCGCAAACAAGCGGAAGCCACACTCAAGCAGGCTGCCGACAAGCTTCTCGCCAATACCTTGATTGAGAATTATGATGTGAAAGTATCTCGATGAGGCATTGACGCGATGTCGCCACGCCTCGGAACTCGAGCTTCGCTCCTGGAAAAAGGCCACATGAGACGACAGCGATGCGAGCGAGCCTCTTCCTGCCAGTAGTGGTCGCCGCCCTGAGCGGCCTCATTGCGGACGAGGCGGCGGGGGACGCTCGGCAAGCTTTTGCCGCGGGGCGGCCGGGTCTCGGCGGCTGGACCGAGGTCAAATGGCCATTCGCCCTCGATCAGTGGGGCTCAGGGCGTGCGTTCGAGTGCACCGCCGCCGATTGCGGCGCCGCGATCACGCTCTACCTGCGCCCCAAGCTCGGCTTCTGCAACTGCTCGACCGGGGTGTCCGACGACGCCGAGCTCGATCGTGTCGGCGATCTCGAGCTGCTCGGCGGCAGGGTTAAGGGCCTGCGCGACGGCCGATCGGTCACCGTCGGCTGGATGCAGGGACGCAGCCGTCCCTATCATGTCGCGCTCTCCTACGCGACGCCGCGTGCGGCGCTCGCCATCGCGTTCAACGACAAATGTGACGTGGTGGTTGCGACAGTAGTGACCGAACGTGGCCGAATGACCGAGGCCGAGCGAGCCACGCTCGACTTTCTCAACACCGATCACGTCCTGCGTTGGATCGAGCGAGAGCTCGGCATCTGATGCAATCCGCGGTCGTCGTCTTTCCCGGCATCAATCGCGAGCGCGACATGGCGCGCGCCTTACGGCTGGCGTTCGGCCGCGAGCCGGCCATGGTCTGGCATGCCGAGACCGAGCTTCCGGCGGGCACCGGTCTCGTCGTGGTGCCGGGAGGGTTTTCCTACGGCGATTACCTGCGCTGCGGAGCGATCGCGGCGAGGGCACCGGTCATGGAAGCCGTGCGCGCGCATGTTGCGAAGGGGGGACTCGTGCTCGGCGTGTGCAACGGGTTCCAGATTCTGTGCGAAGCAGGGCTTCTGCCGGGCGTACTGATGCGCAACTCGGCGCTGAAATTCATCTGCAGAGACGTGCATCTGCGCGTCGAGCATTCGGATTCCCCATTCACGCGCGGCTACAATGCGGGCCAGGTGATCCGCGTGCCGATCGCCCACGGCGAGGGCAACTATACCGCCGATGCGACCACCATCGCGCGGCTCGAGGAGGAGGGCAGAGTGCTGTTCCGTTACGTTGCGCCGGACGGGTCGCTCGATCCCGCCTGGAACGTCAACGGGGCTGCCAACGCAATCGCCGGAGTGCTCAACGAGCAGGGGAACGTGCTCGGCATGATGCCGCATCCGGAGAATCACGTAGATGCGTTGCTTGGATCGACGGACGGGCGCGGGCTGTTCGCCGGGCTCGCTGACCATTTCAAGCAAGCCGCGTGAGACGTGGGCGCGCATCCGGCGTCCGTCCTGCATGCACTTCTCTGCAGGATGCTGTGGAATAAAGGCCGGAAAGGATTGCCGGAAGGCATCCGGCGAGGACAATCGAGATCCATGACATCCAGAGCGAACTCCGCAGCGCGCAGGAAACGTGCGACCGCCAGGAGCGTGAAGGTACGCAAAGGCGCGCGCAAGAGGGATGCCGTCAAGGATCGTGAAGGACAGGGCACCCGCCCGAGGTCGAAGCGCCAAGCCGATCAAGATCACGCCGGCGCTGATCGCCGCGCATGGTCTCAAGCCCGAGGAATACCAGCGCATCGAGCAATTGATCGGTCGCAGGCCGAGCTTCACCGAGCTCGGTATCTTTTCGGCGATGTGGAACGAGCACTGCTCCTACAAGTCCTCGAAGGTACACCTGCGCATGCTACCGACCAAGGCGCCGTGGGTGATCCAGGGCCCGGGGGAGAATGCGGGAGTGATCGACATCGGCGACGGGCTGGCGGTCGTATTCAAGATGGAAAGCCACAATCACCCGAGCTACATCGAGCCCTATCAGGGCGCCGCCACCGGCGTTGGCGGCATCTTGCGCGATGTCTTCACCATGGGAGCGCGGCCGATCGCGTGCCTGGATGCGCTCTCTTTCGGAGCCCCTTCGCACCCTAAGACGCGACACCTCGTCTCCGGCGTGATCGCCGGCATCGGCGGCTACGGCAATTCCTTCGGCGTTCCGACGGTGGGTGGCTCCATGCGCTTCCATACCCGTTACGACGGCAATTGCCTGGTCAATGCGATGGCCGTGGGGCTCGCACAAACAACCAGGATTTTCTATGCGGCTGCCTCCGGTGTGGGCATGCCCGTCGTCTATCTCGGCTCCAAGACCGGGCGCGACGGGATCCATGGCGCAACCATGGCGTCAGCCGAGTTCGGGGAGGATTCCGAGGAGAAGCGCCCCACCGTACAGGTGGGGGATCCATTCGCGGAGAAGCTTCTGCTCGAGGCCTGCCTGGAGATCATGGCCGCGGATTGTGTCATCGCGATCCAGGACATGGGTGCGGCGGGCCTGACCTGCTCGGCGGTCGAGATGGGCGCCAAGGGCGATCTCGGTGTCACCCTCGATCTCGATCGTGTGCCGTGCCGCGAGAGCGGTATGAGTGCCTACGAGATGATGCTCTCCGAGAGTCAGGAACGCATGCTGATGGTGCTCAAGCCGGAGAAGGAAAAGGAGGCTGAGGCGATTTTCCGCAAATGGGGACTCGATTTCGCAGTCGTGGGCGAGACGACCCCGACCGGGCGCTTCGTCGTGCGCCACGGCGACAGAGTGGTGGCGGATTTGCCGATCAAGGAGCTCGGCGATCAAGCTCCGGTCTATCGCCGGCCCTATTTCGCGACGCCGAAGGCGCCGATCGTCAAGGCGGCCGACGTGACACCTCCGGTACCGACCGCCGAGGCGCTGCTGCGGCTCATCGGCTCGCCCGATCTCTGCAGCAGGCGCTGGGTATGGGAACAATACGATCATGTCATCTTGGGGAACACAATTCAGCGGCCGGGCGGCGATGCCGCCGTGGTCCGCGTCGAGGAGGGGCCCAAGGCGCTCGCGCTTACGACCGATGTAACGCCGCGCTATTGCGAGGCCGATCCGGTGGAGGGCGGCAAGCAGGCGGTGGCGGAAGCCTGGCGCAACCTCACTGCGGTCGGGGCGCGCCCGCTTGCGCTCACCGACAATCTGAATTTCGGCAATCCCGAGCGCCCCGAGATCATGGGCCAATTGGTCGGCTGCATCGATGGCATCGCGCAAGCCTGTGCGGCGCTCGACTTTCCGGTCGTATCCGGCAATGTCTCGCTCTATAATGAAACGAACGGACGCGCCATCCTCCCGACCCCCACCATCGGGGGCGTGGGACTGATCGACGATCTTGTCAGATCTGCCACGCTCGCCTTCAGGGCAGCGGACGAGGCTGTTCTACTGATCGGCGAGACCGTTGGCTGGCTCGGGCAGTCGCTCTATCTGCGCGAAGTTTGCGAGCGGGAGGAGGGGGCGCCGCCGCCGGTCGATCTCGCGGCCGAGCGTCGCAACGGCGACCACGTGCGGGTGCTGATCGGCGAACGCATTGCCACTGCTGTTCACGATGTCTCCGATGGGGGTCTACTGGTCGCGCTCGCGGAGATGGCGATGGCGTCAGGTATCGGTGCCGAGCTCGACCGTCCCCCGCTTACGGCGCACGCCTTCTGGTTCGGCGAGGACCAGGCGCGCTACGTCATCACCGTTGCGGCGGCGGAGGCGGAGAAGATCATGGCGCGCCTGCATGCCGCCGGCGTCCCGGTGCGGCAACTGGGCCGCACCGGCGGAGACGCATTGACGCTCGAAGGCGAGCGCCCCATTCTGGTCGCAAAGCTGCGCGAGCGCTTCGAGGGGTGGCTGCCCGCCTATATGGCCGGCGCCGCCATCTGATGCACATTCCCGGGTTTTCACGCATTTCCGTCTTGGATAGCGTCTTGGGAGAGGTTGCCATGGCAATGGACGCGAGCGAGATCGAACGTCTGATCAAGGCGCGTATCCCGGACGCCGAGGTGACGATCCGCGATCTCGCAGGCGACGGCGACCACTACGCCGCCACGGTGTTCGCCGAGTTCTTCCGCGGCAAATCACGGGTGCAGCAGCACCAGATCGTCTACGAAGCACTCAAGGCCGAAATGGGTGGCAAGCTACACGCGCTGGCGCTTCAGACCGGTACGCCCGAACGCTGACCCGCAGTTCGCCGAGGACGCGTTCTGGTGATGCATCGGCATGCGTCTATCGGAAGGTCCCATCCCCGACAGCGAAAAAGCCCTCGCAAGGCCTTGGGGTTGGGGCGGCGCTACGCTATATGGACATGTGGTTGCGGAGCGCACCGACGTTGGGTTGTCCCAGGATTGGTGCTCGAGAGCGCAAGTCGGAAAGACGTCTTGCGTCCGCTTCGCCGAGCGACGAGGGAATTCCATGGCGATCGAGCAATTCATCGACAATGAGGTCAGGAGCAACGACGTCGTCCTGTTCATGAAGGGGACGCCACAGTTCCCGATGTGCGGTTTCTCTGGCCAAGTGGTGCAGATTCTCGATCATCTCGGCGTGTCATACAAGGGATTGAACGTCCTGGAATTGGACGATCTGCGTCAGGGCATCAAGACCTATTCCAACTGGCCGACCATCCCACAGCTCTACGTCAAGGGCGAGTTCATCGGCGGCTGTGACATCATACGCGAAATGTTCCAGGCCGGTGAGCTGCAGGGTGTGCTGAGGGACAAGGGTGTGGCGGTGAAAGAAGGCGCGTCCGCCTGACGCGGCCTCCTGGCCGTCTTTGATGGTCGCCGCAGAACCGCCGCGCTTCGCTGAAGGATGGCGCTAGCCATTTCGCGTTCGGACGGAACTGGGCGAGCTATTCCGACCTCATCGATGAGACGTGCATCGTCGAGGCCGAGCACGGCCTGGTTCGTCTACTGGGAGCCGACGGACTTGCCGGCAAGTCCTTTCTCGATATTGGCTGTGGATCCGGCCTGCATGCGCTCGCCGCCATGCGGCTTGGCGCGTCGCGCGTCATGGCAATCGATCTCGACCCGATCGCGGTCGAGACGACCCGAACGGTGCTGGCTCGGCACGCCCCGAAAAGCGAGGTCGAAGCGCGCCGGCTCAGCGTGTTCGATCTCGATCCAAACACGCTTGGCCGCTTCGACGTAGTCTATTCATGGGGCGTCCTGCATCACACCGGCGCGATGCACGAGGCGCTCGAGTGCGCGGCACGGGCGGTTGCCCCTGACGGCCTGTTCGTGTTCGCACTCTATCGCCGCACCAGAATGTGTGGCCTGTGGCGGTATGAGAAGCGCTGGTACACCGGCGCCTCTCCGCGACTGCAGGGCGCCGCACGAGGGGTGTATATCGCCTTGCTGCGCCTGCGGTTTTTCCTCGTGGGGGCGATTTTCACGCGTACGTCGCGGGCTATCGGAGCCAGCGCGGCATGGAATTCGTGCACAACGTCCACGACTGGATGGGCGGTTACCCCTACGAATCGATCTCGAGCGCGGAGGTGGAGGCGCTTATGCAGCGCCTCCACCATGTGAAGGTGCACAGCTTCACGGCCACGCCCGGCATCGGCTTCTTCGGCTCGGGCTGCGATGAGTACGTCTATCGGTGCCGCGCGTCGCCGCTTTCGTAGCAACGGGCGACAGGAGTATCAGCGCGAGTAGAACTCGACTACCAGATGGGGTTCCATCTGCACCGGATAGGGCACCTCGCTGAGCTGCGGGATGCGGACGAGCTTCGCGGTCATCTTAGAGTGGCTGACTTCGATATAGTCCGGGACGTCGCGCTCGGCGAGTGCAACCGCCTCCAGCACCGTCGCAAGCTGCTTCGATTTCTCCTTCACCTCGACCATATCACCAACCTTCGTGCGGTAGCTCGGGATGGTGACGCGGTTACCGTTCACGCTGATATGGCCGTGGCTGATGAACTGTCGCGCGGCGAACACAGTCGGGACCAGCTTTGCCCGATATATCAGCGCGTCTAGCCGGCGCTCCAGCAGACCTATCATGTGAGCGCCGGAATCACCCTTCATGCGGATGGCTTCGGCATAGATACCGCGGAACTGGCGCTCCGAAATATTGCCGTAGTAGCCGCGCAGCTTCTGTTTGGCGCGCAGCTGCACGCCATAGTCCGACAGCTTCCCTTTGCGGCGCTGGCCATGCTGGCCCGGGCCATATTCGCGACGGTTGACGGGGCTCTTCGGGCGGCCCCACACATTCTGGCCCATACGGCGGTCGATCTTGTACTTCGCCTCATGGCGCTTGGTCATCGCGTCCTCATGCTGTGCTGTGCGAGGATCGCGCCCTCCTCTGTCCCAGATTGCCGGAACCGACAGGCATTGGCCGAGCGCCGGCGCAGTGCCACGGGTCGCGAACGCCTAGCAAGCCATTCTGGCTCGCGAGGCGGGCGCCTTCTAGGCGGAATGGGACGGCAAGTCAAATCGTCGCCGAGAGGGACCAGAGAGGGACCGTGAGCAGGCCGCCTGAGCGACTTGGGGTGCGAGCAGGCCGGTCCGGGAAGTCCCCGTCTTGCGCCACTCCCCACCGGGTGCGTGCGGCACTCGTTCTTTGGATCTAGGCCACGTCCTGGTAGACGTCGATCTCGATGGAACCGGGAAACAGCGAGCGCCAGCCTCGCAAGTAGGCTTGCATGCGCGGATCGCTGGCGACGCGTTGGCGGTTGAGCTCAATCACCTCGGGCGTGTCGTATTCGATCTCATGCATGAACCGAGTGGGGTCGTCCACGTTCTGCAACAAGCGGACCCGTACGCCGCCAAAAGCTTCATAAAACGGGGTCGCCGACTTCAAAAGCGATGCCAGGTGACTTGTATCCCCTGTGGGTAGGGTAAACTTGAACTGTACGGTTCGCCGAACCGTTTGAGGCTCTGTCGCCATGGTTTCGGGCCCCATTTGCCATGTCGAGCGGACTGGCTCGGACCGATGCTAGCGACCGATCCCGAAGCGCGCCAGCGTCGCCGTGAGGGCAGTCGAAGGCAGTCGGCCGGAGGTGAAGACGATGCGCGCAGGAACATCGGCGACGACGCCGGTTGCCGGTCCGCTAAGCTCCACCACCCGTCGGGCGATTGCCGGTGCGGGGTCGATGAAGGTTACGGGCCAGGGCGCAAGCCGCTCGAGCCGTTCGAGCAGGAGCGGATAGTGGGTGCAGGCCAGTACGACAGTGTCGGTTCGCAGCCCGTCCGCAGCGACGAAACAGGGCTCGATCTCGCGTGCAATCAGGCCGTCGGCGACAGGGGCGCCCCGGAACTCCGCTTCGGCATACGCCGCAAGCAGTGCCGACCCGACCAGTGTCACGTCGCTGCCGTTGGCGAAGTCGCGGATCAGAGCACGCGTATATTCGCGCCCGACGGTGGCCTCGGTGCCGAGCACGGTCACGCGCTTGGTGACTGAAATTGCGCAGGCCGGCTTGATCGCCGGCACCGTGCCGATGAAAGGAATTCGATAACAGGCGCGCAACTGTGCCAATACCAGCGTCGAGGCGGTATTGCAGGCGACGACGGCGACGTCGGGACGCTGGCTGTCGATCAGCTGACCCATGAGGGTAACGACCCGGGAGACCAGCTCGACCTCGCCGCGAGCGTTATAGGGAAAAAACGCGTCATCGGCGACATAGACGTAGCGTGCATCCGGACGGGCCTTGGCGATTTCCCGAAAGACGGTCAAGCCGCCGAGTCCGGAATCGAAGACGAGAATGGTCGGTGCAATGGTTGGCAAGGGGGCGTTCCCGCGAGAGTACGCACCGATCGGACGTGGGCGATACCGGTCATCGCCGATGGTCCAGGCCGAGTCGGCTAGGAGGTTTTCCGTATAAATGCGACCAAAAGAAGAGGGGCGGATGCATCCGCGGTTCGTCTTCGCTCCGCGGTCATGCCCTGCCGAAAACCCGCTGAAAGATCGTGTCGACGTGCTCCAGGTGGTAGCCGAGGTCGAAGCTTTCCTCGAGCTCGGCCTCGCTCAGATGCTTGCGGACGTCAGGGTCGGCCTTGAGGAACGACAAGAAGTCTCCCTGGCCCGACCAGACCGGCATGGCGTTACGTTGCACCAGTCGGTAGGCATCCTCACGTGCCACGCCCTTGCGTGTAAGCGCGATGAGCACCCTTTGAGAGTGCACCAGGCCGCCGAGGAGTTTCAGGTTTTTTTGCATGTTGGCGGGATAAACCACGAGCTTATCGACAATCGACGCCAGCCGCGCCAGTGCGAAATCGAGCGTCGCAGTGGCGTCGGGCCCGATCATGCGCTCGACCGAGGAATGCGATATGTCCCGCTCATGCCACAGCGCCACGTTCTCCATCGCCGGCGTCACATACGCACGCACCAGGCGCGCCAGTCCCGTGACGTTCTCGGACAGCACGGGGTTGCGTTTGTGCGGCATGGCAGAGGAGCCCTTTTGGCCCTCGGAGAAGAACTCCTCGGCCTCCAGCACCTCGGTGCGCTGAAGGTGGCGAATCTCGGTGGCGAGCCGCTCTGCCGAGGACGCGACCACGCCAAGCGTGGCGAAGTACATGGCATGGCGGTCGCGGGGAATGATCTGAGTCGAGATCGGTTCGATCTCCAGCCCCATCGCCTGGGCGACATGCGCTTCAACGTACGGATCGACCTGTGCAAAGGTGCCGACCGCACCGGAAATAGCGCAGGTCGCGACCTCCTTGCGTGCGGCAGCGAGGCGCTCCCGGGCGCGTCTGAACTCGGCGAAGGCATATGCCAGCTTGAGGCCGAAGGTGGTGGGCTCTGCATGAATGCCGTGCGAGCGACCGATGGTTGGGGTCATCTTGTGCTCGAAGGCACGGCGCTCGACGGCGGCGAGCAGGTTGTCGACATCGGCGACGAGGATGTCGGCGGCGCGCACGAGTTGCACATTGAAGCAGGTATCGAGCACGTCGGAGGACGTCATGCCCTGGTGAACGAAGCGCGCCTGCGGTCCGACCATCTCGGCGAGATGGGTGAGAAAAGCGATGACGTCGTGCTTGACCTCGCGCTCAATTTCGTCGATGCGGGCGACGTCGAATTGGACGTTGCGACCGGCGTCCCAGATCGATTTGGCGGCTTCTTTCGGAATCATGCCGAGCACGGCCATGGCATCGGCCGCATGTGCCTCGATCTCGAACCAGATGCGGTAGCGCGTCTGCGGGTCCCAGATGGCGGCCATGTCGGGCCGGGTGTAGCGCGGGATCATCGGCGGCCTCGGCAAGGGATGTGAACAAGCGGCGCTGTAGCAGATCGAAGAGGCAAGCTCAATTTGGCGAGCGCCGGCCAGGACTTGCCGCTGACGGCGCAATCGACGCGAAACCCGATCGCGGGCTCGCAAGCCTTCACGAGATCCGGCATCTCGGCCTGCGAGTCCCAGCGTCGAATCGGCGAGGGATCGACCAGCCCGCGCAGTGTCACGCCGCTTCTCCGCGCGCCAGGGCTGCAGCGTCGCGGATGGCGGCGATGTTGGCGCGGTAGGTCTCGGGCCTGCCGCCCTTGAACACGGCGGAGCCTGCGACCAGCACATTTGCGCCGGCCTGCGCGACGAGCGGTGCCGTCTCCGGCGTGATCCCGCCGTCGGTCTCGATGTCGATAGGGCGGGCGCGGGTGAGGGCGCGTACGCGCTCGATCTTCTCGGCCGCATAGGGGATGAACGCCTGCCCTCCGAAGCCGGGATTGACCGACATGATCAGGACGAGATCGATCAGGTCGATCACCGGCTCGAGCGTCTCGATCGGGGTGCCTGGATTGAGCGCGACACCCGCCTTCTTGCCGAGCGCGCGAATCGCCTGCAGCGAACGATGAACGTGCGGTCCCGCCTCCACGTGAACGGTGATGATGTCCGAGCCGGCCTTGGCAAAGGCTTCGAGATAGGGATCACACGGCGCGATCATCAGGTGAACGTCGATCACCTTCCTGGTGTGCGGGCGGATAGCCTTCACCACTTCGGGGCCGATCGAGATATTGGGTACAAAGTGACCGTCCATCACGTCGGCATGGATCCAGTCGGCACCGGCTTGATCGACGGCACGCACCTCCTCGCCGAGCCGGGCAAAGTCGGCGGCCAGGATCGATGGCGCAATAAGCAGGGGGTGACGCATCGAATGCTCCGGATAACTGGTCGCCTAACACGGGGTAGCGGGGGCGGCAACGTACTTCCTTCGCCGCGACGGGATCGCACGCGCCATATAGGGTAGGCGCGGCGTCGTGCGAGACGCGCGTCTTGCCGCCTAGCGTCTAAGCGGCCAGCGTAAAGAGGGAAAGGACCATCATGGCGCGAGCCGATGTCATCGTGCTGGGGGCAGGGATCGTCGGCACCTCGATTGCCCTGCATCTCGCCAAGCGCGGGGTTGCTGTTGTGCTGCTTGATCGCCGCCCGCCCGGCGAGGAGACGTCCTACGGGAATGCCGGGGTGATCGAGGGGAATACGCTCCTGCCACACCCGTTCCCGAGCGGATTGATGGCGCTGGTCAGGGTGGCAGCCCGTCGCTCGGCCGAGGCCAATTACCATTTGACGTTTCTTCCGAAGGTTGCGCCCTGGCTCTTCGCCTACCGTGCCGGCTCCGCTCTAGAGCGGCGGATCGAGTTTGCCGAGCGCATGCGGCCGCTGTTTGCGCGGGCGCTGGCCGAGCATGAGGCCTTGCTCGCCGAATCCGGCGCCGAGCGCTACCTGCGCAAGGATGGCTGGCTCAAGCTCTACCGGACCGATGTCGGCTTCGCTGCCGGCGCGCCCGAACGCGAGCTTGCCGGCAAATACGGCCTTGCCTTCACGGTCATGGACCTTAAGGGAGCACAGAGCCTCGAGCCGGCGCTCGCGCCCGCCTTCCGGCAGGCGGTTCATTGGCCTGGAGCCGCAAGCCTCACCGATCCGTTGGCGGTGACGCGCGCCTATGCGTCGCGTTTTGCGGCGCTCGGAGGCGTCGTGCTCACCGGCGATGCCCGCTCGCTGCGTCGCGCCGGAACGAGCTGGCGGGTCGATGCTCGCGAGGGTCCGATCGACGCCGGTGAGGCGGTGGTTGCGCTGGGGCCCTGGGCACCTGATCTGCTGGAGCCGCTCGGGATCAAGCTGCCGCTGGCGGTCAAGCGCGGCTATCACCGGCATTTCCGTCCGCTCGGCAATGCCGGACTCACGCGGCCGGTGGTAGATGTCGAGATCGGCTACTGCGTGGCGCCCATGGAACAGGGACTGCGCCTCACTACCGGTGCCGAATTCGCCGCGCGCGATGCGCCACCCACCCCGGTGCAATTCGATCGGCTGATGCCGGCGGCGAGGCAAATCTTCCCGCTCGGCGAACCGGTCGAAGCGGCGCCCTGGATGGGCAGTCGGCCCTGCTTTGCCGAATTCGAGACCGGTGATCGGGCGGGCACCGACGCAGTCAGGCCTCTGGCTCGCCTTCGGCCATGCCCACTGGGGGCTCACGCTTGGCCCGGTTACCGGTCGCCTGGTGGCCGAGATGATGACCGGTGCATTGCCGTTCTGCGATCCCGCGCCCTACGGCGCCGACAGGTTCAACGCGTAGCAGGGGAGAACGAATGGGGTCACGAGGCTGGGCGACATTCTTCATGCGCCCTCAGCGGCCCGCTCAAGGCCGAACTGCTGGCGTGCTATTCGCTGATGGTTCGCACCACGCTCGAGGTCGGTCGACCGTCACCGGAGGGTTTCAACTGCTTCAAGATCATCTCGTCATAGGAGGCAATTGTCTTGACCGGTTCCTTGGGCTTCATGAACACGACCTTGTAGCCGCCGGCTTTCAGATCGTTCAGCAGGTCGGCTGCAGCCGCCGCGGTGGCTTGCTGAAAATCATGCATCAAAACAATGCCTTTCCCGAATTTCTTCAGTTTCGTCATCACCGCCTGTCGGACTTGTTCGGGCTTGCGCATCTTGAAGTCGAAGGAATCGAAGTCGGTGGAGAACATGGCGATGTTGCGCTTGCCGAGGTAGGCAATGAGCTCCGGCGGTTGCCGCAAGGCCGGGAAGCGGAAATAGGGTGCCGTCGGGCCGCCCACCGCCCAGCGCACCGCACTGATACCTTTCTCGATCTCGTCCTTGGGGTCGTACTCGACGACTTCCAGTTTCCCTCCTATGAGGCACTTGCCCTTGGTTTTCGACAGGTCCTGGTGACACCAGGTGTGCGAGCCGACGGCGTGTCCCGCCGCGGCCACCTGCTTGAGTAGCCCGGGCTCGTACGTGGCATGGGTGCCGATCGGGAAGAAGATCGCCTTGGTGCAGTGCGAGTTGAGCGCCGCGAGGACGGCCGGGGTATGCCTCGGCCAGGGTCCATCATCGAATGTCAACACCACTTCGCCCTCGCGCAGGAAGTCGTGCTCCTTGAAATGCTCGAAGCCGAAGCCGGGGCCACCCGTGGTGTCGATCTCGACGATGCGAGCGACGCCGAGCGCATTCGGATTGCCTGGGCACGATGCAGCGGTGTTGGGAGCGGACGCTTGCGCCGGAGGCGCCGACGGCGAAGCCTTTTGTCCTGCCTGCGCGATCAGCGATTGGCCCGGCTGCCGCGGGCGCCGGTGCGGCGGCCGGGGCGCTGGCGCCCGGAGGTGCGGCGGCAGCACTGGCAGCTGCAGGAGGCGCTTCGGCCATCTCTTTGATGACCATCGGCGGTGACGAAGCCGGCGCAGGCGTCGCCACCTCCGGTGCGGGCGCTGAGCTCAAGAACGAAGACTTTTGTGCCAGGACGGCGCCCGCAACCACCACACAGGCGCCGAAGACACCCGCGCACGCTGTCGCCGCCAGACGCATGGCCAATCTCCCCAACCCTTTAACCCTATAAGGCATCCGTGGCTCGAGCCGCACACGCGATACGAACCACGTTGCCCATTAACAACACCCTAAGTGGCTAATTCGGGGCGAAGCAATCAAACCCGGCATCATCGGTGCAAAAGTAGCTCCTTGTGGCAATCCTGCCAGCTCGGAATGCCCCCGGGCAGCGCTTTCGCCTCGAACACACCGCGAGCGACCGCACGCGCGAGCACGTTTGCGGCAGTGGCACCGAGTTCCGTGAGTTCGTTGATCGCGTCGGCGAGTGGCCGGCGGCCGGTCGAGGCCGCAAACACGGTGTCGCCGTCGAGAGTGGTATGCGCGGGGTAGATGGCGCGCGCAAGGCCGTCCTGCGCCATGATGGCAAGTTCCTTGGCTTGCGCCTTGGTGAGAGCGGCGTCGGTGACGACAATGGCGATGGTCGTGTTCTCGCCCGGTCGTCCCTTGGCAATTGGCGTCAGCGCAGCCCTCGGCACCGTCGCAGGAAAGCCAAGGCCGCCGAACTCGGCATCCACCTCGAACGGCGCGGCCCAGAAATGCGGGCCGTTGCCGATATTGGCGCTGCCACAGGCATTTACCGCAACGAGCGCGCCGACCATGTGACCGTCACGGGTAAGCGCAGAGGCCGAACCGAGCCCGCCCTTGAGATTGACGGTCGTGGCACCGAAACCGGCACCCGCCGTTCCGAGCGCGAAGCCGGTGCCGGCCGCAGCCGCCGCGGCGTATCCGAGCTCGCGATAGGGCGAGAACCGCCCCCAATTCTTGTCGCCGCCGTTGAGCAGATCGAAAAGCACCGCTCCGCACACAATGGGGACACGGATGTCCGCAATGGCGAAGCCGCGGCCCGTCTCGCGCAGGAACGCCTGCACCCCGCCCGCGGCATCCATGCCGAAGGCGGACCCCCCGCACAGCACGACAGCGTCGATGCGCTCGATGGTCCGGTGCGGCTCGAGGAGATCCGTTTCGCGGGTTCCCGGCGCTCCGCCGCGGACGTCGACCCCCGCGACCATGGGTTCCTCGAATACAATTGCCGTGACCCCGGAGGCCAAGCGCACGTCATCGGCGTGGCCGACCAGGATCCCGGCGACATCGGTAATGAGGTTGTGTCTGACCATGGCCCCTCTGTAGAAAAATTGGGTCAGGGATTCCCGCTGCCGACGGCGGCCTTTCCGGCGCCCAACGGGGCTGGGTCGCGTCACCACGGGATGTTCCCGGTCATTTTGAATGACGCACTCATGAACGGGTGTGGATGCAGGGTAGCGTAGACGACCCAACCGATGAGGGTATCCCTTGATGACTGGCCAGACCAGACCGTCGTTCCTTCACATCCCGGTACTGGCGGGTTTGTCTGCTTGCGAACGCATACAAATGCGGCGCATCTAGGCGGCATGGCTCCCGATGTCACAGTCTTCGCGGCGCTGATTGCCGGTCTCGTCAGCTTCCTGTCGCCGTGCGTGCTGCCGCTGGTGCCGCCATATCTCGTCTATCTCGCCGGCACCTCACTGGAGCGGCTGGCCGATGCAGAAACGGAATCCCAGGTCGACGAGAGACCGTGCTAGCTGCCATCCTGTTCGTAGCGGGTTTCTCCACGATCTTTGTCGCACTTGGCGCCGCAGCCAGTACGATTGGCCTCGGGCTGCGAGCACTGCAGGGGCTGCTGGCTAGCTGGCTGGCCAATTTGAAGACCGCGATCGGGCTAAATCTCCCGATATCCGATGATCCATTCGTTCTCATCGCAGGCATCGTGATCATCATTATGGGTCTGCACTTTCTCGGTATCACTCCGATCGGCTTATTGAACCGACAGGCCCGTCTCGATGTCGGAAAGCCG
Source organism: uncultured Alphaproteobacteria bacterium (assembly GCA_963840535.1). Taxonomy (GTDB): domain Bacteria; phylum Pseudomonadota; class Alphaproteobacteria; order Rhizobiales; family Xanthobacteraceae; genus VAZQ01. The sequence goes on from CAWIZJ010000056.1 coordinate 47,957, forward strand.
GTCGGCTTTTGGGGCGCCTATGTCATGGGGCTCGCGTTTGCGCTCGGTTGGACGCCGTGCATCGGACCGATTTTGGCAGCGATTCTGGCGATTGCCGCTTCCAAGACCACGGTCGTTAGTGGCGCGGCCTTGCTGGCGGTTTACTCGCTCGGGCTCGGCCTGCCCTTTCATCATCGCCGCCCTCGCAGTCGAGCCATTTGCTGCATTCCTGGTCCGTTTTCGCGCCTATCTCGCCCACATGGAGCGAGTGATGGGTGGTCTGCTCATTCTCATCGGCATCGCCTTCATCGCGGGACTCTTCACTCAGCTCAACGTCTGGCTGATCGAGACCTTCCCGGTGCTGCAGAGCATCGGTTGAGGTTGCCGCGCGCAGAGGGTCCCGCTTCGTTGGCGTCGCGTCATGGTCATGACCTAGAATAGAAAAGCGCCCGCTCCGAGAGAACGGGCGCTGCCCCTGAGCAAGAGACCTTCGCGTTACTGGAACTCGACGTAGGTAATCTTGCCGTCCGGGCCCTTCTTCCAGACGTAGAGCACGTAGCGGTCCTTCTTCTTTCCCGCGATCGTATATCCCGTCACGTCGCCCTTCTTGTCGAAAGAGAGGTCACCGAGCACGGTATTGAAGACCTTGCCCGAATGCATCACCTCGGCGACCTTCTTGGGGTCCAGCGCCTTCGCCTGCTCGCTGGCCTGCTTGATGATCTGCACCGCTGCGTAGCTGTAGAGCGTGTAGGCCTGCGGCTCGAAGCCTCTCTTTCGGAATACATCGACGATCTGCTTGTTGGCCGGATTGGTGCGCGGATCGGGCGAGAAGGTCATCAGCGTGCCTTCCACGCCTGGTCCGGCAATGGCCGCGAATTCGTCGTCGGTGATGCCGTCTCCTCCCATGAACGTGGTCTTGAGGCCCTGATCGCGCATCTGCCGCAAGATCTGCCCGCCGGTATCGTGCAACCCGCCCCAGAAGACGAGGTCGGGGCGGGACGCCTTGAGCTTGGAAACCAGCGCCGAGTAGTCCTTGTCACCGACATTGACGCCCTCGTAGAGGACTTCCTTGAGCCCCTTCGCGTTCATTGCCTTGCGCGTCTCGTCGGCTAGACCCTGCCCATACGTGGTCTTGTCGTGGACGACGGCCACCCGCTTGCCCTTGAAGCGGGCGGCGATGATGTTGCCGGCCACGCCACCCTGCTGATCGTCGCGGCCGCAGGTGCGAAACATGTTCCACAGATTCCGGTCGGTGACCTTGGGATTGGTAGCAGCGGGCGAGATCGCCAGAATTCCGTTCTCCTGATAGACCTCGGAAGCCGGGATCGTCACGCCGGAGTTGAAGTGGCCGACTACGAACTTCACGCCGTCACCTACGAACTTGTTGGCGACCGAGACGCCTTCCTTCGGGTCGCCGCGATCGTCTCCAACGATAACCGGAGCGTGAATCTTTTGGCCAAGAATGCCGCCGCCGGCATTGAGATCTTGAACCGCCTGCTCGACGCCGTTCTTGAGCTGGGCACCGAAGGCGGCGCTGCCACCGGTGATCGGGCCGGCGACGCCCAACTTGATCTGGGCCGAAGCCGGATCAGCGAAAGCAAGGCCAAGCCGAAGCCGAGGCTGAGCGTGAGCCATTGTTTCATAGGTGCATACCTCTGAATGGGAAAAACCTGAGAGGCGAACCTCTGCGCGTGCTCGATCCGCCCCGTAGCGCGATTCAAGCTGTAATTCGGGAAATTGTCACTCGGAATTTGGCATGTCGCCGGCTGTCGTAAGGTCGCGGCGGCGCCAGCGCAGGAGACCCGGCACGCTCGTTGATCCAGCCGTAGCGGGTGACCATCTGGCGCACCCTCGTCAACCGGAAGCCGAGATATCCGAACCCGAGGCAGACCGCGAAATCGACGAGATAGTAGTGCAACGACAAGAACTTGGCATCGAACAGCGCGAAATGCAGGAAGCGTACGGCGAGGCTCAGAGCGAGCATATAGAGCGCGACGTGCCACCAAGGCCGCCAAGTCGCGGCGATGGCGCGGCCGGCGAGCCAGGCGGCGCCTCCGCCGAGAAAGACGCTCACCAAGAAAAATACGCCCAACGAGTTTTCCTCGGAGAGCAGTTCGGGGACGCTGACGTCCATGGCCGTATTTCTCAGTGCCTCCCACCTTCGAGATAGGCGGCTCTCACTTCCGGCCGCTCCAAGAGCTGCCGCCCGCTACCGCTCAGGGTGATCCTTCCGTTGACCATGACATATCCACGGTGCGCCAACCTCAAAGCGTGGAATGCGTTCTGCTCCACCAGGAACACCGTGAGCTTCTGCTCCGCATTGAGCTTTTTGATCGCGTCGAAGATTTGTCGCGCGACGAGCGGAGCAAGGCCCAGCGACGGCTCGTCGAGGAGAAGCAGACGAGGCCGACCCATCAGCGCGCGTGCGATCGCCAGCATCTGCTGTTCCCCGCCCGAAAGCGTGCCGCCGCGCTGGTCGATGCGCTCCGCAAGGCGGGGAAACAGCGAAAGCACGCGCGCGAGATCGGACTCGAAATAGGCGGGATCGGCGACTGCCGCGCCCATCTGCAAATTCTCCATCACCGTCATTCGCACGAAGATGCGACGGCCCTCCGGTGCCTGGGCAATCTTCAGGCGGGCTATCTCATGTGTCGGCAGGCGAGTGATGTCGCGACCTGCAAAAGTGATCGAGCCCTCGCGGGCGCGCGGATTGCCGAAGATCGTCATCATCAGAGTGGACTTGCCGGCACCGTTGGCCCCGATCAAGGCAACGATCTCGCCATCCCCGACCTCGACATCGACACCCCGCAGGGCGGCGATATGACCGTAGTAGGCCTCGACCCCGCGGACGGAAAGGAGCGGCGAGGTCATTGCAGAGGTCCTGCGCGTCTCGGTGCGCTCCGGTTCCGAGTTCTCCGAGTGCGGTATCGGAAGCCGCGTCTCAGGCTGGACTGCCGGATGGTCCGCCCGGAAGATCATGGCGTACGCTGGTCTCCTCAGGGATCTCGTCCTGCTCGACGCCGAGATAGGCTGCGATCACCTTTGGGTCGTCGCTGATCTCGTCAGGCGTACCGTCCGCGATCTTGACGCCATGGTCCAACACGATGACATGGTCGGAGATCTCCATGACCACCGTCATGTCGTGCTCGATGAGCAGGATCGACGTCGCATGGTCGTCGCGGATCATGTGCAGGTAGCGGCCGAGTTCGGCGCTCTCGCTCGGATTGAGGCCGGCGGCCGGCTCGTCGAGGCAGAGCAGCACCGGTTCGGTACACATGGCGCGTGCAATTTCGAGGCGACGTTGCGCACCGTAAGGGAGATCGCCGGCGGGATCATCGGCGCGTGCGGTAAGAGCGAGCTTGTCGAGCCAATATCGCGCCCGATCGATAGCCATGCGCTCGGCGCGCGTGTAGGACCGGCAGGCGGAGCGCCCCGAGCACGCCGTATCCGGACGACCGCATCAGAGGATTGTGCTGTGCGACCAGAAGATTCTCGAGCACCGTCATGCCCTGAAACAGGCGGATGTTCTGGAAGGTGCGGGTCACGCGCGCCTTCTGCGTCACCAGATAGTCGGGCATACGTTCGAGAAGGAACAGCACTCCGTCGCCGCGGGCTACGTTCGCGTGCCGCAATCGGTCAGGGCGACGAGCTCGTCCCACACGCTCGTGTCGCCGAATTGCAGCGCAATGCGACCCTCGGTTGGCTTGTAGAAGCCGGTAATGCAGTTGAACACCGTGGTCTTGCCGGCGCCGTTGGGTCCGATCAGGGCGGTGATGTCGCGACGTCGCGCGGTGAACGAAAGATCGTTGATGGCAATAAGGCCACCAAAGCGCATGCTGAGGTGGTCCACGCGCAGGACCATCGCGGGACTCGGCGTCGGTCGTCGTCGGCGGCGGCGCTCCGACGTCCGCCTGTGCGACAGGCAGTCATCCTCGGCCCTCTCGAACCAGCGAGCCGGCTACTGCCTTGCGCTCGTTGAGGACCGCCGAGGGCTCGCGCGTGGCAACCAGCCCGCGTGGTTTCCAGATGACGATCAGCACCATGGCGAAGCCGAACAACAGCATGCGGTATTGCGTCGGATCGAAGTCGCGTCCGAACACGGTCTTGAGAAAATCGAGCTCGCGCATGATCTCGGTGCCACCGATCATTATGACTGCGGCGATTGCCACACCCATCAGGCTTCCCATTCCGCCTAGCACCACCATGGCGACGATCACCGCCGATTCCATGAAGGTGAAGCTCTCGGGTGAGATGAAGCCCTGGCGGGCGGCGAAGAATGAACCTGCGAAGCCAGCGAACATTGCGCCGATTGCAAATGCGGTGAGCTTGGTAGTGGTGGTGTTGATGCCGAGTGAACGGCAGGCGATCTCGTCCTCGCGCAAGGCCTCCCAGGCGCGCCCGATCGGCAACTGCCGCAGTCGGGTCGTAATGGCGGCTGTGATCAAGGCGAGTGCGAGGATGACGTAGTAGAGGAAAATCGTGCGATAGATCGGACTGAATTCGAGTCCGAAGCGGGCGGCGAAGCCCTCTTCGGTGGCATTGAACGGAATGCCGAAGAAGGTGGGCCGTGGGATCCCGCTGATGCCGGCATAGCCGTTGGTCACCGGCACCCAATTGATCAGGATCAGCCGGATGATCTCCCCGAAGGCGAGCGTTACAATGGCGAGATAGTCGCCGCGTAGCCGCAGCACCGGAAACCCCAGCAGAATTCCCCAGAACGCGGCGAGACAGCCCGCCAGCGGCAGCAGGATCCAGAACGAAAGGCCGAAAGTCTTGGCGAGCAGGGCATAGGAATAGGCGCCAACTGCATAGAAGGCGACGTAACCGAGATCGAGCAGACCAGCGAGCCCGACTACGATGTTGAGACCCCATCCCAGCATCACATAGATCAGAATCTGCACGCCGAAGTTATCGATCCATTTCACCGCACCCTGAAAACCTGCCAGCGACAACGCGAGTGGTGGATACGCCACCGCAAAGCCGAGCGTGAACGGAACAATCCAACGCGCGATCTGCGCTCGCCGGCTTCGGAGCAGGGGTGTGGGGATGCCGCAAAGCGCGCCGTGCGAGCCATGGTACCAACAGCAGCGCATGGAGGAAGCGGCCGGCGGCAACGATCCCGACGAACGTCGCCAGCAACGACCAGCGTGTCTCCAGGACCAGTTCGTTGCGGATGTTCTGGACGGTGTTGAAGCCGATCAGCGGCAGGAACAAGCCGAATGCCAGCAGGCCGGCGACCCCAGCCTGCCGCATCGCACCGACGATACTGACGCGCGAAGCGGGCTTTGCTGCTTCGATCGCCATTCACACTTTCTCCACGTCCGGGCGCCCGAGGATGCCCTGCGGCAGGAAAATCATGGTGATGGCGAGAATGGAAAAAGCGGCGACGTCCTTGTAATCGGTTGAGAAATAAGCCGACCACATGACTTCGATCAGCCCGATCAGCAGGCCGCCGAGCACGGCACCGGGAAGCGAGCCGATGCCGCCCAACACCGCGGCAGTGAACGCCTTGACCCCCGGGACGAACCCGTCGGCGAAGCTCACCACGCCGTAGTACATGAGGTACATGGTGCCGGCAACGGCGGCGAGCGCTGCTGCGATGACGAAAGTGATCGAAATGGTCCGGTTGACATCGATGCCGAGCAGGGCGGCCATCTTCTGATCCTGCTCGCAAGCGCGCTGCGCCCGGCCAAGTGCGGTCCTGGTGACGACGAACCAGAAGACACCCAACAGGCCCGCTGTCACCACCCAGACTGCGATCTGCTTGTAGGAAAGGGCCACGTCAAAGCCCTCGCTGCTTTCCATCAGGACGATCACCTCGTTGAAGAACGGCGGGATGGATTTGTTGCGGGGGCCTTGTGCGACCTGCACGAAATTCATGAGAAAGATCGACATGCCGATCGCGGAAATCAGGGGTGCAAGACGAAACGATCCGCGTAGCGGCCGGTATGCGATGCGCTCGATCGCCCAGTTGAGCAGCGAGGTAAGCAACATCGCGACGATCAGCACAATCAGGAGAGCGAGGACGACCGAGCCGATGCCGAGCCAGGTGGTGAGAATGAGGAAGGCGACGAGTGCGATGAAAGTCGATACCATGAAAACGTCGCCATGGGCGAAGTTCACCATTCCGATGATGCCGAACACCATGGTATAGCCGATGGCGATAAGGCCGTAGATCGAGCCGAGTGTGATGCCGTTGATGAGCTGCTGGATGAAGACGTCCATGCCCGAGCGCCTTCCTATCGAGGCGTCCCCCTAGGATCCGGCAACATGTGAAAGCTCTAGCAGGGGTGCTCAAGTCCGGCAACGGCAGCGCCTGGTTTCGTCGCGACGCTCCTGTGGGGAAGCTGGCGAGCGTCGGGCGGTCAACTTCCTTGTCTGCTCGCGGGCATGACCGGTCGGTCCGGCGGGACGATCGCCGAAGAGCAAGGTCCTGCTTTGGGTCGATTTGATTGACGGCCGCTTTCGTCCGGTTCGCATGTCGGTTGCCGGCGCAGAACGATCGAGGCAATGGCAGGCGGTCGTCTGCGGCGCGCATTGACACTCGGCCCTGCCGGTGCCTTGCTGCGGCAACAACCGTGCGAAAGGAACCGATGAGTTCCATGAGGTCCGAGGACGCCATCGGCGCCAAGGGGCGGCCGTTCACCGGCGCCGAATATCTCGCCAGCCTGCGGGACGGGCGCGAGGTGTATGTCTACGGCGAGCGGGTGGAGGACGTCACCACCCATCCCGCCTTCCGCAATTCGGCGCGCTCGATTGCCAGGCTCTACGAGGCCCTTCACCACCCCAGGACCAAGGACCTGCTCACCACCTCAACCGACACCGGGTCGGGCGGCTTCACACACAGATTTTTTCGCGCCGCCCACTCGCGCGAGGAGTTGATCGCGCAACGTGATGCCATCGCCCAATGGGCGCGGATGTCATACGGCTGGATGGGCCGCTCTCCCGACTACAAAGCCTCGTTGATGAATACGCTGGGAGCCAATCATCAATTCTATGGCAAATTCTCCGGCAACGCCAAAGCGTGGTATCGGCGCGCTCAGGAGCATGTATTGTTCATGAACCACGCCATCGTCAATCCTCCGGTCGATCGCGCCAAGGCAGCCGATCAGGTCAAGGACGTGTTCATCGCTATCCAAAAGGAGACCGACGCGGGTATCTACGTATCCGGCGCCAAGGTGGTCGCGACTTCATCGGCGCTGACCCATTACAACTTCCTCGGCCAGAACGCGGCGGTGCCGACACACGATACCGATCTCGCGGTCATGTTCATCGCTCCGATGAATGCTCCGGGGGTGAAGCTGTTCTGCCGCACTTCCTACGAGATGATGGCGAGCGTGATGGGTACGCCGTTCGACTATCCGCTGTCCTCGCGGTTCGACGAGAACGATGCGATCTTCGTGTTCGACAACGCGTTCATCCCGTGGGAGGACGTGCTTCTGCACCGCGATCTGGAGAAGCTCAAGATCTTCTTCCCGCAGTCGGGGTTCCTCGCCGGCTATCAGTTCCAGGGCTGCACGCGGCTTGCGGTCAAGCTCGATTTCATGGTCGGGATCATCGCAAAGGCGCTTCGCACGACCGGAGCTGATGAGTTTCGCGGCAACCAGGCGATGCTCGGCGAGGTAATCGCTTGGCGTAATCTGTTCTGGGCGTTGACGGAAGCGATGGCTGCCAATCCAACGCCCTGGGTCGACGGTGCGGTGCTGCCAAACGTGCAATCGGGTTCGAGCTACCGCGTGTTCGCCGGTGAGGCCTATGGCCGCGTCAAGGAAATCGTAGAGAAAATAGTCGCGTCCGCGCTCATCTATCTTCCGTCCTCTGCCAGGGATTTCAAAAACCCCGCGATCGACCAATATCTCGCCAAATACGTGCGCGGGATCGTACGGGATCGGCTACAAGGAGCGCATCAAGGTCATGAAGCTGCTGTGGGACGCTATCGGTACCGAGTTCGGCGGCCGTCACGAGCTTTACGAGATGAACTACGCCGGCAACCACGAGGACATCCGCATCCAGGCGATGTGGAACGCGCGCACTACCGGTACCCTCGACGGCATGATCGCGCTCGCGGAACAATGCCTCTCGGACTACGATGAGAACGGTTGGTGCGATGCTGCCTGGGTCGACCCCGACGACGTGGCGTTTCCCGGGATTGCGGCGACGAAGCGCGCGGCGGAGTGATTGTAGAATGAGCTGGATCGATCAACGTCCGGATGACGCGATGGACGGCGCCTTCACGGCGGTGGGCCCCGCAGTCGTGCGCACGGTCGAACCCGCAGCCTTCCGCGAAGCGATGAGCCGTATCGGCGCGGCGGTCCACGTGATCACCACCGCCGGGCCCGGTGGCAAGGCTGGTGCGACCGCCACTGCGGTGTGCTCGGTTTCGGACGCCCCACCGACTTTGCTGATGTGCCTCAACCGCCGGAGCCAGACCAATCCGGCCGTGGTGGAGAACGGCGTGTTTTGCGTCAATACGTTGGGCGCCGGCAGGCGACGAGATCGCAGATGTCTTCGCGGGCCGCACCGGCCTCGCTGGCAGTGAGCGCTTCGCAAGCGGAGACTGGGCGACGCTATCGACCGGTAGCCCGGCACTCGCCGCGGCGGTCGTCGTGTTCGATTGCCGCCTTATCGAGGTGCGCTCGGTCGGCAGCCATAACGTCTTCTTTGGTGCGGTCGAAACGGTTCGGCTTGGCCCGAGCGGTCCGGCGCTCGTCTACCACGATCGCGCGTACAAGCGGGTTTGACGAGGTCGGTTCGCCGAATGCCGAGGTCGCCCCCTCCGGGGGCGCGATCATCTTCCGGAATGTGAACGGCGGCATTTCTCGCGGCTTTGACGCATTTCCCGGGCGACCGAGCTGGCATATGATTTGTGCATGGCCACCACTGCGCTGCCGCTGTTTCACCTCTACGGCGATCCGCCTGACGATCAGGCGTTCGATTTCATTCACATCGAGACCATCTCGTCACGCTCCTCGATCCACGACTGGACCATCCGTGCTCACCGCCACCGCAATCTGTTTCAGATCCTTCTGATCGAACGAGGCGGTGGCGAGATGACGCTCGAAGCGGCCATCATCACCTTCGACGCGCCGTGCTGCCATCCTGGTGCCGGCCACCGTCGCGCATGGGTTCCGCTTCAGGCCTGGGCGCGACCGACGGCTGGGTGCTGACGTTCACCGAGGATGTGGCCGAAGCGATGGGCGATCGCCGCGGGGAGGGGCTGGCGCGGCTCAAGGCGCTCGCCCAGGCCCCGGTGGTACCGTTGGGGGAAGACGAGCGAGATCGGCTATCGAAGCTGGCGCTGGCACTCAACGAGGAGCATTTCTTGGCGCGTCCCGGCTTCCATGTTGCCATGCGCGGGCTGCTGGCGCTGACCGCGGTGGAGGTGGCGCGATTGGCGGCCAGCCGCGCGCGCACAGGCAATGAGTTGGTAGCGGATCGAGCCTACCGGAGCCACCGTTGAGGCACTGCGCAGACTGGTCGAGGAGCATTTTCACAGAGAGCGGCAGCTCGCGTTCTACGCCGACAAGCTGGCGATGACGGTCGACCGCCTGAACGACCATGTCCGGCGTGCGACCGGCGTCACCGCCGGACACTTGATCCGTCAACGCGTGCTTACCGAAGCCAAGCGCCAGCTGGTGTTCACCAGCCAGCCGATACACGAGATCGCCTATGACCTCGCATTCTCCGATCCTTCCCATTTCGCCCGCTTCTTTCGCAAGCAGACCGGCACGACGCCGCAAGCGTTCCGGGCAGCGAGAGGGGGATAGCAGCAGCTCGAGGACGCTACCCCGGCGCTCCGGACGCCTCACCGATCTCCTTGAGCACTTCGGCGAGTTCGCGGAATGCATGATTTCCCACCGGCACGCCGCAATAGATCGCCTGTTGCAAGAGAATCTCCTTGATGTCGTCGATCGAGAAGGCGCCTTCGACCAAAGCGGCACGCACGTGCATGCGAAATTCTTCCCAACGGCCGATTGCCATCATGGTGCCGATGACGAGGATGCGGCGCGTACGCTCATCGAAATGCGGTCGTGTCCATACTTCGCCCCAAGCGCAACGTGTAATGAAATCCTGCCACTCCCGATTGTATGCGTTCTTGCCGGCGTCGGCGCGATCGACCCAGGCATTGCCTAGTACCTTTCGACGAACATCGGCGCCACGTTGGTAGCGTTCCTTGTCATCCATGCGATCCTCCGGATCGAGTGGCAGAGGACATACGGCTACGCTGGGTTCTCCGTCCATCCGTCATCCGGCAAGCAGGAATCCGAGCACGGCCGCCGTATAGGCGTCCCGTTGCTCGACATTGGACATGTGCGCCGCATCGAGCACGGTGAGTTGGGCGCCGGGAATGCTGTTCTTGATGTACTCGTTGGCCTCGAGCGGGGTCGCTGGATCATGCCGGCCGGCAATGACGAGGGTAGGCGCCTTGATCCTCGTCAATAGCGCACGGTGGTCCATGTCGCGCACCGCTTCGCCACAAGCGATGTAGCCGTCGAGTGGAGTATCGGCAAACATCGCCTTGATGGGCGCGACCGCCTCAGGTGAGCGCTCGAGGAATCCCTTGGTGAACCAACGCTCCATGTTTGGTCCGGCGAAGGCGGCGATTCCCTTCTCGCGCACGAGTGCGAGGCGGTCGTTCCATGCAGATTTGTCGGGGAAATAGCTCGACGTGTTGGTAAGGACGAGCCGCTCGACCCGCTCCGGCGCGTTGGCGCCGAGCCACTGGCCTACCATGCCGCCCATGGAGAGCCCGCACCAGTTGATCTTCTCGAGACCGAGCCCATCGAGCACGGCGAGAACGTCGCGGCCGAGGCGCTCCATCGTATAAGGTCCCGGCGGGCAGCCGGACTTGCCATGGCCGCGGCGGTCGTAGCGTACCAGGCGGAAGTGTCGGGTGAAGGGCTGCAACTTGGCCGTCCCACATTTGCAAGGTCGTGCCGAGCGAGTTCGAGAACATGAGCACGGGTGCGTGTTGCGGCCCTTCGACTTGGACATGGATCGCGCAGCCGTCAGCATCGATTACGGGCATGGTTCTCCCTCGTGCGGATCGGTGCTCAGCGTTTGGAGATGCGTCCCTGGAGCGATCCGATGATGCGATCGATCAGGGTTTGCGCAGCGCCTTGGTAGCCCATGGGCTCGAACAGCCGGGCGAGCTCGCCGACGCTGAGGTTGAGTTTACCCGCTCGTCCTCGCCGAGCACTTCCTGCAACTCGCGCTTGGCGGCGGTGGCCTTCCTGCTGGCTTCCTCTACGAGGCGATGCGCTTCCTCCTTTCCGACTTTGGCAGCCGAGGGCGAGCGACACGGCTTCGGCCATGATCTGACCGCGAGTTTCGGTCGAGGTTGAGGCGCATCCGTTCGCCATCGACCTCGAGACCTTGCGCAATTTCGACGACGGCGTTGACAGCGCCCGAGGTGACCAGCGCCAGTGCCGGGAAAGGTGGGCCATTCCGCCTGCCAGCCGCCGAGGGCACGCTCATGCTCCTGCACCTGTGCCGCCAGAATGGTGGCCGCCAGATTCGGAGCGATGGTCGCCGCCGCAAGCGCTGCCGCCGCTGCGATCGGGATTGCGCTTGTGCGGCAGCGTCGAGGAGCCGCCGCGCCCGGGCGCGGCGGGCTCGAAGGCCTCGCCCACGTCGGTCTGCATCAGCAGCGAGACATCGCGCGCGATCTTGCCGCATGTGCCGGTGAGAATGGCGAACGCGGACGCGACCTCCGCCAACCGATCGCGGTGACTGTGCCATGGCGACTCCGGCAGCGGCAGATCGAGCAGGGCGGCAAGCCGCTCGGCGACGTCGAGGCCTCTGTCGTTGAGTGCGGCGAGCGTGCCGACGGCGCCGCCGAATTGCAGCACCAACGCCTCGCGCCGCAGTCGCCGCAACCGGTCGCGTGAACGCGCCAGCGCCGCCGCATACCCGGCTAGCTTGAGCCCGAACGGCATGGGCAGGGCGTGCTGCATCCAGGTACGCCCTACTGCCGCGGTGCGGCGATGGCGACCGGCGAGCGCGGTGAAGCCTTCGATCGCGCGATTGAGATCGGCGACGAGAGCGTCGATTACTGCCCGCAGCTCGAGCACCAGTGCAGTATCGATGACATCCTGGCTGGTGGCTCCCCAGTGCACGTACCCGCTGCGGTGGCATCGGTCTTGGCGACCTCGGCGGTCAGCGCCTTGATCAAAGGGATCGCGACATTGCCGGCCACGACTGCCTCTTCGCCCAGGGTCTTGGCGTCGTAGTGTTCGGCACGGGCGGCAGCGGCGATATGATCGGTGGTGAGCGCCGGTATGATGCCGAGTGCGGCTTGCGCGCGTGCGAGCGCAACTTCGAAGTCGAGCATGCGTTGCAAGCGCGCGCCGTCATCCACGATGGCGCGCACGGTCGCGCTCGAGATCAGCGGGGTCAGCAGCGACGACGGTGAGAGAGGATTGGTCATTGCGGCACGCCGGGCGGCCCACCAATAGCTGCCCGCGGCCGGGCGCCAACCCCCACGCGGATCAAGTCGTGCAAGGATCGCGAGCCCGTCAGAAAGCGGTTTTTCCTTTGCACGACGCCGTCCTATAGTCGTCTGCACAGGGCCGTTGCGGGTCGTGCCGCTGACTGCAAGTCGGGTTTACCCGCCTTGCGACACTTGATAGGGCGAGTCGTGGCCAGTCGGATGCTTGCTGCGTCCGGTCATTGGCGGGGCCAGGGACGTGGACGATCGGCAAACGGCCCGAATATCGAGACGGAGTAGGCCGATGGCAATGACCATGAATGGGCAGGTTCAGCTGGCTGCGAGCCGCGAGCTGGTCTGGGCGAAGCTCAACGATCCCGAGGTGCTCAAGAGCTGCATTCCGGGCAGCGAACAGCTCGACAAGATCTCGGACAACGAGTTCCAGGCCATCGCCACCGTCAAGGTCGGCCCGGTGAAGGCGCGCTGGAAGGGCAAAGTCAGGCTTTCGGACCTCGACCCGCCCAACAGCTATCGGATCTCGGGCGAAGGGGAGGGAGGGGTCGCCGGCTTTGCGAAGGGCGGCTGCTAAGGTCTCGTTGACCGATAAGGATGGCGGAACGTTGCTTACCTATGACGTGGAGGCGCAGATCGGCGGCAAGCTCGCCCAACTCGGTCAGCGTCTCATCAACAGCGCGGCGAAGAAGACGGCCGACGACTTCTTCGAGAAGTTCGCGGCAGCGGTGGCCGCGAGCCAATGATCACCTATTCTGCACTCGGGAGGGACTGAACGCCCTTGACCGGGCGTGTATCGGGGGTTCAGAGTTGACTTGTTCCAAACCGTGCCCCGGGGCAAAATCGACCCAATCTTGACCCGATCCGCCGCCGGCATCGTCCGACGATGCGAAAAAAGAGGCCTTTTGGCCAGGATTTTAGGGAGGAAGCCATGTCCGCCGTCGCAATGACGGTGAACGGTAAAGCCGTCACCGGTGATGTCGATCCGCGCACCCTTCTGGTGCAGTTCCTGCGCGAGCACTTGCGGCTCACCGGCACCCATGTCGGCTGCGATACCTCCCAATGCGGCGCCTGCGTCGTGCACGTGAACGGCAAGGCGGTGAAAGCCTGCACGGTCTTCGCCTGGCAAGCGGAGGGCGCCGACGTCCTCACCATCGAGGGGCTCGCAGAGCCGAGCGGCCCGCTGCATCCCATGCAGGAGGCCTTCCGCGAACATCACGGGCTGCAGTGCGGCTATTGCACCCCGGGCATGATCATGACGGCGGTCGACATGGTGTACCGCAAGGGCAACGACCTCGACGACCACACAATTCGCCATGAACTCGAAGGAAATCTCTGCCGCTGCACGGGCTACCACAACATCGTAAAGGCGATCGCGGCCGGTGCACGAAGCCATGGGAAAGGCCACGTGACAGTGATCAGAAGGCAGGTGCCGGCAGTCCGTCGCGGACGAGCGGACGATTTCGCGGCTCCCTTCCCGCTGTCTGATTTCCGGCTCCCGACATGCGAAGGCGTCATCCAGGGAGGAGACGGCCATGAGCGCAACCGGCATCGGCGCGGCGGTACGCCGCAAAGAGGACCAGCGGTTTCATTACCGGCAAGGGCCACTTTACCGACGACATCAACCGTCCCGGCCAGGCCTACGCGTATTTCCTGCGCTCTCCGCATGCCCATGCCAGGATCAAGCGGATCGACTCCAAGGCGGCTTCCGGCATGCCGGGCGTGCTCGCGGTGCTTACCGGTCAGGAGCTCGCCGCGGACAAGATCGGAGGGCTCATCTGCGGCTGGATGATCAAGTCAAAGGACGGCTCGCCGATGAAGATGGCGCCGCATCCCGGCGATCGCTCACGGCAAGGCCAACCATGTCGGCGACCCGGTTGCGGTGGTCATCGCCGAAACGCTGGCACAGGCCAAGGACGCAGCCGAGAAGATCAAGCGTGGATTACGAGGTGCTTGCCGCCGTGGCGGATCCCGCCAAGGCACAGAGCAACGGCGTCCCACAAATCCACGAGGTCGCTCCGCGAAACACCATCTACCAATGGCATCTCGGCGACCCGAAGGCGACCGACGCGGCCTTCAAGGCCGCCAAGCACGTCACCAAGCTCGATCTCATCAACAACCGCCTGGTGCCGAACGCGATCGAGCCCCGTGCGGCGATCGGCGAATACGATGCCGGCACCGACAGCCTCACGCTCTGGAACACCACCCAGAATCCGCATGTTGCGCGTCTGCGTCATTTCCGCCTTCGTCGGCATTGCGCCCGAGCACAAGCTGCGCGTAATCGCGCCGGACGTGGGCGGTGGCTTCGGCTCGAAGATCTTCATCTATCCCGAGGAGGTCGTCTGCCTGTGGGCAGCGCGCAAGATCGGGCGGCCGGTAAAGTGGGTTTCGGAGCGCTCGGAAGCCTTCCTCGCCGATGCCCACGGCCGCGATCACGTGACCCATGCCGAGATGGCGTTCGACGCGGACGGCAAGGTGACGGGACTCAAGGTCAAGACCATCGCCAATCTCGGCGCCTATATGTCGACTTTCTCGTCGTCGGTACCGACCTATCTCTACGGCACGCTGCTCTCCGGTCAGTATGAGATCCCGGCGATCTATTGCGAGGTCGATGCGGTCTATACCAACACCGTACCGGTCGACGCCTATCGCGGTGCCGGGCGGCCGGAGGCGACCTTCGTCGTCGAAAGGCTGATGGAGGTCGGCGCGCGCGAAATGCACATCGACCCCGCCGACCTGCGCAAGAAGAATTTCATCAAGCGGTTTCCGTATCAGACACCAGTGATCATGGCCTACGACGCCGGGGACTATCATGCTTCGCTCAAGAAAGCGCTGGAGATCGCCGACTATTCCGGCTTCGGCAAGCGCAAGCGAGAAAGCGCGCGCCATGGCAAGCTGCGGGGCGTCGGCTTCTCGACCTATATCGAGGCGTGCGGAATTGCACCGAGCCAGGCGGTTGGCTCGCTCGGCTGCGGTGTGGGCCTGTGGGAGTCCGCCGAGGTGCGGGTCAATCCGACCGGGTCGGTTGAAATCCTCACCGGCTGCCACCAGCACGGCCAAGGCCACGAGACCACCTTCGCGCAGGTCGTATGCGAGCGGCTCGGTATCCCGATCGAGAATATCAGTGTCATCCATGGCGATACCGACAAGGTGCAGTTCGGTATGGGCACCTATGGCTCGCGCTCCGGTGCGGTCGGCATCTCGGCGGTCGTGAAGGCGCTCGACAAGATCGAGGCCAAGGCCAAGAAAGTTGCCGCCTATATGCTCGAAGCGGCTGAAGGCGACATCGAGTTCAAGGACGGCAAGTTCACTGTCGCCGGAACCGACAAGACCGCGGCTTGGGGCGAGGTGGCGCTCAATGCATACATCGCGCACAAGTTCGTGGGCGCCGAGCTCGAACCGGGATTGAAGGAGGGAGCGTTTTACGATCCCACCAACTTCACGTTCCCTGCCGGATGCCACATATGCGAAGTCGAGATCGATCCGCAAACCGGCGAATGCGAGATCGTCGCCTGGACCGCAGTCGATGATTTTGGAATTGTCGTCAATCCCATGATCGTCGAGGGTCAGGTGCATGGCGGTGTTGCCCAGGGTGTAGGGCAGGCGCTGCTGGAGGGAGCGGTCTATGACAAGGACGGTCAGCTCATCACCGGCTCGCTCATGGACTACTGCATGCCGCGCGCGAGCGATTTGCCGGCGCTCAAGGTCGAAATGACCACGACCAAGGCCCCGTCCAATCCCCTCGGCATCAAGGGTTGCGGCGAAGCGGGGGCGATCGCGGCGCCAGTGGCGGTAATCAACGCCATTACGGATGCGATCGGCAGCGAGGATTTGACGATGCCGGCGACCGCCCAGACGGTGTGGCAGGCCTTGCAGAAAACCGAGAGAAAGAAAGCGGCATAGGAGCGAACACGATGTATGCATTCACCCATCATCGGCCGGTGACCGTGAGGCAGGCGGCTAGCTTGCTCGCGAAGGAGGAGGAGGCAAAGCTTTTGGCCGGTGGCCATACGCTGATCCCGACGATGAAGTTGCGTCTCGCCGGACCGAAGAATCTCGTCGACCTGTCGAAGGTCGACGGCTTGACGGGCATCGAGATGACCGGGCGCTCTCTCATCATCGGAGCAATGACGCCGCACGTCGATGTCGCGACTTCGGCGGTGGTGAGGGAAAACATTTCGGCATTGGCCGTGCTCGCCGGCAAGATCGGCGATCCCGCTGTGCGTCATCGCGGCACCATCGGGGGCTCCATCGCCAACAATGATCCAAATGCCGACTATCCCGCGGGAGTGCTGGGCCTCGGCGCAACGGTCATCACCAACAAGCGGCGCATCGCGGCGGACGATTTCTTCAAGGGACTATTCGAGACGGCACTCGAGCCTGACGAGATTGTCACGAAGGTGCAGTTCCCCAAGGTCAACAAGGCGGCTTATCAGAAGTTCCCCAACCCGGCTTCGCGCTATGCGTTGGTGGGCGTGTTCGTGTCCAAACGCGGCTCGGACATCCGCGTGGCAGTGACCGGCGCCGGCGCCAACGGTGTATTCCGGGTGAAATCGTTCGAGGAGGCGCTCAAGAAGCGCTTCGGCGCCAAGTCGCTCGAAGGCATGTCGGTGCCCGCCGACGGCATGGCGAGCGATATCCACGGCAGCACCGAATACCGTGCCCACCTCATCGGCGTCCTGGCACGCCGGGCGGTGGCCGCGGCGGAATAGGTCTGCAGTGGTCGATCAGGTCGCGTTCTTGCGAAGAGCCAATCGCGCGACCGGCATGTTGCCCCCTTAGGTGGAGCGCTGACCGCGTGAGCGCGCCGAAAGCCGATGTCCCGCGGCCTCGCCTTGTGCGGGCTGTCCTTGTTCGGGCAAGACAAGCCGGTCGATGACCGGCTATAAGCTCGGCCCCATGAACAAGACGCCGAATTCGTTGCCCGCTTCGATCGACGGAACCCTCGACCTGCTGGCGGCGGCCGACTATCTCGCCGATCGGTCGCTGGCGACAGTGCTGTTTCTCGCGCTCAAGATGGGGCGGCCGCTGTTTCTCGAGGGCGAGGCCGGGGTCGGAAAGACCGAGATCGCCAAGGTGCTATCTGCGACGCTCGGGCGCCGCCTCATCCGGCTGCAATGCTACGAAGGTCTCGACGTCGCGGCGGCCGTGTACGAATGGAACTACGCGGCTCAGATGATTGCGATCCGGGTCGCCGAGGCCGAAGGTACGCCCGATCGTGAGCGCCTCGAGCACGACGTGTTCTCGGACCGGTTTCTGATCAAGCGGCCGCTCCTCCAGGCCCTGGAGTTGGACGCTGCGGGTTCGCCGGTCCTGCTGATCGACGAACTCGACCGCGCCGACGAGGCCTTCGAGGCCTTTCTCCTGGAGGTGCTGGCCGACTTCCAAGTCACGATTCCGGAGCTTGGCACGGTTCGGGCCGCGCACCCGCCGATCGTCGTGATCACCTCGAACCGTACCCGCGAAATCCACGACGCGCTCAAGCGCCGTTGCCTCTATCACTGGGTCGGATACCCCAGCGCCGAACGCGAGCTCAAGATCGTCCGCGCCAAGGTGCCGGGCATCGGCAAGTCGCTGTCCGAGCAAGTCGTGCATTTCGTGCAAGCGTTGCGCAAGGAGGATCTATTCAAGGCGCCGGGCGTCGCAGAGACGCTCGACTGGGCATCCGCGCTCGCCGAGCTCGACGTGGTGGCGCTCGACCCTGCGACAGTCTCCGACACACTGGGCGTGCTGCTGAAGTATCAGGACGACATTGCTCGCATCGAAGGCAGCAAGGCCAAGGAGCTTCTCGACGAACTGCGTGCGGAGCTTCGCGCCGCGGAATAGGCGTGCGCTGCATCGTCCGGTGAAGATCGAGCTCGAGCGTTCACGCGCGGATCGTCCGGATATACATACGAGCGACGGCCAGCGGGGACGCATGCATGATGAATGAGATGGCACAAGAAGACGGCCGTCTGGTCGAGAATATCGTCCACTTTGCCCGCGCCCTGCGCGCAGCCGGCATACCGGTCGGCCCCGGCGCGGTGCTCGATGCGCTTGCCGCGGTTGAAGCGGCCGGGGTCGGCACTCGCGACGATTTCTATTGGACACTGCACGCGGTGTTCGTGAAGCGTCACGAGCAATCACTCCTCTTCGACCAGGCGTTCCGCATCTTCTTTCGCCGGCGTGGCACCATCGACAGGCTGCTCGCGGCCCTGTTGCCACAGGCGCCGCCACGCGAAGACCGGAAGCCGCCACCAGGTGCCCAGCGCATCCAGGAGGCATTGCTCGCAGCTGCGGGTGACGCCGAACGCAAGCCTGAGGTCGAGGTCGATGCCCGCCTCACCGTGTCCGACCGCGAAATATTGCAGCGAAAGGATTTCGCGCAGATGACCGCAGCCGAGATCGCTGTCGCCAAGGACGCCATCAAGCGCCTGGTGCTCTCGCTCGATGAGGTCAAAACGCGCCGCCTCGCACCACACCGGCATGGGCATCTTGTCGACATCCGCCAGACGCTGCGCGCGAGCCTCAAGGCGGGCGGCGCGGTGATCGACCTCAAATATCTGGGACCGCGCGTCAGGGCGCCGCCAATCGTGGCGCTGCTCGACATTTCCGGGTCCATGAGCCAGTACACGCGCTTGTTTCTGCATTTCCTCCATGCCGTCACCGATGCACGCAAGCGCGTTCATACCTTCTTGTTCGGTACCCGCCTTACCAATGTGACGCGCGCGATCAAGGCCAAGGATCCCGACGAGGCCCTTGCCGCAGTCGGCGCAAACGTCGCGGACTGGTCGGGTGGTACCCGCATTGCAACGTCGCTCCATGCCTTCAACAAGATGTGGGCACGGCGAGTGCTCACCCAGGGTGCCATAGTGCTGCTCATTACCGACGGGCTCGAGCGCGACCCGGATGATCGCCTCGCCTTCGAGATGGACCGGTTGCACCGCTCGTGCCGGAGGCTGGTTTGGCTCAACCCGCTGCTACGGTTTTCCGGCTTCGAGGCCAAGGCCAAGGGCATCCGCACCATGGTGCCACATGTCGATGTGTTGCGGCCCATCCACAATCTCGATTCCATGGCGGAATTGGTGCGTGCCCTATCCGGCGGGGGTGATCGGGCCGGTGATCCAAGGGCATGGCTGAAGAAGGTCGTGTGACCTATATCTACCGCTGCCGTATCGCCGTCTTGAGCTGCGAGAGGCAGTCGGATCCGAACGTGAGGAGGTGCAAATGCTCGCGCGTGATGAGGACATCCTGAAGGCGGCGGAGGAGTGGCGGCAGAGCGGGCGTGGCGTGGCGCTTGCGACGGTGGTTGAAACCTGGGGCTCAGCGCCCCGGCCGGTCGGCTCCAATCTGGTGATTGACGATCAGGGCAATTTCCTCGGAAGCGTCTCGGGCGGATGCGTCGAGGGCGCGGTGGTCACCGAAGCCCTCGACGTCATCGAGAGCGGCAAGGCCAAAACGCTCGAGTTCGGTGTCGCCGACGAGACCGCCTGGAAGGTCGGTCTGTCCTGCGGCGGCACCATTCGGGTCTATGTCGAGAAGGTGGATTGAATTCGTGAAGCTCGACATCCTCAAGGCACTCAATTCGGAACGCGCGGCCCGCCGTGCCGCTGTCGTCGTTACCGACGTGGCGAGCGGAAGGCAGCGACTGGTGAAGGCTGAAGATGTCGCGACTGATCCACTGCGAGCCATGCTCGAGAAGCATATACGCAGCGGCAAGAGCGGAATGGAGGAGACCTCGCAGGGCCGGGCCTTCCTCACTGTGCACGTTCCGCCCGCCCAACTCGTGATCACCGGCGCCGTTCACATCAGCCAGGCGTTGGCTCCGATAGCGCGGTTGCTCGGCTATGACGTGACCATCGTCGATCCCCGCACTGCTTTCGCTTCGATCGAGCGGTTTCCCGATGTCAAGGTGATCGCGGAATGGCCGGACGTCGCACTGCCCCCGCTCGGCATCGATCGCTACACCGCGTTCGTCGCGCTTACCCACGATCCGAAGATCGACGATCCGGCGCTCAGTTACGCACTCGCTCGCGACTGCTTCTACATCGGCGCGCTCGGCTCGAAGAAGACGCATGGCCGCAGGATCGAGCGCCTGAACGCGCAGGGTATCTCCGATGCCGCCATTGCTCGTATTCACGCACCGATCGGGCTCGCCATCGGCGCGGTATCCCCACCGGAGATCGCTGTCGCTATCATGGGTGAGATCACAGCCTGCCTGCGACAGGCGGCGGCGGAAAAGACTGCGGAGAATGCGTCATGAGATTCGGCGCGGTGCCGATCGGCGAGGCCGAGGGTGGCGTCGCGGTGCATTCGATTCGCAAGGATGGTCTGATCCTTAAGAAGGGCACGTTGATTGGAAAGGACGAGGTCATCGCCCTCCGGGCCGCCGGCATTGCCGAGATCGTGGTGGCGCGCATCGAGTCGGGCGACGTATCGGAAGACGCGGCCGCAGCCGAGATAGCGGCGGCGGTGGTCGGGGAGGGGGTGCGCGTCGACCGTGCTTTCACAGGCCGCGCTAATCTGTTCGCGGAGACAGCCGGCGTGCTGGTAGTCGACAAGAACGCCATCGATCGACTCAATCGGGTCCACGAGTTCGATCACGTTCGCGACCCTGCCTGCTCTCAAGCCAGTGGTTCCGGGCGAAATGGTCGCAACTGTCAAGATCATTCCGTTTGCGGTAGCGGGTCGGGAGCGCGATGCCGCGGTTGCCGTCGCCGAGGCCTCGCGGCCGCTCATCCGGGTCGCTCCCTATCGCGTCCGTAAGGTGGGCATTGTCTCGACGCTGCTGCCGGGTCTCGCTGCGAAAGTCATCGATAAGACGATGCGGGTGACCGAGGAGCGCCTTGCCCCCGCCGGCGCCGTCATCGTTGCGCAGCGACGCGTTGCCCATGAGCAACAGGTGCTCGCCGAGGCGATCGAGGACGTCCTGGGCGAGGGGGCAGAGCTCGTGATCGTGTTCGGTGCCTCGGCCATTGCCGATCGGCGCGATGTGATCCCGTCCGCGGTCGAGACAATCGGCGGGCGCATCGAGCATTTTGGAATGCCGGTCGATCCCGGCAATCTCCTACTCGTGGCCGATGTTCGCGGTCGCCCCGTGCTCGGGGCCCCGGGATGCGCACGGTCACCGAAAGAGAACGGATTCGACTGGGTACTCATGCGCCTGCTCGCCGGTCTCGAGGTACGACGGGACTCCATCACCGGCATGGGCGTCGGCGGACTCCTGATGGAAATCGTGACGAGGCCGCAGCCGCGGGAAGAAGCAGCGGGTGCCCACCAGCGCCGTATCGCGGCGGTCGTGCTCGCGGCCGGTCGCTCGACGCGCATGGGCGGTTCCAACAAGCTATTGGCCAAGATTGCCGAGCGGCCACTGGTACGCATTGCTGCCGAGGAAGCGCTCGCTTCGCGCGCCAAGCCGGTCATCGTCGTCGCCGGCCATCAGCGCGCCCAGGTCGAGAACGCCCTTGCCGGCCTCCCGGTACGCTTGGTTCACAACCCGGATTTCACCCAAGGCCTGGGCTCCTCCCTCAGAGCCGGCGTTGCGGCAGTCCCGGCCGACGCCGATGGCGCGATCATTTGTCTAGGGGACATGCCGCGGGTCGACGCGAACCTGATCGATCGGTTGATCGCTGCCTTCGACCCCGATCGCGGCGTCCTTGTCGTGGTGCCGACTTTCGAAGGCAAACGTGGCAATCCGGTGCTGTGGTCGCACAGATTCTTCCCCGACTTGATGGCCATCGAAGGCGACGTGGGAGCTCGGCAACTGATCGGCCGCTATGACGAGGCAGTGATCGAAGTGCCGATAGAGGGTAAGGCCGCATTGGTCGACGTCGATACGCCGGAGGCACTGCTCGGCGTCAAGGCCGAGATCGAGGGTGCACTTTCGAAATGAAGAACCCGGGAGTTCGCAGCTCCCAGGGTTGCAAAATCGATGAGCCGACCGCGGGCGTAGATCCCAAGGCCCGGCGCGAGTTCTGGAACGAGATCCGGAACCGAGTCCGAGTTCGACCATCTGCTGGCGTCGGGTCAGGTCCTGTTTGCGATAGAAATACCGGCGAACTTCGAACGCGCGGTGCGCCGCGGCGATCATCCGGCGCTGCTGGTCGCCGCCGACGCCACCGACCCGGTCGCCGCTGGCTCCGCGATGGCGGCGCTCGGCAACCTGGTGCAAACCGCCCTGCGGCATGACCGCCTGGTTCCCGACGGTGCATCTGCGCCGTTCGAGATTTGCACTCATGCTCGCTACAATCCGGCCGCCAATACCGCGTTCAATATTGTGCCCGGCCTCGTCGGCCCCATCCTGACGATGACCATGCTGATCTTCACGGCACTGTCGGTGACGCGCGAGATCGAGCGCGGCACCATGGAGAGCCTGCTGTCCATACCGATCACGCCGGTCGAGATAATGCTCGGCAAGATCATTCCCTACATCATTGTCGGATTCGTGTAGGCCGTCCTCATCATCGGCATCGGCATCGGCCTGTTCGACGTACCGCTGCTCGGAAGCCTCGGACTGCTGGCGCTTCTGATAATGAGTACCTTGTTCATCACCGCCAATCTGTCGGTCGGCTACACCTTCTCGACGATCGCCCAGAACCAGCTGCAGGCCATGCAGATGTCGATGATGTTCTTCCTGCCCAACATCCTGCTGTCCGGCTTCATGTTCCCGTTCGCTGGCATGCCGAATTGGGCGCAATGGATCGGTGAACTTCTGCCGCTCACCCACTATCTGCGGATCGTGCGCGCGATCATGCTCAAGGAGGCGGCACTCCCGGACGTGCAATTCGCCACGGTCGCGCTCGCGGGATTGACGATGATCGCCATGACGATCGCGATCACCCGCTTTCGTCGAACTTTGGACTAACGTTGGGGGAATGATGTCCGGATCCGGGCTGGGGCAACACAGTATGCGATAAGCCGCGCTGCCGCTTCGATGTCGGCTGGTCGTTGCTGACATAACATCGCCACAGCCAATGGATATCTTCTGTAGGTAAGGACAGCTAAGCTGACGTTTGCGTACGGCTTATATTAGGCATTAGTGAGACGGGGGCGAGTTGCATTCATGTTACGTAAAGTATTAGCTTGTTTGATGCTGGCAGAAGGAGCTGCTTACCGACGCCAAGCTCGATCACAATTGATACGACTAGGAATCAAGTAATGGATGGCGATTTTGACAAACGCGCACTTCTCGACGCCACGGCGGAACAGCGGACAGCGAGCGAACTCGTCAAGCTGATACAGAAGCTGCGTTGGATGGGCATGGATCGGGAGGCCGAGCGACTGCAAAGTGTGCTGCGCCGCATCCCGGAAAGCGACAGCGTTCTCGCAGCACCACACGATACCGATTGACGGGTGTCGTCGCGGGGCGGCGCCGCGGCGCCCCGCTCGCGCCTGAGCAAGGCGACGATCGCGTGGGTTGCGTCTACTTGTCCGAGGGACGAATGCGCTGACGGATTTTCTCGCGAACCTCAGGATTGATCTGCGCCACCTCCAGAATGGAACTGTATTCCTCGACCGAGAGGCCTTGATCGGTAACGGCCTTGGCAAGGGCGGTCATGGCTTCACCGGCGAGCCGCTCCTTCTCGGCTGGCGGCGCGTTGTTGATCCGCTGTTGATAATCCTCCTTCAAGACGGCCACACGTACGATGGCCGCAGCTGTGGCGTCCAGCTTCTGGTCCGAGATCCGGCGCAGGTTCCGATACGCTCGGTTGCTGGGCCTGAGCGTTCGCCGCTGGCGGCGAAAGCAGCCACCCGGCAGCGAGAACGGCGGCGGCGATTATCAATGGTCGCATGAACCGTCTCCTTTTTTGCACGTCGGGTCCCTCGCTCGGGCGGCGCCTAATCCAGAACAAGGACCAATCGCGCTGCAGAACACGGAATAATCGTTCCTGCGAATTAAAGTTCCAGCCGTTCGGACAATCGTGGCATGCGAAATGGCATGTCGATCGGTCGGCGTCGCTCAAGTGGCGTTTTGCCGCGCATTGCTGCTTGACGGTGGATAGGCACACCCTACGTGACCACGCGTGGGATGACCGTCTGTTTGCTTTGACCACCTCGAGGTGGGAGAGCCCCGCAACGCGCGCTCAGTGTCGGCAAATGCCCAGGCCATTCCCGACGATCATCCGGCGCTGCCGCAGCTGAACGGGCTGTTCGGCGACCACACGTTCTTTCTCGACAGTCACGGGCTCAACATCGTTGAGCCTGTCGAGCCTGCGAAGTCGCGCGCGCGGACCGGGAAAGTCGTCAACCTCGCGAGCTGGAGCGATTCGAATCCGGCAAGACTCGAGCCGCACGAGCCGGAATTGACTGACGTCGTCATCGAGTTGGGGTCCATGCAGTGATCCGGATCCGTCTCGCCACTTGGGGCCGACACGCGATCCGCACGCGGTCGGAGCAAGTGAGATTGCCGATCCGCAACGCAGGCCGCGGCAAGAGGGCGCAGACAGCGTCGAGCGTGAGTTCAGACGCCGAGAGGAAGCGTGAGCTCAGTACGCCGAGACGCTCCGACCACGGCATTGCTGCCGAGGTCGAACTGTGTATGTTGGCGCAAGGTTGCTCCGCGCTTCCGGTATGGATGGGCGGCGCCAACCGCGCTATATCGCCATCAGCGCGCAGGACGAACCGCCCAGCACTCAGGGATCCCGATGTCGCATCCGGCACCTTCCGACCAGAGCCGATCCAGGCTGTCCATCGGCTTCATCAACTTGGCGCATGCTCTCGACCACTACGTGATGCTGATCTTTCCGACTGTGGTGATATGGCTCGAAGTGGTGTACGCGCGCAGCTACGCCGAGCTGATTGCCCTCGGCACAGCCTCCTTCATCGCCTTCGGCGTGTTCTCGCTGCCTGCCGGCTGGCTTGCCGACCGTTGGAGCCGGCGCAACATGATGGCATTGTTTTATGGCGGCTGCGGGCTCTCGTTGCTCTTTGCAGGGCTTGCGCCGAATCTCGTCGTGCTTGCGGCTGCACTCGCGGGCGTCGGCGTTTTCGCGGCGATCTATCATCCGGTCGGCACCGCCATGCTGATCGAGCAGGCGACCATGCGTGGGCGCTCGGTGGCTTTCAACGGGGTTTGCGGAAACCTGGGCGTTGCGCTAGCCGCCGGCGTCACCGCCGCGCTGACCGCTTGGTTCGGATGGCGCGCAGCCTTTCTGGTGCCGAGCGTGCTCTGCACGGCGATTGCCGTCGTCTATCTGAAGCTCGTTCCCGATGAACGGCCCCTGGCGGGGGGCCGCGCGACGCGCGCCGATGTTCAGCTCGCCCCCTGGTTGGCGGCAACGATCTTCGGCTTGTTCGTCGTGATCGCATTGACCGCGGGTCTCGTCTTCCACATTGCGACCGTGGCGCTACCCAAGATCGTGGACGAGCGCGTCGGCGCCGGAATGTCATTTGTCGCGGTCGGAGGGATCGCGACCATGATCTTCATGTGTGGCGCCCTTGCGCAACTCGCCATAGGGCGGCTGGTCGAGGTATTTCCGCTTCACCTCTTGTTCGCCGCCGTCGCGCTGCTGCAATTCGCGGGCGTCGTGTGGGCGGCCTATGCCACCGGGGTGTTTCTCCTCTTGGCCCTGGCCGTTGCGATGGCGGCGATCTATGCCCAGGTCACGGTCAACGACCTGGTGATTGCCCGCTATACCGCGGACGCCTGGCGTGGGCGTGTCTATGCAGTACGATACTTTCTCACGTTTTTGGTCTCCGGCGCGGCGGTCTCGATGATCGCTGTCCTCTACAGCAGGGGCGGGTTCAATCTGGTGCTGGGGACGACCGCGGTCATTGCGCTCGGCTTCGTGATCGGCACCGCCGCGATCGCAGTTCTGGTTAACGGCGTGGAACGGGACCGCTCGCGTGCGGTGGCTCCGGCGGAGTGAGATGCCGACCAGGAAGCGTCGCGGGGCGTCACTTCTGGCGTGACGGCCAAATAAAAGGCCCGGGCGCAGGCCCGGGCCCGTTTTTTCTTGAAGGGAATGGCCGTCAGAAGTCCATTCCACCCATGCCGCCGCCGCCGCCCGGCGGCATCATGGGAGCAGACTGCTTCTTGGGCACCTCCGCCACCATCGCCTCGGTGGTGATGAGCAGCCCCGCCACGGAGGCTGCATCCTGCAATGCGGTGCGGACCACCTTGGTGGGGTCGATGATGCCTTTCTTCACCAGGTCGACATAGTCGCCGTTTTGAGCATCGAAGCCGAAGTTGTACTGATCCTTCTCCAGGATCTTGCCGACGATGACGGAGCCGTCCTCGCCGGAGTTGATGGCGATCTGGCGGGCGGGCCAGGAAATCGCCTTGCGCACGATCTCGACTCCGGTCTTTTGATCGTCGTTCTGCGTCCGAACCTTCTTGAGCGCTGCAGTCGCACGCAGCAGCGCCACCCCGCCGCCGGGCAGAATGCCTTCTTCCACCGCGGCGCGGGTCGCGTGCATGGCATCGTCCACGCGGTCCTTGCGCTCCTTCACCTCGACCTCGGTCGCACCGCCGACGCGGATCACCGCCACGCCGCCGGCGAGCTTGGCCAGCCGTTCCTCCAGCTTCTCGCGATCGTAGTCGGACGTCGTCTCCTCGATCTGTGCCTTGATCTGGCTGATGCGCGCCTCGATGTCGGACTTCTTGCCCGCTCCGTTCACGATGGTGGTGTTCTCCTTGTCGATCGTCACCTTCTTGGCGCGACCGAGCATGTTGAGCGTGACGTTCTCGAGCTTGATGCCGAGATCTTCGGAGATCGCTTGCCCCCCGGTCAGGATCGCAATGTCCTGCAGCATCGCCTTGCGGCGGTCTCCGAAGCCCGGCGCCTTGACCGCCGCGACCTTGAGGCCGCCACGCAGCTTGTTGACGACGAGCGTGGCCAGCGCCTCGCCTTCCACGTCCTCGGCGACGATGAGCAGCGGCTTGCCGGTCTGCACCACCGCCTCGAGCAGTGGGAGCAGCTCCTGCAGGCCCGACAGCTTCTTTTCGTTGATCAGGATATAGGGATCCTCCATCTCGACCCGCATCTTGTCGGCGTTGGTGATGAAGTAGGGCGAGATGTAGCCGCGGTCGAACTGCATGCCTTCGACCACGTCGAGCTCGGTCTCGAGCGACTTGGCCTCCTCGACCGTGATCACGCCTTCGTTGCCGACCTTCTTCATCGCCTCGGCCAGGAAGCGGCCGATTTCCTGATCGCCGTTGGCCGAAATCGTGCCGACCTGGGCGATCTCGTCGTTGGAGGTCACCTTCTTGGAGTTCTTCCTGAGGTCCTCGACGATGGCCTCGACGGCGAGGTCGACGCCGCGCTTGAGGTCCATGGGGTTCATGCCGGCGGCAACCGCCTTGGCGCCCTCCTTCACGATCCACGCCGCCAGCACCGTCGCGGTCGTGGTGCCGTCACCGGCGACATCGGAGGTCTTCGAGGCCACTTCGCGCACCATCTGTGCGCCCATGTTCTCGAACTTGTCCTCGAGCTCGATCTCCTTGGCGACGGTGACCCCGTCCTTGGTCACCCGCGGCGCGCCGAACGACTTGTCGAGCACGACGTTGCGGCCCTTGGGGCCGAGCGTCACCTTCACGGCGTTGTTGAGAATCTCGACGCCGCGCAACATCTTGTCGCGGGCCTCGACCGAGAATTTCACTTCCTTGGCAGCCATTGTTGCTTCTCCGAAATTTTGGTCAGCGCGATGTTTGCGTCAGGCCGCCTTCTTCTTGGCGGTGCTTTCCTCGATAACGCCCATGACGTCGCTCTCCTTCATGATCAGGAGATCCTCGCCGTCGATCTTGACCTCGGTGCCCGACCACTTGCCGAACAGCACGCGATCCCCGACCTTGATATCGATCGGGATCAGCTTGCCAGCCTCGTCGCGGCCGCCGGGACCCACCGCGATGACCTCGCCCTGCGAAGGCTTCTCCTTGGCGGTGTCGGGAATGATGATGCCCCCGGCGGTCTTCTCCTCTGCATCAACGCGCTTGACGACAATGCGGTCGTGAAGCGGACGAAACTTCATGATGTCCTCCTACTGTCATGACGGAATTGGATTTTTCGGAAGTGGCTGCCGGCGAAGTGGCATTGCCGGTTTCGCTCCCGGGCGCGACATAGTGGGCAACCAAAGCACCCGCAAGAGGCGTCCTCGGAAAATTTAGCACTCTCGCGCCAGGAGTGCCAAGCTATTTTTGGCACTCCTCAGCTGTTAGTGCCAAGCCGCCCGACGATTGTCAGCACCACCTGCAATCTGCTGCTAACGCCTTGAAATCAGGTAACTTTATTCATTTTTTGCGCTTGTCCAAACGACCCGATGAAGATCAAACTTTCGCGGGAATCGGAGGAACAGGTCATGTCACAAACGCGGGCGGCAAGGCAACTGGCAGCGAGCGACTTTCGGCGCCAGATCGACGGCTATGGATTGACCACCGCGCAAATTCTCTATCGGCTACCCGACCATCCATCCCTGCTGCAGACCTACGTCTGGCAGGACTATGACATTTGCCCGCGCTTTCCCGTGCTCAACCGGTTTCTGGCGTTTTGGTTGGAAACGCTCGAAGGTCCGCTCCATTCGGTGACGGTCGCGCATTCGCGATTGATCAGGCCGGCGGAAATTCGATCGGTCAATGGCGAGTTTCGTCTGCACTGACAACGAACAACCGACGGTGGATCCCGGTAGGGAACGAGTCCTTAATCGCTGCCTTCTAGTGCAGCACCCCTACGATCGCCCCCATCAGGCAGGTCGCGAGCGTACCCGAGACGATCGATTTGGGGCCGAGAGCGACTACCTCGTCGCGTCGCTCCGGTGCCATGGTGCCCAGTCCAGCGATCATGATGCCGAGCGAACCGAAATTGGCGAATCCACACATGGCATAGAGCATGATCAGTCGCGAACGCGGATCGAGTGCGTCCGGCGGCAGCTTGGAAAGCTCAAGATAGGCGATGAACTCGTTGAGTATCGTCTTCACGCCCATGAGTGCCCCCGCCGTCACCGCTTCCTGCCAGGGCAGGCCGAGCAGCCAACACACTGGCGCCATCACGTAGCCGAGGAGGCGCTGGAGGGTGATCGGCTGACTGCCGATATGAGGAAGCAGCCCCATGATCGCATTGACGAGGTGTACCAACGCGACCAGAACGATCAGCATCGCGCAGATATTGAGCAGCAGCTCGAGCCCGGCCGCCGTGCCCCTGGCGATCGCATCCATGGAGCTCGATGCGACCGGGGGGAGCTCCGTGTGTGCGTTGCCGGTCACCGTCTTGCTCTGCTCGGGGACCATGATCCGGCTGACCAGGACCGCTGCCGGGGCGCCAAGCACGGAGGCAATCACGAGATGCGCGGCGGCGTCGGGAATCGCCGGTGCGACGAAGGTCGCGTAGATCACCAGGACGGTGCCGGCAATTCCCGCCATGCCGCCGGTCATGACCATGAACAGCTCGCTGCGGGAGAGGCTCGCGAGATAGGGGCGGATGAAGAGCGGGGCCTCGACCATGCCGAGGAAGATATTGGCGGCGGTCGAAAGTCCGACTGCGCCGCCGACCGCGAGCGTCCGCTCGAGCAGCCAGGAGAAGCCGCGAACAATCGGCGGAAGGATGCGCCAATAAAAGAGCAGCGTCGTCAGGACGCTCATCACCAGCACGAGCGGCAACGCTTGCAGCGCCAGCACGAATTCCGCGCCGGGGATCTTGAGCTCGTAGGGCAGTTGACCGCCCCCGAGATAGCCGAACACGAACGAGGTGCCCGCACGCGTTGCGGCGGCGATGGCGCCGACGCCATCGTTGATGGCGGCAAAGGCGCGTGTAATGAGCGGCACCTTGAGCAGCAGGATGGCGATGGCAAAGGTCAGCGTCAGACCGGCAGCCGCGTGTTTCCATGCCACGGCCCAGCGGTGTTCGCTGATCGTCCAGGCAATGGCGAGGAGGGCGATGATGCCCATGGCCGATTGCAATTGCAGCACGGTCCACGCCCCTGGTTCTGCCGGCGGGCGATTGTAGCAAGTTCATGGGTCGGGCAAAGGCAAGTTGTGCAAGTCCTGCCGAACGTGCGCGACGGTCGTTGCCGCCCGACCGCGACGGCACGAGCTTGCGCACGCGCGCGAAACGGCTAGAAGGGCGCGAGGGTTCGCAGAAGAGGGCACGCTTCCAGCGGGCAGGCGACGGGTCGAGTGCTTTCGCCTGAAGCCGCTGCCGCGATCGTCATGGCAGGTATTCGCTTCGATTTCGGCCCGGTCAAGCTCGATGCGGAGCTCCTCGATACGCCGACCGCGCGCGCGATTGCGGCGGTGTTGCCGTTGTCGTCGACGGCGCTCACCTGGGGCGAGGAAGTCTATTTCGAAGTGCCGGTGAAGGTTGCGCGCGAGGCGGGTGCCCGCGCGGTGGTTACGCCGGGCGAGGTAGCCTATTGGCCCGACGGCCACTCGATCGCGCTCGGTTTCGGCCGCACGCCGCTCAGTCGGGGCGACGAGACCCGACTGGCTAGTCCCTGCAACATTTTCGCCCGCGTGCGCGGCGACGTGAAGGCCTTGGCGAAGGTGCGGGCGGGAACGCCGGTCAAGGTGTCGGCCACCGGCTGGACGTCCATGCGGCACTGGCCGCGCGGCGACGCGCTCAGCCTCGGCCCACGTAAGGCATCAGGTTCGCCATCACCGTCATGAACAGAACGTTGGTGTGCAGTGGAAGGCTGGCCATGTAGACCACGGCGCGGCCGACATCCTCGACGTCCATGCGCGGCTCGACCGCCATGCTGCCATCCGCCTGCATGACGCCCTGGCCCTGCACCATGCGCTCGGTCAGCGGGGTCGCGGCATTGCCGATATCGATCTGGCCGCAGGCGATGCCGTAGCCGCGGCAATCGAGCGAGGTCGATTTGGTGAGCCCGGTGACCGCGTGCTTGGTCGCCGTGTAGGCGGCCGAGCGCGGGCGCGGCGCATGCGCCGAGATCGAACCGTTGTTGATGATGCGGCCGCCGCGCGGATCCTGCGTCTTCATGATCTTGATCGCTTCCTGCGTGCACAGGAACATGCCGGTAAGATTGGTGTCGACCACCTTGCGCCAGGTCTCCAGAGGGAGCTCCTCGAGCGGCACTGCCGGGGCCCCGATGCCGGCATTGTTGAACAGCAGATCGAGACGGCCGAACGTCGCGGAAACCGTCGCGAACAAGGCCTTGATCTGGTCCGGGTCGCTGACGTCGGTCGGCACGACCAGGCTTGTCGCGCCGGTCGCCCTCATCTCGCTCGCAGCCTCTTCGAGCTTGTCCTTTCGCCGACCGGCGAGCACGGCTGCGTAGCCTTCCTTCATCAGCGCCAGCGCAACAGCCTTGCCGATGCCGGTTCCGGCGCCGGTGATGAGGGCAACTCTCTGCAAAGCGGCCATCGTTTGGTCCTCCTCGATCAAAGCCATTATCGCCGTTGCCGGCGTCGGGAGGCAACTCGATAGAGGATCGATTGTCGATAGAGGATCGATGACGGAGATCCGGGCGAACCTCACCGGGCCATCGCCAAGCCGTCGTCGTCGAACAGTCAGCGGCTCGTCTTGTAGGGCGGACGCGGTATCCCGGCGTGTGCCGCCCGCAGCGCCGCCGACCAGCGTTCACGCAGGTCGTGGAAATACGGCTCGCCCGGCTCGATCCGGTAGCTGAGCTCGGCATCGCAGGCGTCCCGCCGGACGACCAGAACGTCGAGAGGAAGCCCGACGCTGAGGTTCGAGCGCATGGTCGAGTCGACCGAGACCAGACCGACCTTGAGCGCGTCGTAAAGGTCGATGTCGTAGGTGATGGCGCGGTCGAGCACGGGCTTGCCGTATTTGTGCTCGCCGATCTGAAGATAGGGCGTGTCTTGCGTGCATTCGATGAAGTTGCCGGCGGCATAGAGCATGAACAATCGAGGCCGCTCGCCGTTGATTTGCCCGCCGAGCAGAAATGCAACGTCGAACTTGACGTCGGAGTCCGCCAGCGCCCCCCGTTCGAGATTGTGAACGTGGCGGATGGTCCGGCCGACCCGCTGTGCTGCCTGGAACATGGTGGGCGCATCCATCAGCATCTCGGTCTCGCCGGTCTCCGTGTTGTCCCAGCCCTCGCGCAGAATGCTCACCACCGACTGGCTGACCGAAAGGTTGCCGGCCGATGCGATCGCCATGATGCGCTTGCCCGGCTGGTTGAAGACATGCAGCTTGCGGAAGGTCGAGATATTGTCGACGCCGGCATTGGTGCGGGTATCCGCAAACATCACGAGACCGTCGCGAACGAGAATTCCGCAGCAATAGGTCATGGAACCGGACAACCTGGAGGTTTCGTGCGGAACATTTATACCGACCCCTGCGGCGAGCCCGCAATGCCGCCCGGTCGCTCGCGTCAGTTTTGCGTCTGCTGCGTCGCCTGATCGACGCGGACCTTGACCGAGAGCACCTCGCCGGAGCCCCCGAGGTGCGTACCGCGCAGCGGCGCTGCCCCGAGGGAATCGAGACCGACCGCGACCCGCACGTGGGCATCGGTAGCACAGAATCCGTTCGCCGCGTCGAACGCCACCCAGCCGAGCTCGGGAACGAAACCTTCGGCCCAGGCGTGGCCGGCGTGCTGCTCGGGCGCACCGTCGTCGCGGTGAAAGTAGCCGCCGACATAGCGCGCCGGGATGCCGAGGCTGCGCGCGGTAGCGATGAAGACATGGGTGAGGTCCCGGCATGTCCCGCGCCTTCGCGCAAACACCTCTGCCGCCGGGATCGCCGAGCGGACGGGATCGGTGTCGTAGGTCAGATCGTTGTGCAGGCGTTCGAGCATGCCGTGCAGCAGGTCGAGCACTTTGCCGCCGGCCATCTCGCGGCGTGCGGCGGCGAAGGCCACGATGTCCGCGCCGGGACTGGTCAGTGCGGTTTCGCGCAGATAGAGGCTCGGCGGGAAGCGTTCGACGGCGCCGCGCACGATCCCCTGAGTATCGCGGGTTTCGACCTCGCCTTCGACCAGCACGCAGAGCTCGCTCAACGGGCCGTCGGCGCTGAAGGCATGGGTAATGTTGCCGAACGCATCCTCGTGCTGATCGAGCCGGCAATCGGTGGAGACGTCGATCCGCCAGTTGGCGACAAATTGGCCGTCATGATTGCGCGGCGTCAATCGCAGCATCTGGATCACGCCGCTGGCCGGTGTCTCGTAGCAGTAGCGCGTCAGGTGCGAGATACGAAGGCGCATGGGACCGCGACCAAGGACGGTGGCGAAGGTGGACGACAGCTGACAGGGTCACGGGTGTCGAGTCCAGAGCGGAAGGACGATCTTTCCTCACTCGTGTCCGCGTCAGGTCAGATACTGGTCGGTAATGGCCGCACCCAGACGGTTGTTGTCGCCGACGAAGTCGCTGATGAATTCGTGCAGGCCGCTCTGAAAGATCTCCTCCATTCGGCTGTTCTCGATCCGGGCCCGGACCGCGCGGGCCTGGCGCTGGGCGGGCCCCTGGCGACCATAGGCGCGGGCGATGTGGTCGAGGTAGAGCACGAGATTTTGGTAGCAGCTGGCCAGCGAGCGCGGGAGCTCGTCGCGCAGGATGAGCAGGTCGGCGATCAGCCACGGCTTGACGCTCTCGCGATAGACCCAGTGATAGGCGGTGAGCGCGGATACCGACCGCAGGATCGCCGCCCATTGGAAATAGTCGAGCGGACCGCCGACCCGCTCGTGCGCCGGCAACAGCATGTGATATTTCACGTCGAGGATGCGCGCGGTATTGTCGGCCCGCTCGATATAGACGCCAATCCGGGAGAACCAATACGCGTCGTTGCGCAGCATGGTGCGATAGGCGGATCCGTCGAAGCGCAGCGACGATTCCTGCACCCAGCGCAGGAAGCGCATCAACTCCTCGCGCGAGGTCGGACCGTTGCCGAACCGCTTGAGCTCGAGCCAGGTGCCGTTGATGGCGTCCCACATCTCGACCGTGAGCGCGGTGCGCACGGCGCGCGCATTGGTGCGCGCCATCTCGAAGCAATTGCGGATGGAGGACGGATTGTCGCTGGAGAAGCACAGGAAATCAGTGACCGTTTCCTCGTTGGCTTCCGGATAGGCCGCCGCGAAGCCGTGCGCGCAGCCGGCGGTGGCAACTGCCGATTCCCATTCGTTCGACGACCCGACATAGGCCAGCGGCAGGGTGGTGAGCCGTTGCGTCACCTCCAGGATGCGCGCGAGATACTCCGCGCGTTCGACGTAGCGCGCGAGCCAGTAGAGGTTGTCGGCGGTGCGCGAGAGCATTTACCGGTCCAGCACCCAGGTATCCTTGGTGCCGCCGCCCTGGCTCGAATTGACCACGAGCGAGCCTTTCCTCAATGCCACGCGGGTCAGCCCTCCCGGCACGATCCGGATGCGGTCGCGTCCGGTGAGCACGAATGGGCGCAGGTCGACGTGGCGCGGGGCGACACCCTCCTCGACGCAGGTCGGGCAGGTCGAGAGCGCCAGCGTGGGCTGTGCGACGAAGTTTTTCGGTGTCGCCTTGAGCTTGGCACGAAAAGCAGCGATCGTCGCCTTGTCGGCCTTCGGACCTATCAGCATGCCGTAGCCGCCCGAACCGTGCACCTCCTTGATGACCAGCTCCTCCAGATGGTCGAGCACGTAGGCGAGGTGCTCCTGCTCCCGGCAGCGCCAGGTCGGGACGTTCTTGAGGATCGGCTCCTCGCCGAGATAGAACTTCAGGATTTCCGGCATGTAGCTGTAGACCGCCTTGTCGTCGGCGATGCCGGTCCCGACCGCATTCGCGAGCGTGACGTTGCCGGCCTGGTAGGCCGACATCAGTCCGGGCACGCCGAGCGCGGAATCGGGCCGGAACGCCAGCGGATCGAGGAAATCGTCGTCGATGCGCCGGTAGATGACGTCGACGCGCTTGGGTCCCTGCGTCGTGCGCATGAACACGAAATCGTCCTTGACGAACAGGTCGCGCCCTTCCACCAGCTCGACACCGAGCTTGTCGGCGAGAAACGAGTGCTCGTAATAGGCCGAGTTGTAGACGCCGGGCGTGAGCAGAACGACGATGGGATCGGCGCTCGCGGTCGCGGGCGCGATCGAGTCGAGGGTCGCCAGCAGCTCGTCCGGATAGTTCTCGACCGGAGCGACGCGGTGGCGGGCGAACAGTTCCGGAAACAGCCGCAGCATGATCTCCCGGTTCTCCAGCATGTAGGAGACGCCGGAGGGTGTGCGTGCATTGTCCTCGAGCACATAGAAGGTCTCGGCATCGACACGAACGATGTCGATGCCCCCGATATGCACGTAGATGTCGTGCGGCACCTTCTGACCGTTCATCTCCGGCCGGAACACCGGATTCTGGAACACCAGATCTTCGGGCACGATTCCGGCCCTGAGGATCTCCCGTCGGCTGTAGATATCGCGGATGTAGTGGTTGATCGCCTTGATGCGCTGCTCGAGCCCGGCACGCAGGACGTCCCACTCGGCAGCTGCGAGAATGCGCGGCAGCACGTCGAAGGGGATCAGCCGCTCCTGGGCGTCGGCTTCTCCGTAGACTGCGAAGGTGATGCCGATGCGGCGGAAAATCACCTCCGCCTCGCGCCGGCGATAATCCAGGACGTCGGGCGGCACCTCGGTGAGCCAACGAGACAGCTCGCTGTAGGCGGGACGCAGGGTCCCGTCGCTACCCCTCATCTCGTCGAACGCGACCGACATCGTTCTCCCGGGTCGCACGCCCGCGCCGTCCACGGGGAACTGCGCACCACACGATCCTAGCTGCAAGGGGTGCGCCAACCCAAGGGGGTCATGGAGCGGCGCGAGCGGGCCGGTCCTGCGCCCCTTGCCCACGTTTTGGGCGGCGGATGATGCGGCATTCGCCAGGTCGACGCCGTTCGGCTCGATCGCGCCCTCGTGCGTTACGGAGCGAGCAGCTTCTTGGCCCGCTCGATCACCGGCCGCGGCGTGGCATAGATGCGGGCGACCAGCTCTTGTACCTGCTCGCCGCTCGTTGGCGCCAGGTCGGCCTGGATGCGTCCCGCCTCGGCGCGGAACTCGGGATCCTGCATGGTGGCATCGAAGGCGCGCCGCAGCAGCGTGGCCCTGCTCGCCGGCAGGGCCGGCGGGGCCACGAACGGCCGTGCCATCGCGCCGGGACCGACCATGAGCTCGAGCAGCTGGCGATCCTCGGCCGTGGAGACGAGGTCCACCACCGCCGGCACGCCCGGGAAAGTCCGGACTGCGCTCGAGCGCGGTGAGCAGCAGCACGTTGATCCTGTTGTCGCGCAGCCAGTCGGGCTTGGCGATCTTGAGCGCGGAGTAGCTGAACACGCAGCGGCCATGGGCCTCGCCCCGTTCGATCGCCAGGATCGTCTCCTGGCTGCCGAGATAGCCGGTCACCAGCTTGAACCTGGTGCCCAGCACGTCATTGAGCACGAGCGGCCAGGTGTCGGTCTCCGATCCCGCACCGGTGCCGGCAACGACCATCTGCTGCTTCCTGGCGTCCTCGATGGTCCGGAACGGCGTCGCTCCCCACGCCATGCAGAGGCCGATATCCTTGGTGACGGCGCCGACCATGGTGAACCGGTTCATCTCGTAACCGGTCTTGCGCGCTCCGATCAGCGGCTCGAGGATCGGTCCCCCGGCGAACGTCGCAATCGCGGTGCCGTCGCGCGGCGCCTGCTCGGCGAGGAAATTGGCTGCCCGGATGCCGCCGGCGCCCGGCATCACCTGCACCGTCACCGTCGGCTTGCCGGGGATGTGGCGGCCGAGGTGGCGGCCGACCAGGCGCGCATAGAGATCGATGCCGCCCCCGGCGGTGCCGGCGACGTAGATGGTGACCGGACGATCGATGCTGTCGGGCGGCCCCTGCGTCTCACCCGGCTGCATCGAGCCCGAGCCACAGCGGCAAGGCCAGCGCCGTCACTCGCAGTGGAGCAGCCCAACGGCCGGTCATGACCTTCCCCTTCGTGATGCTATCAAGCCGGGATCGGCACCTCGCCGACGTCCTTCGGCACCTTGTAGCCCTTCTGCACCGCCGGCCGGCGGGCGATGGCGAGGTACCAGCGCTTCACGTTGGGATACTGGTTGAGATCGACGGTCTGCCATTCGTAGCGCGAGACCCACGGCCAGATCGCGATGTCGGCGATCGAGTAGTCGTCGGCGACGAACTCGCGGCCGGTCGAGCCGGCGATCGAGCACGCCGTAGAGCCGGTGCGCCTCCTTCAGGAAGCGCTCCTCGGCATAGGGCGCCTTGCCCTTGTTGTACTTCACGAAGTGGTGGACCTGCCCGAAGATCGGGGCCGGGTCCGCCCATCTGCCACTCCAGCCATTCGAGCACGCGGTAGCGCGGCTCGCCCTTCTTGGGCAGCAGCTTCCCGGTCTTGTCCGCGAGATAGATCATCAGCGCTGCCGATTCCATCAGGCTGATGCCGGCCTCGCGATCGACGATCGCGGGGATGCGGTTGTTCGGGCTCACCTCGAGGAATTCCGGCTTGAACTGCTCGTCCTTGCCGATGTCGACCGGATGCACGGTGTAGGGCAGCCCGAGCTCCTCGAGCATGATGGAAGCCTTGCGGCCGTTGGGGGTGGTCCAGGTGTAGAGATCGATCACGTTCGGCATTCCTTGTTGACCATTGAGCGGTCCTGGCTACTCGATTTCCCGGGGCCGGTTCAACCGGCCTGCACGTGCGCGGCACGCGCAGGCAGTCATCCCCTGCGGCCGATGTCCATCACCTCGAGTCGACCGACATGTCGCGTCCGTCGCGCTTGACCGTCAGCGTCACCCGCTTGCCGACCCCGACGCGCTCGAGCTCCTCGATCAGGTCGGGCAGCCGGCGGACCGGCTTGCCGTTCACCGCGACGATGACGTCGCCGAGCCTGCCGCTGCCGGGTTCGACGCCGCGCAGGCCGGCGCGCTCGGCCGGCGAGCCCGGCGCGGTGCGCACGATGGCGACGCCGTCGACGCCCGCGCGCGTCGCGGCCGCCTCGCCGGCGGCGACGATGCCGATGCCGGGCGTCGGCACATAGCCGCGGCGGATGATCTCCGGGACGATGCGGTTGACCGCGTCGATCGGAATGGCGAAGCCGATCCCCGCGCTGGTGCCGGAGGGCGAGAGGATCGCGGTGTTGACGCCGATCACGCGCCCGGCCGAGTCGAGCAGGGGGCCGCCGGAGTTGCCGGGATTGATGGCGGCGTCGGTCTGGATCACGTTGGTGATCTCGCGGCCGCCGGCGGTCGGCAGGCGGCGCTTGAGCGCGCTGATGATGCCGGTGGTCAGCGACTGGTCGAGGCCGAACGGGTTGCCGATCGCGAACACCGACTGCCCGACCTTGAGGTCGTCGGACGTGCCGATCGCGATCGGCGGCGGCAGCGAGCGCGTGCTGCTCACCCGCAGCACCGCCAGGTCGTAGTTGGGCGCGGTGCCGACGATCTGCGCCGGCAGCACCTCGCCGGAGGCGAAGCGCACCGCGAGCGCGCCCGCACCCTGGACCACGTGATCGTTGGTGACGATATGGCCGGCGGCGTCCCAGACGAAGCCGCTGCCCGACTGCCCGGGGCGCCGTCGTCATCGCTCGGCCAGCGGCTCGAAGCGCGCCGGCGCGCCCGACCACCTGCACCACCGACGGCGAGACCCGCTCGAACAGCTCGATCGAGGTGCGCTCCAGCTCGGACAGGTTGCCGCGCGGCGCGATCGCGCGCGGCGTCGAGGCCGAGAACAGCATGCGGTCGACGTAGGGCTTGCCGACGTAGACGCCGAGCACGACCAGCAGCGCAATGATGATGATCTTCGTCATGACGGTCGCCCATCGCCGGCCTCCTGCTGCAGCAGTGCCTGAATCCAAGCTTCGCACCGGCGCAAATCCATTGCGACTCCGGTGTCAGCCTCGCCGGCACGACGATCACGTCCGCATCGGGCGAAGGCGCGAACAGCCGCTCGACCTCGTCCTTGCGCCGTTCGAGCGCCAGGCGCTGGTTGATGTAGCCCTTGTCGGTGATCTCGTTGGCGTCGATCGAAGGCGCATCGCTCAGCAGCAGCACGCGGGCGATGCGCTGCGAGGAGCCGCGATGTCCGGCGTTCCATTGCGCGAAGGCGCGGCCGACATGCTCGCGCACGGCCGGATGGCGCGCAAGCTCGGGCAGCGGAGCCTGCGCGCCGAGCAGCGCATGGCAGCCCGCGGCATTGAGCCAGGCCAGGATGGCGACGAACTCGCGGTTCTCGCCGGCGACGATCGCGTCCTGCAGGACCGGCGAGGCGGCGGCGAGCGCGGCGATCCGCAGCCCGCCGACGTGCACCCAGGTTCCGGTGGTGAGCTTGAAGTCCTCCGCCAGCCGTCCGTCGAACGCGATGCCCTTGCCGGGATCGGACGGATCGACGAGGCGAGCCGCATCGCCCGGGCGATAGAAGCCCTCCTCGTCGAACGCCGCGGCGGTGAGGTCGGGCCGCTTCCAGTAGCCGGGGGTCACGTTCGGGCCGCGCACCCGGATCTCGTGCTTGCCTCCCGCCGGCACCAGCTTGATCTCGACACCCGGCACCGGCACGCCGACCGGGCCGGCGCCCGGCGATGACGAAATGGGCGGCGGTCGCGAGCGGTGACGTCTCGGTCGTGCCCCAGGAGGAGGTGAGCGGAACGCGTTGCCCGATGGTGCGCACCGAGACCTCCTCGAGCCGCGTCCACAGGTCCTGCGGCAGGGCAGCGCCGGCATAGAGGATCAGGCGCAGCCTGGCGAAGAACGAGCGCGCCAGCGCCTCGTCGCGCTCGAGAAACGGCAGCAGCGCGGCAAAGCCGGCCGGAACGTTGAAATAGATCGTGGGCGAGACCTCGCTCAGGTTGCGCACGGTCTCGCCGACCAGCGCCGGCACCGGCTTGCCGCCGTCGATGTGCAGCGTGCCGGCGTGACGCAGCACCAGATTGAAATTGTGATTGGCGCCGAAGGTATGGTTCCACGGCAGCCAGTCCACCAGCACCAGCGGCTGCTCGGTCAGGAACGGCCAGATCTGCAAGGCCTGCTGCTGGTTGGCGGTGAGCATGCCATGGGTGTTGATGACGCCCTTGGGCAGGCCGGTCGAGCCGGAGGTGAACAGGAACTTGGCGATGGTGTCGGCGCCGATCGACGGCGACGGCCGTCTCCAATGCGGATCCCGGCCGGCTCTGCCGTCATCGCATCGAATGCGGTGACCTTGTCGATATTGGCGCCGTTGCGGCTGGCGAGGATCTCGGTGCGCGCCAGGTCGAGCGCCGCAAGCGACTTTGCGAACGGTGCGGTATCCGCGACGAAGACGAGGCCGGGCTCGAGCAGGGCTGCGATGTGCTTGAGCTTGGCATGGTCCTGGCTCTGCAGCGAGTAGGCGACCGAGATCGGCGCCACCGGGATTGCGGCGGTGTGGCCCGCGAGCGTGAGCAGGGCATGGTCGATGCCGTTGCCCGAGAGGATCATGATCGGCCGCTCGGCGCAGAGCCCGCGCTCGACCAGGCTCTGGGCGAGCGCATCGACCAGCGGTCGCGCCTGCTCGTAGGTGAGCTTGCGCCAGCCGCCGCCGGCGTCGCGCTCGGCCAGGAACAGGCCGGCCGGATTGCGCTCGACGGCCGCGCGAAAGAGCCGCGCCAGGCTCGGGATCATGCGGCGCCAATGGCTCGGCCGAGCGGCAGCGCAGGGTCCCGTCCGGCGTCCTTTCGGTGACGATCCGGGGCGTGCCGTAGGCAATCGGGCGCAGCGGCGCCGGTACGGGCATCGCAGGGTCCTCCCTTCCCAAATAGACAGATTGGCCGGGATCGAAAGAGCCCGGCGAACGGCTTGATGCATCATAACCCACAATGGCAGGATCGGACGATGGACGAGCGGGCACGGAGGAGCGAAGCGGGGTTGCCCCGTTTCGATCGTCGGTTGCCGGTCGTCGATCCTCCCTCGTCCGATGGGTCATCATGACATCCGCATCCGCATCAACCGAGACCGTGACTGCCGCCCTGCTGGTGATC
This sequence comes from uncultured Alphaproteobacteria bacterium, assembly GCA_963840535.1. Classification (GTDB taxonomy): domain Bacteria; phylum Pseudomonadota; class Alphaproteobacteria; order Rhizobiales; family Xanthobacteraceae; genus VAZQ01. Next base: position 89,196 of record CAWIZJ010000056.1, read on the forward strand.
GGCGACGAGATCCTGTCCGGGCGCACCAAGGACAAGAACATCGGATACATCGCGGAGTACCTGACCGCGGTCGGGATCGACCTCGCGGAGGTCCGCGTGGTCGGCGACGAGGAGGCCGCGATCGTCGACGCGCTCAACGCGTTGCGCCACCGCTACACCTATGTGTTCACCACCGGCGGCATCGGGCCGACCCACGACGACATCACCGCGGATTGCGTTGCCAAGGCCTTCGGGGTCTCGATCGACGTCGATCCGCGCGCGCTGGCGATCCTGCATGAGCGGCTCGCCGCCACCGGGGGCGAGATGAACGAAGCGCGCATGCGCATGACGCGGATTCCCAAGGGCGCCGACCTGGTGCTCAACAAGGTCTCGGGCGCGCCGGGGATGTGGATCGGCAACGTCATCGTGATGGCGGGCGTGCCCTCGATCATGCAGGCGATGCTCGACGAGGTGGCGCCCAAGCTCAAGACCGGCATCCGCATGCTGTCGCAGACCGTGCGCGCCGATGCGCGCGAGGGCGATATCGGCACCCAGCTCGGCGAGATCGCCAGGGCCAATCCCGGGGTGGCGATCGGCAGCTATCCGTTCTTCGATTCGCAGCGCGGTCCCAACACCAACGTGGTGCTGCGCGCGCGCGACGCGGACAAGCTCGCGGCCGCCTCCCGCGCGGTCGAGGACATGCTGGCCCGGGTGCGCGGGGCACAGTCGGCGTAACCGGATGATGCACGGCCTTACGTGCTCATGACGCGGACGTGATTCCGCTTGCACGCCGATTGCGAATAGAATCGCGAGCGGGGCACGGACTCGAATGCGGCTGTTTCGATGCACCTGCTCGCCGGCCTGCTCTTCCTGCTGTTGTGGTCTCCGGCCGCGGCCGAAGAGGATGCGGCGGCATCGTGGGCGGCGCTGCGCGCCGGCGGACATGTCGCCTTGATACGACACGCCGCGACCGTGGGCGGGGCCGGCGATCCGCCGGGCTTCCGCCTCGATGACTGTTCCACGCAGCGCAATCTCACCGAGCGAGGCCGTGCCCAAGCCCGCCAACTGGGCGAGCGGTTGCGGGACGAGGGTGTGGCCGTCGGCAAGGTGCTGAGCTCGCGATGGTGCCGGTGCCGGGAAACCGCGGAGCTGATGGCGCTCGGACCGCATGAGCTGGCACCGACCTTCGACAACGCCTTCGCATTGCGCGAGCGGGTCGAGGAGCTCGACCCGGGGAGCGCGCGCGATCGTCGCGGCCTGGGGCGGACCCGGCACCCTGGTGGTGGTGACGCACGGCGCCAACATCCTGCCGCTCACCGGCATCGTGCCGGGGGAGGGGAGCGTGGTGGTCGCCAAGGCCGATCCCGAGACCCCGAGCAGGCTGCGCGTGCTCGGGCAAATCAGCAACCTGACAAGGAGGCCGTCGTGCCCGATCACTTCACCCGCCGCCGACTGTTGACAGCGAGCGCGCTTGCGGCCGCCGGATGGGGCTCCATCCTGGACGAGGCGCTCGCGCAGGAGCTGGCGCCGACGCCGCAATGCCGTGACGGCGACGCTCCCACCGTGCGCCAGAGCGAGGGCCCCTTTTTCAAGCCGAGCTCGCCGCAGCGCTCCGACCTGGTCGAGCGCAACAGCAGGGGGCGCGTGGTCGAGGTCGGCGGACAGGTGCTGACGCGGACTTGCCGCCCGGTCGCGCGCGCCGTGGTCGATCTCTGGCACTGCGACGAGCGGGGCGAGTACGACGGCCGGGGCTTCCGCCATCGCGGCCACGTCTTCACCGATGCCGAGGGGCGCTACCGCTTTCGCACCATCGAGCCGGCGCTCTATCCCGGCCGCACCCGTCACTATCACGTCAAGGTGCAGGCGCCGCAGCGGCCGGTGCTGACCACCCAGCTCTATTTCCCCGCCGACGAGGCGGCGAACCGTCGCGACGGCCTGTTCCGGCGCGAGCTCCTGATGCGCACGGCCGAGGCCGGCGACGGGCTTGCCGCGCGCTTCGATTTCGTGCTCGACCTGCGCTGATCGTGCCGCCCGTCCCGACGCGTTGCGAGCGCATGGCCGTCGCCGGCCTGGCCGTCGCCCACCGGCCGTTTGCGCGCGTCTGCGCGCGGAGTCGGACCCAGCGGCGCCGAGCAGGCGCCGCCTCTTCGCGCGTGGGGCGTGGGGTTGGGTCTCGCCGGGCCTCGACCAACCTGCCGTGTCTCGATCGCAATCGACCGAGCCGTGACAATTCGGACACGTGGGTTCGTTTTGCCAGCCGTAGCTTTGACGATGTCAAACAGCCCGCTGTCCTCGCGGACAGCCTTTCCCGTTCCCGCGGCGCGGCGCGCCCGGGTTTTGACCGTGTACTTCATCCGCCCCGATTACGAGGGGCGGCGGAGCGCCGACAGGCGCAAACTTTCTGGTCGCGCTTGCGAGGCGCGACGCGCACCTTCTGATCGGTGCGCGCGCCTCCCGGCGCTCCGCCTTGGCGATTTTTTGATGCGGGTCCGCGCTTCCGTCCCCGGCATTGCCTCCGGTGATCGTGCAGCGAGCTCCTCGCGGCCGGGTCGTAGTGCCCGGCGGTCGGTTTCCGCACCTCCCGAGCCTGCGGTTGCGAGCCGCAGCCGCGGGACGCCAATCTCGCTCCGCCTTCGGGATCGCCTCTAGAAAACGGCCCTCGTGAGCGAGGTGGCGCTTCCTAGCATCATCGCGGAATGTAGTCAATAAAAATATTCGAAACGTATATAGCCAATCGAAGGATAGGCTCGTGATTGGTGCGGCGGGATTGCCGAGCCGTCCGGTGATCGTTGCCTTTCCACAGCGAGCGCCCGTTTCCACTCCGCGCGCAAAACGCTGTAGAAGGCGCTGGCGGCTTCGCGCGGCGCGAGGAGAGCTCATGGCGCAAGTGCTTCAGCAACCGCAGGCGCCGGCGCAACCGCAGCCGCAGCCGCAGAAGGCGTTCCCGGTTTCCTGGGATCAGTTCCACCGCGACGCGCGCGCGCTGGCCTGGCGGCTCCACGGAGCGGGGCCGTTCGAGGCGATCGTCTGTGTCACCCGCGGCGGCCTGGTGCCCGCGGCGATCGTGGCGCGCGAGCTCGGCATCCGTCTGATCGAGACGGTGTGCGTGGCGAGCTACAGCCACATCACGCAGGGCGAGCTCAAGGTGCTCAAGGACGTGGCGCGCAGCATCGTCGCCATCGGCGGCGGCGAGGGCAAGGGCGTGCTGATCGTCGACGACCTGGTCGACACCGGCAAGACCGCCAAGGTGGTGCGCAGCCTCATTCCGGCGGCGCATTTCGCCACCGTCTACGCCAAGCCCATGGGCCGGCCCATGGTCGACACCTTCATCACCGAGGTGTCGCAGGACACCTGGATCTTCTTTCCGTGGGACACCGGGCTCGCCTTCCAGCCGCCGATCCGGGACGGGGAATTGTAGAGGCGCGCGCCGCGCAAGTCCGTTACCATCGCGATGCCCCGCATCGCTGCCAGGAGGATGCCGATGGATGCCGTCACGCCGAAAACCGGAAAATCCGCCGACCAGCATTCGCACGTGGTGCGCCCTGCCGCCATGGAGTGGCAGCAGACGCGCTTTCCCGGCTGCGAGGTCAAGCCGCTGCTGTTCGATCGCGAGACCGGCCTGGTCACCGCGCTGATGCGCTTTGCGCCGGGCGCGGTGCTGCCCGACCACGAGCACGTGAAGGTCGAGCAGACCTACGTGCTCGAGGGCAAGCTGGTGGACAAGGAGGGCGCGGCCGCCGGGCTCGAGGTCAAGGCCGGCGAGTTCGTCTGGCGCGAGCCGGGCAGCCGCCACGTCGCCTGGACCCCGGAGGGCGGGCTGATGCTGGCCATGTTCCAGATCCCCAACAAGTTCCACGAGCGCGACGGGCGCGTCACCGACAGTCAGCGGCCAGGACTGGGAAAGCCTCTGGGGCCACGCGCTCAAGGATTGAGCGGGTATCGCAGCTGATCGTCGCGGCGGCGCGGCGTGAGCGCGAAGCAATGCTCGACTCCGTAACGGTTCCGCGGCCGCGTCGCACGTCGCTTGTGTTCGTCGTGCATCGACCTAGGCGCGCGTACTTTGACGCGTCGTCGTCGCCGGCACAGCGCGGAGTGCTTTGGGGCCGCGCGCTCCCGGTGCTAGAAGCGTGCCGCGCGGACGTGGCGAAACGGTAGACGCAAGGGACTTAAAATCCCTCGGGGGCAACCCCGTGCCGGTTCAAATCCGGCCGTCCGCACCAAGACTTAGCGGGATATCATCCAGGCCACGAACCCCGAATTTCGCCTTGGGGCAACACCTGGGGCAACATTCGGCAGATTTGGCCATCTCGGTCAGCCCGAATGACTGCAGAAGCAGTGGGTCCCCGCTGCCGGCGGGGAACCGGCGCGAGCGGAGCGCGAGGCCGCTTGCAGGAGCTTCGTCCTGCAGGCCGATCGCTTCAATCCCGGGGCACGACCGCTCAAGCCGCGATAGAGCACGGGCTCATCGCATCCGGGCCCTCGTGTCCGGCGGTGTGGGTACTCGCCGCGCCGCCCAGAAGCTGGCGGATGGCCAGTCAGGAGATTCCTATGCTGTCCTGCGAAGGACCGCCGTCCCCAAGGTGTACGAATAAACCCATTGAAAAGACCCCGGGGGGAGGGGCGAAATGAATGGATCCATACTCGACAGTACTTGGGCCTCCGAAGTGTCTGGGGGACGATCATGAAGCGGCGCGAGTCCTTTACCCTTCTGGGCAGTGCGGCGGCGGCGTGGCCGCTCGCGGCGCGTGCGCAGCAGGCCGAGCGTGTACGGCGCATTGGTGTCCTCATGGGCAATGTTGCGAATGATCCAGAAGGGCAGGCCCGTATCGCAGCGTTCTTGCTACAGGAATTAGGCTGGAGTTGCGGCATGCGCGTCGCCTCGAACATCGTCGGACAACTGGCGCTGCTGGTTGCCATCGGGAAATGGTCGCCGCCGCCTGCCGGAAACGCCATGCGGGGCGTCGATTTCTACCCATGGAGAGACTTTTTCGGCGTCCTTATCAATACCGCAAATAATTTCGAGAGAGTTCATGGCTATCTGCCACGTTTGGCTTCCCCGATCAGCTTCAACGAGCATATCTTCGCGCGCAAGTTCTTAGCGCCGCTGCCGATTCCGTCTCTCGCGGACAAGTTGGCGGCAAAAGACCATGTGAAGGCGCGCCTCGGGGACAAGATTCTCCCCGCCGTGGCATGGGTGGGCGACGACGTCGGCGGGCTTGCTGCGGCGAAGCCGCCCGCCGGACGGTACGTCCTTAAGGCAAACCACGGCAATAAGGCAAACCTGTTCCTGAACCTGCCGGGCGACCTCTCTGCCAAGCGCGACGAGATTGAGCAGTGGGCGACGAAATGGTTCACCTCGCGGTTCGGATACCTTGGGGGCCAGTGGCAATATTGCATCTTCAAGCCGAAGCTGTTTCTGGAGGAATTCATCGATTTCAACGGCTTCCGGACGCCGGACGATTACAAGTTCTACAGTTTTCGCAGCAAGGTTTGTCTTATCGAGCTCAACGTCGACCGCTTCACGCAGCTGCGATCAGCGTTCTATACCCGAGACTGGAAGCACATTCCGGTGGCCTACAGACACACGCCGATCCAGCGCCCACGGCCGCGCAATCTCGAGGATATGATCCGCGTCGCGGAGACCATCGCTGAGGGGATGGAGTTCGCGCGCGTCGATCTCTATTCTGATCGGGAATCGAGAATATACTTTGGGGAAATCACATTTGCGCCGGGTAATGCGCTCTTACGCTTCTCGGATTTCAAGTTCGACCTATGGCTCGGCACTTTCTTTGGGAATGGTCCTCATGAACCGTTCACGTAAGGACCCTGCCCGGATCTCTCGAATTCGTCAGTCCGGGGGGTCACCGTCGAGAACGTCTCAGCAGCCAATCGACGCGCTGAACCCATCCGCATTCTCGATAGAGGCTGCGGAAAAATGGGCCTTGGAGAGAGCCTGGGAGCGGGCGCCGGAGTTATTCCGGCTAACCGCCTACTTTCATATCGATTACATCGTCCAGCAGGTGCCGCAGGAACGGAAAACGCGCTACACCGCCCGGATGGCTCGGTCCGAAGAGAACTACGGGCTTGCTTTTGGAATTGCTCCTGCCCTGCCGGATCTGGATCCCGATTTAGTCGGAAAAGACGTGAGGCAAATCCTGAAAGATCGACTGTGCCGGGATCGCATCGATCGGACGGCCTTAGTGGACGTCGTCATGGGCCACCTCTCGCAGCCGGCAAACAAACAGGTAACCCTCGAGGGAAAAGTACGGGACAAATATTTCGATAGAGCACGTATATTCGCCGAAGAGGCCGAGAAGATCATTCAACGTAAGGGCGTCAAAGGAAACACCGCGCGTGCTCTTGTCATCGGAGCAAGTGCGGGCATCATTGAGGCGCTAATAAATCAAGGATTCGAGGTTTCGGCTACCGACCTCTCTCCGGCGATCGTCGGGACAGTACTCGGCGGGGTGAAGGTTTGCAACGCGAGATTCGCCAATGCTTCGCTGATGAAAAAAACGGATCTCGCGATTATCACCGGCATGACCATGCCGAACCGAACGCTGCCCGGCCTAATGAAGCTCGCGCAACAGTACAACACGTCGACGATGATATGGGCGATCACCGGCAAGAACTTCGGCCGGTATTATACTGAACACGGTGTCGACTGCGTCATTTCCGATCTCGCGGCCTTCCACCTGCTGCCTGGCCCTGTCAGCATCGGGATCTGGCGAAGAGACTTTAAAGAAGAAGCCTAAGACTAAGGACCTTCGCCAAGCGGACGGGCATGGAGATTGTAAATTGTTTCTACGACCCGGCTGTGAGCGCCGCCAACCCTATCGAGGCGCGCCCCGGCTTCTCTGCCCTTCTGGACCGCCTGGAGGGCAACGGTGTCCGCACAGTGGTCGTAGAGGATGCGAGCCGCTTCGCTCGTGACCTCGTGGCACAAGAGCCTCGGGCTGCTGCTGCTCATGAAGCGCGGCGTTCGCGTCCTCACGGCCAGTGGCGACGATCTGACGGATATGAGCGACCCTTCGCGTGTCATGATGCACCGTCGCATGGTCCGATAGAGCTAAAGCGGGGGTAACAATGACCCCCCGGGGAGAGGGAAATAAATGGGTTCCCATATCGAGGGTACTTGGGTCCTTCGGCAATGGCTGATCGATGTCCGCTTAACCTTCACAAGAGCGGTCATTCGATCGCCTCGTCGGCGGCGGCTTGCAGCGTGAGGGGAAAGGTCAGGCCCAACGCCTTCGCGGTCTTGAGATTGATCACCAGCTCGTAGCTGGTCGGTTGCTCCACAGGCATCTCGCTGGGCTTGGCACCTTTCAGGATCTCGTGCGCTATCGAGACGGCGCGAGGAAAATACGTCTCCTGGTTGACGCCGTAGCTCATCCGACCGCCCGCCTTCGTGATGGGCTTGTAAAACGTAATTGACGGTAGCTTGAATTTAAGGGCCGCGTCGGCAAAGTGATGCGGGGGGTTAACGAGGGTTTCCGGCGAGACGTTCCGACTTGTAGGTTTCGACACGCCTGAAACCTACCGGGCGCGGTGCTCCGCTGAGCGCGAGCTTGGCAATCGGGCGACGTTCCGGCTTCGCCAGCTCGTGGCCGGTGGTGGCCTCGATCTTGAGCGCGTCCGGTGCGCTTGCAGGCCGGGGACGGAGGGAACGCCACGCTGCAATCACGGCCGCTCGTGCGGTGTTCTGAAGGCGCGTGGACGCCACTTAAGCGACGGTATTTTGAGAAACCTTACTCGAAAACGGTCCAGGTCAGCAAAAGGTCAGCATCCCAAACAATGCGCGATGCTTGCGATCACGTACCGTCTCCCATTGGCGCAGCGCACTCCTGCGACCCATCACTGCCATCCCAACAAGAGGTAACCCTTCGTCAACAATGTCCGGCCTAGCATCGTCGCCGGGGGCAGGACCACGGGATGACGCCCATGAACCTCAGCGAATTCCACTTCATCGGAATATCCCTCACAGTCACTTTGCTGGCCCTGTTCTTCCTGCTTCCGCTCGCCGCCGGGTAGCTCGCGGGGACGTAGCGTGCCCGCGCTTGCGGTATCGGACCCTGCCTCCCATCCCGCGCCGTGTCCTGTTGACGGCGGCGCACCCCGCCCGCAAGCCCCGCCACGGTTGCCCTCAGCGGTAACCATTCGTTAACGATGCCCGACTTTCCCTAGCGTTGCTGCCCAACGAGGGATGAACTCAAGCGCCGACGTAGTTGCGCGAACCAGGGAGCATCAAACCGAGGTTATGAGCCGAAGCCAAAAAAGCGGAGGTTCCCCATGTTGCACGTAAACCCGTGGGAAGCGGCAGCCGATTGTGAGCGGGCCGCGCAAGACCAATCCAATAATCCAGAGCACTGGGCAATCTACACTCACCTGCGAGACCTTTGGATTGCCCTGGCCAATACACGCAGTTTCCTGAATGAGAGCGAATTCGAGCACGAGGTCGAGAACATCATCCGGATCGAGGTTGAAATGGCCCACCTCGATTCGGGCTACCTCTGTTACCGGCCGACGCGGGGCAATGCCTGATTGCGGCAAGCCGTGGCCGTGAGCGACGGCTTTTGCGCCATGAACCAAGCCGACGATTTGCAAAGGGCGCTTGGAATTGCCGTGCAGGTCTTGGAGGACCTGCCGGAGCGTTTGCGCCCCGAAAGCAACATCGAGGACATGAAGGCGTTGATCGCCGGCGAGACCACCGACCGCGCCGGTCTGCTCATGGTCCAAGCCGTCGCCACCGCGCTGGCGTTCCGGGTGCAAAGCGCGCTCGCCAACCCGCAGCAGTGGAGCAGGGAGGCCACGACAGAGGACACCGAGCCGGTCGGGTTCAACAGCCGGGTGCAGGAATTCACTGCGTTGCTCGAACTAGCCAAGTCGAGCGATGCGAGAATGCTCGCGCTTTTGCTCGTGGAAGCCCTCGACCGCCTCGCGCAGGCCGAGCGCAAGAATTCGGCTGACTACTGTAGCCCATGATCCTGCCTGTGTATTTATTTCCGGGCGCTCGAATACGCCGACGCTGAAATGCGGGGCGGCCGCCAGGAGGGAAGATCAAGTCATGATCGAGGATAGCCGCCGCGAGCGAATTGCCGCTGGCGAATTTCCGAAACGGCGAGGCAAATAACGCGGACCCACGACGAAATCCCGTTCGATGGTTCCCGCTCCCGATAGCGAATACGTAGCAGACATCTCGACGGGCGCGGGTCGTGCCGACTTGTTGCAGGAGGCCAAAACTGCGTGGGCCGAAACTACAAAATCGTCGTTTCGCGGTTCCCCGCCGACAGCGCGATCCTCGCCGACAACGGATGCATTACTTCACTTCGAGCGTTACCTGCTCGATTCGACCCTTGGAACGCGAACGGCACTTTGTAGTCCTTCGACACCGGCAGATACGGTATCGCGTCCGACGTCGAACGGCTCCACGCTGTAACGCACCGGCACGGTCTTCTCGACGCGGCCCTGCCGGTTTGCTTCCCGTTGACAAACAGCTTCACGATCGGCCGGCTTGCCGAGCCAGACTCCAGCGGCGTGAACTCCACGCGTACGCTGGACTTGCCCTTCGGCAGCGTCTTCCGACGACTGGATGCGGTCGTGGTCGACCTCGAAAAAGTTGTAGTAGAAGGTCGGCTTGCCGTCCTTCACGTAGAGCGACCACCCGGAACTGATGCCGCCAATGGCAGCGAGCACGCCTTCGGCGCCCGAGTCGCCGACTTCCACGTCGGCGGTGATGGTGAAGGGGACGTTGTGGGTATTGAGCACCGCAGCCTCGCTGATGTCGGTCACGCCGGGGCCGTAGCGTGAAGCTGCTTGAGACCGGCCAGCGGATTGGGCCGCAGCGTGGCATCGAAGCGCTCCGACATGCGGTCGTCGAGGGGTAGCACGTTGTATTTTTTCGCCTCGACGAGGAAGGCAGCCTGCAGCTCTTTCACTTTGGCCGGGTTTTTCGCCGCCAGGTTGTCGGCCTGGGAAAAATCGTCGTTCATATTGTAAAGCTCCCACTGGGTCGTTGTCGAAGGTGCCTGTGCCGCCGCCCGAAGTTTGCCACGGCAGGCGCCCGTGCCGCGTGGTGGCCATCCAGCCGTCCTTATAGATCCCGCGGTTGCCCAGCATCTCGAAGTATTGGGTGGTGCGGCGGGACTTGGCACCGCCGATCGTCGAAGGAGTACGAAATGCTCGACACCCTCCATGGGCTTCTGCTTCACGCCATTGACGACTTGCGGGGCGCTTGATGTTGGCCGCTTCGAGCACGGTCGGAGCCACGTCGATGATATGATGGAACTGCGAGCGAAGCTCGTCCTTCGCCTTGATGCCCTTCGGCCAGTGCACGACCAAAGCATTACGGGTGCCGCCGAAGTGCGACGCGACCTGCTTGGTCCACTGGAACGGCGTGTTGGCCGCCCATGCCCACGCAGCCGGTACATGCGGCTCGGTCTCTGGTCCGCCGATTTCGTCGAACTTGGCCTCGCAGGCCTGCCAGACCCAATTGGATGCCGTTGAGGCTGGCGATCTCATTGACCGTGCCTTCAAGTCCACCTTCGCCGGAGGCTCCGTTATCGCCGACGATGTAGAAAACGAGGGTGTTATCCATCTCACCGGACTTTTCGATAGCAGCGATCAGTCTTCCGATTTCCACGTCCGTGTGCTCGAGAAATCCGGAATAGTTCTCCATCAGGCGGCCGATAAACGCGCTTGGCGTTCTCTGGTTGCTCATCCCAAGCCGGAAGCTCTTTGGGCGCGAGGCGTCAGCTTTGCACTGGCCGGAACGACGCCAAGGCGTTTCTGGCGAGCGAATGTCTCCTCGCGATATCGATCCCAGCCGGCGTCGAACTTGCCCCTATATTTCTCTCGATATGCCTTGGGTGTATGATGCGGTCCATGGATTGCGCCGGTGGAGAAATACATCAACCAGGCTTCGTCGGGTTGGTGGCGTTCACCTGATTTAGCCAACCGATCGCATCGTCCACCAAGTCCTCGGTAATGTGATAGCCCGCATCCGGCGTCTTGGGCTGTGCGACCGGTGCGGTGTTGCGGTAGAGCACCGGATAGTACTGGTGGGTTTCCCCGTTCATGAAGCCGTAGAAGTATTCGAAGCCCCACGTCTTCCCTGTCGGCCAGCGGTCGAAGGGACCCGACGGCGAGATCTCGTTGTCCGGCGTGTTGTGCCATTTCCCGAAGGCGGACGTGGCATAGTCATTTTGCCGGAGAAGCTCCGGCAGTCCGGCGGTGGTGTTGGGCACGACGCCCGTATAGCCGGGGTAACCCGGTGCCCATCTCGATGATCACGCCCGTGGCGATGCTGTGGTGATTGCGCCCTGTGAGAAGCGCGCCGCGCGTCGGCGAGCAGAGGGCAGTGGTGTGAAACTGATTATAGCGCAGACCCTCCTTCGCAAGCCGGTCCAGCGTCGGGGTCGTCACCGCGCCGCCAAAGGTGCCCGCGTGGCCGAAGCCAACGTCATCCAGAATGACGATCAGCACATTCGGGTGCACCTTTCGGCGCTTGTTCTGGTTTGGGAAAATCGGGCCTCGAGTCCTTGTAAGTCGTGCCGATGGTGCCCTTGAATGCCGGTTCCGGTCTGGGCAGAACTTCCTGCGCTCCCGAGGTCGCCGCTCCAAAGCTCGCAAGAATTGCCAACGAAACCTGCGCCAGCATCCGAACGTTGCTCGCCATCGCTCTCTCCCTGCGCGCCATCCATCGCTCTCTCGTTGCACGCCCTGCGTTTCGGGAATCAACAGTTCACTGCCGCGCCATTGCCGCCTTGGCTTTGGCGTGCTTTTCGTCCTCGCTGTCCGGAATGAGCGAGCCGGTAAGGTCCACGGTGACCTGGAAGATCGTGCCGGTGAACTCGAACGGCGGGCCGTAAAGCACGCTGACCGGCGAGCCCGAATTGCGCCCGATCAAAGATGCCGCTACCGATGCCGAGCGCGAGCGGCACCGTGTGCGGAAGTGCCATCTGTCCGACCAGCTTCTTGTTGATGTAGAGCTGCGCCTTGCCGGGAGAGCCCTTGCCTTTCTTAAGATCCGGTTCGCCGGTCGGTTCGAACTCGTAGCGGAGCTCGACCTTGCCCTCGGGCACAGCGATATCGGAGACGACGTGGAATTCCTCCGCGCCGACATAGTTGTGCACATAGTGGAGCTTCGTGTCCTTCACGAACAGCGTGTAGCCGCCGACATTGCCACCGTGGCAGACCACCACGCCCTCGGCACCGCCTTTCGGCATTTCAACCTCGGCCGTTAGGCTGTGCGCCCGATTCAGGAGCTTCGCGGCCACGTTCTCGGGGATCATCTGCGTGTGCGGGTAGTACACGTAGGTCTTGCGGTCCTTGGTGAGCGCCGGTCGCTCATCGGCGAAGCGCAGCGTACCGCGGCTGTCGAGCGGGAAGACATTGTATTTTCCTGCCTCCGCGTACCAGGTCGCGATCATCTCGATCAGCTTGGCGCGGTTCGTCTCGGCGAGGTTGTTCGACTCCGTCGGGTCCTTCGAGAGGTCGTAGAGTTCCCAGCCTTTCGCATCGAGCTCGCGCAGCTTGCCTTCCGTCAGCGTCATCATGCCGAAAAAGGCGCCCGCCTCCTGAAGGAAGGACCGGGAACAGGGCACACCGCCCGCCAGCCGTCGTGGTAGATCGAGCGGTGCGCGAACATCTCGAAGTACTGGGTCTTGTGGCGGCTCTCGGCCTTGGCGTCCTTGAAGACATGCGCGAAGCTCACGCCCTCGATCGGCGACTGGGTCACGCCGCGGATTTGTGTTGGCGCCTCGATCGCAAGCGCCTCCAGCACAGTGGGCACCATGTCGATGGCGTGGGCGAACTGGTGGCAGACCTTGCCCGGATCCTTGATGCCTTGCGGCCAGTGCACCAGAAACGGGTCGGAGACGCCGCCGCGATAGGTCTCGCGCTTCCAGCGGCGGAACGGCGTGTTGCCGGCGAAGGTCCAGCCCCAGGCGTAGTGATTGAAGTATTTCGGTCCGCCGAGGTCGTCGATCGCAGCGAGGTTCTGCTCGAGGTCGTCCGGAACGTTGTTGAAGAACTTGTTCTCGTTCACCGAGCCGTTCGGCCCGCCTTCGGAGCTCGCGCCGTTGTCGGAGATCAGCATGATCAGCGTGTTGTCGAGCTCGCCGAGTTTTTCGAGAAAGTCGATCAGTCGCCCGACGTGATGGTCCATGTGCTCGCAAAACCCGGCGAACACCTCCATCATCCGCGCGTAAAGCTTGCGCTCGTCGGCCGGCAGCTTCGACCAGTCCTGCACATCGGGGTCGTGCCGCGATAGAACCGCGTGCGCCGGCATGATTCCGAGCTGCTTCTGCTTCGCGAACACGCGCTCGCGGTAGGCATCCCAGCCGTCGTCGAATTTGCCCTTGAATTTATCCGCGCATTCCTTCGGCACATGGTGTGGCGCGTGGTTGGCGCCCGGCGCGAAATACAGGAAGAACGGCTTGTCGGGTGCAACCTGCTTGAGGTCGGCGATGAAGCCGATCGCCTTGTCGGCGAGATCTTCAGTCAGGTGGTAGCCCTGCTCAGGCGTCCTCGGCGGCTCGACCTGGTGATTGTCGTAGACGAGGTCGGGATAGTATTGGTGTGTATCGCCGCCGAGGAACCCGTAGTAGCGTTCGAATCCGCGCCCCAGCGGCCAGCGGTCATAGGGTCCCGCCGCACTGATCTGCTCGGATGGTGTCAGATGCCACTTGCCGATGCCGACAGAAATCTCATTTTCGAACGGGATTGCGCCGTTGCCCCCGGGATATCCGGTCGAGCCTTCGGTGATGCACGACATGGCGTTGGAGTGATGGTTGCGGCCGGTGAGCATGCAAGAGCGCGACGGCGAACAGAGCGCCGTCGTCTGCATGTTCGTGAACAGCAGGCCATTCTTGGCGAGCTTGTCGAGGTTCGGCGTGTTGATCTCGCCGCCATAGCAGCCGAGCTGTCCGAACCCGGTGTCGTCGATCACGATGAAGATGACGTTCGGCGCCCCCTCCTTGGCCCGGCGCGGCGACGGCCATGCCGGCTCGGATTCGCCGATGGTGCGCCCCATGCGGCCGGAGAATGCTGTTCCGGGCTTGTATTCCTTGAGTGCCATGGTCGGTTCCTGTTCTTACTGATCGCCCGAACGGGCTCTCCCTGAGGTTCCCAACCTTTGCGCCGAGCGCATAGGCAGTTTGGCGCGCCGAGCAGGCGCGCCCACAATCGGGTCGAAAGACTAAAGGCTGCGGAGGGGAAAGGCGATTGGACCGTGGTCCAATAGCATCCATCCGGACGTTTGCTGCGAGCACGTCGTACCTTTGCCGGAAGCTCCGTCAATCGCAAATTCGCGGAGCATTTCAGGCATGCTGACAGTTGAAGACGCCTATTCGCGGTGTTTGCGCACTCAGAACGAGCGGCGCTGGAACACCTTGATCTCGAGCGAATTCCACTTCATCGGCATATCCCTGATGTTCACTCTGATGGCCCTGTTCGTTCTACTTTCGCTCGCCGCCGGGTAGGAACGTTGAAGCAGCAACGGGCGCTTCGCCGACGCTCGACTATCGCCGCGCGCGCGAACCGTCAGGAGGGCAGTGCAAGAGGCAAAACTCGTTCGGGGAGTTTTGCTCGCCGCCGCCGCCGGCTTCCGGCGGTACCGTGCAGATCAAGCGCTTCGAATTCTTCCCGCAGGTATACGTTACCTTGAAATCCTTCTCGCAGCCGGGTGCCGGATCACCGCCCATGCTCTTGTAGTACACTCGATAATTGCAGAGGGCGTCGTTGTCGCAGGCTTTCGATACGAAAGCCGTGACATTACCTTTTGCAACCCCACTGCAATTGGCCCCGTAGGTTGCTTCGAGAACCTTGATTGCGTTTGTTGCTTGCTTCTTTTCCGCCGCCACGATGTCGGTTGGACAATTGAGATAAAGAATACTCGAAGATACGAGTACAGCGACCCGCATGTGCGATCCACAACATTCTGCTTCGGCGGCTCCAAGAGTAGCGCGCGGTCAGTCGGTCGGTCATCATGCAAAAACTGCGTGGGACGCATGCGACCATGAAAAAATGCTGCGCGCGCATGTCCCGCCGACCGTCCTCACCGTCGGAAGACCTTGGTAAGTGCTGCGCGCCCGGGCGGCACCCGACCTGACGCCCCGATCTCAGCTCATTGAGCCTCGAGACCGGAAGCCTTGACCACCCGCTCGGCGGCCGCGCGATCCTGCTTGATGAAGACTGCAAACTCGCCCGGAGTGCCGATGGCCGGCTCGAGCCCGCGCTGGGTGAGGTGCCGGTCCATGAATGCCGGGGCGACAACGATTCCGGCGATGGTGTCGCGCAGCTTGGCAACAGCGGCGTCGGGGGTTCCGGCCGGAGCGAACAATCCGAAATAGCTCCGCGTGATGTCGCCGCGGTAGCCGCGCTCGAACAACGTCGGCGTGTCCGGAACGAGAGCAGAACGCTTGTCGCCGTCGACCAGCAGCGCGCGAACAGTGCCGGCGCGGACGTGAGCGATCACGTTGCCCAACGCAATGAAGACGACCGGCGTGGTTCCCGACAGCATCGCATTGACGGCATCACCGCCGCCCTTGAACGGAACCCGCACCAGATCCGCGCCCGTTTCCTGCTTGAACTTCTCTACGAATAGTGCCTGCGCATGCGCGGGAGAGGAATAACTCAAAGTACCCGGCTTGGCCTTCGACACGCGGGCGAGATCGTCGAGGTTGCTCACATTCAATGCAGAGCTGACGGCAAGCGTTTGAGTCATGAAAAAGAGATTGGTGACCGGCGCCAGTCCCTTGTCGGGATCGAAGCCGAGATTCTTGAACAGGAACAAATTGTAGGTGACCGGTTCATTAGGCAGGATGCAGATGGTGTATCCGTCCGGCGCCGCCTCGATGCAGGCTTTGGTCGCAATATTGAATGCGCCTCCCGCCCGGTTCTCGATGATGAGCGGCTGGCCTAGCCGCTTGTGGACCTCGTCGCCCACCGCTCGCATGAAGACATCGCTGATGCCTCCCGGCGAAGAAGACGCAATGACCCGGATCGGTCGCGCCGGGTAATCCTGCGCGCCGGCAGCTCGCTGCTCCACGTGAATTGCGCCCAACATCGCAAATGCCGTCACGACAGCTCGGGTCAGCATTTATTCCTCCTGTTGTTTGGTTGCATGGAAGGACAAGGTACCCGCGGCATGCGCCTGATTGCGGCAGACCCGTCACTTCATCGCTGCAGGGATCGGGAGAACGTTCCACTCGTCGCGGGCACGGGCATTCGTGACCGGCCGTGCACATGTAGTCGAGGTCATCGGCGAGATGGGACATCTCACGCCTCATAAGAAGCTAATTATAACTCTTTCCATCTGACCGCCTGATCCGCTTCTTGACTGCGGACCGGTGGGGGGAGCAGCATGGCCTCAAGCCACAGGGCTCTCGCGGGTGCCGACCCGCTACCCTGTTTTAGCGCAACCAGTCATGCTGGAATATGCTGATGCGCTTCCTGGGGCGGATTAGCTCGGCGCCAGGCGCGCACACGTTGCGCTTATCGCGTCTCGTGCTGGGCGTGGTCCTGGTCTCGGCGGGCTACTACGCCGGGGCC
Source organism: uncultured Alphaproteobacteria bacterium (assembly GCA_963840535.1). GTDB lineage: Bacteria > Pseudomonadota > Alphaproteobacteria > Rhizobiales > Xanthobacteraceae > VAZQ01. The sequence continues at coordinate 105,726 of CAWIZJ010000056.1, forward strand.
GTGATTGGGATACTGCTCGGGTTCCCTCCCTCCGGGATCTCCTCCATCTGGCTCCCCACAGCCATCGTGCTGGCGGCACTGCTCCTCACGCCGCCACGCGACTGGTGGATGTATCTGCTCGCCACGGTTCCCACGCACCTGCACGTTGTCGCCGTTTTTCAGCATCCCGAGGTACCCCTCGTGGTGATGCTCATCCAGGTCGGCAGCGGCGCCGTCCATGCCGTCCTCGCCGCTCTTGCCGTTCGATTCGTAATCGGGGTTCCGCCGCGGTTCGATAGCCTGCGCAACATGGCGGCATTCATCCTACTTGCGGGCATCGCGGCGACAGCCGTCGCCTGCGCTCTGGCGGTCTGGCTATTCCTGCTAACTGGCTGGGCCACGGACTTTTGGCTCGCTTGGCGGCAGCGGGTCCTCGGACATGTGTTCGCCATCATCACGATCCCTCCCGTGATTCTCCTGACGTTCACCGGCCAGCTAGTTGGCGCGCACCACTCGCCCCGGCGATCCTATGCCGAGCTTGGTCTCGTCACGACAGGGCTGCTCACCGTGAGCATCCCGGTGTTCGGGTGGGAGTCTCCGGGGCCTGGGAATGTGCCGGCAATGCTGCTGGCGCCGCTGCCATTCCTGCTGTGGGCGGCGGTCCGACTGGGGGTGGGAGCCTTGAGCCTCTGTCTCCTGGTGGTTACCGGAGTCGCCCTGGCGAACGCGTCTGTCGGGCGAGGCCCCTTCGTCATCCAGGCACCGGCCGAGAATGTGCTTTCGCTGCAGATTTTCCTGCTCGCGATCGCGATCCCGCTCATGCTGCTTGCCGCGCTCGTCGAGGAACGGCGGCGGGCAGAGGAGTCGCTGAAACAAACCCAGGCGCGGATGGACGTTGCGGCCGCCTCTACAGATACGGGCCTATGGCAATACGAATTCTTCACCCGACACTTGTGGGCGACCGAGCATTGCCGGTCCATGTTCGGCCTCGATGCGGATTCACCGCTCACGCCGGAAGGGTTCCTCAGCACCGTTCATCCCGACGATCGCGCGGCGGCGAGCACTGCGATGCGAGCGGCCGCGTCTGCAGGAGAAGCAGCAGGGCGAACCGAATTCCGCGTCCTCAATTCCAGTGGTCAGCTCGGCTGGTACCTCGCCATGGCCCAGACCGAGTTCGACGAGCGCGGTAGGCCGATCCGAGTGAGTGGCATATTCAGGGACATCACTCGACGCAAGAAAGCGGAGCAGGAGGCCGAGCGTCTGCAAGATGCCTTGCGAGCAAGTCGGATGGAGCTTGCACGAGTAGGCCGACAGAACACGGCCGGCATGATGGCCGCCTCAATCGCGCACGAAATGAACCAGCCATTGGCGGCGATCGTGGCCAATGCCAACGCAGGCCTGCGGTGGCTCGCGAGGGCGGCGCCCGATCCCGGCGAGGCCCAGGCGGCCTTCAAGCGCATCGTCAATGACGGCCATCGTGCCAGTGAAGTTATTGCAGGCATCCGCGCAATGGCCAGAAAGGATCGCGAAAAGTCCCCGATAAGCATAAGCGATCTCGTTCGCGAGGTCCTCGCGCTCGTTCAAGGGGAACTAGAGAGTCAGCGAGTCGCGGTTGAAGTCGAATTGCGCCGAGAGCTTCCTCAAGTCATGGCCGATCGAGTGCAATTGCAGCAGGTTCTTCTCAACCTGATCATGAATGCCATCGAGGCGATGAGCTCGGTGCAAAATCGCGAACGATCGTTGTTGGTGAAGTCCGAGCTTCACGGAGAGCGCGACGTGCTGATTGCCGTGGAGGATTCAGGGCCCGGAATCGATTCGAACGACATGGAGCGCATCTTCGATCCGTTTTTTACGACCAAATCCCACGGAATGGGGTTGGGTCTTTCCATCTGTCGGTCGATCATCGAATCTCATGACGGCCGGCTCTGGGCCTCGACACGAAATCCTCACGGATCTGGCTTCTACATTCAATTGCAAGCGGCGTTCGGTCAGCCTAATGAAGACTCCAGCGGCGGACGTCCCCGAGCGATCTGAAGACGCTGCTCGAAACGGGCGCGACACTCTGAGCCCCTTCTGTCGAGGCTTGCCGCGGGGGATCCACGTCTTTGCAGTGACTCTGACGCTTGCATCGCACGCGTCCCGGGCGCAGCGCAGCACGAAGTGGTGCGCTGCAGAACCGGGACCGTTACAAACTCCGCCGCTGGAACGGTCCCGGCTCAGCGCTGCACCGCTCCGCAAGAGCTTCGCGCTGCACCGCAGCCGGGACACGACCGTTAGAGACTGCACAGTAGCGGTGCGCGGTGCTCGGCTCAGGTGGGAAACATCCCGTGTCCTGGCGTCAGCACGTTCTTCGGGTCGTATTTCGTCTTCGCGGCCTGAACGCTCGGCCAGACCGGTCCGTAGTGGCGCATCCAGTCCGCCTGCGTCATGGGTACCGCGCTCGAGGTCATGCGGTACCCTCCCATGTCGCGCGCGCGCTCATAGAGCGCGCGATTGAGCGCGATCATGGATTGGGTGTCGGTTCCCGCCGGCAGCGTGCGCGACAGCTGGAACCTGTAGATGATGTCCTCGTCCGGCATCCGCGTGAGCGGACGCCTGATCGCACTGCGCCGCCAGGCCGACATGCGCGGGACGAGGAAGGCGGACTCGGCCGGATTACCCAGGATGCCCGACGTGTATTGCACGTATCGCGACGACGGAATGCAGAGATAGACGAAGGGCTTCTGCAGCGGCGTGGTGCACGCCGTGCACACCTCCTCGCGGCGAAAGTACTGCTCGTAGGTCATCACGGTCGCGGTCTTTTTCGCGAACTTGAGCCCCGCGGTCAGCTTCACCTCGTCGGGCGCGTTGGGCACGTCGTAAAAGGCGCCGCCTTCGACATAGTAGCCGACGCCGCCGGTCGGGCGACCGGCGCCGCGGCCGTCCAGGTGCTGGAAGCGGCCGTCCTGCGCCAGCAGCGCGAGATCGGCGGATGCGGCCTGGAAGTCGTCGTAGTCCATCTTGATGAACAGCACATGACTCGGGGCCTCCAGCAGCCGCATCACGACCTTGGTGATGATACCGCATTGACCGAGGCCTCCGAGCATTGCGTTGAACAGATCGGCGTTGCGGCCGTCGGAGCATGTCACGATCTGGCCTTCGCCGGTCACCACCTCGAGCTCCTGCACATGGTCGACCTGAAGACCAAGGTTGTAGGTGGTCACCCCGAAGCCGCCGGTGCTGATCGTGCCGCCGACCGACAGGAACGTATCGGCGATCACCGGCACGGTCAGCTTCTGCGCGTTCGCGGCCATCAGGACGGGGTGCCACTTCGAGCCGGGGCCGATCTCGGCGGTCCCGCCGGTGCCGGATTTGACGACGGCGACGGAATTCAGGCTGCTGGAGTCGATGACCACGCCGTTCTCGACCTGGGTCTGCCCGAAAAACGAATGCCCCTGGCCCCGCATCGCGACCTTGAGCCCGTGGCGGTTCGCATGCTGGATGAGCTTGGCGATGTCCTGCGCGTCGGTAGGTCGGAGCAGCGCGGCCGGCTTCCTGCGCACGACGCGACCGAAGTCATCGGCCGCCGTCTGCAATGCGGTATCGTCGAAAAGCAGCTCTCCCCGCAGATCCTTGAGGTCGTTGCGCAGCGACTGTGCCGACGCCGGAAAATTCCAGGACGGCTGCAGCGCGAGCAGCGCCGCCCCGCCGACAAGCCGCTTGCCGAATTCGCGACGAGAAATTTGCCGTTTCATATGCCGCTCCCTTGGCTGGTCATGCTGCTGCACCGTTCAGTGTACGGGCATCTCACCTCATTGTTCTTCGAACTGTGATCCTGTCCAATCGGCGAGCAGGGCCGATACTACTCCTTCCTTGCCTTCGCCGCCTGCCACGCCGGGTCGCCGGCAAGCCTCGCATGCGAGGCAGATGTTCGCACCGTGGTTGAACGCGAAATCTCGTTCAGAATAGCGCTCCGCGTGAAAGGGGTCGCCTATTTTTTCCGCGGGGCGAACGACTGGTTGGGGAACGGCGATGTGGCCGGTCTTTGAATGACGATGAAGCCGCGGTTCGCCGCCTCATGGCAGGCATTGCAGGCAGCCGTGAGACTGTCGAACGCGGCCACGAATTTTGCGCCGTCGCGTGCCTTGACGGCGGTTTCGATGGCGCCGATCGGCGGCATGGTTGCCGCCTCGATCATTCGCCCGACGGGAGTGCCCTTATACTCGGGCACCCTTCTCGCGATGTCCTCGAGCAACTCCTTCAACTCGTCGACCTGATAATCGGCGAGATCCCAGTTGCGGGCATTACCCGCGAGCCACAGTTTCGTGTGATGGCTTTGGACATGGATCATGAACTCGACGAGGCCGGGCGCGTAAGGCTGGGCCGACTCGCCGGTCGCGTTATGCGTCGCGGCCACGGCCACAAGACCCGTCAGTAAGGCAACCATCGGCTTTCTCATGGACCCACCTTCAAACATGTGGTGCGCGCCGGGCTCGACCCGCGCCACCGGTTGATCTATCGCGTTATCCGTTCGAATCGGTATCATGGGTCGGTCGCGCTCGCGACGAAGAAGCCGGTCTCGAAGGCCTGCCTGCGAATTGGAGTGCCACCAGGAGAGCTCCATGGACATCGTGCTGTACTACGCTCCCATTACCTGCGCACTCGCCCCCTACGTTACGCTCACCGAGGCCAATGCGAGCTTCGAGGTTCGGCCGCTCAATTTCCGCAAGGACGAGCACCGGTCGCCCGACTACCTGAAGCTCAATCCGAAGCACAAGGTGCCGCTGCTCGTTGTCGACGGGCAGGTCCTGAGCGAAAGCGTGGCGATCCAGACCTGGATCGCGCGCAGCTTTCCGCAGGCGAGACTGCTGCCTGCCGATCCCTGGCAGGAGCTGAAGGCTATTTCCTTGATGTCATGGTGCTCCTCGGGCATCCACCCGTTCCTCGCCCGCATCAACTCGCCGCCGCGGGTGTGCGATGTGCCGGACTCCGCCGGCAGCGTTCGCAGGCTGGCAACGGAGCAGTTGCTGGAGAATTACCGGATCGCCGACGACCTGCTCGCCGGACGCGAGTTCTTCTTCGACCACTTCACCGCTCCCGACGCGCATTTCTTTTGGGCCTTCCGCCGGGGAACGCAATTCGACCTCGATCTATCCTCGTTCAGGCACTGCGCTGCGCACTTCGAGCGCATGAAAAAACGACCCAGCGTGCAGAAGCTGCTGGCATTCGAGACATCGGTGCAGGAAGGGTTCGCCAAGGCGGCATAGGCGTTCAGCTTCGAGGAGCATCGCCGCAAGATGTCATAGGCAGGCGCATGGCAAAGCAAAGCGCCGGCATATTGATGTTCCGACGGCTGCGCGCCGAGCCGGAAATCCTGCTGGTGCATCCGGGCGGGCCGTTCTGGGCCAGGAAGGACGACGGCGCCTGGTCGATTCCCAAAGGGCTGTACGAGGACGGCGAGGATCCGCTCTCGGCCGCCCGGCGTGAATTCGAGGAGGAAACGGGATGCGTTGCGCAGGGCGAGTTCATCGAGCTCGGCAAGTTCAAGCAGCCCGGCGGCAAGACCATTCTCGCATGGGGCGTCGAGGGGGATTTCGATGTTCGCAACTTCAGAAGCAATTCCTTCTCAATGGAATGGCCGCCCAGGTCGGGCCGGATGCAGGAGTTTCCGGAAGCCGACCGCGCCGCATGGTTTGCGCCTCGCGAAGGCATGAGGAAGATCCTGAAGAGACAGGCCCCGATCCTGTCGACGCTGCTGGAACGATTGCAGCCCACCGACGCAGGGGCGCCTGGATGCCGTCTCAAATCATGATCGCGATCCCAGCGTCACCATCCCGCTCCAGAACTGCATGCGGCCGGCGGTCTCCACGTCGTACTTGCGCACGAGATCGAGCTTCCCGTCGGCGCCGATGCGGTACACGAACAGCCCGGCCGGCAGCGTCGCGATGCCGTCGCCGTCACGTACCGGCAGCGGCCCGATGGTGGCGGCGACGAGGAGGCGGCCGCTCGGATCGATGGTGAAGGTCCGCAGGTGGTCGCCCCGGCCGTCGACGGTCTGGATGAGGGTCGGCTCGCCGGTGTCCTGGTCGATGGCGAACACGGCGACGTTGTTCTCGCCGCCATTCGACACCCTGCGCCCCGCGAGCTCGACGAGGCCGCCGTTGCGGTTGGTGAGATAGACGAAGCGGCCGCTCGGATGCACGTGGATCGGGCCGGCGCCCTGCGACGGCCGCACGTTGCCCGGGTCCGCCAAGGTCTGCCTGACGAACAGCGGCGCGAGTACACCCTCCGGCTCGAGGGCGTAGACGTGGAGCTGGTTCTGCCGCTCGATCGAGACGTAGACCCACGGCCGCCGCGGGTGGAAATCGAGATGCCGCGGTCCGAAGCCGTGCCCGGTCCCCGGCGCGATCGAGGCGAGGTTCGTCAATACGCCATCCTCGAAGCGATAGACCTTGAGCGCTCCGGGATCCTCCGGCCTGTCACCGGAGGCATTGTTGCCGCGGGCAACGAGGATCGCCGTGCGGCCCGAGGGCGTCGTGCGGACCTGGTGGGCGTAGATGCCGGCATCGATCGCGTGCGGCTGGCGCACGAGCGCGCCGATTGTGCCGTCGCGCTCGATGCGGTGCACGGTGACGTTGCTCGGCGCGTTGTAGGCGGTGAGCAGATAGCCACCGGTATGGTCGACGCTGTCGTGGATCGGGCGTGACGGCAGCCGGCGCGGCTCGCCGTGGGGCGCAAGCGCGCCCGAGGCCTGATCGATGCGGAACGCGACGGCGAGGTGGGTGTCGCCGGCGAGCCCTCCCGGGCCGCCGTTGCTCGACGCCACGTAGAGATGGTTCGAGGATGGATGCGGCCACGCATACTGCACGTTGGCCGGCAGCGTCACCGTGCCCTGCCGATGCAACGCCGCCCCGGCGACGTCGATGTCGAAAAGCGTGAGCTCGGGTCCGATGCTGGCGTAGAGGACGGTTCTGGCTGTCTTTGTCAATTGCGGAACGAGGGATCGATGTGGTCGGCGAGCTTCATGAGCGCCGGCCAGTCACGGTCATGCACGCGGCCGTTGCCCCAGAACATGCGGGCGGACTTCTCGCACGATTCCTGCGAAGGCAGGCTGTAGGGCTGATTGGAGGCGAGCACCATCATCTGGGTCTCGCAGCTCTTCTCCAGGTAGTACATCAGGTTGAACGCCTCGCCGATATTGACGCCGGCGGTGAGCAGGCCGTGATGCTTCATGACGAGGCATTTGTGGTCGCCGAGATCGGCGACGATGCGCTCGCGCTCGTCGAGGTCGGTCGCGATGCCTTCGAACTCGTGGTAGCCGATGTGCTTGTAGAAGCGCATGGCGCTCTGATTGAGCGGCAGAATCCCGCAGTCGAGCGCCGACACGGCCTGTCCGGCCGCCGTGTGGGTGTGGATGATGGCGTGCAGGTCCTGGCGCGCCATGTGGATGGCGCTGTGAATGACGAAGCCCGCGCGGTTCACTTCGTAGGGCGTCTCGTCGAGGATGTTGCCGTCGACGTCGATCTTGACCAGGCTCGAGGCGGTGATCTGCTCGTAGAGGAACCCGTAGGGGTTGATGAGAAACCGGTCGGCGGTGCCCGGCACCCGCACCGAGATGTGGTTGTTGATGAGATGGGTCCAGCCGTAATGCGCGGCCAGCCGGTAGGGGCGCGGCGGCGGCAGGCTCGGTCGCGCGCCTGCCACACCTCGAGCGATTCACGACCGCATGGCGTCTCCCGCGCGCCTTTTGGCGGCCACCGAGCGGTGAGTTCCGCTTTCCCTCGCGGAGCAATGGAGGTTGCACGATGCTGCATGGGGTCTCCCGGCGCGCCACTTGGCGGTCGACGTGCCATGGGCGTCGCCCGGGAGGTCGACGACTGCATGCCAGCGATGCGTTCGGCTCCGCTGGGGAAGCAGCAACTGGATTGCACGTTGCCTCAGTGCACTGCATCCGAAGAGTAGGAGAACAGAGCTGGCGCACAACAAGCCGCTTTGAGCGGCTCCAGACCTAGCCCCCGCTCTGCTGGACTTGCAAGCACAAGTGCCGGCCGCCGTCGCGGCCCTTTCGAGGGTGTCCCCATGCGTCTGCAGGACAAGATCGCCATCGTGGTCGGTGCCGGCCAGTCGCCGGGGGAGGGCATGGGCAACGGGCGGGCCACCGTGCTGCGGTTCGTGCAGGAAGGTGCGAGCGTGCTCGCCGTCGACAACAATCTTGCCTCCGCGCAGGAGACGGCCGTGATGGCGCAGCAGGGACCCGGCGAGTGCGTGGCGCACGAAGCCGATGTCACCCGGGAGCAGACCCTGGCGGCGATGGTCGAGGCGGCGCGCATGCGCTGGGGCCGCGTCGATATCCTGCATTACAATGTCGGAGTGAGCATCGCCGGCGGCGATGCCCCGCTCGACCACATCACCGAGCAGGCGTTCGACCGCATCGCCGCCATCAACCTGCGCGGCGCCATCATGGCCTGCAGGCACGTCCTGCCGCTGATGCGCGCCCGGCGTTCCGGCGTCATCATCACCATCTCGTCGGTCGCGGCCTGGGAGCAGTATCCCAATGTCGCCTACAAGGCGACCAAGGCCGGCTTGATCGCCTTCACCCAGCAGGTCGCCATCCAGAACGCCGAGTTCGGGATCCGTGCCAACGTCATCCTGCCGGGCCTGATGGACACGCCGATGGCGGTCGATACCCGCGCGCGCGCCAGCGGCAAGAGCCGAGCCGAGGTGGCGGCCGCACGCGATGCGCGGGTGCCGCTGCGCCACCGGATGGGCACCGCCTGGGACGTGGCCAACGCGGCGCTGTTTCTCGCCTCCGACGAGGCGAGCTTCATCTCCGGCGTGGCGCTCCCGGTCGACGGCGCCGCCCTGGTCAACATCAACTGAGCAGCGCGGCCGCACGAAATCCACGATTACGGCGCATTCGCCGGCCATAGCGGCGGTGGTGCATCGCGCTTCGGTTCCTCGACGATAAGCGGGGCGGGGCGAGGGGAGCGGCGTGCGTTGGTAGTCTCGGAGTGGTATCCGCACATGCGGCGCAGGATCGCCCGCTTCCGGCCGGTGCGGGGAGCGCCCGCGGTCATCGGTCTCGCCGTTATCCTGGCGGCGGGCATGGCTGTTTCCGGCTGCTCGACCGCGGGCAATCCGGTCACGTTCTTCGCCGACCCCGGAAAGTACGAATTCCATTCCTGCGAGCAGATCGCCGGCCAGCGCAAGCACTGGGCCGCGCCGCGAGCAGGAGCTGAGGCTGCTGATGGACAAGGCCGCGCAGAGCAGCGGCGGCGTGGTCGTCAACCTGCTCGCCTACAAGGCCGACCATGTCGCCGCCAGCGAGGAGCTCAAGGTGCTCGAGGCCACCGCGCGCTCCAAGAACTGCGACGCCCCGGCCAACCGGAGCGCCCGGTAAGGAACGTCACAGCTTGACCTCGCGTGGCCCGTGCTCGCTTCGTTCGATCACCAGATCGGAACCACGGAGCGGGGAGGAGGCCAGGAAATCCACGAGATTGCCCTTTCGCATGGTCTTACGCTCCCATTCCTCCACAGACACGACCACGACAACGTTGCGGCGGTTGCGAGCAATGATCTGCGGTCCGCTCACGCGAGCCCGCTCGATCAACTCGTCGAACTTGGCCTTGGCTCTGGCAACGGTCCACGTGGGTAAACGCATTGAACGATCCTTCATTCGGCCGCGCGTCAACCGAATCTCCGGCGCGCCAGCGCGGCGCCCTTGCCGAGCGCGGCGAGCTTGGCCATGGCGATCTCGCGGCGCATCGGCGCCATGCCGCAATTGGTGCCGGCGATGATGTTCTCCCTGGCGACGAACCTCGCGGCCTCGCCGATCACGGCGGCGACCTCTTCGGGGGTCTCGACCTCGTCGGTGGCGACGTCGATCGCCCCGACCTGCACCGTCTTGCCGTCGAGCAGCTTCAGGAGACCGATCGGAACCCGGGAGTTGCGGCATTCGATGGAGACCTGGTCGATCCGGCTGGCGGCGAGCGCCGGAAAGATCTCCTCGTATTGCCGCCACTCGCTGCCGAGCGTCGCCTTCCAGTCGACGTTGGCCTTGATGCCGTAGCCGTAGCAGATGTGCACCGCCGTGGTGCAGGCGAGTCCCTCGATCGCACGGTGCAGCGCCGCGATGCCCCAGTCCCTCACCTCGCGCATGTAGACGTTGAACGCGGGCTCGTCGATCTGGATGACATCGACACCGTCGGCGGCGAGCGCGCGCGCCTCGGCATTGAGCAGGCCGGCGAAGGCCATGGCCATGGCCGCCCGGTCGCCATAGTGGGCGTCGGCGATGGTGTCGACGATGGTCATCGGACCCGGCAGCGTGAACTTGAGCTGGCGGCTGGTATGGGCGCGCGCGATCTGCGCCTCGCGCCCGTGCACGCGCCCGCGCAGGCCGAGCGCGCCGGTCACCGTCGGCACCATCGCCTTGTAGCGGTCGGCGCGGATCCCGATCTCCACCTTGCGCGTGAAGTCGATGCCGTCGACGAGCTCGAGAAAGCCGTGCACGAAGTGCTGGCGCGACTGCTCGCCGTCGGTGACGATGTCGATGCCGCAATCCTCCTGCAGCTTGAGCGCCAGAATGGTGGCGTCGCGCTTGGCGTCGTCGAGGACTGCACCCTCGAGCCGCCACGGCGCCCACAGCCGGTTCGGCTCCGCGAGCCAGGCCGGCTTCGGCAGGCTGCCGGCGATGGTGGTCTCGAACATGACCGCGCCCCCCGTCCCGGAAATGCCCCCGGCGCGATCTTACACGGCGTCAGTCCGGCTTCCAGCCGTAGAGCCAGTCGTAGCGCGCGATCAGCCGTTGCCCGCCCATGCCGGCAAGGGCGATGGCGAGCAGGAAAGCCCGGGCGCCGCCCAGGTGATAGATCATGCCGTTACGACGCGCCTCCCGCTGCGCCCGCGCGGTGCGTGCGCGACGCTGACGTTCGTAGCTTCGCATGGCGCCGCCGGGATCCCCCGGCGTGCTCGCCAGCCGGAGCGCCAGCACGGCAGCGTCCTCGATCGCCATGGCGGCGCCCTGGGCGAGATAGGGCAGCATGGGATGGGCGGCATCCCCCAACAACGTGACCGGGCCCTTGCCCCAGCGTGCCGTCGGGGCGCGATCGTAGAGCGCCCATTTGTGCCATTGCTGCGGCGCTGCGAGCAGCGCGCGCGCCGATGCCGGCCAGGTGCCGGAGGGATATCGCGCCAATATCTCCCGGCGTTCGCCGGGCGCATGCCAGCCCGGTTCCCGCCAGTCGTCGCGGACGATGGCGACCACGTTGATCACGCTGCCGCCGCGAACCGGATAGTGCACGAGATGGGCATTGCGGCCGAGCCAAAGATTGACCGCCGGCAGCCCGCAGATCGGGCACCACCGCATCGGCCGGCACGAGCGCGCGCCAGGCCGTGTGCCGCGCAAATCTCGGCTGGTCGCGATGGCCGAGCCGCCGGCGCAGCCCGGACCACAGACCGTCGGCGCCGATCAGGGCGATGCCGCGTTGCTCCAGTGCGCGGCCGCCGCACAGGCGCGGCCACGGTGACGCCGTTGCCGTGGACCGCGAAGTCCTCGACCCGCGCGTCGAGCTGCAGGGCAATGAGCGGATCCGCACGCACCGCGTCGAGCAGCGCCGCCTGCAGGTCGCCGCGATGGATCACCCAATAGGGCGCGCCGTAACGCAGCTCCGCGGCGGCGCCGAGCGGCCCGCGCGCCAGCATGCGGGCGGTGGGCGCATTCATCACCCGGAGCTCCTCGGGAGCGACGGCATGCCGTCGCAATCGCTCGCCCAGGCCGAGATCGATCAGAATGCGCGAGGCGTTGGGGGACAGCTGGATACCGGCGCCGGCCTCTTCCAGGCTTTGCGCCTGGTCGAGCACCGCGACACGAAATCCGTGCCGGGCGAGCGCCAGCGCGGCAGTCAGTCCGCCGATGCCGGCGCCGGCAATGATGACGGTGGCCATGATCAGCAGTCGGTGGTCGGCAGTCGGTCTTCGGTGGTCGGCGATCGGCGATCGGTGCCGCACATGCGGGACCGGTTACCGGTCATCGATGGCCGGTTCCCGCTCGAGAGCACACTCCGGCGGCCGTGCAGCATGGGAATGGAGGCTGGGATCGTATCGGAACAGGGTGGAGCAATAGGGACAGATGATCTCGGTCGCATCGCCCATGTCGAGGAACACATGCGGGTGGTCGAAGGGTGGCGTCTCCCCGACGCACTTGAACTCGCGCGCGCCGATCTCGATCACGGCGACGCCGGGTGTGTTGTGGAAATGAGGAACGTAGCCTTCGGCCATGCTCGAACACGCTCGCTCGCCGGGTGCACGGACAGTCCCGCGCTCGGAACGACAGGGCACCATACCCAGCCGCGCCAGCCGTGGCCAGCCGGCCACCCGGCGCTCCATCGGCTTGGCCTGATCGGGCGAAAAGCCGTTCGTCCGCAAGGGCCTGCTCCGCGACCGATCTCCGGAGCCTTCCGATCGCAACGAAGTGCGATCCTTTATGGCAGCGAATTCTGCCAAGCCACCTGCGGAACACGATTCTCGGCGATGCCGCCGGTGGGCGTCGACCCTTGCCAAGAAATCGCCCGATTTTCCCGATCCGGCACCTTGCCGGCACGATCGTACCCCACGACATTGGGCGGGGCGCAGGCTGCCCGGACGGGAGAGGGTAGGTTCATGACCGGAGCGAGGATCGCGGTGCCGCTCGCTCTGGCGTTCGCCTGCGCGATCGCCGTGGTCACCCTTGCACCGCGCGGTTTCGAAGCCGAGTCGCTGATCGCCGCCCAGGACGATCCGGTGGCGCTCGCCGACCGTGCGGTGGCACGCTCCTTCGACGCTGCCGTGGCCGCGCGCGAGATCGAGGCCGCGCTCGCCGCCGACGATGTCGACCTCGCCCGCAGCTTTGTCGAGCTGGCGCGCGAGCGCAGCGTGCCGGTCGATGGCGCGCTGGACGAGAAGGTCGAAAAGGCCGGCGCCGCCACGGTGCCGCGCTCGATCGGGAGCTTTGCACGCGGTCTCGTCAGCGGCGAGCCCGAGGATCTGGCGGGGCTGGCGGGCACTGCGGTCGGCGACCTGTTCGTGTTCGGCGACATCCGCGACGCGGTGCGCGAAGGGACGCGGTTCGCCATGGGCCAGGAAGTCGACGAGTTGATCCTCGGCCTCTCCTGCATAGGCATCGCAGTGACGGCGGGAACCTACGCCACGGTGGGCACGCGCCGTGCCGGCACGGGTCGGGCTCACGGTGGTCAAGGCGGCGCGCAAGACCGGGCGGATCGGCAGCGGAATGGCCGCCTGGATGAAGCGCTCGGTCGGCGAGGTGGTCGATTGGAGCGGGCTGGCGCGGGCGATCCGCGGCGTGCGCATCAGCGAGCCGGCGGCGGCGGCGCGCGCCGCGCGCGAGGCGGTCAAGGTCGAGAAGGCGCAAGCTCTGATGCGGATGGCCGGCGACGTCGGCAGCATCCAGGCCAAGGCCGGCACGCGTGCCGCGCTCGACGGGCTCAAGCTCGCCGAGGGACCGCGCGACATGGCACGGATCGCCACGCTGGCGGCCGCCAAGGGCGGCAAGACCCGCGCCATCCTCAAGCTCGCCGGCCGCGGGGCCATTCTGCTGACCGTGAGCACGTTCAATCTCGCGATGTGGATGTTCTGGGCGATCCTGACCACCATCGGCTTCGTGTGCTCGCTCAAGCGCACCACCGAACGCATCACCGAGCGCTAATGCATCCGCCGCCGGCGCCGGCGGGCGCGGCGCGAGCAGCAGGCGCGGCGTGCGCTGGAGCAACCCGCGGCGGCAGCCCGGAGCAGCCGCCGGTCATCGGTGCGATCATCCCGAGCATCGTGCCGGATTCGGTGCCGGGTGCGGATTGCGCGCCCGCTGCCATCCGCTCGCGCCGAAGCAGCGCATGCGCTGCCGCTCACGGTCCGGCGGCGGCGAAGCGGGCGAACGCAGCTGATCGAACGCGCCATATCGTCGTTGCGGACGGCGCCCGCGCGCGCCGGAAACGCGTAGCATCGCCGCGTTGCGTTCGCGAACGAGAGCGTGCCGCATGCAACGGACCAACGAGAAGCGCCTCGACATGCAGCGCTTCCGGCACGACGGCGTCGAGATCGCATACCTCGACGAAGGGCAGAGGTGAGCCGATCGTGCTCGTGCACGGCTTTGCCTCCACGGCGCAGGTGAACTGGGTCCATCCGGGCTGGGTCGCGACGCTGACCGGGTCGGGCCGCCGCGTCATTGCGCTCGACAACCGTGGGCACGGCGCCTCGACCAAGCTCTACGATCCGGCCCTCTACCACTGCGCACGCATGGCCGAGGACGTGTGCGCGCTCATCGATCACCTCGGGCTCGGCCGGGTCGACGTGATGGGCTACTCGATGGGCGCACGCATCGCCGCGTTCCTCGCCCACGCGCATCCCGATCGGGTGCGCGGCGCGGTGCTGGGAGGGCTCGGCATCCGCCTGGTCGAAGGCGTCGGGCTGCCCGAAAGCATCGCGGACGCGCTCGAAGCGCCATCGCTCGCCGACGTCCGCGATCCGATCGCGCGCACCTTTCGCAGCTTCGCCGAGCAGACCGGATCCGACCTCGCCGCGCTCGCCGCCTGCATGCGCGGCTCGCGCCAGACCTTGACGCGCCCGCAGGTCGCTGCGATCCGCGCGCCGGTGCTGGTCGCGGTCGGCTCCAAGGACACGGTTGCCGGTTCGGCGCACGACCTCGCGGCCCTGCTGCCGTCGGGCCGTGCGCTCGATATTCCCGGCCGCGACCACATGCTCGCGGTGGGCGACCGCGTGTTCAAGCAAGCGGTCCTGGGCTTTCTCGGCGGGCGCCCGTGAGCGGGGGCAGGATCCGGTGCTACTGGTCCGTCCGGGCGGCGGCCATATATGGTCTATCGAGGGCCGGGATGTGCTAGAACCGACGCGAGGACGATTGAGTAACCGGGAGACCACCATGGCCCAGCAGCACGCCAGAGCGCCCGGTGCGCTCGACCGGGTGGATCCGGCCTGGGGGCAGATCCGCCGCGAGGCCGAGGACGTCGCGCGCCGCGAGCCCGAGCTGGCGACGTTCATCTACTCCACCGTCCTGCATCACGACACGCTCGAGGCGGCGGTCGTGCACCGCGTCACCGAGAGGCTCGACAGTCCGGAGGTGTCCGCCGAGCTGATCCGCCAAGCCTATTCCGACGCGCTCGAGGACGAGCCGTCGATCGGGGCGGCGTTTCGCGCCGACATCGTGGCCACCGTCGACCGCGATCCGGCAGCCACCCGCCTGCTGGAGCCGGTGCTCTATTTCAAGGGCTTCCACGCGATACAGGCCCATCGCCTGGCCCACTGGCTGTGGAGCAAGGGCCGGCGGGATCTCGCCTACTACCTGCAGAGCCGGTCGTCGGCGGTGTTTCAGACCGACATCAATCCGGCGGTGCCGATCGGGCGCGGGATCTTCCTCGACCACGCCACCGGTCTGGTGGTCGGCGAGACCGCGGTGATCGAGGACGACGTGTCGATCCTGCAGGAGGTGACGCTCGGCGGCACCGGCAAGGAGGCGGGCGACCGCCATCCGAAGATTCGCCGTGGCGTCCTGATCGGAGCCGGCGCCAAGATCCTCGGCAACATCGAGGTCGGCCATTGCGCGCGCATCGCCGCCGGATCGGTCGTGCTCAAGTCGGTCCCGCACAACACCACCGTTGCCGGGGTGCCGGCCAAGGTCATCGGGGAGGCCGGCTGCCCGGAGCCCTCGCGCACGATGGATCACCTGTTCTACGATCGCAGCTGAGCCAACGGGAGCTCGATCGGTGGACGTTCAGGAAGTCAGGAAGCTCGACGCGTATCTCAAGCGCCTGTTCGGCAATGCGCGCATCCGTGTGGTGCCGAAGAAAGCCACCTCCGCCGACGTGTTCGTCGGCGAGGAGCGTATCGGCGCACTCGCGCTCGACGACGACGAGGAGGACGACGAGCGCTCCTACAACTTCGAGATGAAGATCACGCTGGGCGATGCATCCACCAAGGCGCCCGACATCAAGCAGCTCGACGCCTACCTCAAGCGCAAGTTCGACAACGAGCGCATCCGTGTCGTGCCGCGGATGAGGAAGCGGGATTCGGCCGAGGTCTACGTCGGCGAGGAATATGTCGGCGTGCTGTTCTTCGACGAGAAGGATGCGCGTTCGTCCTTCCTCGAGCTGCCGATCCTCGCGCTCGACCTGGACGAGCCGGGGCTGCTCAAGTCGTAGCCTGCGGCTGGTCAGCCGCGCGCGGGCCGCAGCCGCGCGATCAACCGCTCGAAATTGGCTGCGACGGTGCGCCAGTCGGCCAGCCAGTCGCGCGGAAAACGCAACACCAGATCGGCGGTGTCGATCCGCCGCTCGTAGAGGCAGGTGCCCGGCGTGGTATCCGTGCCGTTGCGGGTGCAGCGCACGAGGAAGCCCGGCGCCTCCGCATCGTAGATCGAGATCCTCGCCCTGATACGGGGTGCCCTCGCGAAAGGCGAGAACCGGCGAGCCCGGCAGGGCCGGCGACGGCTTCTTCGGCGGCGTAGCGCGGATAGATCGTCAGCACGCGCTCGGCGAGGGTGACCGTGTCGCCGGCGCCCGCGATGGTGACGAATATCCGGTCCAGGGCCGTCCGGCGCCGGCGCGGCGCGGATGCGGGCGGCGGCCTGGCGTGCGGATCGGGCGGCTCGAGCGAAGGCCACGCGAAAACGAGATCGACGCGCTCGTGCGCTCCGGGCCGGCGCTGCACTCCCTGGCGGATGGCGGCCGGCGGGATGTTGAAGGTGACGCCCGCGACGGTGATCGGAAGCGGCGGTGCATCGGGCCCGACCGGCGGTCCCGGCCAGCGCGGCCACAGCACGTGCCCGATATAGACGGCCGCCGTGCATGCGACTGCCGCGAACACGATGAGCGGCAGCCAGAGCGGACCGTGGAGAGCGCGCCGCGGCCGGCTTGCGCCTGAGCCGGTCGGCCGCTGTCGTCCCGGGCGGTCGTCATGGGGAGCACCCTGCGAATCGCGCCGCGAGTATGGCATGCAGCGGCGCCCGTCGTCCGGTTTCGGGTGCGCGCGGCGGCACGAGCGACGCACGCGCCTCGCCAAGCTGCCGGGCCCATGGCAAGCTGTCGACCGTCGCAAGCAGGAGGGCCGGGCATGGCGATCTTCGAGCTCGACGGACAGGCCCCGGAGCTTCCGTCCGACAACCGCTATTGGATCGCCGAGAGCGCCGATGGTGGTCGGGCGCGTTCGTCTCAAGCGCGACGCCAGCGTGTGGTTCGGCTCGGTGCTGCGCGGCGACAACGAGTGGATCGAGCTCGGCGAGCGGTCGCAGATCCAGGACAACGCCACCCTGCATACCGATCCCGGTTTTCCCCTGGTCATCGGCGACGATTGCGTCATCGGCCACAACGTCGTGCTGCACGGTTGCATAGATCGGCTCGAACAGCCTGATCGGCATGGGTGCGGTCGTGCTCAACGGCGCCAGGATCGGAGGCAACTCGCCTGGTCGGCGCCGGCGCGCTGGTGACGGAGGGCAAGGAGTTTCCGGACCACTCGCTGATCGTCGGCTCGCCGGCGCGCGTCATCCGCACGCTCGGCGCGGAGGCGACGCGCGCGATCACCGCTGCCGCCGACGTCTACGTGCGGCGCTGGCAGCACTATGCGAAGGCGCTCAAGCGGATCGGATAGTCAATTGGGTCGTCGGGCAAAAAGATGCGGCCGGCTCCGGAGGGAGAGCCGGCCGCGCGCGAACCCGGTCCGGGGAGGGGAAGGGTGGGGACGTGACCAAGCCGCGTAACGCCTCTTCGAGAAGAGATGCTCAGCGCGACGTCGCCGTCGCGGTTGCCGGGCGGGGATCGTCCAGTGCGACCCAAACATTGGGATCGCTCTGCGATTGCCGCTTCACGAAGCGGTAGCCGGTGTCCGACCAGAGCAGGATCTTCTCGTTCTGGTTGTCGAGGATGAAGTCGCCCTTGTCGGTCTTGATCGTGAGCACGGAGTGCCCATCGCCTTTCTTGTCGCGCACGACCGTGATCAGCAGCGCCTGGCGCGGCCAGCCCGCCTGCATAAGCGACTTGCGCTTGAGCAGAACGTAGTCCTCGCAGTCGCCGTAGCCGTCATTGGGGTAATTCCAGCGTTCCACCACGCCCCAATGCTCGAGATCCGTCATCGGCTTGACCGTCTCGTTGGCCCACTTGTTGGTCCGCACCAGATCCTTCCAGGCCTTCATCGTCAGCACGACGTCGCGCGGCTCGAGGGGCTTGGTCTCGCACTCGCGCGCATGCTCGGCGCAGAACTCGAGCCAGCCGATCGGCGGGCGGGTAGTGGCGCCGACCGAGACGAACAGCGCTCGCTCGCTCGCGGCGTGCGCCGTCGGCACCGACAGCGCCGCGGCCAGCGCAGCTGCAATCAATGCAGCCCCCAATATCCCCACGGCACGCTGTCTCATTCCCGCCCCCTGCCTGTGCTCGGAGGCCACATTTCCCACAAACGACTTCAATCGCCGCTAATCCGGCAAGGTCATTTTGAGGAGAACGCAAGCAAAGGACGCAACGAATTCTTCGGCTATACGATACGGATTTGAGTAAAATTGAAAAGGATACAATTTGAATCAAATGCCGTGCTTAACGCGGAAATCGCCCATGTCGGCGCGGGTCGCGCGCTGCCTGCGCGCGCGCCGTTAACCGCGCACCTCCGATTGCCGGCGCCCGCCAGACGGCTTCACACGCGACGATCGTGACGGGATGGGCGGCCGCTCGTTTACCCGCTGGTGACGTTCCCGGCGAAATCGGCGCCCGACGTGGCAGCGAACGTAGATCGCGTGTCGCTCGTCGGCGCGAGCGGTTGTCCGAATCTTAAGGCAAATCGACTCCCACTTCACTCGATGGATAGCTCTTCAGAATTGGATATGCTGGCGACCAATCGGGGCAAGGAGAGCCGATGGCCAACGAAATCGATATGCGTCAGTTCGCGAGAAGCGCTGGCACCAACCTCACTTTCAAATCCGGCGCCGTGGTGTTCAGCAAAGGTGATTCCGGCAATTGCATGTATGTGGTGCAGTCGGGCGCAATCGAGATGGTGCTGGGCGACAAGGTCATCGAGACCTGCGGCCCGAACGAAGCCATCGGCTTCATGTCGATGGTGGATCAGGCGCCTCGGTCGTCGACCGCCCGCGTCAAGGAGGACTGCGAGCTTTCGGTGATCGACGCCCGCAAGTTCCGCTTCATGGTCGACGAAGTGCCCAATTTCGCGCAGTACATCATGGGTGCGATGGCGCGCCGTATCCGCGGGATGAGCCAAGTGTTGAAATAACGTGACGTGAGCAGTAGTTTCCGATTGCGACCGGTCGCGGAGACCTGTAACGGCGCGCCACTATCCGAAGGCGCTCGTCTCGTGCGGCAGAACGATCTCGAACACCAACCCGCGAATTCTTGCCGATCGCAGCGGTCAAGCGCCCACCATGGGCTTCGACGATCGAGCGGCAAATCGACAAGCCCATAACCATGTCGTCCACCTTCGTCGTGAAGAACGGGTCGAAGATACGTCGCAGATCGTTTGGATCGATTCCCGGCCCTGATCTCCGGGGCCGCGACGCGGCCGAATGTCGGGGCAGTTTACTCGTCTCGTATTGCGTGCGAAACAGCGGGCGAGGTTGGCGAGCGGGCCTGTCCTTCCATTGCTGCAGGTCCCGGAACACTCATGACTCCGAGGTCCCCACCGAGTGTTCACGGCCGAGACTCCGGCCAGGCATTTCTGGTGCTCCATCGAGGCATGATGCGACGTCCTCGACGGGAAAGCATGGCGTGCCCCCATGATCAGGAGCAGACCATCCGCCGGCAGCAACGTTCTATTGCGTGGCTTGCTGGTATTGGGAGGTGTCGTTGCCATAGTGCTTTGTGCGGCCGAGCTCGTGCTGCGCGCCGTCGGCTTCACGGAGCATCACGTCGCGAGCGGAAAGGCGGCCGGCTCGTTCATCTTCGATGCGGAGCTCGGCTGGTTTCTGAGGCCGAACGCCGTCACGCCGCACATCACGGACAACCGCACCACGTCGGTGCGGCAAAACAGCCTCGGGCTGCGCGAGCGCGAGCTGAACGACATCGCGCCCGACAGGATCCTGTTCCTGGGCGACTCGTTCACCTGGGGCTACGACGTCGAGGTGGACGAGCGCTTCACCGATCTCCTGCAGAAGGAACTGCCGCGGTACGGCATCGTGAATGCCGGTGTTTCCGGCTACGGGACCGATCAACAGCTCCTGCTGATGCGTCGGCTGTGGGATCTGGTCAATCCGAAGGTCGTGGTGATCACCTTCTGCGTTGACAACGATCGAGACGACAACAGCAGCAGCTTTCGCTACCGGCAGCAGCACAAGCCCTACGTCGTGCGCACGTTGGAGGGCGAATTGCAGGTCCGGGGGTATCCGCTCCCACAATTTCAACGCGAGAACATTGCTCGCGGTCCATGGAGCGCGCGTTCGGCGCTCGTGCGCCTCGCGGTCGATCTCGATGCGAGACTGCGCGCGCGCGAGATCATCGTCCCCGATCTGACCGAGCACTTGATCGATTTGGTGCAGCGAACGGCGGCGGCGCGCGGTGCACGGCTGGTGCTCGGTCTGCAGCGCCACGAGCCCAAGCTCGAAGCCCATCTGCGGGCGCGCAACATTCCCTATGTCACATTCGAGGACGCCCCCGGCTACCCGACCGCCGGGTGGCATTGGACGCCGGAAGGCAATGCCATCGTGGCGCGCAAGTATCTGGCGCTGTTTGCCGAGCTCGGAATCGTTCCGGGGCCGCCGCAAGCAAGCAACCTCACCGCGTCGGTGTGCCCCCGAGCGTGCAGGCCGGCAAGCGGCCGGGCCGCCGGCGAGTGTACTCTCTCCCTCGATGTGGCGCGCGGCAGCGAAAGCTCTTCCCGACGAGCTCGCCGGCCTCGGCGATCTCCTCAAATTCTGGATCGCCGCGGTTCACGACAGCCGCGGCGTGCCGCGCCTGCTCGTGGCAATGCTCGCCGTCGTCGTCGCGGCATGCGCCCTGCTGGTGCTCGTGGTCTGGTGGCGACTGCGGGTCAAGGCTGCCGGCGACAAGTTCAGCCGTTTCGCCAAAGCGCTTCGGTCATTCGGGGTGTTTCTCGCATTGGCGCTGCTCATCCCACTCATGGTGGTCACGCTGCTCGAAGCAACGGAAGTGCGAATGATCCATCTCACCTACGGGTTCGTTGCCGGCATGCTGGTCGGCGGAGTTCGGTCGCGCCGTCGCCCTTGCGGTGCTGGCGCCCGATGACCCGCCGCGGCGGCTGATGTGTATCGACGATGCGACGGCCGGTTCGCTTGCACGACACCTGACTTGGGGCGCGCGCGGGCTGGGTGTGCTCGTCTGGGCATTGGCGATCCACAAGGCGCTGACCGCGCCGCCGGCTCTCGTCATCGCCACCGATGCGCTGTTTGCGCTCTTCGTCTGTGCGCTGCTGCTTCACCTGCTGTGGACGCACCGTCGCGGCGGTGCAGCGAAGGCGCAGCCCTGGTTGCGTGTCATCGCTTGGCTTTTCGCAGCGGCGATTGCACTGGCGCTTGTCGGGGGCTACCCGGCCACGGGCTCCTTCGTCGCCGCTCGGCTGGTGTCGCTGGTGGCAGTGCTCGGGATGCTCTATCTGGTCATGATCCTTTGCAAAGAACTGTTCGCCGAACGGCTGGCGTTCGACAGCCCGCGCAGCCTCGCGATCGCCGCCGATTTCGGCGTGAGCACACGTTGGCTCGGCCTGGCCGCGGTCCTCACCGGTGCCGGCATCGGGCTCGCCTTGTCGCTGGCGGCGATGGTTATCTACATCGGGCCTTGGTGAGCGGACGCCGCGTTCTCCGCTTGCGCTATCACGCGGCCGGCCCCTAGGTTGGGCGCGGCCTCGTGCGCCGACGCCGGCTCGCGCGCTCTCCAGGACGCAAAGGACACCGCACAACATGCTCGAGCCGCCGCGCCGCGAACGAATGCTCAACGTGCCAGCGGCGGTGGTCACGCTGGTGGCGGCCCTGGGGCTCATTCACGCATTTATGACGCTGGCGCTGACGGAGGAGCAGACGACCGAGGCGCTGGTGCTCTTCGCCTTCATTCCGGCCCGCTACGACCCCGCGGTGCTGCCCGACGTGGTCTGGCCCGGAGGCGTTGCGGCCGATGTCTGGACCTTCGTCACCTATGCGCTGCTCCATGGCGACATCAGTCATCTTCTCTTCAATGGCGTCTGGCTGCTGGCGTTCGGCTCGCCGGTGGCGCGACGCTTCGGGTCGCTGCGATTCATGACATTCATGGCGGTCACCGCCGCCGCCGGCGCCGCGGTGCATCTGGCGATCCATTTCGGAGAGCTATTGCCGATGATCGGCGCATCGGCGGCGATTTCCGGCACCATGGCGGCCGCGATGCGATTCGTGTTCCAGCGCGGCGGTCCGCTCGGCCTGTTGCGGGATCAGGCCGAGGGGTATCGGGTGCCGGCGGCGCCCCTGTCGCAGAGTTTGCGCGACCCCCGCGTGCTGGCGTTCCTGCTGGTGTGGTTCGGGGTCAATATTCTGTTCGGCCTCGGCTGGTTCAACATGCCCGGTGTCCAGCATGCGGTCGCGTGGGAGGCACATATCGGCGGGTTCGTGGCCGGTCTGCTGGCATTCGCGGCTTTCGATCCGGTTCCGATGGACAACGGTGCAGGCGAAGGCGGTGCCCGCGATACGCCGCCGCGCGATGATTGACGGTTGCGCCCTGCGCATGGGCGCCCTTCGATGCATCGCCCCGCCGAACCGTCTCGCCAGCATTGCGGCGCGCCCGGTTCGGGTAGATAATTATTCGAGATGCGTCAGTGCCGCGCCGGTCGCGGCCGATGCCGAGAGCCGCCTTGCGCCTCACTTCCGCCCGGCGAGGGGGGACCCCGCGGCTCACACGCCCGGACACGCGGCGCTCGCTGACGCGATAGACTCGGTAGCAAGATCGATCGTCAGGGCTCCGCGCGCGCGGAGCAGCGCCGGTCGAGGGAGGCAAGTAATGATCGTCAAGAGCATTCTCTCAGCCAAGGGCAGCGACGTGGTCTCGATCGAGCCCACCGCCACGCTCGGCACCGCCGTCAAGACGCTTGCGCAGCACCGGATCGGCGCACTGCTCGTGCTCGGACCGGACCGCCGCCTGATCGGGATCCTGTCCGAGCGCGACATCGTGCGCGTCCTCGCCGAGCATGGTGCCGGCGTGCTCGCGCAGCCGCTTTCGCAGGTGATGACGCGCAAGGTGGTGACCTGCAGCCAGTCGGACAGCGTGGGAGTGCTGATGGAGCGGATGACCGTCGGCAAGTTCCGCCACCTTCCGGTGGTCGAGCAGGAGCAGGTGATCGGCATCATCTCGATCGGCGACGTGGTCAAGCATCGCCTGCAGGAGATCGAGCAGGAGTCGGAGGCGCTGAAGGATTACATCCAGACCGCCTGAAGCGGCGACCGGGTCACTCGGCGGCGTCCTGCGTGACGGCCGGCGGCTGCGGTCGCGCAATCGAGAACACCGTATCGACCACCGAATAGTCGGCATAGCCGCACCGCGCGATCGGCTGCATGGCTGCCGTGTCGAGCCGGCCGTTCTTGATGAAGCGGTCATCGATGTGGATGCCGACGACCTGCCCGAGCACGATGTGACGATCGGTCGGGGCGCCTTCGAGATCGGTGAGATCGATGATCTGCAGCAACCGGCACTCGAGCGCACAGGGCGAGGCGGCGACCCGCGGTGGCCGCACCAGCCGGCAGGGCGCGGGCATCAGCCCCAATTCCGCCATCTCGTTGATGCCGCGTGGAAACTGCGCCGAGGTCGCGACCACGGCGGAGCGCAGGTCGTAGGTGGCGAGGCTGCAGACGAATTCCCTGGTCTCGGCGATGAAGACCAGCGAGTCCTTCGGCCCTTCGCTGGAGAACAGCACGATCGGGGGCTCGTCGGAGACCGCGTTGAAGAACGAGTAGGGCGCGAGATTGATCTCGCCGCTTGCGCTCATCGAGGTGATCCAGCCGATCGGCCGCGGTGCGACGATCGCCTTGAACGGGTTGCGCGGCAAGCCGTGGTCGTTCCTGGCGGTGTCGTAGAACATGGCGCGCTCGTGCGTCCTATCGGTCTGAGAAGCGGGTCGCGATCTCGCTGAGCGGCGGCCGCGGCCGGTCCTCGGGGGGCTGCTGCGGCCGGCCGATATGGACGAAACCGGCGATGCGCTCGCTGGCGTCGAGGCCGAGCGCGTCGAGCACGCCCCGGTCATAGGCATACCATTCGGTGATCCAGCTCGCGGCGTAGCCGAGCGCATGCGCGGCGAGCACCAGGCTCATGGCGGCGGCGCCGGCGGAGAGCACCTGCTCCCACTCCGGGATCTTCACATGCGGGCCGGCGCGGCTGACCACCGCGATCACCAGCGGCGCGCGTGCCAGGCGATGACGCTCGGCGTCCACCTGCTCCTCCTTGGCCTGCGGGTAGCGGACGCGGAAGGCGCCGACGATCGCATTGCCGGCGGCGAGCCTGGCCTCGCCCTCGAAGATGATGAACCGCCACGGCACCAGCTTGCCATGATCGGGAACGCGCGAGGCGACCGTCAGCAGGGTCTCGAGCTCGTCGGGGCTGGGACCGGGTCCGGCGAGCTCTACCGGCTTGATCGAGCGTCGGGTCTTGAGCAGTTCGAGGGCGTCGGGCATGAATTCTCACGGTCGGAGGACGTTCGCGCTCCTCTTAGGCAGCTATCGGCCCTTGCGCAATGCGGGGAGAGCGCCGCGAGCGGCCCGCCCCCGCATATCGCTGCGGCCCCTTCCCGGCCGGCGATGCCCGCGGAGGGGATGACAAACCGCCCCGACCGGCTTGAATTTGCCGCGATTGCGATTGAGAAAATCGGCCTTCGAGCTCGGGGGAACCGGATGGGCAGGGGGGCCCAACTCGTCTTGGCGGCTTGGCTCGCGGCCTTGCCGGCGGCGGCCGGTGCTCAGTCATTTGCCGAGCCGCCGATGCGGCCGCCGAACGACGTCCCGTCGGTGCCGCCCGGTCCAGCGCACAGCATTGCCCCGCCCGGCGGCAATCCGGCTCCGGCCGCCCCCAAGGGCCCCATGCAGCAAGCGCCATCCCCGCCGGCAGCTCCGGCGCCCCGGGCCAGGCCGCGCCGACGGTTCCGACCGGACAGGGCGCGCTGGCGATGAGCGCACGTTTCGGGAGCGACCTGCCGGCGATCAATGGCGGGCTGCATTGGCGCGTCTATCGCGCCGAGGCCAACGGCGCGCCGCGCCTGGTCAAGGAGGACAAGGGACCGTCACCCACCTTCGTGCTGGCGCCCGGCACCTATGTCGTCAGCGCCACTTTCGGGCTCGCGAGCGTGACCAAGACCGTGGACCTGCGTGCCGAGAAGATGACTGGGGTGTTCGATATCCCGGCCGGCGGCCTGCGCATCGAGGGCAAGGTCGGCGACGCCAAGATCCCACCCGGACAGATCTCCTTCGATCTCTACAAGGGCAGCCAGTTCGAGCCCGGCGACAAGCGCGCGATCGCGACCGCCATCACGACCGGCGACGTGGTGCTGGTCCCGGAGGGCAGCTATCACATCGTATCGAACTACGGCGACGCCAACGCCACGGTCCGCTCCGACATCCGCGTGCAGGTCGGCAAGCTCACCGACGCCACCGTCAACCACCGGGCCGCCATCATCACGCTCAAGCTGGTGAACGAGCGCGGCGGCGAAGCACGCGCCAATACCCAGTGGTCGGTGCTGACCCCCGGCGGCGACGTGATCAAGGAATCGATCGGCGCGTTTCCGCGCGTGATCCTGGCGGAAGGCGAGTATCAGGCCATCGCCCGCAACGACAACAAGACCTACCAGCGCGAATTTCGCGTCGTGAACGGCGTCGACGGCGAAGTCGAGGTCATCGCGCGCTGATCTTCCGGCCGCGAAAACGACGTTCCCCTACGCCGCCTGCTTCATGCGACGCACGTCGGGCGGCACCCCTTCGTCGGCGAGGACAGCGAGCGCGGCGTCGAGCGGCAGCACGGCCTGCTTCTCGCTGCCGAGCCGGCGGATCGAGACCGTGCCCTCTGCCGCTTCCTTGCGGCCGACCACCAGCAGCGCCGGCACCTTGGCTAGCGAGTGCTCGCGCACCTTGTAGTTGATCTTCTCGTTGCGCAGGTCGTCCTCGATGCGCAGGGCGAGGCGGCGCGCTGCCGCGGCCACCGCGCGCGCGTAGTCGTCGGCGTCGTCGGTGATGGTGGCGACCACCGCTTGCAATGGCGCGAGCCACAGCGGCAGATGGCCGCCATGGTGCTCGATCAGGATGCCGATGAAGCGTTCGAGCGAGCCGAACATCGCGCGATGCAGCATGACCGGTGCAACCTTGCTCGAATGCTCGTCGATGTAGAAGGCGCCGAGTCGGGCGGGCAGGTTGAGGTCGACCTGGACGGTGCCGCACTGCCAGTCGCGGCCGATGGCGTCGCGCAGCACGTATTCGAGCTTGGGGCCGTAGAAGGCGCCTTCACCCTTGTTCAGGGCCCACGGGCGGCCCGATGCCTGCAGGGCCTGCATCAGCGCGGCCTCGGACTTGTCCCACACCATGTCGTCTCCGATCCGCTGTGGCGGCCGATCGGAGAACTTGATGGTGACGTCCGCAAAGCCGAAGTCCTGGTAGATCGAGAGGATGAGATCATTCATGGCGAGCGACTCGGCCGCAATCTGCCGCTCGGTGATGAACACATGCGCATCGTCCTGCGTGAACGCGCGCACCCGCATCAGCCCGTGCAGCGCGCCGGACGGCTCGAAGCGGTGCACCTTTCCGAATTCTGCAATCTTCAGTGGAAGATCACGATAGGACTTCAGGCCATTCTTGAAGATCTGCACGTGTCCGGGACAATTCATCGGCTTGATCGCGTAGATGCGCTCGTCGTCGTCGCGATGCTCGGTGAGGAACATCATCTCGCGATACTTCTCCATGTGGCCGGACGCCACCCACAGGGAGGAGTCCATGAGCTGCGGCGAGTTGACCTCGACATAGCCGGCCTCGGTTTGCCGGCGACGGATGTAGCTCTCGAGGATCTGGAACAGCATCCAGCCCCGCGGGTGCCAGAACACCGAGCCCGGCGCCTCCTCCTGGAAATGGAACAGATCCATTTCCCGGCCCAGCCTGCGGTGGTCGCGCTTCTCGGCCTCCTCGATCTGCCGGAGATAGGCGTCGAGCTCCTCCTGCCTGGCGAAGGCGGTGCCGTAGATGCGAGAGAGCATCTCGCGGTTGGAATCGCCGCGCCAATACGCACCGGCGACCTTCATCAACTTGAAGGCGGAGCCGATCTTGCCGGTCGACGTCATGTGCGGACCGCGGCACAGGTCGAACCAGTCGCCCTGCCTGTAGATCCTGATCTCCTGGCCATCGGGGATGGCATCGACCAGCTCGACCTTGAACAGCTCGCCCTTGTCGCGGAACACGCGCCTGGCCTGCTCGCGCGACCACACCTCTCTGGTGAACGGTCGGTCGCGGGCGATGAGCTCGCGCATCTTCTTCTCGATGGCTTCGAAGTCGTCCGGGGTGAACGGCTGGTTGCGGAAGAAGTCGTAGTAGAAGCCGTTCTCGATCACCGGACCGATGGTCACCTGGGTGCCGGGCCAGAGCGTCTGCACTGCTTCCGCGAGCACATGGGCGCAATCGTGCCGGATCAGCTCGAGCGCGCGCGGGTCCTCGCGGGTGAGGAACTCGATCCTGGCGTCGCGCTCGATCGGGTCGGCGAGATCGGCCAGCATGCCGTCGAGGGCCATCGCAACCGTGCGCCTGGCGAGCGAGGGCGAGATCCCTTGGGCGATGTCGAGACCGGTGATGCCGTTGGGATAGTCCCGACAGGCGCCGTCGGGAAAGGTCAGGGCGACCATCATGCACTCCTGCTGCTCACTCGCTGCCTACGAATGCAGGTAAGCGTCGGTCTGGAGCGCGATCGGCCGCCAGCCGGCCGCGTCCGGCACGCTGGTTAGATCACGGAAATCGGACTTGCAACCCCGCGTCTCACATCCCGGTGTAGAGGCTCGGGATCACGTCCTCGACCCTGATCCGGTTCGCCTCGCGATCCCTATCGATCGCAAGGGCTCATATCGGCGCGACCTCGACCGATACGTACATGCGATCGAAAGCATTCGCGGGTCCTTCCCAGCTGCCCGACAGCGGAGACGCCTTCTCCTGCTCGCGGGCGACCGCAACCGAGACATGCTCGCTGCCGGCGAGCTTGTTGTTGGTCGGGTCGAACCCGCGCCAGCCGGCGCCGGGGATGTAGACCTCGGTCCAAGCATGGGTGGCGCCATGCTGACCTTCGTTCATCTGTATGTATCCGGTAACGAACCGGGCCCCGAACCCCCAATGCCTGACGGCTTCCATCATCAACACTGCAAAGTCGCGGCACGAGCCGCTGCCGCGCCGGAGCGTATCGCAGGGAAACTGGACCCCGGCGTCCTCCCGGTGAGCGTAGGCGAATGTTCGGTGGATGTGGCTGTTCAGCTTCTCGAGCAACTCGTATGTGCCGACGACCTGGCCGGGCCGGTAGAGATCGCGCAGCCATTGCTGCAGGGTCGGCCCATCGTACGGGTAGCTGGGAAGGCGGTAATGGATCAATTCGATCTGCTCTTCCGGCGCGTATTGGAACGGAAAACCGCTTGCGTTCGGATCGATGAGCCATTCGATGGAATCGTCGCTGCGAAGATCCACGTCGACCTCGCCCAGAACCCTCAGCGTCATCGACGGCTCCGCGAACGTCAGAACCGCGATGGAATTGCTGTAGATGTCGCGCAGCCAGCGAACGGTTGCCGCCGGCTCCACGTCGAGGCGACCGCGCACGATATGGACATCGTGTCCCTCGCGAGGCCGCATCATCACGCGGTGCGGCCCGAATGTGACCGGCTGGTGATAGTGATACTCCGTCCTGTGAACGATCCGGATGCGCTTCATGATTTACTCCACTCGACGCGATCGAGCCTTCAAACCGTCAAACGGTGACGCGTCCCTGTCGGCTGCAGCCGACATGCAGGGCGTGCGATCGATATCCACTCTGGCGCCGAATGCCGGGTGCCGACAAGCCGATTTGAAGCGAGCACGAGCGGGACGGGTCAGCCAGATGGCGCCGCCGGCGGAGCGACCAGTGTATCGAAACCGTACTGGTTCATGCGCCCGAACGCGGGCAGGCACGGGTGCGGGACGAAGCGCGTGCGGCAGTCGATCACCGACGGCAGGCCAGAGCTCAACGCGCGCTCGACGGCAGGCGCCACGCCGTCGGGCGAGTTCACGGTCTCGCCCAGGCAACCGAAGCCGCGCGCAATGCCGGCATAATCGGTGCCCGCCAAGCCGGTGCCGAGCTCGAAGCCGTGCTGCGCCTGCTGCCCGGCCCGGATGATACCCCAGGCGGCGTTGTTGTGGATGATGGTGACCACCGGTAGGTCGTGCCGGCGCGCGGCGTCGAGCTCCTGCAGCGTGAATCCGAATGCACCGTCGCCGGTCACGTTGATCACCGGCCGACCGGGGTGCTGCAACTGAAGGGACATCGCATAGGGCAGGCCGAAACCGAGCTGACTCATGCCGGGATCGTGAAAACGCGTGCGTACCTCGTACACCGGGGTGTAGTCGTTACTCCAGAACGACGTGTGCCCGCCGTCGTAGACCACGATCGCCTCGCGCGGAACGGCGGCGCCGATGGCACGCGCGAGCGCGGCCGGATGCATCACCGTCGACTGCTCGCACGCCAGTTGCTCGAGAGCTGCGCTCGTAGTCCACGCGAAGGTTTCGCAGCCGGGGGAGCCAATCCGGCTCGACCGCCAGGCGGTCCGCATCGAGGAGCTCGGCCAGCAGGTCGCCGAGCGCGAGGTCGGCGTCGGCCTGGAGTGCAACCTCGTGCGGCGCCGGGGCGCCGAGCGCAGCCGGGTCGATGTTGATATTGATCAGGCGATGGTGGCGACGGGCGAGTGGACCATGCTGATCCCACATCCAGGAGGAGAAGCGGCAGCCGATCGCCACGATCGTGTCGCATTGCTCGAAAGCCACCCGCACGGCGTCGCCACCGATGATTCCGCCGTGTCCGACGTAGAACGGACTGTCGGTGGCCACCGCCCCGAGTGCCATCTGGGTCGGCAGCACCGGAGCCCGCAGGCGCTGGGCAAATTCGCGCAGGCGCCGCTCGGCGCCGCTCGTCACCACGCCGCCACCTGCAACGATGATCGGGCGCCGTGCTCGACGCAACAGGTCGGCCGCTGCCGCGATCTGCTCCGCATTGGCGCGAGGCCGGGCAGTGACGCGGTATCGCCCTGGCGGCAGATCGAATTCATCGTCGGCGAAGGTGCATTCCGCCGCGAGCACGTCCTGCGGTACGTCGAGATGAACCGGCCCCGGCCGTCCGCTCAAGGCCTCGCGGAAGGCGCGGCGGACAAGCTCCGGCATCCGCCGCGGGTCGTGCACGACCGCGCTCCACTTGGTCAGCGGCTCGAACAGGGCCGCGGTGTCCAGGTCCATGAACATCCCGCTGTGGGGATAGGCGGCGGCACGATGCTGGTTGGTCGTGATCAGCAGGACGGCGAGATTGTTGTTGAAGGCGGTTCCGACCCCGGAGGCGAGGTTGAGCCCGCCCGGTCCCATCTCGCCGAGCGCCACGGCCATGCGCCCGGAGCCGGCGAAGACGGCGGCGGCCATCATCGCTCCTGCCGCCTCGTGACGCACGCCGATGTAGCGGATGCTGTGTTGGCCTTGGATGGCGTGCAAAAGAGGGGCGAGCTTGCCTCCGACGACACCGAACGCGAACGAGACATGCTCGCTTGCCAGCACGCGCACCAGCGCCTGCGCGCCTGTCAGGTTCATCGCGGACTATCCGTTCTCCCGGGCGGTGCCACTCGCGCTAGTCGGCCGCGCTGAAGCCGGTGGCCGTGACGATCGGCGCCCAGCGTTCGTAGTCCTGCTTCAGCAGGGCCGCAAATTCCTCCGGCGTGGTGTAGCGCGGCTGCAGGGCGCCGTTGGCGAGGCTCGCCACGAATTCCGGAGCCTGCAGGCCTTCGCGCACGAGGTCGTTCAGTCTCCGCACGATATCCATCGAAGTCCGCGCCGGCAGGAACCAACCGAGCCATTCCTGCAATGCGATGTCGGCGAAGCCCTGCTCGACCATGGTCGGCACATCCGGGAGAAAGGGAGATCGCTGCGGGCTGGTCACGGCCAGGGAACGCAGCTTGCCGGCGCGCACGTGCGGTGCCACCTCTCCGATCACGTTGAAACTGACCGGGATCGCGCCGGCCAACATGTCTGTCAGCAGCGGCGCTCCCCCGCGATAGGGCACCGCGGTGAACTCGATGCCCGTTGCCCGCCTGAGCATCATGCCGGCGAAATGCAAGGCCGAGCCGGTGGCGGGGATGCCGTACGACGACTTACCGGGGTTCGCGCGCGCCCAATTCACGAAATCGGCGACGGTGCGGACCTCGCCCGGCAATGCGGCGCTGGCGGTGAACGAGTACGTGTAGGTGGCGGTGGTCGTCACCGGCACGAAATCGGTGAGCGGATTGTAGCTGAGCGATTTGTAGATGTGCGGATAGAGCGTCATTATTGACGCCGGAATCTGCAGGATGGTCAGACCATCGGGCGCGGCGCGCTTTACGAACTCGGCGGCGAGGCGCCCGCCGGCGCCGACCTTGCTCTCGACCAGGACGTTGGTGGCGTAACGTCCTCGCAATTTCTCGGCGAGCGGACGAGATACCAGGTCGCCCATGCCCCCGGCCGGGAAACCGGATATGATGAATGCGTTGCCGGATATCTGCGACGCTGCCCGGTCGAGGCAGACGACAGCCCCTATGACACTCGCAATCGCTACGGCAGTGATCAATCGGCGTAGGTTCGTCATCGACGAGTGTCCTTCGTGCATCGGCCGAAGCTGACGGCATGCCCCGCCAACCCAAGCCACTACGCGCGGGAACATACCCGTGGAGCGAGAACGCGGACATGGACGGAAAGGACGCCGGGCAGTAGATTTCCGGCATTCGCCCAGGCCTACGATGAACGCACCCGCCCCCCTGTTGATGGTGCCATTCCGAGAGGTTCGGCACTTTCAGCCGGACGATTGCCTCCATTACGAGCCTGTCCAGGTGCGCGGCAGGATTCACCAATGGGTGATACCGGCGCATCGGCATGAGGCCCTGCATCAGTTCGAGTTGCTGGAGCGTGGCTCGGTCGTTGCCACGATCGACGGCGTCTCCTATTCGCTCGCGTCACCGGCAGCATGGATGGTGAGCCCGGGCACCATTCACGGCTTCAGTTACGAGCAGGCCAGCGCCGGCCATGTGGTGACCGTGCCGAGCGTCATGCTGCGGCAATCCCTGGCAGCGCTTCCGCAGCCGGCGAGCCGCCTGGAGCACCCCATCTTGGTGCACAAGCGCAAGATCGGAGAAGGTCTCGTCGAGCTGAGGGACCTGTTCGCGAAGCTCGCGAACGAGTTCCGGAGCCATCAATTCGGGCGCTCGGAAGCGTTGCGGGCGCGCGCGGTCTTGCTGGCATTGTGGTTCATGCGGCACGACATGGCGACCACGGCCGAATTGCAGCGCGGCGTTGCGCAGGATGAGCTGGTGCAGCGGTTTCGCACCCAGCTCGAAAGGCGCTTTCGCGCGCGCTGGACGGTTGCGGATCATGCCGTGGCCCTCGGCGTGACTCCCGACCACCTGAGCAGGCGCTGCCGTGCCGCCACCGGGCTCGGCGCACGCGATCTCGTGCACGACCGGCTGATGCTCGAGGCCCGGCGCATGTTGGCTTACACGAGTGCTCCTGTCGGCGAGATCGCGCATCAACTCGGTTTCGACGACCCGGCCTATTTCAGCCGTCTGTTCGCGAAACGCTGCAGCCAGTCGCCTTCCGGGTACCGCGAATCGGTCGCCGCGGGGTTGAGCGCTCCGCCGATCTCTCCGGACGAATAAAGCACATGCTGGCGCCATCCGGCGCCGAGACAGAGCGGTCCACCTGCTGGTGGGCTGCGGGGAATGCGGCAAAATAAAGTCGCGACTGTTGCGAGATTAATTTTCCACAAGACATCGCGTGATTGAGGCTGCCATGGTTCGGATGACGGTAACGGCGTCTGGCCGGATGTGGAATCTCAATAGCTTGGTCGCCGACCCGAAAGCGCGGATTGAAAAGCGGCTCGCCGGACTGTGACTTTCGCGACGCGCATCTACATACCGTCGCAACGGTAGCCGGCACGAGGAGGCGTCGTGGAATGACCAAATTCGGATCATCTCGGGGACAAACTCCCTAAGAGAAAATGAGCGTTCCG
This sequence comes from uncultured Alphaproteobacteria bacterium, assembly GCA_963840535.1. Taxonomy (GTDB): domain Bacteria; phylum Pseudomonadota; class Alphaproteobacteria; order Rhizobiales; family Xanthobacteraceae; genus VAZQ01. Next base: position 138,908 of record CAWIZJ010000056.1, read on the forward strand.
CTGCGCGGCGAGCCCAACGCTTGCGCAGGAGAGCGGAACTCGATCGTCGGCATTACAATGGTCGGGTTGCTACGCGTGGTGTGTGTGTGAGTGAGTGCGTAGACCGCGACCCGCTGCAAACGGGAGTGAGTATGTGGGGAGGGTGGGGAGGTCTGCGGCAGCCCATCGGGCCATTTCAGGTCAGTTGCGTATTGGCAGCGGCGGTGCTCGCTGCAGGCTCTTCCATCTCGACCGCGGCCGCCTGGCCGCCCCCACCGGCACACGTTCGCCTGCCGCCTGCAGACGCAACTAATCTCGGCGACGTTGGCGCGCGCACTGGCTTCAACGCCGTCGCGAGCGCTGCCGGCGAACTCGTTGGCACCGTCCGCCCCCTCGCCGTCGGCGGCAAGGGCGGCGTGCCGAGCAGCCGCCGTGGATGCTTTGCGGCGGGCGTCGATCTCGAGAACGCGCTTATGGACCACCTCACCGGCGCGAACGGCGGCTGCACGAATTCCTCGCGCGGAGCCGCTCGCGTCAACATCGACAAGCCGGACAGGGAGCTGTCATGAGTGCTCGAAGCTCAAGCGATGAGCTGCTGCTGCGTTACGCGCCGCGTCGGACGCGCCAGTCCCCGCCGGTGGTGCCTGCATTGGACGTACTGGACGAGCCTCGGGCGCTGGCATACGTGCCGACGCCGCCGATGACGCCGCCGATGGCGCCGGGGATCGGCGGCCCCAACCTCGATCTGCCGCTGCCGTCGCTGCGTCCATTCGAAGGGGACGTCGCCATCAAGGATCTGAGACGCCGCCTGGCGCTCGACCCCGATCTGGTCCCGCAGCCGCCGATCCGAGCTGAGCGCGGGCGTGGGGAGCAATGGCTCGGCAGGCTCTCGCTCATGCTGATCCTGGCGGCGATGGCCGGGTTCGGCATCGTCTCCTTGACGGTCTCCCGTGACGCGCGGCAGCACGCGGGCATTGCCGGTGCGGCACCGCCGCAGAGCGTCGTGACCGGCGCGGCGCCGCCGCTGCGCGAGCGCTCCGCGATAAGCGACGAGGTCGTGGCTCACGCGCCCCGGGATTTCGTCGGCGCCATGGACGCAACGGTCGATCTGCGCTCGGCGCGGGATCGGCTGGTCGACAGCCAGATGGTTCGGCTGGAATGGGTTCCCACGCAGGAAGCACCGCCGGCGCCGTCTCCCGCTGCTGCCAGGCCGCAGGTGCAGTCGCTCGACGTCGAGGAGCTCGCCACGCTGATGAAGCGTGCAGAGGACTTCCTCAAGATCGGCGACATCGCGTCCGCCCGTCTGGTCCTCGCACGCGCGGCTGCTGCCGGCGATGCCCGGGCCGCGCTCACGCTCGGGGGAACCTTCGATCCTGTCTTCCTCGCCGGGAAGGGCGTGCTCGGGCTCGCGCCCGATCTCGTCCAGGCCCGCGCGTGGTACCAACGGGCGGTCGAGCTCGGCTCGACCGAGGCGTCACAGTCCCTGCTGCGGCTCGCCGACGGCGGTGCCCGCTGAGATTGCTACACCGTCGCATTGGTGCCCCGCCAGCGGCCATAGCGCCACGGCAGGTACCAGCGCGCGCGCGACGGCAGCGCTGAAGGGACGAAGTCGAGCCCGCAGGTGCCGAGTGGATGGCAGCGGCACAGCCGCGCGAGCGTCATCCATCCCCCCGCCCAGAGGCCGAAGCTCCCGATCGCCTCGTCCGCATAGGCGGAGCAGGTGGGCAGGTGGCGGCAACGGATTCCGACCAGGGCGGAGAAGGTGTAGCGATAGACCCTGATCACTCCGCGCGCAGCCAGCCGCGGACCGCTGCCGACGCAGGCAAGCAGCCGGCTCAGATCCTGCGGTCGCGGCATGGAGGTTCCATCGCCAAAAGGTCGGTTGCGAAACACGCAGCTGCGGGTTCCCGCGCTGAATATTGTGCGGTGCCCGCCATTCTTTCGCACTGGACCTGAATCGCAACCGCCCTTAAAAGAAATGTCAGGGACACAGGGGCGCCATCCGACCGACGTCCGCCAAAAGAAGCGTCGGCGAAGCGCCATCGATGAGGGTCAGCATGCTCCGAATCGTGTGGGCAGCAGTTGCGCTTGCGTGCGTCGTCGCCGCAGCCTATGCCGCTTCGCCCGCCCAGCCGGACAGCGGCGGAAGTGCCCCAATGCGCTTCGAGTGGCGGCACGAAGGGCCGGCGAGCGGCTGCGATCCGAGATGTCGGGTGTGGATCTCCGCGGTCGGCTACATCACCGCCGATACCCCGCGCGAATTCGAGACCTTCGCCCGCGATCCCAGGGTTCGCGGCGCGGTCCTGGTGCTCGATTCCGACGGCGGCTCGGTCCTGGGCACGCTGGCGCTCGGCCGTGCCATTCGCAGTCTCGACATGACCACGACCATCGGCAGGACGACGCCGCTGCCGACTGCCGACGGCCGGCGGCGCGCGATGCTGTCGCCCAACGGCAATTGCGAAAGCATGTGTGCCTTCCTGCTGCTTGCCGGCACGCGACGCTACGTGCCGCCGCAAGCGCAGGTTCTGGTGCATCAGATCTGGCTCGGCAAGAAGCGCAAGACTGCGCTGGAATCGAACTACTCGGCCGAGGAGCTCAACATCGTCCAGCGCGACATCGGTCGGCTCGCGCTTTACACGATCGAGATGGGCGGGGCGGTCGAGCTGCTCGAAACCGCCTTGCGAATACCACCCTGGGAGCCGTTGTACAGGCTCTCCGACGACGAGCTTCGCCGCATGCGGCTCACGACCCTCGAGGTGCTGTTCGATCGCGAGGTCCCGAAGAAGGACGCACCGGTCACCTCCTCGCTGGCAACCGTCGGGCAACCGGGGGCTGCGCGCGACTGATCGCCGGTCCGCCCCCGGCTCTGTTACTCCGCCGCAATCGCAGTCTTTCGCCTGGCTTCGATCTGATCGATTGCGGCGGCAACCGCATCAAAGGTCAACAGGGTCGAGGCATGGCGCGCCTTGTAGTCGCGCACCGGTTCCAGCACCGCGATGTCGGCCCATTTGCCCGCCGGGGGGGCGCCGTTCTCCTTCAGCATGCGCCGAACCGTCTCGCGCAGGCTGCGCAACTCGTCCGACTTCGACCCCACGACATGCCGCGCCATGATCGACGAGGAGGCTTGTCCGAGCGCGCAGGCCTTCACGTCATGGGAAAAGTCGACCACCGTGTCGCCGTCCATCTTGAGGTCGACGGTGACCGTCGATCCGCACAGCTTGGAATGGGCGGTTGCTGTGGCGTGGGGCTCCGCGAGCCTGCCCAGCCGGGGTATATTCCCGGCCAACTCGAGGATCCGGCTGTTGTAGACCTCGTTCAACATCGGCTTTGCTGTCGTGCTTGATGGGCCGGCGGGCCTGATTGCGGCGTCCCCGGCCGGTTAATATATAGGGATTGTCCTGCCGGCGCGAGCAAGGCAGCCTCGCCAGGAGGTTCGCGCTGTGAGGTCGGATTTCGCCGCGAGCGAGAGTCGTGTAGTAAGCCATGTGAGTTGGGAATGCGGCGTCCGGTCGCCGCGCACGGGCGAATCCGCCCAGAGCGCGTCGATCTGCGGCCGCCCGGTGACACCCCCGGCCCCGAGGCCGGTCGAACGGAGAGACCGCGATGGACGCAGTCATCAAGCCCTGGCCCAAGTCCACCTTGGGCGACAAACCGGCACTGTCCGATCACGTGCGGGCTGCCCCCGAACCGGTGGTCCCCAAGCCGTCCCGCGAGGAAGCGCTCGCGGCGGTGCGCACGCTCATCGCCTATGCCGGCGACAATCCCGATCGCGAGGGCTTGCGCGATACCCCCAGACGGGTGATCGATGCCTATGCCGAGCTCTATGCCGGCTATCGAGAATGTCCCGTCGACGTGCTGGAACGCACATTCAGCGAGATCGGCCGCTATGACGATTTTGTGCTGGTGCGGGACATCGCGTTCAATTCCCATTGCGAGCACCACATGATGCCGTTCACCGGCAGGGCGCACATCGCCTACAAGCCGGTGGACCGGGTGGTGGGGCTGTCAAAGCTCGCGCGCCTGGTCGACGTCTATGCGCGCCGGCTGCAGACCCAGGAGCACATGACGTCGCAGATCGCGACCGCGATCGACGAGATCCTGGCCCCCCGTGGTGTTGCGGTGATGATGGAAGCCGAGCACATGTGCATGTCGGTGCGCGGGGTCGGAAAACCCGGCTCCTCGACCATCACCACGCAATTCACCGGCAGCTTCCGCGACAACGCCGAGGAACAGGTCCGCTTCATCACCATGGTGCGCGGGGTCGATCGCTGACGCATCTCGCCCTCTGATCCAGCTCGCACCACGGCTGGACGCGCGCGAGCTGAGGCGCGCCGCTTCGGCGCCGCAGCACGGGGTGACGGCGCGAGAAAGAGGCCTCACTTGTCCGGGCAATCTTCCCCCTCTGCGCGGCCCGGCTCGACCGAGCAGGTCGAGGAGGGCAGCGTATTGGCGCCCAGGTTCGATGCCGAGGGGCTCGTCACCTGCGTGACGACCGACGCGGGCTCGAGCGAGGTCCTGATGGTCGCTCACATGAACGCCGAGGCGCTGCAGAAAACGATCGCCACCGGCGAGGCGTGGTACTTCAGCCGCTCGCGCCGTGCGCTCTGGCGCAAGGGCGAGAGCTCGGGTCACGTTCAACGCGTCGTCGAGATGCGCATCGATTGCGACCAGGATGCGGTCTGGATCCGGGTCGAGCAGCAGGGTCCCGGCGCATGTCATACCGGCCGGCGCTCGTGCTTCTACCGGGCCGTGCCGATCGGGGAGACCGGCGCGGTCATGCTGGAGTTCCGGGACAGCGACCGGACCTTCGATCCGAAGATGGTCTACCGCGAGTAGGCCAGCGAGCAGCCGCCTTCGGGCTACGCCATGCCCGCCGCCTTCGCCCGCGCCAGCAATCGTCTGGCGCGGTCGAGATGCGGACGATCGTACATCACGCCGTCGATGCCGACCGCACCCTTTCCGGGATCGCTCTCGAAAGCGGCGATGACGGCGCGCGCCGCATCGATCGCCGCGGTGGTCGGCGTGAAGACCTCGTTGATCACCGGCACCTGCGCGGGATGGATCGCCATCTTGCCGGTGAACCCGTCACGGCGCGCCTCCCCGCACTCGCGGCGCAGGAGCTCGAGATTGCGGAAGTCGGCCACGATGGTGTCGATCGCCTGCACCTCGGCCGCCGCCGCGGCAGCGAGGCAGAGCGCCCGCGCCAGCCTGTAGGGGTCGAGGAAGCGCCCGTCCGCATCGCGGTTGGTCTCGGCGCCGAGCTCGGCCGAAAGGTCCTCGGCACCCCAGGTGAGCCCGAGCAGCCGGGCGCTCGCGCGGCGGTAGCTGCCGGCAACGAACAAGGCGGCGGCGGTCTCGGTCGCGATGGCGAGGATTCCGATGTGGCCATCGGGCAGGCCGGCAATCGCCTCGCGGGCGGAGAGCTTGGCGTCGGCGTGAACCACGCTGGCGCCGCCCTCCGCCTTCGGCAGCACAATGGCGTCGGGCCGCGCCGGCACTATCGCGTCGAGATCGTCATCGGTCAGTCCGGTGGCGAGGCCGTTGATGCGCACCAACAGGCGCGGGCGGGGATCGGGCACCGCTGCCTGTCTCGAGGAAATCCGCTGCGCTCTTGCGCGCGCCGATCTTGCGTTCCGTCGCTACCGAATCCTCGAGATCGAGGATCACCGCGTCGGCCCCGCTGCGCACCGCCTTGTCGAGCTTGCGGCCGTCGTCGGCGGGCACGAAGAGGAGCGAGCGCATGGCCTTCCTTTCGTCGGCTCCCGCCTCGACCAGCGGGCAGGGAGCGGCTTCTCACTTCGGTCGCATGCGCATGAAGACCTGGCGGCGGCATTCGGCGACCAGCTTGTCGTTCTGGTTATAGGCACGGTGATGGAACTCGACGATGCCGGCGCCCGGACGCGAAGTCGACTCGCGCTTGCTGATCACCTCGGTGGTGCAATGGACGGTATCGTCCTCGAACAGCGGGTGGGGGAATTTCACCTCGGTCATGCCGAGGTTGGCGATGGTGGTGCCGACCGACAGGTCGTTGACCATGATGCCGATCATCAGGCCGAGCGTGAACAGCGAGTTCATCAGCGGCTGCCCCCATTCGGTTTCCTGCTCGCAGAAATGCCGATCGATGTGCAGCGGCTGCGGATTGAGCGTCATGTTGGAGAACAGCATGTTGTCCATCTGCGTGACCGTGCGCGTGAGCGGATGCTCGTAGAGGTGGCCGACCACGAAATCGTCATAGTAGAGGCCGCCGCGCTTGTGGCGGACCACGGCGTCTCGGGCCATCGGGCGTCTCCCATGAGTGTGCGTCAACTCTCGTTTACCACATTCGGCAACTCCCGGACGAGAGCCGGAAGATGAACGTCGCCGTGCCCGGGTGCGCGCTTGCCAATTTCGGCAAGCGAACCGGCGTTTCCGCGTGGAGAATCAATTCACCGGTGCCGCTGACAACGTCCGTTATCGGGCCAAACCCGGAGAACATTTGCTCACTTCGAGGGCTTACGGATTTGCCTCGGTGCGCGACGCAGCCTGTGAGGGGCGGCATCCGACGCCAGGACCCGCGTCGGCATGATACGGCTCGGCGCTCTGCGTTCCAATAACAACGAAATTGATGTTCAATGTGATGCGCGCGTGGGCGACCCTTTGGCCTAATTGATAGGATTTCGAGCAAGGATAAGGGCAGGCCATGACGCTGCGGGCTGATTTCACGAGCCAGGAGTATTTCCGCAACCCAGCCGCCGGGATCGAGAGGCTAAGGGCGATGGGGCCGGTCGTTGAGGTCTACTTCCCGATGGTCGGCAAGGTCTGGATCACGACGACGCACGGGTTGGCCGGGCGCGTGCTCAAGGACAGCGAGACTTTCACCACACGCAAGGACGGCGTCATTGCCGGGCTTCGATGGAGGATGCCAGGAGTGATCCGCGCGATCGCCGATAACATGCTGACGATGGACGAGCCAGACCACACCCGGCTACGGGGGATCGTGGATGAAGCCTTTCGTCGCCGCGCGATCCTCGACATGGAGCCGCGCATCCTTGCCATCGCCGACGGGCTTGCCGACGAGCTGTTTGCGGAAGCGAGCCCTGCCGACATCGTCGACCGATATGCGCGCAGGTTGCCGCTGTCGGTGATCTGCGAATTGCTGGGCTTGCCGCAGGCGGACCGGCCGAAGTTCATAGCCTGGACGAACGGCTTCGCACGCCTCACGGGCGTCATCGGGCTCCTAGGCCTCATTCCGGGTATGGTGGGGATGAAACGCTACCTCGAGGAGCGGCTCGAGGCGGCGCGCGAGCAGGGCGGCGAGGGGTTGATTGCAGAGCTTGTCCGCGTCGAGAAGGAAGGTGGACATATCCATGCCCGCGAAATGGTGGCTATGGCTTTTTTGCTGCTGGAAGCGGGCACCGAGACTACGACGCACCTGATCAGTGGCTCTGTATACGAACTGATGAGAAAGTCCGGAGCTCCGCGACTGGCTTGCGGAGGACTGGGGCCGTGCCAATCTGGCGATCGAGGAGTTTCTTCGGTTCGTCTCGCCGGTGCAGTTTTCCAAGCCGCGCTTTATTCGAAAGGACGTGGACCTTGGCGGCGTTCGGGTGCGGAAAGGCGAGAAGATCATGGCCATGCTGGCGGCCGCCAACATGGACCCGGACGCGAATGAGCACCCTGAACGGCTCGATCTCGAAAGGGCGCCCAATCACCATCTCGCCTTCGGAACGGGCATCCATTTTTGCCTTGGCCACCAGCTTGCGCGCATCGAAGGCAAATGCGCGCTTCAAGCATTGTTCAGGCGCTGGCCGAAACTTGAAATGGCCGTTGCGGAAGTCGGAGATCCGATGGCGGGAACGACCAGGTCTCAGGGCGGTTGCAAGTTTGCCCGTGGTGGAAGGGCCTCAATGACCGCCTATCTTCACAGGGTTGCGTCGAGTCGCCTGAGCGCAGCGAGATCGACGCTTCGCGATCGTAACTGTTGCATCCGGTAACGTCTCGCTTCAACCTGGTGTCTCTTTGAATCCGAAGTTCGCAAGCTCGCAGTACGATCTGATGCGAGCTTCGGGTTCGGGGCACTAGCGCAACTTCGAATGAGCGGGCGCGAGCGAACGGGAACGTCAATGGCTGACAAAGTGACCATCCCTGCGCTGCACCAGATGAAGCGCGAGGGTCGAAAGTGCGTCGGCGTGGTGGCGTGGGACTGCGAGATCGCGCGCATCGCGGATCGGGCCGGCGTCGACATCGTGTCGGTGGGGGATTCGGTCGGCGTCAACCTCTGGGGCCATTCCGGTCCGCTCGAGGTGACCCTTGACGAGATGCTGGTGGTCTGCAAAGCGGTCCGCCGCGGGGTCGCGCGCGCTCTGGTGAGCTGTGACTTTCCGTTCGGACCGCTGCAGCAGGGCACCGACAGCGCGTTGCGCGCCGCCATCCGGCTGGTCAAGGAAGGCGGCGCCGACATGATCAAGCTCGACGGCGCGGCCGAATTTCCGGATGCGGTCAGTGCGCTGGTGCGGGCCGGCATTCCGGTGTTCGCACAGTTCGGCATCACGCCGCAGACCGCGCTGCAATACGGCATTCCCTACGGCGCGCAGTCCGCACCCACCGCCCTGGTGCCGCCGGCGGTGACGACGAAGCTGGTCGCGCAGGCAAAGCTTCTGGAGGAGGCGGGCGCCTCGCTCATCGATTTCACCAATTCCGGACCGGTGGCTGGCGCGGCAGTGGTCGGCGCGGTCGCGATCCCGGTGCTCGGTGGTTTCGGCGGCGGTCCATGGCTCGATGGCCGGATCCGCATGGCGCATGCCGCCATCGGCTACGCGCGAAAGATGGATCGACTCCAAGACCCAGACCTACGCCAACGTTGCCAGGATCAGCCTCGATGCCTTCACCGCGCTGATCGCCGACGTTCGCGCCGGCCGCCAGATCAAGGGATGATTGGCACATCGGGGCGCGGGAACATGGCGACGGCCACCATCGACGGCATCGTGACCCGCTACGAGGTGGTGGGCTCGGGGCCGCCGCTCCTGATGTACGCGCCCGGCGGATTCAACGCCGTCGTCGAGACATGGTCGACGCTCGGCGATCTATGCCAGCATCAGGCTCCTCGACGCACTTGCCGGAGAGATACACCTGCATTCTGTTCGACCGGCGCGAATGCGGGCGTTCCGGGCGGGCGGGTCGAGCGCGTGACCTGGGGGCATTACGTCGCGCAAGGGAAGGGCCTGCTGGATCATCTCGGCATCGCGCGCGCCCACATCATGGGCGGCTGCATGGGGTGCTGCCCGGCTCTGGCATTCGCCGTCGCACATCCGCAGGCGACGCTGAGCATGGTGTTGATCTGGCCGGTGGGGGGTGCCAGGTACCGCATCAGCAGCCACCAGCGTTTCGCCGAGCATCTGGCATTCGTGCAGCAGAACGGCCTCCAGGCGGTGTGTCGCACTGGCCGCGGAACGGCAAGCCGTTCGGCGCCGATCCTCGCGGCGGGCCATGGGCTTCGGTCATCAAGGCCGATCCCGCCTTCGCCGCGCTCTTCGCCGGACAGAACGTCGATGGGTACAAGCTGATCGTGACCGGCATGGCGCGGAGCCTGTTCGATCGCGACACCGCGCCGGGCGCCGAGCCCGAGGATCTGCTGCGCCTCGACATCCCGGCGCTGATCGTTCCCGGCCGCGATGCCGCGCATGCGACGTCGGCCGCACGCTATCTCGAGGAATGCCTGCCGCGCTCGCAGTACTGGGACGTCCCCGTCGCCGAGCAGACCGAGGCGACCGCGCCGGCGCGGATCATGGAGTTTCTCGATGCCGCGCCAACGATAGACCACGGGTCGAAGACCGATCACGCGTCCAGGCGCGTAGTCCGCTACGTATCGTCCCCGATCCCGCGCGCCATGCGGCGGAACGCGGCAATCGGCGGATGCGCTCCTCGAACGAGAATGAATCTCTTCGGTGCGACGCTGCCGTCCTTCAGCGCCTGGTTGTTGCCCTGGGTGCGCGTGACGGCCTTCAGCTGCAGACGGACATCGGGCCGTCACACCGTTGTCTGCGCCACTCCCGGACGGCTGGTGAGCGCTTCCCTGGCGGCGTCCTTGAACGCCTGGTCCGGCGGCAGCACCACCGACGACCGAGCGCACCCGATGGTGGGCGGGATCGACGCCCGGCGGCGTGACGCCTTTCTCCGCCAGCGCCCTGGCCGCCCGCATCAGTCGGTGCCGTGCCATGATGATGCCGTTGTCGGTGGAGACCAGGTTCTCCTTGGTGCGATCGCAGATCGGACCCATGCTCTCCTGCAGCGAGGCGTCCTGGATGGCGAAACCGGCCACTCCGCTGAACGTCCTGCCCGCCTTCTGCGCCGCGCGATCGATCAGATAGTCGTTGTCCTTGTTGGCGAGCGGCCGATAGGTCCCCGGGACGTACTTGCAGTGCACGCCGGCGCCGTCACGCATGGCATCGACCTCGCGGCCGGGTGAGCGCCCGCACCGGATGGAAGTCGTAGCTCCAGGTCCAGCAGCTCTCGTCGTCGATCGGGATCCAGAAATGGCCGTGGAGCGGGTGATCGCCGCGCGGCGGGATCATCGTGAACGAGGGCATCACCCACGGCGTGACGCGCCAATAGTAGTTGCCGTTCTCCGCGTTGCGCCGCGCGCCGATGAAGAGGCCGCCAGGCTGCTCCACGACCTCGAAATATGGCTGCATGTCGGAGAGATTGTACTGATTGCCCCTGGCGCCCTTGAACAGCGGGTCGGATCCGAGATCGCCCCGGTGCAGAAACGAGACGTGACTCGAATCGATGCCGCCCTCCATGGCCTGCAGCCAGTTGCATTCCTGCAGGCGCTTGGAGATGAAGCATCTGGTCGGCGGGAACAGTAGATGAATTCCCATTCCGGCAGCGGCGGCTGCTCGCTCGGATGGGCCCATATAGGTCCACAGCAGCGGGCCGCGCTTCACCAGCGGGTAGGACTTGAGCTTGATCTTCCTGCAGAAGCCGCTCTCCACCGGCTCCGACGGCAGCTCGACGCACTGGCCGGTCACGTCGTATTTCCAGCCGTGATACGGGCAGCGCAGGCCGCCTCCTCGTTGCGGCCGAACCACAGCGAGACCCCGCGATGGGCGCAGAATTCGTCGATCAACCGTACTTGCCGTGACTGTCGCGGAAGGCGATGAGCCGCTCCGACAGCAGCTTCACCCGCACCGGCGGGCAGTCGTTCTCCGGCCAGCTCCTCCGTCGAGCAGCGCCGGCAGCCAGTAGGCGCGGAACAGCTGGCCCATGGCCGTGCCCGGGCCGGTTTGCGTCAGCAGCTCGTTCTGTTCTTTCCTCAGCATGGATCCAATCCAGATCGCGCGTGGCTGCGGAAGCGCTGATGCGCCGGACGCGCGAACCAGGCTCCGGCGAACAGGGTAGGCGTTTGACCATCGGCCGGCAAGCCGCGTGGTTGCCTCGCGCGTCGTGCCTCAGCAGCATCCGATCCGATCTCCTCGATCGCCGCCAATGCGCGCTTTCATGAAGGCCGGCGGCAGATCGTCTGCGGCCACCTCCGCCACCGGCTTGAACAGCTTGAATTGGTGGCGGCTGTCGCTCCCGCTCCAGAACGCGACCACGGTCTCGAGCGGCGGGCAGCCGGGCAGCCCGCACGACACCTCCGCTACCAGGATGGCGGCGTCGGCGGGAAGCTTGAAGCGCGCGCGCGTCCACTCCGCACCTGCTCGAGCGCCGCCGCATGTTCGGGGTGCTAGGTCGGCGAGATACGTGCATGACGAGGTCGGGTCGAGTTCCTCGCTGGACCAACATCGCACATCGTGGCGCGCAGTGTCGGGTCTCGCGAAGCGGGTCGCACCCCAACCTACCCGGCCCTCATCTCGGTGCATCCGCTGCATTCGGCTGCAGTCTCGAGGAGGTTTCCTGGTGGTGGAAAAGGTGCTGGCGGCGGTGCGGACGGGCCCGGGCAGGACCGAGATCCGCGAATATCCGATGCCGGAGATTCCCGACGATGCCGCATTGATGAAGATGGAGGTCGCCGGCATCTGCGGAACCGACGTCAAGCTGTACAAGACGCCGCCGACCAGGGCGCCGGTGATCATGGGCCACGAGAACATCGGCACCATCGCCAAGGCCGGGCGCGAAGTTCACGCGGCGCAAGGGTTTCACGGAGGGCGACCTGGTGTTCGTCGAGCACTATGTCGCCTGCGGCAAGTGCGAGTGGTGCCATCTCGGCCAGTACCGCCACTGCGAGAATACCGACTGGCGCCATAACCCCGACGCAATCCGCTACGGCTACACCTCGGCCGAGAAGGCTCCCCACCTGTGGGGCGGTTTTGCCCAATATGTCTATCTGCCCTGGAACGCGGTGGTGCACCGGGTGCCCGAGCGGGGTCACGCCGGAGCTGGCCGGGCTGGTGACGCCGATGGCGAACGGCGTCGAATGGTCGCTGTTCGACGGCGGCGTGGGCTACGACTCCACGGTGCTGATCCAGGGGCCCGGCCAGCAGGGCCTGTCGCAGACGGTGATTTGCAAGCAGGCGGGCGCCTCGCTGATCATCGTCACCGGCACGTCCAGGGATCGGCGCGCGCCTGGAGGTCGCCAGGACGCTCGGCGCCGATCACGTGATCGACGTCGGCCGTGAGGACCCGCTGGCGCGCATCATGGAGATCACCGGCGGCAGGGGGGTTGACGTGGCGCTCGATTGCACCGCGGGCGCCGGGACCATTCCGATCCTGCTCGGCGTGGAGGCGCTCAAGCGCAAGGGCGGGACCATCGTGATCCAGGGCGAGATGGCGGAGTTCCCCAATTTTCCGGTCGGCCGCATCACGGTGAAATTCATCACCATCAAGAGCGCGCGCGGCCACAGCTTCAAGGCCTGCGAGCTGGCGCTGGCGCAGCTCGCATCCAAGCGGTTTCCGCTGGAGAAGATCACCACCCACAGGTTCGGACTGAACGACGTCGATCTGGCCATCCGCTCGGTCGGCGGCGAGGGCGTGCCGGACGTGATCCACGCCTCGCTGATGCCGTGGATGTAGGTCTTGCCGGTGGATAAGGATTCGTAGGCTGGGTCGAGCCTTTGGATCCAGCGGATGTCGGGTCTCGCAAGCGCTCGACCCCGACCTACGAGCTCTGCGCCACCGGCTCGAGGGTGGCGTCATGCGCGAAGATCCAGTCGCGCGATAGCGGCGGCGGGGCGGGGTTTCTGCGGTTGTTGCGGAACTGCTCGCGGGCCTGCAGCTGCACGCGGCTCGGCGCGCGGCCGGCGTTCGGCCTCGTAGCCGGCAAGTGCCTCGATCGGATCCTCGTGCCGCGCCAGGTTGCGCGCCAGCGTCACAGGCGTCCTCGAGCGTGATGGCGGCTCCTTGCGCCAGCGTCGGCATCATCGGGTGGGCGGCGTCGCCGAGCAGCGTGACGCGGCCGCGCGTCCAGCGGGGCAGCGGATCGCGGTCGCGAATGCCCCACTTGAAGCACTGCTCGACGTGGCCGAGCATCTCCAGCAACGCCTCGTTCCAGCCGCAGTAGCCGGCGACGAGCTCGGCAAGGCTGCTCGGCACCGACCACGATTCCTCGATCCATTGCTCGGAAACGTGGCCGGCGAAGATGTTGTAGAGCTCGCCGCCGCGGATCGGATAGCAGATGACGTGACCATCGGGGCCGATCCAGCCCACGTATTCGTCGCGGCCGATCTCGACCGATCTGTCGGCGCCGATCCTGGTCGGGACGCAGTCGATCGGCACGATGCAGCGCCAGGCCATTTGCCCGGTGAAGCGGGCTGGCTGGACCCCGAACAGGCTTTCCCGCACCGCCGAATTGATGCCATCGGCACCGACCACGATGTCGGCTTCGACCTCGAGCTCCGTCGGAGAACGTCGCGACCGCCGCGCCGTCGACCGACGCGGTGCCGGTGCAGCGCCTGTCGAGGTGGATCGCGCTCGCCGGCAGTCGCTCCTGCAGCAGCCGATGCACGTCGGCGCGATGGGCGGTGAGATAGGGCGCGCCGAATTGCGCCGTCGAGACCGCCTTGAGCGGCTCGCGAAAGCGCAGGCGGGCGTCGGCGGCGGCGACCGACACGATGTTGGTCGGCTCGCACGCAAGCGGCCGCAGCTCGCGCTCGATGCCGAGCGCACGCAGCACCTTGACCGCGTTGGGTGCGAGCTGCAGCCCGGCGCCGACCTCGCCGAGATCGGGAGCGCGCTCGTAGATGTCGACCTCGAAGCCGCATGCCCGCAACGCGCCGGCCGCCGCCAACCCGCCGATACCCGCTCCCACCACGACGATGCGAGCTCTCCTTCTCATCTGGATCGCTTTCGGCTCAATGCCCGAACTGCTCGCGTACGACGCGCTCGTCCAGACCGTGGCCCGGATCGAACAGGAGCTGCATGCCGATGCCGTGGTCCATGTGGATGTCCACGGCCCGTACCGAACGCACCTCGTCGTGGTCGGCGACCGCCGCGACCGGGCGCTTCTCCGGTTCCAGCACCTCGACCCGCACGCGCGCGCGGTCCGGCAGCAACGCGCCGTGCCAGCGCCGCGGCCGGAACGGGCTGATCGGGGTGAGGGCCATCAGCGAGGCGCTGATCGGAATGATCGGGCCTTGCGCCGACAGGTTGTAGGCGGTCGAGCCGGCCGGCGTCGCCACCAGCACGCCGTCGGCGATCAGCTCGCGCAGCCGCTCCTCGCCGTCGATCAGGATCCGCAAGTGCGCGGCCTGGTAGGACTGACGAAACAGCGACACCTCGTTGAAGGCATGGAATTCCACCTCGCCGCCGTCCTGATCACGGGCGCGCATCAACAGCGGATGGATGATGGTGATGCGGGCGGCGGCGAGGCGCTCGCGCAGCTCGTCGTCCCGGAACTCGTTCATCAGGAACCCGATGGTGCCGCGGTGCATGCCGTAGATCGGCTTGCCCGAGTGCATGAACCGGTGCAGGGTCTGCAGCATGAGGCCGTCACCGCCGAGCGCGACGATGACGTCGGCGTCCCCCGGGACCACATTGCCGTAGCTGGCGCTGAGTCGATGCTGTGCCGCTGTCGCCTCCGGAATGGGGCTTGCGACAAAAGCGATCCGCTCGTAGCTCGTGGGCGCGGCAATCATGGTGGCAGGTGATGGAGCGTGCGGTTCTCGTCTATACGACCTACCCTAAGCCAGCACCTAACCGATTGATCGCACGAGGACTGAGGGAGGAATCAAAAGTTCGCATCGGGTCCTCGCCGAGGGTATGAACGATCATAATTGGGCCGCGCTCACGTCGCCGCCCCTCAATGCCGGATAGTCGCTTCGATCGTCGGTCGCATTGGTGCTGGGCCACGCCCGTCTCCTTCCAGTTGCCCCCAAAGGTGCTGGCTTACCAAAGTGCACTTAACCCATTGATCCTACAAGGCCGCGCACAAGCGTTCGAGCCGCGTTCGAATCCTTGTTCGCTATTTCCCCCCACGCGACATGACCCGCTTCGCTGCCGCCCGCCCGGACTGCTTTGAATGAGGTCCTTGAGACTTCGCCCGAGACGATCAACCGACCAGGCCGTCGAAAACCGGCGCTTGGTTGCATCGCGGCATAGCGTGTCAAAAGGCGGGCGCGTGTCGCGACCCCTATTGAACCAAATACCCGCGACCACGACTAACTAGTGGTAGCATCATGGGTGGAGTTTTTTTGGGAGCATCGGATTGCGGTTGAAAAAGTCAGGACTTCGGGGAAAAGGCCCCTTGGCAGTGATCGCAAGCGGCCTTGGGGTCTATGTCGCCGCTACCGTCGCCTTCGATTGGTTTATTGCGCCCACGGTGGCGAAAAACCAGGCGGCGGTAGACGCTTACAACCCGCCTCTCGCAACGATCGCGCAGTACTCGGACGCGCCTTTTGCGTCTCCCGTTTGGTCATCACGGCCGTCTGCATCGAAGCCATCGACATCAGCCGCAATCGCGGCAACGCTATCGGCGCCCACCGAAGGGGCTGCCGACACTGCCCCGAAAAAAACAACGAAAAAGTCGGCACCGAGGGCCGCTCGGCACGGGCCGTTTGCATCTCCCGTTCGTTCAGAACTGCCGTCTCGGGTCGCATCGAAACGACCGACGTCAGCCACGGCAGCGGTTTCGGCGTCCGCGAAAAAGACTGCCGATACTGTCGCGAAGAAAACAACGAAAAAAAAGTCGGCACGAAGGCCACTCGGCACGAGCGACCGGCGAGAGACTTCTGGAACCGGTTCGATTTTGCCTGGGGCCGCCTCTAACGGCTCTCGTCAACGGTCCTGGAATCCTGCATTGAATTTCAATTGACTTGTTCAAGTATAGCGCACTCCTGCTGATAGGCTTCCGATGCCGTCTTGCTTGGCACCACTCAGGTGGGCGTCTCGCGGGCGACTTGTTCGACTTCGGTTTCCGTGGCGTATTGCACGATGCTGCAGAATACACCTGAGCGGAATCAGGCAGTTATCGTCTATACGACCTATCCCTCGATTGTCGAGGCGGAGCAGGCCGGTCGCGTGCTGGTGGAACGCTGCCTGTGCGCATGCGTCAACATCCTGCCCGGCATGATCTCGCATTACCGTTGGCAGGGTGCGGTCGAGCGTGCCGAGGAAGTGGTGATGATCATCAAGACCCGTGCAGCGCTGGCCGAGCGGGTGCGGGCGGCGGTGAAGGAGATGCATTCCTACTCGACACCGGCGTTCCTGGTGATCGCGCTCGAGAGCATCGATGAGGCCTATCTCGACTGGTTGATGGCGTCGACTTTGCCCGCCGCCGAGACCTAGGGCGCGGGGGTCGAACCGGCTTTGCCGGACGCCGGCCATTTGGCTTGTCCAGTCGATCAGCGGGGCCAAGGCGCCGAGCTGCGCGCCATAGTGCGCGACGCTCCTCAAGCGCTCTTTGGTCTCTTCTGAGAGCGGACGGGGCCAGCGGTCGCTCGCAGCGACGTGTTCAGGGCCACGGCGGCGCGAATGAGCGCCTTCAACGCCTTTTCATCAATCTTGTCGCCCTCATGGAAATCGATGGCGCGCCTGGTGTTGCCTTCGAGGCTGGAGTTGAAGAGGCCTGAAGGGTCCTCCAACGAGGCGCCCTTGGCGAAGGTCATCTTCACGACATTCTTGTATGTCTCACCGGTGCAGATCATTCCGGCGTGCGACCACACCGGAACCCCTCTCCACTTCCACTCCTCGACCACTTCGGGGTCGGCCTGCTTGATGAGAATTCGGACCCGAGCGAGCGTCTCGCCCCGCCAATCACTCAGCTCCTTGATTCTCGCATCAATCAGCTGAGCGGGAGAGTCCCCTCCTTTTCCTTCCTTCGAGCCGCTCTTCCTCTTCTTCATGGTGTTGTCCCTTCTTCATGGTTGTGTCGCTCGCCCGTCACTTGAGTATCGCTAGTGTCCCGCTTCCGACGTTCGCTTCACATTGCAGCACGCTCGAGTGCGAACGTCGGAAGCAAAGGGACACTAGCAAGTCTATGGTGCTAGTGCGGTTTTTGTCTTTGACGTTCCGATGACGGAACTGCCGCGAGACTGATCGGAACGTCAAAGACACCGCACTAGTCAGCCCTTGCGGGCTGATGACTTGGCGTCCGCTCACGCCACGCGCGCACCTCGCACTGGCCGCTCACATTCGTTCGCCGGGCAATTGGCTGGCTTGCTTCGCCCAAGCGGCTAGCTGAGCTTCGTCGAGCTGGTCGTCCTCATGGATATCGAGGTAGCGCGTGTCCTTGCTCTTGGACTCGCCGGGGGGGACAGGACGCAACGACGTGCCGCGGAAGAAAGCCACCTTGACATACTTCGTGAAGCAATGGACGCCGAGGAACCAGCCTTGGCCCTCGACTCCGTACAGCGGCGAGTTCCATTTGACTGCCTTGCGCACGCCGGGGACGGTGCGCACGATGAGCGCGTCGAGGCGGCGCCCGACGTCGCGTTTCCAGCCCGGCATGGCCGCGATGTAGGCCTGCACAGGGGCGTCGCCGTCGGCCTTCGCGATCTGAGGGTTACCGCCGGCGAGGAAGGCCGGCTTTGCGACCCTGCGGGACTGCGACTTCGGTGCCGTCTTGCGCGGCTTGACCGCCTTCGCGGCGACCCGCTTGCCGGCGGCCTTCTTTGCGACCTTCGCCGACTTCTTGGACGTCCTTTTGGCAACGACGGGGAACGTGTGGGTCGCGGGTTTGCTCATTGGTCCATCCTCTTGAGCAGATCCTCGAGGTGGTCATCGCGCCGTCCGCGTGCGTCGGTCTGCCGCCGGCGGCTTGGCTGCCGGGCGCGCGACGTCCGCACTTCAGCAAGCGTTAAGCCCTTTGGACTATCGTCGGCTCGGGGGACCATGTCGAAGGTTTCCGTGCGGCCACGGAACAGCTCGATCGGGGAGCTCGATCCTCATGTGCTTTGGATCAAGAGCGCGGTGCCCGCCGGGACGGGCCCGGTCTCCGGAGTCCGTGCCCATGCCGGGTTTGTACTGGCAGTCCATGTATCGCGTAGCTGGCAGTATGCGTAGCCGGCCTGGGTCACGGCAGCCGGCGTGCGGTGCCCCCAAAGCCCGCACGCCGGTCCACTATGCCAAGTCCGGCCGTCATATTCTGTAGCCGCGATGCAACAGCGGGCGGTTTTGCGATGCCGCCTCGGGCCGTGCATATCCATGAGGAAGGCGGTGATTGGCCGGTCCGCCACGGTCGCGGATATGGAAGTCGGCTCAGTCTGCCTTGATGCCGTGCTCGCGCACCACTGCACCCCACACCTGCATCTGCTCGGCGACGAACTTGCGCAGCGCCTCGCTGCCGGCGAGCGCAAGCGAAATCTGTTGCGTCTCGGTGAGCTGCCTGGCCACGCGCGGCTCGCGCAGGCAGGCGGAGAGCTCGCTTGCGAAGCGGTCTACGATCGGCTTGGGCGTGCCGGCGGGTGCGAACACGCCCCACCAGGCGTAGGCCTCGAAGCCGGCGAAGCCGCTTTCGCCGACCGTCGGCACCTCGACGAGCGTCGGCGTGCGCGTCCTTCCGGTCTGCACCACCGCCTTGATCCTGGCCGCCTGGATCTGCGGGATCGACAGAGCGGTGCTGCCGACGAGGAGATCGACGTGGCCGGCGACGGTATCGTTCATGGCGGGACCGCCGCCGCGATAGGGCACGTGGACGAGACGAACGCCCGCCTGCTTCGACAGCAGCACCATCGCGAGGTGGCCGATGCTGCCGCTGCCGACCGAGGCGTAGCTCACGCCGTCGGGCTTGGCCTTGGCGGTGGCGATCACGTCGGCGAGCGACTTGAACGGTTTCTGTGGATGGGTCGAGATCACATAGGGCGCGGTGCCGATGAACAGCACCGGGTCGAGGTCCTTCTCGGTGTTGTAGGGCAGGCTCGGCAGGACGAAAGGATTGGCCGCGTGGTTGTCGAACACGATCAGCCAGCTGTTGCCGTCGGGGGGCGACTTGGCGACCAGCGCGGTGCCGACGCTGCCCGATGCCCCCGGCTTGTTCTCGACGATGATGGTGGCACCGAGCCGCTGCTGCAGGTCGGGTTGAACCAGCCGCGCCATCACGTCGGTGGAGCCGGCCGGAGGATAGGGAATGACGATCCGGATGGTCCCCGACGGCCAAGTTTGTGCTTGTCCCTGCGCCTGCCCCTGCACCGGGGCCGCGAGCGCGGCCGCAGATGCGCCGAGCACCACCGAGCGCCTCGAGAGCGTGTGCAAGTCGGTCCTCCGCGATGATCTCCCGGCGCCGGCCGCCGAGTACGGCACGCGCAGCCTAGCGCGCGCCGCAACGGAAATGAAGCGTGCGGTCGCGACCGAAGGCTGAAGCCGACGGCTGAGTGGGCTGCATGACGTGGGTTGCCCCGGAGCCGCGGCCGTGCTTGATCGCGCTGCGCAGCGCATGCTCGCTGCACCAACTCGGTCAGAGAGGAGCCATGATCCGCAATTCGATCACGCGAAGGCAGTTTTCTCTCGGTATCGGCGCCGCGGCGGCCGGAATGCTTCCGGGGCTCGGGCGTGCGCAGGCCTACCCGAGCCGGCCGGTCCGCTTCATCCTTCCCTTCGCCGCCGGCGGCGTTGCCGACATCACGGCAAGGCTCGCTGCCGAGAAGCTCGGCGACAAGCTCGGGCAGCGCTTCGTGGTCGAGAATCAGCCGGGGCCGGGCGGGATTGCCGCAGCGCGCTCGGTGCTGTCCCAGCCGGCCGACGGCTATACCCTCGGGCTCGTCACCAACGGCACCGCGATCAGCGCAGCCATCTACAAGGCGCTGCCGTTCGATCCGGTGAAGGAGTTCGCGAACATCTCGACCATCGGCGCGTTCGACCTCGTCTTCGCCACCAATGCCGAGGCCACGATCCGCACGCTGCCGGATTTCATCAAGTCCGCCCGCGATGAGCCCGGCAAGCTCAATGTCGGGACCATCGCGGTGGGCAGCACGCAGAACCTGGGGGCCGAATTGTTCAAGGCGCAGGCCGGCGTCCAATTCCAGATCGTTCCCTATCGCACCACCCCGGACGTCATCGTGGCGCTGCTGCGCAACGATATCCAGCTCATGATCGATTTCTATGCGCCGATGAAGGCGACGCTTGCGGAGAAGAAGATCAGGCCCGTGGGTACGTCGGGGCCGCGGCGCTCGCCGTTCCTCGCGGACAGCCCGACCGTCGCGGAGGCGGTGCCCGGCTACGAGGTGACGTCGTGGAACGGGCTGTTCGCGCCGGCCGGAGCTCCCGCGGAGGTCATCGGTCTCCTCAACAAGTCGATTGCAGAGATCGTGGCTATCCCCGAGGTAAAGCAGCGATACGCGGATCTCGGCATCGAAGCTGCGGCGAGCTCGCCCGAGCAACTCAAGGCGCGGTTGGAGGCCGACATCAAGAAGTGGGCTGCCCTGATCGAGCGCGCCGGCATCCAGAAGCTGTGATGACGGCGTCGCTTCGGAGCGCCGGCTGGCCGGCCGCGAGGTGCGCTCCCGATCGCGCTCTCCGGAAAGGGAGGGCTGCGACAGCAACATCGTTGTGGACGGCAGGCGATGGCAATAGATCACATCGCACGCCACCGCATTGTGGCGCGACGAATACAGTTCGGATCGTTACGAATACGACCGACAACAAGCTGTTGCGATTCGTCTCACGCGTGTCACTCCGATCACGTTACTTACATCTGGCCTCTGTTAGAGTTTCCGGAGATTAGCCGATTCGGCTGGTCGGACACCATGGAGGGGATCCATGAACGCGGCGGTTCTGGGAGGCCTGGTGGAGCAGTGGGTCTGGCGGTGTCAGAAGGTCGCCACGCAGTATCAATTGCGCCAAGCGATCGATCTGAAGGCCGAGGTCGAGAAGCTGGTGGGCCAGGCGATTGTGCAGGCGCAAATGCTGGAGGATAATGGTCCCGTGTTTCTCGCCAGGATCGAGAGCAGGCTCGGGATCAGGGCGCACATCGCGGAGCTGCCGGAGCCGCTCGCGCCCGACAAGCTGACCGACCCGGTGCTCAACTCCGTCGGCCGTGCGCAGGCCCTGCACGCGCTGGCCGACGCCTTCGCCTGCGCAGCCGAGCGCCTCAAGCCCGCATAGCAACGGGCGCCGACGGGACGACGAACGGGCAGCATCGCGACGCTCGCCCTCCGCGGCCGATTGGTGTGCTACCCTCCCGCCGGTTTGCCGGGCGGAAGAGGGTTGGGGCATGAGGCGCCGCGAATTCGTCACGCTGCTCGCAGCCGCGGTCGCTGCCGCAACGGCGCAGCCACGCACGGCGCGTGCGCAACAGACTGCGAAACCCGTGCTCGGGTTTCTCGCGAGCGCGTGGCCTGACGTGTACGCGATCCGGCTCCGCGCGTTCCGCCAGGGGTTGAAGGACGCTGGCTATGTCGAGGGCCAGAATGTCGATATCGAGTATCGCTGGGCGGAGGCCCAAAACCACCGACTGCCGGTGCTTGCGGCTGAGTTGGTTCAGCGTCAGGTGTCGGTAATCGTGGCGGCCGGCGGCACGGCTTCGGCACTGGCTGCGAAAGCAGCGACAGCAAACATCCCAATTGTGTTCGGGGTAGCGAGCGACCCCGTCGGAATTGGGCTTGTCACCAGCTTGAACCGACCCGGCGGCAACGTGACGGGCGTGACGAGCTTGAATGTGGAGGTAGTGGCGAAGCGGCTCGAGCTCATGCGCGAATTGCTGCCCTCAGCCACCGCAGCGGCTTTGCTTGTCAACCCGGCCAGCCCGGCTCTTGCCGAGGCCTCGTCGCGAACGGCGCAGGCAGCGGCCGACGCCCTCGGTCTGCAGCTCCATGTTCTGCACGCGAGCAGCGAGCGCGATTTCGAGACCGTCTTTGCAACCTTGAGCCGGCTACGGGCAGCCGCACTCGTAATCGCTGCCGACAACTTCTTTACTGCTCGGAGCGAGCAACTTGCCGCGCTGACGGTTCGCCACGCGGTGCCCGCGATCTACCAGTTTCATCAATTCACCACTGCCGGCGGCCTGATGAGCTACGGAAGCAGCGAAACGGAATATTACCGCCTGGTGGGCAATCTAGCCGGGAGAATTATCAAGGGCGACAAACCGGCCGATCTGCCGGTCCAGCGATCCACGAAAGTCGAGCTGATCATCAACCTCAAATCCGCCAAGGCGCTCGGTCTCACCGTGCCGCTACCGCTGCTCGGCCGCGCCGACGAAGTTATTGAATGAATTCGGCGCCGGTTTCTCGCGCTTCTCGGTGGCGCGGCACCCCTATGGCCACGCGTGGTGCGCGCCCAGCAGGGCGAGCGGATGCGGCGGATCGGTGCGCTCATCACCTCGTCCGCCGACGACCCGCTGTCACAGACCGTCGTCGGAGCGTTCTCGCAGGGGCTGCAGGAATTGGGTTGGACGTTGGGTCGCAATGTGCGGATCGACTATCGTTGGGCCGCGGTCGACGACGACCGCGTCCGGCGATACGCGGCGGAATTGGCCACGCTCGCGCCGGACGTCATCCTCGCCTTCGGCGGCACAGCCTTGCGGGCGTCGCAGCGGGCCGCGCCCACCTTGCCGATCGTGTTCGTGAACACCTCCGATCCGGTCGGCGCCGGCTTTGTCGAGAGCCTGGCGCGGCCGGGGGGCAATGCCACCGGTTTCCTCTCCATCGAATACGGTACCAGCACCAAATGGCTGGAGCTGCTCAAGCAGATCGCGCCACGCGTGACGCGTGCAGCAGTCGTACGGGATTCGGAGGCGGTCGGCGGGGGCGGACAGCTCGGCGCCATCCAGGGTGTGGCGCCGTCTTTCGGAGTGGAGGTGAGCCCGATCGATGTGCGCGATGCCGCAGGGATCGAGCGGGCCATCTCGGCGTTCGCGCGTGGCGGCAACGGCGGCTTGATCGTGACGACGAGCAGATTGGCGAGGCACCATCGCGACCTGATCATACCCCTGGCAGCGCGGCACAAGCTGCCCGCGGTCTATCCCAATCGCTACTACGTCACGGCTGGCGGTTTGATTGCCTATGGAGCCGACTTCATCGAGCAGTTCCGACAGGCCGCCGGCTATGTCGATCGCATCCTGAGAGGGGAGAAGCCGGCCGATCTGCCGGTGCAGGCGCCGACCCGGTACGAGCTGTTGATCAATCTCAAGACCGCGAAGGCGCTCGGGCTCGACGTCCCGCCGATGCTGCTCGCTCGCGCCGACGAGATTATCGAATAGAGTTGCGCCTCATCAGCCAGTTGAAACAGCCCCGGATGGAAATTGCCTGCAGGTTGAATTCTCCGCATCCCGACTGTGTCGTGCCGGCCACAGCGACGCGCTTTCTTCTGCCCGACCGAGCCTTGCACTGCCCGACCTGGATTGACATCCACGAGCCTCCCCTTAGCGTTGATCGCGACGGTTCCCTTCGGGGATCAAAAGGGAACGCGGTGAGGCGAGCGATCGCCAACTCCGCGGCTGCCCCCGCAACTGTAAGCGGCGAATCCTCCGTCATCATGCCACTGGGCTCTCGGGTCCCGGGAAGGCGGCGAAGGATGGCGACCCGCGAGCCAGGAGACCTGCCGTCGGCCGTGGTCACACGCGAGCATGTCGGTCGGGGTGTACCGACAGTAGCCGCACCGGTGCATGCGCTCGTGCATCCGGTGAGACTTCGTTCGCGGTGACGTGCCACCGACGTCGCGCCCGAGGTCTCGTATCATGTACATCATTCCCATCGCGGCTGGCGCCGCCCGCCGCCGCCTGTCGCGGACCGCATTCAGCATCGTCGCATCGTCGATGCTGCTCCCGCTCGTGGCGCCGCCGGCGCTCGCGCAGCAGACCGCTTCCCCGGACCTGAGCTTGCCGGAGGTCACCGTCTCGCCGCCGGCTCCGCGTCCCCGCCCGGCGGCGCCGCGGCGGCGCGAGCGCTCGACGACGGCGGGGCGGACGACCGCGCCGGCCGCCGTCACCGCACCGGCCACCGTCGCGGTACCGGCCACCGCGCGCGCCGAACGTACCGGTCGTGGTCAGCCCGACCGGCATCGTGACCCCGGAGCGGGATATCGCCAGCTCCGTGACGGTGATAACGGCTGCCGAGATCGAGCGCGAGCAGCGTCGCACCGTCCCGGATGCGCTGAGCACGGTTCCCGGCCTCAACGTCGTGCAGTCCGGCGGACCGGGCGGCTTCACGTCGGTCTTCATGCGCGGGACCAACTCGAACCACGTCAAGGTCCTGATCGACGGCATCGACGCCAGCGATCCCAGCAATCCATCGC
Source organism: uncultured Alphaproteobacteria bacterium (assembly GCA_963840535.1). Lineage (GTDB taxonomy): Bacteria > Pseudomonadota > Alphaproteobacteria > Rhizobiales > Xanthobacteraceae > VAZQ01. The sequence goes on from CAWIZJ010000056.1 coordinate 163,463, forward strand.
GTACGTTCGACTTCGGGCAGCTCCTGACCGCCGATATCGCGCGCATCGAGGTGCTGCGTGGCCCGCAAAGCGGCCTCTACGGCTCGGAGGCGATCGGCGGCGTGATCTCCATCATCACCAAGAAGGGAGAGGGGCCGGCCAGGGTCACCGCCACGACCGAGGCAGGCTCGTTCGCAACCTTCAATCAGTATGGCAGCCTGAGCGGGAGCGAGGGGCCGTTCAACTACGCTTTCAACGTCGCGCACTTCCGCACCGCCAGCACGCCGGTGACCCCGCTCGACCTGCTGCCGCCCGGCCGGCAACGCAACAACGACTCCTACGACAACTGGACCTACTCCACCAAGCTCGGTGCCGATGTCACTCCAAATCTCACGTTCAACTGGGTAGGGCGGTTTACCGATGCCACGCTGCTGTTCACCGGCGACGATTTCTCGTCGTTCCCGGTGTTTCCTGCGGCACAGCAGAGCAAGCAGGCGGTGCACCAGTTCTACCAGCGCTCCGAAGCGGTCTGGTCGCTGTTCGACGGGAGGTTCGTCAACTATTTCGGCCTGAACTACACCGACCTCTGGAACTGGCAGAAGGCGCACGATCCGGGAGTGCCCGCCGTCAACAAGGGGGATCGCACCCGGTACGAATGGCGCGGCGACCTGTTCCTGGCGCCGGGACACGTCCTCCTCCTCGGGCTGCAGGACGAGACCGACCGGCTCGTCACCGAGGAGACCAGCGCACAGACCCGCACCACATCCCGCTATGCCGAGTTGCAGACGGAGATCCTCCAGCGCCTCTTCTTCGTGGCCAATGTTCGATACGACCACAACGATGCGTTCGGCCCGGCCACGACCTTCCGGCTCGCGCCGGCGGTCATCGTCCCGGTGACCGAGACAAAGCTCAAGACCACCTATGGCACCGGTTTCAAGGCGCCGACGCTCAGCCAGCTCTATGTCGACTTTCCGGACTTCAATTTCTTCGGCAATCCGAATCTGCGGCCGGAAGAGAGCATCGGCTATGACTACGGGTTCGAGCAGCCGGTCTTCAACAACCGCTTCCGGTTCGGTGTCACGCGCTATTTCAACGACATCACCAACCTCATCCTTCCCAACGCGACGTTCACGTCCTTTACCAACGTGGGCAAGGCCCAAACGTCGGGCTACGAAGCCTTCGCCTGGGCGGCCGTGACCGACCGCCTGAGCATCCGCACGGACTACACCTATACCAAGGCGATGGACGCGACGCTGGACCTCGAGCTGCTGCGGCGGCCGCGGCACAAATACAGTGTCACCGCCACCTGGATCCCCATCGATCAGCTGGTGTTCACGGCAACGTGGCTGCGCGTCAGCGCGTGGGTCGACGGGAACCGGGATTTCTCGATCCCGCGTCTCATCGCCCCGGGCTATACGGTGGTGAATTTGACTGCGAACTATATCGCCAAATCCGTTCACCACGCTCTTTGCCCGCATCGACAACCTGTTCAACGAGGAATATCAGAACCCGACCGGGTTCCTTCGGCCGGGCTTCGGAATTTTCGGGGGGATCCGGCTCGCGAACCGATAGAGGGACATGACGGCCGGGATACAAGCGGGTTCGACGAGGGGACGGCAGACGGACGGCCGTCGTTGCCTCGCTTTTGCGATCGTGATGCTGCTCGCCACGGCACCGCAGCCGCACGCCGCCGAAGCCCACGGCAAGCCCACGCGCATCGTTTCCCTCAACATGTGTGCCGACGAGCTCGTCCTGCGGCTCGCCGATCGGCAGAACGTCGCGTCGGTCACCTGGCTGTCGCGTGACCCCAAGAGCTCGAACGTGGCCGAGCTCGCCGCCCGCATTCCGATCAACCACGGCCTCGCGGAAGAGATCATTCCCCTGACGCCCGACCTTGTCGTTGCCGGCATTCATACGGCGCGGACCGCGGTCGCGATGGTCAGGCGCGTCGGTATGCCGCTCGAGGAGCTCGATGTTCCGAAGAATCTGGAGGAGGTCCGCGCGCAGATCCGCCGGGTGGCCGGGCTGGTAGGCGAGCAGGCCAGGGGAGAGGATCTCGTCGTCGGCATCGACCAGGCGCTCGCCTCGCTCCCGCCGACCCCGCCGTCGGCCAGGCCGCGCGCGATCGTGCTCAACCCCAACGGCGTGACGGTGGGCAGGGGAACGCTGGTCGACGAGATCATGACGCGAGCCGGACTCGTCAACGTTGCCGCGGAGCTCGACCTCGACAGCTACGGACAGGTCCCATTGGAAGCGGTGGTGGCCAACGCGATCGATGTGCTGATTGTCAGCTCGAGCCGCGACGGACCGCCCTCGCTCGCCACCGAGATCCTGCGTCATCCCGCGCTCTCCGCACTCTCGGACCGCACCCGCGTTGTCGTCATGCCGGGGCGGCTGTGGAGCTGCGGCGGACCGGCTGTGGTCGAGGCGATCGAGCGGCTCATGCGGGTCGCCGGCGAGGCTCGAAGCGAGGCGCCCGGGCGATGATGCATGGCCTGGCCGGCGAAACGTCGGAGCAGACGCCCGTGTTGCGGCAAGGCCCGCTCGTCGCCTGCTTGTCCATCCTCGTGGTGATCCTCCTCGGAGCATCGCTCGCGATCGGGTACGTGTCGCTCGACTTGTGGCAGGCCACCCGTGACGCCTTCCGCGGGGAGAAGACGCTGGCCGCGCTCGTCCTCGTGGAGCTGCGGCTGCCGCGCGCGCTGCTCGGCTGCTTCGTCGGGTTCAGTCTCGGCATCACCGGGGCGGCCCTGCAGGGGCTGATGCGCAACCCGCTTGCCGAACCCGGCATCATCGGCATTTCGGGAGCCGCGGCGTTCGGTGCCGTCGTGGTGTTCTATTTCGGGCTGGCCGGTGCGTTGTCCCTGGCGCTGCCGCTCGGCGGCATCGCCGGTGCGGCGGCGGCCACGCTCGTGCTTTACGGCTTGTCCGCCCGCGGCGCCGGCACGATGACCCTCGTCCTTGCCGGTGTCGCCATCAGCAGCTTCGCCGGGGCGCTGACCTCGCTCGCGCTCAACCTGTCGCCCAATCCGTATGCGGTGACCGAGATCGTGTTCTGGCTGCTGGGTTCGCTGGCGGACCGCAGCCTGCCCTATGTCGGGCTGGTCCTGCCCCTGATGGTGCTGGGCTGGGGCCTGCTCGTCACCTCCGGCCCCGCGCTCGACGGATTGACGCTGGGAGAGGATACCGCCAGGAGCCTGGGTGTCGATCTCGATCGGTTGCGGCTCAAGCTCATCGCCGGGACGGCGCTCGCGGTCGGCAGTGCCGTCGCGGTCACCGGTGCGATCGGGTTCGTCGGCCTGGTGGTTCCGCATTTGCTGCGGCCGCTGGTGGGCCACCAGCCCGGCCGCCTTCTGCTCGTGAGCGGGCTCGGTGGCGCGGCTTTGACGCTCGCCGCCGACATCGGCATCCGGCTTTTGCCCATCCGCCCGGAGCTCAAGCTCGGCGTCGTTACCGCCATCATCGGTGCGCCGTTCCTGTTCGGCCTGATCTATCGGCTGCGGGAGGAAGCATGATGGAAATCGAGGCGAGGGACCTCGTCGTGCGGTTTGGTTCGGCGGCGCTGTTCGAGGGTGTCGACCTCGCCGTCCGTGGCGGCGAGATGATCGGCCTCGTGGGCCCGAACGGCTCCGGCAAGACGACGTTGTTGCGAATACTCGCCAACCTTCGTGCGCCCGAAGGCGGCCGGGTGCTCTATGACGGGAGAACCGCGGCCGAGCTCGGAGTGCGGGAGCTGGCTCGCCGCATCGCCTATCTGGCGCAGGGGGGAACGGTGCACTGGCCCATGCGGGTCGAAGCCGTGGTCGCGCTCGGCCGCCTGCCGCACCGGCGGCCATTCCGCGATCTCGATGCGAGCGACCGCAGGGCAATCGAGCATGCGATGCTGGCGACCGACGTGGTTTCGCTGCGGGAAAGGACCATGGAGCAGGTTTCCGGTGGCGAGCGGATGCGGATCCTCCTGGCGCGCGCGCTGGCGGTGGATGCGAGCGTGCTGCTGGCGGATGAGCCGATCCTGGCGCTCGATCCCTTGCATCAGCTTCAGGCGATGGAGCTGCTGCGGAGCGCAGCCCGCAAGGGGTGCGGCGTCGTCGTGGTGCTGCACGATCTGGCGCTGGCGGCTCGCTTCTGCGATCGGTTGATGCTGCTCGCCGAAAGGAGGATGCTCGCCGAGGGGCCGCCGTCGCGGGTTCTCACCGACGACCACATCGGTCGCGCCTATGGCGTCGCGGTGGTTCGCGGCGAGCGCGACGGGGTGCCGTTCCTGTTGCCGTGGAGGCCGCTCCCAGGTCCGGAGGAGAGCAGGGGAGGACAGCCGTGAGCAGTTTCGACTTCCTTGCTGCGCAGATGGCCGACCACGAAACGGGCTGGAGCCTGGGAACGTTTGGCGCCATCGCCGAGTTCACGCGAGATCCGGACGAGCCGACGACACTGTCCCGCACCGGCACGTGTCTCGCCGCGGTGACTGCGCGCGGCGGCGTTCGCGTCGAGCCGTGCGAGGGCATGCGGCTGTTCGCTTCCGAGACCACGACCCGCGAGAGCTGGAACCACCGCATCGCGTTGTGCCTGCCCGAGGACGCGTGCGCGATGAACCGCAGGGCCGTGCTCACCGAGCTCGGACCGGATACGGCGGCGCTGCGTGAGCAGGATCGGGGGGCGGCGCTGTTCGATCTCGGCCTCGATGCGCTGCAGGCGGACCTGTGCGTGCGCGTGGCCGATCAGGAGGTGGCCGCCCAGCTGCGCTCGCATTGCGGATGGGCGCTGTTCGCGCCGGGCAATCCGGCGATCCGGGTGATCCTCGCCGCGAGCCCCCATCGGGTGTTTGTGAGCCGGCTGGGACGCATCGAGGTGTTCCAGCCGATCCCGGCCGCCGAAGGCTCCAGCCCCGACGGACCGCACACCCACGTGCTGCCGAAGCTGCTCGCGCATCGGCGGGCACATGCGGCCACCGAGCAGGTCCCGGACGGCTTCATCCCGTGTGCCCATCTCTATCCCGCTCACCCGGCGAAGGACGCGTCTGGCCGCGCTCGTCCGTTCGACGGGGCGCGTCACGACGCATTCCAGCAGATGCTGCGGGATTTCGGCGATCCCCGAACTCGTACGCCCTCAAGCAGCGCGTGTTCGCGGCGGTGGCCGCCGGGGAGGATCCCTCCGTCCTCGCATTTTCGAGCGATCGCTTCATGCGGACGAATGTGCGGATCGCGCTGCGGCAGCTCGAGGCGGCGAACGTCGCCTTGCCGTCGCTCGCGCGGTGGCTGGCGCGCTCACGAGCGTCCGGGTCCGATCGACACCGAGCATATCGCCGACGGGCCCGATTGAGTGCAGTCCATCGGCCGTGGTTCCGCCGTGGTTCGCAGCCGCACCACGCAGGCAACCGGATATGCTACCGTCCCCTCCGTCCGCCCCGAGCCAGGAGGTCCGACCAATGCGACGGCGTGAGCTCATCACGCTCATGGGCGGGGCATGGTGGCCACTGGCCGCTTGCCGCCTTGGCCCAGCCGCCGGCGATGCCGGTGATCGGCAGTGCTCAGCGCCAGATCGCCCGACGATAGCTCGCATCTGGTCGCCGCGTTCCGGAAGGGACTTGGGCGAGAAGCGGCTTGATCGAGGGCCAGAACGTGACGATCGAATATGCGGTGGGCCGGTCGGTCACTACGACCAGCTGCCGGCTATGGCGGCGGAATTCGCTCGCCGGCCCGTGGCGGTCTCTTGCGACCGGTGGTGAAGCGCCGCCGCGTTGGCGGCCAAGGCTGCAACTGCGACAATTCCCATCGTCTTCGCCATCGGCGGCGACCCGGTCAGGTTGGGGCTCGCGGCGAGCTTCACCGTGCCGGGCGGAAACGTCGACCGGCGATGAAGTCTCCTGCCGGATGCGCTGGAGCCGAAGCGGCGTCGGGCTATTGCGCCGAGCTGGTGCCGCAGGCGACGGTCGATCGGCCTGTCTGCTCGAACCCGAACATCCCGCCGTCCCAGGCTCAGCTGAAGGACAGTAGAGAGAGCGCGGCACGCACGGTAAGCCTGCGAGATTCACGTCGTTGCGGGCGAACACCGAGCGCGAGCTCGACGCGAGCTGTTCGAGACGCATCGCCCGCGAGCGCGTCGAGTGCGCTCTCGGTCGCCGCTTCTGCGTTCTTCGATCCTCCGTCGCGAGCAAGCTTGTGAGCTTGGCCGCGCGCCATGCGGTGCCCGCGATGTACCATTTCTACGCGAATTTGCCGAGGCGGGCGGCCTGATGAGTTACGGCGATCGAGTGCTGCCGACGTGTATCGCCAGGTGGGTGTCTACGCCGGCCGGGTGCTCAAGGGAACGCAGGCCGCGCCGACCTGCCGGTGATGCAGGCAAGTAAGATCGAGCTCGATGATCAATCTGAAGACCGCCAAGGGACTTGGCCTCGATGTGCCGCTAGGGCTGCTCCGCGGGCGCCGACGAGGTGATCGAGTGATTCATGTGGGTCTCGGAGTGCGTCGTCGGTTGCAGCGCACTATCCACGTGCCCGCATTGCGGACACTCGTACACGATCAGGCCCGGCTCGTGCAGAACGGGCGCGATGGTGAACAGCTCGACCATCTGCGGGGCTCCACACGATGCACAAGCCGGCAAATCGGCGCGATTGATGTGCTCTTCCGACACGGTGTTGCGGCCTGTCCGGTGCATGCGTCTTCTCCAAGCGCCTCATACGAGGTGCACCTCCCTCGAGGTACAACGCGCCGCAACCGCGTTCGTTGCGCGCCGTCGATCTGTGTACCCTGCCCGCGACACATCTCGCCGTAGCTCAGGCCGCGTATCCGCTACATTAGAAAACGACGGCCTGAGGCGTGCCATGTTCAGCGGGAACCCGCCTGCTTTCTCGGCTTGATTCGCGTTACAATGGACGGGGTCTGGACATCGACGGAGGCGCAGATGAGAACTTCAGGCATGGCGGCTGCCGCAATCCTCATGGCAGCCTTGGTACCAGGGTGGGCACAGCAACGCGACGGCGCGCCTGCCCCCGCGCAAGCGACCGATCCCGCCGCCCTTCCGGACCAGGAGATCGGGCGGCGGTTCACGGTGCGGCCGGAAGACCTGCCGGCCCCCTATGTCGGCCCGAAGGTCGCGGCTCGCCCGCTCGCTCTGCCCTATCAGGGCCAGGCGCCGCGCGCTCCCGACGGCTTCACCGTCACCGCATTCGCCACCAACCTCGCGCATCCGCGCCGTCTGCTGGTGCTCCCGAACGGCGACGTGATCGTGGCCGAGCAGCGAGCCGGATATCTGACGCTGCTGCGGGACGAGGACGGCGACGGCAAGGCGGACTGGATCCAGCGGCATGCCGAAGGCTTCAACGGACCTTACGGGATCGCGTGGCGGGACGATCACGTTCTGGTCGCAGACCAGGACGGGATATGGAAGGTGCCGCACCGGCTCGGGGCGCTGCGTGCGGGGCGCGGGGGTGTGCAGCAGAAGACCACCGACGTGCCGCCCGAGCAGCGCAAGCCCACGCCGCGGCTGGTGGGCGAGGAGATGATCACTGCGAAGGGCGTGTTCGGCATCGTGCAGGGCCACGCCAATCGCCCTCTCGCCATCGATCCCAGGACCGGGGCGATGTTCGTCGGCGTCGGCTCCTCCGGCAATATCGGGGTCGAGCCCGAGGTCAAGGCGAGCATCCAGCGCTTCGACCCCGCCGGGACGGGGCAGACCACGTTCGCCTCGGGCCTGCGCAATCCCTCCGGTCTCGCAATTCATCCCGAGACCGGCGACCTTTACACCGTGGTTCAGGAGCGCGACGGATTGGGGGACGGCCTGGTTCCGGACTTCCTCACCCGCGTCGGGCAGGGCGCATTCTACGGCTGGCCCTATGCCTATATCGGACAGAATCCGCAGCCCGGCTTCGCGCAGTTGCGGCCGGACAAGGTGAAGGCGTCCGTCGTTCCCGATCTCCTGTTCGAGGCGCATTCCTCGGCGATGGACATCGTGTTCTATGCCGGGGAGCAGTTCCCCGCCGGCTTTCGCGGCAGCGCCTTCGTGGCGTTGAAGGGCTCGTGGAACCGATCCGAGCCGACCGGGTACAAGGTCGTGCGCGTGCCGTTCAAGGACGGCCGGCCGGAAGGCTACTACGAGAATTTCGTGACCGGGTTCTGGCTTTCGGGCCGCAGCCCGGCGGAAGTGTGGGGTCGGCCCGCAGCGCTCGCAGTTACGCGCGACGGCTCGCTGCTGATCGCCGACGACACCGCCGGCACGATCTGGCACGTCTCCTATGCTGCCGCGCCGCGGCAATCCGGCCAGCCGCCGGCGGGTACCACCGGCGGCGCGCAACGCTGAAGGCGAACGCGGGCAAGATGGCGCCTCGCGTGACGCGCGCGGCGGTGCTGAGGGATACCGGCGATCCCGCCGGGATCGGCCAGTGGGGCGCAATCCAGACCGCAGCTCCGTCGTTCGGGGTGGAGTTGCGCCCGGTCGATATGCGTGACGCCGGCGAGATCGAGCGCAGCCTCGCGTCATTCGCGGGCGGGTCGACTGACGGGCTGATCGTCACCTCGAGCGCGCCGGCCGCGGTTCATCGTGACCTGATCATCGCGCTTGCGGCTCGGCACCAGCTGCCCGCGGTCTATCCCGCTCGCTATTACACGACGAGTGGCGGACTGATCTCCTACGGGCCGATCCGGTCGATCAGTACCGGCGCGCCGCCGGTTACGTCGATCGCATCCTCAAGGGCGAGAAGCCAGCCGATCTGCCGGTGCAGGCGCCGACCAAATACGAGCCTGGTGATCAACCTCAAGACCGCCAAGGTGCTGGGCCTCGACGTGCCGGCGACGCTGCTCGCCCGTGCCGACGAGGTGATCGAATGATGGGGTGGATGGCCCCCTTGCGGCATCTGAGTGCCAAACTGCTGTCTGATGCGAATCAGCAGCGAACGGGAGCCATCCATGGGCGAGGTTACTACGATCGGTTTGGACTTGGCGAAGCATGTTTTTCAGGTGCACGGGGTCGACGCGAACGGAGCGACGGTTCTGCGCAAGCAGCTTCGGCGCAGCCAGGTGCTGGCGTTCTTCAGCCGGCTGCCGCGCTGTCTGGTGGGGCTGGAGGCCTGTGCAACGGCGCACTACTGGGCTCGGGAGCTGGGCGCGCTTGGCCACGAGGTGCGGCTGATGCCGGCGCAATACGTGAAGGCCTACGTTAAGCGCAACAAGAACGACGCGACGGATGCTGCGGCGGGTTGCGAGGCGGTCACGCGACCGACGATGCGGTTTGTGCCGGTCAAGACGGCTGACCAGCAAGCTGCTGTGCTGCTGCACCGCGGCCGGGAGCGGCTGGTTCGCCAGCGCACGGCGCTGGTGAATGCGCTGCGCGCGCATCTGGCGGAGTTCGGCGTGATCGCGCCGCAGGGCTTGCGCAATGTCAGCAAGCTGATTGCGGTCGTTCGCGACGAGGGCGATACCCGCCTGCCTGCTGTGGCGCGTCAGGTGCTGGAAGTGCTGGCCGCCCAGATTGAGCAACTGGAGGCGGGGGTTGCGGCGCTCGAGAAGCAGCTCATGGCCTGGCACAAGAGCAATCCCGTCAGCCAGCGGCTGGCGACCATCCCCGGCATCGGGCCGATCATCGCCACGGCGATTGCCGCCACGGTTGTGGAGCCGATCGCGTTCCGCAGCGGGCGCGAGTTCGCGGCGTGGCTGGGTCTGGTACCGCGGCAGAATTCGACCGGGGGCAAGACCCGCCTGGGCGGGATCTCCAAGCGCGGCAACCGGTATTTGCGGCGGCTGCTGATCAACGGCGCCAGCGCCAATCTGCTGCGCTCGAAGGCGACCAATGCCGATCCCTGGGTGATCGGGCTGCGCCGCCGGCGGCCGAGCCTGGTGGTGGCGGTGGCGCTGGCCAACAAGACGGCGCGCATCGCCTGGGCGGTGATGCACCGCAAAGAGGACTACCAGCGCATGGCCGCGGCGGCTTAGGCCGCCGGGTCACGCCCTGGAGCTTGCGAGAGAGCAATGACGCGTGATGGCACAGTCGGTCGATCCGACGCAACCGAGACAACCTGGCGCACTCATCGGGACATCGATCCCGTTCGAATGATGAGGACTCGGTTCGCGGACCCCATCAGGGCCAGCAGTCCATCCGGACTGCATCAACAGGCCGGACACATGACTGCAAGCGACCACTGCGCTGCACGCCCAAAGATCTCTTGCCAGGCGGGGGCCATCCACACATGAGAGTCCCGTGGCCCCTCGATCAGATCGCCGACAGCCGCCAGGCGTATTGGTATCGCCCGTATTCGGTGCTGGTCACGCCGTTCCTGAGAGTGCCGGGGAACCGGTCCGGCGGCGTGACCACCGTCACCTTGAGAAAGTTCGTCTCTCCGGTCTTCAACAGGCCGGCATGTACGGCGGCGGCCCCGATCGTCGAATCGCCGCTGTAGACATCGGTGCCCCACAGCTGCCCCTCGGTTACGCCGGTGACGCGGAAATAGTAGGTAGCGCCAACCGTCTCACACAGGCCATGCATGTTCGTCGGCGCGTCGGAAGCGACCAAGTTCCGTTCGAGCAGCCTGCGCAGCTGCCGCCGTGACAGTTTTTCGCGCTGGTCGAAATACGCGACAAGCTCTTGCACGACTTTCATGGTGCGTCGCCTCGTTGCATCGTGATGACCCGGCCGTAGGGCCAGGTGGAATGCCGTCTGATTGGATTTCGACAGACGCTGCGCGATCTGGGCAATGTCGGCTTCGCATTCGGTGGCTGCTGCTTCTACGGCCACGGTGTCAATTTCAGCAGCGGGTCGGCCCGTTTCCTGGCGACAACGTATTCCGTGCAGTAACCGAGGCTGGGCCAAGGACGCTCGCCTGCGCAACACGGGACGTGTCAGTCGCTGCGAGCCCCGGGTGTGTCCAATGAAACGGCGGCTCGGCCGCGGCATGGGTCTTCGGCGGCGGCGTAAACGGGCGTTCGACGCTGCTGTGATTGAAGAACAGTTCCGTGATGAGCGCGTCGACCTTTTCGGCTGAGCAGCAGATCCTGGCGAGTTGTTCTTCGAATGCGAGTTGCGCCACGCCGCGCAAGGGCGAGGCTCTCGCATCGTTTCGACCTGCTCGCTCGCGAAGGAGTGTATCGGTCAGCTGCTTCTTGATGTCTCTGGCCTCGGTTGCGCGCCTGACGACGTTATGGCGCACGTCGCGGACGGCAGAATCGTCCGGTCGCGAATGGTGCACCATTTCTCGCGCTTTTCCTCCGGGTCGAGCGGCCGCTCATCCAGGAAAGCGATATCCCGTTCGGCCAAACGGACCGCAGCCTCGATGCGTGCACAGTCGGCGTCCTGGTCGCGCTCCGCTTCGATGAAGTTCTTGACCATGGCATTGCCCCCAATACATCGCTGGTCGGCGACGTATGATCACCGCATGGAGGCTGAGCCTTCTCTGACTGTCGGCATTTTCTGTGGCGGGAAGTGGCTGGCTCACCGTTATCCACAACAGTGAGGACAAGTAACGGGATAGGGGACCCGTCTAATCCCCGCCGCCCGGACTTGCTCGGCACTCGTGCCGAAGTTGATGCGACGCAGCAGCAACTCGGAGTGATCGGAAATCCCGAACCCGTTTTTCGTAATTGTATGTTGCGGCGAGACGAAACCGCGAGCATGGGTCTCAACTTGCGCCGCGGAAATGACTGCTGTGTGGAAGCTGCCGAGATTCGCAAACCAGCCGACAGGGCTCGGCCTTTCGGTCAATAAGTTGTTGGAGACGAGGAAATTCCTGAATTTGTGCGAGCCGGGCTCGGCGCAGGTTGACCGCGGCTGACCAGGCAATTGGGCCGGAAGAAAACTATTGACGACCCACCTAGTATGTAGTTTGCTGTACATGCTGCTGGCTCTCACCATTAGTCCCCGCCCCCGGGCCTTTTTTAGCTGCGGGCGGGGTTTTTTTGGAGCCGATACCGATAGGAAGGTTCTTGCAGTTGAGCTGTCCGGGTCATGCGCAGGAAGGTTATGCCGGTCACGGTCACGACGAGATGAGGCCTGCCGGGCAAGCCACGTTCCAGCTCACCAGGAGGTGCGACTTTTGCCGCGGCCGTCTCGGGCTGATCATCCATCAATATTACCGGATGCGCTTTTGTTGCGAGGCTCACACGAGAGCCTACCGGCAGCGTCTTACTGACGACACCCGTGCCAAGATCCGGCGTCTCGCCCCGCTCGGGGCGGGGAACTAGTCGCCCGATTCAGTCAGATTGAAGGGTATAGATGCTTGAGTTTGATGCGTGCGTTGGGGGTTGTGAAGTGCCAGTTGGCCTTGGTGTTGTTGGCATTGCGGTCGTGTTCCCAGGCGGCCGTTTCGTCGATGAGGGTTTGTTTGTCGGGGATGCGGCGATCGAGGCACTGGGACGATAGGACGCCGAGTTCTGACTCCGCCAGATCGAGCCAACTGCCATGCTTTGGAGTGTAGTGCCATTCGAAGCGCTCGACCAGCCGCCTGGCTTCGGCGGCAGGAAAGGCTTCGTAGAGCGAAGCCTTGCCGTGAATGTTGAGATTGTCCTGGACCAGAACGATTGTCTTGGCGTTCGCGAAGTGGAGATCGGCCAAATCTTTCAAGACGTGAGCATAATCCACGGCGGTGCGGCGATCCGTGACTTTAACATGGCGCCAGCCTTCGAGCGGCGCAAACATCATGAAGAGGTTGGCGGTCCCGTTGCGCTCGTACTCGTAATCGAAACGGGCCGGGCGTCCCGCTTTCATCGAGATCGGCACACTCGTTTCGGCAATGAGCTGCTTTGAGGTCTCGTCCAGACAAACCAGCGGGCAATCGGGATCGCGTGGCCGCGTATAAACGGCCAGCACGTCTTCCATCGCCGCTACGAACGCGCTGTTGGCCTTCGGTGGGATGACCCATTGCTGTCGGCGATGGGGCTGGAGCGTGTTTTTTTTAGAACCCGCCAGATCGTGCTGTCACTGGCACGATCGACAATGTTGAGCTCCACGACTTTGTTCTCCAACAACCGCAAGGTCCAGCGCGCGCGTCCCTTGGGAGGTTTGGAGCATGCCAAGGCAATCAGCTTGGCCTCTTTCTCGCCGTCAAAAATCGGCGCGACGGCAGGCATTGCCCGTTGTTTGCGGCTCAATACAGCCTCAAAGCCCTCCTCCACCAGTTGCTTGCGCACCCGGTAAACCATGGACGGGCTGGCATCCAGAGCCTCGATGATCCGGCTGTCGCTCCACCCTTCACCCACCTCCGACACATCGGCCTTCAACAAGATCCGCGCCTTCAGCAGGCGTTTTGCTGGGCTCTTCCCCTTCCGAATCAGCGTCTCAAGCAGTTGGCGCTCCTCGCAGCTCAACCTCACGACATACGTCTTTACCGAAATCTCCTTCGCAGCCATGATTGCCTCCGTCGCCAATAGTGGCGATGAAAGCAAATCACCAAATCCTTACCAAATCCTTTCAAACTGGTTGAAGCGGGCGACTAGGCGCGTTTCCGTTCGAATTGCCTTGCGCTACCCCAAACTGAACCGATGCATAAACCACCGCTATGGCAATGGAATGGCGCCTATTCGCTTTTTGTGCCCAAAGACAGGTCTACATGTGCGGGGCTGGATTGAGCACGGCCGGTCCGACGACGGCGAGGGCACTCCATATCAATCCGTGACCTGTTTTGCCTGCCAGGGGACGCATACGGTCAACTGCAAGAGCGGCAAGACATGGTCAAGTCCGAGAACTGCTGGATATTTTCGCTGGGGCGCATTCTTGAATGGCTGTGGTTTGAGCCCGACTTGGTTTTCGTACTCCCGATCGAGCTCTTCTCTGAACTTTCGGCGCCAATCTTTCAGGCAAGGACAGTCATCGTGATGGCTAGGCGACGACAGGGCAGTGGAAGGCCCAAAGGCGGGCCTCGTGCCCGCTCTTTTATTTTGGCTCAGTGTCAATCTCGATGTGACCGAACCGCGTGTCGTAGACGGCGCCCGTGATCGCGTTGACCACGACTGAGTGTATCGTGGTGGTAGCAGTGCTGGACACAATGAGAATTTGGCCGACGACGGTGTCCGGTGGCGTGTCGGTCTTGCCATCGCTATGAGCGACGAAGAGGTTACTGGCAACGAGGAGAGAGACTGCAGGGGGTAATGGGTTCATGGTGCAATACCTCATGGAAACTCGAATCGATCCAATGCGCGGAGAATACCACATCGCGCACGTTGCAAGGAGTCTGCAGCCGCGCCTGGGACGCGTGTAGGGCGTGTTGGCGCGTCGCGACATGTCGATGTGCCGGTGACGCGCTCGACGCGCCTCAAGCGTTACGCGCGTCGAATGTCGCGCATTGTTGCCCAGGATGTTGCCCACGGGGTGACACGCGACAAGGCCGTTGAGCGTAAGTGGTTGATTTTGTTGGTGCCGGGTAGAGGATTTGAACCCCTGACCAACGGTTTACAAAACCGCTGCTCTACCGCTGAGCTAACCCGGCAAAATGGGCACTTCCGATGGGGTCGCGGACGGATCCGCCACGGATTGCCACCGAGCCCCGACCCGGTGGGATTATCACTGCTCCCGGACCTTGGCAAACATCGCCTCGATGAGGCCAAGGCTAACTGGACGTGAGGTGTTTGGCAGCGACCTGGATTGCCCTGATATTGGCGCGCGCGCTCCGGCGCAGGTGCGGCGCGTTGAACCCCGCGGCCATGAAATACCGGTCGTCGACGCGCTCCACGTAACCGCGCTCGATCAGCGCTTCCAAGTGCTCCGCGACGACATCCGGGAGCACCGATTGCGCGACCGATGCTGCTCGCGGTGGCAGGTCGCTGCGCCGTCTGCGCGAGCAGCACATGCGCGCCGGTCAGAAGCAGATCGAACGCATCCGCCGCCCCCAAATCGGGAACGTAGGTCTCGCGGGTATTGGTCAGAATCGTGATCAACGTCTGCGCGATGATGGTGCGTTCGGCGGCAAACTTGATTGTGCTTGTCATGATCGGGGCTCCCTGACTGGCGCACGCGATCCGGCGGCGCTCGGCGATGGCGGCAGAGCGCACGGCGACTCGCCATCGCAAGATGGACCGGCGCAGGATCCGGTTCGCAGCCGGCCGTCCGACCTCGGCTGCTGCCCGACAATTCTAGAGCAGGAAATCGCTTGCAGTGAAGTTGATCGTGCCGACGCAGTGGATCTCGAAGTCGGCCTGGGCGTCACCGTCGGTGTCGCCGCTGATGACGGTTTCGCCGGACACGTGCGCGTAGCGCAGCTGCCAGGCGGTGCCGGACCAGGTCGCCGGTGCGTGGGCCCGAAGCTCCACGAAGTGCGCAGCTACCGCGACGTGTCGTGCATGGTATATGCCGCGGCTGGCGCGATGTGACGGCGATCACACGAATGCGCTTTTTCACCGAGCGCGGGGGATTGGGAAAACCTGCGACAAGGCCACCGCCCTCACACCGCCCCGCCCTTGCCCCGCCCTCACGAGCGGCTCCACATTGCGCGCCGTTCTGCTAAGCTCCCCGTCGAGCCTTGCCCTCGGCATAGGGGGCACGTTCCAGCAGGGAGGAGAGAGAGCATGAGCAGCCAACTCACGGACCAGGAGATTGCCGAGCTGATGCCATCCGAATTGGTGCCGCATCCGACACCGATTCCGACGCAGATCGTCGCCAGCGACGAGTTCTACCCGGACCCGCAGAACAAGCGACAGAAGGAGGTCGAGGCTCGCCTGCTCACGATGGCCGACGACCTTGCCGGCAAGCAGGGTGTCGACCGCCGCCGATTCTTCCAGAGCGCCGCCGGCATGGCCGCCTCGTTCGTGGCGATGAACGAGGTCTACGGTCCGCTGTTCGAGGTGAGCCCGGCGGAAGCCGCGACCCCCGCCATGGCCCAGGAGCGCGCCAACGCGCTCAAGGACCAGTTCATCATGGACATGCATACCCACTTTCTGCGCGACGACACGCGCATCATGAACTTCGTCAACATGCGCACGGCGGTTGGCAAGGCCGGCTGGAACAAGCAGCTGGCGGAGAAGGGAACAGACCATCGAGGATCTCAAGTTCGAGAACTACAAGAAGGAGATGTTCCTCGACAGCGACACCAAGATCTCGCTGGTCTCCTCGGCTCCGTCCGACATACTGGCCGACTGGTTCCTGACCAACGAGATGGCGGCGCAGGCACGCGACCGGGTCAACAAGGAGGCCGGCTCGCGCCGCATGATGGCGCATGCGATCTTCACGCCGGGGCAGCCGAACTGGCTGGAAAATCTGGAGAAGGCACTCGACGCAGGACAAGCCGGAATTCGATCAAGGGCTACACGATCGGCGACAACACGCACAAGAACATCAGCCGCTACCCCTGGCGCATGGACGACGAGAAGGTCGCCTACAAGGGCTACGAGCTGGCGCTCAAGCACGGCATCAAGAACGTCTGCGTGCACAAGGGCCTGTTCGCGCCCGGGGTCGAGAAGCAGTTCCCGCATCTGCGCGGGTTCAGCGACGTCGCCGATGTCGGGCAGGCCGCCAAGGACTGGCCGCAGCTCAACTTCGTCATCTACCATTCGGCCTATCGACACGTCGGCGGCGACCCGAAGGTGGCGCGTGCCGAGTTCGAGCGGACCGGCCGCATCGCGTGGACGAGCGACCTCGCCGACATCCCGGCGCAATACGGAGTGACCAACGTCTATGGCGACGTCGGGCAGCTGTTCGCGACGACGCTGGTCGCGGAGCCGAACGTCTGCGCGGCGCTCATGGGTATCCTGATCAAGGGGCTCGGCGCCGACCACGTGTGCTGGGGCACGGATGCGCTGTGGACCGGTTCTCCGCAATGGCAGATCGAGGGTCTGCGCCGTCTCGAGATCCCGGAGGACATGCAGAAGAAGCACGGCTTTGCGGCGCTCGGGGCCGCTACCGGTCCAGTCAAGACCGCGATTTTCGGCCTGAACAATGCCAAGCTCTACGGCATCGATCCCAAGCGGGCCGAGCTCGAGGTCAAGCAGGACCGGTTTGCCGCCCTCAGGGCGGAATACGAGAAGGAGGGGCCGGCGCGCTCGAACCTGCGCTACGGCTACGTGGTGCCGAACGGTCCGGTCGACTATTCGCTGTTCGCGTAGTCGCTCGAGCTTTCACAAGGTACGATCCTGCAGGCCGGTGCCCGCAGAATTTTTCGGTTCGAACGCGGAACCGGCGGTGGGGGTCGACAATTAACTGGTCTGGGACGAGCTCTTTGACCCTCTGAGCTCTTTAAGTCCCAGACCTCAAGCCCCGCCTCTTGGCGGGGCTTTTTCCTGGATCAGGACGTGTGTCCGGGGTCGAGCGGCGAGGGGGTCTGCAGGCGGTTGTCCTCGGTCATCTTGGCGGTATCGGCCTTCCCGACTTCGCCGCGCGGCCCGAGGCGCATGCGGGCGATGTCGTCCTCGGTCAGCCGCTCGCCTTCGCGGTTTTGGCGGATCCTTGCTTTCTCACGAATGGTTTGGCCCATGGCGTTCACCCTCCACTTCACCCGGATGCAAGGTGGCAGGCATCCGGCAGGGGGCCTCGAAAACCCCGCCCTGGTCAAATGGCGATCGAGGGTGGCTTTTGGCAACCGGGGCCGCTTGCTTTGCGGTCCCCGTTCCCTATATGTGCCTTTAGTGCCGCGTCCCTCCCAGCCCCCCTGCGATACGCGGCATGGAAGAAGCCCCGGCAGCGTGAGTTCGCCGGGGCTTCGGCCTCTTCCCGATCACTCGGCGATCATGTCGTTCGAACCAACCGCCGCTGCTGGCGCGCCTCGCGCAACATCCTGGCGTAATGGCTCTCGCCGGTGACGTTGTAGGTCGTGGGATCGACGGGGCCCAGCACGGCGAAGTCCACGAAGCTGTCGTTGAGGGGAGTGATCGCGCGTCGGCCATCGAGTGGGCCAGCCGCGTCAACGAAGCCGGTGAACTACATTCCGAGGAGCGCGAATGCCAGCGCCAGGGCCCACATGACGATCGCAATGGCCGCAGTCCACTTGGCGAAGGTGAGATAGGTCTCGCGCAGGACGGTCGAGCTCGCCCATTGCGCGTAGGCCTCCGGGGGGCGAAGCTCCTTCGGCAGGTAAAGCCACATCTCGGTCCTGCGGTAGTTCTTGGTCAGCGCCTCGCGTGCCTTGAAAATGAGGATCCCCGTCATCAGGGTGGTCAGAAATCCGCCCGCCTGGAAGGCGGCGCGCGGTTCGAACGACAAGCCGATCATCACGCAGAAGATGGCGAGCGAGCCGAAGCCGCAGGCACGCAGCACCGTCGCATAGGCGACTTCCCGCATGTGCTCCATGCGACCCCTCGATGGAGAACCTGTCCGGCCATCCATCTTGCCCGGAACCGTCCCCCCGCGCCATCACAAGCGCAGTGTCTTTTGTGGTAGACTTGCAACGGCTGCTCCGGGCCTACCGCGAGGCTCGCGGCGGCTCCCGCCGTATCGGTTGCGCAATGCTACAGCGAATTGAATGCCACGGCCCCGGAAGCGAACGGAGGAACATGGGCCGCAGCATTCTCATCGTCGACGACGAGCCGAACATTGTCCGGTCATTGCAGTTCCTCATGACGCAGGCCGGCTACGAGGTGCGAGTGGCGCGCGACGGCGAGCAGGCGCTGGACGAGATCGCCAGGAGCCAGCCGGACCTGGTGCTGCTCGATGCCATGATGCCCAAGCGCGACGGCTTCGATGTGTGCCAGACCATCAGGGCAAATCCGCGCTGGGCCGGCGTCCGCATCATCATGCTGACGGCCAAGGGCCGCGAGATCGAGCGCGAGAAGGGCATGGCCATGGGCGCCGATGATTACATCACCAAGCCGTTCTCGACCAAGGAGGTGGTGGCGCAGGTCGAGAAAGTGCTGGGCGCAGCGAAGGATCGCGCGATGAATGAGCGGGCTCGAAAGGGCGTCGCGCCGGTGCGGCTGAATGTGCTGGTGCCGCTCGTGCTCGCTGCGCTTGCCGGGGCGTGTTTCCTGGTCGTGGCCGCAGTGCTGGGGTCGCTCACGCGGGCCAGCGGCCCCATCGAGGACCACCTGCCGCGCATCGGTTCCCTCATATTGGCGAGCTTTGGCGGCATGGTGGTGTTGTTCTCGGCCGCCTGGGCGGTTCTTCACGTGTGGGTGGTGCGGCCGATCCGTACCTTGACCGGCGAAGCGGAGACGCTGGCCCTGACCCAGCAAAGTCGCGCGCTGCTGATGCCGCCGCGCCATGCGCTCGAGCGGCTGCCGCGGGCGGTCGAGCAACTCGCGCAGAAGCTCGCCGCAGCGCGCGGCGGGACGGCCGAGGCGATTGCCGCTGCAACGCAGCGCGCGGAGGAACAGAAGAGCTGGCTCGAGGCGATCCTGCTCGATCTGACCGAGGGAATCATCGTCTGCAATCTCGACCACCGTATCCTGCTGTACAATCAGGCGGCGGCCCGGATTCTCAACATGCGCGAGGCGCTGGGCCTGGGGCGGTCGCTGTTCGGGCTGCTCACCGCGGAGCCGCTCCTGCAGACGCTCGAGCTGCTGCAACAGGGGCAGCCGAGCCGAGCGGGGTCCGCAGGCGGCGGTGCGGACGAGCGGGAGCAGCAGAGCCATCGCTTCGTGTGCGCGACTGTCGATGTCGGAACCCTGCTGGAGACCCGCATGAGCCTGGTGCGGCAGCCCTCCGGGGCCGCCTCCGGCTACGTCCTGTCGTTTGCGGATATCGGGCCGCAGATCGAGAACCTGGCGTTGCGCGATGCCATCCTGCGCGAGACCATGGTCGAATGGCGTCGCCCGCTGGCGAATCTCAGAGCCGCGGTCGAGACACTGTTCGCCAATCCGACGCTCAAGGATGCGGACCGCGCGGCGTTCGAGGAGATCATCGCCAAGGAGGTGGAGAATCTCAATGACCGCTTCCTCGCGGCGTCGCGCCGCTACGAGCGGCTCACCGCCGGCCCCTGGCCGATGTCCGACATCCATTCGCTCGATCTGTTCAGGGTGTTGCAGCGCCACCTTTCCGAAGTCGACGGGATCGAGCTCACCCCGGTCGGCATGCCGCTTTGGCTCCAGGCCGACAGCCACTCCCTGATCCTTGCGCTCGAGCACTTGACCCGGGAGCTGGCGCGCTACACCGGCAAACTCGCATTCGACATCGAGGCGATGGCCGGGGAAAACTACGGTTATGTCGAGATCGCCTGGGAGGGAACGCCGATTCCTTCCGCGGCAATCGAGGGCTGGCTCGATGAACCGCTCAAGGGCACCATCGCCAACCGCAAGGCCCGACAAATCCTGGAGCGGCACGGCAGCGACCTCTGGAGCAAGACAAAAGGGGAGGGCGCGGCCTGCCTGAGATTGCCGTTGCGCCTGTCCGAGCGTCGGCAGATCGCCAAGTCACCGGCTGCGCCACGGCCGGAATACTACGATTTCGACCTGTTCAAGATCACCGACACCGCGCTCGCCGATAGGCCGCTCAAGAGCTTGCGCTACGTCGTGTTCGATACCGAAACCACCGGGTTGAGGCCGTCGGAAGGCGACGAGCTCATCGCGATCGCCGCGGTGCGCATCGTCAACGGGCGCATCCTCACCGGCGAGACTTTCGAGCGCCTGATCAATCCCGGCCGCTCGATCCCGGCCTCGAGCGTGCGCATTCACGGCATCACCGAGGACATGGCGCGTGACAAGCCGCCGGCGCGCATCGTGCTGCCCAGTTCAAGAATTTCGTCGGCGACGGGGTCCTCATTGCCTGGAATGCCGCCTTCGACATGCGCTTTCTCGAGCTCAAGCAGGATGAGGCGGGTGTGCAATTCAACAATCCGGTTCTCGATGCGCTGCTGCTGTCCATCTACGTGAGCGAGGACCCGATCAATCATTCGCTGATGGCGACGGCGGAGCGTCTGGGTGTCGTGGTCACCGGCCGCCATACCGCGCTCGGCGATGCCATGGCAGCGGCGGCGATCTGGGTGAAGCTCATGGACCTGCTGGAGGCGCGCGGCATACGGACGTTGGGTCAGGCCTACAGGATTTCGAGCCGGCTGGTCGCCGAGCGCCGGCAGCTCGCGCAGTTCTGATGGCCGCCGCCGCGGCGCGATCGCGGCACGCACGACCAGGAGTGAACGCATGTCCCGACCCGGACTTACCCACGAGCGGCTGGTCGCGCTGTTCCTGCTCGGCCTGCTTCTGTTCACGCCGCCGTTCCTCGGCATCTTCAATACGCCCGACCGCATTCTCGGCCTTCCCACTCTCTATCTTTACCTGTTCGCGTCCTGGACGCTGCTCATCGTGCTGGTTGCGGTGGTGATCGAAAGCTCGGATCCCGACGAGGAGCCGGCCACGACGGCCGAGACGCCGCCCGACGGCTCGGAGGTGACGAGCGACGGACCGGCGCTTGAGGGGGACGCATGCTCAACGCGCCGACCATCGTCATCATCGCGTTCCTTTATCTGTGCCTGCTGTTCGCCATTGCCTATTACGGCGACAAGCGTGCGGACCGCGGCCGGAGCATCATCGCCAATCCGTACATCTATGCGCTGTCGATCGCCGTCTATTGCACGTCCTGGACGTTCTACGGCAGCGTCGGCCGCGCCGCCTCCAGCGGCGTCGGCTTTCTGCCGATCTATATCGGCCCGACCCTGACTTTCATTCTGGGCTGGTACCTGATCCGCAAGATCATTCGCATCAGCAAGGTCAACCGCATCACCTCGATCGCCGATTTCATCGCCTCGCGCTACGGCAAGAGCTCCAATCTCGGCGGCCTGGTGACGATCATCGCAGTGGTCGGAATTCTTCCGTACATCTCGCTGCAGCTCAAAGCGATCTCCATGAGCTTCTCGGTGCTGCTCGGCTATCCGGAGATCGTCATGCCGGCGCAATCAGGTTCCACGCCGATCCTGCAGGACACCGCGCTTTACGTCGCCCTCATCATGGCGGCGTTCGCCATCCTGTTCGGGACGCGGCACATCGATGCGAGCGAGCACCACGAGGGGATGGTCGCGGCGATCGCCTTCGAGTCGGTGGTCAAGCTGCTCGCGTTCCTGGCCGTAGGGATATTCGTCACCTACGGGGTGTATCAGGGATTTGGCGACCTGTTCTCGCGCGCCGCTGCCTCGGGCGATCTGGCCAAGCTGTTCACCATCGATGCCAGGCACCGGCTACACCAGCTGGATCTCGCTCACCCTGCTCGCCATGCTGGCGATCTTCGTATTGCCGCGACAGTTCCAGGTGCTCGTGGTCGAGAACGTCGACGAGCGGCACGTCAAGAAGGCGGTCTGGCTGTTTCCCCTCTATCTGCTGCTTATCAATGTCTTCGTGCTGCCGATCGCCTTCGGCGGCCTGCTCCATTTCCCGCGCGGCAGCGTGGACGCCGACACATTCGTGCTGGCGCTGCCGATGGCCGAGCACCAGCAGACGATTGCGCTGCTTGCCTTCATCGGCGGGCTTTCCGCCGCGACCGGCATGATCATCGTCGAGACCGTCGCGCTGAGCACCATGGTGTGCAACGACCTCGTCATGCCGACGCTGCTCCGGTTCGGCCGCCTGCATCTGTCGGAGCGCCGCGATCTGACTGGCGTGCTGCTGGCGATCCGGCGCGGGGCCATCGTGGTGATCGTGCTGCTCGGCTACGCGTATGTGCGGCTCATCGGCGAGACCTATGCGCTTGTCACCATCGGGCTGGTCTCCTTCGTGGCGGCCGCGCAATTCGCGCCGGCGATCATCGGGGGCATTTTTTGGACCGGGGCGACCCGGGCGGGGGCGCTGGCCGGGCTTACCGGCGGCTTTGTGGTCTGGATCTACACGCTGCTGTTGCCGTCCTTCGCCCGCTCCGGCTGGATCGCCGAGAGCTTCGTGAACGAGGGCCCATTCGGCGTCGCCCTGTTGCGTCCGTACGAGCTGTTCGGTCTTTCCGGCCTCGATTCGATCGCCCATGCCGTGTTCTGGACGATGGTCGTCAATGTCGGGCTTTATGTCGCGGTCTCGCTGGTGACCTCGCAGACCATCATCGAGCGCAGCCAAGCCAACCAGTTCGTGGACATCTTCGGCCGAGGGGCCGCCGGAGAACGGATTTGGCGCGGTCGGGCGACGATCGGAGATTTGCGGCGTCTGCTCGCCCGCTTCATCGGCGAGCCGCTGACCGAGGCGGCATTCCAGCGCTTTGCGCGCGAGCGCAACCGCGGCCTCGACGACGCGAGCCCGGCGGATGCCGATATCGTGTCCTATGTCGAGCGCCAGCTCGCGGGCGCCATCGGCGCGTCCTCGGCGCGCATCATGGTCGCCTCGGTGCTGCGGGAGGAAATGCACGATATCGACGAGGTCATGCAGATCCTGGACGAGGCCTCCGAGCTCATCGTTTACAGCCGGCGGCTGGAGGAAAAGAGCCAGGAGCTCGAAACCGCGACCAACGAGCTGAGAGCCGCGAACGAGCGGCTCAAGGAGCTCGACAAGCTCAAGGACGATTTCGTGACCACGGTAAGCCACGAGTTGAGGACGCCGCTCACCTCGATCCGCTCATTCAGCGAGATCGTGCACGACAATCCGCAATTTGCCGATCGAGGAGCGCCGCGAGTTTCTGCAGATCATCGTGCAGGAGAGCGAGCGCCTCACCCGGCTGCTCAACGACATCCTCGATCTGGCCAAGATGGAGGCGGGCAAGATCGAATGGCATATGGCCGATATCGCGCCGCGCGCCGTCATCGAGCAGGCGCTCGCCGCCACCAAGGGACTGTTTCGCAAGCACGGCAAGGTGCAACTCAAGACCGCGCTCGAGGACGATCTTCCGATCATTCATGTCGATGCCGACCGGCTGATGCAGGTGATCGTCAATCTCATCTCCAACGCCGTGAAGTTTTCCGACAAGGAGAAAGGCTGGGTGCGCCTCGAGGCGCGGCGCGAGAACGGCGCGTTGCGCGTCAATGTGCGCGACAACGGCATCGGCATAGACCGGAAGGACCACGAGAAAATCTTCGAGCGCTTCCAGCAGGCGGGCAGCACCCTCACCGGCAAGCCGGCCGGAACCGGGCTCGGCCTCCCGATA
The DNA here is from genome assembly GCA_963840535.1 of uncultured Alphaproteobacteria bacterium. Classification (GTDB taxonomy): domain Bacteria; phylum Pseudomonadota; class Alphaproteobacteria; order Rhizobiales; family Xanthobacteraceae; genus VAZQ01. Next base: position 187,325 of record CAWIZJ010000056.1, read on the forward strand.
TCGCGCGAGATCCTCCGGCACTTCAACGGCGAGATCTGGGTCGAAAGCGAGATCGGCAAGGGCGCGACCTTTTCATTCCGCATTCCGGCTGCCGGGGCGACTGACGCGATCGCCGCGCCGCCGAGAGCCACCGCGCTCGAGACCGTGAAGCGTCGCAGGCGAGCGTGAGCGGCACGCCATGACGCTGCTCCTGACTGCCGTCAGGGCACGCTGGAGAGATCGGCTTCCAGCGTATTGCGCACGTTGACGATGCCCGCAGGCAGGCCACCAGGTGGTCCTTCTCGCGCTTGCTCAGGCGCTCCTCGGGCACGAAGTCGCCGATGTCGCGCCCCGCCGCGAAATCCTCGACCTGTTGGCGCAACAGCAGCCGCGAGATGAGCTCAAACGCGTCCTTGAGATTATCGTGATCGTCGGGATGCAGGGCGCCTTTCGCCAAGAGTCTGTCGAGCCGCGCGAGCGTCGAAGTCTCCGGCAGCCCCGCCCGCAGCGACAGCAGCCGCGCAGCTTCCACCAAGGGCAAGCTGCCGCGCAGCTTCAGATTGATCATTCCCGGCCGGTCCTGCTTGTCGCGCTCGCTCCTGAGCCGCCCGAACCAGCCGAGCGCGGCGCCGTGGTCGGCTTCGATGGCGAACAGGTCCTTGACGAAGGTCGGGCTCTTGGCGATCGCCTGCATGACGTGCCGGCGCAGCGCCTGCGAGAGCGTCGCATCGCCCCACACGTGCTGGAAGTCGACCAGGATGTCGCTCAGCAGCAGCTGGGCCTCGGTGCGCTTGCGCAGCCAGGAGGCGATCTGCTTGCGCCATTCCGAGATGCGCTTGCGCCAGACCGGGTTGGTGGCCATGACGTTTCCCAGACAGAGCGGGAAGCCGATCTCGTCGAGCAGGTGCGTGAAGCGGTCCGCAAGCGGCACGAAATATGCGTCGATGCGCGCATGCGCGTCGTCGTCGTAATCGGCCAGGATGAACCCGTTGTCCTGGTCGGGTGCCAGCAGGCATTCGCCGCGGCCCGCGGAACCCATGATGATGAGCGCGAACGGCACCGGCGGCTCGCCCCAGCCGTCGGCTGCCAGGCCGTTGATGGCGAGCACGAGCGCGCGCCTGTGCAACTCGAAGTTGATCTCGGTGAGCAGCGCCTGCACTTCGGCAATGGGCATGCCGTCGCTGCAGAAATTCCTTGGCAAGATCGGCCTCGCGTCCTTGATCCGCTTCAGGCCGTCGAGGCTTTCGTCCTGCATGAGCTGGTCGATCAGGCGACGTGAACCAGCCGGAGAGGAAGAACAGCACGTCATGCAGCGCCAGCAGACCCGCGAGCCGGCCGGTTCGCGTCGACCACCGGGACACGGCTCAGGCGGTGCCGGCGCATCGTCATGATCGCATCGAGGAGATGGTCGTCGGCCGAAACGGTGACGATCGGCGCAGTCATCACGTCCTCGACCGGCTGATCGGGTGTCGCGCGCCAAGCGACGCGTCGCACCACGTCCTGCTCGGTGAGAATGCCGGCCGGCCGGCCGTGCGAATCCGTCGACGATCGCTACGCTGCTGCCGGCCTGCGCCATGCTGTTCACGGCCTCGCCGATGCTCGCGGTCCGCGCGACTTCCACGGGCTTCGGCCCCATATGATCGCGGGCAACGGAGCGAAACAGTTTCGTCTGCGAGTGCAACAGATCGGCCTTCCTTGCAGGTCGCGAACGGCTGCCGGCGGAGCGGCTTGGTCCGGAAATCCTACATCGCCTGGAAGCGGGCTCGCAGCGGCCCGACGGTCGGCTGTCGTTCGTGCCGCTGGTCGCCGCGCCTTCGCGTGGACCTGCGAGCTCGATTGCGCCGCGCGCATCGAAAGCCGTATCCTGTCCAGCTCGTCGTCGATGTCGGATTGCGGCAAGCAAGCGGTCGTCGGACTTGGAGGAGCGATACATGAAGAAGGAAATCTTCCAGGAAAACAAGGCTCGCTGGGAAGTATTCGAGTGGATGGGCAGCACCCAGACCAAGATCATCTGGGCTGTCGCTGCAGCGATCGTGGTGCTCGGTATCGTTTACCTGGTCCGGTGAGCATCGAGCGTCGCGTTCGCTCCGATGGCGAGAGCAGCGGAAGGGCGACCTGCGTCCGAGAGCCGGTGCAGTCGGCGGTCGAGGGCGCGGCCTGCTTCACGCCGAGCGCGCAGTCCCAGGCGCGGTTGGGCCACGGATGCGGCTGCTCAAAGGCCGATCTCGAGGAAATTGCCGATTGCCGGAAGCGTGAGCAGGCCAGTGCCGGCAAGCCAGATCCACAGCGAGGCTTCGGTCGAATCCTCCTTGGCGCCGACCACGTGCTCGTAGATGGCGGCCGGGATGCCGCCGAGAATGATGGTCGCGGTCGAAACCATCAGCGAGGAGAACATCAGGGTCAGCGGCACGCTGCCGAACAGCAGGGCCGGGCGCCAGGATCTGAACGTGGATCAGGGCGAACAGCAGCCAGGTCTGATTGAACAGGCCGTTGATCATCCCGAAGAAGGCGATGGCGATATAGTAGAAATTGCGGTCCATGGTGCCGCTCAGCTCGGCGCGCGGAACTGCGCCGAGCAACAGGAACAGATAGAGCAGGCCGACCCGCAGCCAGAACAGCCAGACGACCCCGAACAGCCAGACCACGACCGGCGCGGCCGCCTTCGGCGTCAGCGGCGCGATCAGCGCGACGAACGGATCGGTGATGCGGCAGAAGAACCGCCAGATGTAGTTCGAGGAATCGGGCTGCACGATCAGCGCCGAGCAGCGCGCGGCCGAGCAGCGTGTACATCAGCGCCGCCAGAATGAAATTCGGCAGGTGGAAGTACCAGTAGGTCAGGATCGGATAGGAGCCGCTCACGAGGTCAGTTGCCTCCCGGTAACGGCTGCAAGCATGGCTCCGGTCGCGCGACATCGGCAAGGGATGCGGGCGCCGGTCCGAAAAGAAGCGGGGCCCCGCAGGGCCCCGCCGCGACTTCGGCCGTACGATGCCGGTCAGGTCTTTTCTTCGAGCACCGTCCGGCCGCGCGGCTTGCGGATCTCGTCGATGAAGGCCTGCATCTCCTTCGACGGCTCCTTGCCGAGCAGGCTGACGACGATAGATCACCAGGAAGCCGAGCGGCATGCCCAGCAATCCGCAGTTGATGTTGTTGAGGTCGAACCAGCCGACCCTGTTGGCCATCGGGTTCGCCGCGCTCGCCGGCACGTCGGCGAGCCATTTCGGATCGGCCATGATCTGCGCGACATTGATCAACGCCTGACCCGTCTCCGGGTTGAGCAGCGAGGTCATGCCGAAATAGGTCACGCCCATCTGCGGGAAATACCTCGAGACCACCAGATAGAACAGGCAGATGCCCCAGCCGGCGATGATCCCGCAGATGGCGCCGGTCGTGGTGGCGCGTTTCCACCAGATGCCGAGCACGATGGCCGGGAAGTTGCCGGCCATGGCGAGCGAGAACGCCCAGCCCACCATGGCCAGAATGTCCGACGGTCTCGTCGCGGCCAGCGCCGCCGACGCCACGGCGACGAAGAACAACAGCACCCGCGCCACGGTGAGCCGGCGGATGGTCGGCGCGTTCGGGTCGAGCATCTTGTAGTAGATGTCGTGGCTGAGCGCGTTGGCGATGGCGAGCAGGAGGCCGTCGGCGGTGGAGAGCGCCGCCGCCAGGCCGCCGGCCGCGACCAGGCCCGAGATCACATACGGAAGGCCCGCGATCTCCGGCGTGGAGAGCACGATCACGTCCGTATTGATCACGAAGTCCTGGAACCGCAGCACGCCGGGATGCCCTGCGATCGCCTTGCATGCGGCGATGACCGCCTCCAGGTTCACGGCATCCTTGCCGCAGATCTTGATCAGCCCGAGCTCGCCCCATGTGAACAGCCAGGGCCTGATGTCCTCGAGGTTTCTGCCGATGATGTTGGTGTAGACCTCCAGCTTCGAGAACGCCGCATAGGCCGGCGCCGAGAAGTAGAGCAGGAAGATGAACAGCAGCGACCACGCCACCGAATCCCGCGCTTCCTTCACCGACGGCGTGGTGAAGTAGCGCATCAGGATGTGCGGCAGCGACGCCGTGCCGACCATCATGCAGAAGATGATGCCGAAGAAGTTCAGCGGCGTGTAGTTCATGAACGGCTGGATGTGCGGCCGCAGCGTTCCGGGCGGGCAGGCCTCTTTCGTGCACAGCACGGCAAGCCCGTCCTTCACCAGTTGCTGCTCGCGCGCCGTGATCTCCGCGATCGCCTGTCCATAGGTGAGCTCGGGGATCGGAATGCCGTAATTCTTGGTCGACAGGATCACGATCGGCGTGAGGTACGCGACGATCAGCACGATGTATTGCGCGATCTGCGTCCAGGTCACCGCCCGCATGCCGCCGAGCATCGCGCACAGCCAGGATGCCGACGAGGCCGGCGAACACCGCGAGCTCGAACTGCATGCCGAGGAAGCGCGAGGCGATGAGGCCGGTGCCGTAGATCTGCGCCGTCACGTAGGTGAAGGAGCAGCAGACCAGCACGATCACGCCGAGGAAGCGGGCGAAGTTGCCGCCGTACCGGAACGACAGGAAGTCGGGCACGGTGTAGGCGCCGAACTTGCGCAGATACGGTCCGACCAGGATCGACACCAGCACGAAGCCGCCGGTCCAGCCCAGCACCCAGGCGAGGCCGTCATAGCCGAGCAGGAACAGCGAGCCGGCCATGCCGACGAAGGACGCCGCCGACATCCAGTCGGCGCCGGTCGCCATGCCGTTGTAGAAGGCCGGCACGCGCCGGCCGGCGACGTAGTACTCGGAAATCTGCGCCGTGCGCGTCGCGACGCCGATGATGGCGTAGACCGCCAGCGTGAAGAACACGAACAGATAGCCGAGAATCTTGTTCGGCACGCCGACCTGCTCGAGGATGGCGAGCAGGACGATGAATGCGACGAAGCCGCCGGTATAGATGCCGTACATCCGGCCGAGCTGCTTATAAAAGGCGTCGGCGCTCGTAGTGGTCTGAGTAGCCATGACCGATCTCCCCTCAGTCGTCTTCGGCGTAGCCGAACTCGCGGTCGATCTTGTTCTGCTGCCTCGCGAACATGAACAGCATGACCACGAACACGATCAGCGAGCCCTGCGCGGCCATGTAGAAGCCGAGCGGGAAGCCGAGGATCGGGATGACGATCTTGTTCAGCGGCACGACGAACATGTGGATGATGTAGCCGAAGAAGAACCAGATCCCGAGATGCGTCAGCATCAGGTTGGTCGTCTTCCGCCAGTGCGCTTCTTGATTGGCCTGTGACTGTCGGTTGAGCCATGGGTCGGTTACCCTCCCTGTCGTGAACCGGCTCCTCGACGCGGAGCCGGCATGAATTGGCGAGGGCGCCGACGAACGGCTGGCGCGGCAACCCCCATTGCCACTCGTCGCGCGCCCGGTCTTTCGGCCGGCGTCGCGATACGCCTGAAAATGGTATCATTGCGTGCGGCGGCCGCCCTTATAAGACTTTCGGACTAGATGAGGCTGCCAGGCCCTTGAGACGCATGCGCACGGTCGGTCCTGCGGCTTCGGCGATGTCCCTGCTCGCCTGGATGCTGGAGGGACGCGTGGGATTTCTTCGGATTTTTCCGCGGCCGCCGCCGATTCGCGATGCCGAGGGGCTGGCCGACTTCATCGACCGCAATGCCGCTTTCCTTGTGCAAAAAGGCATCTACGAATATTCCCGCGCCCGTGCCGGGCACTATGCAAAGGTCCTGTTCCGCGAGCCGGCATTCCTGGAAGCCGTCGAGCAGTGCGCGCTGGCGGGCCTATCCGCTCGGGCTCGCCATGGTGGGGGAATTGGTCGAGGGCGTGCTGCGCCCCTATGCGCGCCGACCGGCACAGGCAGCTCGACGGCGCTGCGCGACGCTCGTTCTCTCGGTCTTCGACCGCTATCCGGTTCCTGCCGCGCTCGGCGCGCAGGCCTGGAGCGAGGCGCGTGCCGAGCTCGCGCGGCGGCTGCAGCTGGTCGGCCTGCACCCGCCGAAGCGCGCCTTCGAGATCTGCGAGCCGTGGGCGGAAAACTATTTCAATCTGATGCCGATCCACGAGAAACTGCGCCGCAGCGAATTCCCGACCATTCGCAATTATCTGCGGGTGACCCTGTGCAACATCCATGACGAATTGACCAAGCGCATGGATGCACAAGCCATGGCGGGGTTGCTGGATGAGGAATAGCATCACGCCGGGACGACCAGCGCGCATGCGGTCGAGCCGCGCGACCGCGAGCGCTCGCCACGGCAGCGGCCGGCCTCGCCGTGCTGGTGTCTCCCGCTCTCGCCGCCAGTGCCGTCCCCGTACCGGTCGAGCCGGTCTTGGTGCTGGGCATCCCACTCGACTTCATCCTGTTCGGGCTCACGCTCGCCGGCATTGCGGTCTTCCATCACCACACCCTTGCGATCGCGCTCGCCGGTCTCGCGGCCGTCACCGCGTACAAGCTCGTCTTCACCGGGTTCAGATTCGGCCCCGGGGTGGGCGGACTCGCGCTGCTGCTGCAGCACGAGTGGGTGATCCTCGCCAACCTGTTCCTGCTGCTGATGGGGTTTGCGCTGCTGTCACGCCATTTCGAGGACAGCAGGATCCCGGACGAGATGCCGGCACTGCTGCCCGACGATTGGAAGGGCGGCCTGGTACTGCTCGTTCTCATATTCGTGCTGTCGAGCTTCCTCGACAACATCGCCGCGGCGCTGATCGGCGGGACGGTGGCGCGCCACGTCTTCAGCGGCAAGGTCCATATCGGCTACCTCGCCGCCATCGTCGCAGCGTCGAATGCCGGCGGCTCCGGAAGCGTCGTCGGCGATACCACCACCACCATGATGTGGATCGCCGGCGTCAGCCCGCTCGCCGTTGTCGAAGCCTACGTCGCCGCCATCGCGGCGATCCTGATCTTCGGCGTGCCGGCGGCGATGCAGCAGCATCGCTTTTCTCCGATCGTCAAGCAGCCGCGCGCCGGGCTGCGGATCGAATGGGGGCGGGTCGCGATCGTCG
>CAWIZJ010000057.1:0-292896 GCA_963840535.1 uncultured Alphaproteobacteria bacterium
GCCGCGACCTCGGCATTCGCGATGATCCAGGCCGCCTCTCTGGCGTGCAGCTTGCAGTTGACCGGCACCACGGCGGCACCGGTGAACCAGACGGCGTACATCAGTTCGAGATATTCGGCACGGTTCGACATGACGAGTGCGACCCGCGCCGCCGGACCGATGCCAAAACGGTCGCGCAGCGCGCCGGCGAGGCACGCCACTCGGCGCGCGAATGCGGAGTAGTCGGCCAGGATGCGGGTGCCGCAGAGCAGCGCCGGCGCGGCCGGAACGCGGCGCGCCGTGCGTATGAGCCATTCCGCGAGATTCACAAGAGCGGAAGCCTACTGGGTCCCCACCGCGCCCGCGGCCTTGAGGATCGGCGTCCAGCGCTCGACTTCGCTCTTCACGAGCTCTGCAAGCGCCCTGTGGCGAACGATCGTTGCCTTGCGGAAGCACGCTGCCGAGATCGAGCAGCCGTTTTTGCGTCGCCGGATCGTCGAGGGCCTTCGACAGCGTCTCGTTGAGCTTCGTCACGATCTCGCCGGGCGTGCCCTTCGGCGCAAACAAAGCATTCCAGGCACTGACCTGGTAGTCCGGAAGCCCGGCTTCCTTGGTGGTGGGGACGTCGGGCAGCGCCGGAGAGCGCTCGAGCGTCGCTATGCCATAAGCCTTGATGGCGCCGGCCCGCACTTGCTCGGCAACGTTGACGATCTGATCGCACATGTAGTCGACCTGTCCGCCGACGAGGTCATTGAGCGCCGGTCCGGTGCCGCGATAGGCGACCACGCGGTGGTGCTTGACGCCGAGCTGCGCGCTCAACAACGTGCAGGTGGTGAACGACACCGAGCCAACCCCGGCATGCGCCTGGCTGATCCGGTTGTTCGTATCGCGCGCGCGTGCAACGAAATCCTTCAGATCCGCCGCCGGGAAATCCTTCCTGGCGACGATCAGGATGGGAGTGCCCGCCACCAGGCCGATCGGCTCGAAGTCCTTGGTCGGATCGTATCTGAGCTTGGGATAGAGCGCGGGCGCGGCGCCGTGCGTTCCCATATGCCCCATCATGATCGTGTAGCCATCCGGCCGCGCCTGCGCGCCTCGCGTGATGCCCGTGGTCCCGCCCGCCCCGGCGAGGTTCTCGATGATGAATTGCTGACCGAGCGTCTTGGAGAAATACTCGCCCACGATGCGAGAGATGATGTCGGTCGGCCCGCCCGCGGCGAAGGGCACGATGATGGTGACCGGACGCGTCGGATAGTTCTGGGCGGTCGCCGACGTAGCAGCCATCACCACCGCGGCCGAAAGAAGTGCTGGAAGCCGTTTCATGGGTTCGCTCCTGCTTATGTTTTGCGTGGTTTGCTTGTTCGATCCCGCGGCCCCGGTACGGCCCGTCGTCCCAACCTGCGTCCTCAACGGCATCGACAAGACACGGGTTCCATATCCGGCAGCCCCACCTACTCCTGAAACGCCTGCTCGCGGCTCCTGCGCACGCCGGGCAGGACCGCGATCACGATCACCCCCACCGCAAGCAGGAGGAGAGCGGCGGACACCGGCCGCTCCACGAAGGTCATGAAGCTGCCGTCGGACAGGGCGAGCGCCTGCCGCAGCTTTTCTTCCATCAGCCGCCCCAGCACGAAACCGAGCAGCATGGGGGCGGGCTCGAGGCCGAGCTTGATCAGGGCGTAGCCGACAAATCCGGCGACCGCGGTGAAATACAGGTCCTCCGGGTTGTTGTTGATCGAATAGATGCCGATGCAGCAGAACAGCAGGATGGTGGTGAACATCAGACGATAGGGCACCTTGAGCAGGCGCACCCAGACACCGATCAGGGGCAGGTTGATGATCAGCAACATCAGGTTGCCGAGCCACATCGAGGCGATCATGCCCCAGAACAAGTCCGCATGCTTGGTCATGACCAGCGGACCGGGGATGACGCCGTGGATGGTCATCGCGCCGACCATCAGCGCCATGACCGCGTTGGGCGGGATGCCCAGCGTCAACAACGGAATGAAGGCGGTCTGGGCGCCGGCATTGTTGGCGGCCTCCGGTCCCGCGACCCCTTCGATGGCTCCCTTGCCGAAACGCGAGGGATCCTTGGCGAGCTTCTTTTCCAGGGTGTAGGACGCAAAAGGCGCGAGAACAGCGCCGTTGCCGGGCAAAATGCCGAGCACGGCGCCGAGACCGGTCGCACGGACGATCGGAAGGGCGGCTTTGCGCAAATCCTCGAGCGCCGGCAACAACCGCCCGATCTGGCCGCGCACGACGTCGCGTGCCTCCGGGTTCTCCAGGTTGCGCAGGATCTCGGCAATGCCGAACACGCCCATCGCGAGGACCGCAAAATCGACGCCGTCCGCCAGGGCGCTGAAGCCGAATGTGAGCCGCTCCTGGCCGGTCTCCAGGTCGGTACCGATCGTGGAGAGCAGCAATCCGAACACGACCATGATGACGGCTTTGAGCACCGAGCCGCGCGCCAGCACGATCGCCAATCCGAGACCAAGCACCATGAGCCCGAAATATTCGGCAGGTCCGAACAGGAGAGCGAGCTTCGTCAACGGTGCGCCGATCGCCGCGATGACGAGGGTCGCAACCGTTCCCGCGAAGAAAGAAGCGATCGCCGCCGTGCCGAGAGCGATTCCGGCCTGTCCCTTCCGCGCCATCGCGTGACCGTCGAGTGTGGTTACCACCGAGGTCGCCTCGCCCGGGATGTTGACGAGGATGGCGGTGGTCGAGCCGCCGTACTGCGCGCCGTAATAGATGCCGGCCAGCATGATGAGCGCACCGGTCGGATCGACCTTGAAGGTGAGCGGCAGCAGCATGGCGATGGTGGCGATCGGACCCACCCCGGGAAGCACACCGATCAGGGTACCGACGAGGCATCCGAGGAAACAGAGCGCCAGGTTGGTCGGCGACAGCGCGGTGGCAAAGCCGAGCTCGAGATTGCCGATGAAGTCGAACACGGCCGCGCCCTCAGTAGCCGATGAGCCACGGCGCAAGCGGAACCGGAAGCCCGAGCGCAAACTTGAACAGGCCGATGCAGAACGCGGTCATCAGCGCGCCGAACACTATCGTTTCCCCCCAGCGCACCTCGTCGCTCGCAAACGCGGCGATCACGATGGCGAGGGGGCCCGCCACCAGGAGCCCGAGCGGACGCACCGCCAGGCCGAATGCCACGACGGCCCCGAGGACCAGGGCGGGCCCCCGCAACGACCATCGCTCGAGCGGCAGGCCGCCTTCCAGCACCGCGTCGACGACGAGGAGCGCGCCCAGCAAGCCGAGCAGCCCCGCCAATCCCAGCGGCAACATGCCTGGTCCCATGCCGCCGAATGTTCCGATCGGCAGATCGGCGCCCTGCCAGAACGCAATGACTGCAGTCGCGATGACGACCAGGCCACCGACGAAATCCTGGCGACGCAGCAAAGATGCCAGCGATCGAGCGGTGACGCGAATTGCGTGCGTTCACGACGTTTTCCCGAACATGTCCCGAACAGGACTTCGCGAGACCCTATGCCAGAACACCCTGTTGCACTAGTCTTACTGATTCAGAACGCCGCAGGTAATGGCGATCAGAATCAGTTACTTGGTGAGATTCACTTTCAGCGCATAGGGGGCTGATATGGATCGCCAAGCTTCGGAGGCCAGTGAATCGCGGTTTGCCACGTATGTCGAGGGGTTGACGAGCGTGATCGGCCACGCGGATCGAGCGGTGCCGCTGAGAGATTATTGCGTGGGACTTCTGGCGGCGGAGGGCCGCAAGAGCGTAGAGCCGATGGCGGCGGTGACGGCGCCGGCCGGGGTTTCGGCGCAACATCAGAAGCTGCTGCATTTCGTTGCCAACGCCCCGTGGTCGGACGATCGGGTGCTGGCCAAGGTACGCGAGATGGTAGTGCCGGAGATCGAGCGCCACGGTCCAATCGAAGCCTGGATTATCGACGATACGTCCTTCCCCAAGCAGGGCAGGCACTCGGTGGGCGTGCATCATCAGTATTGTGGTCAGCTCGGCAAGCAAGCCAATTGTCAGGTGGTGGTGACGCTGTCGATCGCCAATCATCATGCCAGCCTGCCGATCGCCTATCGGCTGTATCTGCCGCAGGAATGGGCCGAGGACGGGGTCCGTCGCAAGAAGGCGCATGTTCCCAAGGCGATCAAGTTCAAGACCAAGCCGCTGATCGCGCTCGAGCAGATCCGCGAGGCCTGCGCGGCGGGCGTGCCGCGCGGTGTCCTGCTGATGGATGCGAGCTACGGTTCCAACAGCGCGCTGCGCACCAACGTCAGCGCGCTGGGGCTCAGCTATGTGGCTGGCATCGTAGCGACGGTCAAAGTGCGTGTGGTGTCCGATCGTGGTGCGGCAGAGCAGCGCATAAGCGTCAAGGAGTTGGCGCTGGGCCTGCCGAAACATGCCTGGCGCACGATCACATGGCGGGAAGGCTCGAACAAACGGCTGCGCTCACGCTTTGCCCGTGTGCAGGTGCGCACGGCGCCCATCAGGCGCGCTGCAGAACGGAGGGAAGCGACACTGCTGATTGAATGGCCCGAGGGCGAGGTTGAGCCCACCAAGTATTGGCTCTCGACCCTCGACAAGAAGATTTCATTCCGACGTCTGGTCGACATCGCCAAAATGCGCTGGCGCATCGAGCGCGATTACCAGGAGCTCAAGCAGGAAATTGGGCTCGGGCACTACGAGGGGCGCGGATGGCCCGGTTTCCATCATCACGGCACGCTGTGCATCGCGGCCTATGGATTCCTGATCTCCGAACGGGAGACGATCCCCCCCTCACGACTTCCTTCCTCCAGGAGAATCACGAAACCTGCCCTTCCCGGTGGTGACCGACCCCGCGGCGCCCCCGATCCGGCCCCAGCGTCACGTCCCCACCTCGATCGCAACAATGCATTGCAGATTGATCGTCGCGATCGCACGCACGCTGCCACGATGCCCGTGCTGCGCGCGCAGCTTCACACGGAACGCACGTCATGCTCTATGACGCAGTAAGACTAGCCGGTCTGCCTGGCCGTGGAAAAGGGAAATTGGTACGACCGGCTGAAACTCGGTTAGTACGTCGCCCGCCCGCCGGAAACATCGAACACCGCGCCGGTGCTGAAGCTGCATTCCTCGGAGCAGAGCCAGGCCACAAGTGCGGCGATCTCGCCCGGCTCGACGAACCGGCCCATCGGTATCTTCGACAGCATGTAGGCGATGTGCTGCTCGGTCATCTGGTTGAAAATGTCGGTGCGTGCCGCGGCCGGCGTCACGCAATTGACGATCACCCCGGTGTCGGCGAGCTCCTTGCCCATTGATTTGGTGAGCGCGATCAAGCCGGCCTTGGCCGCGCTGTAGGCGGACGCATTCGGATTGCCCTCCTTGCCCGCGACCGATGCGATGTTGACGATGCGGCCATACCGGCTCGCGATCATGCCGGGCAGCAGCGCCCGCGCGCACAGGAACGGGCCAACGAGGTCGATGTCGATCACCTTGCGCCATTCCGACGGCTCGTAGTCCCAGGTCGTCTTGTTCGGGCCGCTGATGCCGGCATTGTTGATCAGGATATCGACGCGGCCCATGTCCGCGTGCGTGGTGCGGGCGGCGGACTGCACCGCGGCCTCGTCGGACACGTCGACCGCCACGGTGCCCACCTTGTCCTGTGCACCGAGAGACGCAACAGCCGCCGCGAGCGCGGCTGCGTCCCGATCCCAGAGCGAGACCCGGCCCCCGGAGGCCAGAATACGCTGCGTGCAGGCAAATCCGATGCCGCGCGCGCCGCCGGTCACGACGGCGACGCGGCCGTTGAGGTCGATGCTGTTCACGTTCATGGTGCACGCGATCCCGTGGGCGGCGGCGTCGGCGGAGGTCGAGCCGTCGGGGCTCGAGGGGTCTCGATTCATAGCGGAGGCCCGACCGGCGCTCAAAGGTCGCGCTGGGCGGACTTGGACGGTTCCGCTCGGGAGAAGCAGGCGTGCGCAGGCGCGGATGACGGGTGGGAAGTCTGATCTCGATACGTATATTTCTATTCACTACATTGTGAGATGATGCTAGGAAGCCCTCACCTCGCTCACGAGGGCCGTTTTCTAGAGGCGATCCCGAAGGCGGAGCGAGATTGGCGTCCCGCGGCTGCGGCTCGCAACCGCAGGCTCGGGAGGTGCGGAAGCCGACCGCCGGGCACTACGACCCGCGCCGCGAGGAGCTCGCTGCACGGATCTCCGGAGGCAATGCCGGGGACGGAAGCGCGGACCCGCATCAAAAAATCGCCAAGGTGGAGCGCCGGTAGGCGCGCGCACCGATCGCAAGGTGCGCGTCGCGCTTCGCAAGCGCGACAACACTGAAAGAAGCGCCTGCCGGCGCTCCGCCGCCCCTCGTAATCGGGGCGGACGAAGTACACCGCCAAAACCCGGGCGAGCGCGCCGCGGGAACGGGAAGTGCTGTCCAAGATCTGCAGGGACGGCGGGCTCTCTGACATCGTGAAAGTTCACGTCAAAACCGAGGAACATCGTGTCCCGGGCGACCCCGGCGCCAGGCCGGGGGAGACCCGGGACCCACCTGCAGGACTCGCGAAGCTCAGCGTTGGGAGATGCTCGTCGTGTGGCCCTGGATCCCGGCTCTCGCGCGCAAGAGCGCGCTCGGCCGGGAAACGGCCTCGTGTCCCGGGCGAGCGCGCAGCGAGACCCGGGACCCAGCGCAGGACCCACGACGCTCATCGTGGGATATCATGCGAGAAAGCGACGTTTGCGGCCGTGGTCGTTCGAACGGAATTGCGAAGGAGGATCAGCGATGGCTGGATCGGATGCGTTTCGGGCGTTCGAGCATGCCGGGTGGGGAAACGAGTCCGTGGCTTTGGCGTATCATCGCAACCTCGGAGACGTCACCAGGGGCTGCATCCCCGATCTGCTCGACCGGGCAGGGCTGAAGGCCGGCGACAAGGTTCTCGATGTGGCATGCGGTGCCGGATACGTGGCCGCCGCGGCGCGCGCTCGCGGTGCCGACGCGACCGGTCTCGACTTTTCCGCCGTTCAGGTGCGGCTGGCGGAGGAAACCTATCCCGGCATCCGGTTCGTCGAAGGCGACGCGGAGGCGCTCCCGTTCGCAGACGGAGACTTCGATGCCGTCGTCAATGCTTTCGGCCTGCCCCACGTTCCCGATCCCGACAGGGCCACGGCCGAGGCTTATCGCGTTCTCAAGCCTGCGGGGAGGTTCGCCTACGCGTCATGGTGCGAGCCTGCGAAGTGCGTCGGCTTCTCGATGGTCTATGACGCCATCCGCGCCCACGGCTCGCTCGATGTGGGATTGCCGCCGGGACCGGACTTCTTCGGCTGCGGCACGCCGGGCCACGCACGCGCGATGCTCGGGCGGGCGGGGTTCGTCGACGTGTCGATCGACGAGGTCCCGCTGGTCTGGCGCGTGTCGTCCCCCGACGCGATCATCGAGGGCATCTCGTCCGGCACCGTGCGCGCCGCAGCGGTCCTCGACCGGCAGAGCCCGGATGACCTGGCGAAGATCAGACGCTACCTGCGCCAACGAATCTCGCAATTCGAGCGGGATGGCCTCTATGCGGTTCCGGCTCCGGCATCGGTGGTCGCGGCCCGCAAGCCCGGCTGATATTCCATCGTCGGCCGCGAAGAAAGTTTTCGGAGCGCCGGGTTGGATATGGTAGTACGGGCTGACGAGACTCGTGCAAGACATTGATGGCTCGAGCTGCGCACAAACCACCAGCTGCGAAGGGGCGCCATGGATGACAAGATCATTGTTAGCAATCGCGCTGCGCTGATCGCAAAGTATGGCGCCGGCGGCGTAACCCGGATCAAGAAGGCAATCGACGCCTTGATTGCTGCCGATGCAAATCGGGGCATCAAGAGCCGGCTTGTGTATGTCGACGATGCCGCCGCGATGAAGGCTTTCAAGGGAAGCGCCGTTACCGATCACACCAGCGCACGCCAGAACAAGGAAGCGATCGACGCAATTTTTCGGGCCACGGATCCGGAATACCTGACGATCTTGGGCGCGCTCGACGTGGTGCCGCACCAGGACATGACGAACCCGACGTTCGACCCGCCTCATGATCCGGACGAATACGCGTACGGCGATCTGCCGTATGCGTGCGACGCACCGTACGCGCGCGATATCGCGACGTTCAAGGGACCGACCCGTGTCGTTGGACGGCTGCCGGATTTGACAAACGCAGACGAGCCTTCGCATCTGCTCGCCCTGATCGCCATCGCAGCAAAGCATAAATCGCGCGATGTCACGGACTACGGCAAGTATTTCGGCTTGTCGACCCACTCCTGGCGCAAGTCCACGGAGCTGAGTCTTTTCAACGCATTCGGCAACTCTGCTGCGCTTACGATTGCGCCGCCGAGCGGTCCCACGCATCCGCGCAGCCGCCTCGCACCACTCGCTCATTTCATCAACTGCCACGGAGGTCCGTCCGATCCGGCTTTCTACGGCGAGAAGGGTAATTCGCAGCCGGAATCGCTCACCAGCAGGACCATCGCGTACAAGATCAAGCCGGGAACAGTGGCGGCGGTCGAATGCTGCTACGGCGCGGAACTGTATGACTCGGTCACCCTGTCCTTGCCGCTGCCGATCTGCCAGCGGTACCTGGTTCAAGGTGCGTATGGTTACTTTGGCAGCAGCACCATCGCCTACGGGCCGGAGAAAGGTAACGGGGCGGCCGACCTCATCACCCAGTATTTCCTGCTGGCGGTGCTCGAGGGGGCCTCCCTTGGGCGCGCCGCGCTCCTGGCCCGGCAGCGATTCGTTCAGCAGACAGCGGAGCTCGATCCGGTCGATCTGAAAACGCTCGGGCAATTCAACCTGCTCGGCGACGCCTCGGTTCATCCGGCGCAGATCGCCAGTGCGACCATCGTTCCGAAGGGCGTCGATCGCGGCCGGAGCAGCCGCCAGGAGCGGCGCGAACGTCGCGCCAGGCTGCGCACGGTGGGTGAGTTCTTGCAGGAGACCAAGCCGACTGCGTCGCGCAAGGCGCGCAAAGTTCGCAAGTCTGCGACGGTTCGGAAAGCCCTGGCCAATATCGCTCGCGAAGCAGGGATCGGGGCGCGGAAGGATTTTACCGCCTTCGACGTGAAGTCGCCACGGCGGGCGCGTCCGCGCGGTACCAAAGCAACGGCTGTCGCGTCCCGCTACTACGTTGCTGTCTACCGGCCCAGGAGGCGGAAATCGAAGTTCGAACCTCTCAGCGTCGCGGCGGTGGCCAAGGAAGTCAGCGGCCGGATCGTCGGTTATAGAATTTATACGGAAAAATAGTGAGCAACAGGGACGGCGCCCCGCTGCGGGTCGATGGGCTGACGGGCGACGTGGTGCGCGGTCCTCTCGGCACCGGCAGCAAGAGCGAGCGAGACGCGGTATGGCTGGAGACGACCGACCGCCGCTTCGTGCTGAGACGCAAGGATGGGCCGACCTTCGGCGACCGGGCGCTTGAAAAATATGTCGGCAAACGCGTGAAGTGCGACGGCTTCATCGTTGGCTACATGGTGCTCGCGGAGCGGATCGAGGTGCTGCGGTAACCGGGGGTCCGGGCTGCTCGAGGCTCTGGCTATCCACGAGAACATAAATGGCATCTTCGGCGAAGCGTCGAAAGGCGAGGAAATCGGCATCGGCCAAGGCGGGCGCCAAAGCCCGCGCCAAGGCGGCTGCTCCCGTGAGAGGGCCCGTGACGCTCGACGAAGCCAGGGCGCTGGCACGGGCCAAAGATCCGAAGCTGGCGGTGCGCGCCATGCGTAAGGGTGCCTCGCCGCCGGCGTCGCCGGCGGCCGTCGGTGCCGCGCGCGAGAAGCTCGAGAACGAGCGGCGTGAAGAGCTCGCAAACCGAATTCGTGAATACAAAGCGACGATGGCGATCATGAAAAGGCGCGGGGCCCGGCGGGCCCGGCCGAAAGGCGCAGCCGAGCCCAAGGCGGGCGAGCCTGAGCCCAAAAGCGGAGCGTTCGCGCCGTTGCAGATCTTTGCCGAGGGGAACTCGTGGTTCGAGTATCCGGTCCCGTTCTTCGGTGGCGGCATCATACCGCGCCTCGAGGACCGTCTCGGTGTCCCGATCTTGAATCTGGCGAAAGCAGGCGATGAGGTTCGCTACATGCTCGGCGTCGAGGAGCGCACGCTCCTGTCGAAGCTCCTGAGCAGCGGCTGCCCGACGGGCGGACCATGGGACGTGCTCTTGTTCTCGGGCGGCGGCAACGACATTGTCGACAATCCGATGGCGCTATGGGTCAAGGACTGGAATCCAGCCGTGCCTCCGGCCCATCACATCCACCAGTCTCGTTTCGATTCCGCCCTGGCATTGGTGCGTGCCGGTTACGAGGACCTGATCGCGTTGCGCGACAACCTCAGCCCCGGCACTCACCTGGTCTTCCAGGGCTACGACTTCCCAATCCCCGACGGCCGCGGAATTTGCCACCTCGGCCCGTGGCTCAAGCCGACCTTCGACCTGCGCAAGTTTCCAACGCGTGCGGTGGCCCAGGAGGTCGTACAGGCCATGCTGCGGCAATTCGCGGCCATGTTGACGTCTTTGGCCGCTGGACCGAACGTGACGTTCATCAATGGCCAGGGCACGCTGGTGCCGCAGACTAGGTCGTGGCACAACGAGCTTCACCCGATGAGAGCAGGCTTTGAGAAATTTGCCGACCTTTTTTACTTGGAACTGAAGGAACTGTTCCCGGACCGCGTCGCGTAGCGTAGCGAGCGCCTTGGCGGTCAACCGCGTCCTTCGCTGCGCCTGATCGCGTCCCAGACTCTGGCGGGTGTGGCGGGCATGTCGACATGGGTGATGCCCAGCGGCCGCAGCGCGTCCACTACGGCATTCATCACCGCCGGCGGCGCGCCTATGGTCCCGGATTCTCCCACTCCCTTGACGCCGACCGGATTGGTCGTGCACGGCACGCCGATGAATCGCGTCGTCAGCGTGCCCATGTCGTCGGCGCGCGGCATTGCGTAGTCCATATAGCTGCCGGTGACGAGCTGCCCGCTTTGCCGGTCGTAGACGACGTGCTCGAGCAGCGCCTGGCCGATCCCCTGCGCCAGGCCGCCCTGGATCTGCCCTTCGCAGATCATGGGGTTGATCGGAACGCCGCAGTCGTCGACGACGGTGTAGCGGTCGATGGAGACCTGTCCGGTCGCAGGATCGATCTCGACCTCGACCACGTGGCAGCCGTTGGGATAGCTCGGAATATCGGCGCCGTAGGTCCCGCTGCCTTCGAGACCGAGACCGACCTCGTCGGGGAGATGGACCGGCCGGTAGAGCGACCTGGCGACGGCGATGAGCGGGATCGTGCGATCGGTGCCGCCGACCTTGTATGTGCCGCGCTCGAACGCGATGTCGTCGACCGCCGCTTCCAGCATCTCCGAGGCCGCCCGCCGGCCCTTTTCGATGATCGCATTGGTCGCATTTCGCAGCGCCGCGCTGCCGATCACCGAGCTGCGCGCGGCATAGGTGCCGCGCCCAAACGGCACCTTGTCGGTATCGCCCTGGATGTAGCGGATCGATTCGAACGGCACGCCCAGCCATTCGCTCACCAGCTGCGCGAACGTCGTCGCGTGTCCCTGTCCGTGCGAATGGGTCCCGGCGAGGATGGTGACGGAGCCGCTCGGATCGAAGCGGACGTCCATGCGGTCGTTGAAGATGCCGGCGTGCTCGATGTAGTAGCTCACCGAGCGCCCGCGCAGCCTGCCGTTTCGCTTGGAGGAAGCCTGCCGCGCCCGGTAGCCGTCCCAGTCGGCGAGCGCCATGCACTCGTTCATGAGCCGCTCGAACTCGCCGCTGTCGTAGACCGCGTCGGTTGCGGTGGCGTAGGGCATCCTGTCCGGAGCGATGAAGTTGCGGCGCCGGATCTCGTCCGGCGCCAGCCCGATGCGGGCGGCGGCTTCGTCGATAAGCCGCTCGATGAGATAGATGCCCTCGGGACGGCCGGCGCCGCGGTAGACGCCGAGCGGCGTCGTATGGGTGAATACCGCCTTGGTGGTCAGCCACAGCGTGCGCACGTCGTAGACGCCCGGCGCATAGCGCAACGAATAGAGCAGCGGCGCAACCGCGGCAGACGCGATGTACGAGCCGACCGCGTGCAGCGCGTGGGCGCGGATCGCCAGTATCCGGCCTGCGGCATCGAGCGCGAGCTCGGCATGGACGACCTGGTCGCGGCCGTGATTGTCACCGAGCAACGCCTCGGATCGGCTACCGATCCACTTCACCGGCCGTCCGCACTTGCGTGCCGCCCACAGCACCAGGGCGTCCTCGGGATAGGCGTCGGCCTTCACGCCGAAGCCGCCGCCGACGTCGGGGGCGATGACGCGCAGGCTGGTTTCCGGCAGGCCGAACACGTGGCCGGCGACCTGCGTACGCACCGCGTGCGGCGCCTGCGAGCTGGTGTAGAGCGTGTAGGTGCCGTCGACGGGCTCGTACAAGCCCAGCGTGGCGCGCGGCTCCATGGCGTTGGGAGCCAGCCGATTGTTCTCGAGGCGCAAGGAAATGCGGTGGGTGGCCCGGGCAAATGCCGCCGCGGTCGCCTTCTCGTCGCCGACCGCCAGGGCGAACGACACATTGCCGGGACACTCGTCCCAGACCGGCGGCGCGCCGGGCTCGACCGCGTCCTCGATGTCGACGACGGCCGGCAGCGGCTCGTAGTCGACGTCGACGAGCTCGGCGGCGTCGCGCGCCTGCGCCAGCGTTTCCGCGACCACCATCGCCACGCGGTCGCCGACGCAGCGTACCTTGTCGACCGCCAGGATCGGCCGCCGCGTGCGCAGCCCCTTGGGGCCGCCAATGTCCTCGGGCATGAAGTTGGGCGGCAATCCACCAAGCCCTTCCGTCTTGACGTCCTCGCCGGTGAGCACGCAGAGGACGCCGGGCGCCTGCCGCGCGGCGGTTGCGTCGATCCTGCGGATGCGGGCATGGGCATGCGGCGACAGCACGATGCAGGCGTGGCTGAGGCCGGCAGGCTGGATGTCGTCGACGAAGCTGCCGCGGCCGGTGAGGAAGCGTGCGTCCTCCACCCGGCGCACCGGTTGGCTGATCCCGTAGGATCGTGCAGCACCGTCGGCCATCATGCGCGCGCGCTCCGGTTTTGCGCCGTGCTCCGCCCCTACTGGGCCTTGATGTCGGCCGCCTTGATGATCGGCCACCACTTCTCGATCTCGGCCTTGTGGAAATCCCCCAGCGCTTCCGGCGTCTGCTGCTCGCGCGGTGGAATGGTCATGCCCTGGTCAGCGATGCGCCGTCGCACGGCGGGATCGGCCATCGCGCTCACCACGGCGGAATTGAGCTTGGCGACGATGTCCCTCGGGGTTCCCCTGGGAACCCAGAATCCGTGCCAGGTCGAAACATGAAATCCCGGCAGTCCGGCTTCGTCGACGGTTGGAACGTCGGGTGCCGCGAACCATCGGGTCCTGGTCAGGACGGCGAGCGCCTTGATCCGCCCAGCCCGCACCATCGACAGCGAGTTCGCTGCAAGGTCGCACATCAGATCGACCTGTCCGGCCACCAGATCCTGCAATGCCGGAGCGCCGCCGCGATAGGGCACCATCTGGAAACGCGTCCCCGTGTGCTTCTGGAACAGGATGCCGCAAAGGTGCGACCCCATGCCGACGCCGACTGCGCCGGCCGATGCCTTGTCCGGATTGGTCTTGAGCCAGGCTATGAGTTCCTTCAGGTCGCTCACCGGCAAGGCTTGCTTGGCGACCATCCAGTAGGGGACGTCCGGGAGCAGCGCGACCGGCTCGAAATCGTTCAGGAGGTCGTACTGCACCTGATAGATGGCTTGGCTTCCGACGTACTGGCTGGCGGTCCCGATGCCGAGCGTGTAGCCGTCCGGCGCTGCGCGCGCGACGCGGCCGACGCCGAGCGTGCCTCCCGCGCCGCTCACGTTCTCGATCACCACGGGTTGACCGAGCGATGCCGTCATGTGCTCGGCCAGGTTGCGCGCCAGCGTATCGACCGCTCCGCCGGCAGGCAGCGGCACGACGATCGTGATGACCCGCGACGGATAGGCTTGTGCCGATGTGACCCGCGGCATGGCCGGGAATGCGGCCGCACCCGCTGCCAGTTGCAGAAATCGACGACGCGGGAATCTCATGACGTTCCCTCCAATCCTTCGACCAGGAGCGAGCGTGGACAGCGATAGCCTCGCGAGTATTGCGTGATTTCCGGCTATCGGGGAAGCCGGGGTTCGTGCAGGTCCCAACCCCCCCGGAATAGAACCGGTTCTAACGCGATGGATGCACCCGGGCTGATCGTGGCGTCGTTGACGCCCTTCGACTCCGACCCGAAGCTCGACGAGCGGGCGCTGCTGGCCCACCGGTTCTCGGCGACCGCCGCGGCGTGAGCCGGCGCGCCAGGATTTCGCCGAGCCGATCCGGCATAGGCGGCCGAGCGCGAGCCTGATAGTCTCGCACCCCCAGTCTGCGGAGAACGACATGAAACTGATGTATTTCGACGACTACAAGCTCGGCGTGCTCGAGGGCGAGAAGGTGATCGACGTTTCTTCGATTGTGCAAAGCATTCCCCGTACCGGGCCGTACGACCTGATCAATGGCGTGATCGAGCGCTTCGCCGAGTACCGGCCGCGGTTCGTCGAGGCGGCCGCGCGCGGCACCGGTGTCCCGCTCGCGAGCGTCAGGATTCGCCCGCCGCTGCCGCGGCCGGTCAACATCGACTGCATGGCGGTCAACTACATGGAGGATGGCACGCGCAGCGAGCCCGCCCCGATCAACGCCTTCCACAAATCGCCCAACGCCGTGATCGGCCACGGCGACACCATGGTGCTGCCGGACGTCCCGGCCACCATCTTCGAAGGCGAGGCCGAGGTCGCGGTGGTGATCGGCAAGCGCGCGAAGAACGTGAAGGCCACCGATGCCATGAGCCATGTGTTCGGATACGTCAATTTCATCGATGGCTCGGCGCGCGGCCTGCCGCCGCCCGGCAACGTGTTCTATCAGATGAAGTCGCGCGACACCTTCGCTCCGATCGGGCCGTGCATCGTGACGGCCGACGAGATCCCCGATCCGCACCGGCTGCAGGTGCGGCTGTGGGTCAGCGGTACGCTCAAGCAGAATTTCAACACCAGCGACATGGCGCACAAGATCCCGCGCTGCATCGAGTGGGTCAGCTCCATTCATACGCTGGAGCCCGGCGACATTCTGGCGACCGGCACCAACCACCGCGGCCTGAGCGCCTTCCAGGACGGCGACGTGATCGAGCTCGAGACCGAGGGGCTCGGACGGCTGCGCATCAACGTGCGCGACGAGCTCAAGCGAAGCTGGGGACGGGAGACGCGGCTCGATTTGCAGAACCGCGGCGCCAAGGAGGTGACGACGCCGCAGCTGACCGGGAGATACGTGCCCGCGACGGTTTGACGAGCCTGCAGCGACTGCTTCGGAAGAAGCTATTTCGCCAGGCGTCGGGTCGCCTTCAGGCGCTGCACGGTGTCGCCCGCGAGGTGGCTCCAGATGATGGAGTCGCGAACGAGCTTGTCGGCGCGGCGGTCCATCACGCATCCGGAGCCGGTGTGGATCGCCATGTTGAGCTCCGTCACCTCCTGGATCACGTCGGTCGAGAAGTTCATGCACAGGCCGGCATTGGCCGAATGCGTCCTCTGGTCGTGTTCCCAGGCCACGCGCATCACCATCGAGCGCAGCGCCTCGGTGAGCACGTGCATCCGGTTGAGCTTGAGCTGGATCACCTGCTGCTCGAGCAGCAACCTGCCGCCCTGCTTGCGGGTGCGGGCATGGGCCAGCGCCAGCTCGCAGGCGTCGTCGCAGACGCCGAGCGCATTGGCGGCGAGCTCGAGGTCGCCGAACAGGTCGCCGCCGGTGCGGTCGCCGGCCTGATGCGTCCTCATGTCCGAGCCGTTCACCTCGCCGACCACGTTGGCGTGCGGCACCCGCGCGTTCTCGAAGATCATCTCGCCGTTCTGATAGAAGCGCCATCCGCTCTTGTTGAACACCTTGCCGATGCGGAAGCCCGCCGTGTCGCGCGGCACCAGGAACATGGTGGTGCCCTGCCGGAGCGGGGCGTCGGGGTCGGTGCGCGCATCGATGAAGAACAGCTTGCCGACGCTGGCATTGGCGATGAAGCATTTCTCTCCGTTGAGAATCCATTCGTCGCCCCGGCGCTCGGCGCGCAACCTGAGCCCGGCCTTGGGATCCTCCGCCGGCGGCAGCCGGTTGTCGGAGCCGGCACTCGGCTCGCTGATCCCCTTGCCCAGCAGATAGGTATCGTCCTCGAGAAACGGCTTCAGGAAGCGCGCCTTCTGCTCGTCGGTGCAACTCGCTGCGATCAGATGGCTCCATTTCCAGCACTGGCTGAAGGTCTTGGAGATGGCGCTGTCGGCCTTGGCGAGCTCGGCCATCACCAGGGCCTGGGACACGAAATCGGTGCCGTGCCCGCCCCATTCCTTGGGCACCGCCATGGTGCGAAAGCCGAGCCTGGAGCCCTTCCTGATGATCCCCCAATCGAAGGTCGCGCGCGGGTCGGCGATCTCGTCGCGCTCGAGCGAGATCGGGCGGATCTCCTCCCGCGCGAACGTGCGCGCCTTTATTTGCCAGGCACGCTGCTCTTCGGTGAGCGAGAAGTCCATGACCGTACACCTGCGCTGGAATTCATTCGGCCGCGAGCGCGGCCGGCGGTGATGTGGGACGATAGCCGGCGAGCTTCTCGGCAATCCGCAGCCTGGCGTCGCTGTTGCCGGCACCCGAATGCAGGTAGACGAGCGCATCATGCAGGTATTGCTGCAGCGGCAGGTCACGCATCACGCCCATGGCGCCGAAGCATTCCGCGGCATCCTTGGTTGCGCGGTAGATGGCCTCTGACGCGAACGTCCTGGCGATGCTGGCGAACGGCAGATCGGCGAGGCTGCGGTCGGCGAACGCTTCGGGATGATCGCAGGCCCAGGCTGCCTGCCGGACCGCGCTGCCTGCGACTTCGAGCCGGATAGCGACCTCGGCGAGCTTCTCTCCGATAGCCTGATGCTCGATGATGCGTCGTGCGCCCTGCACGCGCAGCTGCGCGTAGTCGAGCGCGGCCTCGTAGGCGGCGCGACCGATGCCGAGGTTGAGCGCCGCCTCCTGCGCCAGCTGGCGGTCGCTGGCAAGGAGGGGGCTTTGCCCTTCGATGCCGAGGAGATTCTCGATGGGAACGCGACAATCGGTGAACGTCGCTTCGCCGCACGCGCCGTGACACCAGCGCGCGGTGGGGTCGCCGGCGGTGACCCTGAGCCCGGGAGCGTCGCGCGGCACCAGCAGGGTGGTGGTGCCGCTCGTTCCACTGGCGACCTGCACAGCGAACAGCCCGGCGATCGGCGCGTTGGCCACGCAGTCCTTGAAGCCGTTGATGATCCAGACATCGCCTGAGCGCAGTGCGGTGGTCTTGCAGCTTGAGGCGAGCGACCGTGCACGATGGTAGCGGATGCCGAGCGCGTCGTCGGTGTCGGGCTCGTGCTCGGCCAGCGCCAGATGGTAACGCTCGTCGGCGAGGAAGGCCGGCAGGAACCGGTCGCGTTGCTCCGCCGTCATCGATCCGTCGAACAGCTCGCGGGCAAGCGTCGCCGTCTGCGCCAGCACTGCCGCCAGGTCGGGATCGCCGGCGCCGAGCTCCTCGGTGACGATGCAGCAGGTGAGCTGGTCGGCGCCCGCGCCGCCGCTGTCCTCGGCCAGCGCCAGTGCGCGCAAGCCCATCCGCGAGGCCTGGTCGAGTGCGTTCAGGAGGAGCGGTCGCTCGCGCGCTTCCAGCCGCGTCGGAGCGAGCGCCCGCGGCCTGACCTCGCGGGCGACGAAGTCGCGGATCGTGTCGCGGATCTCCAGCTGCTCCGGGCTCAGCCTCAGGCTGTACATCCGGGGTCTCCGCGGCTCACTCGGCCTTGATGCCGGCGCCCTTGATCACGCCCGCCCATTTTTCAAGGTCCTTGCGGATCAGCTCGCCCATCTGGTCGGGGTCGAGCGCGAACGGCGTCACCTGCTGGTCGACCAGCTGCTTGACCACCTGCGGATCGCGCAGGACGGCAAGCGTCTCCCTGGACAGCCGTTCGACGACCTCCTTCGGCGTCCTTGCGGGCGCGATGACGCCGACCCACGGCGCCATGCGTGAAGCCGGGCACCGTCTCGCGCGACGGTGGCCAGGTCGGGCAGCACGGCGACGCGTAGCGGCTCGGCGACCGCGAGTGCCCGCAACTGCCCGGCGCGCACGTTCTGCAGCAGCGTCTGCACGTTGTTGAAGCCCATCTGCACCTCGCCACCGATCAGTGCGAGCGAGGCAGGGCCGGTGCCCTTGTACGGCACGTGCAGAAGCTTCACGCCGGTTGCCTGCATGAACAGCTCCATGGCGAGGTGGCTGAAATTGCCCACCCCGGCGGAGGCGTAGGCGAGCCCGCCCGGCTTGGCCTTGGCGAGCGCGATCAGGTCGGCGACCGAGTGCGCCGGCACGGATGGATGCACTGCCAGCATTCCGGGAAACCGCACCATGGTCGCCACCGGCACGAAATCGCGCAGCGGCGCATAGGGAAGCTTGTCGTAGAGCGACGGATTGACCACCAGCGGAGTGTCGGAGCAGGCCGAGATGGTGTAGCCGTCGGCATCCGCCTGCATCAGCGCCTGCAGGCCGACCGCGCCGTTGGCGCCGCCGCGGTTCTCGACGAACACCTGCTGGCCGAGGCGATCGGAGAGATGCTTGGCGGCGAGGCGAGCGATGAAGTCGGTACCGCCGCCGGCCGGGAACGGCACGATCATCTTGATCGGCCGCTGCGGCCAGGCTTGGGCGACCGCAACTGCCGGCACGACACAGGCGAGCAACACGGTTGCCGCGAGCCTGGCGAGATGAATGTGCATGGATCTCCTCCCGATGAAGCAGCGTCTTGGCGAATTCACTCGCCCGTTCAGCGTGCCGGAGCGAATGGCCGTCGACCCCATCGCCGCGCAGTCCATCATGACGAGCCGACCGGCTCCGGAGCGCCTTGTAGCAGCCGTGCTCCATTCACGGCGGCGGCGATCGCGTCACCCATCTCCTCCGTGCCGGCGCGCCCGCCCAGATCCCGGGTCAGATGCTTGCCCTCGGCGATCACGGCCGCAACCGCGGCCTGGATGCGATCGGCGGCGGCGGTTGCTCTCGGCTCCGCCCGCTTGCGGCCGAGCCAGGCCAGCAGCATCTGCCCCGAGACGATCATGGCATAGGGATTGGCGATGTAGCGGCCCGCGATGTCGGGGGCCGAGCCGTGGGTCGCCTGGGCCATGGCCTGGCTCTCTCCGACGCACAGGCCCGGCGCCAGCCCGAGCCCGCCGACGAGGCCCGCGCCGATATCGGTGAGGATGTCGCCGAACTGGTTCGTCGTCACCACCACGTCGAACTGCTGGGGAGCGGTGACGAGCTTCATCGAGATCGAGTTCGATCATCATCTCCTCGAAGGTCACGTCCGGATAGTCGCGCGCGACCTTGCGGCACTCCTCGGCGAACATGCCGCAGGCGAGCCGATAGACCGGCTCCTTGTGCGCGGCGGTGACCTTCCTGCGCTTGCGCGTGCGGGCGATCTCGAACGCTTCGCGCGCCACCCGGTTCGATCCTTTGCGCGTGATCACGCGCATGGCGATGGTGATCTCGTCGTTGGGCCGGAACTCGGGCAGGCCGGCGACGACCGTCTCCGAATAGAGCATTCCCTCGGTGAGCTCGCGCAGGAACACGATGTCGACGTTGCTGTGGATCGACGCGATCGCAGCATGCGACAGGGCAGGGCGCACCGCCGCGAACAGGTCGAACTTCTTGCGCACCGGCGGCATCACCCAGGTCGCATCCCCGCGCGGATAGGCGGCATGTCCGATCGGCCCCATCACCCAGCCGTCGAGCCCGTGCAGAGCATGCTCCGTCACCGCCGGCAGCGTATGGCCGTGCCGCTCGTGGCCCTGCTTGCCGATCGGCAGCTCGTGCCATTGAATCTCCAGGCGCTCGCGCGATGCGGCCGCCTTCATCACCTTGATACATTCCGGAACGACCTCGAGACCGATGTCGTCGCCGAGCAGAATTCCGATCTTCAAGCTCGATCCCCGAAGAAACTATTCGTCCACCACGATGTTTGCTTCCGGAAGGTCCCGTCGCCAGGAGGCCATCTCTTCCCGCAGCCAGGCTCTGGCATCATCGATGGAAGCCTGCTGCGGGGCAGCCATCCCACCCTTCTGGAATTTCTCCTGCATCTCCGGCGCCATCGACGCCTTGACGAAGGCGTTATGGAGCGTCTCGACGATCTCCGGCGGCACGCCGGACGGCGCGAAGGCGGCCACCCATTGCGCGGCCCGGATGCCGGGAAAGCCGACTTCCGCGATGGTCGGAACATCGGGATGGGCGGGGAGCCGTTGCGGCGCCGCGACCGCGAGCGGACGCACGTGGCCCGCCTTCATCATGCCGATCGGATTGGTGACGTTGAACCAGGACACCTTGATATCGCCGTTGGCGAGGTCCTTGAGGATGCCCGGTCCGCCGTCCTTGTACGGAATATGCAGGAGGCGCACACCCGCCCGCTTGGCGAGAATTTCCGTGTTGACGTGCTGATAGGCGCCGATACCGGCGCTGCCGTAACGCACGATGCCCGGATTCGCTCTTGCGTAGGCGATGAATTCAGCGAATGTCGTGGGCGGGAAGTCCTTGGTCGTCGCCAGAAAGAAGACCGGAACGTCGGCGAGCCTGGCGACGATCTGCACGTCCTTGTCGTAGTCGACCGGCATCCGCTTGGCGAGCAGGACCGGGGTGAGTCCATTGGTCGAGATGTTGCCGATCATCAGCGTGTAGCCGTCGGGTCGCGAGCGCGCCATGGTCTCGATCGCGATGATGCCGGAGGCGCCCGGCTTGTTCTCCACGATCAGCTGTTGTCCGAGGTCCTTGCGCAGCTGCTCGGCATAGTGGCGCGCGACCACGTCGGTCAGGCCGCCGGGCGCGTACGGCACGATGATCCGGATCTGCTTCGATGGAAACTGTGCCTGTGCCGGTGCCTGCATCGCAACGACGAGGAGACCGAGGCCGCATGCCAAGGCTCGCCGCGAGCGCCTCATCCGGTCATCCTCCCTCGGCGCTCCTGGATGCGAGCGCGTTGCTTGCTCGGGATTGTATGAGCGGAGCAGGGGATTGCAATAGCAGGAGAGCCCGCGCACAGGGGAAGGACGGAACAGGTCCGTCGAAAGCGTGTGCAATCTCGACGAAGCGAGAACGCACCGGGATGATGCCGCGGATGCGCGCGTGTCGGCGCGCAGCCTCTCAGCTCCGTGGGTGATCCGGTCGCGCTGCGGCGTGATCCAGGGTGGTCGCGGCCTCGGAGGTTGCCGTCCGCAACTGCACCAGGGTCTGCGCGGTCGCGCGTGCCCGATCGGCATTGTCTGCGATCCGTTCGAAATAGGGCAGCATCGCGTGCCCGAGCACGGTCAGTGCGATCAGCGGCTTGCGCTGAAACAATGTCGCGCCGAGCTCGCGTTCCAGCGCGCCGATGGCGTTGGTGAGGGAAGGCTGCGAAACGCCGCTGCGTCTGGCTGCACGCGTGAAACTGAGCTCCTTGCAGAGCGCCAGGAAGTAGCGGATCTGGTGCATTTGCATGATCGCGCCTCGCCGGAACAAGCTGTAGCTAGTGTCCCGCTTCCGACGTTCGCTTCACATTGCAGCACGCTCGAGTGCGAACGTCGGAAGCAAAGGGACACTAGCAAGTCTATGGTGCTAGTGCGGTTTTGTCTTTGACGTTCCGATGACGGAACCGCCGCGAGACTGATCGGAACGTCAAAGATACCGCACTAGTGGATCCTCGCCCGGACGCGAACAATCGCGCTCGATCGTCCGTGCAGGGAAAAGGTGAAGCCGTCGTCGCCCGTGTATCCGCGGTTGGGCCGGTAGACCACGCCGGTGCGCCCCCGCGGCGTCACCGTTCCGCGCTGCGGCGGCACGTCGACGGTGAAGCCAACGAGAGTTGCACTGCCGGGCCGCACCAGGATGGTGCACGGCGTATCGGCAGGCACGGCAATCGAAATGTCGCGGCCGATGCCGGCGCCGAGCGTGACCGGCTCGACACGGCAACCGCGGGAGCTCAGCGTGCCCGCCACTGCCATGGCGAGCACGCACAGGATCGAAAGCCCGACGAAGCGCCATGCCGGAGCGGCCCGCCCGGACTGTGCAGCTTCGTCGGGGTCGGCTCCGAGGTCGAACGGGCGTCGCAGCCGCGCCGCGATCTGCGCAACCGGAAATGCCTCTTGCAACGAGATCTGGTGCATGCGGTCCAAACTATGTTCGAGGACCGGGAGATTGCGGGCGCAGACAACCCTATGACGAATCGGATGACCGCCGTGTGAAGAACTTCACACTCGCGGAATCGAATGACCCAGTGGAGTCATTTCTCAAGCGTCCGAAAATGCCGGCGCCCAACTGCAGTCGCAGTTTCGTCTGGTCCGCTAACGAGATCGCGCATGCGCGACGATGCCCACATTCGCCGATGGCGTGGGCGGCTACGTCTGCAGCCTGCAAACGTTGAAGGCGGGGACCGGACGACGGAAGCCCTTGAGATCGAGCTCGCCCACCGATTCCAGCTCGGCTCGCGTCTTGACCGCCGCATGAACCCTGGCGTCGACGAGAATTTGGCCGTTGTGTGCCTCGTCGCACAGGCGGGAGGCGAGATTGGCGACCGTTCCCGTGGCCGAATACTGGAAACGTCCCTCGAAGCCAATGCATCCCAGCGTGGCGAAGCCGTGTGCGATTCCGATCCCGAACCCGAGCTCGTGGCCCTGTGAACGCCACTTCGCGGTGAGCCGAGCGATCTCGGCGCGCATCTCGATCGCCATGCGCACCGCCCGCAGCGAGGGCTCGGGACACGGCAGCGGATCGTTGAACAGGACCAGGATATCGTCGCCGGCGAAGCGCTCGACGGTCCCGTCGAACTTGTCGATCAAGGGGCCGAGCACACCGTGATACTCGCGCAGGACGGTCATCACCTCCTCGGGCTCCGCCGCCTCCGCGAACGCCGTGAATTCACGCAGGTCACAGAACACGACGGTGACCTCGCGGCGATGACTCGCCAATACGCTTTCGTCGCCCGTCGACACGAGTTGGGCAACCTGGGGCGAGAGGAAACGCTTCAGCCGTGCGATGCGCTCGATCTCGGCGACTTGCTCCTTCACCCGCTGCTCGAGCGTGCGGTTCCAGGTCGCGAGGTCGGCGGCCTGGGCCTGCACCTGGTCGTGCAGGGCCTTGATGCGCAGAACGGATTTCACGCGGGCGACGAGGGCGGCCTGATCGACCGGCTTGGTCAGATACTCGTCGGCGCCGGCATCTAGACCGGTCACGATGTCCTTGGTCTCGGCTTTTGCGGTGACCAGAATGATGGGCAGGAAGGAATTATCGACGTTGCTCTTGAGGCGTCGGCAGGCCTCGATGCCGTCGAGGTTCGGCATCATGACGTCGAGCAGGATCAGGTCGGGCCGATACCGAGCGGCTGCCGTAAGCGCCTCCTCGCCGTCGGCCGCTTGCAGGGTCTCGTATCCATTCGCCTCGAGCCGCGTCACGATGATGTCGCGGTTGATCTCGTTGTCGTCGACTACCAGGATGCGCGGAGGGTCGTTCATGGCACCGCCCGCAGGATGGCGTTTCGCGACGAAGTAGGGACCGTTTCGTTTAGAATCGCGTCCGCAAGAGATGAGACCTTATGGCACATATTCCCGGATCTTTGCCAGCAGCGCGCGCGGACTGAAAGGCTTGGTGACGTAGGCGTCGCAGCCGGCATCTCGCGCCTTGGCCTCGTCGCCGCTCAGCGCATAGGAGGTGACCACGATGACCGGAATGGCCCGCAGCGCCGGATCGGCCTTGATCCGGCGAGTCGCCTCGTAGCCGTCGAGCAACGGCAGCTGGATGTCCATCAGGATCAGGTCCGGGTGCTGCGCGGCCGCGGCAGACAGGGCCTTTTCACCGTTCTCGGCTTCGATGACCTCGTATCCGACGCTGGTCAGCAGATCGCGCAAGATCTGCTTGTTGTCCACCTGATCCTCGACCACGAGGATACGCCGCCGGCTCATGGTCGTCCTTCCTGTCGCTCGACCCTGACGGGAAGAGAGAAGAAGAAGGTCGATCCTTTGCCCAGCTCGGACTCGACCCAGATACGTCCCTTGTGCATCTCAATGATCCGCTTTGCGATCGACAGGCCGAGCCCGGTTCCGCCCTTGTTCTTGGTGGACGAGTTGTCGGCCTGCTGGAACTCGTCGAAGATCTTGACTTGGTCGGTTGCACTGATGCCGGGTCCGGAATCGCTGACCGCAACGGTGAACGACCCGTTGGCCACGAAGGCCTTGATGGCGACCTCTCCGGCGTCGGTGAACTTGATCGCATTACCGACGAGGTTGAGCAGCACCTGCGCAATGCGGCGTTCGTCGCCACGGCCGGTGGGCAGCTGCTCCGGGAGGTCGGACTTGAAGGCGAGATGCTTTGCAGCCGCCAGCGGCTCGACTGCAATGATCACGCCGTGCACCATCTCCTTCATGGAATAGTCCGCAAGCGACAGCGTGAGCTGCCCGGCCTCGATCTTGGCGAGATCGAGCACGTCGTTGATCAGGCCCAGGAGGTGACGGCCGTTGGTCTGGACGCGCTCGAGCACCTGATGCATCCGAGCGGACGGTTCGCCATAGATGTTGTCGAGAATGAGCTCGGTGTAGCCGACGATGGCGTTCAACGGGGTGCGCAGCTCGTGGCTCATGTTGGCGAGGAACTGCGACTTGTGCCTGCTCTCTATCTCGAGCTGCCGGCTCTTCTCGCCGATTTCGCTGAACAGGCGCGCATTCTGGATGGCGAGCACCGACTGGGCGGCGAAGGTCTTGAGCAGCTCGACGGTCCCCTTGGGGAACGATCCCGGCTCCCGGCGTCGCACCACCAGCAGGCCGATGATTTCACGTGGGCGCAGCAGCGGGGCAACCAGGAGGGCGCGGTAGCCGGCGCGCAGAATGGTTTCGCCTACCGGCGTCACCGGTTCCTGGCGGATGTCCGGGATCTGAATCGGCTCGCGTCGCCTGATCGCGGAGGCCACATTCGTCTCGTTGTCGAGGCGGATGCGGTGCTCCAGCATGCGGGCGATCAGATCCTGATCCATCCCGTGAGTAGCACGCAGGTAGAATTCCTGCTGGCGGTCGTCGAAGACATAAATCGCGCCGGCCTCGGTGCCGGAGAGCTGTACCGCCTTGGTCGCGATGGTTGCCAGCACGTTCTCGAGATCGAGGGTCGAGTTCACCGCCTGGCTGACGTCGCCGAGCGCGCGCAGCTCGCTCACGGATTGCGCCAGCTCACGGGTCCGCGTTTCGACCTTGCGCTCGAGGTCGGTGTAGGAATCCTGGAGTTTCTCCGCCATGTCGTTGAACTGGTCGGCGAGCGCCTCGAGCTCATCGCCGGTCTTGATCGAGATGCGCTGCCCGAGATCGCCGCTGCCGATGCGTGCGGCCCCGGCCTGCAGCGCCCTTATCGGCACCAGCATCTTGCGCGCCAGGAACATGCCGGCAAGCCCCGCAAGGGCGAGCGCCGCCAGCAGAACCAGGGCGGTGCGCTCGATGGTGGCGTATAGTCGGGCATAGGCCTCCTCGCGCGGCAGCTCGACGAACACCAGCCAGCCGAGCGGCGCGATCCTGGCATGCGCGGTGAGCACGGGCCGGCCTTGCAGGCCCTGCGCAACCTGCAGCGGCTCGGCCTCGCTCCCCGCGATCGCCGCGCGCGCCGCTTTCACCTGGGCGAGGTTCGACAGATCGGTGCCGCGCAGCACCAGGTTGATGTCGGGATGGGCGATCAGGCGGCCGTTGCCGTCGACGACGTAGGCCTGCCCCCGGTCGCCGACCTTGATCTGCGACACCACGTCCCAGACGAACTTGAGATTGACCTCGGCGACGCTGACCCCGGCGTCGCGGCGGGTGCCCGCCAGCGCGAGGGTCATGTAGGGCTCCGACTTCGAACCGGAAATAGACGGGGCCGTAATAGTGCTTGTGCGCGACGGCCTCGAGAAATTTCGGGTCCCTGGAGAGGTCGACGCGACTGTCGAGCACATCCGTTGCAAGCCTGGAGACCCGTAGCCGTTCCATCCCGGAGGGGTCGAGCTGGGCCAGCTCGGTGATCGCCGGCACCTGGCTCAGCAGACGCCGGCCGTCGAGCCGGCGCTGTGCCAGCGTGGTCTCGATCCACGGAAGTTGCGTGGTCCAACCGAGCTGAGCCTCGATTTCCTCGACGAACTGTCCGATCTTCGCCGACGCCGCTTCCGCCTGCTCGCGCTGGATGCGGATCAGTGACGACTTATGTTCCTGATAGAAAAACCAGATCTCGAACGATGCATTGGCGACCAGGGCCACACAGACGACGGCGACGAACAGCCCTACATACTTCGTGAACAGACGAGCCTGAAACCTGAACGACGGGAATCTCGACGACGCGAACCGTTGTCGCGTCGATACGGATCGCCATGGCGGTGTGGCGAATACGAACGATGGTGCCCGACGGCTCATTCAATTGTCTTCAATTTTTCTTCGATCGTCTCGGTCGCGGTGATGAGCAGCGGCGTCGGGACCTCGAGGCCGAGCGTTTTTGCGGTCTTGAGGTTCAGGACCAAATCGAACTTGGTCGGATACTGCACCGGCATCTCGGCCGGGTTCCCGCCCTTGAGGACTCGGCCCGTGTACTCGCCGATCTGACGGTAGGCATCGCGAATATTAGGGCCATAGCTCATTAGTCCTCCGGCAGCGACGTACTCACGGGTCCCGTAGGCGACGGGTAACTTGTGGCGCGCTGCGAGGGCTATGATCTGTGCCCGGCGACTTGTGAAGAATCCATCGTTGCTCACGAGCAGTGCATCGACGCCTCCCTTCGAGGCCGCTTCGAAAGCCTCGTCGAGCTGGGCCTCGGTGCTCGCCTCCAGAATCGTCAGCGGAACCCCTTTGCTCTGTCCCGCTTTTTTCAGGTCCGGCGCTTCGTAGCGGGCAGCCGGAGTCTTGGGGTTGAGAAGGGCCGCGTATCTGGACGCCTGTGGCACCAACTCGTGCAGCAGTTCCAGACGCTTCGGTATCAGCTCGGACGCGTAGAGGCTGACGCCGGTAGCGTTGCCGCCGGGCCGATTGACGCTCGCGACGAGCCCCTCCTCGACCGGATATCCACCGCCGATGAACAGCAGCGGGATCGTCTTGGTCGCGTCCTTTGCGGCGCGTGCGACGACCAGACCCCCGGTCGCAACGATCAGGGTGACCTGACGGCGGACCAGGTCGGTGGCCTGCTCCCGCAGAAGATCAAAATTGCCATCCGCCCAGCGGTAATCGATGACGACGTTCCGGCCATCCGCGTATCCTGCCGCATTAAGGCCTTGCTGAAATGCAGCCAGGAATGCCGAGAAGGCGCGAGACGATCCGATGTTCAGAAACCCGATCACCGGAGGTTTCGGCGGTTGTGTATGGGCCGCAGTCGCCCAGCCCACGATCACAATGACGAGCAGGGCGAAAAGACGTTGGAACCGGAGCCAATTCATATGAGCACACCGTTTGCGGACGAGCCGTTCCTCCCCCGTGGTCAAACCTAGCATGAGCGGGCCTCGGGTTGTGTGATTTAGTTCACATCAAGCGAACAAGCCCTTGGAATACTTCGTGATCGCGCGTAGGTGCCCGTGCCTTGCGGCAGGGTGGGTTGCCTCGGATCTGAAGGCCCGGCCGGCGTGGATCGGTTTTCTAGCAGGCCGGTTGATCGAGCCGGCGACCGAGTGCGTCCAGTGTTTCCCCGGTCAGGCCCTGATCGGCGATCCGCATCCGTTGGTTGAGCGCTGGGACGGATCGAAATGCCCAGATG
This sequence comes from uncultured Alphaproteobacteria bacterium, assembly GCA_963840535.1. Taxonomy (GTDB): domain Bacteria; phylum Pseudomonadota; class Alphaproteobacteria; order Rhizobiales; family Xanthobacteraceae; genus VAZQ01. The sequence goes on from CAWIZJ010000057.1 coordinate 27,759, forward strand.
ATCGCGGGTCGCATGAACCAAAGCGGCGTCGGCCATTCGCGCGTGAAGAAATCGTATAGCTCTGCCCAACGCTGGGTACGGTCGCTGATGAAGCGAACAGCTGCTTCCCAAGCTGGCAATGCGGTGTCGGCCGTTGCATTGTGGCGCAACGCAACACAGAGCGCGTGCACGTTCATCAAAGTCAGACCAACGCCCTGGCCGAGCGTCGGAGGCAAGCCATGAGCCGCATCACCGACAATGGCGACCCGTCCCCGCTGCCAGCGGGGACACCGCACGATGCTGTAGTTGTGTCGATCCGGATCGCATTGGGCGATCATTTCGAGCAAGCGCCGAAGCTTCGGGAATGCGCGCGTCCAAAAATCGACGTCGGTCGGCAAGGCCGTTGCCGATTTGTCCGAACTCGGGACAGACTTGGTAGACGTACGTCAGGTCGTGTCGGCACGGAGTAACGCCGATACGATAGCGGCCGGACCAATGCTCCCGGGTAATCGGTTCCGGCGTAATCTCTCGCGAAGGTATGAGATAGCGCGTTACAATCGTAGGTAAGGGTCGATAGGTCGCGCCGAGATCGAGAGAATCCCTGATCTTCGATCGCACGCCGTCGGCTGCGATCACGAGATCGGCCCGCAGACATCGACCACCTTCCAGCCACAGCTCGCCCGCCGGCTCGGCTGCGACCGCCGTCGAGTTGGTGACGATCTCGACACCCGCCCGCTCCGCCGCGTCTCGCAGAATCTCGATCAGCGTCTGGCGGAGGAACACATGGACGCGCGACTTTCCGGTAAAGGGACGATCCTGGATCATGGCACCGCCGGGATCGACATATTGGCCCCGTTCGAGGCGAAATCCATGCGGAACGAGCCGATCGAGGAGCTTGATGGATTCGAGAACCTCAAGGGCGTTGTTCTTGATGTAGATCCCGGCCCCGACCTCCCGGATCGCAGGGGACTTCTCGTGGATGCGAACCGTCCATCCCTGCTGAGCCAACATCAACGCGGAGCTCAGGCCGCCGATGCCTCCGCCCGCAATTTCCGCGTGGCGTGTCATCGAGCATGACCGAGAGCGTCGGTCACCGCTGCATCGGCCCGGGACGACCCGGACAACAACCCATCATTGACGGCATGGGCGAGTTGATCCCGGAGCTGGAGCAAGCCTTCGACGAACAACTGCTCTACCCAATGGAAGTCATCCTCCACAGTCGATGTGCCGCGTTCTTTGCTCAACTGCCGAAGAATGTCCGCTGTCGTGCGCGTCCCCTCGCTCAGCTGCAGAATCCGTGCGGTGATTTCGTCCACGACCAGAGGGGGCCGTTTTCGATCACCAGGGCAGGCAAAAGCAATGATGAAGCTGCGGTGCTTCTCGGCAGATGAAGGACAATCCTCGAGCGTCTTTACATCGATGAACCGGGAAGCATCGAAATCGAACTCCAACATCCGTACCTGCGGGTCCCGCATCGGGACAAGTCTGCGGAGATCTTCGTTACCCATCGCCCATCGTCGAATGCGCAGCCTGAACAAGGGATCGGAGTCTTGCGTGGACGGGGTCTCGTTCTCGGCCTGCGCGATGGCGACTTCGACTTGAACCCCCTGCGCAAGCCGCCCGAAGTTTTTCCGACCTTCATTCATGCCGCGTGTGAGGCACGCCAGAACCTCTCGCGCCCGCGTCAGATCGATTGCCCGATCCGGCTTCTTTCTCGAGCCTCGAGCGCGGCCATTCTTCTCGATTTCGATCTCGGCCAGCCGAGTGAGCACAAAGGAGCACTCTTGTATCTCCCGGACGGATGCGGATGTCGGCTCGTCCCCCGAGGGCAATTCGGCCTCGCCCGTCGCGGCGGACGCGAGAATCGATTCCAGTCTCTGCGGAAAGACCACCCGCTGCTGCAGCTCGCGGGCGAACAGCCGCCCGCGCTCGCCCACCGCCGATGCCGGTGCGGGATCCTTTGCGATGGCCGCGAGCTGGGACCCGAGATCGTCGATGTCATTGACGTCCCTGATCGCTACGCAGCCGTAACCGTGTGGCAGCCTCCCGTAGCGGGGCAGCTTGGCGATCAGCTCGGTGGACGCGACGAGACACCTTCCACAAAGCAGCGCCTCGTAGATGGTCATCGGGCTGTGGAAGTCGATGGGAAAATTTTGCTCGAGGCAACAAACCGCGAGGCATCCGCGCAGGAATTCCGGCACGCGCCAAGGCGGGAGAAACGGAAGTTGGAGAACCCGGTCTGCGACGCCAAGCCGGCGCGCGCGTGCGCGGAAGCTCCTCTCGATCTCCGATGACCCATGGGCGAGGGCGACGAGGCCGACATCCACGCCGGCATCTTTGAGTCGGCGCATGGCGGCGAGCAGCGAGAGCGAGCCCTTGCTTTCCCCCAGCTTCCCGTAAATGCCGAAATAGCGTCCTCCGCCGTTGAAATCGCCCCAGACCGACCCGCGAAAGTCGGGATCCCTCGCTGCTTCCGCCCGCAACTCCGCGGGATCGAGGACTGGACCGTCCGGAGTGAACAAGTCCTCCGGCAGCGAAAACTGGCCGCCGGAGGTGATGCGACGAGGAGAGACACCTCGCTCGCGAGCCCGTTGCGCTACCGTGCCGACGGCGATGACCACGCTGGCGGAGCGCAGCACGTGGTCGTAAAGGGGCTCGAGCTGCGGATGGTGCCAGAGTCGACCTGCGTCACTTCCAGCCATACGCACAACGTGCGGCACGCGCGTAATTTGCGACGCAAGATGCGCCGCCACTCCGTACGGCTCCAGATAGTGCGAGTACATGACGTCGAACGGATGCTCCGAATGAACGCTAGCGGCGATGGCCGAGAGCTTCGATACGAATGGGCTTGCCATCGGGACGTAGGATTGCGAGCGATCGGCGGGACCGGTCCAGTGGACGGTTACCGAGCCGGTCCCGTACCTCGCTTCGCAACGGGTCCAATCCGACGGTCGCATGTACATTCGAAACGGCGGCTGGACTTCCTTCGCATTGGTGACGACGTGAACCTCGTGCCCGCCGGCGGCAAGCGCGTGCGCCGTCCGGTAGGTGCGCATGCTTACTCCGCCTTGAATCGGAGGGAACTTGCCGATGACGCAAATTCTCACTTGGCAACCTCGATCAATCCGTAAGCCAGCAATTGGTCGATGAGCTCGTTCATCCCCGATGTCCCGCCGGCTTGAAAATCGGTCCAATCGTCGAGGCCGGAAAGCAGATCGAATACGGCGGGAGGGACCTCGAGAACGCGTGGCTCGTTGGCACTCGCACCCATCGTCACCGCCAGCAGCGTTTCGCGTTCCTCCGGAAGCGCGCCCTTCACCTCGGATTCGAAAATCGGGCGTACATCATGGGCGCAACGCAGCAAAGTCGTCGACGGCGGACGCCTAATATGCCCGCATGGGGGCTTGGGTCTGCTCTTTCGCGGCTCCCGCGCCCGGTCCTCGACCATTCGTATCTTCGCGCAAGCAAGCTCGCAGGCCAGAATGTCCACCAAATACGGCGGATTGATCCTCTCGCGGCGGTGAGCCAGGAAGTTGTGGAATTGAATCGCGTTCGCCAGCCGGCCGATCTCGACAGGCGGACATGCGGCAACAAACTCGTGGACGACGGTCGCCTTGTTCTTCCCCAAGGCGGCGAACGTCCTCGGAAAGATCCCGCAGATCTTTTCGATACGCTTCTCGCAAGAAAAGCGTGCTTCCAGGCGAAGCATTTCTCGATCGAGACCGTGAAGCGCAGGATCCAAGGGGGCATTGCCTTGGTCGCAGAATATCGCCTCACTGCTCGTCAGGTATTGCAGCAGCCTAGACTGTCGATCCAACAGACGCGACGGCATGTTTCTCCTCGGATCGGGAGTGCTCGACGACGGTGCGAATACGGGCGAGGTCCTCCAGGATTTCTTCTACGGCGTCAAACCGATCGTCTCGCTCGAGCATGATGAAAGCCGGAGACTGGCGCAACAGCATGTGGCCGAGGAGCTCGAGTGCACCGTCGGGCACCGGATGGGAATGCGAGTCGGCCAGCACAATCCGTCCGCGAGAGTCTTCGCCCGCGGAAACTCCGCCTGCCATGTGCACCTCCCGAACGAGCCCTGCGGGCAGGGAATCGAGAAAACGATACGGATCGAATCCGTGGTTCTCGGCATTCAAGTATAGATTCTCGATATCCAGCAGAAGTCCGGCACCTGTTTCGAGGCAGATCAGCTTCAGAAACTCGGCATCCGACATGTTGGAGTCCGGCCACTCGAACAGGTAGGTGATGTTCTCGAGCAGGAAGGGAACGGAAATTCTCGACTGGACGGTTCGGACCTTGGCGATGACCGACCCGGCGACGGCTTCGGTCTTCGGCAGTGGAAGGAGATTGGCCAGATCGCGGCCCGGGACCCGAGTGAACGCGAGGTGCTCGCTGTACGTGGGAGCCTCGAGCCGCTCGACGACCGTCGCCACCTGGTCGAGATATGCAAGGTCGAGCGGCGCATCGGTGCCGATCGAAAGCCCGATCCCGTGCGCGGTCAGCGGAATTAGGGGGACCAGATCGAACATCTCGGATTGCTGTCGCTTGTTGCCGTAAATGCAGTGATCGACGGTGATCTCGAGCGCATCGAAACGGGCGAGATTTTTTCGCGTCCAGTCACCGATGACCGCACGGTATCCGATGCCGAATTCGACATTTCTCCTCGACCGGTCCCAACGCTCGCCTCACTCGACGTCTCGTCCGCGAACCTAGCGAATGACCACATCGGCCATCAACAGCAACTTGTTCAATTTATCGTCTGCGATCCCGAGCTTCTTCGCCGTTTTGAGATGGACAACGAATTCTCGATGCCCGGCGTCGGTGTCCGGCAAATCTTCGGCTCTTGCACCATCGAGCACCATCGCGGCCCATACGCCAAGCCGCCGATAGACGTTGCGAAGATTCGGCCCGTGGCTCATGAGGCCACCGGCCTCGACGTATTCCCGCCACGGATAGCAGGTCGGAATCCGGTAGCTGTTCGCGAGTTGGACGATCGCGGCGCGATGGCTGTTGAAGAAGGGATCTCCACTGACCAGGATGCCAGCCGCCTTGTTGCCGGCGGCAGAGCGAAATTGAGCCTTGAGCTCGGCGAGCGAGGCAGCCATCAGGGGCTGCGACCAATGTCCCTCCTCGACATATACCGGGGACTCCTTGTTGATCAGCTGGTAGATCGTCGCCTTGTCTCCCAGCAGCTCGCGCAGCCGCTTGTACCGATTGTGATCTTCGACCTTGGGCGTGCTCACCGCCAGATGAACGCCTTTGGCGTTCGCGGCGGGGTCGCCGGCTTTCGTGGCATCGCGCCCGCTGGCGAACAGGATCGGAACGTCGGAGCCTATTTGTGATGCCGCCCGGGCCGCGCCAATACCGCCCGTTGCCGCTATGAGGTCTACTCCCTTGTCGACCAGCGATTGCGCCTTCCCTGGCAGCTTGGAATAATCACCGTTCGCCCATTCGTAGCGAATGCGGACGTCCCTCCGCCTCCTCGGAGGCTTTCTCACCAATTCGAAGCCCTTCAATTTCAGACCATCCCGGAACGCTGCCAACAGGTGCGCGAACTCGGCTCTCGATCCGCTGTTGAGGAACCCGATCTCAGGCATGGGTGTGTGCTCCTTCTCATTCGCGGAGGTTCGGTCGAGCCGACCGGCCAGTCCGGCACGTTCTTCCGCCGCCGACACGGCACTGCCGGCAGCTACCGTGCTCTAGCCGCCAACTCCGCGCAACGCGTTCACTCGATCACCTCATCGGCCTGCGCCAACAAGCTGGTCGAGACCGCGAGGCCCAGCGCCTTCGCGGTCTTCAGGTTGATGACGAGCTCGGGGCCACGCTGCAGGACCGGAAGATCCACGGGCTTTTTGCCCTGCAGGATCATGCCGCTATAGAACCCCACCTGGCGATAGGCGTTGGCGAGGTTGGGACCATAACTCATCAGACCGCCGGCCTCGACATATTCACGCCACGGGTAGATTGCGGGCAGCCTGTTTTTCGCAGCCAGCTCCACGATCTTTTTTCGCCGACTGGTGAAGAATGCATCCGCACTTATGACGATTGCTCCGGCATTGCGTCGTCGCATCGCCGCGAAGGCAGGGACCAGCTCTTCGACTGCCGCGGCCTCGACGAAGATCGGTTCGCGGTTGAATTTGGCAGCCGCCTCGAGTGCCTCTTTCCTCTCGTATTGGGCTCCGAATGTGGTGGGGTTGATGAGGACGGCGAAAGTGGCGTCAGGCACCAGTTCATTCACGAGATAGGGGCGATGTGGTTGACCCTTGAGAACACATACGTCTACGCCGGTGGCGTTGCCGTCGGGGCGCTCGAAGTTGTTAACGAGACCGGCATCGTCGGGGTCGCAGCCCGCGAAGACGATCGGTATTCGCTTCGTTGCTGCGGCCGCGGCGCGCGCCGGCGTTGCGCCGCCGGTCGCCGCGATCACGTCCACTTGCCGGCTCACCAGATCGGCCGCCAACGCGGGCAGCCGATCCACCCTGCCATCGGCCCAACGATATTCGATGACAACGTCTTGGCCGTCGTAGCCGGCTTCTCTCAAGCCACGGCGAAACGCCGCAACTGGATGTGCAAATGCTTTACGCGATCCGCTGTTGAGAAATCCGACGACCGGAGTCGGGCGCTTCTGCCTCTTGGTTACCATGCGACAGCTCCCCTAGACGCACCTGACGATCGCGATCTCGACCTTTCGCACAGAACCGTTTCGCCCCTGAATGATCTGTCCTTCATCAGGACGCGCCGTTTGTCCTTCGTGCGCGAGCCGCTGGCCATTTCGCCTTCTCGAGCCTTCTATTTTCGCGTCACGCGCTTACTAGCACGCCCGGTCTTCCGGGTACGCTTGGAGGGATGGTGGCTGGAGAAGCAACCGCAGCCGCACCCGCAGTAGTGCGCATCCTTTTGATGCCAGCAGGGATGCTCGTCGTTCGGATACAGTCGCCACGCCAGGACGAAGCGCGCTCCGTGCTCGTCACTGTTCTTCAACTCGCCGACAGCGTTGCTGATTTTCTCGGCTAACACGCGATTCTTGCCATAGCCTGTCGGATCGCAGTTGATGGCGCCGTAGAACGGCGATCGAGGATCGGTAGGGTCGGCGGTGACGGCCTGCTTGGCGTCCGTCCTGATGCCTGGAAGCGGGGCCACACCCTTGCCTTCGGATGTCGTTCGCGCGCTCCTTCTCAATTTCGCTCTCGACAGCTTTGGATTGACCTCAACCATGCCCGCGCTCCCTTTCTGAGTTGATCCGCATGACTTTCCTCTATGTCATCCCGCAATCGCACCGTCATGCGCGCATGGCGCCGACCCAGTTCGGCACGGGAGCAAGGCTCTCCGAATTTTCCGGTCCGCAGCCGGCGATGATCGATTTCCATTGCAGCTCGAGATCGGCGAGCGAGACGCCATAGACGTCCAGCCATCGCTCCGGCGCTCCGCAATTGCGCTCGAACGGCACCAGAGGCGTGTGCTCGTACAGCGTGTGAAACCGGCTCGTTCCGCGGGTCGCGATCAGGAACTGAACGAACGAGCCGGCGATCGGGTAGAGATGCGCCTGTCCGCCGGGAGTATTGTCATGCAGAATTCTGCCTACGCGCAATCGCAAAGGACTGGGTGTCGCAATCCTGTCGAGATACGCGAGACGCACCTTCTCGAGGCTTGCCGTCTCGCCTTGCGCAAATTCAGGCACCATTTCGCGCAGCAACTCGTGCGCAAGCGCGTGCAGCGGCGCGCCGAAGTTGGGAAATGCCGGATTTCCGCCAACCTTGGCCTGGAGGTAGATCGCCAGCCCTTCCGCGAGTAATCGGTTGCCGTTGGGAAAGAACACGTGGGTCAGCTCGTGTGCGATGGCGGCCTCGCCGGAGACCACCTTCCATGCCGGAAATTCCATCCGGCCCCTGCGCCCCTGCGCTGCGGGCACCAGGGATCGTGGGATCTTGTACTCGTCCGATACGAAGACCTGCAGATCGATCGCAGGCGGGGACGGCCAACCCGCCTCGTGTGCCCACGTCGCGATGGCCGCGATTTCGCGCCGCAGATCGGACTTGAAGCTCTCCTGCTGGGCAGGCGAGAGACTGGGATAGGCAACCCCATCGACGAAGCCGTCGAAATTGAATGTCGCAGTCAGGTCACCGGCGTCGGAAGGCACTGACATCGGAGGTGCCGGCGGATGGGACCGCGGGGCGAGTGGCGTTGCGTTAATGCGCGCGTCGGGTCTCGAGGCAGTCGGGGCCGGCTCTGGGCCTAGTCCCATTGCCAACTCGGCTCCCGACCGATCGGCTGAGGACCGGTCATGAGTCTCCGCTAATAAAATCGCTGATCTTCAGTCCCAAATGCACCCCCAACGTGCACTTTAGACCCCAATGTCAAGTCCAACACGATAGTTGCTTTTCGATATTGAGTAAAGCAGCGCCGATACCGACAATAGGCATGCGACCCGACACTAATAGCGCGCCGTCACCCAACGCTTGGCGTCGGCTGTCTCCGCAGCTGCCGTAGCTGCCGAGCAGCTCGCTTGCGACCGAGATCATACGCCACAACGTTGTTCATCGGCTTTGGGTGGTGCCGTTATCCTCTTTATCGCGGGCATGAGCTGGCGTATATGTCATCGACATGCAAAATCAATTCCGGTTGGGTCTACGCGGCAGCAGGTGCCGAGCGCATATTTCTGAAACACCGGTTTGCAACGCTTGGCGATGAAGAGGGGTGACGGGTCATGCCGACGGTCGGATTCCTCAGCACCTTGACCAACAAGAGCACTGTGACCAACAAGGGCTTTGGACACCTGCTCGCGGCGTTCGAGGATCAACTGAGCCGGGAACTGTCATCTTCTTGGAAATTGCGCACACCGTCCGACGACACCGTTCCGAAGGATCTCGGCGCCAACGAAGTATTCATTTGCACCCGGTGGACCGACGGACAGTACGGCACTCAGCTGTCGACTGCAGCGGACCAGCTGGCGAAAATCAATCCGCCCCCGACGGTGATCGCAGCGACGGGCGGCGTGACATCGGCCAAGGCTGCACAGTCCAAGACGGGAAACATTCCAATTCTGTTCTTGAGTGGGCGGACGAAGAGCCAGGAACATGACGACCACTCCGCAAACGCCCGCGGAATTTGGCTGGACAACACGAAGTACGCGGTCGAGCATGTCGACCGGCACAGGAAGCTACGCGACGTGTTCGGCTTCGCGAACGATGCAATCTTCAACCTCGTGCACGACCTGCCGCAGGTCTTCGACGATGAAAAAGACTGGACAAATACGGTCGTAGTCAAAGGCGGCAACTTCGCCGCGGCGTTCGACGAAATCATGCGCAAGGGTGCCCGCGTTCAAGCCCTCACGGTCAGCGCGGACTCACATTTCACCACGCATTACGATGGGATCGTGAATTTCGCAAATACCAAATTCAAGAAGCCTGTGTCCTATCCATTCCGAGAATATGTCGAGCAAGGCGGCCTCATGAGTTGCGGCCCCAGTCTGACCGAAGCATACCGGGCGCTCGGCTCTTGGGCTGCAGGTATCATCAACAGCAATTTTACATTCAAGGATCTCGGCAAGTTGCAGGACAAGGCCCTGGCAAGGCCTAGGCTGGTCGTCAACCAGGCCGCTGCCCGGGCCCAGCTTGGTGCGGCGAAGGCTGACGAATTGATCCGGGCGGCGGATGACCTGATCTAGGTGTTGATGCTGGAGGTTGCCTGCCGGCCCGGGGCCGGTGGTAACCAGGTCCACCCGTGCCACCCCGTCGCGGGGAATGTCACGGCGTCAATTCATGGCTATGATTGCGGCGGGGCCGGAAACTCGGCCGGTGCTCGTCGGGCACCGTTCCGAGGAAATGTGGATTGCAAGCAGTTGCGGCGAGAGACCAATCCAATGTCGGTTCCAACCGACAAGCGTCCTTCGGAGCGCGTGCGCGACAGGCCGTCCCTGCTTCGCAACCACTTCCTGTTCCGCGATCTGCCGGCGCCGGTGATCGACCATCTCGGCTCCTACATGAAGACGCGCAAGGTGCAACGCGGCGCCACCATCTTCTCCAAGGGCGATCCCGGCACCGGGCTCTTGGGCGTGCTCACGGGGTCGGTCCGCGTTAGCGTGGCTTCGGCCGACGGCAAGGACATCGTGCTCAACATCTTTCACGAGGGTGAGATCTTCGGGGAAATCGCGTTGCTCGACGGCCAGCCGCGCACCGCGGACGCCACCGCCATGACCGATTGCGAGCTGATCGTCATCGAGCGGCGCGACTTCGTGACGTTCCTCCAGGACCGGCCGGAGGTGATGCTCAAGCTCATCGAAATTCTCTGCTCTCGGCTGCGCCGGACCAGCGAGCAGGTGCAGGACGTGACCTTCCTGAACCTGCCCACCAGGTTGGCCAAGACCTTGCTCCAGCTCACCGCGACTGCTGACCCGGCAGCCCCGAAACGCAAGGTCGCCATCACCCAGCGCGAGATCAGCCAGATCATCGGCCGCTCGCGGGAGAGCACCAACAAGCAGCTGCGGGCATGGGTGAAGCGTGGCTGGATCAAGCTCGAGCGCGGAGGCGTCACGGTGCTTGCGCCGGACAAGATCGCCGCGGTGGCCGCGGAAGGCTCGGAACTCGATCCGTCGTGACGGAGCACCCGGCTTGCCCGTAGGTCCGGCAGCATTGTCCACGACGCCACGACGCTTTGATCCCGGCCGACCTCCTGTGCGGGTTATCGCGACTGCGCCTCGAGCAATGCCAGCAATCCACTGAGCAGCTGCACCGGGCGCGGGGGACAACCGCGGATGTGCAGGTCTACCGGCACCACCGCGGCGACCGCGCCCACGACGGCGTAGCTGCCGGAAAATATGCCGCCGTCGACCGCGCAATCGCCGACCGCGACCACCCATTTCGGATCGGGAGTCGCATCGTAGGTGCGCCGCAGAGCCTCGCGCATGTTCCTGGTGACCGGACCGGTCACCATCAGCACGTCGGCGTGGCGTGGCGAGGCGACGAAACGCAGCCCGAAGCGCTCCAGGTCGTAGAACGCATTGTTGAGCGCATGGATCTCCAGCTCGCAACCGTTGCACGAGCCAGCGTCGACCTCGCGGATCGAGAGGCTGCGCCCGAGCCGCCGCCGTGCCGCACGGTCGACGCGTCCGGCGAGCTCGGCGAGCGCCTCGTCCGCCGTATCCGGGGGCGCTTCCGTGAGCGGCCGGCGCACAAGGCTCTCGAACAGAATTCGTCGCATGGCCCAGTCCTACAGATCGTGCCCGGAATAGGAGCAGTTGAACGATTTGTTGCAGAGCGGGAAATCGGCAACGATGTTGCCTTCGATGGCGGCTTCCAGGAGCGGCCATTGAAACCAGGACGGGTCGCGCAGATGGCAGCGCACGACGCGACCGTCCTCGATGCGAACCCACGCCAGCACGTCGCCGCGGAACGCCTCCGCCAGGCCTACTCCCTCGCACGTCCTCCCGGCGGCGGCCGTGACCGCATCGCTCCGGATCGGTCCGCCGGGCAGGGCGCGGATGATGGCATCGATCAGGCCGAGGCTTTGCTCGACCTCGCGGATACGCACCCAGACGCGAGCATTGACGTCACCGGCGTCGAGCACCGGTACCTCGAATGCGAGTTGATCATAGGGCGCATAGCCCGGCGTCTTGCGTGCGTCGAAGGCGCGTCCGCTGGCGCGCCCGACATAGCCGCCGGCACCGAACTGCCGCACCATCTCGCTGCGCACAATGCCGGTGGTGGCGGTGCGATCCTGCAACGAGGCGGTGTTGTCGTAGAGCTCGATCAATTGCGGAAATACCCTTCGGACCTCCGCCAGCAGCAGCAAGATCGGGCCGACCCCGGCGGCGCCGAGATCGCGGCCGACGCCGCCCGGCACAACGACGTCCATCATCAGCCGGTGCCCGAAGCAGGCATCGGCGGCCCGCAGCACACGCTCGCGCAGGATGGCGCACTGCGCATGCATGAGCGAGAACGACGCGTCGTTGCAGACCGCGCCGATGTCGCCGAAGTGATTGGCGAGGCGCTCGAGCTCCGCCATCAAGGCGCGCAGATATGCGGCACGCGGCGATACCGGAATGGCGAGTGCCGCCTCCACCGCGTGTGCAAACGCGAGCGCATAGGCGACCGTGCTGTCGCCGGACGTGCGGGCGGCGAGCCGCGCGGCGTGGTCGAGCGTAGCGCCCGCCATCAGCGCCTCGATGCCCTTGTGCACGTAGCCCAGACGCTGCTCGAGTCGCACCACGGTTTCGCCGTTGGCGGTAAAGCGGAAGTGGCCGGGCTCGATGATGCCCGCGTGCACCGGCCCGACCGGGATCTGATGCAGACCTTCGCCTTCGCTCGGCAGGAATTCATACGGCAGCGCTGCGGCGGCGGCAGCCTCGCGACGCTGCCCGAGCGGGTGCGCGACGTCCCAGAAGCCGAGGTCGAGCCAAGGGCGCGGATCGGGCAGGCCCACGGGCTCGATTCCGTAGAGGTCGCGCAAAGCCCGCTCCAGGCGAATGGCTGGCGGATGCAGCGCGCCAACCGAAGGAAATCCGGCATCGGCGCATTCGATGCTGACGACCGCGATGTCGCCACCGCGCTCGTCGAGCACGGCCATGTGCACGGCGCCGCTGTCGCCCCACAAGCCGAGCAGCACCCATATGCCGGCCGACAGCTGGCCGGCGACGAAGCGCCAGGCATCCTCGCCAACCACGATCCGCGGGAATGGACGATGCGCTTCGACCTTGCGGCCGGCGATGGTGTCGAACGGCGTCGTCATGGTCCTACCCGAGCAGCCTCGCCACGTTCTGGAACCATTCCACCAGCGGCGGCGGCAGATAGATGCCGGCCACGAGCACCAGGGCGAGGTGCGCGAACATCGGCACGAAGGAGGCCTTGGCCTCGGCGGTCGGACCTCGCGGCTCGCCAAACGCGATGGTGTTGAGTCGCAGGAACAGCGCCGCGAAGCCGACCAGCAGGCCGAACACGAGAATGACCGCCAGCCAGGGCTCGCGCGCAAAGGTCGAGCTCACCACCAGGAACTCGCTGGTGAAGATCCCGAGCGGCGGCATCCCGGCAATGGCGACGACACCCAGCACCAGGCCCCAGCCCAGCACCGGATTGGTCTCCGTCAACCCGCCCATCTCGGCGATGCGCTGAGTCCCCTTCACCTGCGAGATATGGCCGACCGCAAAGAAGATCGCCGACTTGGTCAGCGAGTGCATGGTCATGTGCAGCAGCCCGGCGAAGTTGGCCAGCGGCCCGCCCATGCCGAAGGCGAAGGTGATGATTCCCATGTGCTCGATCGAGGAATAGGCGAACATGCGCTTGATGTCGCGTCGCCGGTACAGCATGAATGCCGCGAACACGAGCGAGATCAATCCCATCGTCACCATCAGCGGGCCGGGCGCCAGCGCGGCGGGATTGGCCGCGAGCAGCATCTTGAAGCGCAGCAGAGCGTAGAGTGCGACGTTGAGCAGCAAGCCGGACAGCACCGCGGAGATCGGGGTCGGACCCTCCGAGTGGGCGTCGGGCAGCCAGGCATGCAGCGGCGCAAGCCCGACCTTGGTGCCGTAGCCGAGCAGCAGGAACACGAACGCGGTATTGAGCAGCGCCGGATCGAACTTGCCGGCGTTTGCGATCAGGGCGGTCCATACCATCGCGGTCGGACCCTCGCCGATGACGGGCTGCGCGGCCATGTAGACCAGGATGGTGCCGAACAGCGCGAGCCCGATCCCGACGCTGCCCAGAATGAAATATTTCCACGCCGCCTCGAGTGCCTCGTGAGTGCGGTAGATACCGACCATGAGAACGGTGGTGAGCGTCGCCAGCTCGATTGCGACCCACATCAGGCCGATGTTGTTCGCGACGAGCGCGAGGTTCATCGCGAACATCAGCACCTGGTACATGGCGTGGTAGAAGCGCAGGAACGTCGGCGTCAGCCGCCCGGTCTCCAGCTCGTGACCGATATAACTGGCGCTGAAGACGCTGGTGGTGAATCCTACGAAAGTGGTGAGGACGACGAAGACGTTGTTGAGATCATCGACGTGAAGATAGGGGCCGGGCTGCGGCCGGACCAGGAACAGCGACAGGGCGACCAGGAAGGTGAGGAAGGACGCGAGCACGTTGAGGCGCGCACCGAGCCGGTAGCCCGGCAGCATCGCAAGCAGGCCTGCCGCCAGCGCCGGAACCAGCAGGATGCCGATCAGCGCGTCGAAGCTCACTGGCGTTCTCCTCGGAAGCGATCGAGCGCCTGCAGATCGACGGTATCGAACCGCTCGCGGATGCGGAACAGGAATATTCCGATCACGATGAAAGCAATCAGGATCGAGAACGCGACGCTGATCTCGACCACCAGCGGCATGCCCTTGGCCCCGGTTGCGGCGAGCACCAGGCCGTTCTCCAGCGACATGAAGCCCACCACCTGGCTCACCGCGTTGCGTCGCGTCACCATCATCAGGAGACCGAGCAGAACCACCGACAGTGCGAAAGCGAGGTCCTCGCGTGCCAGCGGATCGGCATCTGCCGTGACCCGCAGCATCACCACCATCGAAAGCGCAACGAGGCCGATGCCGAGCAGCATCGTGGTTCCGACGCCGACTACCTTCTCGATCTCGCGGTGGATGCCCAGCCGCACGATGATCCGGTGCAGCACGACCGGAATGACGATCGCCTTGAAGACGAGCGCAATCACCGCGGTCACGAACAGATGGGGCGCATTCTGGACATGGGCCTGCCATGCGACCGAAAGCGCCAGCACGAAGGCGTGCAGCGCGAATATGTTGAGCAGCGCGTAGAGCCGATTCTGGTAGAGCTGCATGAAGCTCACCAGCACCAGCGAGCCGGCGAGCAGGTGGGCGACGTCGAAGGTTAGGCCACGCATTAGAGGCTCCGCGAGACGAACAGGAGCAGCGTCGCCAGCAGACCGAGCATCAGCGCGGCACCCAGGAACTCGGGGACCCGGAAGACGCGCATCTTGGCGATTGAAGTTTCGAACAGGGCGAGCAGGAATCCGCCGGCCGCCAGCTTGACCAGATAGAGGAGGACACCGACGACCAGAGCGATCGCGGTCGCGCCCGATCCCGCCATGCCCCATGGCACGAACACGCAAGCGATGAGCGAGACGTAAAGCAACAGCTTGAGCGAGGCCGAAAGCTCGATCAGGGCCAGGTGGCGGCCGGAATACTCGAGCACCATGGCCTCGTGCACCATGGTGAGCTCGAGGTGAGTGGCGGGATTGTCCACTGGAATACGTGCATTCTCCGCGATCGCCACCATGATCAGCGCGACCAGCGCGAGGCCGAGCGAGACACGCAGGCCGACCTCGGACGAGCCCATGAATCCGGCCATGGTGGAAAGCTGGGTCGAGCCCGCGACCAGCGCCAGCGTGAAGACGATCATGATCATCGCCGGCTCGGCGAGCGAGGCGATCATCACCTCCCGGCTCGAACCGATGCCGCCGAAGCTGGTGCCGACGTCGAGGCCGGCGAGCGCGAGAAAGAAGCGCGCGCTGCCGAGCAGCGCGATGATGGCGATGAGATCGGCCGACCAGGAGAACATGAGCCCGGTGCGGAAGGTCGGCACCAACGAGGCCGCCACCCAGGTGGCCGCGAACACGAGGTAGGGAATGACGCGCAGCAGCCACGACGCGCTTTCGGCCAGCACGACCTCCTTGCGCATGAGCCGCACCAGATCGCGGTACGGCTGCAACAGTGCCGGGCCCCGGCGGAGCAGCATCCGTGCCTTGATCTTGCGCACGAAGCCGGTCAGCAGCGGCGCCAGCGCCAGCACCAGCAGCATCTGCGCGCCCTGGACCACGAGGTCGACGATCAAGGCCATAGCGCGAGCACCATGAGCAGGATCACGAGGGCGGCGAAGACGAGGCTGAGGAACTGGCGGATGGTCAGGAATTGCAGATGGTTGAGCCGATCGGCGGCGAATCCGATTGCGCCGGCGACCGGAGCGTAGAGCGTGTCCCAGACCGGATCGCGCAGCACGACTGTCAGCCGCGCCGCGCGCGCATCGCCGGGCGGCGGCATCTCGACTTGCTCGCGTGCCCGGAACACCACGGTCCCGAACACCCGGCGGATCGGCTGCGCGAAGCTCGACGCGGTGTACTGGGTTGCCGGACTGGGATCGGGATAGCCGCAATCCCACGCCGGCGCGCGGCGCAGCTTGTCCGAAGCGAGGCGGTGGATGGCAAAGGCTGCAAGGGAACCCGAGATCACCATGAACACGAACACCAGCAGGCCATTGTAGGAGCTGCGGCCTTCCGCGATCGGCACGATCGACAGCCATTCTCCGCCGACCTGTGCCGGCATGCGGTCGCCGACGAGGGTCTTGCACCGCAGGCGCCAGTGCGTCGATGAAGATTCCAGGCAGAATGCCCAGGATCAGGCAGAGCGCCGCGAAAGCGAACATCGCCGCCAGCGAGAACCGGTCGGTCTCGCGAGCGTTGGTCGCGGCGGCAGTGCGAGCGCGTCCGAGAAAGGTCACGCCGAAGGCCTTGACGAAGCAGGCGGCGGCAAGTGCGGCGGA
Organism: uncultured Alphaproteobacteria bacterium; assembly: GCA_963840535.1. Taxonomy (GTDB): domain Bacteria; phylum Pseudomonadota; class Alphaproteobacteria; order Rhizobiales; family Xanthobacteraceae; genus VAZQ01. Next base: position 44,228 of record CAWIZJ010000057.1, read on the forward strand.
CAACGCAAGCAGCGCGCCGACCCCCGGCACCAGGAACTTCAAGCCCCAGGACGGCAGCTGCGGGCTGAGCAGAATCGCCTGGAACATCAGCCATTCCGAGACGAAGCCGTTGAGCGGCGGCAGTGCCGAGATGGCGGCGCAGCCGACGAGAAACGCAACCGCAGTGTGCGGCATGCGATGGATGAGGCCGCCCAGATGCTCCATGTCGCGCTCGCCGGTCGCCGTCAGCACCGCTCCGGCACCGAAGAACAGCAGGCTCTTGAACACCGAGTGGTTGAGCACGTGCAGCAGCCCGGCGGTGAGCGCGAGCGCCGCCGCCCAGGCCATGCCGTGGGCCTTGAAGGCGAGCGCCAGGCCGAGCCCGATGAAGATGATCCCGATGTTCTCCACCGTGTGATAGGCCAACAGCCGCTTGAGGTCGTGCTGCATCAAGGCATAGAGCACGCCCATCACGCAGGTGATGCCGGCGAGCGCCAGCACCAGCGTGCTCCACCACCACGCCGGGTCGCCGAGAAGATCGAACACGATGCGCACGAAACCATACACGGCAACCTTGGTCATGACGCCGCTCATCAACGCAGAGACGTGGCTCGGCGCCGCCGGATGCGCAAGCGGGAGCCAGACGTGCAGCGGCACGAGACCGGCCTTGGAGCCGGCACCGAGCAGGGTGAGGCACAGCACGAGCGCGGCGAGCCCCGCCGAGGGGTGCGCCGCGCGGATGTCGGCGAATGCATAGCCGCCGTCGGGGCCAGCCAGCAGGCCGAAGGTGAGCAGCAGCGCGAGCGTGCCGAAGCTCGCCATGACCAGATAGACGTAGCCGGCTTGCACGTTGTCGCGCTCGCGGTGGTGCGCCACGACCAGCGCCCACGACGACAGCGACATGAACTCCCAGGAGAGAAGGAAGCTGAAGGCATCGTCGGCGAGCACGACCAGATTCATGCCGGCGAGGAACGCCGGATAGAACGGCAGCACGCGCATCGGCGCCTTCTCGTGCCGTCCATAACCGAGCGCAAACAGGCTCGCGGCCGCGGCGCCGAGATCGGTCACCGCCAGGAAAAAGGCGGAGAGCGCGTCCAGGCGGAAATGGGCGCCGATCCAGGGCAACCCGAGCGGCAGCGTCACGCTCGCCGGGGGCGACGTCGGCCAGCAGATGCGCCGACGCGGCGACGAGCGAGACGAGCGAAGCGGCGAGGCTTGCGGCATAGACAACGGGCGTTGCCGCAGGCCGGCGTCCGATGGCAACGGCGAGCATCGCCAGGCCGAGCAGCACGGCGACGCAGGAGAGGGCGAGCGTGACCGTCATGGTGTATTCAGCCGTACTCCGCGCGCCCCCCGATTGCCATCGGCGGCGCAGGAGCCGGGCGACGGATCCTTCGTTCTATCTGAGCAAGGTGTTCGACACGCAGGGAACATTGCAAGGATCGTAGCCACCGAGGAGCGATCTGTTGATAAATCGGGCAACGGCGGTCCGACATCGTGCCCGTCTGCCAGGCCGATCCGATATTACCGAACGCCGACCAGTGCGGGCAATTCCGCAAGCGATCTCACCTCGCGATCGGGCGCCCCCGGCAGTCGCTCGCGCGGGAGGGAGTAACGATTGCACCAGACGACCTTCATTCCGAACGCCGAGGCAGCATAGGCATCCCACGCGTTCGACGATTGGAATGCGATCGCAGAAGACGCGACGCCGAGCCGGTCGACCGCGAGCTGGTAGACCTTCGGGTGCGGCTTGTAGACACCGACCTCCTCGACCGAAAGGATGTCGTCGATCAGGTGGCGCAGGCCCGCGCCTTCGACTGCTGCACGCAACATGTCCGGCGAACCGTTCGAAAGAATCGCGGTTCTCATGGCTGCAGCTTTCAGGCGCGCGAGCATGCCCGGCACCTCCGGGAAGGCATCGAGCGTCAGATAGAGGTTCATCAGTCGATGTCGCAGCGCCGCATCGTCGATGCCGAGCACTCCCAGAGCGTAGTCGAGCGCATCGCCGGTGACTTGCCAGAAATCCGCGTGGCGTCCCTGGATCGCGCGCAGCCAAGTGTATTGCAGCTGCTTGTCACGCCAGAGCGCCGTGAGCCGGTCGAGCTCGTCGCCCAGAACGTCGCGACAGCTGGCGGCCGCCGAGGCATAGTCGAACAGCGTCCCGTAGGCGTCGAACACGCAAGCCTTCACTCCAACAAGGGGCTCGTCGCTCATCGCTCACACCTCGACCCAGCGATCTCCGCTCTTCAGGCGGTGTTTCACCAGACCCGGCTTCAGCGATTGCTCGACGAAGCATCCCTTTTGCGCCGCCGCCAACAGGAGCCGCTTGTCGGCCTCCGAAGCGTCGCCTTCGATGTCCACATCCATGGTGAACGCGATCGGCGCACTTTCGTAGGGTTCCTTTCCACGCTGTTGCGCCTGCCAGTGGCATCGTGTGTTCACCGAAAAACGTCCGACCGGAATGTTGAGGCGCTTGGAGAACGCGCGTATCTGCGTCATCACGCATGCGGTGAGCCCGCTCGTGAAATAAGCGAGCGGATACGGTGCCGTCCCGTCCCCGCCGTGGATCGCGCCCTCGTCGGTCGGCAGGTCATAGCTGACCGCGTAGGGTCCACGCAAATGAACTTTCACGTCGTTGCGAAATCTGGATTCATCGACGCCTTCGGCGTCGAATATCACTTCGAACCGCGTCTTCGCCACGATCTCTGCCATGACTAACGCCCTTTCGTCGGCTTGGTCGGGTGCGGTGAGGCTGCCTCGTGCTGTTCGCACCCCAGCGATCAACGACAGGGCGGTCAAAAGTGCAAGCCCTTCGAGCAGCCGCATCAGATCCCTGCGTGCACTTATCGGTTGATGAGATGCTTCACGAACAAAAAGATGCTGCACGCCAGAACAAGCACGACGATCACGGCGATGGCGATATCGAGGTCCACACTCGACGGTAGGCGTCGTCGGCGGTGCAGTGCAAATCACAAGGTGAGTAGCGTGACCCCAATGTCCCTGCTGCTCCACGTCCCCCAATCACGCAAGATGCGGGCGACAGTTCGTGCAGCCTACTTGACGCCATGAGCATTGCTGGCGTCCGTGTAGATCGGGCTGTTCGGCCTAAACGCGTGGAATACAAAGGCAAACGTGACGTCGTGGGCGACGTCGACCAGTTCGCTCCCCTGGCGGCGCTGCACGATGACATTGCCGACGTCGCGTCCGGCACGGATGGACGACTTGTCGAGTGCAGACGCCTGTCCCGGCTGCCACTGGATCAGGAGACCACCGCTGCGCACGGCGCCCGCGCGCCGCAACAGCGAGAGCGTCCATGCCTCGTGACGGCGAGGAGCGGTTTCGACGGCCACCACGCGCTCCATCGGCTCGACGCCCAGCGGCAGCGTTCCATCATAGAGGAACGGCCTTTGGCCGAGCGCATCATAGCCGACATAGGGATTGCGCCCGTAATTCCGCGCATTGGGATCGCCGGGGACGAGGACTTGCCCTTGGGGAAAGCGCTGCCGAAAGCGCTCGAACGATTCCAGTCGCGAAGGAATGCTCAGCTGCGTTCGGATAGTCGAGCGAGAACTCGACGTCCCGGAAGGCGGCCACCTGCGTGTCATCGAGCAGGACGAGCAGCGTGGCCCTGGAAATTGGCGCCGGATTTCACGAGCAAGCCGCCCGCTGCCGGAGCCTCGGAGTGCCGGTCACCTTCATCGCGGTGATGATGCGCTCGAACTTCGACCGATAGCAAAACGCGCAGGCGAGATTGCACTCGTTGGTCAGGCCGATCCCGAGCGCGAAGCCTGGCCCGGTGCGCGCCCGCTCGCTCGATTGTAAAGCCGTCATGCTCATGAGACGCGAAGGTCTCGTGGTAGCTTGGACGCGGGAGACGTCTCATATGTGCTTCGAGCACCGCACCGCCGCGAAGTTAGCCGCCGAGCTGCAGCCGGACCAGCAGCCCGCGTGCTGGAATGATCACGTTGCCGTGTACGAGTTCGTGTTCGAGCCGTTGACCAGCGCGTTCGCGAGCCGCGCCCTGGATCTGCTTGATCTCAATCCCGGCGGGCGCCTGATCGATGTCGGCGCCGGTAGCGGTACCGCCGCCCTGATGGCAGCGAGCCGCGGCGCCGACGTTCTCGCAATCGATGCCGCGGAGCAGATGGTGATGCGGATCCGCCGGCGTGCCGAAGCGGTTGGGCCGGGCCGCATTCGGGCCGGCGTGATGGACGGAACGGCGCTTGCACTCGCGCCGGCGAGCTTCGATGCTGCGATCTCAGTGTTCGGCGTGATCCTGTTTCCCGATGCCGGCCTGGGCATGCGGGAGATCGCTCGCGTGCTCGGGCCCGGCGGCCGCGTTGCCGTGGTCACCTGGACCGAGACAGAGCAATACAGTTGGCGGTGCGGCTGCTCGCGGCTGTTGCACAAGTGCGTGGGCCGCAGCCACTTCCCGCAGCGCTCCCGGCCCAGCTGCGCTTTCGCGATGAGGCCGCGCTACGGGGGTTGCTCGCGGGGGCGGGACTGGTCGTCAACAAGATCGTTCGAATGCAGGAGCGCTGGAAACTCCCCTCGGCACGTTGGCTTGCCGATCACATTGCATTTGCACCAGGTATGGCGACGATGGTCGGCGCCTTTGCTGCCGATCGCGCCGCGGTGCTCGACGCCTTTGTTGCTGCGCTCGAGCGCGATCAGGGAACGGGAGAGGTGGCCCTGTCGGCGGTTGCCCATGTCGGGATAGCGACAAAGCCTCGGATCGAAAGTTGAGTTCGACCGCCGCCACGGACCGTGCCGGGGGCCTTACACTGGCAAATGGCACGATTAGAAAACTCGATGGGGGAACGGGTCATCTCCCCACGGAAATTCGGGTCGCGGGCATCGACTTCGGACCGTCCGATGCTGGAATGCTTCATCCGCAATGACTTCGGCCGCAGCCCGACGATCGACATCGAGGCGGGAAAAATCGACACGTCGCAGGTATCGGTAATCCAGGAGGCGCCGGGCGAGCGTAAGCTCGGCGGCCTCGAGCGTGGTCGGTGCCGTCATGCAAGACGCTGCCTGGAAAAATGCTCCGCGCGCATGGCCGCAGTGCCCGTCCAGCGCTTCGTGGTAGTTAAGGTCCTCGATCGGATGAGCACCGGGGACGCCGATGCAGGTCGATTACGCGCCGCTTCGCACCTTGCAGGACGTCGAAGCGCTGGAGCGCATACCGCTCGAGGAGCGCATCTTCTCCTGGAACCTCAATGACTGGATCGCGCGCGGCTGTGCGCTCGATCCCGACAAGATCGCCATCCGCTTCATTGCCGACGGCGATCCCGACGGCGAAAGGGACGCCATCTCCTATCGGGAGCTGCAGGCGCGAGCCAACCAGGCCGCCAATCTGTTCCATTCGCTCGGCGTGAGGGCGAACGACGTGGTGCTGTACGTGCTGCCCACCCTGCCGCAACTCTATGTGGTGATGCTGGGCGCGCTCGCCGCCGGGATCGCGTGCGGGGTCAACTGGATGCTCGAGCCGGCGCAGCTTGCCGAGCTCGTGCGCTCGACCAGGGCGAAAGTCGTGGTGACACTCGGTCCGACGCCCGGCTACGAAATCTTCGAGAAGGTGCAGACAATACGCCCTCAGATTCCGCCTGACGTGCACATCCTCACGGTGGCGGGGCCGCGCGGATCCGCGATTGCCGAGAGCGATCTCGATACCCGTGCCGCGATGCAGCCCGGCGACCGCCTGCGGTTCGAGCGCAGGGTCGAGGGCGACCACATCGCGGCCCTGGTCCATTCCGGCGGCACCACCGGATCGCCCAAGCTGGTGAAGCTCACCCATCGCGGTTTCGCCTACAAGTGCTGGGCCAACGCGGTGGTGATGGCGCATACGTCGGACGACGTCATCTTCGCCGACTACCCCATGTTCCACATCGCCGGCATCTTTGCCCGCGGCTATTTTGCCATTGCGCACGGGATGTCGATCGTGATTCCCTCGCCGATCGGAGCCCGCGACAAGCGCTTCGTCGAGAACTATTGGCGGTTCGTCGAGAGGTTCGGCATCACCATCTTCTCCGGCGTTCCGACCACGCTGGCGCAACTTGCCAAGAGCGGGCCGCAGGGCGAGAAACTCGGCACATTGCGCGAGTACGCCTGCACCGGCTCGACCTCCTTTCCGGCCGAAGTGGCGCGACAGATCGAGAACCTGATCGGCGTGCGCGTCCTCCTGACCTACGGTGCGACCGAATATACGCAGAACGTCACGCAGGCGCCGCGCGACGGCGATCCCAAGTTCGGCTCGCCCGGTATCCGGCTGCCCTACACCGCGATCAAGGCGGTCGAGCTCGACGGCGACCGGATCAGGCGCGAGTGCGCGATCGACGAGATCGGAGTCGTGGTGGTCAGGGGGCCGAGCCTCACGCCCGGTTATCTCGAGCCGAAATACAACGAAGGCGTCTTCACGCGCGACGGTTGGTTCAACTCCGGCGATCTCGGTCGTTTCGATGCCGACGGCTACCTGTGGCTCACCGGCCGGGTCAAGGACGTGATCATCCGCGGCGGCCACAACATCGATCCCTCGGTCATCGAGGAAACCCTGCTCAAGCATAGGGACGTTATGCTGGCCGCGGCGGTGAGCAAGCCGGATGCCCATGCCGGCGAGCTTCCGATCGCCTATGTCCAGCTGGTGCCGGGCGCGCGCACCAGCGCCGGCGAGCTGCGCGATTTTGCGCTCGAGCACGTTCCGGAACGCGCCGCCGCACCCAAGGACATCATCATCGTCGACGAGATGCCGCTGACCGACGTGCGCAAGCCCGCCAAGGTCGAGCTCCGGCGCGACGCCGCGCAACGGGCGTTTCGCGAGCTGTTGGCAGACGTCGCGGACGGTGCGATCACCGTCGACATGGTGTCCGATCCGCGCGAGGGCAGCATGGCGCTGATCCTGGTGACGGGTCCCACGCGGGTGCGTCAGCGACGTGGAAGAGAGGATCCGCGAACGGATGAAGCCGTTTGCGGTTGCCTACAAGGTGCAATGGACCGCGTGATGCGTCTTGGCTTTGCTCCTCGCTATGCAACATGCATGATAGCAAGGCGCGGGTTGACCGCGTGCTGTCGCACCCACCAAGCTGAGTTCCGCCGCGAGTTGAAGAAATCTGGAGGATGACCCGATGCAGTCCTGGAAGCCTCTGCGCACAGCTCTACTCGCGTGCGCCCTCGGCGCATTCACCGGCCCGGGCGCTGCGCAGACCGGCTATCCATCCGCGCCGATCCGGGTCATCATCCCGCTCGCGCCGGGCGGTGCGATCGACGTGATGGTGCGCGCGATCGGCAGGGCCTTCGAGCAACGCAATGCGCACGGCTTCGTGGTCGAGAGCCGCCCCGGCGCCAACACCATCATTGCCGCCAATGCCTGCAAGGCGGCAGCTCCCGACGGCTCGACCGTGTGCCTGCTGTCGCGCAGCTCGGTGTCGCTCAATCCCGCGCTCTACAAGAACCTGTCCTATGATCCGCTGAGGGATTTCGAGCCGATCACCAACCTCGCTTTCGCGCAGCAGGTGCTGATCCTCAACAAGAGCGTCCCGGTGAGCGACTTCAGGGAGCTTGGTCGCCTATTCGAAGCAGAATCCCGATAAGCTCAATTTCGGCTCGTTCGGCGTCGGCGGCGACACCCATCTCGTGGTCGAGTGGCTCAAGCACGAAACCGGCGCGAAGATGACGCACATACCCTTCAAGGGAGCCTCCGATGCCATGCTGGCGTTCAAGGCCGGCAACATCCAGCTCCTCTACCTCATCGTCGGCAATCCCGATATTCCGCGCCAGATCAACGAGCGCGAGGTCAAGGGCCTGCTGGTGCCGGGCTCGAAGCGCAATCCGCTGGTGCCCGACGTGCCGTCGTTCGCCGAGGCCGGGCTGCCGTCGGACCAGACCGCGTTCCAGACCTGGTTCGGGATGTTCGCTCCCAAGGGAACGCCGGCTCACATCGTGCAGAAGCTCAACGCGGAGCTCTCGGCGATCGTGAACACCCCGGAATTCACCAAGCAGTATCTAGCCTCCAAGGGCTTCGAGCCGGTCGGCGACGGCCATGAGGCATTTGCGAGGTTCATCGTCGAGGACCAGAAGAAGGGCAAGCTCCTGGTCGACATATCAGGCGCCAAGCTCGAGCAATGATGGCTGCGCTCCGCCCGGATACACCCCATGGCTCTCAACTATGAACGGATCATGGCCTATCGGCCCGCCGATATCGCCGTGAGCTACGGCGCCCGCGACTGCATCCTCTATGCGCTCGGCATCGGGATCGGCATGGACCCGCTCGATCCGGGCGCGCTCGGCTTCGTCTACGAGCGGGCCGACCTGCAGGCCTTCCCCACCATGGCGGTGGTGCTCGGCTGGCCCGGTCGAATGACCGACCCGGCCTTCGGTGTGGACGAGCGACTGGTGGTCGCCGGCGACATCAAGGTGGTGCTGCATCGGCCGCTCGCCGCGCAGGGGCAGCTCACCAGCCGGCCGCGCATCAGGGAGGTGGTCGACAAGGGGCCCGGCAACGCCGCCATCATCCTCAATACCCGCGATCTCGTCGGCAGCGATGGAACGTTGGTCGCCACCGTGGACAGCAGCACCTTCGCGCGCAAGCATGGCGGCTTCGGCGGCAAGGTGACGGAGACCCCGCCGGCGCCTGCAGTCCCGCAGACGGCGCCGGAGCAGATCTGCGACCTGCCGACGCCGCCCAACCTCGCGCTGCTGTACCGGCTCAACGGCGACGAAAATCCGCTGCATGCCGATCCACAGCGCGCCAAGGCGGCGGGGTTCGAGCGTCCCATTCTGCACGGCGCCGCGAGCTTCGGCGTTGCGGCCCATGCGGTCCTGCGCACGGTTGCCGGCTTCCGGCCGGAACGCCTCGCCGCCATCGAGGCGCGTTTCTCGCGGCCGGTGTTCCCGGGCGACACCATCCGCACCGAGATGTGGCGGCAGGGCGAGCGCGTTCTCTTCCAGTGCCGTGCGGTCGGGCGCGACGACATCGTGCTCAGCAACGGACTTGCAGTGCTGAGGGGCTGACCATATGCCCTCGAGCGGTGCAATGGGCGCGATCTGGGACAACACTACTCTGTTCGTCGACGACGATCCGGCCGATCGCGCGTTCCGCGACGAGGTCCGTGGCTGGATTGCCGACAATCTGCCGGCGGAGCTCTGCAACCGTTCGACCCGCATCGACCCGCCCGAGCTCGCGCCCTGGCACCGCAAGCTCTACGAGCGCGGCTGGATCGCACCCCATTGGCCGCGCCAGTACGGCGGCATGGGAGCGACCCTGACGCGGCAAATCATCCTGTTCGAGGAGATCAGTCGCGTCGGCGCGCCCACACCCTATCCGCACGGCCTCAATTTCATCGGGCCGCTGATCATCGATGCCGGCACGGCGGAGCAGAAGGCGAGGCACCTGCCGCCGATACTCACCGGCGAGGTGACCTGGTGCCAGGGCTATTCCGAGTCCGGCGCCGGATCCGACCTGGCGAGCCTCGCCACGCGCGCCGAGCTCGACGGTGACCACTTCGTCGTCAACGGCCACAAGATGTGGACCACCAATGGTCACTTCGCGGATTGGATGTTTGCGCTGGTGCGTACCGATCCCGACGCCCAGCCGCGCCACGCCGGCATCAGCATGCTCCTGATCGACCTGAAGTCGCCCGGCGTCACCGTGAAGCCGATCCAGACCATCAAGGGCGACGCGGAATTCGCCGAGGAATTCTTCGTCGACGTGCGCGTGCCGCGGGAGAACCTCCTGGGCGCACTCAACGACGGGTGGAAAGTAGCCAACAAGCTGCTCGGCTCGGAGCGCTTCACCACCGGCCACCCGCGCAATGCCGCCGTGCTGCTCAACAAGGCGCGGCAGGTAGCCGAGCTCACCGGCTCGATCCGCAACGCCGGCTTCCGACACAAGCTCGCGGTGCTCGAGATCGATCTGCTGGCGTTTTCCGCCTACTACCGGCATGCGGCTGCGCTGCACGGCGAGCAGCGGGCGCCTTTGTCGATGGCGCCGGTCATCAAGATCGTCGGCGGCGAGCTCGGTCAACGTGCCTCGGAGCTGCTGGTGGAGGCGGCCGGTCCGTTCGGCCCGCGGTCCGATGACATGATGGTCGGCAATCACATCGTCAATCCGGCCGCGGAGATGCTCGAGATGCGGCGCGTCACGGTCGGCAGCGGCGCGGTCGAGATCCAGCGCAACATCGTCGCCAAGCGAGTGCTGGGACTGCCGAGTTGATGTTTTCCGGAGCGACTGAAAGGGGAACCGATTGGACCTGCTGCTGAGCGAGCCGCAAACCTTGTTTGCCGCCAGTGCGGCGCGTCTGTGCGCGGGCCACGGCGGCCCCGGCCGTCTGCGCGCGTTGCGGGCGGCAGCGAGCGAGTGCGACCGTGAGGCCTGGCGCGCGGTGATCGCGGCCGAGTGGCTCGCGACGGTGGTGAGCGAACCGCACGGCGGGCAGGGGCTCGGCGCCTTCGACCTGGCGCTCGCCGTGGAACCGGCCGGGCGACAGCTGTTGATGGTGCCGCTGGTCGAAGCCGCGGCGACGGCATGGACGCTGTCGCGCGCGGCGGACGGTGCCCCGGCGCCGCCGGCGCTCGCCGACCTGCTGTGCGGTCGTCGCCTCATCGTACCGGCTACCGAAGCGCAAGCGTGGCGCAATGGGGCCTGTGCTCCTGCCGTCGTCTACGACCCCGACGCCGCCGTGCTCAGCGGAAGCATCCGGTTCGTGGCCCATGCCGGCTCGGCCGACTCGTTCCTGGTTGCGGTCGAGTCCGGATTGGAGCCGGTATTGGCGGTCATCCCCCGCAGCGCAGTTTCCGTCGCCACCGAGTTGAATGTCGACGGATCGACATCGAGCATGCTCGCGTTCGCGGATGTCGAGCTCCTGCCGACCGACGCGATCGCGACCGGCGCGCGGGCGGGCAAGCTCGCCCGGGACCTGCAGGAATTCCTCATCCTGGGCGCCGCTATCGAGCTTTCCGGGCTCGCCGCAGCCGCGCTCGAGGTCACGCTCGACTACATCAGACTGCGCCGCCAGTTCGGACGCCCGATCGGCAGCTTCCAGGTGCTGCAGCATCGCGCCGTCGACGGCTTCATCGATATCGAGCTCGACCGCTCGCTCGCCTATCGCGTGCTCGCCGCCTTCGACAAGGGCGAGCACCATCCGGCAATGGTGTCGGCAGCCAAGGCTCGCGCGTCGCGCTCGGCATTGCAGATCGTTCGCGCCGCGCTGCAGATGCACGGTGCCATCGGCTATACCGAGGAGCACGATATCGGACTCTACTACAAGCGTGCCGTTGCGCTTGCCGCCCGCTACGGCGGCGAGCTCGGCCATACCGGACACTTCTCGCAATTGACACAGGCGGGAGTTCGCATGACCGAGACGCCGTCGCACGAGACTGCGATCTTGTGCGCCAACGACACGCGCGGGGTTGCCACCCTCACGCTCAATCGGCCGGACAAGGGCAACAGCTACAGTCATGCCATGCTCGTAGCGTTGCTCGACGCGTTCGGCCGGCTCGACGCCGATCCTGCGGTGCGCGTCATCGTGCTGCGCGGCGCAGGCCGGCACTTCTGTGCCGGCGCCGAGATCGGCGGAGCGCCACCCGAGGCGAGGCGACGCGTCACCATTCCGGAGATTTGCCTCGCGCTCGATGCGGTCTCCAAGCCGACCGTCGCGCTCGTGCACGGCGCCTGCATCGGCGGCGCCGTCGCGCTGGTTTCGTGCTGCGACGTGGTGGTCGCTGCTCGCGGTGCCTTCTTCGCACTTCCGGAGGTGAGGCTCGGCTTCGCCCCCGGCCCGCTCATCCCGTTCTTCCTGCGGGCGATCGGGGCGCGAGGCCTGCGACGCTATCTCGTCTCGGGCGAACGTTTCGCGGCCGAGGAGGCACTACGCCTTGGGCTCGTCCAGCAGCTTTGTGCGGCCGATGCCGCCGATACGGCGGTGGTCGGCCTGGTCGACGAGCTGTTACTGGCGGGTCCGAATGCCGTCGCACATGCCAAGCTGCTGCTGCGCCGACTGTCGCAAACGCCGATCTCGCACGAGCTCATCGCCGCCCTGCAGCGCGAGTTCGACGAGCGGTTTTGCTCGGCGGAAGCCGAGGAAGGTCGCACGAGCTTCCGAGAGAAGCGAAAACCGAGCTGGTATCCGCCGGCGGGTGCCCCGTAAGTGCCGGCTACCTGTCGCACAGCACGGTCGAGCCCGCGCCGCACCGCCGCGGAAGCGCTTTCTCCAATACGCAATGGCACTTCGCGCATCCGTCAGTCCGTTCGCGTGGCAACCTCGCCAAGCTCACGATGAATGGCGATCGCTTCCTCGTGCAGCGCGCGCGCCGCATCGAGATCGCCTGCGAACAGGCGGGCAGAGGCGAGGGCGCTCAGACAGCGAGCCAAGGTCTTGGTGGCCCCGCACGGTCTCACCAGCGCGTGGGCTTGCCGCAGGAGGCGCTCACCCTCGTCGAGGGCGTCCGGCGCCAGCCGCGCCGTACCTGCTCTGAGCAACGCGCGTCCCTCGTGAAATCCGTCGCCGAGCTCGTGGTAGAGGGTGGCGGCACGCATGGCCTCGGCGTAGTCGGCGGGATCGTCGAGCTCGCGCACATCGCCGGCCTGCCATGACAGCAGCCGTGCCGTCACGTCCGCCGGCGTCCGCCGGTCGAGCTTGCCGAGCGCAGCATCGACCCAATGACGGTGCTCCAGCATCGCGCCGAGCTCCGCCCACAGCACGTGGCTGTGGCCGACGAGATCGAGCCCGAGCGCAGTGTCCCCATCCCGCCCGAATGCCCATTCCAACGCGCCACGCACATTGTCGATGTCGTGCTCGTTCCGAGCCATCCACTGCTGCGTCGGAGTGATCTCCCATGCCGTCGTCGCCTCGGCCAGGCGGTCCCTGAAGTGCTCGGCGTGCCTCGCGGCGGATATCGGGTGCCCCACGCTGCTTCTCGCACGCATAGTAGCGGGTCGATTCGAGCAGCCGATAGCGCGCCTCTGCGCCGGAGGGGTCGGCATGCACCAGCGATTTCTCGACCAGCGACAAAAGCAGGTCGCCGATCGAATCCCGTGGTATATCCCCGTCGGCGGCGACTGCCGAGATCGAGCCGAGCGTGGCGCTGCCGAGAAAGACCGACAATCGCGCGAGCAACAGCTTCTCCGGATCGGTCAAGAGGCCGTAGCTCCAGTCGATGAGCGCGTGCAGGGTCTGCTGTCGCGGTAGCGCCGTCCGGGTGCCGCCTGTCAGCAGCCGGAAGCGCTCGTCCAGACCGGCGGCGAGCTGCTGCACCGAGAGGACCTTGAGCCGCGGCACCGCGAGCTCGATCGCGAGCGGAATTCCATCGAGCCTCCGGCAGATCGAGCCCACCGTTGTGGCATTGTCGTCGTTGAGCTTGAATCCAATTCCCAGCGCCTCGGCGCGTTCGACGAACAGCCCGACCGCCGCGAATTCGCGCGCGCGGGCCGCGGTCAACGCGGCACTCGCCTCCGGGTGCCGGCAGTGATGGGACACGAATCACGCTTTCCCCGGGGATCGCCAATCGCTCTCGGCTCGACGCCAGGATCGACAGGCCTCGACAGCCGCGCATCAGCGCCTCGGTCACCCGCGCGGCTTCCGCGACCACATGCTCGCAGTTGTCGATGATGAGGAGGAGTTGCTTGGCCTTGAGCGCGGACGTCAGGGTCTCGATCGCCGCTCCCGGCCCGCTCAATCCGATGCCCAGGACCTCTGCGATGATGGAGCAGACCAGTTGGCCGTCACCGAGTGGAGCGAGCTCGGCGAGCCAGACGCCGTCGGGGTAGCGACCGAGCAGGTTGTTGCCGGCCGCGATCGCAAGACGCGTCTTGCCGACCCCGCCGGCGCCGGTCAGCGTCACCAGCCGATGCCCCTCCAGCCGCGCCGCGATCTCGGCGAGGTCGGCGTTCCGGCCGATCAGGCTGGTCAGCTGTTGTGGAAGATTGTTCCCGGCGACACGGACGCCGGCGGGCGTGGTCGCCGTTGCTGCCTCGCTTGCAGGCGGCATCATCGGAGCCTGCGTTGCGCTTGCGCGCTCCACCGGGGCCACGAAGCGATAGCCGCGCCCGGCGACGGTGACCAGGAAGCGCTCGCCGTCGCCCGCGCTCGCCAATACCTTGCGCAGCGCCGAGACGTGCACCTGGATATTGTTCTCCTCCACCACCACGCCGGGCCAGACCTCGGCCATCAGCTCATCCTTGGTGACCAGCTCGCCGTGGCGCCGCACCAGCGTCAGCAGGACATCGAAGGCGCGCTGGCCGAGCGTCACCGGCACGCCGTGCGCCAACAGCTCGCGTCGCGCGACCAGCAAACAGAACGGTCCGAACTTGAAGGCATCACTCATCGCCGTCACCCGGGCGGCGCGCTCGCCGGCGGTTCCAGGAACTGGAACGTGAGCCGATTGCGGCCGTTGCGCCGCTCGTAGTGCATGCCGTTGGCGAAGCTGCGCATGAGATGAATCCCGAGGTCACCGATGGTGGCGTCGGCGAGTGAGCTCGCACGCGACGGTGCCGGCGCCTGCGTGGGGTCGAATTGCCGGCCATTGTCCTCGATCCTTGCCACCAATCGTGCCGTCGTTGCGCTCGACCTCGACCGCGATCTCCAGCCGTTCCGTGCCCCCGTACATGATGACGTTGGCGACCGCCTCTTCGAGGCAGAGCTGAACGGCAAACGACACGGCGGGCGACACATTCTCCCGCGCCCAGCCCTCGAGCCATCCCGCCAGCCGTTCGAGCTCGGCGAGGTCGTTACGAAGCACCAGGCGATCCTCCGTGCTCGACATCGGAGCTTACGACGAAGCAAGCGCCGCAGCCGCCGCGCTCTCGCTTTGAAAGATCGGAATCAGGGCATTCAGTCCGGCGGTCTTGAGCACCTTGGCGACGTAGTTCTCGGGGCAGAAGATGACCAGCTTGCCGCCCTTGCCGTTGACGATCTTGGCGCCGACCAGCAAGCACGCGAATGCCGTACGAGGACAGGAAATTGACGGCCGCGAGGTCGACCATGATGGCACGCTTCTCGGTCGCGACCTTGTTGAACGGCAGCTCGACGACCACCGCGCCCGTGGTATCGAAGCGACCGCGCAGAATCACCCTGGTAATGCCGCCAGCGGCATCCTCGACGGCCATCTCCATGCAGCCACCTGTTCCTCGGGTACGTGCGGCGAAGCGGGAGCCGGTTCGCCGCCAAGGACATGCTCCAGGCCATCCGCCCCCTGGAAACCCAGACTAATACCCGCATTCGCTGCGAGGCGGAATGCCGCAGCCTCCCGCCTCAGAAGAATTAAGCACAATTAATGCAAGTCCCAAGGACCCCGGAGCCGAACCGGCGGACAGTCGCACACGAAGATCGAGCGGGGAGGGCCGGTCGGTGCTACAATTTCATGCCCGGTACGAGGGGAAACGCGTAGTGACGGACGATCGACCGACAGCGGAGGGCCCCCGCATCCTCGTCGTCGACGACAACGACGACAACCGCTACACGCTCACGCTCTATCTCGAGCTCGAAGGCTACACCAATGTCGAGACCGCGCACGACGGCGAGGAAGCGATCGCGCGACTGGGCACGAACGGAGTTCGACCTCGTTCTGCTCGACGTGATGATGCCGAAGGTCGACGGCTATGGCGTCCTGAACTGGCTGAAGTCTCAGCCGCAGCTGCGCGATCTCCCCGTGATCATGATCTCCGCGCTCAACGAGGTGAACAGCGTCGTGCGCTGCGTCGAGCTCGGCGCAGTCGACTATCTGCTCAAGCCGTTCAATCCCGTGCTGCTGAAGGCGCGTCTGGGAGCCACGCTGGAAAAGAAGCGGCTGCGCGACCAGATCAACGCGCATCTCGCCCGACTGGAGGAGGAGCTCGAGGCGGCGCGCCGCCTGCAGATGTCGATGGTGCCGCAGACCTTCCCGGCGCCGACGGCGGAATTTCCGGTCGATCTCTTCGCCAGCATGGAGCCTGCGCGCGAGGTCGGTGGCGATCTCTATGATTTCTTCGTCACCGAGGACGGGATGCTCTGCTTCCTGGTCGGTGACGTCTCCGGCAAGGGGATGCCGGCGGCGCTGTTCATGGCGCGCGCCAAGAGCCTGATCCGCATCACCACCGAGCTCATGCGCTCGGCCAAAGGGACGGCGGCGAAACCCGCCGACATCATCGCCCGCGTCAATCGCGAGCTTTGCCAGGACAACGACGACATGATGTTCGTCACGCTGTTCTTCGCCATGCTCGCACCGGCGACCGGCGAGCTCGAATTCTCCAATGCCGGGCATAACGCTCCCTACCAACTCAATGGGACGACGCTCGAAGCCATCGAGGGTGCCAAGGGGATCATTCTCGGGGTCCGGCCCGATGCCGCCTATACCACCGGTCGGCTGTCGCTGCCGCCGGGCGGAGGTCTGTACCTGTTTACGGACGGCGTTACGGAGGCTGCCGATCTCGAGGGAGCGCTGTTCGCCGAACCGCGGCTCGAGGCGGTGCTGCGGGAAGCCGCCGGCAGCCCGAGCGCGGAGGTCGTGAAGTCGGTCGCCGATGCGGTCCGCGGCTTCGTCGGCACGGCGCTTCCCTCCGACGACATCACCATGCTGGCCCTCCGCCGCGTCGATCCCTCGGCCCATTGATCGTTCAAATATCTCCATTATTCCTGACTGTAGGAGTACATTGCGCTGACGCAGCCGCGCGCCAGCCGCGGAAACGGCCTGCTCCTTGCCTCGCGCAGGAATGAGGAGCGAATCGGCACGGTTCGTGCGGTCGGGGCACCGGCGGGCGCGTAGAGCTCTCGGAGGAGATCTCGAGCTCTCGGAGGAGATGATGAGTACACCGAATGTGCGACAATTGACGGTCGGCACGGCGCTCGTGCTGGCGGCACTCCTCCTGGGGGGCTGGAGCCCGTTCGGCAACAGCCTCACGCTCGGAGCATCCTTGCAGCTCAGCGGGCACCTGGCCCAGACCGGGCGCCATTATCGCGACGGCTATCAGTTCACGGTCGACAGGATCAACGAGAAGGGCGGCGTCACCGTCGGCGGCAAGACCTACAAGCTCAGTCTCAAGCTGCTCGACAACAAATCCGACCCGAAGCTCAACGTCAGCCAGCATGAGCGGCTGGTCACCAGGACCAAGGTCAACTTCCTGCTCGGGCCTTACGCGAGCACCGAGGTGCTGGCCGCGGCGGCGATCGCCGAGAAAAACCGGGTACCCATGGTGCAGGCAGGCGGCGCTTCGACCCGCATTTTCTCCCGCGGCTACAAGTACGTATTCGGCACGCTGCCGCCTGCAGACGACTATTTCCGCAGCACCATCGAGATGATGGATCGGCTCTCCCCCAGGCCGAAGACCGTGGCGCTGGTCTCCGGCGACGATTTATTCGATGTGGCGGTTGCCCAGGGCACCATCGCATACCTGAAGAAGGCCGGATTGGAGATCGTGCTCCATCAGCAATATTCCGAGCGCACCGCCAACTTCTTCAACATTCTGACGCTGATCAAGGCGAGAGCACCAGACGTGATCCTGTGGAGCGGGCACGAGAACGGCGCAATCAATTTCATCAAGGAGTCCAAGCTGCGCAAGATCGGTGCCAAGCTGCTTGCAGCCTTCACGGTGGGAGTATCGAGCAACAATTTCCGGTCGACGCTCGGCAAGGACGCCGACTACACCTTCGGCATGACGCCCTGGCGTCCGAACGAGCGCCTGAAGGATCGGTGGTTCGACGATGCCGACCGTTTCGTCAGCGCGTTCGAGAAGAAATTCGGTTATTCGCCGGGCTATCATGCCGCTGCCGCTGCGGCCGCCGTGGAGGCGTTGGCGATGGCCGTGGAAGCCGCCGGTACGATCGAGCCGGCGCAGGTACGCGATGCGCTTGCCAAGGTGGATTTCGACAGCCTGTACGGCCGCATCCGTTTCGGTGAGAACGGACAGATCGTGCTGCCGCAAACCGTGCTGCAGATCCAGGATGGCAAGACGATCGAGGTGTTCACGGATCAAATGGTCAATGAACCCATCTACCCGGTTCCGTCCTGGGAGCAACGTTCATAAGTGCCGTCATCGATTCCATCTCGCCCAATGCGCTTAGATCGAATTCGATGCAGGCGCAGGAATGAGAAATGGCCTCCGGATCTCCATCGCAGGCGCATTCACCGGCAGCGATCGAAATCCGCATCGCCAACAGCATGGACGAGATCGCGCGGGTGGCCGATCTGGTCGACAGCTTCGGTGCTGACAATCGGCTCTCCAACGAGGTCGTGGTTGCCCTCAACGTATCGCTTGACGAGATACTCAATAACATCATCTCCTACGCCTATGCGGATGCCGACCGCCACGACATCCTGGTGCGGCTGGAGATGCGATCCGAAATGGTCGATGTCGTCGTCGAGGACGACGGCAAGCCGTTCGATCCGCTCCTCGCCCCGGCGCCCGATCTGACCGCAAAGGACCGCCTGGGCGGCGTTGGGTTGCACTTCGTGCGCAACCTGATGGACGAGGTGGAATATGCGCGCTGCGACGGCATCAATCGGCTGCGCATGATGAAGAGAGTGAATTCGAGACAACCGGACGAGTGACAATGGGGAGCCGAGCATGAAACTGGTCGAAGAGGTGAGCGAGGACGTCACCATTGTCGAAGCCTATGGCCGGCTCGACAGCACGACTGCCAAGGAATTCGGCGAGCGTCTGATATCGCTGGTCCAGGCCGGTCGCAGCTCGATCGTGGTCGACTTGAAGAACATCGTGTACATCAGCAGCGCCGGATTTCGGGCTCTTCTCATCGCCAACAGGGCGACGGCGGAAAAACATGGCAAGCTCGCGCTTTGCGGCGTGATCGGAGAGGTCAAGCGCCTTTTCGACATCGGGGCCTTCACCAACGAGTTCCTGATCTGCCCGACTCAAGCCGACGGGATCGGCAAGCTGCGGCAGTGACGGGCGATGAATGAGCCGTCGCGGCGGTCGCACCGGCCCCGATCGCTGGCGGAATGGTCGGCGCTGTGGCTGCGGTTCCTGCGTAGCGCGCGGCTGGCGTCGCGAAAGAAGAAGCCCGGCGAGCTGGTCTACGGATTGGACGACGTCCCGCCTCCGCTCGTCGTCGCCTTCGCCGGGTTGCAGCACGTCAGCCTGATCCGTATCCAGCTCATCTATCCGCTGTTCATCATCCAGATGGCGGGGCTCTCCACCGCGGCGTCGGCGAACATGCTCAGCCTTGCGCTGATCGCGCTGGGGGTCGCCGCCATCCTGCAGGCCGTGCCGAGAGGCCCCGTCGGCAGCGGGTTCCTGTTTCCGTCGTGCCATACCGGAATTTTCCTCGAGCCGTCGCTGGCCGCGCTCAAGCTCGGCGGCCTGCCGCTCGTCTTCGGCATGACGGTCTTTGCCGGCGCCGTCCAGTCGGTGCTGGCGCCGGCGTTGCGGCGGTTGAGGCCGCTCCTGCCTCCCGAGATCGGCGGGCTCGTGGTGTTCTTCGTCGGAACCAGCGTCGCGGCGATCGGCTGCCGGTACCTGCTCGGCGTCGGCTCGCCGAGACCGGTCGGCCGCGAATATTGGCTGGTCGGCGCGTTCACGCTTGCGATCACCGTCGCCCTGAACGTGTGGGGCAGGGGCCAGGCGCGGCTGCTCTGCGCCATGATCGGGATCGTGGCGGGCTACATTGCGGCAATGGCAACGGGCCTGCTGCCGATGGAGGCTTTCGGCGGCCTCGCCGCACTGCCGCTGCTCGCGTTCCCCAGCTTCAATCACGGCGGCTGGTCGTTCTCGCCGGCGATGATGCTGCCGTTCGCGGTGGCCGCGATCGCCCTCACGCTCAAGGGCATCGGAGACCTCACCGCCTGCCAGCGGCTCAACGACGCTCAATGGGTCAGGCCCGACATGGCCTCGATCAGCCGCGGCACGCTCGCCAACGGGCTCGGCAACGTGTTCGCCGGCCTCGTCGGCTCGCTCGGCGTCACGCCGTCGACCGCCAACATCGGCCTGCAGGCGGCGACCGCCGTGACCAGCCGGGTGATCGGCTACGCCGTGGGCGGCATGCTGATCGTGCTCGCCTTCCTGCCGTCCGTGACCGGGACGTTCATTCTGATGCCGCGCCCGGTGATGGGGGCGGCGCTCCTGTTCTCGGCCTGCTTCGTGCTCATCAGCGGTTTGCAGGCGATCACCTCGCGCATGCTCGACGCGCGCCGCACCATCGTCATCGGGCTTGCGATCGCGAGCGCGATAGCAGCGGAGATCGTTCCGGATTTCGCCAAGGACATTCCTGCTCCGATCGAGCCGATCGTGAAATCGTCGATCGTGCTCGGCACCGTCGCCGCACTGCTGCTCAACGCCCTGTTTCGACTGGGCCAACGTCAGCGCGTGACGCTCTCGCTCGATCCCGCCGCCGCGGATGCGTTCGTGCAGGTCGACGAGTTCTTCGACGCCGCCGGCCGGCGAATGGGGGGCGCGTCACGACGTGATGGTGCGAGTTGCGTTCGGGATCAATCAGGCGATCGAAACGGTGCGCGAGAATTGCGAGCCGCAGGGGCCGGTGGTGGTCGAGGGGCGCTTCGACGAGTTCAACCTCGACGTCAAGATAAGCTACCGGGGAACGCCGCTCGAGCTACCGGACGAGCGGCCGTCCGATCGGGAGATCATCGAGACCGAGACCGGCCATCTGCGGCTGGCCGGTTTCCTGCTCCGGCGCAATGCCGACCGGATCCGCAGCTCGGTCAGGGACGGCGAGGCGGTGCTCGAGTTTCACTTCGAGCATTGAGGGTGGTGGCGGCACTGCGCGGTTGTGTGGTCCAAGTCACGCCCAGTTTCGGAAAAATTCAGGACAATTCAGGCATGTCCCAAGGACATGTCTGCCATTCCACGGCACAGTCCTGCAAAAGTTCAACTGGTTCTTCGCCCAGGAGGACACCCATGAAGGAGATCGGCAAACTGGCCGTCGTCGCGCTGGCGAGCGCGGTGGTGGGCGCGGTTGCGGTCGAAGCCGTGCACGCCAAGATGACGTCGTCGGTCCAGGTCGCGAACCCCGTTGCTGCGGCCGGCAAGGTCCGACGCACATCGTATGCCGACTGGGAGAGCGCCCTGAACACGTCGTTCGGGAGCCGCGTGCTGGCGACCGGCGGTATCCCCGAAACGATCACGTTCCCTCGGCCGCACACCAGTGTCTCCGTGTTCGCGGGCATGGACAAGATGCAGATCTGGCGCGACGGCTCGGGCAGATAGCGCGGACCGCAGCTCGCGGACACCAGGAACCGCGCAGCGCCGGTCCGCCGCTCGCCGTGCCTCCCAATCTGCACATCTGGGATTGGTAACAAGTAGGGAGAAAGCGGAAATTTAGACGGATTCAGAACAATTCAGATCTTGCCCAAGGACCTGCCTCCCAGCCTCAGGCACGGTGCGACCGGCGGAGCGTCCCTGCATTGGCCACGTCATCGCTCCTCGAGCCAATGCAAATAAATGAGGTTCCGCTTCGTCCCGATGGCGGGGCGACAACCAAGATTTAACCCCCGCCGGTCAAACCGGCGGGGGTCCCCCTTGGGAGGGGAGGCAAGGTGAACGAGTGAGGCGGTCCAATGGGAATGCGTGCCGGACGGCGCGGGCGCCGTCCGTTGTGGTCGCTCGCCGGGTGCGCAGCGGCCCGACCGCCGTTTGGCCTACGAGCCCTCCCAGGAAGCCAATCCAAAGCGCACGGCTGGTGAAACTAACGCCACCCTCTCTTCCCGCGAAGCGGGTCCGAGTGGGAGAGGACGAGGTAATGCAATGAACAGACGTCGCTTCCTCGCGTTGCTCACGGGCTCGGCCCTGGTATGGCCGCGCGCCGGCGTCGGGCAGGCGACCGATCGTTCCGCGCACATGGGCGCGCTGATGGGATACGCGGACGGCGATCCCGAAGGGCGGCAATTCGTCGCTGCCTTCGAGCAGGGTCTGCGCGCGCTCGGCTGGACGCCGGGCCACAACCTGCGCATCGACTATCGCTGGGGCGGCGGCGATACCGAGCGTTTTCAAGCCTACGCGGAAGAGCTCGTTGCGGCGGCCCCGCGCCTGATCTTCGCGCATTCCTCCACCGCCACCCGGGCGCTCGCCCGGCAGACCAAGAAGATCCCGCTGGTCTTCGCCAATGTCGTGGACCCGGTCGGTCAGGGCCTGGTGGCGAGCCTGTCGCGCCCGGGCGGTAACGTCACCGGCTTCACCGTTTTCGAGTTCAGGATGGGGGAGAAGTGGCTGGAGACGCTCAAGGAGGCGGCACCTTCCACGGTGCGTGCCGCGGTCGTCTACAACCCGCAAAGCGCGCCCTATTTCAGCTTCTTCTGGGATGCCTTGACGGCCGCTGCACCGGCCTTCTCCATCGACCTGGTCGAGGCGCCTGCCCGCGACCTCGCGCAAGTCGAGGAGGCGATGGTCGCGATCGGTCGCGGCGGGGGTGGCGGCGTCATCGTCATGCCCGACGTCTTCACCTCGATCAAACGCACCGAGATCGCCGCGCTCGCGGCTCGTCACCGGGTCCCTGCCGTCTACCCGTTCCGCTTCTTCGCCCAGAGCGGCGGCCTGATGTCCTATGGAGCCGACACCGGCGACATCTTCCGGCGCGCGGCCGGCTACGTCGATCGGATCCTCAAGGGCGCCAATCCCGGCGAGTTGCCGGTGCAGACTCCGACCAAGTTCGAGCTCGTGATCAATCTCGCGGCCGCCAAGGCCGTCGGCCTCGATCTGCCGCCGCTGATGCTCGCCCGCGCCGACGAGGTGATCGAATAGGACGATGTTACCATACGGGACATCGTGAGCGCGTCTTGCTACCCTGACGGCCATGCGGATGCAGATTGGAAGCCTCTTTTCCCGCTCTCGCGCGCTGCCCGCGGCCGGCGAGGGTGCGGACAAGGACTCGATCGCGGCGGTCCCTCCTGCCGCCAAGACCCGCAACCGGCTGTTCATCAAGTACGTCTCGCTGTTCGTGGCCGTGGTGGCGGTCGTGCTCCTGTCTGCCGGCACATTCGAGGTGTTCTTCTACTATCAGGAGCACAAGGCTTCGCTCATCCGCATCCAGCGCGAACAGGCGGAAGCCGCCGCCGCCAAGATCGGCCAGTTCATCAAGGAGATCGAGAGTCAGCTCGGCTGGACCACGCAACTGCCGTGGTCGGCGGGCTCGATCGAGCAGCGCCGCTTCGATGCCCTGCGGCTGTTGCGCCAGGTCCCCGCCATCACCGAGCTGGCTCAGCTCGATGCCACCGGCAAGGAGCGGCTCCGGGTCTCGCGCCTGGCCATGGACGTGGTCGCCAGCGGCTCCGACTTCTCGGGCGATCCCAAGTTCTCCCAGGCCGCGGCGCACAAGGTCTATTACGGACCGGTCTATTTCCGCCGGGAATCCGAACCCTACATGACGCTCGCCATCGCCGGCACCCGGCGCGACGCCGGCGTGAGCGTCGCCGAGGTCAATCTCAAGCTGATCTGGGACGTGGTCACCCAGATCAAGGTCGGCGAGCGCGGGCGCGCCTACGTCATCGACGCCCAGGGCCGGTTGATCGCGCATCCCGACATCAGTCTGGTGCTGCGGAACACCGACATGTCGAAGCTGGCGCAGGTGCGGGCCGCCCGCAGCAACAGCGCCGGCACCCCGTCCGAGCCGGTGCAGGAGGGGGAGGACATCGAGGGGCGCGAGGTGCTCACCGCCCATGCGCCGGTGGCGCCCGCTCGGCTGGCTGGTGTTCGTCGAGCTTCCGGCCGGCGAGGCCTACGCGCCGCTCTATGCCGCCTTGCAGCGGCTGGGGCTCGTCCTGCTTGCGGCCCTTTGCTTTGCGGTGCTCGCCGGCATGTTTCTCGCCGGCCGCATGGTCGGCCCGATCCAGGCGTTGCGGGCGGGTGCGGCGCGCATCGGCGGCGGCGACCTCAGCCAGCGCATCGCAATCAAGACCAAGGACGAGCTCGAGGCGCTGGCCGATCAGTTCAACGACATGGCCGGCAAGCTGCAGGAATCCTATGCCGGGCTGGAGCAGAAGGTCGACCTGCGCACCCGCGAATTGAGCCAATCGCTCGAGCAGCAGACCGCCACCTCGGAGGTGCTGGGTGTCATCAGCCGCTCTTCGGGAGATCTCAAGCCGGTCTTCGACACCATCCTCGCCAATGCCACCCGCATCTGCGAAGCCAAGTTCGGCGCCTTGCTTCTCTACGACGGAGGCACCCTTCGGGTGCCGGCGCAGCTCGGTGTGCCCGAGGCCTTGGCCGAGTATTTTCGAAAGCGCGAAGGCGCGCCGCCGCTGCCGGGATCGGTGGTCGAGCAGGTCATCCGAACGAAGCAGGTCTTCCAGAGCGAGAACGTCACTTCCGATTCGGTGTCGAGCCCGGCGGCCGCGCTCGGCGGCGCGCGGTCGTACGTGGCCGTGCCCATGCTCAAGGATCAGGACGTCACCGGCGTAATCGCGGTCTATCGCGACGAGGTCAGGCCGTTTTCCGACAAGCAGATCGAGCTGCTCGGGAATTTCGCCAGCCAGGCCGTCATCGCCATCGAGAACGTACGCCTGCTCAATGAATTGCGCGCCAGGACGGACGAGCTGGGCCGCTCGGTCGAGGAGCTGCGGGCGCTGGGGGAGGTGACGCAGGCGGTCAATTCGACGCTCGAGCTGCAGCCGCTGCTGTCGACAGTCGTCGCCAAGGCAGTCGAGCTGTCCGGTACTGCCGCGGGTGCGATCTACGTGCTCGATCCGTCGCTCGACGAGTTTCACCTGCGGGCGACGCACGGCATGAGCGACGAGCTGATCGGGGAACTCAACCGTCAAGCCATCGATCTCGGCGAGAAGACCCTCGCGGAAGCGGCGGCGCGTCGCGCGCCCGTGCAGGTGGCCGATCTGAGGGATCAGCCGCCCTCGCCGGTGTCCACGATCCTGCTGCGGGCGGGTTTCCGCGCGCTTCTGGTGGTGCCGTTGATCGGTCCCGAGGGGATCGTGGGCATGCTGGTGGTACGGCGCAAGGCGCCCGGCGAGTTCCCCGAGCGCACGGTCGATCTGCTGCAGACCTTCGCGGCACAATCCGTGCTGGCGATCCAGAACGCCAACCTGTTCGCCGAAGTCGAGGAGAAGGGGCGCCAGCTCGAGATGGCGAGCCAGCACAAGTCGCAGTTCGTCGCCAACATGAGTCACGAGCTGCGCACGCCGCTCAATGCCATCATCGGCCTGACCGAGATGATGGTCACCAATGCGGTGAGGTTCGGCACCGAAAAGGCGGAGGAGCCGCTCAAGCGCGTGCATCGCGCCGGCACCCACCTGCTCGGTCTCATCAACCAGGTGCTCGATCTCTCCAAGATCGAGGCCGGCAAGCTCGAGCTCAGTCCGGAATCGGTGAATCTGGCGCCGTTGATCGACGAGGTCGTCGGCACCGCCCGCCAGCTCGCAGAGCAGAACAAGAACCGCCTGGTGGTCGAGAGCCTGGACGACATCGGTCCGATCACCGTCGATCCGATGCGGCTGCGGCAGATCCTGCTCAACCTCCTCAGCAATGCCTGCAAGTTCACCAAGCAGGGCGAGGTCAGGCTGCGCGTGCGCAAGGTGGAGGACGGACGCAGTTGGGTCGAGCTCGCTGTGGCCGATACCGGCATCGGGATGACGGCGGAGCAGCAGGCCAAGCTGTTCGAGGAGTTCACCCAGGCCGATTCCTCCACCGCGCGGCGCTACGGCGGCACCGGGCTCGGGCTCGCGATCACCCGCAAGCTCGCGCGCATGATGGGCGGCGACGTGACGGTGACGAGCGAGCAGGGCAAGGGCTCGGTCTTCACCGTGCGGCTGCCGGGCCTCGACATCCCGGCGAGGAGCGCTGCCGACGGCGGCCACCGGCCGCAGGGCGACTGCGTGCTGGTCATCGACGACGACCCCATCGCGCGCGAGCTCATCGGCGATCACCTCAAGAACGAGGGGTTTTCCGTGGTTGCGGCTGCAGGCGGACTGGAGGGATTGCGGCTGGCCAAGGAATTGCGCCCCACCGCCATCACGCTCGACGTCATGATGCCCGACCTCGACGGCTGGTCGGTGCTGGCCGCGCTGCGGCAGGATCCCGAGCTCGCAGAGATTCCGGTGATCATGGTCACGATCGTAGACGAGCACCGCCGCGGCATAGCGCTCGGGGCAGCCGGCTACCTCACCAAGCCGATCGATCGCGAACGGCTCCACCAGCTGGTTGCCCGCTATCGGGCGCCCTCGCCGCCGACCCGGATCCTCCTGGTCGAGGACGATCCGGATCAGCGCCAGCGCGCACGCGGATGGCTCGACGGCCAGCAATGGGCGGTGCAGGAGGCGGCGAACGGCCGCGAGGCGCTGGCACGGCTGCGCGAGCACAAGCCGGACCTGATCCTGCTCGACCTGATGATGCCCGAGATGGACGGCTTCGCGGTGGTCAACGCCTTGCAGGGCGAGGCGGGCTGGCGCGACATACCGGTGATCGTCATCACCGCGCGCGACCTCGATGCCCGCGACCGCGAGCGTCTGAACTCCGGCGTGCAGTCGGTGCTGGTCAAGGAGACGTTCCGTCCGGCCGATCTGGTCGCCCGCATCCGGACCCTGGCGCAGGCCAGAACGGCGGTCGATATCCGGATGGAAGCCGCAAAGTGACGGGGATTAGCCCTTGCGGGTGCAGCGTGCTCTGCCTTTTCCCTCAATGGGGTGAGGGTGGAGACCGCAGCACCGCCGTGCATCCGGATGAGGCTCAATGCGCCATCGGCCGCCGCCACCGACAGGTCGCATCCATATGATCAAGGGGCGTAAGAAGCGGAACGTCGCGAGCTGCGCCGGCTCCCCGCAGGCATGGCGCCGCCCGGAAGGACAGTAAGGTCAAAGTACTTGCGCGCGAGCTCGAGGAAGCGCGAGCGCAGCAGACCGCGACCGCCGACGTGCTCAAGGTCATCAGCCGCTCGACCTTCGACCTGCAGACCGTGCTCGATACGCTGGTCCATTCGGCGGCGCGGCTGTGCGACGCGGACATGGCGGCTATCGTCCGACCAACAGGCGATGCCTTTCTCTATGCCGCCAGCTACGGCTTTTCGGAGGAATTCAACGAACTCGCAAGGCAGAACTCCGATCGCGGCGGGTCGGGGGACGCTGGCCGGCCGAACCCTGCTGGAAGGCAAGCCGGTTCATATTCCGGATGTTCAGACCGATCCGGAATACACCGCCACCGAGCTGCGAAGAACAGGTCGGTTTCGCAGCATGCTCGGCGTGCCGCTGCTGCGTAAGGGGACGCCGATCGGCGTCGTCGTCCTGGCGCGTTCGATTGTGCGGCCATTCGATGCCTGGCAGATCGAACTTGTCAGCCACCTTCGCCGACCAGGCGGTGATCGCGATCGAGAACGTGCGGCTGTTCGACGAGGTGCAGGCGCGCACGGAGGAACTCTCCGAGGCGCTCGAGCAGCAAACCGCGACCTCCGACGTGCTCGCGGTGATCTCCAGCTCACCAGGAGAGCTGGAACCCGTATTCCAGGCCATGCTGGCAAATGCGACCCGCATCTGTGAGGCAAACTTCGGAATTCTGCTTCGCTATGAGGGGGACGTGCTTCAACCGGCAGCCATGCTCGGCGTTCCCCAGCCACTTGCCGACTATGTGCTTCAAGACGGAGCGTTTCGGCCGTCTGTCGGGACCACACTCGGCGAGCTCGTTCGAACGCAAAAAATCGTCCATATCGCCGATCTTTCGCTGGAGCATGCCTCGAATCCAACGGCCAGGCTCGGCGGTGCGCGGTCATATCTCGCGGTGCCCATGGTCAAGGAGAACGAGCTGATCGGCGCCATGGCGATCTACCGCCAGGAGGTCAAGCCATTCACCGACAAGCAGATCGAGCTGGTCCAGAGCTTCGCCCATCAGGCGGTGATCGCGATCGAGAATACGCGGCTGCTCGGCGAACTGCGGCAATCGCTGCAGCAGCAGACCGCTACCGCCGACGTGCTCAAGGTGATCAGCCGCTCCACCTTCGACCTGCAGACCGTGCTCGATACGCTGGTCGAGTCGGCTGCGCGCCTGTGCAATTCCGAGAGCGCAACAGTCCACCGCCCAAACGACGACGGCTGGCGATGCCTCGCGAGCTACGGATACTCGCCCGAATACGAGCAGTATCTGAGGGAGCATCCGGTCGAACCCGGGCAGGGGTCGGTGCTGGGGCGAGCGGTACGTGACGGCAAAATCGTTCAGGTTGCCGATGTGCAGGCCGACAAGGAATATGCATTGACCGAGCAGAGGAGCATCGGGGGATATCGTACCGTCCTCGGCGTGCCGCTCATGCGGCAGGATGAGGCAGTCGGCGTCATCATGCTGACGCGCAACAGGGTGCAGCCTTTCACGGATAAGCAGATCGAGTTGGTCTCGACCTTTGCCGACCAGGCGGTGATCGCGATCGAGAACGTGCGGCTGTTCGAGGAGGTGCAGTCGCGCACGGAGGAACTCTCGGAGTCGCTGGAGCAGCAGACAGCAACCTCGGAGGTCCTGCGCGTCATCAGCAGCTCACCGGGCGATCTCGCACCGGTGTTTCGCTCGATACTGGAGAACGCCACCAGGATCTGCGAGGCCAAGTTCGGCATGTTGTGGCTCTGCGAGAGTGACGGCTTCCGCGGGGTCGCGACATACGGCCTGCCGCCGGCCCTGGTCGGAGAGCGCGAGCGCGAACCGATCATCCATCCGGGTCCCGAGATCCCGCTCGGCCGTCTCGCCCGCTCGCGGCAGCTGCTCCAGGTCCCCGACATCACCGCCGAGCCGGGCTACCGCGATGGCTATCAGCCGTTGGTGGCGCTGGCCGATGTGGGCGGTGCGCGGACCCTGCTGCTGGTGCCGATGCTCAAGGAGAATGAGCTGGCCGGCGCCATCGCTATCTATCGTCAGGAGGTACGGCCGTTCACCGACAAGCAGGTCGAGCTGGTGACGAGCTTCGCGAGCCAGGCTGTCATCGCCATCGAGAACGTGCGGCTGCTCAACGAGCTGCGGCAATCGCTGCAGCAGCAGACCGCCACTGCCGACGTGCTCAAGGTCATCAGCCGCTCGACCTTCGATCTCGAGTCGGTGCTGCAGACGCTGGTCGAATCGGCGACCCGGCTGTGTGGAGCCGACAGGGCCACGATCGCCCGACAGAAGGGAGGCTTGTTCTTTTTTGCGGAAACCTACGGGTGCTCGCCCGAATTCGTCGAGTACATCAGGAAAGTCCCCGTCGAACCCGCCCGCGGAACGGCGAATGGCCGGGCGCTGCTCGAGGGCAGGATCATTCATATCGCCGACGTGCTGGCTGATCCTGACTATGCATGGGCCGAGGCGCGGCGATTGGACGGCTATCGCACAATCCTGGCCGTTCCGCTGCTGCGCGATGGCTCGGCGATCGGAGTCCTGACGTTGGGCCGCATGGAAGTTGCCCCGTTCACCGATAAGCAGATCGAGCTGGTCTCGACCTTCGCCGACCAGGCCGCGATCGCAATCGAGAACGTGCGGCTGTTCGAGGAGATCCAGGACAAGAGCCGGCAGCTGGAGATGGCGAGCGAGCACAAGTCGCAGTTTCTCGCCAGCATGAGCCACGAGCTGCGCACGCCGCTCAATGCCATCATCGGGCTCACCGAGATGATGGTCGCCAATGCGGCGCGCTTTGGAACCGAAAAGGCGCAGGAGCCGCTCGGTCGCGTGCATCGCGCCGGCACCCACCTGCTCGGGCTCATCAACCAGGTGCTCGACCTCTCCAAGATCGAGGCCGGCAAGCTCGAGCTCAGTCCGGAGTTGGTCAATCTGGTGCCGCTGATCGACGAGGTCGTCGGCACCGCCCGCCAGCTCGCCGAGCAGAACAAGAACCGCCTGGTCGTGGACTGTCAGGAAAACCTCGGCGCCGTGACCATCGATCCCATGCGGCTGCGCCAGATCCTGCTCAATCTGCTGAGCAATGCCTGCAAGTTCACCAAGCAGGGCGAGGTCAGGCTGCGGGCACGCCGCGTGGTCGACGGCCACAACTGGGTCGAGCTTGCGGTCGCCGACACCGGTATCGGCATGACCGCGGACCAGCAGGCACGGCTGTTCCAGGAGTTCAGCCAGGCCGACGCCACGACTGCGCGGCGCTTCGGTGGAACCGGGCTGGGGCTCGCCATCACGCGGAGGCTGGCGCGCATGATGGGCGGGGACGTGACGGTGACGAGCGAGCCGGGCAAGGGCTCGGTCTTCACCGTGCGCCTGCCGGGCAGCGCCGGCCCGATGGCCCGCAGCGACGGCGCCTCCGCCCGGCCGGACGGCGCGGACTGCGTGCTGGTCATCGACGACGACGCGACTGCGCGTGAGCTGCTGGGGGATCATCTCAAGGCCGAAGGGTTTTCGGTCGTTACCGCCGACGGTGGCCTGCAGGGATTGAAGCTCGCCAAGGAGCTCCGGCCGACCGCCATCACCCTCGACGTCATGATGCCGGACCTCGACGGCTGGTCGGTCCTGGCCGCGTTGCGGCAGGACAGCGAGCTTGCGGAGATTCCGGTGATCATGGTGACGATCCTGGACGAGCAGCGCCGCAGCGCGGCGCTGGGGGCCTCCGGATATCTCACCAAGCCGATCGACCGCGAGCGGCTCCGCCGCATGGTCGACCGCTTCCGCGCGCCGGCGCCGCCCACGCGGGTGCTGCTGGTGGAGGACGATCCGGATCAGCGCGTGCGCGTGCGCTCGTGGCTCGACGGAAAGCAATGGATGGTGATGGAGGCTGCGAACGGCCGCGAGGCCCTCGACCGCCTGCGGGAAGCCGAGCCGGACCTGATCCTGCTCGACCTGATGATGCCGGAAATGGACGGCTTTGCCGTCGTGGCCGCCCTGCAGAAAAACCCGGAGTGGCGGGAGATCCCGGTCATCGTCATCACCTCGCTCGACCTCGATGCCAGGGACCGCGCGCGGTTGAGTTCCGGGGTGCAATCCGTGCTGGTCAAGGAAAGCTTCCGGCCGGCCGATCTGGTCGAGCGCATCCGCCGGCTGGTGCGGAAGGCGCCGACAGCCACCAACAGGATGGAAGCAGCATCGTGATCAAATTGCTCTACGTCGAGGACAACGACGACAACGTCTACATGCTCAAGATGCGCCTCGAGCTGCTCGGCGACATCGAGGTGCTCACCGCGGAGGACGGTGAGAGGGGGTGCGACATGGCGACCGCCGAGCGCCCGGACATCATCCTGATGGATCTCGAGATGCCCGGGATCGACGGCTGGGAAGCCAGCCGCCGGCTCAAGAGCAACCCCGATACCCGCGAGATTCCGATCATCGCGCTGTCCGCGCATGCGCTCGCCGGCGCGCGCGAGAAGGCCCTGGCGGCGGGATGCGACGAGTTCGACACCAAGCCGATCGAGTTCGACCGCCTGGTCGCGACCGTGCGCCGGGTGCTCGCCGCCCGCGGCAAGTGATCGGCCCCGCCGCCGAGCCCCACCCGCTCCGCCGATCCGCGGGCTGTCCGACGGGATCGATTCATATCGGCAGGAGGCAAGCGATCTCCCCGGAAGCCTCGCGGAGCAACCGTTTTGCCAAGCAACCGTTTCGCCACTTTTATCCCGCGCCTCCCATCGCTAAATTATTCGACGGAGTGAGGCAGCCATGAATGTCCAGCTCGACCTGCGCATGGAAAAGCCCGAGTTCCTGACTTGGGTGCAGGCGCACGAGGGACGCTATGAGCTCGCCGGGAATCGCGTCGTCATGATGACTGGGGGTTCGCGCGGCCACGCCATCATCGTGCGGCGGCTCGCGTCCGCGCTCGAAAACCGTTTCGACAGCACTCGATGGACGGTGCTGACTTCCGATTTCGGGGTAGATCTCGGCCCGTCCACGGTTCGCTATCCCGACGTGGTGGTGGATGCGGCGGGCGGACCGTTGCAGGATTTGACCGCGACGGCGCCGGCGCTGATTGCCGAGGTCCTTTCCCCCTCATCAGCGAAAGATGACCTCGGAGCCAAGGCCCGCGAGTATGTGCGGTTGCCGAGCTTGTCTGCCTATCTTTTGCTCGCACAGGATGAGCCGAAGGCATGGATCTGGGTGCGTGGCACCGCGGAATTCTCGCCCGAGCCCCATCCCGAAAGCGGGCTCGATGCGAGGGTCAGGATCGCTGCGCTCGGCATCGATCTGCCGCTCTCGGAAATCTACGCTGGACTCGCATCGGATTGACGGCGTCATCCGTGCCGGCTCACCTTCGAGCCGGCCAACCTTCTCACTGACCCGTCTTTCCCCTGTGTGCCATCTGCAGCGATCCGGGCGGCCGAATTTCCCACTGGCGCCCGCCATATGGTATTCGCGAAAGATCAAGCTGGGACTATGAGCGATGGCGGCGACCACCCCGGCAAGCGGACGGCAGGTCCTGGTGACCGGAGGCAGCGGCTTCATCGGCTCGGCCCTGGTCAAGGCGCTCGTGCGCCGGGGCGAGAAGGTGCGGGTGCTGGACGACAATTCGCGCGGCTCGCAGCGCCGCCTGCAGGAGGTCGTTGCCGACATCGAATTCATCCGGGGCGACATCCGCGATGCCGCCGCGGTCGACGCCGCCGTGCGCGGGGTCGACGAGGTTCAACACCTCGCCTTCGTCAACGGCACCGCCGCCTTCTACGACGCGCCCGATCTCGTGCTCGACGTCGGCGTCAAGGGCATCGTCAACGTGATCGATGCCTGCCGCCGCCACGACGTGGGCCGGCTGATCCTGGCGTCGAGCTCGGAGGTCTACCAGTCGCCGCCGCAGGTGCCCACCGACGAGAGCGCGCCGCTCGTCATCCCCGATCCGTTCAATCCGCGGCTCTCGTACGGCGCCGGCAAGATCATCAGCGAGATGCTAGTCATCAACCACGGGCGCAAGCATTTCGAGCGGGCGCAGATCTTCCGCCCGCACAACGTCTATGGGCCGGACATGGGGTTCGATCACGTCATCCCGGAATTCGCCGTGCGCCTCAAGCGCGCCTCGCTGGCGCAGCCGACCGGCGCCGTAGCCTTTGCGATCCAGGGCGGCGGGCAGGAGACGCGCAGCTTCTGCCACGTCGACGATCTGGTCGCGGGCGTGATGATCATGCGCGAGCGCGGCGAGCACCTCGGGATCTATCATGTCGGAACCAGCGAGGAGGTGGCCGTGGCCGAGCTCGCCCGCCGCATGGCTGCCATCGCCGGACGCGAGATCACGCTGCGGCCGTCGACAGTGCGACCGGGCAGCACGCCGCGCCGCTGCCCGGATATCTCGAAGCTCGCCGCGCTCGGTTATCGACCGCGCGTCCGGCTCGATACCGGTTTACCGCCGGTCGTCGAATGGTACTGGGAGCACGAGACCATGGCGGCGTAGGACGAGGCCGCCCGGGACCTTTGTATCCCGGGATCTTTGTATAATGTGTGCCGATGCGATATCAGTCGCGTGGCGGGGGACGCGCGGTCGCCGCTGCCCTTCGCGGCGGCAAATCTCGGAGCTCTCAGTTGAATTTTGCCGGACCGCGGTCGCACGGAGGAACTGCCGCCACGCTCGCAACGGCGGATCTGACGGTCGTGGGCGGCGGCGGTCACATCGGCATTCCGCTGGTGCTCGCTTTTGCCGAGGCCGGATTTCGCGTCAATGTCCATGACATCAATCAGGACGTCCTCGATACCCTGAAATCGGGCCGTCTGCCGTTCATCGAGCATGGCGGGGACCAGTTGCTCGCGAGGGCGCTCGAGCAGGACCGGCTGATCTTCACGTCGTCGCCTGCCGAGATCTCGGCGCCGGGCCCCGTGATCATCACCATCGGCACGCCGATCGACGAGTTTCTCAATCCGATCCGCAAGGTGGTGCAGGATTGCGTCGACGCGTTGCTGCCCCATCTCGTCGACAGCCAGCTTCTGGTGCTGCGCTCGACCGTGTTTCCCGGAACGACCGACTGGCTGCATGGTTATCTCGAGCGCAAGGGCCGCGATCTCGGGGTCGCGTTCTGTCCGGAGCGAGTGGTGCAGGGGCACGGCATCAGGGAATTGAAGGAGACGCCGCAGATCGTCAGCGGCACTACGCCGGCTGCCGAGCAGGCGGCGGCGGCGCTGTTTTCGGCCATCAGCCCGGAATTGGTGGTGGTGCGGCCGCGCGAGGCCGAGTTCGCTAAGCTGTTCAACAATGCCTATCGCTATATCCAGTTTGCGATCGCGAACCAGTTCTACCTGATCTCGAAGTCCGCCGGTCTCGACTACCGGCAGGTATCGGCGGCGATGAAGCGCAACTACGCGCGCGCCAGTGCCATTCCCTCGCCCGGGCTCGCGGCCGGACCATGCCTGTTCAAGGATACCATGCAGCTCGCCGCCTTCGCGCAGAACCAGTTCAGCCTCGGCAACGCCGCCATGCTGGTCAACGAGGGGCTGGTGCTCAATGTCGTCGACGATCTGCGCCGGCGCTTCGATCTCCCGCAGCTCAGGGTCGGGCTGCTCGGCATGGCCTTCAAGGCCGATATCGACGACGTCCGTGCCTCGCTGAGCTACAAGTTCAAGAAGGCGCTCGCGGGTCATGCCGCCGAGGTGCTGACCACCGATCCGTTCGTCACCACCGACCCGGATCTGCTGCCGCTCGAGGAGGTGATCGCGCGCAGCGATCTGCTCATTCTGTGCGCGCCGCATTCGGCCTATCGCGGCCTCGATTTCGCCCGCAAACCGGTGGTCGACGTGTGGGGGATTCTCCAGCACGCGAACGTGCTCTCGTAGCCGCGCAGCCCACCGAGTCTCCGCCTCGAACGGCCTCCGCCACGTCCCGGGCACCCGAGGAATGACCCAGGGAACATGTGGCCCCCGTGTGGCCCCCAGGAGCAGGGCAATCGGGTGAACGGCTTCCCGCGCCGTCCATGGCATCGAATTTGGACCGTCAGACGCTACGTGACGCCAAGTATGCTTCCTGGTGATTGTGCCCTGAATGAAAACTTCGCCTTATGCGAGTCCGAAACGCCAACACGGGGGGCATTCGCAGGATTGGATTCGGCGTTTGTTCCTTCACCCGATTCCCCTGCCCCCAGGAGGGGCTTGTAGGCAGTTTGCGGAGATTCCGATAACCTCATGCGCGATTGATTCGTCGCGTGCGGAAACGAGGCGCTGGCCAGGAGACCCTGGGTGTCGGGCTCGATCATCACCGTGGCGACCATGAAGGGCGGCAGCGGCAAGAGCACGCTGGCGAGCTGCCTGGCGGTGCATTGGCAACTCGATGGCCGCCGCCCCGCCATCATCGATGCCGACCCCCAGCGCTCGATCGCGCGGCTGGCGGCCCGCGAGCGGGCGCTCGGCGGTGTGCCGGTAGTCGAGGACGCGACCGAGGAGGCGTGGGAGACGGCACAGCGTCTCGCTGTCGAGCACGGCCGGGTCATCATCGATACGCCGGGCTTCCGCTCGCAGTCGACGCTGGCATGCCTCGGCACCACCGATTTCGTGCTGGTTCCGGTCAAGCCCTCGCCGTTCGACGTCGACCGCATGCTCGACACTCTCAACATCCTCATCAACGGGGTCAGCGGGCGGCGCCCCATGTTCCGCTGCGTGCTGACCCAGACCACGCGCGATTCCGTCATCGCCAGGCACATCCGCTCCGAGCTCGCCGAGGCCGGCTTCCCCGTTCTTGCGAGCGAGATGACAAATCGAGTCGCCTACGCGGAGGCGGCGCTCTGGGGTGCGACGCCGAGCCTGCTCGACAGCGCCTCTGCGGCCGCCCGCGACATCGCGGCCATCGCCGCCGAGGTCGACGGCATCCTGGCCGGCATGCTCGAGCTCCGGCGGGCGGCCTCGGCATGAGCAGGAAGCATCTGCCCAGAGCCGTCATGCGCACGGCCGATGACATGCGCGAGGCGTCTGCAATGGATTGGACGGTGCGCGAGCCGCCCGCCCCGCGGCAGCCGGCCGAGTCGACCGGGGCGGGCAACGTCGTCGCCATTTTGCCGCTGCCGGCGCCTTCGTCCGCGCCGGTGGCGGATACGACCACGGCGCCAACGCCGGCCGAGACCGAAATGGCGCGGCGGCATGCTCTCGCCGCGCGCATCATCGTCGAGCGTTATTCCACCTATTCGGCGCTGGGGGGCTTCATCCCACTGCCGATCGTGAATTTTTCCAGCATCGTGACCGTCATCGTGCGCATGGTGAAGGTACTGAGCGATCACTACGGCGTGCCGTTCGAGCGCGGCCGCACCCGCGCCATCGTCATTGCCCTGATGGCGGGTGCGGCGCCCACCGGTCTGGGCACCGTCACGGCGTCGACGCTTTCCTATTTCGTGCCGGGCGGGCTGTTCGTCGGCCTGGCGGTTTCCTCGGTCACCGCCGCCGCCTGCACCCGCACCATCGGCCGTATCTTCGTCGAGCATTTCGAGAGCGGTGCGACGTTGGACGACTTCCCCGCGTTCGAGACGCGCTGAGCGGACCCCGTCCGCCGGGAGGGAAGCATGCCGGCTTCCTGTTTCGAGATGCTGATGTCGCGAGCGCCGCGATCCTCCCGCCGGTGAACCGAGGCTGGTCGCGGTTTCATTTCCTTGTGGACCGTTCTAGGGTGTCCGACTGCCCCTTTTTCCCGCGGTCCCGGCCACCTCCGACCGATCGCTCCCCCGATGCCGCGCTTCCGAGGACACGCATGAGCGCCAGGATCATCGTCGTGCCGCCATCCTCCGAGATCGGTGAGATCGCCCGCGCGACGGCGCCGGCCGGCTTCGATCTGGTGCTCGCCCGCAACGAACGCACCGAGATCGAAGCTGCGCTCGCGTCCGCGGAGTACATGATCTGCTATCCCCATGTGACCATGAGAGACGCGTTCTACAGCGCGGCACCCCGTCTCAGGCTCGTGCAGCTCCTGAGCGCCGGGCTACGACGATGTCGACCTCGAGGCGGCGCGGCGCGCCGGGATACCGGTCTGCAACAACGGCGGCGCCAACGCGATCTCGGTAGCGGAGCACAGCATGATGCTGATGCTCGCGGTGTCACGGCGGGTGATCTGGCAGCATGGCAACGTGTCGGCCGGCCGGTGGCGAGGCAATGGCCCCGCTCCCCGGATGTACGAGCTTTTCGACAAGACGCTGGGAATCGTCGGACTCGGCACGATCGGCAAGAAGGTGGCACGGCTCGCCCGCGCCTTTGGGATGCGAGTCTCGTACTATGACATCGTGCGACTGAGCGAGGATGCCGAGGATCTGCTCGGCGTGCGCTTCCGATTGCTGCGCGAGCTGCTCACGGGCTCCGACATCGTGTCGTTGCACGTGCCGCTCAACAGCTCCACCCGCGGCATGATCGGTGCCGACGAGCTGGCGCTGATGAAGCCGGAGGCGATCCTGATCAATACCTGCCGTGGCGCGGTCGTCGACGAGGCTGCGCTGCATCGCGCGCTCGGCACCGGCAAGCTGTTCGGGGCCGGCCTCGACGTGTTCGACCCCGAGCCGCCGTCTCCGGACAACCCGCTGCTCGCGCTCGACAATGTGCTGCTGACGTCGCATTTCGCGGGGCCGACCTGGGACAATCACGTCGCGCGCTTCCGCAACGCGTTCGACAACGTGCAGCGCGTCCACCGCGGCGAGCGGCCGCTTTGGGTGGTGCCTGAGCTCTCGGATCTGATCGATACGAGCCTTGCGACCTA
The DNA here is from genome assembly GCA_963840535.1 of uncultured Alphaproteobacteria bacterium. Taxonomy (GTDB): domain Bacteria; phylum Pseudomonadota; class Alphaproteobacteria; order Rhizobiales; family Xanthobacteraceae; genus VAZQ01. The sequence goes on from CAWIZJ010000057.1 coordinate 81,649, forward strand.
GCAGGCTGCTGAAAAACTCCCATGGGCATCATCGCCACGCAACAATCGATCCAGGCGCTCGGACTTTTAAATCATTGTTGCGTCGGGGAAGGGGCGCGCAATCAATCTTGCGTGGTCCTGACGGTTTCGATGCTCCAAAATCGTTTTTCAGCAGCCTGCTAGAAGGAAACACCCATGAACGGCGCCGCCGTCATCGCCGAGATCCTCAAACGCGAGGGGACCCAGTTCCTCTCCTGCTATCCGCGCAACCCGCTGATCGAAGCGTGTGCGGAGCTCGATATCCGCACTATCCTGTGTCGGCAAGAACGTGTCGGAGTCGGCATCGCCGACGGGTACTCCCGGATCTGCCGCGGCCGCCGCAACGGCGTGTTTGCCGCGCAGGCCGGTCCTGGGATCGAGAACGCCTTCCCCGGCATCGCGCAGGCCTTTTCCGAGAACGTTCCGTTGCTGGTCATTCCCTCCGGGCTCCCGCTGGCGCGCCAGCACGTGCACCCGGTCTTTCGTGCGGCCGATGTGTACCGCCCGGTCACCAAGTGGTCCGCGCTGGCGCACTCGGTCGCGGAGCTGCCCGACCTTATGCGTCGCGCCTATCACGCCATGCGCAGCGGCAAGGGCGCTCCCGTGCTGATCGAGGTTCCGGCCGAGGTCTGGGAGGCCGAGCTCGAGGGCGAGCTCGATTACTCCCCGGTGCCGATGCAACGCAGCGCCCCGGATCCGGACGCCGTCCGCCAGGCCGCCCGCATGCTGCTCGCGGCGCAAAACCCGCTGCTGTGGGCCGGCCAGGGGGTGCTGTACGCGGAAGCCGGCGACCGACTTGCGGCGCTCGCCGAACTCGTCCCGGCGCCGGTTGTCACCACCAATCCTGGCAAGGGCGCCATTCCCGAAAGTCATCCGCTGGCGCTCGGTGCCTCGACCCGCTCGCGGCCGAAGATGTTCACCGAGTTCATGGCGCGCGCCGATCTGGTGCTGGCGGTCGGCTCGAGTCTCACCAGGACTCCATTCGGACCAGGCATTCCGTCCGGCAAGACCATCATCCACTCCACCAACGATGTTTCCGATATCAACAAGGAGTACCGGGTCGATCACGCCGTCGTGGGCGATGCCGCGCTGGTGCTCGAGGCACTGATCGAGGAGGTCGGCCGCCAGAAGGGCGCAGGCGGCGGCAACGCGCGGGCGGTGCTCGAGGACGAAGTCGCTGCGGTCAAGCGGGCCTGGCTCGCGGAATGGTCGAAGCATCTCGATTCCGACGAAACCCCGATCAACCAGTACCGGGTCATCCGCGATCTGATGCGGACCGTCGACCGCGACAACGTCATCATCACCCACGATTCCGGCAGCCCGCGCGAGCAGCTGCTGCCGTTCTGGGAGACCACCCGGTCGGGATCCTACATGGGCTGGGGAAAGTCCACCCAGCTCGGCTACGGGCTCGGCCTCATCATGGGCGCCAAGCTCGCGGCGCCCGACAAGCTTTGCGTCAACGTCATGGGTGACGCGGCGGTCGGCATGACCGGTATGGACATCGAGACCGCCTCGCGCAACCGGATCGCCATCCTCACCATCGTGCTCAACAACGGTGTCATGGCGGCCGAGCGCGACGTGCTGCAGATCTCGAACAAGAAGTACGGGGCCATGACCGTCGGCGGCAACTACGCCAAGGTGGCGGAAGGGCTCAACGTCGCCGCGATGCGAGTCGAGAAGCCGGCTGACCTCGTGCCGGCCATCAGGGAGGCGGTCAGGGTCACCGAGCTGGGGGCGCCGTTCCTGCTCGAGATCGTGGTCAAGGAAGGATATGACTTCTCGCGCTACCCGCTCGCGGGATTGTAGACGGAACGGACGATGCGTCCCGTGGTCGGCTGGTCAGGCCCGCTCCGTTGGCGGCAATTCATGGATCTCAACGCACTTCGCGCGTAGATAGGCGAGATACGGTGCCACGCTCATGGTGGAGCCGGTTGCCTGCTCGACGAGCTCGTCCGGCGGGTACTTGCGACCGTGCCGATAGATGCGGTCGCGCAGCCAGCCGTGCAGGGTGTGGAAGCTTCCATTCGCGATCTCGTCGGGAATCTCGGGGTGAGCCCTGGTTGCCGCCGCGTAGAACTGTGCACTGAGAATGTTGCCGATCGTGTAGCTCTGAAAGCCGCCGCCAATTCCTCCCGAATACCAGTGCACGTCCTGCAGGCAGCCGTCGCGATCGTCGGGTGGCTCGAGGCCGAGCAGGTCGCGCATTCGCGCGCGCCAGGCTTCCGGCAAGTCCTTCACTCGCAGGCGGCCCTCCAGCAATTCGATCTCCAGGTCGAAACGCAGCATGACGTGAAGATTGTAGGTCACCTCGTCGGCATCAGCGCGGATCAGCGACCGTTCGACCTTGTTGATGGCGCGATAGAAGGAATCGAGGTTCACCCGCGCAAGCTCGTCCGGAAACGTGTGTTGCAGATGCGGATAGAAGTGCGTCCAGAACGCGCGGCTGCGGGCGACCACGTTCTCCCACAGCCGCGACTGGCTTTCATGTACGCCGGATGAGGTTCCACGTCCCAGCGGTGTGCTTTCCAGCGTCGAGCCGACACCCAGCTCGTAGAACGCATGGCCGGCCTCGTGAATGGTCGAGAATAGCGCCTGCCCGATGTCGTGCTCGTAGACGCGGGTGGTGATGCGCACGTCGTCGATCGAGAACTTCGTGCAGAACGGATGATGGGTCTCGTCGAGACGCCCGCGATCGAAGTCGTAGCCCATCTGCGCGACCACGGAGCGGTTGAATTCGAGCTGTCGCGCCCGGTCGAAGAGGCCGCGCAGGCAGCGATCGTCGATCGGCGGCCGTTCGGACAAGGACTGCGCGAGCGCAACGAGCTCGCCCTTCAGCTCAGCGAACAGCCTGCGGATCGAGGCTGTCGTCATGCCTTGATCGGCATCGTCGATCAGCGGATCGGCCACGTGCTCGTAGGGTGCGAAGAAATCGGCATATTCGCGACTGAGATCGAGGCCCCGTTGCAGGAACCCGGTCATGGCGGCGAAGTCGTTGGCGGGCCGTGCTCGCGTCCAGGCATCGAACGCAGCCGAGCCGTGCGCGTTGGCGCGCTCGACGTAATCGGCGGGGATCCTTATGGCCCGTTCGAAATCGCGTCTCGCAACGCGTATCAGGCTTGCCTCATCGGAATCGTAGGGCAGACTTTCGGCGTAGGGGGCAAGCTCGTCGATCAGCGTGCCGAGCGCAGGATCGATCGCTCGCTCATGCGCCAGCCGATGCAGCATGGCGCCCTGGCGGGAGCGTGCAGCGATGCCTCGCCTGGGCATGTAGATGGCCTGGTCCCAGCCGAGAACGGCGCCCGCTGCCGCGAGGTCGCCGACCTCGGCGAGTCTCTGCCTGAGCTCCGCGAGACGGCGGTTTGTCGCACCTACCGCGCCACTCACCGCTCGGGCCCTCGCGGCGAAAGGCCCGGAACCTGCAGATCGAGTTTCAGCAGGCCGGAACGGGCCTGTGCAAGCAGCGGGCGCATGCCGAGCTTCTCGGCGAGATCGACGGCATTCGCATAGTGCCTTGCCGCACGGATCGGATCGCTCGTTACGAGGATGTCGCCCATGATGCGTTCGGCCCAGGCGAGATGGCCTCGCTCTTCGTGCGCCTCGGCGACCGCCCGCCCGGTAGCCGCCGTCGCGAGCGCTTCCACATGCTCGCCCGCGTGTTCAAACGCCTCGGCCAACCACAAGTAGGGATGGGCGTAGAGCGGGCCGCGGCGGCGCACCTCGGGCGAGACGCTGTCGCGAATGAGCGCAAGGCCGAGCTCGACTTCGCCCAGCAGCGCCCGAACGCAGCCGAGCGTGGCGGCGATCCACGGATAGGTCGACGGCACTTCGCTGATCCGATAAAGCTCGAGCCCCTCCTCGAGCACGGCGCGAGCGCGATCGAGATCGTCCGCACGCACCAGCGCATGCCCGAAGCCGAAGCTCATGACCGCCTGCGAGTAGCTGTTCTCGAACTGTCGCGACAGCTCCCACCCATGTGCACCGATCTCCCGTGCTTCCGCTTCCTCGCCGAGCTCGGCGAGCGACCAGGCCATAAAGGAGCAGCAGAAGACGCTGGGATAACCTCCGAATCCGAAGAAATCCGTTGCGCCGACGCGCTCGAACATGGCGAGGCTTCGTCGGAAATCGTCGACCGCCGCGCCATAGTCGCCGATCGCGTGCCGGGTTGTTCCACGCCGGTAGTAGGCAAGACCCTGCAGCACGTCGTCGCCCTGCCCGAGTGCGATGCTCATGGTTCGCTGCGCGATCTCGAGCGCGCGGCGGTGCTCGCCCGTTTGCCAATACCAGCCGGAGAGCAGCAGGTTGGCCTGGCTCTGCCGGGACGGGTCGTCGATCGAGCCCGCGATGGCGGCGGCCTGCTGCAGGTGATGCATGATGTTCTCGGGCTCGCCGACCACGAACAGGGCATTGCGACTTGCAATATGGAGGTCGATCTCCGCAGTGCGCCGGTCATGCGTGTCGGGCAGGTGTTGCAGCGCCCGGAGGACTTGAGCGAAGAGCTTGACCGCCTCCCGGTTGGCCGAGCGCGCCGCCGCCTTCATCCCTGCCTGCCGCGCATAGCGGGCGGTCTTGGGCCAGTCCTCGGCGCGCGCAGCATGGAACGCCAAAGTCTCGATCTGATCGGCGATGCGATGAGCCTGCTCGCGTTCGATGACGTCGAGCACATTGCGATGCAGCTCGAGGCGGCGTTGCTTGAGCAATGAACCGTAGACCACTTCGTGCGTGAGCGCATGCTTGAATCGGTAGACCGTCTCCGGGACGATCCGGGCCGGTGCGAGAAACTCGACGCCCTGGAGGTAGGCGATCGCCCTGTCGAAATCCTCTTCGTCCAGCCCGCAGACGCTCAGCAGCGATCGGCGGGAGAACTCCGTCCCGATGACCGCGGCGGTCTGCAGCAGGCGCTTGTTCCCTTCGCTCAGTCGGTCGAGCCGCGCCGCAATGACGGCATGAACCGTTTTGGGCAATGCGAATGCATCGGCATCGCCGATGAGCCGGTACTCTCCGGATTCACCGTGCACGAGGCCCGATACCTCCACCGCGCGGATGCATTCCTCCAGGAAGAATGGATTGCCTCCCGCGCGCTCGCTCAGCCTGGATTTGAGGATGTTCACCGACGGGTGGGCCCCGAGAACGTCGTCCAGGATCGTCCTGACGCTGGGCTCGGGGAGCGGGTCGATGCGAATTTGCCGGTAGAAGCTGCGGCTTGCCCAGCCGTGGACGAATTCGGGACGATAGTTGACCAGCAATACGATGCGCGATGCCTCCAGCGTCTCGACAAGGGCTTCGATCACCAGACGGCTCGCATCATCGAGCCAATGCAGGTCCTCCACCACGACCACCATCGGCTGCCGTTGCGCCTGGTGATGAAGCAGGCCGGTCACCGCCGCGATGATCCGGCGCCGGCGTGCGCTCGGCTCGAGCGCTCCCCAGGCAGGATCCAGCGGCGTCGCATCGAGCAGAGAAAGCAGCGGCACGACGGCGGAGGCGAGGGTGGGGTCGAGGGAGCGCATCGTGCTGTCGACTCGCGTGCGCACCGCGTCGCCATCGGCATCCTCGGAAAGTCCGAAAAATGTACGCAGAAGAGCGGCGATCGGAAGGTAGGCGCTGTCGAGGAACAAGGGATCGCCACCTGCCGTGACGGCGCGCCAGGCCGGCGGCACCCTGGTCGCCATGAACTCCTGCACCAGCCGCGATTTGCCGATGCCGGCTTCACCGACGATGGCGACCAGCCGACCCTTGCCGGTTTCGGCATGTTGGAGCGCCATCGTCAGTTCCGCCAACTCGGCGTGGCGACCGATGAAGTCGTGCAGGCGCCCGGAACCGTTGCGTCGGCGCGCGATCACCCTTTGCGGCCGATAGAGCGGCAACGGCGGCGAGTGCGGATCGAGTGCGATGGCGGGCAGCTCCGCAAATGCAAAGCGTGTCTGGGCCAGGGCGCGGGTCGCCTCGGTCGCCGCGATGTCGGCCAGCCGGCCCGATCCGGCAAGGCGATGTGCGCGCTGCAGGCACAAGCCGAAGGCGCCCGGCGTAGTCCCATCGGGATGCAGAACGACCTCGCTCGAATCCAGCGCACTGGCGACGCGGACGCGGTGCTGCCGCTGCGCGTCGGCGGCGATCTCGATCGCCGCCCGGCAGGCGCGAATGGCGTGATCCTCGAGCGCGATTGATCCTCCGAACAGAGCGGACACGCCCTCGGTCGAGACCCGCATCGTGTGGCCGCCGTGGCGGCGGACGATTTCGGCCACCGTCTCGGCTACCTTCTGCAAGACCGGTTCGAGATCCTCGGGATCGCTCGGCCCGGCCATCGTCGGTGTCACGACGGCCGCCAGCGCCGTCGCGTGCTTGCGCTCGCCGAGGGTCGCCGCGGCTGCCGCCGGTGCCGTGGCCGGCATGGCCAATTCCGCACCCCGCGGGACAATGCCGGGGTTCTCGCCTCCCGACGGTGAGGGAAGCGGGTTTGCGGGGGCCGGCTCGGCTTCCTGCACCGCGCCCACGAAGCGGACGCCCTTCCTCAATACCGTGCGGATGACGCGCTGCCGCTCGCCGTTGTCCCCGACCGCGCGCCGTGCCGCATTGATCCGGCTGGTCAGCGTGGATTCGGAGACGATGCGTCCCTCCCAGACGGCGGCGAGCAGGTCGTCCTTGCTGACGACGCGATCACGATTCTCGATCAGGTAAAGGAGGAGGTCGAACACCTGCGGCTCGACCGGAACCAGTGACGGGCCGCACCGCAGCTCGCGCCTGGCCGGATCGAGGGCGAAATCGCCGAAGAAAAACAACGGGTTCAACTCCACGCCAGGTCCGGGCCGGAACGGCCGGGCCGTGCTGCCCTGGCTCCCGCGCTTCAATATCAAGGCGGCCTCAACGTCAAATCAAGGCCGCGTCAAAGCGAGCTCTGCCCGCCTTCGGCATGCTCCGGCAGTCAACTGCAAAGGAGAAGAAAGATGCCTGCAACCTCAGCCGTCGTCGCACATGCCGCGCCGGTACCGGACCATCCCGATTTTTCGGCGCTGAAGGCGCGCCAGCACGGGGCGTGGTCGTCCGGCGACTACAGCGTCATCGGCACCCGCCTCCAGATCGTCGGCGAGCAGTTGTGCGAAGCCCTCGATATCCGTTCCGGACAGAAGGTGCTCGACGTCGCTGCCGGCAACGGCAATGTCTCGCTCGCCGCGGCGCGCTGCTGGTGCGACGTGACGTCCACCGACTACGTACCGGCGCTGCTCGAGTGTGCGCGCGCGCGTGCGGCCGCCGAAGGGCTGGCGATCGAGTTCCGCGAGGCCGATGCGGAAGCCCTGCCGTTCGAGGACGGCTGCTTCGACGTGGTGGTTTCGACCTTCGGAGTGATGTTCACGCCCAACCAGGAGCGTGCTGCGGAGGAGCTGATCCGCGTCTGCAAGCCCGGCGGCAAGATCGGTCTCGCGAACTGGACCCCGGAAGGCTTCATCGGACGGCTGTTCAAGACCATCGGCAAACACGCGCCGCCACCCGCCGGGGTCAGGTCGCCGGCGCTATGGGGCACGCGAGCGCGCATCACCGAGATGTTCGGAGGACACGCGTCTTCGATCAAGCTCGAGCCGCGCATGTACACGTTCCGCTTTGCCTCCGCACAGCATTGGCTGGACGTGTTCAGAACCTATTACGGGCCGGTGCTCAAGACCTTCGCGGCTCTTGCGCCTGCGGCCCAACCGGCCCTGACCGCGGACCTGACGGCGCTGGTCGGGGAATTCAACCGATCGGGCGCCGCCACGATGGTCGTACCCGCCGAATACCTCGAGGTCGTCATCACACGTCGATGACGCCGCGTCGAACCCAACAGCGCAATCGAATGGAGAATCTCATGAAGCACGCTGTCATATCCATCACGTTCATCGGATTGCTGTGGTCGTCCCTCGTCTCGGTCGCTCAGGCGCAAGGCCACGGCACTCACGCGATGAAGCTTGCCTCCGAGCTCGAATGGGCGGATGTTCCTTCGTTGCCGCCCGGCGCCAAGATTGCCGTCATCGAAGGTCCGATGAACCAGGCGGTGCCGTTCACGGTCCGACTGAAATTCCCCGCCAATTATCAGATCCCCGCCCACTCGCACCCCGCGATCGAACGAGTGACGGTGCTGTCGGGCACCTTCAACATGGGTAGCGGCGACAAGCTCGACAGGACCAAGACCAAGGCATTGCCGGCGGGCGGCATCGTGATCGTCCCGGTGGGATCGACGCATTTCGCCTGGACGGCGGAGGAAACCATCGTCCAGCTCAACGGAATTGGACCGTGGGGCATCAACTACGTCGACCCGGCGGACGATCCGCGCAAGAAATAGCACGGTTTCCCGGACGGCTCAGTACGCCGTCTTCTCGATCTGGCCGTTCGCGCGCACGAACCAATGCTCGCTCGCGAACGGCTTGCCGGCCAGTCGATCGGACAGCCAGTCCGCCACCAGGACTGGCGGAAACGGCCCAAGATTTGCCGACGGCACATTACCCACCGAATGGCGCGATTCCTGGTAGACCACCATCTGCTTCGGCCCTCTCACCGTCTTCACCAGCCGCTCGGAATGCTCGAGCGGGCTCAGCTCCTCGCATTCGCCGGCGACCACGAGATACGGCACTTGAATCCTCTCCGCGTGTCCCTCCCAGGTGATGGTCTTGCGGAAACGATCGAACTCATCCTCGTCGGTGATGCCGGACATGTACATGAACCGTTTCTTGAAGGTGGGCGAGGCCTCCTGGAAGATGGTGTGACATCCGGGCTCGTGGCACACCGACATCGCAGCGAAGGCGCGAATGCGCGGTTCGTGAGCGGTGAGGATGGTACCGAACAAGGTGCCGAAGCTGGTGCCGGAACAGCCGATGCGCTCGGCATCGATCTCGGCACGGCTGCCGAGCCAGTCGACCAGCGGCTTGCCGGCCGCGATCCAGTTCTCCATGGAGAAATAGAGGCCGATCATCGGCGCCTCGTACTGCCCCGGCCCGTCGATCGCGAGCACCGCCATGCCGCGGTTGAGGAAGCGGTCGCCGTAGAGTGCAACCTGGATCTCCTTGAAGCTGTCCATGCCCGGGATGGCGACGACCGCCGGGATGCGGCCGCCCTTGTAGCCGGGCGGCAGGTGGAACCAGGCGGGAATCGCCTTGTCGCGGAACGGCACCCAGACCGGTTCGATGTGATGGTCGGCGAGGGCGGCGTATCTCGTGTAGCACTCGCGTTTCTTGTTGTTGTAGGCGATGTTGGTCTCGTCGTTCTCGTCGTATGGCCACTGCGCCGCGCCCCAATGCACGGCGGCCATGAAGTAGTTGTCGCGCGCCGTCACCTGGTGACCGGCCGCTTCGGCGCTGGCCTTGGCCTCGCGCCGCCGCGCCACCGCCTCGAACGCCGGCCCGATGTCCGCCATCTTGCGCACCCGCTCGCGGATACCCGCGAAATCGGCATTGGCCTCGTTGCCACAGGGCCCGCTGAGATAGAGCGAGCGCGGCTGGTCCCAGTCGATGCCGTTGGCGCGGATGATGTTGTCGAGGAGCCACCGCTGCTCCTCGAAGCGGCGCACCCGCGGCTCGCCGCGCTTGTCGAGGACGGGCTGCACTGGGCGGTTCATGGGCGTCCCTCATTGTCTTGCATGGATCACACGAGATGCGACGGCATCGCCTCATCGCAGCGGCCTGCCCGGCACGATCGCCGCATCGATCATGCCGGCCTTGTCGTGCATGGAACCGGTCGAATGAAGATGGTAGAGCATTTTCCGGGCACACCGCCATGGCCGACCTTCCCTTCCCGTCGGCGCCCTGTCAGCCGCGATTACATGAGCGGCCGGGATGCGTGCTACCGAGCGCCGCACTTGCGCAAGCGGCGGTCGTTGCCCATCATCTCGATGCCTCGTACCCGGAGAAGCACGATGCCGTTGATCGATCGTCTGGTTGCAGCGAGCCTGCTCGGGCTCGTCGCGTTGAGTGCGCCGGCCGCTGCCCAGTACCCGAGCAGGCCAATCACCATCATCGTGCCATTCGCCGCCGGAGGGCCCACCGACGTCGTCACCCGCCTGGTCGGCGACCACATGTCGCGCACGCTCGGCCAACCGGTCATCGTCGAGAATATCGGCGGGGCGGGCGGGACGCTGGGGATGACGCGCGCCGCGCAGGCGCAGCCGGACGGCTACATCATCGCGGTCGGCAACATGGGCACGCAGTCTGCGGCGCCCGCGCTCTATCCGGCACTCAAGTACGATCCGGCGGCCAGCTTCGCGCAGGTCGGCATCGTCAACTTCACGCCGCAGGCGATCGTGGCCAAGAAGGATACGGCGGCGGCCGACCTGAAAGCGTTCATCGACTACCTCAAGGCCAACCATTCCAAGCTGAGCTATGGCCATGCCGGCGTCGGCTCGATCTCGCACGTGTCGGGCCTGGTGTTCAACTCGAAGTTCGGCCTGCAGCCGAGCCTGATTCCCTATCGTGGCACCGGACCGGCGATCCAGGATCTGGTCGGCGGTCGGCTCGATTACATGGTCGACCAGTCGCTCAACGTCATTCCGCAGATCAAGGCCGGCACGATCAAGGTCTACGCCATCGCCGCGCCCGAGCGGCTGTCGAGCCTGCCGGATGTGCCGACCACTGGGGAAGCCGGAACCGACTTCATCTTCAGCGCCTGGAATGCGATGGTCGCACCCAAGGACACCCCGAAGGACATCGTCGCCAGGCTCGCCGATGCGCTCGGCAAGGCGCTCGATGATCCCGCCGTCCAGGCCCGATATGTCGAGCTCGGCAGCTCGGCGCCCAAGGGCGCCGACCGTGGCCCGGCCGGTCTGCAGAAGCTCGTCGAGAGCGAGGTCGCCCGCATCACCCCGGTCATCAAGGCCGCCGGCGTGACGGCAAATTGATCGGTGAGCGGCATCACGAAGGTGACGGAAACGCTGGAAGTATCGCTGTGGCGCGGCGCTGCTCAGGGCCGCTACGAGACCTACCTGGTTCCCCGGCGCGAGAGCCAGACCGTCCTCGACGTGGTGACATTCGTTCAGCGCCATCTCGACCCGACGCTGTCGTACCGGTTCGCCTGCCGCGTCGGAATGTGCGGCTCCTGCGCCATGACGGTGAACGGCCGGCCGCGCTGGACCTGCCGCACGCATGTCGCCAAGGTCGCGCCCGCCGGTCGGCTTACCATCGGCCCGCTGGAGAACCTGCCCGTCATCAAGGATCTGGCCACCGACATGCAGCCATTCTTCGAGAAATGGCAGCAGGCGAAGGGCGCGTTCGTTCCGTCGAGAACGCGGCATGACGCCATCGAGCGGATCAGGCCCGACGGCAAGGCGCGAACGTTCGCCGACGCCGCCATCGAATGCATCAATTGCGGCGTCTGCTACGCGGCCTGCGACACCGTGCGCTGGAATGAAGCCTATCTCGGTCCGGCTGCGCTCAATCGCGCCTGGTCGCTCGTCAACGACCAACGGGATGGCGGCAAATCGCGCGCGACTGCAGGCGGTGGCGGCCTCCGGCGGCTGCCACGCCTGCCACTCGCATCAGTCCTGCCAGGAGCACTGCCCGCAGGCACTCAATCCGACCGCGTCCATAGCCGGTCTCAAGCGCCTCGCCGTGCGGGCCTACCTCAAGGGCGAGCTATGACCGTCCGCCTGTATGTCTGGCAGCGGCTGACCGCGGCGCTGATGGTGCCGCTGATCGTTCTGCACGTCGCGATCATCTTCTACGCCACGCGCAAGGGCCTGACTGCCGCCGACATTCTGTCGCGCACGCGCGGCAGCCTTTTCTGGGGCTCGCTCTACGGCGCCTTCGTCGCGGCGGCTGCCATTCACGCCGGGATCGGGGTGCGCACCGTCCTGACCGAGTGGTCCGCCGCTCGGCGAGCGCGCTGCCGGCCTGTGCGCGGTGGCATTCGGGATCCTGCTGCTGGGGCTCGGCCTGCGGGCGGTGGCGGCGGTGGTGCTGCCGTGACGGCACGCCGGCGCCTGGAGCACCGCAGGAGCGTGCTGTGGGTGGCGGCGCTGGTGCACCGGCTTTCGGGCCTGGCGCTGGCGATCTTCCTGCCTCTCCATTTTCTGGCGCTCGGCTTGGCCATCGACGGCGAGGCGCGGCTCGAACGGTTCCTGCGCTGGAGCGATCAGTTGCCGGTGAAGCTCGCCGAAGCCGGTCTCGTATTCCTGGTTCTCGTTCATATGTTGGGGGGTGTGCGGCTGCTGGTGATCGAGAATCTCGATTGGAGCGACGGGCAGAAGCAGCTCGCGACCATTGCGGCCGGCATATCCGCCGTCGTCGCCTTCGTGTTCCTCGCTGCGTATGTTCTGAGGATCTCGTGACCCTCGAACGTCTCGAAACCGACGTCCTGATCCTCGGCTCGGGCGGTGCCGGGCTGTTCGCGGCGCTGCATGCCCATCGCGCCGATCCGGATCTCGACATCACGGTCGTCAGCAAGGGCCTGATGGGGAAATGCGGGTGCACCCGCATGGTGCAGGGCGGCTACAACGTCGCGCTGCACAAGGGCGACTTGGTCGAGCGCCACTTCATGGACACCATCGAGGGCGGCAAGTGGCTGCCGCACCAGGAACTGGCGTGGACGCTGGTGAGCACTGCGGTCGAGCGCGTGCAGCGAGCTGGAGAACGAGATCGGCTGCTTCTTCGATCGCAATCCGGACGGCACGCTGCACGGCAAGGCCTTCGCCGGCCAGACCTTCGATCGCACCGTGCACAAGGGGGATCTCACCGGCATCGAGATCATCAACCGGCTGATGGAGCAGGTGTGGGCGCGGCCGATCCGGCGTCTCGAGGAGCACCGTGCGGTCGCATTGGTTCCCGCGAAGGACGGCGCGCTATCCGGAGTGCTGACGATCGACATCCGCACCGGCACGTTCCGGTTCGTCTCGGCGCCGGCGGTGCTGCTGGCGACCGGCGGCGGCCCGACCATGTATCGCTACCACACGCCCTTCGGGCGACAAGAGCATGGACGGGCTCGCCATGGCGCTGCGTGCCGGCCTGCCCCTGCGCGACATGGAGATGGTCCAGTTCCATCCGACCGGGCTGCTCGCCGGGCCGGATACGCGCATGACCGGCACCGTCCTGGAGGAGGGGTTGCGCGGGGCCGGCGGCCATCTGCTCGATGGCGCCATGCGCCGCTTCATGGGCGACTACGACGAAGGGCTCGAGCGCGCCACCCGCGACGTGGTCAGCCGCGCCATCTACAGCGAGATGAGGGCCGGGCGCACGACGCCGCACGGCGGCGTCTACATCAGGATGAGCCATCTCGGGCCGGCCAGGGTGGCGAAGGAATTCAAGGGCATGGTGGACCGTTGCCGCGATTGCGGCTTCGATCTCGCCGGCGGGCTGGTCGAGGTGGTGCCGACGGCGCACTACTTCATGGGCGGGGTGGTCTGCCGCGCCGGATACCGCGACCGAGCGGCCGGGACTGTTCGTTGCCGGCGAGGACGCCAGCGGCATGCACGGTGCCAATCGGCTGGGCGGCAACGGCGTCGCCAATTCCACCGTGTTCGGCGGCATCGCCGGCGACGTGATGGCGCGCTGGGTCGCCGCCAATCCCGGGCGCCGGCCGCCCGACGAGGACGTGCTGCAAGCGGAGCTTGCCCGCGCGCTGCACCCCTTCGGGAAGGAGCCCGGAAATCTGAATGCGCTGCGCGAGCGGCTGCTCGATGCCATGTGGGACGAGGTCGGCGTCGTGCGCGACCGGGCGGGGCTCGATCGCGGTATTGCGGCGATCGATGCGATCGAAGCGGAGCTTCTGGCGACCGGCCTGCCGGATGCCGACCGCGCCTTCAACATGAGCTGGCACGATTGGCTCAACCTGCGTTCGCTCACCGAGATCAGCCGGGTCATTGCGCTTGCGGCAAGAAGGCGCGAGAATTCCCGCGGGGCGCATTTTCGCTCCGATTTCCCGGAGCCGGGCGAGCTGGCGACGTCCAGCTATACGCTGGCGCGGCAGACCGCCGGCCAACTCGAGATCGCCGAAGCGCCGGTCGAGTTCACCCATGTGAAGCCGGGCGAGACCCTGCTTCGCGAGCAGGCCGCGGCCGAGTAGCAGCGAGGCGAGCATGATCCCTCTGGCATCCGTTCAACGCATCGCGGAAGAGCTGATGGCCAAGGCCGCGATCGAGATCCCCGAAGACTACCTCGCCGGCCTGCGCAAGTGCGCCGACACCGAGAAAGGCGATCTCTCCGCCTTCGTCATTCAGGCCATGCTGGAGAACTACGAGGCCGCCAAGGAGGATCGGCGCGCCATGTGCGGCGACACCGGCCTGCCGCGCTGGTACGTCAAGATCGGCAACGAGGCGCGCGTCGAGGGCGGCCCGGTGGCGCTGGAAGCGGCGTTGCGGCGCGCCACCGCGCGCGCCACCGCCGCCGTGCCGCTGCGCCCCAACCGCGTGCATCCGCTCTGGCGCACCGACCACGACAACAATGTCGGCATCGGCGCGCCCGAGATCGAGTACGCCTTTCATCCCGACGCCGACTGGATCGAGCTGACCACCGTGCACAAGGGCGGCCTGTTCGGCTCCGACTACCGCATGCTGTTTCCCGGCGACGGCATCGACGGCATCAGGCGGTTCTATCTCGATACGCTGATCGGCTTCGGCAAGCGCGGGCTCGCCTGCCAGCCCGCGATCGTCGGCGTAGGGATCGGCGGCTCGAAGGATACCTCGATGGTGCTCGGCAAGCAGGCGTCGTGCCTGCGCGTGGTCGGATCGCGCAATCCGGATTCCGGGATCGCGGCGCTGGAGGACGAGCTCAAGGCGCTCGGCAACTCGATCGGCATGGGCGCCATGGGGTTCATGGGCACCTCGATGGTGGTCGACTGCCACATCGAGGTCGGCTACTGCCATACCGGCGGCATGCCGATGTCGGTGCACATGTTCTGCCTCTCCTCCCGCCGTGCCTGCGCGCGCGTGCGTGCCGACGGCCGCGCCGAGTTCCGCACCGACCCGATGTGGTTCACCGACTACATGCGGCGCTCCACGGTGGAGTGGCAGCAGCAGGCGGCCGAGGCGGCGGAGTGACGGCGATGGCACGCCTGACCAGAGCCTGTCCGCAATTTCCGTCCGCTGACGTCGACAAGGCGGCCGCGTGGTACCGCGATCGGCTCGGCTTCACGATCGGCAGGCTCTATCCCGAGCATGGCTTCGCCATCGTCAGCCGCGACGACATCGAGGTCCATTTCTGGACCTGCAACGAGCGGCGCATCGCCGAGCACACGTCGGCCTACTTCCGCGTCGACGACATCGATGGGCTGCATGCGATGTTTGCCGCCGCGAATGACGGTGGCTCGCTCAGCGAGGTCGCCGACCGCAAGTGGGGCATGCGCGAGTTCTATGTGACGGACCCGGACGGCAACCTGTTGAAGTTCGGCGTTCCGGCACGCCGACCGCCGGAGTAGCGACCATGGCGCAGCTCAAGACCGTTCATCTCGAGCTTCCGGCAGGCACCGACGATCTCCGCAAGCTGGAGATCGGCGCAGTCGTCTACCTCAGCGGCCGCGTCTTCACCGCGCGCGAAGGGGTGTACAAGCGGGCGATCGAGGACGGCGCCGGCATGCCCGCGTCCCGCGAGGTGCTCGGCCTCGCCAATTTCCACTGCTCGCCGGCGGCGGCGGTCAATGCCGACGGCAGCCATACCGTCGGCGCCGTCACCGCCACCGCGTCATTCCGCTTCGCCAAGTGGCTCGACGGCTGGTTCGCGCTCTCCGGCTGCAACATCATCATCGGCAAGGGTGGAATGACGTCGGAGGTCTATCGCAGGTCGTTCGTTCCGAATTCCGCGGTCTATCTCACCACGGTGGGATACGGCACCGGCGCGCTGCTCGGCCGCGGCATCAAGCGGGTTGCCGGGGTCTACTGGCTCGCCGAGCTCGGGCTGGCGCAGGCGGTGTGGGTGCTCGACGTCGACAAGTTCGGGCCGTTCCTGGTGGAAAGCGATCTCGCCGGCAACAGCCTGTTCGAGCGCGAGAATGCCAGGATCGCGCCGGGCCTGGACAAGCTCTACGCCGGCACCCGGCCGGCCATCCTGCGCCGCTATGGCGAGACCGACGACAAGACCGAGGAGGTGATTTGAGCGAGCCTGCGCCGTTGCCTGCAGGTCGACTCCCGAACACTCGGCAGGAGTACGACAGAGATGCTGTCCTCACTAGCCTCTGCATCCCCTTCAGTGTGTTGTCGTGACGCCGGATCCGGTCTACGATCAAGCCATACTGTGCGCGTCTTCCTCTCGGGCGACGGAGGAATTCATGCCCGCACCGTCGATGATCAAGCCACAAATGGAAGTTCTCGGCTGCGATGGCGCACATGTCGGCACCGTCGATCACATCGTCGGCGCGGACGAGGTCATGCTGGCGAAGGACGATCCGGAGGCGGGAGGCGAGCCTCATTTCATTCCGCTCGGGTGGGTCATCCACGTCGAGATGAAGGTGCACCTCAAGCAACCCGGCGCCGAAGCCAAGGCGCGCTGGAAAACGCACTGAGGACGCCCCACTGAACGTTGCCGGCGCCGATCTGTCGTGCCGGCGCCGCCTGTCGTTCCGGACTTTTTCTCATTCCACAACGCGTATGAACGGCCGCGTTCCGGTCGGATCGACCTCCACGGTGGCGCCGTTCGGGATCGCCTGCGTGATGTCGAGATCGAAGCCGGAGATCATGGTGAAGTCGGCAAGTGCGGCGCCCTGCACCATGATCGGATTGACGGCGTTCAAGACCAGCGCTGCCGGCACGACGCCGCGTGCCTTCATCTCGTTGAGCATCCACGCCGTGGCGACGCCGCCCTTGGCGACATCCAGCACCAGCACGCGGCCGACATAGCTTTCGCCGGCGAGCTTGTGCTCGGGGCGCGAGAAAACGCCGCGCACGCGATCGAGATCGTAGCGTGCCGAGAATCCGTCCTTGGCCACCAGCGCGCGGCCTTCGACCCGGCGACCCATTCCGGCCGTCGCATGAGAAAATGGTGCTGCTCACCGGCCGATTCTCCCGCCGTTGCAGGCCGCCTCGATGCAGGCCTCCATGGACAGCAGCGCGGGCTCGTAGCCATAGCCGCCGATGATGTTGACGAGCTTCGCCGAGTTGGTCGCCAGCCGTTTCCAGCCGTTGGCCTCGGCCATTTCCCGGGCGTAGCTCTGGTAGAAGCACATGCCGGAGAGCACGGTCGCCCCGGCCGCTTCGATCCGCGCCGTCAGGCCCATGCGATCGCAGTCGGGCTTGACCTGCGGGCTGGTCACGACCAGGACCGGGATGGTCGGCGTGGCGGCCGTCGAGCAGACCGGCGACCTGCGTCATCTCGACCAGGCTCAGCTGCGGCGCCGAGAACACCACCAGGTCGACGGTCTCCACGTGCTCGCGGTAGCGATGCGCGAACGCCGGATATCACTCTCTCCGACGTCGTGGGTGGGCAGCGGTCGCGCGCGCCCGACGACGTCATCGAGCCGCCAGCGCCTCGGGCGTGATCCCGGCGATGTGGAACAGGGCGACCGAACCGTAGCTCGCCATCGCCGCGCCGAGATGCTTCAGCTCGTCGGAACCGGGGACGCGCTCGATCCCGACGAGGACGGGAACCTGCCAATAGTCGCCGGCAAGGCGGCCGACGACGGCGCCGAGCGCGCCCCAATCGTTGAGCTCGCGCGGCGTGAATCCGACATTGACGAGAAGCGTCGCACGGCGCCGCTCGTCGAGGTGATAGCCATAGCGCGGCGTGCGGCCGGTGAGCCCCGCACTCAGCGCGGACGGTCCGCCTTCGAAGTTCGAGCGCGCGCCGCAGACGCTGTTCGAATAGATGACCACGCCGGTGTCCCCGTAGGCGACGTGCTCGCCGCGCACCGGCGCCATGATCGTCTGGTAGTTGATGCAGGTATTGGTCAGGAGCACGCCGAGCGTCTCGAACGCGGCGATCGCCCGGCGCTCGAGATCGAGCATCCACGGCTGCTGCCTGAGCCGATGGGCGGCCGCGAAATCGGTGCCGCGCGGATCGGTGATGGTGGGAATGCGCAGGCGCCGATGCACGGGCGGCAGCTGCGCCATGCGCTCCAGCCACTCGACCCCGGCGAGACCGAGCGATTCGGTGTCGGCCATGATGTGGGCCTGGCTCACCGGAACGAAGTCGGCGGCGCCGAGATACCGACCGACCTTGATCTGGTGCTCGATCGCCCACTGCGCTGCCGGGCCGAGTTCGCCGGCCCGCATGGCCGTCTCTTCGTCGGTGAGCTTCATCTGCATCCGGCATGTCGCAGGCTGGCCCGGCAAGACTGTTCACGGTCGGCTCGGAGGACAGGTCGCTCGTCTCGATCCGCGCCCTCCAGGCCCGGTCCGTTCATTGGTTGGCCTTGATGTTCAGCTCCTTCACCAGGCGGCCGTACTTCTCGAAGTCGTCGTGCACCAGGCGCGAGAATGCTTCTGCGGTGCCGCCGACCGGCTCCTGCGCCGATTGCAGGAAGCTGTCGCGGACCGCCGCTTCCGCGAGCGCCTTGTTCATCTCCGCGTTGAAGCGCGCGACGATGGCGGGCGGAGTGCCGGCGGGAACGAAGACGCCGAGCCACTGGTCGAGCACCAGCTCGATGCCCGCCTGCGCGTAGGTCGGCACGTCCGGGAGACTGGGCGAGCGCGTCGCCGTCGTCTGCGCGATCAGCCGCAGGGTGCCCGCCTTGTAGTGGGGGATGAGCGGGGTCGAGCCGAGCGATCCGATCATGACGTGACCGGCGACCAGGTCGTTGATCGCCTGCGCACCGCCGCGGTACGGAACGTGCTCGAGCCTGATGCCGGCAATCTGCGCGAACCACTCGGCCGTCATGTGCTGTTGCGAGCCGACGCCCGACGTCGCGTAGCTCAGGCCGGGTCGTTGCTTTGCCAGGGCGACCAGCTCGGCGACGGAGCCCACGCCGAGCCTCGGGTGCACGGCCAGCACGACCGGCTGCCGCGACAGCTGGACGACGGGTACGAGATCCTTCAACGGATCGAAGCTCACCTTGAACACGTGCGGGGCGCTGGCCACCTGGTCGGGCGCGATCAGCACCGTGTAACCGTCCGGTGCGCCCTCGCCCCGGCCTCGAAGCCGATGTTGCCGCTGCCTCCCGATCTGTTCTCCACCACGATCTGCTGGCCGAGCGAGCGCGCGAGATGGTCGGCGATCACGCGGGCGCCGACGTCGGTCGATCCGCCGGCGGGGTAGGGCACGATGAAGCGGATCGGTCGGTTCGGCCAGTCCTGCGCCTGGGCCGCGAGCGGAATTGCAAGTGACCAATGCCAGCAACGCGGTCATCATTCGCAAGATCGCCATTGGAAAATGCTCCTGCCCTTCGTATCCCTCGTCGATCTATCGTAGCTGCCGTCGTTCGGCTGCGCCAGCAGCCCTGCCGTCGCGAGAGGTCTCGATCCCCGCATGCCGTTCTCGACCTATCTGCCCGAGCACATGGGCTCGATCCGGCTCACTCCTTCCGGCCCGTTCGTGGCGGGCTCGTTCGTCGAGCTCACCCTGACCTATACGGCCGGCCCGTTCGGCATCGACGACACCGGCATGGTGAAGATCTCGTGGCGGACGACGTCCGACATGAGCAAGCCGCAATTCGACAAGCCGGCAGCAGCGAACTTCACCACGGTCGAGGCCAGCAACGGCGCCAGGCTCGAGGTCTGGTTCGATCGTCTCAACATCCGGCCGTGGGCGAACACGCTGCTCGTTCGCGTCGGGCGCGGATACCTGCGCGCCGGCGACACCCTGACCGTGCGCCTTGGCGACCGCCGCAAAGGCTCGCCCGGCTTCCGCCTGCAGACGAACTGCGAGGAGCGGGTCGAGCTCAAGACCTCGATCGATGCGTTCGCGACCTACGAATTCACCGAGCTGCCGGAGCAGCCGGCGTTTGCGCTGGTGCCGGGACCGGCAACGCACTGGAAGGCGATCTGGCCGTCGCTCGCAGTGGTCGGCGAGCCGTTCCGCCTCGCCATCGTCGCCGAGGACATGTGGGGCAATCCCACCGGCGAGGCCGATTGCGAGCTCACGCTGGCGGCGTCGGCACCCCTGCGCGGGTTGCCGCGAGCGCGTCGCCATCAAGCGCGGCGACGGTCCGCGGGTGATCGAAAATCTGGTCGCCGAGCGTGCCGGCGATCTCGACCTGCGGGTGATGGCGAATGCCAACGAGGTCGCGCGCGCCAATCCGCTGCGCGTGGTCACGTCGGCGCCGCTGCGGCGCTACTGGGGCGACCTGCACGGCCAGAGCGGCGAGACCATCGGCATGGGCAGCGCGGAAAGCTACTTCCGCTATGCCCGCGACCTGGCCTTCATCGACATGGTGGGTCACCAGGGCAACGATTTCCAGATCACCGACACCTTCTGGGCAAAGCTCAACCGGCTCACCGCGGAGCTCGACGTGCCGGGCCGCTTCGTGTGCCTGCCCGGCTACGAATGGTCGGGCAACACCGGCATGGGCGGCGACCGCAACATCTTCTTCCGTCGCGAGGGCCGTCCGATCCGGCGCTCGTCGCACGTTTTGGTGGAGGGCGAGACCTCGACCGATGCCGTGTACACCGCCGACGAGCTGTTTCGCGCGCTCGCAGACGAGGACGCCGTGGTGATCGCCCATGTCGGTGGACGCTATGCCGATCTCGCCTATGCCCACGACGGCAGGCTCGAACGGGCGGTGGAGGTCCACTCGACCTGGGGCACGTTCGAGTGGCTGCTGCACGATGCCTTCGAGCACGGCTACCGCGTCGGCGTGGTGTGCCACAGCGACGATCACAAGGGTCGACCCGGCGCCACCCGGCCGGGTGCCTCGACCTTCGGAGCGATCGGCGGCCTGACCTGCTATTTCATGCCCGAGCTCACCCGCGATGCCTTGTTCGCGGCGCTGCGCCGGCGCCGACATTACGGCACCACCGGCACGCGGCTGTTCCTCGATCTCAGGGGCTCGTTCGCCGAGCCGGTCATCGCCTTTGCCGAGGACCCCAAGCTGGCGTCCGCGCAGGAGGGGGAAGCGGTGCGCGCAGCAGTCATGGGCGATATCCTGCGGCCCGGCACCGTGCCGATGCGGCTCGAGGTCGAGGCCATCGGCACTGCGCCGATCGAGCGGATCGACGTGCTGCACGGCAAGATCGTGGCGCAGTCGGTCCGCCCGTTCGCGTCCGCCGACCTCGGGCGGCGCGTGCGCGTGCTGTGGCAGGGTGCCGAATATCGCGGCCGCGGCCGCGAGACGATGTGGCAGGGACGGTTGACGCTGAGCGGGGCTCGCTTCTCGCGCTACGCACCGGTGAACTTCCTCAATCCCGAGCGGAAAATCCAGGAAGTGACGCCCGGCGCGGTGCTGGCCTGGAGCTCGGTGACGACCGGCAATCTCGCCGGCATCGATCTCTGGCTCGACGATGCCCACCGCGGCATGCTGGCGCTCGCGACCAATATCGTGTCGGGCGATGTGAACCTGGAACGGCTCGCCGACGACACCGTCACCTTCGACGGCGGCGGCCTCGGGCGCGGGATCAGTGTCTACCGGTTGCCGGAGCAGGATTGGAGCCGTCGCGTTGCGCTCGAGCACACCGTGACGTTCGCGGGCGGCCCCGACCTGCCGGTCTACGTCCGCGTGACCCAGGCCGACGGCCATCAGGCGTGGTCGAGCCCGATCTACCTGATTGCGTGAGCCCAGCGGCGGGCGGCTCGAACACGCGGAAACTGCTGAGCTTTCGTCCATTGGGTTCGTTTTCACAAACGCCGCTCGGAACGCGGCATCGAAGGCTCGGATCGCCGCTCGGCGACGAGTCAGCGCGCGCCGCTCATAGAAGTCCAGGGCGGCGAAGCGCTCGAGACCCCCGGGCTCGGCCGCCACGGGGAAGAGGTCGCATTTCGCGCGCCGCACGCGCACGATGTCGATCTGCGTGGCCGCGACCCGCCATGCCAGCCCGAGGCGCAGTGCAGGCGCGTCCGGGCCGGCGATGACGAGCGCGAGCGCTTCAATCTCGTCCGCCCGGGCCGGATCGCATGCCGCGGTCAGGTTGAGCCCGTGGCGGCGCGCGTTCTGCGCCGAACGCGCCTTGCCCGCGCTGGTCCGCGGTCCGGTGCTGCGGAGCGCATTGCGACGGTTGGCGTAGAGCCTGCGCGCGCTGGTCACGGCGCCCGTGCGGGCCGGCCGATCGGAATGTCCGGCGACTTGCTTCATAGCTCCACTCTCGCCCAGATTCTCCGGACGCCTATCCCGTCCAATTCAAAGAGCACTCGTAATATGCATTCATTAAGAAGTCAACATTCAATATGTAGTCATAGCCCATTAGCGATATCCGGAGGGCAGGCGAACGGAGCTTCTATTCGTGTCGGTACGGCACGCTGGTGCGCCGGGCTCGGTCAAGGGTGGCAATGTGGCCCCGTGCGTCGGCGGTTCTTCCAATCATGCGTGATATGTTTGGAACGCATATCAAGCCGCTGGCGATTGCCGAGAGGACCACAGCGGTCATGAGCGGCTGGGACGCTGAGACGTTTTTGGTCATTTTATGCGCGCGATAGAGCAGCGGCCGCTGCAAGCGTGATGCCTGACTAGGCGCGGCATGAATTCTGCGTAAACACCGTCGGTCGCAGAGACATTTGCCATAGGCTCCGAACTCATTCACGACCTGCGGCTCACGTCGGACTCAAATCATTGTGCGTTGCAAGGGTGGCGCGTGCTTCACATCTTGCGCGGGCGACCGGGGGGTTGCAGGAAACAAATTAGGAGAAACAGCCATGAAGACATTCATCGTCGCGGCGGTGCTCGCTGCGGTCATCGCTGCGCCGGCGCTGGCGCAGACCACCGGGCGCAGGCCGGCCCAGCAAGCCCAGCCTGATGCGCAACCCTACGCACAGTCGTACGGCCGAATAGAGATCCAACGTCGCTTGGTCGATCCCTCCGCGGTCTACGATGGTGGCACATATCTGGGCGCTGATCCGGACCCGAACATCCAACTCAACCTGCGCATGGACTATGAACACCGCGATTTTTGATGGCTGCATCGCATCGCCGCAGGCCCCGGGCAGTCGCCCGGGGCACGCCGGCCCGATGCGTTCGAATGGCTCTCGCATGCCGGCCATGGCGCTGAAAACCGCCGAACTGTGATGCAGATCACAATCCCCCGGCACAACATCGCATAATCCTTCACTCGGACGTAGTTTGGAAAAAGGGGCACCTCTCATGACTTGGTCTTCGGACGGCACGTGGGTCGTGATCTATACGATCGTGGCGACTTTCTTCATGTACTCGTGGGCAGTCGTTCCGGCGTGAGGTGATTCTCGAAACGGGCCGGGTGGGCCTCTTTGCGGGCATTGGTACCTCCCCATAGCCGGTACCCACGTTGATGCCGGCCCCCCGCAGCGTGACTGCCTTTGCAGCAAGACGATGCCGCCAATCCGTGTCCTTTTTGCCTCAATTCTAAATCACATTGTCGAACGCTTTGATCGGTAGGATCAGGTGGGAGCTCCGAATTGGGGCGCATGACCATCTCGCTCTCCGCAAGTGGTCTGCGGGCATCCCGATTCGACCCAATCGGAATGCCCTCTGGATGATCGCACAACCAGCAGGGGGGATGCGGCGCTCGCTCGCGCTTTATCCACCGTCCTGCGCTGCAATCAGGTTGGCACTATGTTTTCCCGCCAAGCGATCAGTCTCGGTATTCTCCGCTCTCGCAAGGCCGTTCGCGCTCTCAAGCTCGCGGCCGGCGCTTTTGCCTGGGCGGCGACGGCGTTCGCCCTTATGACCTATCACGAAGGCAACCAAGACACCGTCGCGATCAAGCCCATTGGCAACCAAACGATTGTGCTTCGACAAGAAAAACAGACCAATACGCAGGAACAAACGAAAGTTTTCGAAGACCACGAGAGCGATGTGCAGGCCATTCCAGCGAACTATGCGCGCGTGGTGCAAACCTTCCGCTTCGTCAAACCCGATGCATCGCAGAACGTCGGCATGGAGCGCGAGCTGCATGCGCTGAATCGGCCGACCTATGCCCCGACCGACAAAGCCACATATCGCGCCGAAGGGACTGCGTCTTGGTACGGGCCCGACTTCCATGGCCGGCCGACTGCGAACGGCGAACGTTATGACATGCATGGCGTCTCGGCGGCGCATCGTACGATGCCGCTGCCGAGTTATGCGCGCGTCACCAATCTGGACAATGGTCGATCGATAATCGTGCGGGTCAACAATCGTGGACCTTTTGTACGTAACCGCATTATTGACCTATCAACCGGCACCGCCAGGGCGCTCGATTTCTACAGAAAGGGGATCGCCCGTGTGCGGGTCGAATTTGTCGGTCGCGCACCGATCGAGGGCAGTGACGACCAGATTTTGCTTGCGACCCTCCGGGTGGGCACGCCGGCTCCCGCACCCTCGACGGTGGTGGTCGCGTCGGCCAAACCTTCTCGCTAGTGTTGTGTCTCCGACACCTGGTTCAGTTGCTGTCATTCCGGGGCGCCGCGAAGCGGCGAGCCCGAAATCCATAACCACGGCCGGTGGCTATGGATTTGGGCTCCCTCGCTCCGCTCGGGCCCCGGAATGACAACCGATGAATGCATCGAACCGTCAGAGTCACAACACTAGAGAGGAATAGTGACGGAAGGCCTCGCCGCCGCCACTGGAGAGGAAATATAAGTCACAATTGGCCCCCGGCAACGGCAAATTCTCAACCCACAGGACGCACGCGATTCTGCGTCATTAACTCGCGTGAAGCATCTGCCAGCTCGGCAATGCTATTGTCGGCACGGCGGAGCCGCCGACAGAGCTCGCGGTTGATATTCTGCATCACCATCACATACGCGTAGATGTCGGCCTTGTAGTAGGTGTAGAGGCTTCGAGCCGTGAGCTCGTACAGCACGGTTGGGCTGTCCGCGACGACGGTGGCTGATCAATTCTGCACTTCGATGAGCGTCATTTCGCCGAAAAAATCACCAGGCCCGAGACCCGTCATGCGAATCGCGCGCCCCAACTCCCCGAGCTTGCTCACCACGAGCTGGCCGGAGTGAACAATATACATCGAGCGCCCCGGTTCTCCTTCCGCTACGACAGTGGCACCGACGTCGAAGCGGCGCTCGACCAGCATTGAGATCAGGAGATCGAGACTTGCGTCTGAGAGGCCACCGAAGAAAGGTGTAGCGACCAAGAACGCCTTCAGATCGGGCGAACTGACAGCCATCAGCCAAATATACTCCCGTTCGCGGAACTTGACAGCACCTTACCGCCTTCCGTGTCGATAGCACACGAGTTGTCCGGGTTAGGTAGCACACGAGTTGTCCGGTTTTCTGCCCCCCAAAGGAGTGGGGGCAATGAACCGGACACAGTGGCTACAGGACCGCAGAATGCAGAAGTTCAGGGACGTATTGAGCCGTTGGGAGCAGCGCGCGCTGTCGATGGTGGAGGCAGGGGAGCTGCTGGGGATGTCGGAGCGCCAGTTTCTGCGCTACCGGCGCCGCTACGAGGAGGAAGGGCTACTTGGCCTGTTGGACAAGCGACTGGGCAAGGCCTCGATCAAGCAAGTGCCGGTCGACGAGATCGCCTGGATGCTCGACCAATACCGGACGCATTACCGGGGCTGGAACGTGAAGCACTTCCACGAGCACATCCATCGCGAGCACAACTTCAATTGGAGCTACACCTGGACCAAGATGCAACTGCACGCTGCCGGACTGGTGGATCGGGCGGCCAGGCGCGGGGCGCACCGTCGCAAACGGCCGCGCAAGCCATGCGTGGGCATGATGTTGCATCAGGACGCAAGCCGCTTTGCGTGGCTTGCGGGGCAGCCCGAGCTTGATCTGGTGGTGACGCTGGACGACGCCAATAATGAGATTTACTCGGCCTTCCTGGTGGAGGAGGAAGGCACGGCCTCAACCTTGCGGGCGTGCCTGGAAGTGTTCAGCGTCAAGGGCATGCCGTCGAGCATCTATACCGATCGCGGCAGCCATTACTTCTTCACGCCCAAGGCTGGCGAGAAGGTTGACGCACGGATCAAGACCCAGGTCGGCCGCGCGCTCGAGCAGCTGGGGATCGAGCATATCCCGGCCTATTCGCCCGAGGCGCGGGGCCGATCGGAGCGCATGTTCGGCACCCTGCAGGACCGGCTGCCGAAGGAGCTGAAGCTTGCCGGGATCAGCGGGATCGACGACGCCAACCGATATATTTGCGACGTCTACCTGCCGCGGCATAATGCGCGTTTCCTCAAGCCGCCGGCGCTCTGCGAAAGCGCGTTCGTTATCGCCGACCCGGCGCTGCTTCGGGAGATCCTCTGTGTCCAGGAGGAGCGGATCGTGGCTCGCGACAATACGGTCGCGTATGCCGGGCGACGGCTTCAGCTTCCGCAGAGCCGGGTACGAGCCCACTACGTCAAGGCCCGTGTCAAGGTGCGCGAGTATCCGGACGGGGCGCTCGCCGTGTTCCATGGTCCCAGGCTGCTGGCACGCTATGACGCCGCCGGCGAGCTCGTCGGACAAAAGAATTCGAGGACGGCCGCGTGAACCGCTTCGACCCGGCAAATCAAGGCTTGTGGGTTTGTGGACAACGCCAAGAGGCGTCGACCACAAGCCCCACAAGCAAAAAAAGACACAGACAGAAGCGGACAACTGATGTGCTACAAAAACCGGACAAGTCCGAGTGCTACCGACACACCTTACCGCCTTCCGGGCATCCAAGAAGATCCGGCGTCCACGGCACGTATGGTTCGCTGCATCTGCTCACGTTCGGTTGTCGGACGATCGCGCTAGGGTGCAAATCCTCCTTCTGCGTAAGAGCGTCGGCTGAAGCGTGCAGAACACCGGGAACATCGCGGCAATCCAGCAACGGCTTGCGGAAATCTCGGACCTCCATCGGCGACGGCTCGCGGTGCTGGATGCACTTGGTGCCCGACCAGGTGAGCGAATTCTCGAGGTCGGATGCGGTGCGGGTGCCTTGCTGCCCGCTATCGGTTCAGCCGTTGGCTCGAGCGGCGGCGTTGTCGGCATCGATGTCAGCGAGGTTCAAGTTGCCGCCGCCGTCGAAAGTGAACCGACTAATCCAACATCGAAATCTCTGTGCTAGATGTTCGACGCTTGCCATACGAGACGGGCGGCTTTGACGCGTTCGTCGCCGTTCAGGTGATCGAGTACCTCGATGATCCTCAACAGGCGTTGGTCGAACTGCGTCGAGTTGTCACCGACCGTGGCTGCGGCAGTCACGCCGTAAGAACTCGGAGTGAAACTTTGATCTGTCGAGCAGTCTTCAGTCGAGCGGCCGGCTCGAGCGTAAGTCCGGTGCAAGCTCGAGGCGACGTGGCCGACGGGTCGGCCGGCCCCCGCCTCCGGGTCACTACAGGTCATCCCTTCCCGCGGCTCGCCTTGGCGTCCTCGATCATCCTCCAGATGGTGTAGGGCGTCGCCGGCATCCTGATGTCGCGCACGCCGTAGTCACGCAGCGCATCGACGATCGCGCCGATCACCGCCGCCGGCGCCGCCGTGGTGCCGCCTTCGCCGCCGGCCTTGATCCCGAACGGGTTGGTAGGCGAGAGCACTTCCGCGATCTCGGTTTCGAACGGCGGGACCGTGTCGGCACGCGGCAGCCCGTAGTCCATCAGCGAGCCGACGAGCGGCTGGCCGCTGTCGGCCTCGACATGGCAGCACTCCCACATCGCCTGTCCGATGCCTTGCGCGATGGCGCCGTGGGTCTGGCCGTGCACGATCAGCGGATTGATGCAGCGGCCGACGTCGTCCACCGACGCGTAGCGGGTGATCCACGCCTGTCCGGTCTCGGGGTCGACCTCGACCTCGCAGACCGCGCAGCCGTTGGGAAACACCGGATCGTGCATCTCGTTGTCGGTCACCACCGCGAGGCCGCCGGCCAAGTCCGCGGGAAGATCGTGCTTCGCCGCCTCCCTGGCGAGCTCCAGGAAGTCGTAGGTGAGGTTGGTGTCGCGCGCGCCGAAGCGCCCGTCGTCGAATTCGATCTGGTCGGGCGACGTTGCGAGCAGGATCGCGGCGATTGCCTTGCCCCTGGCGACCAGGTCCGGCACCGCCTTCGCGAGCACTGTCGCGGCATGGCGCATGGAGCGGCCCGAATGGGAGCCGCCCCCGGCCTTCACCACATCGGTGTCGCCGAGAATGATCCGCACGCTCTCGATCGGCACGCACAGGAGATCGGAGACGACCTGCGCAAAGCTGGTCTCGTGGCCCTGGCCGCTCGGCTGGGTGCCGATGACGACGTCGACGCGTCCGTGCGGGCGTACCGTGATTTGTGCCTGCTCGTTGGGCGCGCCGATCGAGGACTCCACGTAGTTGGCGAGCCCGCGGCCGAGCAGCCGGCCCCGCTCCGCGGCATCGCGCCTGCGCCGGTCGAACCCGTTCCAGTCGGCAATCTCCATCGCCCGGTCCATGTTGTCCCGGTAGCGGCCGCTGTCGTAGCGCATGCCGACGGCGTTGAGATACGGCATCGCATGCGGCTCGACCAGGTTCCTGCGTCGGAGCTCGATGCGGTCGATGCCGAGCTCCGCGGCGGCGATGTCGATGAGCCGCTCGATCGCGAAGGTAACCTCCGGCCGGCCGGAGCTGCGATAGGCATTGGTCGGCATGGTGTTGGTGAAGACCGCCAGCGCGCGCAGGGTGGCGGCGGGAATCGCATATGATCCCGGGATCAGGCCTGCACCCTTGGACAGCGGCGACAGCGAAACGCAGCGCGCGCCCACATTGCTGATGTTGGTCGCGCGCATGGCGAGGAAGCGACCGTCCCGACGCAGAGCGAGCTCGACGCGGGTGACGAGGTCGCGCCCCTGATAGTCGCTCAGAAACGCCTCCGATCGCGTGGCTGTGAACTTGACCGGGCGGCCAAATCTGCAGGCAGCCCACAGCACCAGGCCGAATTCGACGAACACCCGGTTGCGGGTGCCGAAATTGCCGCCCACGTCGTGCGAAAGGACGCGCACGCGCTCGGGAGCGACGCCGAGCACGGAAGCGAGCTCCCGCTTCTGCCGCACCGCGCCGCCGCTGCCGGCATAAAGCGTATAGCGGCTGCTGTCCGCGTCGTAGTGGCCGAGGGCGGCACGCGGCTCGAGCGGCACTCCGGTGACGCGGTCGATGTGGAAGCTCATGGTCACGACGCGATCGGCACCGGCGAAGGCCTGGTCGGTCGCTTCCCGATCGCCGAACATCGTGTCGATCAGGATGTTGTCCGCAACCTCGTCCCACACCGCCGGCGCGCCGCGCCGCATGGCATCCTCCGAGTGGAAGACGCCGGGCAGAACCTGGTAGCGGACCTCGACTTCCTCGGCGGCGTCGAGCGCCTGTGCCACCGTGTCCGCCACCACCATCGCTACCGCCTCGCCCACGTGACGCGTCCGGTCGGTCGGCAACAGCAGATGGGGGCCGATGAAGGGCGCTCCGCCGCCGGGAGCGGCGAGCTTCATGTCGTGCCTGGTCTTGGGCAGCGGATCGTGCGGGATCGGCCCGAGGCCGTCGGCGGCGCAGTCGGCACCGGTGAGGACGCCGATGACGCCGGCATCGCCGCGGCCCGGACGGCGTCCACGCCGAGGATGCGGGCATGCGGGTGCGGAGAGCGCACCATGACGGCATGGACCTCGCCCGCGAGGCTGAAATCATCGCTGAAGCGGCCGCGGCCGGTGGTGAGCCGCTCGTCCTCCTTGCGGACCACGGGCTTGCCGATGAAGCGGAAGCCTGGAAGGCCGGACCTGGTCCTCGTGTCCGTCATCAGATGTTACTATCATCCGAACTCCAGCCGAAGGAAAGCATATGGCCGAGATGCTGGTTTGCAGGCACGGCGAGATCGCGGAAGGCGGCGTGCGGATCGTGCGCTCGGGCCGGGTGGAGATCGGGGTGATCCGCCACGGCGGCAGGTACTACGCCTACCGGAACCATTGCCCGCACCAGGGCGAGGAACTACGGATGGGTTCCGAGGAGCACCAGTCGAAATCGAGCGCGGCGGTGACCGATGCGGTAGAGGATTTCTGCGCGCTGCGAACGCCGTCGCGATCGACGACGACGGCAACGACCTTGTAGCCCTTCTGCGCACAAAGCGGCGACCAGGGGCGCGAAGGCGCAAGGCTTGATCAACAATCCGAAATCTCCGCGGAGCTGGCGAACCAGCTTGTCCGCGACACGCAGAAGAAGCCGCCCTGCCTTTGCGCGGTCCGGGCCAGCTCGAGTTCGGGACTCCCTATTGGCTCGCCTTCTCGATCCGAGGGCTGTTTGAATGCAATCGACGATCAGATAGTCTTAACGTCGCCGGAGACTCGCGCCGCGCGAATTCCAACCAGTTCAGGTGAACAGGGACAGGATCACCGGCAGCTGATCGGTCGCCGCGGCCACCAATTCATCGTACCCTCTCTGTCCTTGAGCGGCTGCCTTCAGAATGCACTCTGCGAGATGAGCCTTGATCGCTGGAGTTGAATATTCCAGCGGTACTTGTGTCATTGCCTCTTCGAGCGCGGTCCGCATGATCTGGATGAAGTCGGGATCGAATTTCGGCATATCATGACCTCCAGATACCATGACCACTGAGTGCACAACGGTCTCGCATACTCGCCAACTCCGGCCGCCCAAACCAGATAAAAACAACCGACAGTCATCATACTATCGTGAGCAATCAGCCCACCAAATTGTCGCATCGCTCCCGGCTTCCTATGGGCATGCCGGCCCAATCCCGGCGAATTACGCCACTGCCCCAACGTGCTACCGTCGCCGGTCCGCCGAGCCGGGGAGGGGTGCGAGCATGAGACGGCGGGAACTCGTGGCGCTTCTCGGCGGCGCAGCGGCTGCGTGGCCGTTGGGCGCGCGCGCAGCACGGTGAGCGGATGCGGGCGTAGCTGCTCGCGTAATACGTAAGATAAGCCCATGGCAGGCAAGAGCGTAAGGCAAAGGTGGTACCGCCCCGCGTCGATAGCGCAATCGATTGCCAGTCGCCCTAGGGTCTACTTGGCAATAGCGGCGGGCATTGCTGCCTTCGTTCTGTTACCCAGTACTATTGCCTTCAATCTGCGTGCTGCCATCGCCTGGGACGCATTCGCCCTCGTCTACTTGGCGCTGGCATTTGCGCTTATGATGACATCCACGAGTGAGGCGCTTCGCCAACGGGCTGCCAAGCAAGATGACAAGAGCAGAGTGGATGGAGCGGGACCTCGGCCGAAAAGCACCGCATGGCTGTGTTTCGGCAGTGCGTTGCAAACGGCGGAAGGCTGTAGTTGCTCGGTTGATTGGGATGGTGCCGCCCATGCTGCCTTCCGGCGCTGAAGCTCGGCAAGCCATCGGATCGCCTTGCAGCCCACCCGGCTGCCAAGTTCGGCACGCGTCCAGCTTCAGAAATCAGGGGCTCCTTTGCCTTGAAGTGCCAAAGCATGGCTAGGTTTCTGGGGGCAACACAGCGCAGTACAGGTGTTCCGGTTTGCCGCTGAAGTTGTGGGGAGCGCAGACGTAATCCCATATCAGGGGCACTCCTCTTCACGACCTTGTCTGGCGGGACCACGACCCATGCGCCATTGACTTTGACCTCATAATGTCGCCCACCACTCGGCCAGAAGTCGGACGGCAGTCTGAGAGACTGCAGCACGATACCCTCGTGTCGGGCCTCACCAAATGCTGATAGAAGTCCTGGTGCCATTTGTGATGGTCGTGACCGATATAGCCTTCCTGCGCCAGAGCTCTTGTGGAAAGGAGGACGGCGGCGAGCACATATCTCACGCGAACCTCCCAAAAAGGACAGGATTGTCCACACTCTGAAATCGTACTGTGATTCGCGAGAGGTCGGCCGTTGAAACATGTTGATAAAGTATCGCTTAGGGACCACGATCGGAGTCCCCGACGACTAGACACCACCGACGTTCGTTCGGTGATGGGAACTAGAGGATAGATTTCCCTCGAGGTCTTCGCCTCGCGTCCTCTTCATGTCCGATTTTGCCGGTCTACGGCTCCGCCTCGATCACGATGCTTTGGTCAAGGCCCCAAAACAGCATGACTGCGAGCAAGACGATAACGATAGCCGCGATCGTAGCGCGTTGAGTCTGGGACATGGTGGCGGCCCCTTGCTCGTGCTCAGCGCATTTGAATGATGGACCCGGTTTCTACTCCACCTTGACGTGTGCAGCCTCGATGATCGGCATTGATCACTTCAAGAGCTTTCCGGCCGCGGTAATGAGGCTGATGGTCGATTCGCGGCGCAAAACTCGTTCAATCTCCTTAAAGCTGACGGCCAACGTGTCGGTATCAAATACTGGCGGGTCTTGTTCGTCTTTGTAGTAGCCATCAAGTGATTGCTTAGGTTGTAAACGGAATATGCTGGGCTTTTGCGTGGAATTGGCAATGGTCCGTAGGAGCGAAAAGGGGGTTGAGATCGTCGTAACATCAGGGACGTCGGAGGTTCGCACGTCCGAATGGACGCGGTGGGGCCAACTCGTCCTCGGCATCGTCTGCCTGGTGATGATTGCCAACCTGCAATACGGCTGGACGCTATTCATCGATCCGATTGATCAAAAGCATCACTGGGGCAGGGCGGCCATTCAGGTAGCCTTCACGATCTATATCGTGACGGAGACTTGGATAGCTCCTATCAGCGGTTACTTGATCGATCGCTTCGGCCCGAGGTTCATGGTGTGCGGCAGTGGAGTACTAGTCGCGATCGCCTGGGTTATTAATTCCATCGCCGATTCCCTAACCCTTTTGTATGTCGCCGCGTTCGTTGCTGGCATGGGCGCGGGCCCGATCTTCGGCGCGACTGTCGGCAACGCGCTGAAATGGTTTCCAGACCGACGGGGTCTCGCCACGGGATTGACAGCCGGTGGCTTCGGGGCGGGCTCGGTCCTGACGGTCGTGCCCCTTGCCAACATGATCCAAGCGAGCGGCTATGAGGCTGCCTTCCTGTGGTTCGGGCTTGGCCAGGGCTTCGTGGTCATGGTTGTCGCGCTGATGCTGCGCGCACCGCAACCAGCCGAGGTTGCAATCCCGGAAGTCCCCCTGCAGCAAAGTAGGCGTGACCACGCGCCTGCTGACGTGCTGAAGTCGCTGCCATTCTGGCTGATGTACGCGATGTTCGTCATGGTCGGAACCGGCGGTCTGATGGTGACAGCGCAACTCGCTCCCTTCGCCAGGGACTTCGCAATCGACAACATCCCGGTGTCACTGCTTGGGCTAACCATGCCGGCACTCGGTTTCGCGCTATCGATCGGGCTCGTGCTCAACGGCGCGTCGCGACCGTTCTTCGGTTGGGTGTCCGACCACATCGGTCGCGAGAATACGATGCTCATTGCCTTCCTGTTGGAAGGCATCGGCATATTCGCACTGCTCTCGTTCGCGCACAGCCCGACGATGTTCGTGTTGCTGTCCGGATTGGTGTATTTCGCCTGGGGCCAGATATTTGCGTTGTTTCCGGCAGCCTGCACTGACATCTATGGCGGGAAGTTCGCGACCACGAATTACAGCATGCTCTATACGGCCAAGGGAACGGCCGCTCTCTTGGTTCCGATGGGCAACGTGCTGACCACGGCAACCGGAAGCTGGACGACTGTATTCGTGGTGGCGTCGGCGCTCAATATCGTCGCGGCCGTATTGGTCGTGGTCGCATTGAAGCCGATGCGGATACGAGCGATGGCGAATGAGGGTGTGACACCGTTAACTCCGCACATCAACTAACTGGGTTCCCTACATAGGATCACTTCAGTTCTCTGGCTTGCGCCTGAAGTACGCCTGCGGGGCGAGCGATCGGGTGATCGCACGATCGGTTGGGATTGGGCGCACGGCGGGCGACCGGCGGGCGGGGGGGCCTGGGGTTTACCTATTGGGGCCATGGCAGATCGGCAGGCCAACACAACATCTAGCAAAACGAGGTCAGAAAGATCGATTTCATTGAGGTCTGACCGGCGAAAATTTCATGGGGTTTATTCATACACTCTCCAGATTGCGCAGGTCGACCCTTCCGGACCTTGTCCGGACCCGGGGAAGCGGACATGCAATGCCCGAGGTGGTGGTCCGGTTACGAGCCAGCGACAACTGCTTTTGAACCGCGCTCCATCCCGATACAGTCCGCGCAATCCGGTAGTTTTTCCGCTATCAAAGGAGAGGCGCTATGCACCGGCTGACCTCGGCGATTTGTGCTGGTTTGATCCTCGGGACCTGTCTCGTTTTCGCCTTCGCCCAGCCGACCGAGGAAGCCCAGAAGGAACTGCAAGGATCCTGGACCGCAACGAAAGCGGAAAGCGATGGCAAAGCAGCCGATGACCTTGTCGGACATCGGCTCTCCTTTACCGGCAACCGCTTCCAGATCCAGTCCAAGGACGGCAAGCCCCTCTATGCGGGAACCGTCGGGGTGAACCCGAGCGTGAAGCCGGCGGCCATCGATTTCGAGCACACGGAAGAGGCTCTAAAAGGGAAGGCGTGGAAGGGAATCTATGTTTTGGACGGCGACACGCTGACAATCTGCGACAACGCACCGAACCTCGAGGCGGTTCGGCCCGTTGCGTTCGAGGCAAAGAGCGGATCCGGGTATGTCCTGATCACGTTCACGCGTGCGAAACCCTGAACGACAATTGTCGGGGGTTGGCCTGCCCGGCGCCACCGCAGCCGGCACGCGAGCATTGGTCAGCTTAAAAGCGCATTGCTGATGATGCCCCACTCGTACCGCGTCGCCTTTGGCGCACCGTAAACTAACCGCAAACGTGCGTCCCCTACGCGGGCGGAAAAGACGCACGATAGCGGCAAGAATTGCCAAAATAGTGCTAGCGGGGGATGCTGTAAGCCAGTCGTCCTTGCGCAGTAGTAGCGCCTTTAGAGGTCGCGGTGGCTAACGCAGGTAAGCAAGTTCGTTTTCGACGGCTCCGGCCATTTCTTGGCGGTTGGCCATCCTTATCCAGTTGTCTCGCATGCGGTAAAGGAATTGGCGCGTTTCTTTGTCGGTCGTCTCCTCCACGCGCCGCGTGTACTCCTTCGCCATGCTCCAACAGTACTCCATCGTGCGATCCATTCGCCTCCTCCGCGATCCAATCGAATTTGAAGATGGAAGCGCTAATAGGCTATCGCTTCGTCGAAACGTTACGCCTGGCAATGCAATTGCGCAAATAAGATGAATTGAACCATCCGTGGAATTTCGCACTGCGTGAATAGTTGTGCATCGCAAAAGCGCCTCCGGGCTCGGACGCGAATTTCCCGACACGAAGTGGAACAGTTTGGCTTGCTGTGGCTGGGGAGGGGTTGAGCGGCGTCAGCCTGTAAGTACCGGCGTCTTATGTAGAAAGGCATTATCGTCGATCTGCTTAACGAGGAAATCCGCTACGTCGGCGCGCGAGATGAATCCCCACCTCCAGCGGCGCGGATTGACCAACGCGCGATAGGCGTTCGTTTTCGGCCGATTGGTCAGGATCACGGGACGCACGATCACCCAGTCGAGCTTGCTCCTGCGGACGATGCGTTCCTGTAAGTCCTTGTCGTCATAGACGTGTCCCAGCAGCAGCTGAAACGCCACGCTACAAAGAAGCCCTCCGAGGCCGCGGCTGTCGCCTGCTCCGAAGCCCGTCACGCAGATCAACCGCGTGACTTTAGCCTCCTCCATGGCAGTGACGAGCACTCGCGTCGTTTTGGAAAAAAGTCGTGTTGGCTCGAGGATGATTTCGGGCCCAACCGAAACACCGAGCGACTGGATGATAGCATCGACCCCGGTCAGCGCGCGCTTACCGTTGCCATCTCAAGCGCGTCGCCGGCCATTTTTTCGAGTTTGGGGTGGTCAACACGAATTCTTCGGGCTGACCGCGCCAGCGCGCGCACCGAATGGCCCGCCTCAAGGGCAGCCTTCACGGTCTCAAGGCCGATCCCTCTGCTCGCACCGATGATCAGAACTGTCGCCACGGTGACATATTCCCGGTCGACCCACTTGGCTCACCCTCATCTGCGATGGAGGTAGCCGCACCGCAAGTGGTCCTGGCCAGCGTCTCGTAATCGCAGCCAAGCGGATTTCAAATAATTGTCTGCTCTGACGTCAGCTATCGGGGGTGGAAGCCGGAATGTTGCAGTCGGGCCTAAATCGTCCGTAGGCGCGATCCCCGTCTGACCAAATAGCGCAGCTTTGAATTGGCGCTCTGTGGCCGGCAATGCATCATCCGACGAGTTGCGATCATCTCGGCGGTCCTGAGCAGCGAGGCCAAGCGCAACATCCTCGGCGGCAACGCCTGCCGCCTGCTCAATCTCGAGCCGGTGATCTCGGAGGCCAAGCGCCGGCGCCTCGCCGGCCGGATCGGAACGGCCGCAGAGTGAGGCCGTAACGGCGGCGGATCGAGATTCAGTCCACCCGCTCGATGTTGTCCCGCACCCGCCGGCGCAGGGCCGCGATGTCGATCTGCTGCACGCTGCCGCTGCCGGCGAGATCGAGCGCATGCGCGGCGGCGGCGCCCATGGCGATGCACGGGCCCATCACCCGCACGCTGGAGAGCGCGGCGCGTCGCCGTCGATGCAGCGGCCGGCGGCCACCACGTTGTCGGCCTCGCCGGGACCAGGCTGGCGAACGGCACGTAGTGCACGTGGTCGTCGGCGAAGCCTCCCAGACATAGCCTTCGGGCCGGTCGTGCAGCTCGATCGGCCAGGAGGTGCGCGCGATGGCGTCGGGGAACGCGTGCCGGCGCGCACATCGTCGATCGTGAGCTGCTGGCGGCCGACGATCCAGCGGGTCTGGCGGATGCCGGGAAGGCCATAGGTGCGCACCCGCGCCTTGCCGAATGCCGCGGGATATTCGCCGCGCAGGAAGTGAAGGCCCGGTCGGCCTGCGCCTTGCCGTCGAGCGCGTTCTCGGAAGCGGCGATCGGGTCGAGCGGGGTCTCGACATGGGTCATGTTGACCAGCGCGATGCCGCGGCCGGGAAAGCGAAGGCGAAGCCGTCGTTGCGCACCAGGCCGTAGTCCTCCGCTTTTGCGCGAGCGCGCGCAGTCGAACTCGTCCGCGACGGCTGGTGCGTCTCGTCGATGTCCTCGATCACGATCATCTGCGTGCCGTAGATCGGGCCGTCGCATGCTCGCGGCAGGCGAAGCCGGCCTGCCAGGTCAGCGCCGCATCGCCGCTCGCGTCGACAAAGCCCGTCGCCGCGAGCGCCACGTCGCCGTAGCGGGTCGCGAGCTCGAGCGCGCAATCCGCCGGCCGTCGCGCGTCACCCCGCGCAGCACCGCGCCGAGCAGGACGGTGATGCCGGCCTGCGGACCGCCTCCTCGATCCAGCGCGCGAGCGCGACCTCGTCGTACATGACCACGGTCGTGTTGGGGCCCGCCGTGACGGTAGTGCAGCGCGCATTGCGCGCCCAGATCGCGCAGGATTTCGTCGGCGATGCCATGGGTGAACTGGGAGCCGTGGGGGCCGTTGCGAATAGAGCCGCAGAACGTGCCGATGATCGAATTGACGGCCTGGCCGCCGAGCGCGGGAAGCCCGTCGACGAGCGCCACCTTGCGGCCGAGCCGCGCGGCCTCGAGCGCCGCCGAGACGCCGGCAATGCCCGCCCCAGCACGCAGATGTCGGCGGCAACCGCTCGCGGTGCCGCCTTCGTCGCCGCCGGACGATCCGGGTGGCCGTCGAGATCTTCGCTGTGTCGGTGATCATGGCCGGTGTTCGATCGATGTCGCCGGCGCAGGTTACAGATCATTGTCCGATCGGTGAACCCTGTCGATGTCGGCCGGATCGGGGGCTCGGCCGTACACGACCGAAACCTGGATCGACCCGCGCCGCTCCAGGATTTCCACCGACACGTCGCTGCATGCCGGCGGACCTTGAGGTCGATGGTGGCCTGCCTGAGCCGCAAATTGCGCAGCACCACATGATCCAGGAAGGAGGGCAGCAGGGATTGTGCAGCCGGAGCTCGTTGGCATAGGGATCGAACTGCAGTCCGAGCGAAGCCTCGATCAGCGTGAATGGCGCGGTGCTTGCCCAGGCCTGCGGCGAGCACGCGACGGGTAGAGCGTGGGGCCGGACCCGCGGCGCCGCTGAAAGCCGCAGAACAATTCCGGCAATCGGTGCATATCCATGTAGGTCGCCGCATCGGACAGGCCTTTGAACACGCGCTCGACCGAGCTCTTGGCCCGAAGCGGGCGAAACCCAGCGCGATCAATGCATTATCGTGCGGCCAGATCGAGCCGTTGTGGTAGGACATCGGGTTGAAGCGGACCTCGGTGTTGGCAATGGTGCGAATGCCCCATCCCGAGAAGAACTGCGGCCCCATCAGGCCGCGGGCGACCTGGATCGCCTTTTCGGGCCTGGCGATGCCGGTGAAAAGGACCTGCCCGGCATTGGAGCTGCGTACGCGGCAGGGCTCCTTGTTGCCGTCGAGCGCGAGCGCGTAGGTCTCGAGCTGGGGACACCAGAAGCTCGCGTCGAAGTGCTCGGCAAGACGATCGGCGTCGGCCTGAGCCGGCTTGCGAGTTGCGGCCGCCCCAGGCGTTGCGCACTGCGGGCCGCCAGCCGCTTGGCACCGTAGACGTAGCCCTGCACTTCCGCAAGTGCGATCGGGCCTTCGGCGAGCCGGCCGTCGGCGTGAAAGATCGCGTCGTGGGAATCCTTCCATCCCTGGTTCGCGAGACCTTGCCCGGTCGCCCGATGATACTCGACGAAGCCGTCGCGATCGGGATCGCCGGGGCCATCGATCCAGGCGAGCGCCGCTTCGATCGCGGGCCAAAGCTCCGCGATGGGCGCGTCATCGCCGGTCCGCTCGGCATAGAGTCCGGCCAGCATCACAAAGAGCGGCGTAGCGTCGACGCTGCCGTAGTAGAGCCGAAGGGTACCTCGCCCAGCGCCGCCATCTCGCCGCTGCGCATCTCGTGCAGGATCTTTCCCGGCTGCGCATCCGACGCGGGATCGTCGATCCTGGCCTGGTAGGCGGCGAGCCGCCGCAACACGCCCGGGCAACTTGCGGGTCGAACGCGAGCATTTGCATCGCAGTGATCAACCCGTCGCGGCCGAACGTGGTCGAGTACCAGGGGATACCGGCATACGGATAACGTCCTTGCGGCGTGCTCGTCATCAGCATGTGGAGATCCGACATCGAGCGACACAACGTCTCGTTGAAGCGAACGTTCGAGGACTCGATCGTTGCGCAGTCGCTGGCGAGAGCACGCATGTTGCGATGGACCGCACGCAGCCCGCGCGCGGCGGCAGGGGCTTCGGCGCCTCCGGGCTGCCGCATCCGATGGTGAGGAAGATCGATATCGCCTCCTGGGGGGAAGCTCGAGACGGTAGCATGCCGTGGTCGCCGTGATTTCGCTCGGGGGAGGATCGAAGCTCAGGAAAGTTTTCCGCGGCTGACGCTCAAGACCGGATGGCTCAGGATCGCCGTCAACGGCCGGATGCAGCGGCGACTGACCGTTCCGCGACGCTCCCGCCGCAGGCCGCGCACCTCGAACAGGTCGGCGAAATCGCTGTCGAACAGCATGGTCAGGCGCAGATCGACCTTTCGATCTCCGTGATTGCGGATCGCGAGCCGCTGGTAGGCCGTGTCGCACCAGAGAAAGATCGTGCGCACGACATGCAGGGTATCCTTCGGCAGCACGAGACGGTCGTCGAGGTATACGTCGGGATTGGTCAGGTCCACGGTGAGCGACGAGTTGTCGTCGCGCACGTTGGAGCCGAGCAGCAGCGGCTGCATTCCCTCGAGCAACACCTCGAGGTGCGAAAGAAAACGGGTGTCGCAGTGAAAGAGACCGTCGGGCCCGCCGGCGGAGGCGCCGAGATCGCCGTAGCTGTCGAGCACCAGAAAGGTGTCGTCATGCTTGAGCGGCGGCGGGGGCGTGTCGCCGGCCCCGTCGCCGGAATGTAGAACGGTTCCTCCGAAACGATTTCGCGCAGCAAATCGGGGGCTGCGGCGCCCTCGATCGCCATGAATTCCCCGTCAGTTCATTCCCTGCTCCAGCTCCGGCAGCAACTTCGGAGCGTCGGCGATCCGCTGCCGCAGCGTTTGCGGCTTGAGCAGGGAACGATAGACCTGAACGTAGTCCTTGGCCATACGGGCGGCGGTGAACCGCTGCTCGAACCGCAGCCGGACTGCGCGGCGGTCGAGCGCCATGACCTGCGGCAGCGCGGTCACCGCCTCCTCCACGCTGTCGACGATCAGGCCGGTGATGCCGGGGTCGATGATCTCGGGTACCGAGCCGCAGCGCATCGCGAGCACCGGCGTTCCGCAAGCCATGGCCTCGATCATGGACAGTCCGAACGGTTCCGGCCAGTCGATCGGGAAGAGCAGCGCGACGGCGTGTCCGAGAAATTCGCTCTTGGAGCGCTCGTCGATCTCCCCGACAAAGTCCACGCCCGGCTGATCGAGCAGCGGCACGATGGTTTCGCGGAAATAGGCCTCGTCGACCTTGTCGACCTTGGCGGCGATCTTGATCGGGAGCTTCAGCGCCCGCGCGATGCGATGGCGCGGTCCGGCCGCTTCTCCGGCGAGATCCGTCCGAGGAAGGCGAGGTAGCCGCCGCGCGGCCGGTAGTTGGGTTCGAGCAGGCGGGCAGGAATGCCATGCTGGACGGTGGCGACGAAATTGGCTTCGGGACGGGCTTACGTTGGCCGCGGAGATGCTGACCAGCGGCATGTCGGAAAAGCCGATGTAGAGCGGCTTGAGATCGTGCAGGTCCTGGCGGCCGTGCAGCGTGGTGACGGTGCGGTGGGCAATCGGCCGAAACAAGGGGAAAATGGAACTGGTCGATATGGAAATGCAGGATGTCGAATTCGTCGGCGGGCTCGCGCACCCGGTCGAGCATCAGCATGTAGTAGGGAATTGGGTCGCGCACATTGGCGTCGAGCCGCAAGGCCATCGGCGCGCAGGGAACCAGGTTCGCACTGGATACGGAATTGGCGCTCGCAAACAGCGTCACATCATGACCCAGCCGGACCAGCTCGTCCGTGAGATAGGAAACGATACGCTCCGTCCCACCGTAGAGCCGGGGCGGCACGCTCTCCATGAGCGGACCGATCTGCGCAATCTTCATATTTTTGCCTCCAACGAGAGTGCCCATTGGGCCAACGTATTGCGACGCAAAAGTTCCCTACGATCGCTCGAAGCGCGGAACCTTTTGCGCGCTGCAGCGTCGTTCGGTGGCCCGCCCATCTCGGCGTCAGGAGGCCCGCGTGGTAGCGGACACAAAGAGCCGGGTCGGCCCCGAAGCAGCGTGCGGCGAATTGCTTCCCAACGTTTCGAGGGACGACATGCGTGCGATTACCGTTTCACCCGGCATCGCCAATTCGGCCAGGCTCGACGATGTCCCCGAGCCTTCGGCAGCGGACGGGCCGATCCTGGTCCGCTCGTTGGCGCTCGGCGTGTGCGGGACCGATTGTGAGATACTGTCCGGCGCCTACGGCTGCGCTCCTCCCGGCGAGCCTCGCCTGGTACTGGGTCACGAATTGTTCGGCCGCGTCGAGGCGGCACCTGCCGATTGCGGCATATCCGTCGGCGACCTGCCCAATAGTCCCGAGCGGTCATTGCGCGACGGTGGCGCTCGGTGCGGGGCGAAAGCCGAGCAGCTCGCGGCGGACCGGCTCGTCGGTTTCTCGTCAATGTCGAGAGAAAATGCGCGCTCCAGGCCTTCACGTCGTTTGCCGAAACAACCCGATACAAGGCGTCGTGACGCGTGACGCCGTTCCTCGAGCGGCATCGAGAGGGCGTGCGCAATCGAGGTGGCGACCGCTTCCGGATCGTAGGGGTTGACCAGAAGCGCCGCGGTCAACTCCGCCGCCGCGCCCGCGAAGCGCGACAGGACGAGGACACCGGGATCCTCGGGATCCTGGGCGGCGACGTATTCCTTCGCGACGAGGTTCATGCCGTCGCGCAAGCGGCGTGACGAGCCCCACCCGCGCGGAGCGGTAGAGGCCCGCCAGCACGCTCCGGCTGTAGGCACGGTTGACATAGCGGATCGGCGTCCAGGCGGCTTCGCCGTAGGCTGCCGTTGATGCGTCCGGCGGCCTCGCTGATGGTGCGCTCCATCTCCGGCATATTCCTGGATCTCGGAGCGGCTCTTGGGCGTGATCTGAAGGTAGGTCACCTTGCCGCGCCAATCCGGATAGACCGTGAGGAACCGGTCGAAGGCGTCCATGCGCTGGGCCAGCCCCTTGGAGTAGTCGAGGCGATCGACGCCGATCATCATGGCGCGTCCGGCGAGACTGTCGAGCACATTGCGCACCAGCGGCGAGCGCACCGAGCGCCGTGCGAGCCCGCTGAACTCCTCGGTCTCGATTCCGATGGGAAACGCTCCGAGTCCACGGTCCGGTCGGCAGCCTGGTATGCGGATGCGCCGCGCCTCTCCAGGCGGCACTCATCCTCGAAATAGCGGGCGAAATTCGCTGCGTCATTCTGGGTTTGAAATCCGACCAGGTCGTAGGCGCTCAGCTGCGGGTATGAGCCATTCATGGTTGGGCAATGCGGTGAGAATCTCGGGCGGAGGAAAGGGAATGTGCAGGAAAAATCCAATGCGGTTGCGATGACCGCGGTCGCGCAGCATCTTCGCCAACGGAATGAGATGGTAGTCGTGCACCCAGACGACGTCGTCGCCTTGCAGCAGATCGTTCAACTGGTTTGCGAAATGCACATTGACCCGTCGGTATCCGCTGAGGTCGCGGCGCGAGAATTCGGCGAGGTCGAGACGGTAGTGCAGGATCGGCCACAGCACGCGGTTGGCGAAGCCGTTGTAGTATTCCTGGTAGTCGCTCTCGGCGAGGTCGGTCACCACATAGCTCAGGCCGCCCTGGTGAATGGTGCTCGTCGCGAGGTCGTCGATCGGCGGCGACCGTTCCGCTCCAGCCGAACCAGAGGCCCCCG
Organism: uncultured Alphaproteobacteria bacterium; assembly: GCA_963840535.1. Taxonomy (GTDB): domain Bacteria; phylum Pseudomonadota; class Alphaproteobacteria; order Rhizobiales; family Xanthobacteraceae; genus VAZQ01. The sequence goes on from CAWIZJ010000057.1 coordinate 124,348, forward strand.
TGCTGCTTGAGCAGGGCGCGCACCGCCACCGCGAGACCGCCGGCCTGGCCGCTGCCGTCGCTGTTCGGGACGGCGACCCGGTTCGAGACCACAATCAGCCGCGCCAATATCGATCCTCCCAGCTTCGCGACAGTCGCATCGCACTCAAGATCAGGCCGGCCATCGAATAGGTCTGCGGAAAATTTCCCCACAAAGTCCCGGTTTGCGGGTCGATGTCCTCCGACAGCAGCCCGTAGCGATTGCGGTGCGCCAATGCGTCGACGAACAGTTCCCGTGCCTCGTCGCGGCGACCCAGCGACCACCAGGCATCGACCAGCCAGAACCGGCAGATCAGAAAGGCCGTGACCGGCAGGCCCAGGTCGTCAGCCGCCGCATAGCGCATAACGTGCTTCTCGCGCAAAAGTTCGCGCTCCATCGCTTTGACGGTGCTGACGAAACGCGGGTCCTCGGCCTCGACGACGCCGAGATCGGGCAGCAGCAGAACGCTGGCGTCGAGGTCGTCGGATCCGAACGCGGCGGTAAAGGCCTGCCGCTTCTCGTTCCACGCCCCCTCCAGCAGCGCATGCAGCACCGGATCGGCGACCGCGTTCCAATGGGTCGCCCGCTCGTGCAGACCGAGACGGGAGGCGATGGCGGCGAGCCGGTGACAGCCCGCCCAGCACATCGCGGTCGAATGGGTGTGGATGCGACGGCGCGCGCGATATTCCCAGATCCCGTTGTCGGCTTCCAAGCGCGAGTTCGCCCGCCTTCTCGCCGAGCGTCTCGAGCAACCGAAACAGCCCTTCGTCGCCGGGCCGCGGCAGCCGCCGGTCGTAGAACATCGGCATCGCAGCCAGGATGACGCTGCCATAGGAATCGTTCTGCACCTGCTCGGCCGCGGCATTGCCGATGCGCACCGGTCCGTCGCCGCGATAGCCCTTGAGCTGCGGTGCCGTCGTCTCGTCCATCGGATCGAGCGGAACGACGCTGTAGACCGGCCGCATCTGCTCGTTGGGATTGGAAGCGATGCTCAAGGTGAAGGAGATGAAATTCTCCATGGTCTGGGTCGCGCCGATCCGGTTGAGCGCCTTCACCACGAAATAGGCGTCGCGCAGCCAGCAGTAGCGGTAGTCCCAGGTGCGCCCCGATCCGGGCGCCTCCGGAATCGAGGTGGTGTGGGCGGCGATGATGCCGCCGGTCTCCTCGAAATTGCTGAGCTTGAGGGTGATGGCGGCGCGGATGATCTCGTCCTGCCAGTCGTACGAGATCGACGAGGCCACGCGACCAGTCCATCCAGTAGTCGATGGTGCGGTCGCAGAATTCCCGGCAGGTGGTCTCGAGATCGCCCTGGAACGGCTCATCGACGCCGAAAACGAGGTGCAACGGCCGCGTGACGATGAACGGCGCCTCGCGCTCGATGTAGGACAGCGGCGCGTCGGTGGTGAGGCGGATCACCGCACGATCGTGCAGATAGCGAATATTGTTGCTGCCGATAACAAAGTTCGAGGACGGGTGCCCGTAGTCGTGTGCCGGGCGGAAACGGATGGTGATGCGCGGCAATCCCGCAACCGGCTCGATCATCCTGATCAGCTGCGGCGGTCGAAAAACCCGACCGAACTGGCGATGGCGGGGCGCAAAATCGGTGACACGGACCGCCCCGCCTCGACGATCGGTGAGCACCGTCGATACCACCGCGGTGTTGCGGAGATACTCCGACTGAAAATCGGCCATGTCGTCGAGCACGACATCGGCGAAACCCTTCTCGTCGTCACCTGTGAGCAGGCGGCAGAAGATCGGATCGCTGTCGAAACGCGGGTAGCACCACCAGACCAGGCGCGCGGTCGGGTCGACGAGCGCAGCCGTGCGGCCATTCCCGATGACGGCGAGATCGAGCCCGTGGTCCGTCATGAGGTCGCGAATGCGTCGTTGCGGGATAGCTGCTCGAGCCAGTGCCGAACGTCGGTCGGCCGTTCGAAGCAAAAGTCGGCACCGTAGGCCTTCAACCCGACCGATATTCCGATGCCGTCGAAGTCGGGCAGTATCGCGAAGACGCCGAGGTCGGTTATGTCGTCGCCGATGAAGACCGGCCGGCGCCCGGCGAACGGCGGGAATGTCATCAGCTCGCGGACGGCCGTCGCCTTGGTGGTGCCGGCCTGCTTGACTTCCACCACCAGCTTGCCCGGCAGCAGCTCGATCGATGCCCCGTCGAGGTCCTCGCATATCTTCATGGCTGCCTCGCGCACCACGTGCTCCTTGTCGGGCGCCAACCGGTAATGCAGCGCAAGCGAATAGCCTTTGTCCTCGAGAACGATTTCAGGGCCCGATTCGGCAATGGCCGCGAATCGCCGCTTCACGTCGGGATCGAGCGGAGGAAGCCGCGGCGCTTCGGGCGCGGTTCCGGGCAACACGCGCAGCTCGGCGCCATGGCCGCCGATCGCAGGCAGTCGCAGGGGGGAGAATATGAGATCGAGCTCGCTGACCGGCCGCCCGCTGACGAATGCAACCGCGCCGTCGGTTCGTTTCCACAGTCGCGCCAGGGTCTCACGCAATGCGTGCGATACGAAGACTTCCCGCGGAGTAGGAGCGAGGTCGAGAAGCGTGCCATCCACATCGAGCAGGATGGCAAGCCTGGCGAGATCGGTGGGCAGGGGCGGAATGCTGTTCGACATCAGGTAATCCGGTAAACCGTCTGGAAGATAATGGAAAGTGCCCCAACGCCGGAATAGTTGCGAAACCGACCGCGAAAAACCCAAGGCGTTCAATCAACTGCCCGATTTGACGATTGTTCCAGGCAACCCCGCACCGGCGCCGCTGGTCGGCCATGAGCAGGGTGCGCGTTCGAGATCCCTCCCATAGGGCTACGCTGGTGGATCAACTTGGCCGGAATCCGCGCTAGAGCGCCATGCCGCCATCGACCAGGTGGGGTTGTCCGGTAATGTAGCTCGCCTCGTCGGAGGCGAGGAAGAGCGCCAGGGCCGCGACCTCGTCGGCCCGGCCCAGCCGCCCCATGGGCTGGCGCTCGATGAAAGCACGCTCCACCTCCGCGAGCGATCTTCCCGTCGCCCGCGATCGGTCCTTGATGCGCTCGCCGAGGGAGGGCGATTCGATCGTGCCTGGACAGATCGCGTTCACGCGGATGCCCTCCTTGATGAAGTCGGCCGCAACCGCCTTGGTCAGACCGATCACGGCAGCCTTGGTTGCGCCATAGGCGTAGCGGTCGGGGACACCGCGGATCGAGGAGACCGCGGACGAGATGTTGATGATCGAGCCCGCCTTCTTGCGTAGCATCGCGGGGAGGAAGGCCTTGATCGTGCGGTGCATCGACTTGACATTGAGGTCGAACGAGAAGTCCCAATCATGCTCGGCGCAATCGAGCACGTTGCCGTGGTGGACATAGCCGGCGCAGTTGACGAGCACGTCGAGAGCCGCGTATTCGGCGGCGACCTGCCCGGCCAGGGCCTCGACGGCGGGCGTCGAGCGCACATCGAGCTTCAAGCCTTTCTCGCATGCGAGGCCGTCGAGCTTGCTTTCGTCCACGTCGGTGGCGATGACGCGCGCACCCTCGCCGACGAAGGCATGGGCGATGGCGCGGCCGATGCCCTGTCCTGCCGCGGTGACGAGCGCGACCTTGCCTTCGAGACGTTGCGCCATGCCCGGGTCCTCCTGTCGACTTCAACGGTCCCGCCGGCTCCCCGCGAAACCGCGATCGAGCAAGCAACTCTCAGCGCCCCGAACCCGAAGTTCGCACAACTGTGCCGCAAATCCGATTGCGAACTTCGGGTTAAAAAGGGGCACTAGAATCATAGAGTTGCTAGTGTCCCTTTGATTCCGACGTTCGCTCGGAGTGTGCCGCGAGTGCTGGCGAACTTCGGAATCGGGACACTACAGTAGTGCGCGTCCCGGTGAAGTAGACGCGATCGCCCGCTTCAACGTGCGGTGCCACATCGTTCCCTCCCCCGCATGCGGGGGAGGGACAGGGAGGGGGCGCAAACAGAACGGGGATCTTCGGACCCCCACCCCAGCCCTCCCCCGCAGGCGGGGGAGGGAGCAGGCTGTACGTGCGGCACCACCGTGCTCCGATATCATCGGAACGCGCTCTTAGGGCCTGTCTTCAGTTGAGCAGGATTGTAACTGCGGCTAGCTGCACTCCGGCAAGGAAATTTCTGGCGAGTTTGTCGTAACGTGTGGCGATGGCGCGGAAGTGCTTGAGCTGATCGAAGAAGCGCTCGACGAGGTTGCGTTCGCAATAGAGTGCGAAATCGCATGCCCGCTCGGTCTTACGGTTGGCCTTGGGTGGGATGACTGGAATGATTTTCCGTTGCGTGAGGGTATCGACGAACGAGTCGGCGTCGTATGCCTTGTCGCCGATCAAGGCATCTGGGTCGGCGTTCTCAATCAACGGTTCCGCGCACGCCAGATCATGAGCTTGTCCCGGTGTGAGCATCAGCTCGACGGGATTGCCCAGGGCGTCGACGAGCGCATGAATCTTGGTGGTCAGTCCGCCGCGTGATCGGCCGATCGCTTGCGGGCCGTTTTTTTCGCGCGCCAGCGCTGTGCTGATGAGCGCGCACGATGGTGGCGTCGATCATCATGTATTCGTTGTCCGAATCGCTCGCCAACAACTTGAAAATTCGCTCGAAAACGCCGCTCTTCGCCCACCGGCTAAAGCGCTGGTGCACGATCTTCCAGTCGCCGAAACGTGCCGGCAGATCACGCCAAGGGATTCCCGTTCGATATCTGTAAAGAACCGCATCAACGAACAGCCGGTTGTCCGCTGCAGTGCCGCCGACATGGCCTTCCCGTCCGGGCACAGAATCCTTGATCCGCTCCCATTGATCGTCTCGCAATCCGAATCGCTGCATGGGTCGGCCTCCTCAAAGCCGACTGCCCATGAATCACTCGACAACTGATTTGGGAATCCCCAACATACCGACGGCACTGCTTTATAGAACGATGTTCCGCGTTTGATTCTGATCCGTTCTCGCGCAAACGCCGCCTAACTGAAGGCAAGCCCTAGTGGTTGTCGCGCGGTATGGTTGCTTCCGCCACACGCCGATACTTCACCGCCGGCCGCAAGACCATGCCGTCCGCGAGCTGATCGACCATGTCCCGCTGGATCTCCTGCCACGGAGTTCTGGCTCGCCGGATATTGAAAGCCGCCTCGCGTTTCCAGTGCGGCCCGCCGCTCGGCCAGCTCGGCGTCGGAAATCAGGACATTGGCGGTGCCGTTGTCGAGATCGATGCGCACCCGATCACCGGTTCTCAGTATGGCGAGCCCGCCTCCGGCGGCGGCTTCGGGCGAAGCATTGAGAATCGACGGCGACCCCGACGTCCCCGATTGGCGGCCGTCCCCGATGCAGGGCAGCGATGTGATACCCTTCCGGATCAATGCGGCAGGCGGCAGCATGTTCACGACCTCGGCCGATCCGGGATAACCGATCGGCCCGACGCCGCGGATGAACAACAGCGTGCGCTCGTCGATCTGCAGGGAAGGATCGTCCACACGGCGGTGGTAGTCCTCGGGGCCGTCGAACACGACGGCACGACCCTCGAATGCATTCGGATCCTTGGGATCCGAGAGGTACCGCTGCTCGAACTCGTCGGAGATCACGCTCGTTTTCATGATCGCGGAATCGAACAGGTTTCCCGACAGGACCTTGAAGCCGGCCCGCTTCCTGAGCGGATTGTCATAGGGGCGGATCACGTCGGGGTCACCGCTCCCGGCCTGCGCGACATTCTCGCCCATGGTCTTGCCGTTGATCGTGAGCGCTGCGGGATGGATACGGCCGGCGCCATCGAGCTCGTGCATCACCGCCGGCAGTCCGCCGGCACGGTAGTAGTCCTCGCCGAGATATCGCCCCGCTGGCTGCATATTGACGATGAGCGGCACGTCGTAGCCGATGGTCTCCCAATCCGTGATCGCGATCGGAACGCCGACGTGACGGGCGATGGCATTGATGTGGATCGGCGCATTGGTCGAGCCCCCGATCGCGGAGCACGCCACGATCGCGTTCTCGAACGCAGCGCGGGTCAAAATGTCGGAAGGTCTCAGGTCCTCGCGCACGATCTCGACCGCGCGGCGGCCGGTGTCATAGGCGATCTGCGCGCGCTCCCGGTAGGGAGCGGGAATGGCGGCACAGCCCGGAAGCGATAGTCCGAGCGCCTCGGCCAGCGCGTTCATGGTCGAAGCGGTCCCCATGGTATTGCAATGGCCGATCGACGGTGCCGACGAGGAAACGAGATCGAGGAACTCCTGGTAGTCCATGCGACCGGCGGCGTGCTCCTTGCGCGCCCACCACAGCACGGTGCCGGATCCGGCACGCTCGCCCTTCCACCAGCCGTTGAGCATGGGCCCGCCCGAGAGCACGATGGCCGGGATGTTCACCGTCGCTGCCGCCATGATCGCAGCGGGCGTTGTCTTGTCACAGCCGGTCGTGAGAACGACGCCGTCGAGCGGATAGCCGTAGAGGACCTCGACCAGACCGAGATAGGCCAGGTTGCGGTCGAGCGCCGCCGTGGGGCGCTTGCCGGTTTCCTGGATTGGATGCATCGGGAACTCGAAGGCGATGCCGCCGGCGTCGCGGATGCCGTCGCGCACGCGCCGGGCGAGATCGAGATGGTGGCGATTGCAGGGCGAAAGATCCGAGCCGGTCTGCGCGATGCCGATGATCGGCTTGCCGGTGGTCAACTCGTCCCGGGTCAGGCCATAGTTGAGATAGCGCTCGAGATAAAGGGCGGTCATGCCCGGATTGTCGGGATTGTCGAACCATGACTGCGAGCGCAGGCGCGGACCTTTTCCATTCGTCGGCATGACAGAGCCTCCACTTCCAGGTCGGTCGTTCCATCCGGTGTCGTGGCGCCGGGACCGCTCGCGGCGACAGAGTGCCGCCGGCGCGTCGATAGAAGCTCCGGCAAGCAGCGGCAAGCCGCGTCCATCATACCGCAGCATGCCGACGTGCGATCGGGTCATGCCGCGTCGAGTTGCTCGTAGGCGCCGGCCTTGCGCAGCGCCTCGACGATACGATCGGGCGTGAGCGGCATCTCGGCAAAGTGGACGCCGAACGGAGAAAGCGCATCCTCGATGGCGGAGACGATCGCCGCCGGTGCCGGGATGGTTCCGCCCTCGCCGGCGCCCTTGACGCCGAGCGGGTTGAGCGGGTTGGGCGTCTCGACATGCTCGATCAGGCAGGTGGGCACGTCGGGCGCGGCCGGCAGCAGGTAGTCCTGAAAGGTCGTCGTCAGCGGCTGCGCGGCCGCGTCGTATTTCATCCATTCGAACAGCGCATTGCCGATGCCGTGGGCGACCCCGCCCTGCACCTGGCCGTCAACGATCAGGGGATTGATGATGGTGCCGCTGTCGTGGGCGACCGTGTAGGCGATCAGCTCGACACCTCCGGTCATGGGGTCGACCTCCACCTCGGCCACGTGAGTGCCGTTGCAGTAGGACGCCTGCGGCGGCGCGAAATAGGCGGTGTGCTCGAGGCCCGGCCCCTGGCCCGGAGCAAAGGAGAACCCGGGCATGCCCTGGGCCATGCGAGCGAGCTCTGCGAACGCGAGCGACGGCTTGTTGCCGCCGCGCGCGGTGGCGCGGCCGTCCTCGACGTCGATGTCGCCTTCCGGGACGCCGAGCACCCGGGCGGCCAGCCTGACGATCTGTGTCCTCACGTTCCCGCCCGCCATCAGTGCCGACGAGCCCGCATTGATCGCCTGGCGGCTGGCGAAAGCGCCGATGCCCTGGGAGATGGCCGCGGTATCGCCAACGGTCATGACGATGTCCTCCAGGCGGCAGCCGACTTCATCGGCGACGATCTGCGACAGCGTCGTGCGCGTGCCTTGCCCTTGGGTCGTGGCCCCGGTCGCAACCGCGATCCTGCCGTTGGGAAGCACCCGCACGGTGACACCCTCGAACGGTCCGAGGCCGGTGCCCTCGACATAGTTGCCGATACCGATGCCGAGATAGCGCCCTTCGGCGCGGGCCCTGGTCTGGCGCAGGCGAAAGTCGCCATAGCCGCTGAGCGCGAGCGCCCGGGTCTGGCTTCTCGGAAAATCGCCGCTGGCATAGGTGAGCGGCTTGCCGTCGCGAAAAATCAGACCCACCGAGTAGGGCATCTGCTCGGGCCGGATCATGTTGCGGCGACGCACCTCGGCGCGGTCGAGCGAAAGCTCGCATGCCACCCGGTCCATCAGCCGCTCCATGGCGAACACCGCCTGCGGCCGACCCGCGCCGCGCACCACCGTGGTCGGCACCCGATTGGTGAGCACGACCGTGGCTTCGATCCGATAGGCCGGCACGACATAGGGGCCGGGGAAGGTCGTCGCGGCGATGTAGGGCACGATGATGCCCCATGGGAGGAATGCGCCGGCATCATGGAGCAGGCGCCCGCGCAGGCCGAGAATTCTCCCTTGCCCGTCGACTGCGATCGCCACGTCCCAATGCTGGTCGCGCTCCTGGGTCGCCGACAGGAAATGCTCGCGGCGATCCTCCTGCCACGTGACCGGGCGGCCGAGCATCATTGCCGCCGCGGGAATGACCGCCTCCTCGGCATAGAACGGCGCCTTGGTGCCGAAGCCGCCGCCGACGAAAGGCGCGATCACCCTGATCGATTCGAGATCGCGCTCGAGCAGGTCGGCGAGCGTGCCGCGACACAGGTGCGGCGTCTGGGTCGCCGACCATACCGTCAACAGGTCGGCGCCCGCGTCGTAGCTCGCAGCCACTGCCCGGCCCTCGAGCGGCATGGCGCCGCCGCGATGGAGCCGGAAGCTCTCCTCGAACACGTGCGCGGCACCCGCGAACGCGGCATCGACCTCGCCATAGGCGAGGGGCACGACGGCGGCGATGTTGCCTGCAAGATCGCTGTGCACCGTGGCGGCCGTCGGCTTCACCGCATCGCGGCAGTCGCTCACCGCCGGCAGGAGCTCGAATGCGACGTTGACGGCCGCCGCGGCGTCCTCCGCCAGGTAGCGGCTTTCCGCAATCGCCACGGCGATGGTCTGACCCACGTAGCATACCTCGCGGCGTGCCAGGGCCGGCTGGGTCCGGGGAATGCCGATCGCGGGATTGGGCACCAGCATGGGGATCTGGGCTGGTCGCCATCGGCGCCGGCAGATCGTCCGCGACCAGGACGGCATGGACGCCCGGCATGCTGCGCGCCGCCGAAACGTCGATGGCGCGAATGCGGGCATGCGCGTGCGGGCTGCGCACGAAGCACGCATGCAGGGCGGCGGGAAGCCGCATGTCGTCGACGAAGCGCCCGCGACCCGTGAGCAGCGCAGGATCCTCGAGGCGCGCGACACGGGCGCCGAACAGCTTCGCGCCCATGCTGGGGAGCTCCGGAACGGCGCAACGCGAAGTCCGACGATACATCGGCGGCGTTGCAAAGCAATCGCGACCAATCGTAGGCTGGCTGCAACTCTGAGAGCGCAGGATTGCACCCGATGCTGGAGGTCAGCGCTCAGGGGCGCGCCGCCGCGCCGAGGCCGAGTGGCGGTCCGCCACTCGATTTCCAGGCGCACCTCGCCGCGCTCGAGGCTCGGGATCTTCTGGTCCGCATCGATCGTCCGATCGACAAGGACGCCGAGCTGCATCCGCTGGTGCGCTGGCAGTTCCAGGGCGGGCTTGCCGAGGATCGACGGCGCGCCTTCCTGTTCACCAACGTCGTCGACGCCTCGGGCCGGCGCTACGAAATCCCGGTGGCGGTCGGTGCGCTGGCGGCCTCGCCGCAAATCTATGCCGTGGGCATGGGACGGGCGGTCGAGGACATCGAGGCGGCATGGGTCCGTGCCATCGCCCATCCGATCGCTCCGGTCGCGGTGTCGGCGCCGCCCTGTCAGACAGTCGTGATCGCCGGCGACATGCTGCGCGGCGTCGGCAACGGCCTGGCGCGGTTGCCGGTGCCGGTCTCGACACCAGGCTTCGACGCCGCGCCCTATCTCACCGCCACGCTCTGCGTGACGCGCGATCCCGACACCGGCATCCAGAACATGGGCACCTACCGGGGCGCGCTCAAGGCGACCGACCGGCTGGGCGTGCGCATGGCCGCGCGCATCGGCGGAGCCGGGGGCTACCTGCATTGGAGAAAGCACAATGCGCGGCGCGAGCCGATGCCCTGCGCGATCGTGGTCGGCTGTGCGCCGGTCGTCATGTTCACGGGTGGCATGAAGCTCGCGGTCGATCTCGACGAGATGGCGGTCGCCGGCGCTCTTGCCGGCGCCCCGATCAGGATGGCGAGAGCAGCGACCGTCGACCTCGACGTGCCGGCCGATGCCGAGATCGTCATCGAGGGCCTGATCGATCCCGATCTGCTGGAGCCGGAAGGCCCGTTCGGCGAGAGCCACGGCCATGTGGCGCTCGAAGACTACAACCTGTCCATGCGCGTGACGGCGATCACCCACAAGGCGTCGCCGGTGTTCGTCTCCATCATCAGCCAGGTGACGCCGAGCGAATCGAGCGTGCTGAAGAAGGTGGCGATGCAGCCCGTGTTCCTCGCGCATTTGCGCGAGCAGCTCGGGATCAAGGGCGTGCGCCGCGTGGTGTTGCACGAGCCGCTCTCGAACCTGCGCAAGGTCATCTTCGTGCAATATGCACAGGGCACGCCGCGCACCGAGGTCTGGCGCGGCCTGCACGGTGCCGCCACGCTGTTCGCCGATTGCGGAAAGATCTGCGTCGCGGTGAGCGAGGACGTCGATCCCGCCAACACCGACGCGGTGTTCTGGTCGCTGGCCTACCGCACCAACCCGATCGAGGACGTGCACGTTGCGCCGCACCGGTCCGCCGGCCACGGGCCCAAATCGGGGCCGCGCGGCGAGGAGTCGACGCTTCTGATCGATGCGACGCTGCGTCATGCCGCGCCGCCGCTGGCGTTGCCGACACGAGAGTTCATGGAGCGGGCGCGCACCATCTGGCAGGAGCTCGGGCTGCCTCCGCTCGCCCCGCAGCCGCCCTGGCACGGCTACTCGCTCGGTGACTGGTCGGAGGATTGGGACCGCTATGCGCGGCGTGCCGTCGCCGGGCAATGGGAGCGGAGCGGGGAGGAGACCCTGGCGCGCCGCCGCGGCGGCCTCCTCCCGGAGACGCCGGTGCGCGAGGTGGAGGGGAAGGAATAGTCAGACCACCACGGTCAGCCGCTTCGCCGCACGCGTCACGCCGGTGTAGAGCCAGCGACCGCGATGCTCCCGGAACACGTCGGATTCGTCGAACAGCGTGACGTCGTCCCATTGCGAGCCCTGCGCCTTGTGCACGGTGAGCACATAGCCGAAGTCGAACTCGTCGAACGGCTTGCGCTCGGTCCACTCGAGCTCCTCGATGCCGCCGGTGAAGCATTCGGAACGCACTGACACCTTGACCATCTCCTCGCCCGCTCCGTCGCCCAGGTCTTCATCGGGCTTGAGCCGCATGCGCAGGATCTTGCGGCGGGGCTTGGGCCGCTCGTGCACCAGCCAGAGACCGCCGTTGAACAATCCCTTGCGCCGGTTGTTGCGCAGGCATACGAGCTTGTCCCCGGCAACCGGCAGCACGCCTGCCAAGCCGCGGCGCTCGCGCAGGCGCGTGTTGTAGGCGCGGCGCGTGGCGTTGCGGCCGACCAGCACCTGGTCGGCCCCGATCACGCGCTGGGGATCGAGATCGGCGCGCGTCACCACTTGCGTCTCGCCAAATCGTCCGGGCACCAGCGGCTTGCCGGCGCGGATGTCCATCGACAGCCGCACGATCGGATTGTCCTGCGCCTGCCGGTGCACCTCGGTGAGCATGGCATCCGGCTCCGCATCGGTGAAGAAGCCGCCGCCCTGGATCGGCGGCAATTGCGCGGGATCGCCCAGCACCAGCAGCGGCACCTCGAACGACATCAGGTCGCGCGCGAGCTCGGCGTCGACCATCGAGCACTCGTCGATGATGATGAGCTTTGCATGCGCCGCGGGCGCCTTGCTCCAGAGCTCGAAGGTCGGGTTCTCCTCGCCGGATTCCTGCGGCTTGTAGATCAGGCGATGGATGGTCGATGCCCCGCGGCAGCCCTTGCCGCGCATCACGCAGGCGGCCTTGCCGGTGAAGGCCGCGAACAGCACCTTGCCGTCCACGCCTTCGGCGATGTGTCTGGCCAGCGTCGTCTTGCCGGTCCCGGCATAACCGAACAGGCGGAAGGTCGGAGCACGTCCGCGCCCGGCCTTGAGCCACCTTGCGGCCGCCTTCAGTGCAGCATCCTGATGGGGCGTGAAGACAGGCATCTGACGCTCGCGGATCAGCTTCTGCAGCGCATAGAGGCTCATTTCCGTGTTGCCCGCAACTCGTCTTGCGGCCATTTTGGCGGCCATGTCGGTTTGCCGCAAGCCGCAAGGCATCGCTCTTGCGCCGACGCAGCGAGCAGCAGCCGGCGGCGGCGGTCGACGCCCATGCGGGCGCACTGGAGGCGATCATGAACGAGGACGTGCTCAACGGCAGTATTCGAAAATTCCTCAAGACGCTCGGTGTCAGCGCTCAGCGCGAGATCGAGAAATCCGTGCGCGAAGCGCTGGCGCAGGGCCGCATCAAGGGAAACGAGACGTTTCCGGCAACCGCGATCGTCAGGCTCGGCGGCATCGGTCTCTCCCACGAGATCAAGGGTGAGATCGAGCTGGAGTAGCGCAGGCGGCGGATCCGCGCCGCTCGACGGCGGCGCCGTCGAGGCGGCTCTAGTGTCCCGCTTCCGACGTTCGCTTCACATTGGCCAGCACGCTCGAGTGCGAACGTCGGAAGCAAAGGGACACTGCACGTCTGTGGTGCGAGCGGCTGCGCGACTCCTCAATCCACGCTCACGCCACTCGCCTTGATCGGCGCCGCCCATTTGTCGATCTCGCTCCTGAGGAACTCGCCGAGATATTGCGGCGTCGCGCGCTCATCGGACACGATTCGCGCACCAAGGCCCTGCAGACGATCGCGCACTGCCGGCGTGTTCTTGGCCTGCACGGCGGCGTCGTTGAGCTTCTTGACGATGTCGGCGGGGGCGTTCCTGGGCAGGAACATGGCGTTCCAGGTGTAGGCCTCGAGCTTCTCGGTCCCTTGCTCGAGCGCGGTCGGCAGATTCGGCAGCGCGGGCGAACGTTCCCGGTCGAAGATCGCCAGCGCCTTCACGGTGCCGCCGTCGACCTGCGGCTTGGCGGTGGTGATGATCTCGCAAAGGAAATCGATCCGGCCGCCGGCCAGATCCTGCATGGCCGGTCCGGTGCCGCGATAGGGAATGTGATTGATATTGGTCCCCAGGATGTAATTGAGCAGGACGCAACCGAGATGCGTGGCCGAGCCGGCGCCGGCCGAGCCGAACTGCATCTTGCCCTGGTTGGCCTTGGCATAGGCCACGAACTCCTTGAAGTCGTTCACCGGCAGATCCTTGCGCACGGTCAGGATGATCGGAACCTCGGCGACCAGCGCCACCGGCGCGAAATCGTTGACCGAGCTGTACAGCGGCCGCTTGTAGAGCGTCTGGCCCTGCGCATGGGTGCCGACGGTGCCGAGCACGAAGCTGTACCCGTCGGCCGCGGCATCGGCGACGCGCTTGGATCCCGTCATGCCGCCGGCTCCGCCGATATTCTCGACCACCACCTGCTGGCCGAGGATCTCGCTCATGCGCTGCGCCATGACACGGCCGAGCACGTCGGTCGGGCCGCCGGCGGCGAACGGAATGATCATGTTGATCGGCCTGGCGGGATAGTTCTGCGCCATCGCCGGCGCCGCAACTGCGAGAAGCAGGCCGACGGCCGCGCCCGATATTCTCATTGGCATTTCCACTCCTCCATGATTTCCGCGACACTTGCCCCTAGTCGCGATCCCGGTCAAGCCGCCGTTTGACGCTGGAGCGAGCGCTTGTGACCGACGCTACAGGCGCGTAATAGGCGCGACAGCCGTCCCAGAATCCTTCGATGTCCGAGGCTCGCCCATGCAAGTCACCCGCGTCGCGATTGCCGGCCTCGGCACCATCGGGCGCGTGCTTGCGCGCGGGCTGGCCGACGGCATACCGGGGCTGGCGCTTGCCTGTGCAGCCGCGCGCGACCGCGCAAAGGCGCAGACCTGGCTCGACGCCCAAGGGATCGCGTGCCGCCTGGTCGAGCCGGAGGAGTTTCCGGCGCATGCCGAGCTCGCCGTCGAATGCGCGCCCGCTGCAATGCTGGAGCGGATTTGCCGCCCGATGCTCGAAGCGGGAAAGCAGGTCATGGTGCTGTCGGCGGGTGCTCTGCTGCCGCGACCCGACCTGATCGAGCTCGCGAAAGCGCGGGGAGGGCAGATCGTCGTGCCGACCGGCGCCCTCCTTGGGCTCGATGCCGTGACTGCGGCTGCCGAAGGGCGGATCAATTCGGTGCGCATGGTCACTCGCAAGCCGCCGCGCGGCCTGGCCGGTGCGCCCTATCTCGAGGCCAACGGCATTTCGGTCGAGGGGATCGACGAGCCCAGGCGTGTGTTTTCCGGCAGTGCGCGGGAAGGGGCGGCCGGGTTTCCCGGCCAACGTCAACGTCGCCGCCGCTCTCTCGCTCGCGGGCATCGGGCCCGACCGCACGATGATGGAGATCTGGGCCGATCCCACCATCGATCGCAACTGCCACACGATCGAGGTCGACAGCGATTCGGCCCGGTTCGCCCTGAAGATCGAGAATATCCCTTCCGAAAATCCGAAAACAGGACGGATCACGGCGCTTTCGGTCCTGGCGGCGCTTCGCAAGCTCAAGGCCCCTCTGCGGGTCGGCAGCTGAGTTAACCATTCCTCGAAGCTGCAGATCGCGCGCTGTGCCAGGCTCCAGGTTCTCGTCGGCGCGGCCCGCGCCCACCCGCGCCGCATCGCCTAGGTCCGTCATCGGCTAATCTAAACGACTGCTTTCCTTGAGTAATTTGCTCTGGCCGGCGCGCGCGGCAGGGGATGATCGGTCGCTCGCGGGCCTCGGCGGTTCTCGGTCCGTCCACGGCAACTTCGTGACGGAACGGTGAACCCAACGTCAACCCCCGGCGACTAAACTCACGAGCCGGTCCGTCCGTGAGCGATGCAATCGATGCGATCGACGAGGTGCCGATCGGACGAAATGCGGACGGCGACGGTGGGATCCGTAGCGGGAGTGGCCCTCGCTCCGGAAGCATTCGCTCCGGAAGCACTCGGCGGGATTTTCTGCGGAACACCGGGAGATCTCTGGGGCTCCTCCACCATTACGGACAAATCGGTGGAAGAGGAAGATCGGGATCGTCGGCATCCTCGGAGAACCCGGTCGAGACCCGCATGTCCTACGCTCGCACGAGATCGGCGCAGCTGCTCGAGCGGCACGAGCTGAAAGAGGTCGGTTAATGAACACGATAAACAAAGAGCCGGAGCGCCATGAGATCGAAGCTCTGCTGCCATGGCATGCCGTAGGGACGCTGAGCCGCCGCGATGCCGATCGCGTCGAGCAGGCGCTCGCCGGCGACCGCGAGCTTGCCCGCCGGTTCGATCTCGTGCGCGAGGAACTGGCTGAGACGATCCACCTCAATGAGACCCTCGGTGCGCCCTCCGCGCGTGCGATGGAAAAGCTGTTCGCCGCGATCGATGCCGAGGAAGCGCGCGTCCCACGCCGGCGCCACACCTTCGACCTGGGAGGCCGCATCTCCGAGTTCCTGTCGGGCTTTTCGCCGCGCACGCTCGCCTGGGCGGCCGCCCTTGCTGCGATGGCGATCCTTCTTCAGGCGGCGGTGATCACGACCGCCGTGCTCAATGAGCACGGTGATGCGACCGCATCGAGACTGTCCAGCCTGGACAGCCGAGGCTCCTTCGCGGTCGTGCGCTTCGCACCGCAGGCGACCTTCACCGAGATCAACAATTTCCTCGGCGCCTACAAGGCGACGGTGGTCGAGGGGCCGATGAGGTCGGCCAGCATGTATCGTATTCGACTCTCCGACACCCCGCTCAACGCGGACGAGGTGAGCAAGATCATCCAGCAGATGCAGGGGGAGTTGCGGATCGTAGGCTTCGTCGCCCCCGCTTCACCGCCGCAATGACATTGCGCGGCGGCGCACCATCCAACGCCCTCACTTCCAAGTTCGCATGCCCCTCGCCGTGGCCGTCCGCTCGGCCGCAGGGGCCTGCGGTACGCGCCGCCTTGGTCGTGGCTCGGTCGGGCGCCCCGCCGGGCAGGAGGCTGGTCGCGCGCGGCAGTTCGCCTGCCGGCGGGCATCGCCGCGGACGCCGGTGCCTTCCTCAAGATATTGAAATTGCATAATTTATTTTGAAATCCGAGGCCGAAAAGCCAGGCTGCGAAATTTTTCGGATCGAGCCTCGAAAAAGATTTGAACCTTTTGGGCGGCCGGCAAGACTAATAGTCAAACCGGGCCGGCAAGGCCCGAAGTGATACAGCCCCGATCGGCGCTCACGCCCCCCCGATCCCCTGCGCCGATCAAAGCGACCCGCCCGGATTTCCCCGTCCGGGCGGGTCACGTTTTTTCGGGCCCCGGTCCCTCGCCCGCAATTGCAGAAGCCCACCGGCGGCAAGAAGCAAGAAGTCGGTCGCGCAATGCTCGCTGTCGCTCTTGCGACACGCCGAAGCGAATTATGATGTGTGGTGATTCGGAGTGTGATTTCCGGGAACAACCGATGTCTGTGGTCAGTCAGTCGTTGCGTGGTCCCACCATTCACTGAAACGATGATTTGTCGCGATTGACGATTTGCCACGGCTCCTTCCATGTCGCAACGGCCACCCGCGCATGCACTCGACGAGGTCGCCCATAAATGGCGGGCTCTCGCCGAGCGGCGGCGGGCGCACTTCCTCGAGCTCCATCACAGCGGGCGCTGGAAGCGTTACTACAGCGAGGAGCAGTTCCTCCCTCGACTGCGCGCGGCGATCAAGTCGAGCGAGCGATGGGCCGAGATCGCCCCGCCGCCGCGCGATGACGTTGGTCCGGAGCAGGCGGCCAACGAGCCCCTCCGCCGCACGGCGGCCTGACCCCAGGGGCCCCAATACTGCATAAGTTCTTCCGGGCATCGCTTGAGACAAACAGAGCTGGCGAATGAAAACTGCGGGTTCCAGGCCTGGACCTCCACCGTCCGAGCAGATGGAAGGCATGTTGGCCGGACATTTCGTGGCCAAATGTCTCCATACGGTCGCCGTTCTCGGCGTTGCCGATCTGCTGGCAAAGGGACCGACCACGACCAAGGCACTCGCACGCCACGGCCTGCGATGAGCTTTCACTCCATCGATTACTGCGCATGCTCGCAAGCGTTGGCGTGTTCACCGAGCCCACACCGGCTTGTTTTCAGTTGACGCCACTCGGCGAGACCTTGCGTAGCGACGCACCCGACTCGCTACGCGACAAGGCAATATTCGAAATCTCAGCGCCCATCTGGTTGGCCTGGGGCTCTCTTCTCGATGCACTCCGTAGCGGATCGCCATCCTTTCCCGAGCTGCACCACGCAACTGTCTACGAGTACCTCGCTGAGCATGCCGAGTTGGGAACCGTGTTCAATCGTTTCATGACGGCTCAGTCAAAGCTGCATAACGCCGCCATCGTAGATGCCTACGACTTCTCCGGCGTTCGCAGGCTTGTCGATGTCGGTGGCGGGCATGGTGCTACGCTTACAGCGGTGCTCCGGCGATATCCGACCATGAAGGGTATCCTGTTTGATTTGCCGGAAGTGGTTGCAACCGCGCGGTTCGAAGGGCCGGATTTGGCCGGACGCTGCGACGCTGTGGGTGGGAACATGCTCCAGTCGGTTCCGCCCGGGGGCGACGCCTATGTGATCAAGCGAGTGATGATGGACAAGACTGACGCCGATGCAGTGACAGTCTTACGCAACTGTCTGACCGCAATGAATGCGGCTGGAAGGATACTTGTCATTGATCCGATGCTTCCCGCTAACGTCGACCCTCATCCCAATTGGCTCACCGACATGCTCATGTTGGTCGTAACGAAAGGTCGGTGCAGAACGGAGGCGGAATTTCGCAAACTCTTCGATGCCGCGGGCTTAACCTTGGCGCGCATCATCGCCACGCGCTCCCCCAATTTCATCCTCGAAAGCATCTGCGACGGTCGTTAACGGTCATTCTTTCTCGGGCCAGCCCAGGGCTTTCCGCAGTTCCCCCAGCACCTGACGCAATTCAAGGCTTCGGTACTTGCAGCGAGTGCCAATCGCTGAACTCATGCACCGCAACAAACGACGTGCACGGGTTGCAACGCCCTATTCGATCACCTCGTCGGCGCGCGCGAGCAGCGTGGGCGGCACTTCGACGCCGAGCGCGCTGGCGGCCTCAGGTTTGATGATGAGCTTGCTCCGCCCCCGCCACCGTGCCTCTCATATTGGCCTGAGTCCGAACAAACGTTCAGCGTTGCGATAACGAATTTTTTCGCGGAAAAAACGGGCCTTGCGCACCGAGACGACGATCAACAACACCTATGACTTCGGCATCCGTAAGCGTCTGCACAATCTGCCGAAGCTGCGCGAGATCGGCTTTGCGGCCAATCGACGGCTGCTCGACGTGGAGCGTTTGAGCCACGACTGCATGCTCACCGAAGACACCTTCCAGACCATCAACGGCCCGGTCGCGGCTGGCCGCCAGCGCGCCTCGGGCCTGCGCTTCGCCGATGCGCGCGTACAGTCGCTCTTGCACGGCCTGCATCCCGTTCCGGCTGCTGGCCAACGGCTTTCCGCTGCGCCGACCTGCGTCACCACCTCGCCATCCTCTCGGGACGCGATCCCCAATCCATCTCCCAAGGCGCCATCACCTATCAGCTTCGCCGCCTGAGGCTTCACGGCTTGATCGAACGCGTACCCAGCAGGCTTTCGCTATCGCGTCACTGAGCTTCGGCTTACGTGTCGCCCTGTTTCTTCACGCGCACCTACAATCGCATCTTGCGCCCCGGTTTGGCCCTGGCTCTATGCAAAGCTGCGGGCCACCGATGCCCCGCTCAAGCGCACTTTCGACAAAATCGACACAGAGCTCAACGCATGGATCGAACAAGCTCGAACTCGCCCCGAAAACTTGACACTTCTACCTTGCAGTGTTCCCATCTCAAGCTGGGCTAGTCGCCGGATTCAGCAAAATTGAAGGGATCCGTACCTTGAGGAAAGTGCTGGCACCGAACCTCCGGTCCACACATGAATCCATTCACTTTGGCCGAAGCTGCCGACTAGTCCGGTTTGCGAGCTGACTGCCTTGATTGCTGAAATGGGCTTCTATTCTCCGCCGCCTGAGGAGCGGTTACGCCCACCGACGACCCTGATGCTCCGCATTTGGTTACGCGGGACAGGCATTGCCAGGTGGCGGTCGCGCAACGAGTTTGCAAGACGGCGAAAGTTCTGCGATGAGCGGGCCGACGAGCCTCTCCGCCGCACGGCGGCTTGACCCGGCCTGGTTCCGCCGCGAGAGACGCTTGCTCGCCGGTTGCGGCATTTCCTATGCTCGCGCCTTCGTGCGGCGCCCCCTCCCTCGAGCCAAGCCAGTGACATGAGCAGTGCCCTGTTCTCCCCGATTCGGCTCGCCGATCTCGAGCTCGCCAACCGGATCGTCGTCTCGCCGATGTGCCAGTACAGCGCCGACGACGGCGTCGCGTCCGATTGGCACACAAGTCACCTCGGCATGCTGGCGAACTCGGGCGCGGCCATGGTCGTGGTGGAGGCGACCGGCATCGAGCGGCGCGGCCGCATCACGCATGGCTGCCTCGGCCTCTACTCGGACGACTGCGAGGCGGCGCTTGCACGCGTCATCGCCCATTGTCGCCGCTACGGCACCGCCCGGCTCGGCATCCAGCTCGCCCATGCCGGGCGCAAGGCATCGGCGCGACGGCCTTGGGAGGGCGGCCAGCCGCTCGAGGCGGACGAAGATCCCTGGGAGACCATCGCTCCGTCCGCCCTTCCTTTCGGCCCCGACTGGCACGTGCCGCGCGAGATGACGGTGACGGATATGGAGCGCGTGCGCGACGGATTCGTGGCCGCCGCAGGGCGCGCGGTTCGCGCCGGAATCGATGCCATCGAGCTGCACGGAGCGCACGGCTATCTCATCCACAGCTTCGTCTCGCCGATCTCCAACCAACGCCGTGACGAATACGGCGGCTCGCTCGCCGCACGCATGCGCTATCCGCTGGAGATCGCGCGCGCGGTACGCGAGGTCGTGCCGAAGGGGATGCCGCTCGGCGCCCGCATCACCGGCAACGACTGGATCGAGGGCGGGCTCGGCCCCGACGATGCGGTGGCGTTCGCCAAGGCGCTGAAGGCGGCCGGGCTCGACTTCGTCTGCATTTCCTCGGGCGGCGTGAGCGCCGGGGCGCGTCCCGCCGTCGCCGGCAACATCAATGCCCCGTTCGCCGAGCAGGTCAGACGTGAGGCGGGAATCGCCACCCGTGCGGTCGGGCTGATCGTCACCCCGAGGCAGGCCGAGGCGATCGTCGCGGAAGGCAAGGCCGACATGGTGGCGCTCGCCCGCGCCATGCTCGACGATCCGCATTGGGGCTGGCATGCCGCGCATGCGCTCGGTGCCGAGGTTGCGCGCCCCAGCCAATATCTGCGCGTCGCACCGAAGATGTGGGCCGGAGCGAGCTACCGGGATGCCGGAAACCGGTAGTTGGGCATCGGTGAGCCGGCCGCGAGGTCCGAACCGCGAATGCCGTTTCTGATCCATGCCGACCGCTCGATGCGGTGACCGATGGACTCCGTCGTCTTCGTCGCCGTGCTGCTCGCTGCCGCCTGTCATGCCGCCTGGAACGCGACCATCAAGCGCGGCGGCGTCGATCCGCTGACGACCACGGTGCTGATCTCGATCGGTGCGGGAGCGGTTGCGGCGGTGCTCCTGCCGGTGGTCGGGTTTCCGGCTGTCGCGGCATGGCCCTGGTGCGCCGCCTCGGTGCTGATCCATCTCGGGTATTTCGCGGCGCTGATCGAAAGCTATCGAGCCGGCGATCTCGGTCAGGTCTACCCGATCGCGCGCGGGTCGGCGCCGCTGATGACCGCGACTGCCGGCACCGTGCTGGTCGGGGAGCAGATCGGGCTCGCCGGCTGGTTCGGCATCGTCCTGCTGGCGGCGGGCGTCATGCTGCTGTCGCTACGCGGCGGCCGCGAGCTGTCCGGGCTCGATCGCAAGGCGGTGGGTCTCGCCTTGCTCACCGCGACCACCGTCTGCGCCTATTCGGTGGTCGACGGGGTGGGTGCGCGTCTGGCCGGCAATGCCGGCGCCTATTCCGTCGCATTGTTCCTGGGCATTGCTCCGGTGATGGCGCTCTATGCGCTCATCCGGCGCGGCCCCGAGGTCGCGCTCGCCGGTGCCCGTGACTGGGGCATGGGCCTTGCGGGCGGCGCACTGCAATTCGGATCCTACGGCATCGCGATCTGGGCGATGACGATGGCGCCGATCGCGATCGTGGCCGCGTTGCGCGAGACCAGCGTCCTGTTCGGTGCTGTGATCGCCGTCGTGTTCCTCAAGGAGCCGTTGCGGGCAAGCCGCATCGTCGCCGCGTTCGTGATCGTGGCCGGGCTCGCGCTGATCCGGCTGGGTTGAGCGTGCGTTGAGCAGGCGGCCGGCCGCGATCGAGCGCTTCCGGCAAGTGCGGAAGCTCGCGACGCAAACTCATGAGGTCATCGGCAGGAGATCCGCAAGGCCGATCTCGTGCAGACGGTCGAGATCTTCGGGCATGTCCATGTCCCACAGCGTGAACGGCTCCTGCCAGGACAAGCCGAGCCGGCGCAGCCGGTGCCGCGTCTGCGCCATCACGTCCGGCGTGCTCCAGAGCATGTCGGAAAACAATGCGGGTGCCGGCACCCGCATTCCGATCAGCACATAGCCGCCGTCCTCGGCGGGAAAAACCACGACGTCGGTGCCGTTGCGCAGGACGTCGGCTGCCGCGCGCAGGTGGCCGGATGTCAGCGCCGGGCAGTCGGTGCCGATGACCAATGCGCTCCTCCCTGGAAACGCCGCCAGCATGCGCGCCCCGAGATCGCCTTCGGGCTGCAGCGCCAGCGTCACGGCAAACCGCTCGCAAACGGCTCCGAAGACCGGGTGATCGGCAGCGGGCGTCGCCCACAAGGTGACGGGGCCGACCGCGGCCGCACATGCGGTCGCGACCGCGCGCTCGATCAAGCGGGCCTGCAACGCGGCAGCCCCTTCGGGACCGAGCACCGGAACGAGCCGGGTCTTGGCGAAGCCGGCGACCGGCGCCTTGGCGAGCACCGCGACCGCGACCGGTTCAGTCATGACCATATTGCTGCGCCAGCTGCTTCGGATCGACGCCGAAGAAATAGGCGAGCCGCAGGCGCCACATCAGGAGAACCGTGGCGAGAATGCCGTTGGTTTCCCAGCGCCGGCCCGAGGTGACGACCCGCTCGCGCAGGCACAGCGGCGGGCCCGTGCGCTTGAGGCGCTTGCTCAGTGCAATATCTTCCATCAGCGGAATGTCCTCGAAGCCGCCGACGGCCTGGAACGCATCACGCCGCACGAATATTCCCTGGTCGCCGGTGGCGATCCCGGTGAGCCGCGAGCGGATGCTCATGAGCCAGCCGACCACCGTCAGAAGCGGATGGCGGCCCTCGATCTTGACGTCGAAGCGACCCCAGCTGCGGCCCGATCGCTCGAGGCCGTAGAGGATGACGTGATCGGCGTGCGCCGGCAACCTGGTATCGGCGTGGAGAAACAGCAGCACGTCGCCCGAGGCCTTGGCAGCGCCCGCATTCATCTGCGACGCGCGTCCGCGCGGCGCCGATATGACGCGGTCGGCGCGCAGGCGGGCGCGCTGGATGGTCGCATCGCGACTGCCGCCGTCGATCACGATCACCTCCGTGCCGAGCGAACGCAGATCGGCGAGAGCGTCGAGCGCCGCAGCGATCCCTTCGCCTTCATCGAGCACGGGCATGATGATGCTGAGCTTCGACATGGCAAGCGACGTTCAGCACGCCAACCGGTTGGATCCCGCCACAAAGATACGTCAACCGGCCGCCGCGGTCACGGTGGATGCCGCTCGCCGCCGCATCGGCGGCAAGGCCTGCTCCACGGCGTGGCAGGGTCCCGCGGTGATCCGTTGCAGGTACGACGCATGCGCCGGGCTGCCTGCCGCCCAGCGCGCGAGGAAGCGGTCGAGAAAGGCCTTGCTGTCATAGGCGAGCGGGATCGCATCGATATGCACGCCGTCGCGTACGATGCCGTACAGCGGCCGATGCGGAGAGGGCGTGGTAGCGATACGCGAGATGAGACCGATTTGGGAACCGGAGAAATTGGGCAGGCCGGCAGCGCCATTGTTGATGACGGTGAGCCGCCCGGAGCGGAGCTCGTAATCGCGCAGCACGGCGAGACAGGTGTGGGTCGAGGCGAACACATCGACCCCGGCGGCGCGGTGGACGGCATCGAGCCGGTCGGCCGCGGCGGGCGCGTCCAGCTGGTCGTGCGCGAACGACCAGCCTGCGAGCGAGTTGGCGTCGCCGTGTACGATGGCGACCCGCAGTCCCCCGACGTCGGCGACCAGATGCATCGGCAGCGCCGCCAATCGCTCCGCCGCACCGGGGACGGTGTGCACGGCCCGGCGCAGCTCGAGCAGGATCTCGTTCGAGCGCCGCACCACGACGTCGTCGACGGAGGGCGGATAGGCGCAGCCACAGCCGGCTCCGATGTCGGCGGCGCGCGCGACCTCCGTCTCCACATTGCCGCGGAGCGCCCGGTGCCGCGCCACGCCTTCGTCGATCTCGCCGAGCCAGCGCGATTCGGCGTCGAACCAATGGAAGTCTCCGTTGAATACGAGTGCGGCCTGCTCCTGCGCGGCGAGGCGCTCGACCGCCTGCAGTGCGGCGAGATTACCGTACAGCCCGCCGACAACGTAGAGCACATCGGCGGCGAATTCAGGCGTCCGGTCGAGCACCGACGGTGCGTAGCAATAATCGGCGGGGCAGATGCGTCCCGCGCGTCCGGTTTCCCCGGTGTGCTCGCCGGCTTCTGCGCCAGGTGAGGGGAGGACGGCGTCGGGACTCGTCACTCCGCAGCTTCCTTGAGCGCGCCGCCGCAACTCGATCCCTGCCCGGCCGTGCAGCCGTAGCAATGGCCGGCGACGCGGATCGGACGGCCTTCGAGCTCGGCATCGAGCAGATCCGACAGGTGCACGTGCGGCCGCATGCCGTAGGCCAGCGGCAGATCGAGCATCTGATTGAAGTCGCAGTCGTACACATAGCCCCGCCAATCGACCGAGATCAGGCTGCGGCACATGACGTGGTCGAGATTCGCATCGAGATGCGCCTCCTGCAGCAGGCCGAGGTAGCGCTCGTACTCGCGCTTTGCGATCAGGATCGCCCCGAAGCGTTGGATCGGCATATTGGCCAGCGTGTACAACCGGTTGAAGACGATGCCGTAGCGCTCGCCGAGAACGCGCTTGTAGTCGGCCTCCAGCGCCGCCTGCGGTGGAGGCAGCGACGGTCCCTGCGGGTTGTACACGAGGTTGAGCAGAAGCCCTGATTCCTCGCGACCGTATCCGAGCGCATTGAGCCGTCCGAGCGCGCGGATCGAAGCGTCGAACACGCCCTTGCCGCGTTGGCGCTCGACGTTCTCCTCGAGATAGCAGGGCAGTGACGCTGTGATCTCGACCTGCCGGCGCGCGAGAAACTCGGCCAGATCCTCGTTCCCGGGCACTTCGAGCACGGTCAGATTGCAGCGGTCCATCACCCGCACACCCATGTCGCGTGTCGCGCTCACCAGGCGGCGAAAGTGCGGGTTGAGCTCAGGGGCGCCGCCGGTGATGTCGAGCGCCATCGTGGGTCTGCGCTCGAGGAAGGCGATCGCCACGTCGATGATCTCTCCCGACATTTCCTCCGTACGGCCCGGTCCCGCATTGACGTGGCAATGGACGCAGGACTGGTTGCAGCGGTAGCCGACATTGATCTGGAGCGTGTCGAGCCGCCCGCGCCGGATCGGCGGAAACGCAATCCGCTCGAGCAACGGCCAGCAATCACGCATTGCGTTCACCTCGAGTGAAAGGTCGCGTGACCGACCCTGCAACGCGCGTCACGTCGAACGCAAATGACTTCGGGACAAAATTGCGTGACGGGGTCGGGCGAGCGGGCTACTTCACCGATACGGGGGCGGCGATCGCGGTCCCGTCGTTGATCCCGATGCGGCCGAAGCCCGGCAGCTTCACGGCGGGATGGCGCAGATCGAGCCCCACGACCAACCCGAGCAGGTTGAGCTCGAGGCCTTCGATCCAGCCGAGCTTCACTCCGAGCAGCCCCCACAGCGAGGCTTCGAGGCCGGTGCGACT
This sequence comes from uncultured Alphaproteobacteria bacterium, assembly GCA_963840535.1. GTDB lineage: Bacteria > Pseudomonadota > Alphaproteobacteria > Rhizobiales > Xanthobacteraceae > VAZQ01. Next base: position 149,516 of record CAWIZJ010000057.1, read on the forward strand.
GTCGGTCAGACCGAGATAGGGGAAAGGGCGGAAATCCTTGCCCACGGCGTTCGGCGGCAGGCTGACCTCCAACTCCGGCACCGCGCGCAGCACGGTTGCCGTGAACGTGTTGCTGTTGGGTCCCGGCCACATGCGGTAGTCGCCGTAGTTGTTGTAGTTGTACGTCTCGATCGCGGCCTTGACCTTGGGAACGAGCGCCGTGGCCGCGGGCCCCTGCACATCGAGGATGACCCGCGGCGTGTCGCCGAACCAGCGGCCGTCCGGAGCCCAACCATTGCTGCGCACCGGCTGGCCCCAGCCCACCACGTCGTAGCGGCTCCAGGTGGCGGCGCCGTCCGGCTTGAAGACGACCCAGCTGTGGACTGCGAAAATGCCCTTCCAGCGCCCGGTACGGCCGGTGAAGATCAGCAGCCGCGCGTCGCGGTCGGCATTCGCCGCCGGCAGCATGCCGACGCTGGACCAGTCGGCATCGCGAAAGCTCGCCGGGCGGCCCTTGCCGGCATAGAGCGCGGCATGGACTGCGAGCGGGAGGAGGAAGAGGGCGAGGACTCCGAGGAGCACGGTTCGAGCACGACGGCGCATGGACTTTACGAGGCAAGCATTGCGGGACGAAATATGACCATGCCGCCCGCCCGATGCAATGGCCACGCGTCACAGCGGCGCATCACGGCAAGGCAAGGCAAGGCAGGAGGCAAGGCAAGGCAAGGCAAGGCGGGTCTCGTCTCACTGCACCCGGTTGCCGCTCGAGGCGCGTCAGCGCACCGCCGATAGGGCGGCGCGCACGATCGCTTCCCCGGCTTCGGTCAGATCATGCAGCGAAAGCGGCCGTGCGCGCCCGCGCGGGACCTGCGTGCGAAGCACGTTCGGAACATGGACGAAGGCGGTGAGCTGCGGTCCGCCGGCACGGGCGGCTTCGGCGGCACGCCAGCACAGGTAGTTGCAGAGATAACGTCCGGCATCGTGGGACAGCGCCGCCGCCACGCCGGCCGCGCGCGCCGCCGCGACCAGCCGGCCGGCCGGGGCCCGCAGCGGCAGCATCGAAGGGGCGCCGGGAACGATCGTGGCAGCGGCGGGAGACCGTCCGGCGGCATCGGGCAGGAGGCGGGTGAGCGCATTGCGAGCCCGGGTTTCGATCCGCACGTGCTTGTTGCGCCCCGCCAGGCCGAACATGACCAGAGCATCGGGCCGTTCGCGGGCGAGCAGCGCCGGCAGCTCGCAATCGACCGCTTCGTAGCTCACCGGGAAGACATGGACCACGCGCCGGACATTGGCGAAGGCCGGGTGGCGCCGCCGCGCCAGCGCCAGGACCAGCGGCTCGGTCGGATTGAACGGCGCGCCGGGGAACGCACCGAAGCCGGTGATCAGAACGGTGGCGCCCATTTATCTATCGCTCGTCGGCTGGAACCGTTGGCGCGCAAATCGCAATGAACCACCTCTCACAACCCCAGCGCCGCCGCGATCTCGTCGACGGCCATCGCCGGCGTCATCCGGCCTTCGGCGACGGCAGTCTCGAGGCGCGGCAACCGGGCCTTGATCGCCTGGTCCGATTTGAGGCGCGCGAGCACACGATCCTCCAGCATCGCCCACATCCATTTGACCTGCTGCTCGCGCCGGCGCGCGACCAGCTCACCGGATTCGATCATGCGCTTGCGATGATCGAGCACGATGATCCACAGCTCCGCAATACCGGCGCCGGTCAGCGCCGAGTATGTCACCACTGGCGGCGACCAGCTCGCCGTGCGCGGCGTCAGGATGTGCAGCGCGGCCCGATACTCCGCGGCGGCGGCGTTGGCGCGAGCGAGATTGTCGCCGTCGGCCTTGTTGACCGCGATCACGTCGGCGAGCTCGACCACGCCTTTCTTCAGACCTTGCAGCTCGTCGCCGGCGCCCGGCAGCATCAGGACGAGAAAGCAGTCGGTCATGTCGGCGACCATGGTCTCGGACTGGCCGGTGCCGATGGTCTCGACCAGCATCACGTCGTAGCCCGCCGCTTCCAGGATCAGCATGGATTCGCGCGTCTTGGCGGCGACGCCGCCGAGCGTGCCCGACGACGGCGACGGCCGCACGAAGGCATTGGGATCGCTTGCGAGCCGCGCCATGCGCGTCTTGTCCGCGAGGATCGAGCCGCCGCTGCGGGCCGAGGACGGGTCGACCGTGAGCACCGCCACCTTGTGGCCGCGTGCGGTCAGCAGCGTGCCGAGCGCGTCGATGGTGGTCGATTTGCCGACGCCGGGCACGCCGGTGATGCCGACGCGGATCGCCTTGCCGGTCGCCGGCAGCAGCTCCTGCACCAGCCGGCGCGCCGCCTTCTGGTGATCGGCCCGCCGGCTTTCGGCGAGCGTGATGGCGCGCGCGATTGCGGCGCGCTCGCCGGCGCGGATCCCGCGCGCGAGATCCGCGCGATCGAGGGTCACCGGCCGATTCCTCACAGCCATGAATTCGCCTTGGAACGAGCTTCGCCCTGCCGACTCGGGTACTGTCTTTCCGCCGACGGCAGAGGTCGCATCGAGCCTCGTCTGGTACTATATTTGCGCAAACGATCGGCCGTTTCCATGAATGTCGCATTTACCCGCGCCGCCGAAGGCTTTCCCCGCCGGGCGTTCACCGTCCAGGACCTCCGCCGCATGATTGTGGCCGGGGTGATCGCGGAAGACGAAAGGATCGAGCTCATCGAGGGGGAGGTCGTCGTGATGTCGGCGAAAGGATACGCGCACGAGCGGGTCAAACGCATCTTGAACATAGCCATTGTGCGCGCCTTACCTGACGAACTGACGATGAGTCAGGAGATCACGCTTCAATTTGCCGACAACGTTCTTCTGGAGCCGGACTTTGCCGTATTCAGGGAAAATGCTCTGGTCAAATCGGAGGCGAACTTCACACACATCTTGCCCGGCCGACTCCTGCTCGCGGTCGAAGTTGCCGCCTCGAGCCTCGCCTATGACAGAGGCTTGAAAGCACGCCTCTACGCTCGCTACCGCGTTCAGGAGCTTTGGGTGATGGACGCGAACGAGCGCATAACCTGGATTCACACTGGCCCTTCCGACGAGGGCTGGTCTTCGATCGTCGAGCGCGGCCCGAGAGAGGTGCTCACAACGCCGGCCCTGCCGGATTTTTCGCTCTGTCTTGCCGACATCGACTGATCATTCCGCCGCCGCTTTCGCGTGCCCGAGCCGCCGGTTGAGCTTCTCGATGAGGGTCGCGGCGGCTTCCGCGATCACGGTGCCGGGAGGGAAGATCGCCTCGGCGCCGGCGCGCACGAGCGCGTCGTGATCCTGCGGCGGCACCACGCCCCCCACCACGATCATGATGTCGTCGCGACCTTCTTCGACCAGGGCGGCCTTGAGCTCCGGCACGAGGGTGAGATGGGCCGCCGCCAGCGAGGAGACGCCGAGCACATGCACGTCGTTCTCGACCGCCTGGCGTGCGGCCTCGGAGGGGGTGGCGAACAGAGGCCCGATGTCGACATCGAAGCCCAGATCGGCGAAGGCGGTCGCGATCACCTTCTGGCCGCGATCGTGGCCGTCCTGCCCGATCTTGGCGACCAGGATGCGCGGGCGCCGCCCTTCATTGGCTTCGAACTCGGCGATCAGCTTCTGCACGCGCGCAACCGCCTCGGTCATGGCGCCGACCTCCCGCTTGTAGACGCCGGTGATCGCCCTGATCTCCGCCCGATGACGGCCGAAAACCCGCTCCAGCGCCGATGAGATCTCGCCCACCGTCGCCTTTGCGCGCGCGGCGTCGATCGCGAGCGCCAGCAGGTTGCCGTTGCCGCCGGCACCGACGCGCGTGAGCGCCGCCAGCGTTTCCTCGACCTCCCGCTGGTCGCGCTCGCGGCGCAGCCGCGCGAGCTTGTCGATCTGCAATTGCCGTACCGCGGCGTTGTCGACCTTGAGCAGGCTGACCGGGGTTTCCTGCTCCGGGCGATGCTTGTTGACGCCGATCATGGCCTGCTGTCCGGCATCGATGCGCGCCTGGGTCTTGGCCGCCGCCTCCTCGATGCGAAGCTTCGGCAGGCCCGCCTCGATGGCCCTGGCCATGCCGCCCATCTCCTCGACCTCGCGGATGTGACCCCAGGCGGTCCTGGCGAGCTCGTAGGTCAGACGCTCGACATGGAACGATCCGCCCCAGGGATCGACCATCCGGGTGGTGCCGCTCTCCTGCTGCAATACGATCTGGGTATTGCGGGCGATGCGGGCGGAGAAGTCGGTCGGCAGCGCGAGTGCCTCGTCGAGCGCGTTGGTGTGCAGCGACTGGGTGTGACCCTGGGTCGCCGCCATCGCCTCGATGGCCGTACGCACCACGTTGTTGAACACGTCCTGCGCGGCGAGCGACCAGCCCGAGGTCTGGCAATGGGTGCGCAGCGACAGCGAGCGCGGGTCCTCGGGCGCGAACGGCTTCATCAGCTTCGCCCACAACAGGCGCGCAGCACGCATCTTGGCGACTTCCATGAAGAAGTTCATGCCGATCGCCCAGAAGAACGAGATGCGCGGCGCGAATCGATCGACCGCGAGCCCGGCCTCGAGGCCGGCGCGCACGTACTCGACCCCGTCGGCAAGCGTATAGGCGAGCTCGAGATCCTGCGTCGCGCCCGCCTCCTGCATGTGATAGCCGGAGATCGAGATCGAGTTGAACCGCGGCATCCGGTTCGCAGTGAAGGCGAAGATGTCGGAGATGATGCGCAGCGAGGGCTCCGGCGGATAGATATAGGTGTTTCGCACCATGAACTCTTTGAGGATGTCGTTCTGGATCGTGCCGGAAAGCTTCTCCGGCGGCACCCCCTGCTCCTCGGCCGCGACCACATAGAGCGCGAGGATCGGCAGCACCGCCCCGTTCATGGTCATCGATACCGACATCCGGTCGAGCGGAATGCCGGCGAACAGCGTGCGCATGTCGTAGATGGAATCGATCGCCACCCCCGCCATGCCGACGTCGCCGCCCACGCGTGGATGGTCGCTGTCGTAGCCGCGATGGGTGGCGAGGTCGAACGCGACCGAAAGCCCCTTCTGCCCGGCGGCCAGGTTGCGGCGGTAGAAGGCATTGGAATCCTCGGCCGTGGAGAAGCCGGCATACTGCCGGATGGTCCAGGGCTGGGTGACGTACATGGTCGGGTAGGGGCCGCGCAGGTAGGGCGGCAGCCCGGGATAGGTGTCGAGGAAGTCGAGCCCGTCGACGTCGCTCGGACCGTAGACCGGCTTGACCGCGATGCCCTCGGGCGTCAGCCAGGGAGCGGCGGCGACCGGGGCCGGCACCGGCCCGACGTCGGAGAACGCGACACCTGCGAAGTCGGGAATGCGGGACATCGGACCTTCCGGTTGGTGTCCGTAATCTAACCGTTCGTCCTCGGAGTTTGCAGCGGAGGAGCCTGAGCTGGTGTGCGAAATTTGCCCATCTGCTTCGCTTGCGGCGCCGGTGTCGGAGCGGCGATCGCGCAAACGAGTAATCTACCCAACATCCCACTGAAAGCGGGATTTGTCCCACCGCAGGCGCGGTTAGGCCTGCGACAGCCGTACGATTGACGTGGCATGCCGCGTCGCTACCATCGAATCCAAAATGGGATGGCTGCCGCGGTTGCAGCGTCGATCCAGGGAGGAGCATATGCACACGTCTCGTCGCACGTTTCTGAAGGCAGCATTTGCGGCGTCGGCCACCGCCGGCGCGCCATGGCACGAGGCACTCGCCCAGGAAGAGCTCAAGCTGCACAGCTTCGTGCCTCCCACCCATGTCATCTGGACCGACGTCCTGACGCCATGGAGCCAGGAGGTGGCGCGGCTCAGCAACGGCAAGCTGACCGTGCGACTGTTCCCGTCGATGCAGCTCGGCGGCAAGCCGCCCGAGCTCTATCGTCAGACGGTCCAGGGCATCACCGACGCCACCTTCACGCTCCCCGGCTATACGTCGGCCGATTTCCCGCTGATGGCGCTCACCGAGCTGCCCGGCACCGCCACCAGCGCCGACGACGGTACCCGCAAGCTGTGGGCGAATTTCGAGCGGTTCCTGGCGCGCGAATACAAGGACACCAAGGTCCTGATGCTGTGGAACTCGGACACCGCCAGCCTGATGAGCAAGAACAAGCCGATCCGGACCCTCGAGGACCTCAAGGGCATGAAGATACGGACGCCCTCGGCGGCACAATCGGCGCAGCTCGAGGCGCTGGGCGCCATTCCGGTCGATATGCCCGTCACCCAGATCTACAACAACCTCGATCGCGGCGTCATCGACGCCAGCATGATCCCGATGTCGGCGGCGCTCGACTTCAAGCTCGTCGAGGTGGCGAAGTACTTCACGATCGACGCTCCGCTTGGACGTTCGCCGTTCCTGGTGGCCCTCAACAAGGCGCGTTACGACAGGCTGCCGGCCGATCTCAGGAAGGTGATCGACGACAGCACCGGCCTCCAGCTCAGTCTCAAGGGGGCGGCGACCTACGACAAGAAGAACACCGAAGCCCTGGAGGCCGCCAGGAAAAGCCGTGAGGTGATTGCGCTGTCGGCGCAGGAGCGCGCCCGCTGGGTTGCCGCATTCAAGCCGATGATCGCCCGCAAGGTCGAGGAGGGCGAGAAGGCCGGGCTGCCCGCGCGCGCACTGGTGGGCGCCTACGGGCTGCTCAGCTAGCGCGAGCTGCTCAGCCTAGTGCGGTGTCTTTGACGTTCCGATCAGTCTTGCGGCGGTTCCGTCATCGGAACGTCAAAGACAAAACCGCACTAGCACCATAGACTTGCTAGTGTCCCTTTGCTTCCGACGTTCGCACTCGAGCGTGCTGCAATGTGAAGCGAACGTCGGAAGCGGGACACTAGCGCGAGCACGGGACGGCAGCTGTTTCTCGGCCAGCGCAGGGGGCGGATTTGGACGTGCCGGGGAATACCGGAGGGCCCTCCGGCCTGTTCGGCCGGTTTCTGCGTCTGCTGGCGCTGGCCGGCGGCTGGATCCTCATGCTGCTGACAGGGTACACGGTCCTCGACGTCGTGCTCCGCTACGGGTTCAATCGGCCGTTCAGCGGCTCGCTGGAGCTGACCGAGTTCGCGATGTCGGCGATCGTCTTCCTGGGCATCGCCTATTGCGGATGGATCGGTGGGCACGTGGCGGTCGACATTCTCGAGCGCCCGCTCGAGGATCCGCGGCTGCGCTTCGTCCCCGTGCTGCTGATTCTGCTGAGCGCGGTCCTGTTCTTCGTCATGGCCTGGCTGACCGCGGTCGAGGCCCTGACCTCGATGCATCGCGTCAGCAACATGATGCGATGGCCGCATTGGCCGTTCCAACTGACGGTCGCTTTCGGCACGGCGATGTACGCGATCGTGGTGCTCATCCAGTCGATTCGCCTGCTTCGGCACAAGAGCTGAGGAAACCTCGCCATGTCGCATGGTGACATCGTCGGCCTGCTGGGCATCGCGGTCCTGCTCGCTCCTCATGGCACTGCGCATGCCGATCGGGGTCGCCATGCTGCTGGTCGGCATCGTCGGATTCGGGATCCTGAACGGGTTCAACGCCGCGCTGGCCGCACTCGGGACCTATCCGTACCAATACGCGGCCGTTTACGATTTCGCCGTCATTCCGTTGTTCGTGCTGATGGGAAATCTCGGATCGGTGTCGGGGATGGCGCGGGATCTTTATTCCGCCGCCTACTCGTGGATCGGCCATGTGCGCGGCGGGCTCGCCCATGCCACGATTCTCGCGTGCGCCGGCTTCGCAGCGGTTTCCGGCTCGAGCGTCGCCTCGGCGGTGACCATGGGCAAGGTGTGCCTGCCCGAGATGCGGCACTACAAATACAGTAACCGCCTGGCCACGGGTGTCATCGCCGCCGGCGGCACGCTCGGCATCCTGATCCCGCCGAGCACGGCCTTCGTGATCTACGGTCTGCTCACCGAGCAATCGATCGGCCGTCTGCTGCTGGCCGGCATCCTGCCCGGGCTTCTGCTCACGGCAATCTTCATGATTACGGTCGCCGTCTGGATGCGATTTCGCCCGGAATACGGTCCGCCGGGACCGCGCGTCGGCTGGAGCGAACGCAAGGCGAGCCTGCTGCGCGCCGGCCCGATGCTGAGCATCGTGCTGGTGAGCATCGGCGGCATCTATGTCGGCGTGTTCACGCCGTCGGAGGCGGCGGCGGTCGGCGCGGCCCTGGCGTTCGGCTACGCGCTCTGGCGCCGCACGCTCGGCGGCGGAAATCTGTCCAATGTTCTAGTCGAGACGGTCAGCACGACCGCGCTGGTGTTCCTGATCCTGATAGGTGCGCTCGTGTTCGGACCGTTCCTGGCGCTCAGCGGCCTGCCCGAGCACATTGCCCAGTCGCTCTCCGGGTTGCAGGTGCCGCGGGTCGTCATCCTGATCATGATCCTCTCGGTCTACATCCTGCTCGGAACCTTCCTCGAGGGCTTCTCGATGCTGGTTCTGACGCTGCCGATCGTCATCCCGATCATGATCGCGCTGCAATACGACCTGATCTGGTTCGGCGTGATCATGGTGATCGTATTGGAGATGGGCCTCATCGATCCGCCGGTCGGCATCAACGTGTTCATCGTCAAGGGCCTGGTGCCCGATGTGCCCATGACGGAGATCTTCGCAGGCATCGTGCCGTTCTGGCTGTCGATGATCGTCTGCATCGCGATCCTCATTGCTTTTCCCGAGATTGCACTGATCATTCCGAACACCATGATCAGGTGAGCAGACGCGATATCCGACGCGAGGCCGCCGGAGCGGACCCGGGGATCACCGCGCGATGCCGAGAATCCGATGCGCTGCTTCGAGCGTCGCCAGCATGTCGCAACCGGCATGGACGAAGTCTCCGACCCCGGCATCGCGCAACGCGCGTTCGGCTGTGCCGGGGCGACCGGCGAGATAGAGATGCCTGCAACCGGCAGTGGTCAGCGCCCTTGCCGCGGCGGCGGCTTCGTTCGCATGGTACGCATCGGATCCGCACAGGCAGGCGAGGCCGGCACCGGAGTCCGCGAACGCCGCCACCATCGCCTCGCGGTCGGCGAAGCCGTCATTGGTGACCGCCTCGATGCCGCCGGCCTCGAAGAAGCTCTTGGCAAAGGTTGCACGGGCGGTGAAATCGGCAAGCGCGCCGAGATTGGCGAGAAAGATCTTCGGGCGGGCGCCGTTTCGCGCCAGCTCCGTATCGGATGCGTCGCGCAGTCTTTCGAACGGCTCCGCGAGGCGCATGCACGGCAATGCATCGAACGCGATCGCGGTCGGATCGCGCTCGACCGGGAAGGGCGCAATGGGGAGCACCGTCACCGGCGCCTCGGCGAGATCGGGGAAATCGCTGGTCCCGGTCAGCGAATCCTTGCGCCGCGCCACCGCGGCTTCGCGCTCGGCACGCACGGCCGCCACCTTTCGTTGGATCAGTCCCTGCTCCAGCGCAGCCCAGACGCCGCCGGTCCGCTCGATCTCCTGGAATTGCGTCCAGGCCGCGCGGCAAAGTCGACCGGTCAGGTCCTCGATGCCGCCCGAGCCGGCGGCGGGATCGGTGACCTTGGCGAGGTTCGATTCCTCGAGCAGAACGAGCTGGGTGTTGCGAGCGATCCGCCGCGCAAAGCGAGCGGGCAGGCCCAGCGCCATGGTGAACGGCAGCACGGTGACGGCGTCCGCACCTCCCAGGCCGGCGGCCACGACTGCGATGGTGGCGCGCAGCATGTTCACATACGGATCGCGTCTGGCCATCATTCGCCAGGCGGTATCGGCCGCAATGCAGGCCGGTGCCGTCGACAGCCCGCAGGCGTCCTCCATACGCGCCCATAGCTTGCGCAGCGCGCGCAGCTTGGCGACGGTCAGGAACAGGTCGGTGTCGGCGGCGAGGCGGAAATAGATCGTGCTGCGCGCGGCATGGAGCGCTGTTCCGCCGGCTTCGAGCGCGCGCAGGTATGCGACGGCCACCGCGAGCACGTAGGCGAGCTCCTGAACCTCCGAGCCGCCGGCATTGTGGATGACCCGGCCGTCGGCCGCCGCGAACGGGCCGCGAAAGCCTCGATCGGCCAGGTCCGCGATCACGGAAGTGAGCATCGGCTCGAGCCTGCCCCAGGACGAAGGGCTGCCGCCGCGGAGCGTGGCGGCACCGATCGGATCGATGCCGAAGCGAATATCGGTCGCTGCCGCAGCCGTGCCGCGCTGCTCCAGCAGGGCGGCGAGCAGCCGGCCGACATTCCAGGTTTGCGGACCGAGGTCGAGGTCGATGGCGATGCCGGCATCGAGATGCACGCCGTCGAGCGCGCGCCCGATCGCCTGCTCGCTCGCCGCGAGGCCAAAGCCGTAGGCGCCGATCGAGCCCGAGAAGACCAGGGCGAGGCCGGTGGCGCCGCCCGCCAGGTCGTGCAGCGCCTCGCCGTTCGCCGCTGCCGGATCGGGATGATCGACCCGCTGCATGACGGTCCACGGCGCGGCTGCCGCGCGACCGGCGATGGGAAGCGCGGCAGCCTTCCTGGAGTAGAGCGGCTCGATCGAGAGCCCGTCATAGGTCCTGGCGACCAACCGCTCCTCGAACCGTGCGCCCTCGAGCACGCCGTCGACCAGCCGTCGCCATTGCTCGCGCGTGGCGGCAGGAAACTCGCTGGCCAACGGAAAGGCGTCGGGGTCGGTCATGGTCGCAAAATGCCACGGGGCAACCGGCGGGCCAACATCGGCGATACCGTGCCGCTGCTCACGATCGCGTCCGAAGCTCGCAAGCATCCGGCGGCGCGAGCTTCTCGATGTTGCGGCTGTCGACCTGCGCCAGCGCGTCGCGCACCTGCCGGCCGGCGATCACGCGTTCCGCGGCGATCTCTGCGAGCGGCACCAGCACGAAGGCGCGCTCGAACAGCCGTGGATGGGGAAGCGTCAGGTCGGGCGCGGCCAGGGTGAGATCGTCGTAGGCCAGGAGGTCGATATCGATCGGCCGCGGGCCCCAGCGCAGCTCGTGCGAGCGCCGGCGCCCGAGCCTGCGCTCCACCGCCTGTGCATGTGCCAGCAGCGCTTGCGGCGTCAGGCTGGTGGCCACCGCGATGCACAGGTTGACGAAGGCGGGCTGGTCCTCGCGGCCCCACGGCGGCGTGCGGTAGTCCGAGGAGCGGGCGAGGAGCCGCGTCGCCTCGCCGTCGCAAAGCTCGCTGACTGCGCGGTCGAGGGTCGCGCGCACGTCGCCGACATTGCCGCCGAGCGCGAGCAGCGCGTCAGCCATGGTCTTCGCGCAGCCGTGTGACGGCAACCCCGACATCGTCGAAGTTGGCGGCGATCGGAGCATGCGGCTTGTGCACCGTCACCCGCACACGGACGACCTGACGGAACTGCTCGAGCACCGCTTCGGCGACTGCCCCGGCAGCGGCCTCGACCAAACGATAGCGACGGCCGCAAAACGCCGCGCGCGCCACCTCGACGACCTGGTCGTACCCTACGGTATGAGCGAGCTTGTCGGAGCGCGAGGCTTCGGCCAGGTCAACGTCGAGCGCGAGATCGAGCTTGAAGGTCTGCCCGACCTCGGCCTCGTGCTGCATGACGCCGTGGTAGGCGTGAAGCGAAAGCCCGCTCACGAATACCACGTCGGTCATTGCGCAGCCCTGATGGCGGCGGCCACTCGCAGCGCCTGCACGGTCTCGGCGACGTCGTGGGTACGAACGATGACGGCGCCGGCCGCGACCGCCAGGAGGTGAGCGGCGATCGAACCGCCGAGGCGCCGATCGGGCGGCGCCGGTGAGATCTTGTCGATGAAGCGCTTGCGCGAGGCCCCGACCAGCAGCGGCAGTCCGAACGACTTGAGCTCGGCGAGCCGTGCGATGGCGGTGAGGCTCTGCTCCGGCGTCTTCCCGAAGCCGATGCCCGGATCAAGCACGATCTGCGCCTGTGCGATGCCGGCGCGGCCTGCGATCTCGAGCGAACGGGCGAAGTACGCCGCCATGTCGGCCATGATGTCGATCGACGGATCGACATCGTCCCGGTTGTGCATGATGATGACCGGTACGCAATGTCCTGCCACGACCCCTGCCAGCTCGTGGTCGCGCTGCAGCCCCCACACGTCGTTGACGATGGTCGCGCCGCGCCCGATCGCCCAGGTGGCGACCGCCGCCTTCATGGTGTCGATGGAGACCGGCACGCCGAGCGCGACCGCCGCCGACAGGACCGGTGCAAGCCGTCGCAGCTCCTCCTCGACCGGAACCGCCACTGCGCCACCATAGGGTCGAGTGGATTCGGCGCCCACGTCGAGAATGTCCGCACCCTCCGTCGCCATCCGGCGTGCCTGCTCGAGGGCGTTGGCGGGATCGAGGAACCGGCCGCCGTCCGAAAATGAATCGGGCGTGACGTTGAGGACTCCCATGACGAGCGGCCGCTCTCGCGCAAGCAGGCTCGCAAGCGGATCGTGCTGCTGGATGCGGATGGAACCGGTCGCGGAGCGAACGAGCGTCATGACCGTCGCTTTGCGCTCGCGATGGGAGCGGTGTCAAGGTCCCAGGCGATCGCGCTTTCTAGTCCGCACCAGATGCGCGACGGAAAAGGCGCGCTGGAGAGCGCGCGTCACGACCTCAATCATACGTGATCTTCTGCGATAACTTCTTGGCGCTCTCGATCCACCGCGCCACCAGATTCTCGGAAGGAAGAAGTCGAACCAGCCGTCGCTTCTTGTTGGCCTCGGCCATCTGCTTGGCCAGTCGCGAGGGATTACGATAGCGCAACTCCTTCACCGTAGCGACGCCCACCTCGCGCAACAGGCCGGCATATCCCCTGCCCATGCCCTTGATCCGCAGCTTGTCGGCGATATTGGCCCAGCGCAGGAGTCTCTGCTCGTTGATGCCGGTCTTGGCCTTCAGCACGGTGCGTCCTTTCGGACTCTTGGCAGCCTCGAGCAGCTTCTCCGCTGTCCTGATGCCGACGGATTTCAGCGCCGCGATCTCATCCGCATCGATGTCCTCGATCCGACGGATGGGGTACGACATCGAATTTCTCCTCGCTCCCGCCGGCCGTCGCCGCTAATCGAGCCTAGACGGACGGGCCAAGGCCGGGGATCGCACAGACGGGGTCGCCGACTGCCTGCTTCCTCGCGGTTTCACGTACGGAGTTCATGCTCGCAACGTCATCGACGGCCCTGTCCGCGGCCGCGCGGTCGACGCCGGAACTGGCGACGAGACGCCTGATGAGTGCGTGCATATGCCCCTCTGCTATTCCGCGCTGACGGCGGGTTGCCGATATACTAGGCTGCCGGAACGCGAGAAAACAAGCGTCGCCACAAAAACTCCGGGCTCGTTGTTGCATTCGTGCATCAGGTGACTGCATTGCCGATTGCGTTGGCAACCCGAGCGACGCTCATTTCTGGCGAGACGATGCAGATCCGTGATCGCTGCTGTAAGAAATGATCGAAAGCGACCGATCTTCCCCGGCAGAGCCGCCGGTCGCGGCAGTTGACCGTGCACGTCGGACGGCGACAATGGCAGGCGGCACCATCGGCAAGGGACCATGCAATGGCGGACCTCGATACGGATGGCACGATTTTCGTCGGCAAGGGCGACAAGCCCGAAGTCTTGACGCTCGCGCTGGCCAATCGCCACGGACTGGTGACGGGAGCCACCGGAACCGGAAAAACGGTGACGCTGCAGGTGCTGGCGGAAGGCTTCTCGCGGGCGGGCGTCGCCGTGTTTGCCGCCGACGTCAAAGGCGACCTCTCGGGCATTTCCGAGGTCGGTGAAGCCAAGGAGGCGTTCGTAGCCCGCGCCAAGAGCCTCGGCTTCGACTACGAGCCCGACCAATTCCCGGTAATTTTCTGGGATTTGTTCGGGGAGCAGGGCCATCCGATACGCGCCACGATCTCCGAGGTCGGACCGCTGCTGCTGTCGCGGCTCCTGGACCTCAACGAGATCCAGGAGGGTGTGCTCAACATCTGCTTCCGGATCGCCGACGAGCAGGGCTTGCTGATCCTGGACCTCAAGGATCTGCGCGCCATGCTCGGCTACATCTCGGACCACGCCGCGCAGCTCACCGTCCAATACGGCAATGTCTCCAAGGCGACCGTCGGCACCATCCAGCGCCGGCTGCTGGTCCTGGAGAACCAGGGCGGCAACAGTTTTTTCGGCGAGCCGGCGCTCGCGCTGAAAGACTTCATCCGAGCCGATCGCGGCGGCCGTGGCTACATCAACATTCTCGCCGCCGACAAGCTGATGGAGAATCCCCGGCTGTACGCCACCTTCCTCTTGTGGCTGCTGTCGGAGCTGTTCGAGGAGCTGCCGGAGGTCGGTGACCAGGCCAAGCCCAAGCTCTGCTTCTTCTTCGACGAGGCGCATCTCCTGTTCAACGACGCGCCGAAGGCGCTGCTCGACAAGATCGAGCAAGTGGTGCGGCTGGTTCGATCGAAAGGAGTGGGGGTCTATTTCGTCACTCAGAATCCGCTCGATGTGCCCGATACTGTTCTGGCCCAACTCGGCAACCGCGTGCAGCATGCGCTGCGCGCGTTCACTCCGCGCGACCAGAAGGCGGTGCGGGCCGCGGCCGAGACCTTCCGTCCCAATCCCAAGCTCCACACCGCCAAGGTGATCATGGAGCTCGGCAAGGGGGAGGCACTGGTCTCTTTCCTCGAGGGCAACGGGACCCCGTCGATGGTGGAGCGCTGCATGATCCGGCCGCCGTCCGGGCGTCTCGGGCCGATCACGCCGCAAGAGCGCAAGGCGCTGATGGCGAAAAGCCCGATCAAGGGCAAGTACGACGAGGCCGTCGATTCCGAATTCCGCCTACGAGATTCTGCAGCAGCGGGTTCAGTCGGAAGCCGCCAATGGCGATACCGAAACCGCAGAAGCGTCCACCGGCGGCCTGGGCGGGATCCTGGGCGGCATCGGTGGCGTCCTCGGAGAGCATCCTCGGCACCAGCCGTCCACGTGGAAAGCGGCTGTCGACCGGTCAGGTGATTGCCCGCGATGTCACGCGTTCGGTCACCAACCGCGTGGCGGGCAAGGTCGCCGCCGACATCGGGAAGGCGATCGCCGGCAAGACGGGGAGCTCGGTCGGTCGCGCGATCGTGCGCGGAACCATGGGAGGAATACTGAGAAGGTGACGCGGCCTCCCGGTCCATGAATCGTGCAAAGTCAGAGCATCACCACATGACGCCCTCGCAAGCGCTTCCCGCCGTCCTCGACACGATCGATGCCGAGCTCGACCGCAGCCTCGATCGACTGTTCGACCTGCTCAAGATCCAGTCGATCTCCACCGATCCGGCCTACAAGGACCAATGCCGGAGCGCGGCCGAGCATGTCGCCAAGGATCTTTCGAGCATCGGGTTCGACACCAGCATTCGCCCGACCGCAGGACATCCCATCGTGGTGGGGAAGGGCGGCGGAACCGACGGCACGGCTCCGCGCGTCCTGTTCTACGGCCACTACGACGTGCAGCCGGTGGACCCGCTCGACATGTGGGACGCGCCGCCCTTCGCACCGCGCATCGCGACGCTGCCCGATGGGCGCAAGGTCATCGTGGCGCGCGGCGCCTGCGACGACAAGGGTCAGATCATGACCTTCGTCGAGGCTTGCCGCGCGTTCAAGACGGTCACCGGCCAGTTGCCGCTGCCGATCACCATGATGATCGAGGGCGAGGAGGAGTGCGGATCCAGCCACCTGTTCGGCTTCGTCGAGGACCACGCCGATGAGCTCAAGGCCGACCTCGCGCTGGTCTGCGACACCAGCATGTGGGACCCGGCGACGCCGATGGTGACGACCTCGCTGCGCGGACTGGTCTACGAGGAGGTCAGGCTCACCTGCGCCGACCGCGACCTTCATTCAGGTCTGTTCGGCGGAGCGGCCCAGAATCCGTTGCGTGTGCTTGCGCGTGTCCTGGCTGCCATGCACGACGACGACGGCCGCGTCACCATCCCCGGCTTTTACGACGGGGTGAGGGAATTGCCGCCCGACATCAAGGCCGACCTCGCGGGGCTCGACCTCACGCCGGAGAACTTCCTCGCCGAGGTCGGGCTCAAGGTGCCGGCGGGGGAGAAGGGCCGTCTGTTGATCGAGCAGATCGCGACGCGTCCGACCGCCGAGATCAACGGCATGATCGGGGGCTATACCGGGGAGGGAGCGAAAACCGTCATCCCGGGGCAGGCGACGGCCAAGGTCTCGTTTCGCCTGGTCGGAGCCCAGGATCCCAAGAAGATCCGCGATTCCTTCCATGCCTTCGTGCGTGCTCGTCTGCCTGTCGACGCCGCGGTCGAGTTCAAGAGCTTCGCCAGTGCGCCGGCGACCGAGCTTCCCTTCGACAATCCTGCCCTCGCCAAGACGCGCGCCGCGCTTGCCGCCGAATGGGGCAAGAAGGCGCTGGCGATCGGGGAGGGCGGCTCGATCCCGATCGTCGGCGATTTCAAGCGTGTGCTCGGGATGGACACCATCATGGTCGGCTTCGCGCTCGACGATGACCGGGTGCATTCGCCGAACGAGAAGTACGACCTCAACTCCTTCCACAAGGGTACCCGCAGCTGGGCACGGATTCTGGCCGCGCTGGCGGGGTGAGTGGAAAAACGCCACACACGAACGTCGTCTGGTTCGCGCCAAGCGCCGCGTTCGCCGGTCAGAATGCAGTGGCCAAGTCCCTGGCGCCCGGCAGCTGTGAAGCCTGATCCATCTTGGCCTCGATCGCTGCAAACAACGCCGCGACCACGCCGGTTCGCCGCGCGATCGGATTGCGTTCGTAGCCTCCCTGCTGGAAGAAATTCGCGGTCGGAACCCGCTGCCGCAGGGCCTGAGGCATGGTGACGATATCGAAGCCGTTTCCGTCACCGGTGAGGTTCATCATTTCGAGCTCGGCCGCGCTCAATGGCGCCTTGTGACCTCTGTTGCGCGCGAACAGCACGGAGTTGAGCAGCTTCTGGGTCTGCAGCAACGGACCGATGTCGCGATCCAGGATCGCCGCATGGATGCCCAGACCTCCTGGCGTATTCTTCGCGAGGCTGTCATGTGCGCTCCATTCGTTGGGCACGGTCCGGCTGAACGCGATCATCCGGCGAACCGTCTCGATCTTCTGCAACATCACTTTTTTCGGATCACCGGCCAGCTCCTCGGCCTTCTGTCGCAATACCTTGATGAATTGATCGCCATGCACCGCCATGAGGCTGACGCTGTTGGTGCTCAGCAGCTGATTGTACCCCATGGCCGGCGAGATCGCTCTTGCGCCCGGCCTCGGATGGGTCAGTCCCGCCTGCACGTCGTAAGTGCCGTTGCCTCCGGTTTCGAAGGCGTAGATCCGCACAACCTGGTCCCTGGTCAGGCCTGCCGCCGCCGCGGTCTTGGCGTAGGCTTGCTTGAATGCGATCTCGCTGTCCGGTCTTTGCGGCACGAACCCGAATTGCTCGACCGCGGCCTTGAGAAAATCGGCCACAACCGGAATATCCGGCTTGCGTGGCTCCGTCGGATCCGGGTCGGGCGCGGTCGGATCGAGCGGGCGCGGCGGTCCTTTGTAGATCGGCGGCTGATTGAGCACGTAGTCGTCGAGCCCGATCGGCTCGTTGTTGCGGCGCTTCGCATTGCGCGCTCGCCGTTTCTCGGCAATCGATGTCCAGTACCCAGCGGCTTCCTCCTCGAACGCGCGCCGTGCCCTGAGATATTGCGCCAACATCGCGTGGTAGTCGCCGGCCGTCGCCTGCCTTGGCCCGTGTGCGGCGTCCTGGGATAAAACCGGCACGACCGCCATCAGAAGGGCCGCTGCGAGCAGCCAAGCCGATGCTTGCGGAAACACGATGGGCCGCATTGCCGATCCTTGTCGGCCGTCATTGCCGCCGTTCAACGGCGGATCGATAGTGCTGCGTATAGCACGAGTTGCGGGGGGCTCGGCCGATAGCATAGGAAGCCATCACGCTGCCCGCGTTCGGCCGCGCGGCGTCGATGATCCTGCAGCTGTGCGGTGCGAGGGACGGGTCACAGGGCCCGGTAGAGCCGCTCGTCGTAGAGCGCGCCGGTCATCGGCGTGAGCTGATCGCGGAACTTCCTGGTGTGGGCAGCAGTGATGTGTGCGACATAGGCGCCGGTGTTCCTCCAGATCTCGACCACCGAGAAGTGGTTGGGGCGATTGCCCTGTTGGAGCACCTCGAAGCGGATCCCATTGGCCTCCTTGCGGCTGTCCGCGACCAATGCCTTGAGCGCGTCGACGCATTCATCCTTGCGCGGCGGCGGAACGTCGACATGGGTCACCACGTAGATCGCTCCGCGACCGATTTTCTTCTGGTCCGCCACCTCCAATCCGGTATGCGTGCGGTCGTCGATCGCGCTGATCAGGAACGGCTTGATCTTGGTCCGAAAGTCCTTGGTGTGGGCGGCCGCGGTGTGCGCGTCGTAGGCCTTCTGGTCCTTCCAGGTCGCCACGATCACGAACTGGTTCGGCGGCGACGCGCGCTGCAGGATCTCGAACCGGGTGTTGCCGTCGTCCTTGCGGCTGGCAGTCGCGAGTTGCCGCAACAGGACCGCAGCAGCGCCGCTGTTCGCCGGCGCGACGTCGATGTAGCTCACCACATGGACCTGGGGATCCTGGGCGCGGGCGGGGGACGGCGAAACGAGCGGCATCGCAAGGATTGCGAGCAGGAGCGAAAGAACGAGGCGCATGTCATCCCCCCAATCCGACCTTGGCAGCGTCTTGCTCGATACTAGCGATGCCACCGACCGGCCGTCAACGCAGCCGGAATGCCGCCAAGGGCAACCCGATCGACCGCTCGGCGACGGCCGAGCAACGCACGCGCCGGCGTCGCGAGGAGGGCGTGGAGAAATCCCGGCTCCCGGTCGTGGCGGCGACGGCGCAGTGGCATTAGACTATATCGCAGCAACGCGCACGGCGCTGGAGCGGGCGGATGACACCCGGCAACGGCTGGTCGAAGACCTGGACCTTCTTCGAGGGCGATTGGCACGAAGGCAACGTTCCGATCATGGGGGTGCGCAGCCATGCCGCCTGGCTCGGCTCGGTGGTGTTCGACGGCGCCCGCGCGTTCGAGGGTGTCGCGCCCGATCTCGATCTTCATTTTGCACGCGTCAATGCGTCCGCCGAGACGTACTTTCTCGAGCCGCAAGTGCCGGTCGGGACCTGGCTGGACCTCGCCGCCGAGGGAATCAGCCGGTTCGACCGACAGACGGCGCTCTACATCAGGCCGATGTACTGGGCCGAGCAGGGTGGACGGCTGCTGATCGCGCCCAAGACCGAATTCGACGCGCTGGTGTCTTTCACTCTACGAGGCGCCGATGCGCGAGCCGACCGGATTCTCGGTGACGCTCTCGCCGTTTCTCAAGCCTTCGCTCGAATGCATGCCGGTCAACGCCAAGGCCGGATGTCTCTATCCCAACAATGCGCGTGCGCTGGTCGAGGCTCACGGGCGCGGATTCGAAAATTGCATTGTCCGTGACCTCCTGGGCAACGTTGCCGAGCTCGCCAGCGCAAACGTGTTCATGGCCAAGGACGGCGTGGTATTCACTCCGGTCCCGAACGGCACCTTCCTCAATGGCATTACCCGCCAAAGGGTGATCGCACTGCTGCGTGACGCCGGCATCACGGTGGTCGAGACCACGCTGCGTTACGAGGATTTCGAGACGGCCGACGAGATGTTCTCCACCGGCAACTATTCCAAGGTCATGCCGGTGACGCGCATCGGCGAGCGTTCGTTGCAGCCCGGGCCCTGCTACCGCAAGGCGCGTGCGCTCTACTGGGAATTCGCGCACGGCCGAGGCTCCTGCGGTCAAAGACCAGGGCGGGTGAGCAACGTGTCGAACGAACGTCCGCGGATATCGTAGACGCGGGCAAAGCTGACCCCGTCGCGCACGATATCGACCAGCAGCGGGGCATCGAACCTCGCGCAATAGAACTCGCCGAGCATCATCGCGAAGTCGGCGCCCTTCGGATCCCAGGTCGTCTCGAAATCCGGGCCGAGCTCGACCTGGGGCGAACGGTGGGGGCCACAGACCGCGATCTTCCAACGGCGGCGGTCCGGTTTGACCTCGCGGCGTTCGGCCAGAACCGTCAGCAGCTCCTGCGCGGCCTGCTTGAACGAGAGACCCCAGTAGTCGAGCATGTAGCGATCGCGGGCGTGCGCGACGCCACCGGACAGCCGATTGAAGTGGGCGTATTCGTAGGGATGAAGCCGGAGCATGGCTGCAACCGGCAGAGCGAAGCCGACCAGAAGGACCGCGATGGCAGCGAGGTTGAGCGGCCGGGATCGGCGCGTGACGTCGATGAGACGGGACGCGGCAAGTCCGCCGAGCGCCGCCAGCGGCGGCAATACCAGCACGAAATGCCGGATGCCGTTATACATCGCCGGTCGCAGCACGATCGTTACGGCGAGAGGCAACAGGGCGGCGAGCGCAACGAGCAGAAGGGTCGCGCGTCGATTGGCGGCAATGTCGCGACGGAACGCTGCGACGAGCGCACCGGCCGCGCCGAAGGATCCGGATAGAAGCAGAACCTCCGGCAGCTTGAGGACGAGCAGGGTCGGCACGTAGCTGCGCGGCATGTCGGGCACCGCGATCAACTCACCGCCGAACAGCTCTTCCCACGGCTTCTCGAAGAAGTACGAAAAGTATCGATCGCCCGCAGCGGATTGAGCGGGTCGAGCACCGACCACGGCCAGATCAGCGCCATGACTGCGTAGGCGAGCAGGATGGCCGGCAGCAGCGCCAATATGAACCGCAGAAGCCGGCGGGCCGCAGCTCCGATGCCGCGGGCGCGCGCTTCGACGGCAAGGATCAGGACCATGGCCGCAAACGCGTTGATCGCCCCGAACGCGCCCATGATGCGCGAGCCGAACGAGAGGCCGAACCCGACCCCGATGAGCGCGATCGTCGCGACCGAGGGGCGCGGATACTGGTCGAAGCCGCGTACCAGGCCCAGCAGGAAAATCGCCATCGCGACTGCGAACGGCAAGTCCTTCGGGTTCATGAACATGTGGCCGTAGTAGAGCGGGCAGGTGGCCAGTAGAACGAGCGCGATCAGTCCCGCGAGCGGTCCGCCGATGCGCCGGCCCACTCGCCACGTGACGAGCATCCCGAGAATGCCGACCGCCGCCCCCACGAGCCTGCGCGTCTCGAACATCGTGAACGGGAGCGCCTTGGCGAGAATGGCGGCCGAGAGGTCGAACCCGCCGCCGTAATAGTGGAGATTGACCCACGACAGGGCCCGCCGGTCGGCGAGGCCGGAGGCGTAGAAAACACGCAGGAGCTCGCCGTATTCGGCGTGGACATAGTCGTCCCAGCTCAGCCCATAGTCACGAAACGTCGACAGCGCGAGAATGACCACGATGCCGAGCACGGCGATGGCGAGACCATCGAAAGCTCGATTGGCAGTCAGCGCGTCTGCGGCGAAAACCGGAATGGGGGCGGCGACGGCCACGGCTCGGCTCGAGTCTCGTTCGTGGCGCAAAAACTACCGGCCGAATGCGGCGCGAGTTGTTCATTGCCGGCCCGGCGTGCTCCGGCGCGACCCGTCGGCCGGGATCGGGTCACGCCGGATGGCGCCCTCGCGTGGTGCATGGTCTCACCGGCAGACCGATCTCCCACGCTCGGGGTGGCCTTGGATCATTTCATTGCCGCGTCGAACATCTTTGCGACGTGGTCCCAATTGACCAGGTGATCCACGAACGCCTTGAGGTAGTCCGGACGCCGGTTGCGGTAGTCGATGTAGTACGAATGCTCCCAAACGTCGCAGCCGAGGATCGGCTTGGCGCCTTGCACCAGCGGACTCTCCCCGTTCGGTGTCTTGGTGACGGTGATCTTGCCGTCCTTGACCGCCAGCCAGCACCAGCCGGAACCGAACTGCGTGACGCCGGCCTGGATGAAGTCCTCCTTCATCTTGGCGACCGAGCCGAGATCCGAGACGATCTTCTTCTCGAGATTGCCGGGGATCTTGTCCCCGCCACCGCCCGGCTTCATCCACTGCCAGAAATGGATGTGATTGTAATGTTGGCCGGCATTGTTGAAGAGCCCGGCATTCTTGCCGAAGGAGCCCTTCACCACGTCCTCGAGCGATTTTTCCTCCCACTCCGTGCCCTTGAGAAGGTTGTTGCCGTTGTTGACATAGGCGAGGTGGTGCTTGTCGTGGTGATATTCGAGCGTCTCGCGGGACATGTAGGGGGCGAGCGCGTCGTGAGCATAGGGAAGATCCGGCAGCGTGAACGACATTGGCGTGCTCCTCAATGGTCGGGACGAGGCGGGCGCGTGGCCATATGGCAACGGATGCGCGACCACCTGGGTTCCGGGTTAACTCATTAGGCTGGAGTAGCGATCGGGGCAACGGATGGCACTGGCCGGTTTGCGGCCCAGGGGCGGTGATTCGCTCCGGCTCCCTGTCGAGACCGCGTTAAGCAAGATCGGAATTGGCCACGATCTGTGTCACATTAGTTATTGCGATCGCTGCGGAACGGGGCCAAAATTCTTTGGTAACCATAGCAGCGGGCTGCTGCATGGCCGGGGCGTAGACGCATGGCTGTGATCTTGTTGGTGCTGGGTATCGTGGTTGCGGCGGCGGGGGTCGCCGCGCTCGGATTCGGTATTCCAATCAATGAGTTCACTCTCGGGACCACGCTCATCCTCGCGGGCGCCACGGCGCTCACAGGTGGCCTGATCCTGATCGCGTTGTCGGCGGTGGTCGCCGAGCTTGGCCGCCTCGCCGAGGGTCTGCGGCCGCGCCCAGCGGCGAGGTCCGCGGCCCGCGCGGGCGAGGTCCCGGAATCCGTCGCCAAGCCGGCGGCAGCGCCGGCCGCCCCCGCGGCGGTCATGCCTATGGCCACAGCGCCTCAGGGTGCCTATCCGTCGGCGGCAAGTTCTCCGGTCCCCTCGCGGCTGCGGCCCGAGGTTCCGTTGCGGGACCTCAGATCACCTGAGCCCTATCCTGCCGGCGCGCCGCCGTCGTCGGTCGAGGTTTCGGCCGCTGCCATCGAAAGACTGCGCTCCAGCATCCCGCGCACCGAGCGTGCCGGTCTGAAGGTCGAGCCGTCGGACGCCGATCTCGAGGAGGTGCCGTTGTCGCCCAACGGGGTCGCTGCACCAGGCGCCAGCACCGTCGCGTGCGGCGCAGCAGCCGCGCGCCGCGGGCGATGAGGCGCCGGAGACGAGGGATGCGGCGGAAGAGCCCGCCGGCGCGGCAGCGGTCGAAGCCCTGAAGGCCTCGCGGCTCGATTTCCTGTTCCGTTCCAAGCCGGCGCGTCCGGCACCGCAGTCGGAGAGCTTCGAAGCGTTCTGGCCGGCCGATGGGCGGCCTGGGCGGCCTCCCGCGGCTGCGCCCGAGACCCAACGCGCCGTCGCGCAGGTCGAAAGGCAAGCGGAATCGCCTTCACCGGCGCCCGAGCGACGCGCGGAGCCGTTGCCGACCGCCGAGCCGCGCGCGGCCGCCGTCCTCAAATCGGGCGTGGTCGATGGGATGGCCTACACGCTCTACGCGGATGGATCGATCGAGGCCAAGCTGTCCCATGGGACCGTCAGGTTCGGCTCGATCACCGAATTGCGGGCCCACATCGAGAGCAACTCCTGAGGCTGGGTCCCCCCGACGGCGAGGGCGGCGACCGCCATCGAGCCCAAACGCACTGGCTGCCACTTCATCCCGCGCTCGGTGTGGGATCGAACTTCAATGCCACGCCGTTCATGCAATAGCGGGCGCCGGTCGGCTTCGGACCGTCGGGAAAGACATGACCGAGATGTGCGTCGCATGCGGCGCAGCGAATCTCGGTCCGTCGCATGAACCACGAGCGGTCCTCGTGCTCGATCACGGCATCCTTGGCGACCGGTTCCCAAAAGCTCGGCCAGCCGGTGCCGGAGTCGAACTTGGTGTCGGAGGAGAACAGCGGCGCGCCGCAGCAAACGCATTTGAACATGCCTCGACGTTTTTCGCCATTGAGCGGATTGGAGAAGGCGCGCTCGGTGCCGTGTTGCCGGGTGACGTGGTATTGCTCCGGCGTCAGCTGTTTTTTCCATTCTTCGTCCGTCTTGCTGATCCTGGCTGTGGTATCGGAGCTCATGAATCTGGACCTCGCATGCTGATCCTGGTCGGGGGCACGATCGGGTTTCGACAATAGACAATTCAAGTTTCCGCTCAACCATCAGATCGAGCCTGACGGATTGTTCCTGGCTCGAATTGAGCTGTATCTCCCAGAAAACGTCTGCAATTTCCAAGGACAATACCGACATTGTTTCAGGCACTTCTTGCATCGGTCAAAACAGAAGAGTAAAAACAAAGACTAACTTCCGACTAGTCGGACTTTCGGCTCCCTTTGACGGTTGAGACGCCCAGACAATAGCGCGGTGGCTGCTCGGAATACGCAAGGGGACGGTCGCGCTCGTGTCGGGAAGATGAAAAGTGCGGCAGGAATAATAGTTATGAGCGACAATACGTCTGGCGGTACGTTCATCGAGCTGACGGCTACCATCGTCTCGGCTTATGTCAGCAACAATTCGGTGCCGTCCGCGGATTTACCCGCACTCATCGGTCAAGTGCATTCAGCTCTGACCCGGGTATCGAGCGGTCATGGAGAGGTCCCGAGCGAGCCTCCCAAGCCTGCCGTATCGGTCAAGAAGTCCATCACCGCCGACCACATCGTATGTCTCGAGGACGGAAAGAAGTTCAAGTCGCTCAAGCGTCACCTTCGTACCCAGTACAACATGACCCCCGAGCAATACCGGGATAAATGGGGGTTGCCGCCTGACTATCCGATGGTGGCGCCCAATTACGCTGCGGCCCGCTCGCACCTCGCCAAGCAAATGGGGCTCGGCCAGCAGCGGAGCCGGCGTAAATAGTCCCGCTCACGCGCAGCGTTCCGAAGACGCCAATGCCGCGCGCGCGTCGGAACGGATGCGCTCGACCATGGAGCGGAACCCGTTCGAGCGTTGCGGAGTAAGGTGCTCGCGCAGGCCCAAGTGCTCGAACCTCGCGATGGCGTCGGTCGATAGAATCTCTCCGGCGTGCTTGCCTGAGAACATCACGAAAAGGATGGCGATGAGACCGCGCACGATATGGGCGTCGCTGTCGCCGCAGAAGGTGAGTACCGGTCCCCTTCCGCCGTTGGGGCGAACCGTGGTCGCGAGCCAGACCTGGCTCGCACATCCCTGCACCTTGTTGGCTTCCGAGCGGTCACGCTCGGGGAGCGGGCTCAGCCCGCGGCCGAGCTCGATGACGTAGCGGTAACGGTCGTCCCATTCCTCGAGCAACGAAAAGTTCTCGACAATCTCTTCGATCGTCGTTGCGTCGGCGGGCAGGCGTTGCGGGCATGGTTTCGGACATACCGAATATGTAGGAACTATTGAACAGCTCCGCGAATGCCGAGGCCGAAAAAATTCGGCCCAAATCTCCGGTCGGCCGCCATCGGCCGTCTCAGGATCTCCCGCGATCTCTCCGGATATATCAGGTTGCCCGGTTGCTGCGCGGTTCCTTGCGCGGCTGCGGGCCACGCCAGGTAGGCGCCAGATCGGCGGGTGAAAGCGTTTGTTGGGAGCCACGCGCCGGAGGCTGCCGAGACTTGTCGGTCGGTGGCGACGCCCCTGTCCCACTGTCGGCCTGCCCGAATTGCTCGCTGAGATAGTCGTAGAGAATTTTCGCGCCGGCCTGGGCGCGATGTCCGATTGCGACCGCTGCCTGCGATCCAACCGTACAGGCATCGGGCTGGCGCTCGCAGAACGACTGCATATCGGTGACTGTCGCCTTCGCCGCCGCCATGGCCTCGAGCGCATTCATGTTGACCTTCGGCGTCGGTTGCGATCCGGCGCTCGGCAACAGCACCAGAACAACGGTGAGCCAGAACGCCATTCGCAAGAGGAACCGCATTGTCCTTGCCCTCGAGTCCCCGCGGCGATGGTCTGCCGCACCTCCTCGAAACCTAGCAGCGACCATTGAAGCCGCGGTTGGGCATGGCGTGCGCCTTTTGCCCATATTCGATGAGAATTAGCGCCGTCTTTTTGGAAAAATCGAATGATCTGCATTTAATTCGAATTGCAGGGATTGCGGACGAGCCCAAATGCCGGGAACAAGTGTCCGGCGAGGCGGCCTTCCGGCTCGGCGGCGCGGGGGAAGCGCCGGAATGGCGTCGGCAACCGACCGTTCACCATTCGGCACGAATGGCCGGCGACGGCGCAGGGACCGAGGTGAAAATTCCGGTCGCTTGCGCTCGGCTCTCGTCTCCTTAGCGTTCGCTTAAGCGCCCTCTGACACCATTGCGCCAGCCAATAAGGGGGGCGCGTCCCGACTCGTGGGCGTGCAGGGAAACGTTGGGTCTGCTCGCTCCGATCCGGGACTACGTCGCTCGTTATGCACCGGCGTCGCAGTTGGACGCACCGGCGCCGTCGCAGCGCCTACTCGCCTGCGGTGTGACCGACGCTATCACCCGCCACGGCCGAAATGGTGTGGTCTTGTTCGTTTCACCGGCCCCTGAGTCACTGTTCGGGGCAATGCTCGAGGATCTGCTCCATCGCGGCCTGTTCGATCGGGTGCACGTGCCCCGTGCCGCCCACGAGGCGGCACACATTCCGGTGCGGAAAAGTGCTTAGTCGGACGAATCGCGCGGGAAGAAATGCCGCGCTCGATGCGGCCATCGACCGCGCGCCTTATCTCTTGCGATCGCTCGGATGGAGCGCCCGCGACGCCGTCGCCTTCGTGGTCGCCGCGCTCGCCACGGTCGCCATTCTGGCGAATGCGTTGTTCATGCAGCCCGGAGCCCACCCTGCACCGATGTTCAAGGCCGCGCTTTCGTCGGCGAGGCCGGTCGCGACGACGCAAATTGTCCCGCCCGCGCCAACGCGGCCGCGCCCGGTCGAGCCGGTGCCGGTCCCGCCTCCGAGCAGGGCGGCGACGCCAGCTGCGCCGCGCACACCCGGCGAGATCATCAATGATATCCAGCGCGAGCTTGCCCGCCGCGGCTACTACGAGGGCACGGTCGATGGTCTCTACGGCCCGAAGACCGACGGTGCGATCCGCGACTTCGAGCACACCGCGGGACTCAAGCCGAGCCCCGAACCGAACGAGGCGCTGCTGCAGGCGATCATGCGATCACCCCCGAAGGCGGCAAGGGGCACGTCGACGTCGGCAGCACGGCCTCCGATGCCGACCCGCAGCGACCGTGACGTCGAGCGTCCGGCGCCATCGCGGCGAGTCGTCGCGTTGCAGCGGACGCTGGCGGAATACGGCTACGGCCAGATCAAGCCAACCGGAATTGTCGACGCGGACACCCAGGCTGCGATCGAGAGATTCGAGCGCGAGCGCAGGCTGCCGATCACAGGCCAAGCCTCCGATCGGGTTGCACGCGAGCTCGCGGCAATGACCGGCCGCCCGCTGGAATAGGCCGCGTCGATTGGCTATCGGTCCCCTTCGAAGCCCGGCTGCACCGGGCGCATCCGAGGGATGACGGGTGACCGATGCGTCTCAAGTCGGCAATCTGGGTTGCGGCCTACGTCCGTCGTTGCAATAACGAAGGCGCTTTCGCCGCGGTGCGCCACCGCGGCGCCGAAGACGCCGGCACCATCTTCGTCAAGCTCAATCGCCTCGACGGCACCGCCGAGCTGTTCGGCCCTGCGCCGCAGAGCGTGTTCGACGAGGCGCGTCCGGCCGATCGGCTGTTCGCCCGTTGCCTGGCGGACCAGCCGGTGCCGGAAGCCAGGATCGAGGAACGCCTTGCCCGCGAGTTGCGGTTCGACCCCGACGCGTGGATCATCGAGATCGAGGATCGCTCCGGGCGGCATTTCCTCGACCAGGTGATGGACTGAACCGGCGGCCCGCGTGCGGCTCGCGCGGTCACCGCAAGCGGCGCGAACCGACTTGCCGCGCATGCGGGCGAGCTTCAGGCCGACCGAGAGGCGGAGGAGCCGGTGACCAACGGCTTTCTTGCAACGAGGAGAACATCGAGCGGTCGGCAATCTCGCGGTAGACCCCAAACTGGTCGGGGAAGGGACGAGGAGCATAATCTGGTCGACGCTGTTCACGAGAACCGTCGTGTGGGCGGGACGGCATTATCGCCTTCCCGACCGGCGGCGGCACGGGCACCCTGGCGATCCTGCGCGACGCGCCACCAGCAACAGGCCATACTCGAGGGCGCTCATCGTCCGGTACCGATTTGTCTGCTGTAGAGTCGATAGATCTTCGCAGGCGGACCGGCCGCCATTTCTGCGATCGCCACCATTGGCCGATTGGTTTCGAGGATCCACGACAGCTCGATCCAGTCGAGCGAGTAGGCGCGTGACTCGGTGACCAGGTCCCGAATCATCAGCGCGAGCAACGATCCTCCGATCGGCGTGGACTGATAGATGCGACGGATGCCCATGAGCGGGATACGCGACGTACGCGAGCGTTCACGCTTGAGAAGCCAGAGTAGTCGCGCCCAATTGAAGGGGAAAAGACGCCCGTCGAACGGGCCGATGAGCTCGTTGAGATTGGGCAACGCCGCGACCATTCCGGCGGCCTTTCCGTTCACGTAGACGAAGCGCCCGTAGTTGTCGCGCAGGAGCGGAGACATGTTCTCGATCAACGCTGCGATCTCGCCCGAGCTGAACGGGACGAATCCCCAATGGTCTCTCCAGGCGTCTTGATAGATGTCCGCGACGAGCTGAAATTCGTCGGACAATCGACCCATGTCGAAACGCCGGATGGTGATCCGCTGCGTTTCGCTGGCGAGCTCCGCCGCGCGATGGACACGCGCCGGCAGCCTGGAGGGATCGAGCCGGTAGGCGAGCAGATCGACTTCCTTCGTGAGTTCCGCGGCTTCGAGGAGCGCACCGGTGAACGGCCGCGCATGGGGCATCAGGATGGCGGGCGGCGTATCGAAGCCCGCTACGAGGCATCCGGCGGCTTCGTTGAGCGAAAGACTGACCGGACCGGTCATCCGTTTCGAGCCGTGCAGGCCCAGCCATTCGGCGGCGGCCGCGACCAGCGCACACGCCGCCTCTCGGTCGTCGTTGCAATCGAAGAAGCCGAAGTGTCCCGCTCCGTCCCGGTGATACTCGAGATGGCGGCGGTTGACCTGCGCCGAGATGCGGCCGACCGGCTCGGATCCCCGGTAGGCGAGGAACAAGGCGATCTCGCCGAAGCGCGCAAGCGGCGCCCGCCGCGGCGAGACCCTTCGGCGCTCCCAGCGGTCGATCTGACGGATGAATGCGGCATCGCCGGCATGGACCCGCTGCGGGACCGACAGCCAATCCCGCATACCCCGTCTGGTTTCGGCGCGAACGATCCGAAGGCCGGAGCTCATCTCCCGCGATTTCTCGGTTGCAAGCGCGTCACTAGCCAATCGACCGCAACGACGGGCAAAAGGGCGAGAAGCCGTGCCGCAAGGACAAGCGGCCAGGGAAAGAGGATTTCTCGTCTGCCCCGAGCGAGACCAGCCGCGATATGGCGTGCCGCCCGCTCCGCATCCCACGTCAGCGGCGGCTGAAACGGCAGGCTTGCGCTCATCGGGGTGTCGACGAAGCCCGGGCACACGATGCTGACCGCAATCCCGTAGGGAGCGAGCAGGCGGCATAGACCGTGCGCATAAACGCGCAGAGCCGCCTTGGAAGCCGAGTACACGGGGGCCTGCGGCAATCCGACCAGGCCGGCCAGCGATCCCATGATTGCGACCTGTCCCGACCGGCGGGCGACCAGGCACGGCACCAGCGGCGTGATCGTGTTCACGACGCCCATCAGGTTGATCTCGAAGATGGGCCGTGCGGACGCGGCGATTTCTTCCGCGGTGGCCGTCAACGCAGCCGCACCGCCGATGCCGGCATTCGCGATCACCAGGTCGATGGGCTGGCGACGATCGCAGGCGAGCATGACGCGTTCCATGTCGCGTGCATCGGTCACGTCGCTGACATGCGTCTCCGCCCCGGCGCCCTTTGCTCGGCATGCCCGGGCGACCGCGTCGAGACGCTCCGGATTGCGGGCCAAGAGCGATAGCACGACCCCGCGCCGGGCGTAGTGGGTCGCGAGCGCCGCTCCGATGCCGCTGCTCGCACCCGTGATCAGCACGTGATGCGGATTGGCCACTGCCGTCATGAGGCGATTGCGTCGAGCACTCCGATGATCTGCTCGCGCGTATGTGCCGCCGTGATGAAGAAGCGGATCCGCGGCTTGCTCGTCGGCACCGCCATCTGAGCAATGGGCGGCGCGTAACGCGGGGCGCCCCGATGGCGCTGTTGTGCACGACCCGTAGCTTGGGGCCTATTCTTGCGCGCATCCAAGGCCCTGCGCCCGTGCCGCGTCAATCTTGCCGTATTTTCCGATATGATGCCTGGAGGGGATGAGGCCGAGACAATTTCCGGTTCGGCCCCGGGGCCAGGGTGCCATGATCATTGCGCGATCCGTTGCATGCGCGGCCGCCATGACGGTCGCGCTGGTGGCCGTGCCGGCGCGCGCGCAAGTCACATGGACCCTTCCATCGGCTTATCCCATGAGCAATTTTCACAGCGAGAATCTCGCTGCCTTCGCCAAAGAGGTGGCGGAAGCCACCGGCGGCAAGCTCGTCATCCGCGTACATCCCAACGCCTCGCTGTTTCCCGCGCCCGCCATCAAGGCGGCGGTGCGAATCGGGCAGGCACAGACCGGCGAGGTGCTGATCTCGCTGCACGACAACGAGGACCCGCTGTTCGGCGTCGACGTGGTTCCGTTTCTCGCCGCGAGCTATCTCGACGCGCGCAGGCTATGGGCGGCATCGCGCCCGGCCATCGAGCGCAGGCTGGCCACCCAAGGGCTGAAGGTGCTGTTCGCCGTGCCGTGGCCGCCGCAGGGAATCTACGCCAAGACCGAGATCAACCAGATCGCCGACATGAGGGGGCTGTCGTGGCGCGTGTACAATGCCGGTACGGAACGCGTTGCCCAGATCGTCGGCGCCTATCCGGTCAACATCCAAGCCGCCGACCTGGCGCAGGCCCTCGCCACCGGTCTTATCAACGCCTTCATGACCTCGAGCGCGACCGGCTACGACAGCAGGGCATGGGAGACCATGACCTATTTCTACGACACCCAGGCTTGGCTCCCCAAGAACGTCACCTTGGTGAACAAGGCGGCATTCGAGCAGCTCGACCAGCGCACGCAGGAAGCCGTGCTGCGGGTAGCCGCCGCCGCCGAGGCGCGCGGCTGGTGGCGGTCGCAAGACCGGACCAAGTGGTACACTGAGCAGCTCGCTGCCAACGGGCTGAAGGTGCTGCCGCCGAGCACGGCCCTCAAGGCGGGGCTGCAAAGCATCGGGGAGCGCCTCACTGGAGAATGGCTCCAGAAGGCGGGAGCCGACGGACGGGCGGTCATCGACGCTTACCGCAAGCAAACGATGTAGGCAGGCGGACTGGCACGGAGAAATTGGCGGGGGCACGGCGAGCGTTCCCGCCGTGCCCCCGTTATTGCATCAGCCGGCCTGTAAGCCGGGTTCTGTAGAGCGCGGGCTTGCGCCCGCACCTGACGACCATTCCTCTGCGACGCCGGTTGCCCGGCGCCTTCAGCAACCAACCCGGACGGCCGGATCCGGACATCGATCCCGCGGATGCACCATCTGCTTTCGCAGCGGACGTACCGCGCGCCGCCCCTATTCGGTCTTGCTCCCGGCGGGGTTTGCCGTGCCGCCGGCGTTGCCGCCGGCGCGGTGCGCTCTTACCGCACCGTTTCACCCTTGCCCGCCGAGCCTGCGGCGCCGGTGGGCGGTCTGTTTTCTGTGGCACTTTCCCTGGGCTTGCACCCGCCGGACGTTATCCGGCGCCGCATGTCCATGGAGCCCGGACTTTCCTCTCTGGCCTCCTTTCGGAATTGGCCCGAGCGGCCGTCCGGCCGACTGACCCTCCAGGAATGGGGGTCGGGTAGGCTGCGGGTCAAGAGCCGTCGTGGTCGGCCTGGCAGGATTTCCGCACCGTGGGAACCAGCGTGACGTCGTCACCCGGCATGAGCAATGTTCATGTGCGCCTCGCGAGCGGCGAGCAGTGCCTTGAGCGTTCCGGTGGTCGATACGTCGACCACGCCATCGACCCGGATCGGACGGAAATGGCGCTGAAAGGCTGCCACCGCATCACGAGTCGCACTGTCCAGATAGCCGGTTGGCGTCACGCCGTATCCGAAGCGCGCCAGCAGGCGCTGGATCTCGTCGATCGCGGGATCGGTCTCCCCGAGCACGAAGATCGGTCCGACCTGCGTCACCGGCGCAGGCCTCACCCACAGGCCGATGCCGGAGTCCGCCAAGGTCTTCCATGGAAACCTCTCGCCCGGATCCTGCTTGCGCGTCGGCGCCACGTCGGAATGGGCGAGCACGCGATCGCGTGGGATCCGGTGACGGGTCAGGATGCTCCGGCAGAGCGCGGTGGTGGCGGCAATCTGCCGCTTCGGAAAATCGGGATATCCATGCTCGTGCCCGGGATTGGCAAGCTCGATGCCGATCGAGTGCGAATTGATGTCGGTCTCTCCGGCCCATGAGGATGCTCCGGCGTGCCATGCGCGTTGCGCCTCTGCCACCAGCTGGATGATGTAGCCATCGGGGAGAACCACATAGTGGGCGGAGACCTCGGCTCCCGGGCGTGCACAGCTGCCGGATTGCGGCGTCATCGTCGCGCATGCCGGTGTAGTGCAAGACGATCATGTCCGGCTTGGCCCCATGCTTGCGCTCGCTGTGGTTCGGCGACGGCCTCACCTCTGCGACGACGCAGGAATCGGGGCGCAATTCGGACACAAGCATGACCATACGCGCGACCGCACGTTGCTCGAAAGACCGATGGGACGGAACCCGCTGCGGGAAACTCGCCTCAGCGAGACGGATCAATTGTGCAGAAACGGAGGTGCGACACAAGCACCGGCGGACGATTCGTTTGCCGGTTGCGGCGAATCCCGTCCGCTGTTGCGATCCCGCCGCAGTCCCGATGGCTGCGCTGCTGCGTCATTTTGAACGCCAGACGCAACGGGCGGGCCGACCCTACCGGTCGACCCGCCCCGCACGCTGGTGATGACGCTTACGCTACGGACTATTTAGCGCTGCGCTCCGGTGGTCGTCGGTGCGCCGGGTGTGCCGGGCCGGTCGACCGTGCGCGCCGGGACCCTGTAGTATTGGAAATCCGGCGCGTTCTTGAGTTGCTCCTTGCTCCAGGCCACCTTGAGTTTGACGCTGGTCGGATCGTCGCCGCCGGCGGCCATGCCGGTCGTGCCACCGGAGACGCCGGTGCTGGCCGGAACGACCTCGAACGCGCCCATGTCGATGGCGACGCTTTTCTCGCCGATGCCGAGGAAGCCGCCGACGCCGACGATCAATGCGATAAGCTTGCCACCCTTGTCGAACAGGATGTCGTTGACATCGCCGACTTGCGCATTGTCGGGGCCGAGGACGTCGGTCCCCTTGAACCTCGAGAACACCAACTGATCGGTGCTTTGCGACGAAACGAACTTCGCACCATCCGCCGGTTTCGCATCGATCTTGGCGGGATCCGTCTGTGCCATCGCGCCTGTTATCATCAGCGCGCCGACGGCACCTGCAATCATGAGGTGCTTGAGCATTCTTGCCTCCAGAATTTGAGACGGGGCAGGCATGGGCTTGCCCTTTCTGAGGACGACAACTCTCGAGGGGGATACCTGTTCCTGCCGCCACGGAACCGCACGGAACCAGAAATGCGTATGGAACCCTTGTCCTGGTACGGCCAAGGGCGGGTTCGGACCTCCGCTTGGAAACCATTCCTTAAGTTTGCAGACGGTTAATGGCGGAGAGCTCGTTCCGCCGGGGCGCGGTCCACAATCGTTGACGCCCAATTAATCCCATGCTAGCCCATAACATCCCAGAGGGCGATGCGGCCCTGGTGGCCACCCCCGTCGGGGTTGCGCAGGTCGATGCGTTGGCAGGGGCGGCGGCAGCGATACCAGCGTTGCGCGTGAGTCAGGAACGTCATGGATCGTTTCGTGTCTCACTACATGTTGCGCCTGGATGCCAAGGGCCGGGTGTCGATCCCGGCGACATTTCGCGCGGTGCTCGCGCGCGACGGCTTCGAAGGCCTCTATTGCTATCCGACACTCGATCGGCCGGCGCTCGATGCGGGCGGCAATGCGTTGCTCAGGGAGATAGAGGCGCTGATTGCGCGCTTTCCCCCTTATTCGGAGGAGCGCGAGCAATTCGCGGCTGCGCTCTACGGCACCAGCGAGGTCCTGAGGATCGACGGCGAGGGGCGGGCGATCCTGACCGAGCCGCTCAAGCATCACGCCGGCATCAAGGACGAGATCGCCTTCGCCGGCCTGGGCCACAAGTTTCAGATCTGGGAGCCTGGTCGCTTTCGCGCGGAGCTCGCGGAGGCCACCGAGAAGGTCCGCGCGCTGAAGAGGCAACTGGGCTCCCGGGTGGCGGCGGAGGGTCCGCACGGAGCACGGGAATGACGGCGGGCGGCGACGGCAAGCGTGCTGTCGCTGGCGGACTGGCTCGTCACATTCCCGTGCTCGCCCGCCGTGCGGTCGAGCTCCTCGATGTGCGCGGCGGTGCCGTCTACGTCGACGCCACCTTCGGCGGCGGCGGCTACGCCGGCGAGATCCTCGCCGCGGCCGATTGCACCGTCGTCGGCATCGATCGCGACCGCGGCGCGATTGCACGGGCGGCCGAGCTCGAGGCGGCTGCCGGCGGCCGCCTCGTCCTGGTCGAGGACAGGTTCTCCAATCTGCGCGAGATCGTGCAGCGCGCGGCATCGACACGGTCGATGGCGTCGTCTTCGACCTCGGCATCTCCTCGATGCAGATCGACGCGGCCGAGCGCGGGTTCTCCTTCCGCATCGATGGCCCGCTCGACATGCGCATGGGCAGCGAGGGACCGACCGCTGCCGACGTGGTGGCGGCGGCATCCGAGCGCGACCTTGCGGCGGTGATCGCGACGCTCGGCGAGGAGCGCCACGCTCGTTCTGTCGCCCGCGCAATCGTCGCCGCCCGTCGTGACCGGCCGATCCGGACCACGCATGCGCTCGCCGAGATCGTTGCCGGCGTGGTGCATGCACGCCCGGGCACGGTTCATCCGGCGACGCGGACCTTCCAGGCGCTACGGATCCTGGTGAACGACGAGCTGGCCGAGCTCGTGGCCGGGCTCGGCGCGGCTGAAACCGTGCTGCGGGCCGATGGCCGGCTCGTGGTCGTGGCGTTCCATTCGCTCGAAGACCGGATCGTAAAGTCCTTTCTCGCCGATCGCAGCCGCCGCTCGGCCTTCTCCCGCCATCGGCCCGAGGCGAGCACAAGCGGATGCGACGTTCCGGGTATTGACCCGGCGCCCGATCGTTCCGGACGACGGAGAAATCGCGGCCAACCCGCGCGCGCGCTCGGCCAAGCTGCGCGCGGCTGCACGCACCGCCGCGGCACGCGGCCTCGCGCGATGTCGCCGACCTGTTGCCGCGGGTGCCGTCCCTTCCCGATGTCCTCGGTCGCCGGGGATCGGAACGCCGGCGAACGGTGCGCCGGTGATGATGCGCATGCTCAACATCTGCGTGATCGCTGCGCTCGTGTTCGCGGCCGCCGACGTCTACAAGATCAAGTTCGAATCGACGCGGCAGGCACAGCGTGTCGCCAAATTGCGCATGGAGATCAGGCGCGAGCACGACGCGATCGCCGCATTGCGCGCGGAATGGGCAAGGCAGGACAGCCCCGCGCGCATCCAGGATCTGGTGCGGCGGCATCTCGCCTTGAGGCCGGCGGACGCGTGGCAGGCCGATCGATTGGACAATTTGCCTGCACGGCCGCCCGACCTCGTCCCCGGGGACGACCCCGATCCGATAGGCATGGTGATCGCCCATCCCGATATTCTCGACCGCTCGGCGACCGGCAGCCTGGCGCCGACGAGGAGGTGAGACGATGAACGTGTCCGCGGCCGCCGGGCCGTCTCCCGCACGAGAACCTTGGCGTCGACGGCTGGTGCGCTCGCTGCTGTACGGCCGCAATGTCGATTTGACGGTGAAGGCGCGCGCCCGCATCGGGCTGGTCATTCTGATCTTCTTCATCGGCTATGCCGTGATTGCGGCGCGACTGGTCATGTTCGCCGCGGGGCCCGAAGGTCACGGCGGACGCCGCACCGCGTCGCAGGATGCCGTGGCCACAGCGCGGCCCGACATCCTCGATCGCAACGGTGAGATCCTGGCGATCGACGTGCGCATGCCATCGTTGTTCGGGGAGCCGCATCGCATCATCGACGTCGACGAAGCATCCGAGCTGCTCACCGCGGTGATGACGGATGCCGATGCCGCGGAGCTACGCGAGCGACTCGCGTCCAAGCGACGGTTCGTCTGGCTCAAGCGCGAGATCACCGCCCAGCAGCGCGCTCAGATCCATCGGCTCGGCATCCCCGGCGTCGGCTTCCTGCGCGAGAACAAGCGGGTCTACCCCAACGGTGCCGGTGTCTCTCACGTCATTGGGCACGTCAACATCGACAATCAGGGTATCGCGGGAATCGAGAAATGGCTCGACAGTCGCGGCCTTGCCGACCTGCACATGGCTGGACTTGCCCATGATCGCCTGCAAGAGCCGGTCAGGCTGGCGGTCGATTTGCGCGTCCAGCACGCGATGCGCGACGAGCTGGTGGCTGCGCGCGCGAGGTTCAAGGCGATCGCCGCTGCCGGCCTGCTCACGGACGTGCGCACCGGCGAGATCATCGCCATGGTCTCGGTGCCCGATTACGACCCCAACAATCCGCGCGAGGCGCTCGACCCGACCCGCATCAACCGCCTCACCACCGGCGTGTTCGAGATGGGCTCGACCTTCAAGGCACTCACGGTGGCTATGGCGCTCGACTCCGGAAAGATCACGCTCAAGTCCTCGTTCGATGCCCGCTTTCCGTTGCAATACGGCAAGCACACCATTCACGATTTTCATGCTCAGAATCGCATCCTCACGGTGCCCGAGATCTTCACCTATTCCTCGAACATCGGCACGGCCCGCATGGCGCTCAGTCTCGGGGTGGAGCACCATAAGACGTTCCTCAGGAAGATGGGTCAGCTCGATCGGCTGCGCACCGAGCTGCCGGAAAGCGCAGAGCCGCTGGTGCCCCGGCGCTGGGGAGAGCTCAACACCGTGACCATCGCTTTCGGTCACGGACTTTCGGTCGCCCCGCTGCAGGCGATGATGGCATTCGGCGCATTGATGAACGGCGGCCATCTCATTCCGCCCACCTTCCTCAAGCGCACGCAGGACGAAGCGATGGCGCTCTCGCGCCGGGTGGTGAAGCCCGAGACCAGCGAGAAAATGCGCTATCTGATGCGCCTCAATGTAGAGAAGGGCACCGCCACCAGGGCCGACGTGAAGGGATATTACGTCGGCGGCAAAACCGGCACCTCCGAGAAGGTGGTCGCTGGCCGCTACTCCAAGACCAAGGTGCTCACCGCTTTTACCGCCGTTCTGCCGGCCGACCAGCCGCGCTATGCGTTGCTGATCATGCTCGACGAGCCGCAGGGGATTGCGGAAACCCATCGCTATGCCACGTCGGGCTGGAACGCCGTGCCGGTTGGGGGAGCCGTGATCGGCCGCATTGCGCCCTTGCTCGGCCTCGAACCGCGTTTCGATCTCCTTCCCGCCGACAGGCTGATCCTGGCAAGCGCCGGCGGACGTTGACCTAGACGACGGCTGCCGGGAGTCGCGGCCGAGACGCGGCCGGCTGCGGGCAAGTCCTCTCCTGCGTCGGTCCCTGCTTGCACGATCGGGTGCCTCTCGGAGAATGCAAATGAACCCTGCATTGCAAGCGATCGCGCAAGACTGCCGATCAGTCATCGCTTGGTGGACGCTGCCGTCGAAACAGGAGTAAACCGGCCCCTGGACGCCATGAAGCTCGCCGATCTCCTACCTGCGGATGCCGTCAGCGATGCGCGCTTCGCCGCGCTCGATGTGACCGGGGTCAGCGCGGACAGCCGCGCCATCAGGCCGGGCAACCTGTTCGTGGCGATGGCCGGTGCCAAGGACGACGGTCTTCGCTTCGTCGGCAAGGCGATCGAGTCCGGCGCGGCGGCGGTCATGGCGGAGCGCCCTCCGCCGAACCCGCTACCCGCGGGGGTCGCCTTCGTCATGGTCGGCAATGCGCGCCGGGCCTTGGCGCTGGCGGCGGCGAAGCTGTTTCCCCGACAGCCGCAGGTGATCGCGGCCATCACCGGCACCAGCGGGAAGACCTCGGTCGCAGCGTTCACGCGTCAGATCTGGGCCTCGCTGGGAACGAGCGCGGCGAGCATCGGGACCGTTGGCCTCGTCACGCCGATGCGCGAGATCTACGGCTCGCTCACCACGCCGGACCCGGTTGCGCTGCATCGCGTGCTCGACGCGCTCGCCGGCGAGGGCGTAACGCATCTCGCGATCGAGGCCTCCTCGCACGGGCTCGACCAATATCGTCTCGATGGCGTGCGGCTGGCGGCCGGCGCCTTCACCAATCTCAGCCGCGATCATCTCGACTATCACCCGACGCTCGAAGCTTACCTGGGCGCCAAGCTGCGGCTGTTCACGGAGTTGATCGAAGCAGGTGGTGCGGCCGTGATCGCCGCCGATTACGAGCACGCCGCCGCAGTCGTGGCGGCCGCGAACGAACGCCGGTTGCGGCTCGTGACCGTCGGGCGACGCGGCGAGAGCATTCGCCTCCTCAATGCCGGGATCGATGGCTTCGCCCAGGTGCTCGAGCTTGTCCATGCCGACACCGAGCATGTGGTGCGCCTGCCGTTGCCCGGCGCCTTTCAGGTCGAGAATGCACTGGTGGCGGCGGGCATCGCCATCGCCACCGGCAGCGAGCCAGCCGCCGCGCTATCGGCGCTCTCTGCACTCAAAGGCGCGAAGGGTCGGCTCGAACTCGTGGGCGAGCGCAATGGCGCGCCAATTTTCGTCGACTATGCTCACAAGCCCGACGCCCTCGCCAAGGCGCTCGAGGCGCTGCGGCCGTACGTCGCCAATCGACTCGTCGTGGTGTTCGGCTGCGGCGGCGACCGTGACGCCGGCAAGCGTCCGATGATGGGAGCGATCGCCGCGCGCATGGCCGATCGCGTGGTCGTGACCGACGACAACCCCCGCAGCGAGAACCCGGCGGCGGTCCGCGCCGCGATCATTGCAGCTGCGCCCAGCGCACTCGAGATTGGCGACCGTCGCGAGGCTATTGTCCGATCGATCGCCGCGCTCGACCGCGGCGACGTACTGCTGATCGCCGGTAAGGGTCATGAAAGCGGCCAAATCATAGGCAATCAGGTGCTCCCGTTCAGCGACCACGAGGCGGTCGCCGCTGCGCTCGAGGGGAGGGTGGCATGACCGATCGGCCACTCTGGACCGTCGAGGCGATGGCGGCTGCGATGCGCGCACGGCGTGCCGGGCCGCTGCCGGCGTCGGTGTCGGGCATCTCGATCGATACGCGCACGATCACTCGCGGCGAAGCGTTCTTCGCCATCAAGGGCGATAGCCGCGACGGTCACGAATTCGTTCCCGCAGCATTGCGGTCCGGCGCAGGGTTGGCGATCGTCGCCACCGACAAGTGCGCGACCTTTCCGCGGGATGCGCCGCTGCTCGTGGTTCGCGACGTCCTCGACGGCTTGCGCGATCTCGCTCGTACGGCGCGTGCACGTACGCACGCGAGGATCGTGGGCGTCACGGGTTCGGTCGGCAAGACCGGAACCAAGGAGGCGCTGCGGCTGACGCTGTCCAAGGACGGTGAGACTCACGCCTCGGTCGCGTCCTACAACAATCATTGGGGGGTGCCGCTGTCGCTCGCACGCTGCCCGGAGAGTGCGCGCTATGCCGTGTTCGAGATGGGCATGAACCATGCCGGCGAAATCGCGCCGCTCGCCCGCCTGGCGCGGCCGCAGGTGGCGATTGTAACCGCGATCGAGCCGGTGCATCTCGAATTCTTCGACTCGCTGGAAGCAATCGCCGACGCCAAGGCCGAGATCTTTCTCGGGCTCGAGAGCGACGGAGCAGCGGTGATCAATCGCGACAATCCGCAGTTTGCCCACCTCGAGCATCGTGCAAGGACCGCCGGCGTGAAGCGCATCGTCTCCTTCGGCGAACACGCACACGCCGATGCGCGCCTGGTCAAGTGCTCGCTGCAGGCGGACAATTCCACCGTGCAGGCCAGCATTCTCGGCAGCGACGTCACCTACAAACTGGGCGCACCAGGTCGACACCTGGTGTTGAATTCGCTGGCGGTGCTGGCAACGGTTTCCCTGCTCGGCGCCGATCTGGCGCTCGCAGCACTTGCGCTCACGTCGCTCGCTCCCGCCGGCGGGCGAGGCGCGCGCATCAAGCTCGAGGTCGCGGGCGGCCCGGTCATGCTGATCGACGAGAGCTACAATGCCAATCCGGCCTCGATGCGCGCGGCGCTGGCTCTGCTCGGCCAGGCCGACGTCGGCACGCGAGGGCGGCGCATCGCGGTCTTGGGCGACATGCTCGAGCTCGGGCCGCGCGGGCCCGACCTGCATCGCGGCCTCGCCGATACCATCGTCGCCCACCGGATCGACCTCGTCTTCTGCACCGGCCCGCTGATGCGGGCGCTGTGGGAGGCCCTTCCCGCGAGCCGCCGCGGGGTCTATGCCGAGACCTCAGCGGCACTGGAGCCGCACGTGCTCGCAGCCCTGCAACCCGGTGATGCGATCATGGTGAAGGGCTCGCTCGGCTCGCGGATGGCACCGATCGTGAAGGCCCTCGCAAGCCGCTATCGGCGCGAGGCGCCGCCCGCGCCGGCCATCCAATTCTCAACCATGGATGGCTGATCAGTGCTCTATTGGCTCTCCGCATTCTCCGACACCTTCGGGCCGCTCAACGTGCTGCGCTACATCACGTTCCGCACCGGTGGTGCGATGATGACCGCGCTCGTGTTCGTGTTCCTGTTCGGTCCGTGGATTATCGACCATCTGCGGCTGAGGCAAGGCAAGGGTCAGCCGATCCGTGCCGATGGGCCGCAGTCGCATCTCGTGACCAAGAAAGGCACCCCCACGATGGGCGGGCTGATGATCCTCTTCGGGATTGTCGGCGCAACGCTGTTGTGGGCGAATTTGGCGAACCGTTATGTATGGATCGTGCTGGGGGTCACGCTGACTTTCGGAGCGATCGGCTTCTATGACGACTTTCTCAAAGTCACCAAGCAGACCCATGCCGGTGTCTCGGGAAAGGTGCGTTTCGTCGTCGAGGTGCTGATCGCTGCGGCAGCGTGCTATTTCATCTCCACCCTTGGGCGGCAGCCGTTCGCGAGCTCGCTCACGTTCCCATTCTTCAAGGAATTGATCCTGCCGCTCGGTTGGTTCTTCGTTGTGTTCGGCAGCTTCGTGATCGTCGGTGCCGGCAACGCGGTGAACCTGACCGACGGACTCGATGGCCTGGCCATCGTGCCGGTCATGATCGCTGCTGCCTGCTTCGGCATCTTCGCCTGGGTGGTCGGCAATGCTGTATTCGCCGATTATCTGCAGCTCCACTTCGTGTCCGGCACCGGCGAGCTCGCGGTGTTATGTGGCGCCGTGATCGGCGCCGGAATCGGCTTTCTGTGGTTCAATGCGCCTCCGGCCTCGATCTTCATGGGCGATACCGGCTCGCTCGCGCTCGGCGGCATGTTGGGAACCATCGCAGTGGCGACCAAGCAGGAGATCGTTCTGGGTATCGTCGGTGGGCTGTTCGTGCTCGAAGCCGTTTCGGTGATCGTGCAGGTGGTTTCTTACAAGCTTACAGGAAAGCGTGTGTTCAGGATGGCGCCGCTCCACCATCACTTCGAGCAGAAAGGGTGGACCGAGCCGCAAATCGTAATCCGTTTTTGGATCATCTCGGTGGTGTTGGCGCTCGCTGGGCTTTCGACTTTGAAATTGAGATGATCCCGATAACCGCCTTCGCCGGAAGGAAGGTCGCCGTTTTCGGTCTCGGCGGCTCCGGGCTGGCCAGCGCCAGCGCGCTCCTTCAGGGCGGTGCCGACGTGGTCTGCTGGGACGACGATACCGATTCGCTTGCCAAGGCCGCAGCTGCCGGCATGCCGACCGCCGACCTGCGTCATGTCGATTGGGCGAGTATCTCCGCGCTGGTGCTCGCGCCCGGGGTGCCGCTC
Organism: uncultured Alphaproteobacteria bacterium; assembly: GCA_963840535.1. Lineage (GTDB taxonomy): Bacteria > Pseudomonadota > Alphaproteobacteria > Rhizobiales > Xanthobacteraceae > VAZQ01. The sequence goes on from CAWIZJ010000057.1 coordinate 191,373, forward strand.
ACGCATCCGGCGCCGCACTGGTCGGTCGGACGCGCGCATGCCGCGGCGGTCGAGGTCATCGGCGACATAGAGCTGTTCTGCCGCGAACGCCGTCGCCAGGCCCCCGCCTCCCCCTTCGTGGCCATCACCGGAACCAACGGCAAGTCGACCACTACCGCCCTCACGGCTCATCTCGTTCGCACGGCCGGTCACGACGTCCAGGTCGGTGGCAATATCGGGACTGCCATCCTTTCGCTCGAGCCCCCGCGCGAGGGCCGCGTGCACGTGATCGAGATCTCGTCCTATCAGGTCGACCTTGCCCCGACGCTCGATCCGTCGGTGGGTGTTCTCATCAACATTGCAGAGGACCACCTCGATCGCCACGGGACATTGCCCCATTATGCGGCGGTGAAGGAGCGGCTGGTCGCCGGAGTGCAGGAGAAGCGGTACCGCGATCGTCGGGCGTCGACGACAATTGGTGTGCTGCGGCTGCCGACCGCATCGAGCGTACGGGCAAGCGGCTCTTGCGTGTCTCCGCGCGCCGGCCGCTGCCCGATGGGCTTCTATGTGGAGGCTGGCCGGATCATGCTCGCATCGGGGGGCAGTGCGCGCATGATCGCCCACCTCGGCGGCATCGGCTCGCTGCGCGGCGTGCACAATGCGCAAAACGCTGCCTGTGCCGCAGGTGCGGCGCTGGCGCTCGGGCTCTCGCCGTCGCTGATCCAAAATGGCCTGGTTTCGTTTCCAGGCCTTGCGCACCGGATGGAGCAGGTCGGACGCAAGGGCCGTGTGCTGTTCGTCAACGACTCCAAAGCGACCAATGCCGATTCGGCCGCGCAGGCGCTTGCGTGCTTCTCCGACATCTTCTGGATTGCCGGCGGCAGGCCGAAGAGCGGTGGAATTGCCTCGCTCCGGGGATTCTTTCCGCGCATCCGAAAGGCCTATCTGATCGGCGAGGCGGCGGCCGGTTTTTCCGCGGAGCTCGAGGGTCGCGTTGCGCATGTCGTTGCCGGGACGCTGGACCGAGCCATCGAGCTTGCGGCTCGCGATGCCAGTGCCGCTGACGTCCCCGAGCCGGTCGTCCTGTTGTCGCCCGCCTGCGCCTCGTTCGACCAGTATCGAAATTTCGAGGTGCGTGGTGACAGGTTCAAGGAGTTGGTTCTCGGCCTGCCGGATCTCGTAAGAGCGACGCAATGAGGACGACCGGCGAAACCGCCTCGACGCCCAACCCTTGCATTGAACCGAGCGAGCTTCCCGCATCTGTCGGCGAGCCGTTCGACGCGTGACCAACGACGCATGACATGAGCGCGGCAACTCTACACGTCGTTTTTTCCGACAGTGCGGCCGCTTTGCTCCGGCCGGCGCTCAGAAAGGTCGACCGCTGGGGTCGAGTCCTCACATTCCCGGATGACCTCGGATTTGGTCCGATCGATCCGCCCGATCCGCAAGCCCGCCTGTTCTGGATGAAGCAACAACTCGGCGCCTTCGCTGAGGGTTGGGATCGGTTGCCGGCAAAGGCCAATGCCTTCTGGTCCATCGCGCTCGCACCTCCCGGCCGCGTCGTGGTGTGGGTGTCGAGACGGACGGTGATGGAATACGCCGGGTTCCTCGAATGGATCTGGCGGCTCGGCCAACAGGCCTACAGCGTGGTAGATTTGACCGACGTCGAGACCGAATGGCGCGTGCCGGACGGAACCATCCGCACTGACCGGGTGACGAGCCTGGGGCTGCTGGAGCCGGATCAGATCGAGATCAACCGGTTCCTGAGCCGTGCCTGGCCGCTACCGGCCGCGTTGCGGGAGCGCTATCTCCGAATGTGGCGACAATTGCGGGAGGAGAATTCGGCTCTTCGCATTATCCGAGGCGAACGACTGCAGTCGGCTCCACTATGGCACTTCGACCAGATCGTCCTGTCCTGTGCGTCCGCTCAGTGGCTCACGGTCGCCCGGGTGGTTGGCCAGGCGTTGGTCGAAGCGTGGGATGACGAGGGGGTTCAGACCTGCGACGTCGTCCTCGCCGGACGCACCCGGGCCCTGGTGGACGCCGGACAGCTCGAATACCACGGAGACCTCGCCGACTGGCTGCAGTGCGAAGTCCGATTGCCGCAGAGATAGAAGGTGATGCCCGAGCATCGTTAACGTTCTCTCAACCAGCCACATGCACGACTGGGTCGGTTTCGGTTGTTTTCCGGCGAACCGGCCTGAGCGTGTCCGCAACAGCGCCGGCTCGTCGAGGGGGGATCGATGGTCTCGCGTATCGAGCGCACGCTCTTTGCGGGGTGGTGGTGGACGGTTGACCGGTCGCTGCTGGTGGCGCTACTCACGCTGATGCTCGGCGGGATCGTGCTCTCCCTCGCGGCAAGCCCGCCTGTGGCATCACGTCTCGGTCTCGAGCCGTTCTATTTCGTCAACCGGCACGTGCTCTATCTGATCCCTGCGCTCGCGGTGCTGCTGGCGACCTCGTTCCTGCCGGCGCGTCACATCCGACGCCTGGCGCTCATCGTGTTCGTGCTGAGCCTGATACTGGTCGCCGCCACCCTCCACTTCGGCGCCGAGGTGAAGGGAGCGCGGCGCTGGATCGTCCTTCTCGGCATCAATGTCCAGCCTTCGGAGTTTCTCAAGCCGGCATTCGTCATCCTTGTGGCGTGGCTGTTCGGCGAATCCGCCCGGCGCCCGGAAATGCCTGCAAACACCATTGCGCTTGCGCTTCTCCTGGTCGCCATCGCCGGTCTTGTGATGCAGCCGGACTTCGGGCAGACGATGCTGGTTGCGTTGGTCTGGAGCGCGTTGTTCTTCCTCGCGGGCATGCGCATCGTATGGGTGGCTGGCCTCGGTGCCGCCGCCGCCATCGGTCTGGTGAGCGCCTACCTGCTCATTCCGCACGTGGCGCGCCGCATCGAGCGATTCCGCGATCCTTCCTCCGGCGATACCTTCAACATCGACCAGGCGCTCGAATCCTTCTACCGCGGCGGCTGGTTCGGACGTGGTCCCGGCGAGGGAACCGTCAAGCGCATTCTGCCGGAGAGCCATACCGACTTCGTGTTCGCGGTCGCCGCCGAAGAATTCGGCATCGCGCTCTGCCTGGTGCTGGTCGCGCTTTTCATGTTCATCGTGGTGCGCGCTCTGCACCACGCGATCAGGGCCGAGGATCCATTCGTGCGCTTCGCGGCATCGGGACTCGCCGTCTTGTTCGGGTTGCAGTCGGCGATCAACATGGCGGTCAACTTGCATCTCATGCCGGCCAAGGGCATGACACTGCCGTTCATTTCGTATGGCGGCTCGTCCATGATCTCGCTTGCCTGGGGTATGGGTATGCTGCTCGCACTGACGCGCGAGCGGCCGCGCGCGGAGCTGTTGGCGAGCGAGGGTGAGCTCGTGCCCGCCGGGAGCCGGGCCTGATGGATGCAGGCGGGCCTCCGCTCGTGCTGCTGGCCGCGGGCGGGACCGGCGGACATTTGTTTCCCGCCGAAGCGCTCGCCGAGGCGTTGGCGGGTCGCGGCTTGGTTGTCGATCTCGCAACCGATGATCGCGCCGAGCACTACGGTAAGAGTTTCCCGTCCCGCCACACCTATCTCATCTCGAGCGCCACTGTCCGCGGACGCGACCCGATCTCACTGGCACGCACCGGCGCCATGATCGGTTTCGGCACCATCCAGGCATGGCGGCTCATCGGACGAATCGAGCCGGCCGCAGTCGTCGGCTTCGGCGGCTATCCGACCGTGCCGCCGGTGCTCGCCGCCACGCTGCGTGCAGTACCCACTCTGATCCACGAGCAGAACGCCGTGATGGGACGCGCCAACCGGCTGCTCGCGCCACGAGTCAATGCCATCGCGCTGGGCTTTGCCGGCGTGCTCGACCGCGAGCCCAAGCTCAAGGCGAAGGCGAGGCGCACCGGCAACCCGGTTCGCCCAGCGGTGGTTGCCGCCGCAACGACACCCTATGTCGCCCCCGAGACGACCGCACCGCTGCGGCTCGTGGTGTTCGGCGGTAGCCAAGGTGCCCGCATAATGGCCGACATCGTACCGCCTGCGGTCGAGCGGCTCGAGCCCTATCTGCAGATGCGTCTGTCCATTGTGCAGCAGGCACGCGCCGAAGACGTCGAGCGGGTCAGGGAGATCTACGCGCGGGCGAAGGTCGCCGCCGAGGTGTCGCCGTTCTTTGCCGACCTTCCGAGCCGGATCGCGGGGGCACATCTCGTGGTGTCCCGTGCCGGCGCCTCGACAGTAGCCGAGCTGGCCGCGATCGGGCGACCCGCAATTCTGGTGCCGCTACCCCACGCGCTCGATCAGGATCAATCCGCCAATGCCGGCGTGCTCGAACGCTCGGGCGGCGCGCTGCGCCTCGCGCAGGTTGATTTCACGCCCGCACGGCTGGCAGCCGAGATCAGCACGCTTGCCAGCGCGCCGCAAAAGCTCGTAGCAATGGCCACAGCCGCCCGCTCGCAAGGCACCACCGACGCCGCCGAGCGGCTCGCCGATCTGGTGCGCGGCAATCATCGGAGGGAATCAGCCATGAAATTGCCGAGCGACATCGGTCCGATCCATTTCATCGGTATCGGTGGCATCGGCATGAGCGGCATCGCCGAGGTCCTTCTCAATCTCGGATATACCGTACAGGGTTCGGATGCTTCCGAAGGCGCCAATGTCATGCGACTTCGCGACAAGGGCGCGAAGGTCTCTGTCGGCCACTCCGCCGCTGCGCTCGGCGATGCCGAGGTCGTGGTGGTATCGACCGCGATCAGGCGCGACAATCCAGAGCTCACTGCCGCGCGCGCGCGCCGCCTGCCGGTGGTGCGTCGTGCCGAGATGCTCGCCGAGCTGATGCGGCTCAAGCGCTGCATCGCCATCGCGGGCACCCACGGCAAGACCACGACCACGTCGCTGGTTGCCGCTCTGGTCGATGCCGGAGGCTTCGACCCGACCGTGATCAACGGCGGCATCATCAACGCCTACGGGACAAATGCCAGGCTGGGTGCCGGAGACTTGATGGTTGTCGAGGCCGACGAGTCCGATGGCACGTTTCTCAAGCTTCCGGCCGATGTCGCCATCGTCACCAACGTCGATCCCGAGCATCTCGATCATTTCAAGACCTTCGACGCCGTGCAGGAGGCGTTCCGTGCATTCGTCGAAAATGTGCCGTTCTATGGCTTCGCGGTGATGTGTACCGACCATCCGGTGGTTCAACTCCTGGTGGGGCAGATCACCGACCGACGCATCATCACCTATGGCGAGAACCCGCAGGCCGACGTTCGCCTCGTCGATCTCGATCACGTCGACGGCCGCTCACGCTTCTCGGTGGTGTTCCGCGACCGCGCCGGCGAGACCATGCACGAGATCAGGGATCTCGCTCTGCCTATGCCCGGGCGGCACAACGCGCTCAACGCCACCGCTGGGATCGCAGTGGCACGCGAGCTCGGCGTATCCGGACGACGCGATCCGGGCGGCGCTGCAGAATTTCGGCGGAGTGCGGCGGCGCTTCACCAACACCGGAGAATGGCGCGGGATCCCGATCATCGACGACTACGGCCATCATCCCGTCGAGATCGCGGCAGTTCTGCGCGCCGCGCGCGAATCCAGTCAAAGGCCAAGTGATCGCGGTGATGCAGCCGCATCGCTACACCCGGCTCTCGTCGCTGTTCGAGCAGTTCTCGACCTGCTTCAACGATGCCGACACCGTCATCGTCGCCCATGTGTATGCTGCCGGCGAGGCGCCGATCCCCGGTGCCGATCGCGATGCGCTCGTGCAGGCCTTGCGCGCGCACGGGCATCGTCAAGTCGTCCCCCTCGACGACGCGCAGGATCTGGCGCGCATGATCAGGCGGCTGGTGGAGCCGGGCGACATCATCGTGTGTCTCGGCGCCGGCAACATCACCCAGTGGGCCTATGCGTTGCCGGGCGAGCTAGCCGCGCTCGAGTGCGGTCGCATGAGGGCGAACGTGCGCGAGCCGGGGCCGGCGGGAGTGCGCGATCTGGCCGCCGAGCTGCAGGCCTGCATGCCCGGGCTGCGCGGGCGGCTCCTGGCGAATCAGCCGCTCGCCGAGCTGACCTGGTTCCGCGTCGGCGGGCCTGCGCAGGCGCTGTTCATGCCCGAGGACGAAGGCGATCTCGCCTACTTCCTGCGCACTCTGCCGGGCGATGTTCCGGTCGTGGTGGTCGGTCTCGGCTCCAATCTGATCGTGCGCGACGGCGGCGTGGCCGGCGTCGTCGTCCGGCTCGGTCGTGGCTTCGGCGAGGTCAAGGTCGAAGACGGGGCACAAATCCGCGCCGGCGCGGCGGTGCCCGACGTCAAGGTCAGCCGTGCCGCACAGGAGGCGGCGATCGCCGGCCTCGCCTTCTTTCGCGGCATCCCGGGCGCGATCGGCGGGGCGCTGCGCATGAACGGCGGCGCCTACGGTCGTGAAACCAGCGACGTGCTGATCGAAGCGCGCGGCGTCGATCGCAGCGGCAACGTACGGGTGTTCACCAACTCCGACATGCACTACGGCTATCGCCATTGCGGCGCGCCGGACGACGTCATCTTCACCGCGGCGTTGTTCCAGGGCGCGCCCGGCGATCCCGTCGCCATCGCCGCGGAGATGGGCAGGATCACCGAGTTCGCGAGAGGCGACGCAGCCGATCAAGAGCCGCACCGGCGGGCTCGACCTTCAAGAACCCGCCCGGCCAAAAGGCTTGGCAACTGATCGACGCGGCCGGCTGCCGTGGTCTGCGCATCGGCGCAGCCCAGGTGTCGGAGATGCACTGCAACTTTCTCATCAATCTCGGTGGTGCGACCGCTGCCGAGATCGAGGCGCTGGGCGAGACCGTCAGGCGACGAGTGAAGGACGGTTCCGGGGTCGAGCTCGAGTGGGAGATCAGGCGCATCGGCGTGCCGGCATGGGGCGGCTCCACGGCGACGAGGGATGGCCAGCGGCAGCGCGCTCCTGGGAGGACCGCCCGCGCGTTTCGATCTGAATTGTTTTTTCCTGTGTCGTCTGGGTCACAGTGCCGGCGGCCATCTCCTCAATTGGGCGTCGCCGGTGCCGTCACCGACGCCACCCGTGGATTCGGGCGGGCCGGCAAGCACCATTCCGGCTTGCTTGTGCATGGAGTTCATAATCGATCGCGCCGGAAAATCGAGCGGGACTCTCGACGGAACGGCCGTTCTCGATTCTATTGGGCTTCGAGCGAATCAGCTGGCCCGGGCGTTCCGAGAAGGCATGAGCAAGCACGTCGCCGTTCTGATGGGTGGCTGGTCGGCCGAGCGCGAGGTCTCGCTGCGCTCCGGGAAGGCCTGCGCAGAGGCGCGCGGTAAGGCGCGGCTACGAGGTGACCCGCATCGACGTCGGTCGTGACATCGCCTCCGTCCTCTCCACCGTGAAACCCGACGTCGCGCTCAATGTTCTGCACGGCCGGCCGGGTGAGGACGGCACACTCCAGGGCGTCCTCGAGGTGCTCGCCATTCCCTACAGCCACTCCGGGGTGATGGCGTCGGCGGTCGCCATGCAAAAGGACTTCGCCAAGGTGCTGCTCCGCGCTGCCGAGGTGCCCGTGCCGGAGGGGCTGGTGGCGTCGCGCTTCGATGTCGCAAAGCGCCACTTGCTGCCACCCCCCTACGTGGTCAAGCCGATCGCCGAGGGGTCAAGCGTCAGGCGTGTTCATCGTCGCCGAGGACCACGCCCATCCGCCGCAGGAGCTCAACCGCGAGGACTGGGCGTACGGGGACCGGGTGATCGTCGAAAAGTATATCCCCGGCAAGGAGTTGACTTGCGCGGTAATGGGCGACGAAGCCGCTCGGCGTGATCGAGATCGTGCCGGCGGCAGGATTTTACGACTATGAGGCCAAGTACGCGCCGGGCGGCTCGAAACATCTGCTGCCGGCGGCGGTTTTACCGTTTGTTTACCAAGAGGTCCGAAGACTAGCGTTGGCGGCGCATCGCGCGCTGGGCTGCCGAGGCGTGAGCCGTGCGGACTTCCGCTACGACGACCGCGTCGAGGGGACAGGGGGACTTTTCTGTCTCGAGGTCAACACGCAACCCGGCATGACCGAGACGTCGCTCGTGCCCGAGCTCGCAGCGCATGCGGGCATCACGTTCGATGAGCTGGTGCGATGGATGATCGAGGACGCCTCGCTCAACAGATGACGGGAACCGCGCGGTGGCGCCGGCGCGCGGCCGATCGCGCGGCTGGGCCGGCGGGCCCGGGAAGCGGGCTCCGGGCATGCTCGCCCGGTTTCGCTTGGCGCAGACCCTGGACCGCTGGTCGTGGCTGCTCGGGGCGCACGTGCCGCGCGGCATCGGGATCTACGCCGCCGCCTTCGTCATCGCGGCGAGCCTCGTCTATGGTGTCGGTCAAGGGCGGTCACATTCCCCCGGTCGTGGCCGCCATGCAGGAGGTGCGCGATCGCCTCGGCAATGCCGCCGGGCTTCCGTATCGTATCGATCGCGCTTTCCGGTCATCATCACGTCAGTCGGGAGGAAGTGCTCGCGGTCGCCGGCGTCACCGGCACGACGTCGCTGGTTTTCCTCGATGTCGATGCGGCGCGCGAGCGGCTCAAGTCCAATCCCTGGATCGCCGACGCGACGGTGCTCAAGTTCTACCCCGGTACGCTGCAAATCGGGATCAGGGAACGTGCCGCCTTTGCGCTGTGGCAGAAGGACGGTCGCGTCTGCGTCATCGCCGATGACGGTACCGTGCTCGAACCGTATGTGACGCCAGGCCTGCTCCGGTTGCCACTGGTGGTCGGCAGCGGTGCGCAAGTGCGGGCGAGGGAATTCTGGTGCTGCTCGATCGCCATCCCGACTTGCGCGATTTCGTCCGCGCCGCGGTCCTGGTCGGTGAGCGGCGCTGGAACCTGCGGCTGGAGAACGGGATCGACGTCCTGCTCCCAGAAGCCGACGCGGAGGCCGCGCTCGAGAAGCTGGTCGACCTCGACCGCGAGAAGAGCCTGATCACGCGCGACGTCGTCGCGATCGATCTCAGGCTACCCGATCGGGTGACCGTGCGCCTCTGCAGACGGCGCCGCGCAGAGCGCGCTCCGAGCAGCTCAAGGACAAGTCGAAAAAGAAGGGCGGCAACGTATGAGCGCCCTCCAGTCCGGCCTAACGCCGAAGATGAAGCCGTTGCCGGCGAAGCGATCCGTGCTCGTCGCCGCGCTCGACATCGGAACCAGCAAGATCGCCTGCATGATCGCCCGCCTCAAGCCGCGGCCGCCGCAGGACGTGCTGCGCGGACGCAGCCATTCGATCGACGTCGTCGGCTTCGGGCACACGCTCTCCCGCGGCATGAAGGCGGGCGGGGTCGTCGATCTCGCGGAGGCCGAAGCTGCGGTGCGACAATGCGCTGATCTCGCCGAGCGCACCGCCAGGATGCAGCTCGACTCGGTCGTGGTCTCGGTCTCCGCCGGCCGTCCCGCGAGCGAGTTGATCTCCGCCACGGTCGAGATGACGGGTGCGACCGGTCGGCGAGCGCGATATCGATCGCGTGCTCACCGCCGGCAGCCGTCATTCGGCCCGTTCGGGTCGTGCCGTGCTGCATTCGTTGCCCATCGGATACCAGGTGGATGACGCCGCCGGGGTGCAGGACCCGCGCGGAATGATCGCGCGTCGGTTCGGGATCGACATGCACATCGTCACCGCCGACTCTTCGGTCGTGCGCAATCTGATGCTCGCGGTCGAGCGCTCCCACCTCGCCGTCGAGGCGATGGTGGCGAGTCCCTACGTGGCCGGGCTGGCTGCGCTGGCCGACGACGAGGCCGAGCTCGGGGCGGCGCTGATCGACATCGGAGCAGGGACCACGACCATCGCGGTATTCGCCGGCGGACGCTTCGTTCATGCGGACGGCTTCGCGCTCGGCGGCCGGCACGTGACCATGGACATCGCCCGCGGTCTCAATGCCCGCGTGGCCGATGCCGAGCGCATCAAGACACTCTACGGCAGCGTGCTCACCGGCGGCTCGGACGAGCGCGACATGATCGCGGTGCCGCCGGTCGACGACGACGAGCGGGAGGCGCCGCAATTCGTTTCGCGCGCCCATCTCGTGCGCATCATCAAGCCACGGGTCGAGGAGATTCTCGAGCTCGTGCGCGATCGGCTCGCCGCCTCGCCGTTCTGTCGGCGAGCCGCGCGGACGGGTGGTGCTCACCGGCGGCTGCCAGCCAGCTCACCGGCTTGTCGGGGCTGGCGACGCAAATTCTCGGCCGGCCGGTACGGCATCGGCCGTCCGCTCGGCATCTCCCGGCTTCCGGAAGAGGCGAAGGGACCGGCCTTCGCGGTGGCAACGGGATTGCTGGTCTACCCGCAGGCGGCGCATCTCGAGCATTTCGAACCGCGGGGAACGCGGCACTCGGTAGCAGGTGGCGGCTACATCGCACGGGTCGGACGATGGCTTCGCGAGAGCTTCTGATGACTCGACACCAAATTCGGCATCGGCCGGTGGCGGACCGGCTCGACCCGGCGGCGACTTCCGCGCACGAAGAGGCAAACAATGAGCATCAATCTGAAGATTCCCGATATCCGCGAGCTCAAGCCGCGGATCACCGTGTTCGGGGCCGGCGGCGCCGGCGGCAACGCAGTCAACAACATGATCGCCAGCGGGCTGCAGGGGGTCGACTTCGTCGTCGCCAATACCGATGCCCAGGCGCTCACCATGTCCAAGGCCGAGCGCATCATCCAGATGGGCGTCCAGGTCACCGAAGGGCTCGGCGCCGGATCCCAGCCCGAGGTCGGGCGGGCTGCGGCCGAGGAGGTGATCGACGAGATCCGCGATCATCTACAGGGCGCCCACATGGTGTTCGTGACCGCCGGCATGGGTGGCGGCACCGGCACCGGCGCGGCGCCGGTGGTGGCGCGTTGCGCCAAGGAGGCCGGCATCCTCACCGTCGGCGTCGTAACGAAGCCGTTCCACTTCGAGGGTGTGCGCCGGATGCGCGTCGCCGAGAACGGCATCACCGAGCTGCACAAGGTGGTCGACACCCTGCTTATCATCCCCAATCAGAATCTGTTTCGGGTGGCGAACGAGAAGACGACCTTCGCCGACGCCTTCGCCATGGCCGACCAGGTGCTCTATTCGGGGGTCGCCTGCATTACCGACCTCATGGTGAAGGAGGGCCTGATCAACCTCGACTTCGCCGACGTGCGTGCAGTGATGCGCGAGATGGGCAAGGCGATGATGGGGACCGGCGAGGCTTCCGGCGAGAAGCGCGCCCTTTCTGCCGCGGAGGCTGCGATCTCGAACCCGCTGATCGACGATGCCTCGATGAAGGGCGCAAAAGGTCTCCTGATCTCGATCACCGGCGGCAAGGATCTCACCCTCTATGAGGTGGACGAGGCGGCCACCCGCATCCGCGAAGAGGTGGACCAGGATGCCAACATCATCGTGGGCGCGACCTTCGACGAAAGCCTGGAGGGCATCATCCGCGTCTCGGTGGTGGCGACCGGCATCGACCAGGCCTCCCTGTCACGGCCGGTGACGGGGCCGGAAGCGCGCATCGCGGAGCTCACGCAGAAGCTGCGCGCCGATCAGCTGCGTTCGGAGCAGCGTGTGGAGCGTGCCGACCGCAGCGATACGCGGACGCCTCGGGCTGGCAACTCCCACAGTTCCCGCGGTCCCGGCACATCAGACGCCGGAGGCGATCGAGAGCGCCGCCAAGGCGGCGGTTGCGGCTGCGGTGCTACCAATGCTCGAGGATGTGACCATCCGGCCGATACCGCCCAAACCCTCGCTGTTTCCGGAGCAGGGGCCGACGACCGCGGAGCCGCCGGCACCGCGCGTTTTCATCCCTCCCCCGCCGGAACGCACAGGCAACCGGCCGCCGCGCATGCCGCGGATCGACGAACTGCCGCGCCCGGCGCAGGCGGAACTGCGCGCCCAGCGCGGCGAGGCGTCGGAAACCGAGCATCCTGAAAAGCGCAAGGTCGGTTTGTTGCGGCGGCTCGCTGCCGTCGGCCTGGGGCGGCGCGACGACCAGGACGAACCGGAAAAACCGTCCGGGAAGGCCCGGCCGGTACGCCCCGCCGTGCAGCCAGTCAATCGGACGGCTGCCCCACCGCCTCCGCCCCGACCACCGTTGCCGGCTCCGCCGCCTCGTGCCTCCGATCCGGTATCCGAATACGCCAAGCGGCCGGCTCACCAGGGGCTCGATGCCCACGGCCGGCAGGCACCTGTGCATAATTCCGTGGAAGAGGATCAGCTCGACATTCCTGCCTTCCTGCGTCGGCAGGCCAACTGACACGCACGCTTTTGCGCTCGGCGGTCCCGGTCGAGCAGCCGTGACCGCTCGGCTGGCGCTGTTGATCCGCCGCTGCCCCTAACAATTTGAATCAGCCTCTCGATTTGTGAAAGTCGCGAGACGTGCGCAGATCGTGTCCAAGACTTCGATCACGCTGGGGAGGCGGCATGCCTACCTCGTCGTCGCGGATTGCGGCCGGCTGACGGCTCGATTGCGGCCACTTGATGGTAACAGTCGGTAAAAAAGCGTGAGTTGGACTTCCCGCCAAACACGGCTAAGGTGTCCCTGTCTAAGGGGTTTTTGACGGGGGACAGCGCGGCCGAAATCCTTGCCCGCGGTGTGTGCATCCTTACCGATGGCGGGAATGCGACCGAAGTCGTCCGCGTGATTCCACCACGTGCAGCTGCCAGCAGATCCGCTGACAGCCGCTGGCTGGGAGAGTGTGTGGGACGGGGAGCATGAAAGTCGCCAGACAAACGACGCTGCGCGACCACACCGCATTGTGCGGTGTCGGGGTCCATTCCGGCTTGCCGGTCACCTTGACCCTGCATCCGGCCGATGCCGGCATCGGATTGCGGTTTGTGCGCACTTGCATCGACGGTCGGGAGGATCGGGAGATCCCCGCGGAAATGAGCGCGGTGACCGCCACCGAGTTCGCCACCGTACTGGGCGATGCCTCGGGGCCGCTGGTCTCCACTGCCGAGCATGTGCTTGCTGCGCTCGCCGGCCTCGGCGTCGACAACGCCCTGGTCGAGATCGACGGCCCCGAAGCGCCGATCATGGACGGCAGCGCGGCACCGTTCGTGGCGGCGATCGATCAAGTCGGTCTGAAGATACTCGATCAGCCCCGCCGCTACATCAAGGTGCTCAGGCCGGTGCGCGTCGCCCTGGGTGATGCTTTCGGCGAGATCAGGCCGAACAGCGGTGGCTTCCGGGTCGAAGCGGAAGTCGAATTCGATCATGCACTGATAGGTCGGCAATCGCTTGCGATCGACGTGCGTCCCGATACTTTCCGTCGCGAGATCGCGCGAGCGCGTACTTTTGGTTTCATGCGTGATGTGACCACGCTGTGGAATTCGGGCTATGCGCTCGGCGCCTCGCTGGAGAACACGCTCGTGGTCAGCGACAACCGCATCCTCAATCCGGAGGGCACACGCTTCCCCGACGAGTTCGTGCGTCACAAGGTGCTCGATGTGGTAGGCGATCTCGCCCTGGCCGGTGGGCCGTTGCTCGGCACCTACCGCTCGGTGCGCGGCGGCCACAAGCTCAATCATGCAGTGCTGTGCGCGCTGATGTCCGATACCGGTGCCTGGACCTGGGTTGAGGGCGAGGTGCTGCGCCCGGTCTAGGGGGCATGCCGAGGTGGCGGTGCGGCTGGCGCCCGCCTTCGGACCGGACGTTTCCTGATTTCTCTCCCGCGCCGATTTCGACCGCGTTCGATGCCGCACATCGTGCAGGCTTACGGCGCTGCATCCTCGACCCGAGCTACGCGACCCCGGAAGGGGCACTCGCGCCCGGAGGGCGACGCTCAGGCGCCGATGCTCGGACCGGTTCTAGCCGCCACAATCCGGGCGGAATGTCGGCCTATTTCCTCGGCTCCGACAGGGGACTAAGCGAAGGCGAGGGGGCGGCTCAAGATCGGACGGCCGGTTGAACCTCGCTTCGGGGACGGGATTCATCCGATCCATGCAGTGGCGTTCGGACACGACGAATGGTTTCGGCGCTCGCGGCGGTGCGCGGCTCGTCGCGCTTTTTCTGTCCGCCGGGATACTCGCCGCCTGCTCCGTCCTGGACAAGGATATACCCATCCCCGATGAACCGGCGGACAAGCTCTACAACGAAGGTCTCTATCTGCTGAACAACAAGAAGGACCACAAGAGCGCGGCCAAGAAATTCGAGGAGGTCGACCGCCAACACCCCTACTCGGAGTGGGCGCGCAAGTCGCTGATCATGACCGCCTTCGCCTATTACCAAGCCGGCGCCTATGAGGACTGTATCGGAGCGGCACGTCGCTACGTTTCGTTGCATCCTGGGAGTCCGGACGCCGTCTACGCACAGTACCTGATCGGCGCGTCATATTTCGACCAGATCCCGGAAATCTCGCGCGACCAGGATCGCACCGAGAAGGCGGTGCAGACCCTGGAAGAGGTGGTTCGGAAATATCCCAACTCCGAATATGCGAGCGAAGCCAAGCGCAAGATCGAGATGGCGCGCGACCAGCTCGCCGGCAAGGAAATGGACATCGGTCGGCAATTGCTGAACTCGCACAACTACACCGGCGCGATCAACCGCTTCAAGGTCGTGGTCACCCGTTATCAGCGGACGCGCCACGTCGAGGAGGCGCTGCTGCGGCTGACCGAGGCCTATATGGCGCTGGGCATCGTGGACGAGGCGCAGACCTCCGCCGCCGTGCTCGGCCACAACTTCCCCGACAGCCGCTGGTACAAGGACGCCTACGCCTTGATTCAGTCGAAGGGCCTGCAGCCCAACGAGAACAAGGGTTCCTGGATCAGCCGGGCTTTCAAGTTCGGCTAGGCGCAGGCGACTTGCTCACAACGACGTCGGCCGGTCTTGTGCCGGCCGTCCGCGTTTTTGATGATGGCGAATCATTGGGAGCCGGATGGCCGGGCCCGCCCGCGCGCGGGCGTGACGTAGCGCAATGAGGAGCCACGCATGCTGGCCCGGCTCTCGATCCGCGACATCGTCCTCATCGAGCGGCTCGATATCGACTTCGCGTCTGGACTGTCGGTGCTCACCGGCGAGACCGGCGCCGGCAAGTCCATATTGCTCGATGCGTTCGCCCTGGCGCTCGGCGCGCGCGGCGACGCCTCGCTGGTGCGCGAGGGCGCCGAGCAGGGGCAGGTCACCGCCGCCTTCGAGCTGCCGTTCGGCCATCCCGTGCGCGTGCTCATGGCGGCGCACGATATCCCGGCCGAGGACGAGCTGATTCTGCGGCGCGTGCAACTCGCCGACGGCCGAACCCGCGCCTCCATCAACGATCAGTCGGTGAGTGCGCAGGCGCTCAAGACGCTGGGCGTGGCGCTAGTCGAGATCCACGGCCAGCATGATGAGCGCGCGCTGGTTGACGTCACAACCCATCGTCGGCTGCTCGATGCTTTCGCAGGGCTCGATGGCGAGGCCGCGGCGCTGGAGCGCCTGTGGGAGGAGCGGCGCGCGCGCAATGGCGAGATGGCTGCCATCCGGGCCGAGACCGACCGGGCGCAGCGCGAAGCCGATTTCCTTCGTCATGCCGTGGGGGAATTGAAGGCGTCTGGCGCCGGCGCCGTCAGAAGAAACGGTGCTCGCTGACAAGCGCGCCGCCATGATGCAGGCGGAGAAGATTGCCGGCGACCTGCGTGAGGCCCACGATGCGGTGGCAGGCGCCCATTCTCCGGTGCCCTCCTTGTCGGCGGCGGTGCGGCAGCTCGAGCGCCGCGCGCCGCAGGCGCCGACGCTGATCGACCCGGCGATCAGGGCGCTCGACACCGCGCTTGCCGCGCTGGACGAAGCGCGCGCTCACCTCGATGCCGCGCTGCGCGCGGGCGAGCACGATCCTGCGCGAGCTCGAGCGCATCGAGGAACGCCTGTTCGCGCTGCGCGCCGCGGGGCGCAAATACAATGTGCCGGTCGATGGCCTCAATGCGCTTGCCGCTCGTTATGCGGTCGGCCTGGACCTCATCGAGGCCGGCACCGAACGGCTCGCGGCGTTGGAAGCCGCCGCACACGAGGTCGATGAACGTTATCGTGCCGCCGCCGCCGCGCTGTCCGAGGGGCGCCGGAAGGCGGCGGACAAGCTCGACAAGGCGGTCAACCGCGAGCTCGGGCCGCTCAGGCTAGAACGCGCGCAATTCTCGACCGAGATCGTCACAGAGCCACGAGTCGGCAGGCCCGCACGGTCTCGATCGCATCGAGTTCTGGGTGCAAACCAACCCGGGAACCCGGCCGGGACCGCTTATGAAGATCGCGTCGGGCGGAGAGCTGGCGCGTTTCCTGCTCGCGCTCAAAGTGGCGTTGGCCGACCGAGGCTCGGCGCCTACGCTGGTGTTCGACGAGGTCGACACGGGTATCGCTGGCGCGGTTGCCGACGCCATCGGGCTTCGCCTGGCACGCCTCGGCCGCCGCGTCCAGGTGATCGCCGTGACCCATGCGCCGCAGGTGGCCGCGCGCGCCGACCGGCACTATCTCATCAGCAAGAGCGTGCTCGAGAAGGGCAGGCGGGTCGTCACCCGCGTTGCCGAGGTCGCAGCCGACCGGCGTCGCGAGGAGATCGCGCGCATGCTCGCCGGCGCCGAGATCACCGCCGAGGCCCGCGCTGCCGCAGAGCGGTTGATCAAGGCCGCGGGTTGATCGCGAGGTGGCGATGCTGGCAGCTCCGTTGGGCCGCCACTTTGTGTCGGCCCGCCCGCCCTCTAGATTCCCGAGCTTCGAGGGATGAAGCATGGAGTACCGGCCTCGCCGGCCGCGATGCAGACAAGGGAGCAGTCACTGCGGATGCCGACGGTCGATGCCAGCAAGGTTCCCATCGCCGACCTGAGCGAGTCCCAGGCCAGGGACGAGCTCGAACGGCTCGCTGCCGAGATCGCTGCGCACGACCGGCGCTACTACCAGGAGGACGCGCCGACGATCTCGGACGCGGCCTACGACGCGCTGCGGCGGCGCAATGAGACGATCGAGGCTCGCTTCCCCGTCTCGTGCGCGCGGATTCACCTTCCCGCCGCGTGGGCGCCGCTGCGGCGCAGAAGTTCGCGAAGGTCCGCCACGCCGTGCCGATGCTCTCCCTCGGCAATGCATTCGCTGACGAGGAAGTTGTCGAATTCGTCGACCGCATCCGTCGCTTCCTGCGCCTCCCCGGACATCAGACGATCGTCTTCACCGCCGAGCCCAAGATCGACGGTCTGTCGTGCTCGCTGCGCTACGAGGGTGGCCGGCTCGTGCGTGCTGCCACGCGCGGCGACGGCACCGAAGGCGAAGACGTGACCGCCAATGTGCGGACGCTCGCGGACATCCCGCGGCAACTGCACGGTAGAAAGCTGCCGAACGTCTGCGAGATACGTGGCGAGGTCTACATGACCAAGTCCGCCTTTCTGGCTCTCAACGAGCGCCAGAGAGCGGCCGGGCGGCAGGTTTTCGCCAATCCGCGCAATTCGGCGGCAGGATCGCTGCGCCAGCTCGATCCCGCGATCACCGCTTCGCGGCCGCTCGGATTCTTCGCTTACGCCTGGGGTGAGATGAGCTTCATGCCGGCAACGACCCAGTCGGGCATGGTCGCTTGGGCGGCGAGCTGCGGCTTCAGGGTCAACCCGCTCATGAAGCTGTGCGACTCGGTCGAGACCATGCTCGCCTTCCACCACGACATCGAGGCGCAACGCGCAACCCTCGACTACGACATCGACGGTGTCGTGTACAAGGCCGATCGCCTCGACTGGCAGCAGCGGCTCGGGTTCGTGTCGCGCAATCCGCGCTGGGCACTGGCGCACAAGTTCGCGGCCGAGAAGGCGGCCACCATCGTCAAGGGTATCGAAATCCAGGTCGGCCGCACCGGGGCGCTCACCCCGGTCGCCAAGCTCGAGCCGGTCACCGTCGGTGGAGTGCTGGTCTCCAATGCGACGCTGCACAACGCCGACGAGATCGCGCGTCTCGACGTGCGCATCGGCGACACGGTCACAATCCAGCGCGCCGGCGACGTGATCCCGCAGGTGCTGGGCGTCGTTACACAGAAGCGGCCGCGAGATGCCAGGCCCTACAAGTTTCCCAAGAAATGCCCGTGCCCGCTGCGCACGGAAGTCGTGCGTGACGCCATTGCGACCGGCGGAGAGGGCGCGGTCGCGCGCTGCACCGGCGAGTTCGCGTGTCCCTATCAGAAGGTGGAGCACTTGCGGCATTTCGTTTCGCGCCGTGCCTTTGACATCGAAGGGCTGGGTGAGAAGCAGATCGCGTTGTTCTTCGAGCAGGGTTGGATCAGGGAGCCGGCGGACATCTTCACGCTGCGCGACCGCAACGCCAGGATCAAGCTCGAGGAGCAGGAGGGATTCGGCGAGGTATCGGTGCGCAATCTGTTCAATGCCATCGAAGCCCGGCGCGAGATCTCGCTCGAGCGCTTCATCTACGCACTCGGCATGCGCCACGTGGGGGAGACGACTGCGCGAGTGCTCGCGCGCGCCTACGGGTCGTGGCCGGCGTTTCATGCCGCCTGCCTCGACGTCGCGGCAGGCAAGGCCGACACCCGCGATGAGATGGACAATCTCGACCAGATTGGCGACACCGTCATCGACAGCATCGCCGCCTATTTCGGCGAAGAGCACAATCGGCGCATCGTCGAGCGGCTCACTGCGCAGGTGAAGATCCTGGAGGCTGAACCGCCGGCGGCCCATTCCGCCGTGGTCGGCAAGACCGTGGTGTTCACCGGCTCGCTCGAAAGGATCACTCGCGACGAGGCAAAGGCCATGGCCGAGCGTCTCGGCGCCAAGGTCGCCGGCTCGGTGTCGAAGAACACCGACTACGTGGTCGCCGGTCCAGGTGCTGGCTCCAAGCTGGCCAAGGCCAGGCAGGCCGGCGTCGCGGTGCTCAGCGAAGACGAATGGTTCGATCTCGTCGGCGAAGGTAGGGGATGAGAGGGCCGGAAGCTGCGCTCATTCTTGACCGGGGTGCCTCGGTACAATGCCACTTGTATACATTACATCGGACCGATGCTCGCAATTCGTGTCGACAGGATGGCATTCGTGTTGACATAGGGTAGAATTGTATACAACCTAAATACACAGATCAGGCTGGAGAAGCCGATGCGCGCGGTGCGCGGGGGGCCATCGTCGCAAGCGGTGAACGCACAACTCAAGTTGCGCCAATTCATCCTCGGCGGCGAGATCAAAGCCGGCGAGCGAATGTCGGAGCTTGTTCTGGTAGAGCGGCTCGGGGTTTCCCGCACGCCCATCCGCACGGCCCTGGTGCATCTGGAGCAGGAAGGACTCCTGCAGGCGCTTCCCACCGGCGGCTTCGTGGTCAACGCCTTCAACGAGCGCGACATTCACGCGGCGATCGAGATACGCGGCACGCTCGAGGGGCTGGCAGCCCGGCTTGCTGCCGAACGCGGCGTATCGCAAACCGATCTGAGCGATCTCAAGCACTGCCTCTCGTGCCTCGATGAGCTCGTGCTCGATGACGGGGTGACGGTCGATACCTTCTCCAATTATGTCGAGATGAACGAGCAGTTCCATCGCATCGTCGTCGATCTTGCCGACAGCGCAGTGCTCTCCCGCCAAATCGCGCGGGCCGTCACGCTTCCCTTCGCTTCCGCCAGCGCGTTCGTGATGGTCCAGGCGCGGCTGCCCGAAGCGCGGACCATGTTCACGGTGGCACAAGACCATCATCGCTGCATCGTGCGGGCAATCGATGCACGGGAGGGTCAGCGTGCGGAGGCATTGATGCGCGAGCATGCCCGGCTGGCGCGCCGGAATCTCGAGCTCGCACTGCGCAATCAGCAGATGCGCGACCTCGTGCCGGGGTCGAATCTCATCACGTTCCGCACACCAGCCGGAGCCAACAGATCGTGAAGCGAAGCGAGCACCGCATCCTGACGACGCATGTCGGCAGCTTGATTCGTCCCAAAGCGCTGCTGGACACGGCAAAGGATGGTGATCCCGTGCGCCGCGAAGCACACGAGATCGAGCTGAGGCGCGCGGTGGCGGATGTCGTGTCACGGCAGGCCGGGGCCGGAATCGACGTGGTCAACGATGGCGAGTTCGGCAAGTCCGGCTGGGCGAATTACAGCCTGGAGCGGCTGAGCGGATTCGAGCCCCGGCCCGACAGGCTCTATCCCGCGGTCTGGCTCGGCCGCGACCGCATCCGATTTGCGGAGTTCATGGCAGCGGAGTTCAAACGCGGGGCCGTCGGCACACCCGGACATGCCTGCGTTGGTCCCATCATGTATCGAGGTCACGGCAGCGTCCGCCGAGATCTCGACAATCTCGAGATCGCCGCCGCCGCCGCACCCGTGGAGGAGGTGTTCTTCACGGCCGTGGCGCCGGCCAGCGTCGGCTACGACGCCGCCAACGAGCACTATTCGAACGAGAGGGACTATGTGTTTGCGATCGCAAGGGCACTGCGGGAGGAGTACCTCGAGGTACACAAGGCCGGCTTCGTTCTGCAGGTGGATGATGCCGTGCTCGCCAACATGTACGACCATCTGGTCGAGCAGAGTCCGCAGCGCTACCGCGAATGGGCGGACCTGCGGATCGAGGCGCTCAATCACGCACTGGAGGGTATCCCCGAGGATCGCATCCGCTATCACGTCTGTTTCGGAAGTTGGCATGTGCCCCACGTCGCCGACGCCCAACTCGAGGACATCGTCGATTTGATCCTGAAGGTACGGGCGGGTGCCTATTCAATCGAAGCAGCCAACGTGCGTCATGAGCACGAGTGGTATGTTTGGCAGAAGACGAAGCTGCCGGCCGGCAAGATCCTGATCCCCGGGTGCATCACGCACCACACGACGACCGTCGAGCATCCACGGCTGATCGCCGATCGCATCGTCAGGTTTGCTGGGCTCGTCGGCCGGGAAAACGTGATTGCGGGGACCGATTGCGGTTTCGCCCAGGCCCAGGACATCCAGCGGGTACACCCGCAAGTCCTGTGGGCCAAGTTCGAAAGCCTCGCCGAAGGGGCTCGTCTGGCGAGCAAGGAGCTATGGGGCCGATGATGGAGCTTCGCTGCCTGCAGCCCGAAGGTCAGCGACATTCGATGTCCCATGCGGCCGTCGGGACATCGCCTGTCATGGTGCTCGCGATTTGCTCGCTGGCGACCAAGCCAAAAAATGGATACGATCGATGGCCGGCGGCGACACGATACCGAGCCCGTCGGCGATTGTTTGGCCTCGTCATCTTTAGCGTCGAAGATCGCGCCGGGTAGGAATTCCAACAAGTCGCGGGACGGTGAACGTGGGGGGAGGACGCGATGGCAGAGCACCGATCGGAGCCGGGTCTTGCGGCGGCATCGATAGCCTAGGCCAGCCTAGGCCATCACAGAAGCATCCGTGGCCGGCATGGAAGCTACTCTCCTCCTCGCACTGCAGGCGGTGCTCAGCGGCATTCTCGTCGGGGGCGTCTACGGCATACTGTCGATTGGATTGAGCCTCGCCTTCGGCGTGATGCGGATCGTGAATTTCGCGCATGGCGAGCTGGTGATGTACGGCATGTATGCCGGCGTCATTGCATCGAAGAATTTCGGCATCGACCCGCTTGCCATCCTGCCGTTGGCCTTTCTGCTCACGGCGTTCGTCGGCTTCCTGCAATACCAGATCGTGTTCCGGCATTTCGTCGGCCATGCGACGCTGCAACAACTCCTGGCCGCGATAGGATGCGCACTCGTGCTGCAAATGATCGCGCAGGTCATGTTCGGCGCCGATGCACGAACCGCCCAGTCCGTGTTCACCGGCAAGTACGTCGTATTCGGGCCGTTCTTCCTGTCCCAGATGCAAATCGTCGCCTTTGTCGTAGCCGTCGGCGCAACCATTGGAGTCGAGCTGCTGCTGCGACTTTCGACATGGGGCAAGGCGGTGCGCGCGGTCGCCGACGACCTGGAAGCTGCCGAGGTCGTTGGAGTCAATTCGCAATACATAAACATCGGCGCTTTCGCACTGGCCAGCGGGCTCGCCGGCCTGGCCGGCTGTGTGCTGGTGACGTATTTCCCGACCTCGCCGTCGGTTGGATTTTCGCTCATGCCGATCATCATCATCGCAACCACGATCGGCGGTCTCGGCAGCATCGGCGGCACTTTCCTGGGCGGCATCTGCTGCGGCATCGTCCAGCAGGTGACGGCGATGATGTGGAATTCCGCATTGCAGGACGTTCCGCTCTATGTCCTGCTGCTGCTGTTCATCGCGCTGCGGCCGACCGGATTCTTTGGCGTGAGGTCCGAATAACGATGGATGCACCCATTGCAGCGAGCGGTGTGGCTTCGTCGGAGTGGACCGGCGGCATGCGAATGCGCTCGCTCGCCTGGTACGTACTCCCGATTGCCGTGGTCGCGCTGCTGCCGCTGCTGCCGTTCGTCAACAATTACATCATCGCGGCCACGGTGCGAGCCCTCATTTTCATTTCCCTCGGCCAGGCCTGGAACATCGTGGCCGGCATCGGCGGCCAATTATCGCTGGGACATGGGGTTTTTCTCGGCCTCGGCTGCTACACGACCGGAATTCTCTTCAACAAGTACGGCATCCCGCCGTGGATCGGCGGATGGGTGGGCGTGCTGCTGTCCCTTGCAGTCGCGCTCCTCATGGGCAGCATGACGTTGCGCATGCGCGGGGTGTTCTTTGCGCTGGCGACGGTGGCCGTGTCGCTCGCACTGGTCCAGCTCGCGCGCCATTTCGTCGACCTGACCGGCGGGGCTGACGGGCTGGCCTTGAAATTCTACGGCAATTCGCTGTGGGCGCTGCAGGCGCGCTCGCCGGTTCCGTTCCTCTATGCTTCTCTGGCCTTCGTGGTGGCGTACTACTGGATCACGCGCTGGGTGCTGGCGAGCTACTTCGGGCTTGCGATGCAAGCGGTGCGTGACGACGAGGTGGCCGCGGCCGCCGCCGGTGTCGCCGTGTTCCGCACCAAGCTCGTCGGATTCCTGGTCAGCGCAGCGATGACGGCACTTGCAGCCGTCCTCTACATGCAGTTCTACATGGCAATCGATCCGGAAGCGGCGTTCGGACTGTCGCAGGCGATCCAGCTGCAGCTTCCCGCACTGCTCGGTGGTCTCGGAACCGCGCTGGGACCGGTCATCGGCGGTGCCGTGATGATCTTTCTCTCCGAGGTCACGAACTGGGGCTCGACCAAGCTCGGAATCGAGGGCCTGGACGTCCTGGTCTACGGTTTGATGCTGTTGGCGGTCGTGCTGCGCGCCCCGAAGGGAATAGTCGGGTTGGTATTCAGGAATACGGTCAGAGGGAGCGCCCGGTGAACGCACCAACGCCGGCGCTGGAGGTGCACGGCGTCTCCCGCAATTTCGGCGGGGTGGTGGCGCTCAAGGATGTCTCTTTCGCCGTGCGCGAGGGCGAGGTCATGGGTCTGATCGGTCCCAACGGGGCCGGCAAGTCGACGCTGTTCGAGATCGTGAGCGGCAACCTGCGGCCAAGCGCGGGCCGCGTCACCTATTTCGGTACCGACTGCACGACGTTGCCGAGCCACCTGCGGCGCCGCGCCGGCATGTGTCGGACGTTTCAGAAGGTTCGCTTGTTCGAGAGTATGACGGTCGCGCAGAACATCTCGGTCGCGGCCTCGCAGTGCCTTCCTCCCGGGCGGGAGACCCGCGATGAGGTGGACGCGATCCTGGCCCAGTTCCGCCTGGAGGCACAGGCGGCTTGCCGGCCTGCCGAGCTCACGCTCGCCGACCGCAAGCGGGTCGAGATCGGGCGTGCCATTGCCGGGCGCTGCCGCCTGCTGATGCTGGACGAGAGCATGTCCGGGCTCACGCACGAGGAGGCGCAGCATCTGATCTCGGAGATTCTCGCGCTCAACAACACGCGCGGCATCACCGTCATAGTGGTCGAGCACGTACTCTCGGTTCTTGCGGCGATGGTCAAACGGCTGGTCGTCTTGAACAACGCACGAGTGGTCGCCGACGGCACGCCGGCCGAGGTCGCCCACGATCCCGTGGTGATCGAGGCCTATCTCGGCAAGAAGCAGAGTGCGCTGCGATGACTTTGCTCGCGGTCGAAAATCTGAGCGTGGCCTACGGCGACCTCTACGCCGTGCGCGACGTTTCGTTCGTCGTCGACGAAGGCGCCGTTTTTGTCCTGCTGGGTGCGAACGGCGCCGGCAAGACCAGCATCCTGCGTGCGATCTCGGGGCTCGTTCCGGCGCGTGGCGGCTATATCCGGGCGGAAGGAAGAAGCGTCGGCGGCTTGTCGCCGCACCAGGTCGCGCACGCGGGCATTTCCCACGTGCCCGAGGGACGGCGCATCTTTCCCCATCTCACGGTCGAGGAGAATCTCATCGTCAGCTTCCTGGCGGCCCGGGCACCGGTCGGGCGGCCGGAGGCGCTCGCCTCGGTGTACGAGCTTTTTCCCCGCCTCGCCGAGCGACGCCGCCAGGCCGGCGGCACGCTGTCGGGCGGCGAGCAGCAGATGCTCGCCATCGGCCGCGCGATGATGAATTTCCCAAAGCTCCTGATGTTGGACGAGCCATCGCTCGGACTTTCGCCGATTCTGGCCGAACTGGTGTTCGAGCGCCTCGCCACGATCCAGCGACAGGGGACGACGATCCTTCTGGTCGAGCAGAATGCGACTTGCCTCGAAATGGCAATGCGGGGGATTATTCTTGCTAACGGCCGCGTCGCGCTTGCGGGCGATCGCCACGCCCTCGAGGACTCCGAGTTCGTCCGCCGCGCCTATCTCGGCGCCTGATGGACGGCCCAAGGAGCCAGCCTGGAGAAAGTTCGGACCACGGAGGAGACCCATGAAAATCACGCGCAGACAGGGAATTGAAGGTTTGGTTGGCGTAGCAATGTCGGTGACCATGCCGGCGATCGTCAGCGGGCAGGAAAAAGAGATCGTGATCGGCGCCCCGAACGCGCTCACCGGCGGCCTCGGCGAGGTGGGATCACGCGGGACCTGGGGCATGCAGATCGCAGTCGATCAGGTCAATCGCGAAGGCGGCATCAAATCGATGGGCGGTGCGAAGCTCAAGCTCGTCATCGCCGACACCTCCTCGGAAAATCCGACGCAATCGGCCAGTGTCTCGCGCCGTCTGATCGATCAGGAGGGCGCCGTGGTGCTTGCAGGCGCCGGCGCAAGCGCCATGACGCTTGCCGCCCAGGTCGAGGCCGAGAAGTCGGAAGTTCCGCTCATCACCAATTCCTACGCCGATGGCATCGTCGCCCGCGGCTACAAGTACACTTTCAAGATCACGCCGCAGGGCGGCACGGTGTGGAACTGGTCGATGTCGAGCGCCTACGAGATGTGGCGGGCGACGAAAGGGGCTCCGCCGAAGTCGGCGCTGATCTTCATGAGCAACGACGCGGTTGGGCTCATTGTGCAGAAGCAGCTTCCCGAGCATGCCAAGACGCTCAATCTCGACGTGCCGTTCTCGCAGTCCTTCCAGATGGGACTCTCCGATCCATCGGTCGCCGTGGCGCCGGTGCTGCGCTACAAGCCCGACCTGCTCTTCCTCGGTGGGTTCACCAACGACCTCATTCTGATCATCAAGGCGCTGCGCGGGGTGGGAGCGAACATGCCGATCTTCGGCGCCGGCCCGGCCGGCACCGATTCCGTCGGCAAGGGGCTGGGGTCTGCAGGCGATCGTTTCTTCGCGCCCATGGCTTGGAACTGGGATCTCAACGTTGCCGGCAACAAGGAATTCGTCGCAGCATACAAGGCGGCCTATCCGACCCAGCCGTATCCGCCGGCAAACGAACAGTTGGGCCAGGGCTACGTGATCGGATTGATCATCCGTCAGGCTCTGGAGAAGGCCGCCAGCCGTGACCCCAAGAAAATCCGCGATGTGATCGCTGCCACCGAGTTCACCAATTTGCCCTATCCTGCGACAAAGGTGAAATTCGGCGACAACGGCCTCAACATCCACAACCAGGAGGTTCTGGCCGAGTGGATGAAGGGCGAGCTTCGCACGGTCTGGCCGAAGGAAGCACAGACGGTCCAGCCGCTGCTCTGATCGATTATTGCGAGCGGGACCGTCCCGCCGCCCGGCGGGACGGTTTGCGCAACCCCGCTGGCCGTGCGGGACGCGGGCATTCAACCGCACCGTCGGTAGTGCTCTGACGCCCCGCTCCAGCATCCACCTAATCTAGATAGTCGTTCGTCGCTCGTCCTCGCTCCGGCCGTGCACAAGCGTAAACACCGCGATAGCGGTGCCAACGCCGAACATCAGCATCAGCCAGATCATCGGCATCGCGCCCCCGGCAACGACTTGCCCGGAGATTTGCGCGGCGGCGGCCCCGATCGCCATCTGAATGCAGCCGGTCATGCCCGACGCAGTGCCGGCGACCTGCGGGCGTATGCTCACCGCGCCGGCGATTGCCGTCGGCAGCAGCAATCCGTTGCCCAGACCGATGAGGATCTGCGGAAAGAACAGCGTGACCATCTCCCAGCCCGGAAACGCGACATAGACCGCGGCGTTGACCAGGCAGCCCACGATGGTGAACATGATGCCCCACCAGATCAGCGCATGGATGCCGAAGCGCATCGCGAGCCGTGCCACCAGGAAATTGCCTGCCATGAATCCGATGGAGGGGAGAAAGAACCACAGCCCGTACTCCGCGGAGGTGCGCCCGAGCATGGTCACCACTACATGCGGCGCGCCGCCGAGAAAGCTGAAGAACGGCGCCGAGCCTAGTCCCGCGCACAAGGCATAGCCGAGGAACCGCGGGCTGGCGGCAAGCGCCGAGAGATCGGCACGAAAGTGCTGGCCGGGTCTGCTCGTGAACTTGCGTGTCTCCGGAAGTGCGATCACCGCCCAGACGAACACCATGATGCTGAGCGCCGCCGAGAACACGAAGATCGATTCCCAGCCGAACAGAGTGTCGAGAATCCCGCCGATCAGGGGCGCCACCATCGGCATGATCACCGTGACCGAGGTGACGAGGCCCATCATGGACGCGGCGCGCTCGCGTTCGTGGAGATCGCGGATGATGGCACGACCGATGGTCTGGCCGGTCGAGGCGCCGAGCGATTGCGCGATCCGTGCGGCGATGAGGCTTGCGATGCTGGCGGCGAAGATCGCCGCGGTGCTCGCGATGGTCGCGATGGCGAGTCCGGCGAGCACCACGGGCCGGCGGCCGAAGCGATCGGAGAGCGGCCCGAACACCAGTTGCGCTGCTGCGAGCCCCAGGATGTAGAGCGAAACGGTGAGTTGGACGCTTCCGGGATCGGCGGCAAACTTCGCCACCAGGCCGGGAATTGCCGGAACCAGGAGATTGAGCGAGAGCGACCCCACCCCCGACATCGCGATCAGCAGCGCGGTCAAACGCCACGGCATGCGACGTTTGTCGCTCGGGGCCGTCTCCTTCGGGGATGGATCGAGCAACTGACCGTCGCCTCAGTGCTGCCGCAGCGGGCGGGTGGCTGCGGCGAGCCAGGCGCCGGTCTCGCGGTCGAGCAGGGGCGTAAGCGTGCTTGCGACGCGCGCGTGATAGTCGTCGAGCCAGGCGGTTTCCTCGTTTGTGAGCATGTCGGGCGCGATCAGCTTGCGGTCGATCGGCGCCAGAGTGAGCGTCTCGAATGCGTTGAGCGGCTTCTCGGCGCCGGGCACCGCGGGAGCCTCGACCACCAGGACGAGGTTCTCGATGCGGATGCCGTAGTCGCCGGTCTTGTAGTAGCCCGGCTCGTTGGACAGGATCATGCCGCGCTTGAGCGGCGCGGCGCCGAGCTTGGAGATGCGGGCCGGGCCTTCGTGCACCGACAGGTAGCTGCCGACGCCGTGTCCGGTGCCATGGTCGAAGTCGAGTCCCTGGATCCACAGGAACTGGCGCGCGAAGGAATCGAGCTGAGCACCGGTCGTGCCGTCTGGAAATACGGCGCGGGCGATGGCGATGTAGCCCTTGAGCACGCGGGTGAAGCGGTCGCGCATCTCGGCGCTCGGTTCGCCGACAACAACGGTACGGGTGATGTCGGTGGTACCGTCCTCGTATTGGCCTCCGGAATCGACCAGGAACAATTCGCCGGGAGTGATGCGGCGGTCGGTCCTGGTGGTGACGCGGTAGTGCACGATCGCCCCGTCGGGCCCGGCGCCGGCGATGGTCGGAAACGAAACATCCTTGAGCAGCCCGGAGTCACGGCGAAAGCTCTCGAGTGCGGCAACGGCACCGATCTCGGTGAGCGAGCCGCGCGGAGCCTCGCGCTCGAGCCAGGCGAGGAAGCGCACGACTGCGGTGCCGTCGCGGACATGCGCTGCGTGTGCGCCGGCGATCTCCGTCGCGTTCTTCACCGCCTTCATCAATCCGATCGGGTCCGCGCCGCGTGCGATCCGGCCGCCGTGGCTCTCGACGAGACGCGCAATTGCGGCAGCGCCGGTCGCCTGGTCGAGCCGCACAGTGGCCTTGGCGCTTCCGAGCTCGCTCAGTCTGCGCATCAGGTCGGGGGGCTCGCGAACGTCGGCCAGCGTCTCGAGGCGGTGACGCACGTCGTTCGAGAGCTTGCGGCCGTCGACGTAGAGCGATGGTCGGCCGTGCCTGGGAATGATGGCGAACGCGAGCGGCAACGGCGTGTGCCGGACATCGGCGCCACGGATGTTGAAGGCCCAAGCCACCGCCTGTGGATCCGATACGATCAGCGCGTCGGCGCGCAGCTTCGCCACTTCGGACCGGATGCGCTCGAGCTTGTTCTCCGCCGCCTCGCCCGCATAGCGCAGGTCGTGCAGGGTAACCGCACCGAGCGGCGGAGCAGGACGGCCGGTCCAGATGGCGTCGAACAGGTCGGGCTCGAGCGCCTCCAGCATTGCGCCGACCGCAGCGCAAGCCTTGGCGAGACGTTCGGCGCCCTTTGCCGTGTGCAGCCAGGGGTCGTAGCCGATGTGGTCGTGACTTGCGAGGTTGCTCTCGATCCAACACTCCGGGGGCGTCTCGACCAGATGCTCGATCGCGAACAGAGCCGTATCCACCTCGTCGCGGGCCTGCAGCGTGTAGCGACCGTCGACGAACAGCACCGCCCGCTCCATGAGGACGATGGCGGTGCCGGCCGAGCCGGTGAAGCCGGTGAGCCACGCGAGCCGTTGTTCGCAGGCCGGCAAATACTCGTTCTGCTGGCGATCGGCGCGCGGCACGATGTAGCCGGTCAGGTTGCGCCGGGCGAGCTCACTGCGCAGCGCCGCCACGCGCGATGGGCTGTCCGCGCGCTCGCTGCGGTCCTCGAACGACTGGAAGCAGGCCTGGAACATGATGAGATCTATATGGGGCGGCCGGCAGGCGGGCAATGCTCGTGCCGCATGGCAGGGCCTGCGCCGAGCGCGCGCAACGGAACAATGCATTGGTCGTGCATGAGAAAAGCGGTGGGAGGTCGGATCAGCGTGACCGGCGGCCTTGCGATCGACGTGGGCCGTGCGAACGAGGCGGCTTGCGAGGACCGACCAGCACCAATGTCATCCAGCCCTCGAGCTTGATGCGACGCATGAGCACGAGGCCGCGCGCGCGATAGCTCGCAATTGCCGGCACTGCTTGCGCCGGGAGCAGCCCGGACAGAACCACCCGACCGTTGGGCGTGAGCAGCCCTGCCATCGGCGTCGCCAGCTGCTGCAGCGGCTCGAGCAGGATATTGGCGAGGATCAGCGGGTAGTTGCCGCGCCGGCGAAACATCTGGACGGATAGGCCTGCGGCGTGGATCACCTCGACATGGGCTGCTGCGCCATTGAGGCGCGCGTTCTCGCGCGCCGTGACTACTGCGCGGGCATCGATATCGCTAGCGAGCACCGGCTTACGCAGCGCTTTCGCCGCGGCGATGGCGAGCACGCCACTCCCGGTTCCGATGTCGAGCACGCGTCCCGACTTCACGCCCGAGCGCCGCGGTCGCGGCTCGGCTGCAGGCCCCGCCTGGAATATGGGTACACCGGCGCGGCGCCGAGCCCCGCATTCCTTCAGCAGCCGGTCGAGCGCGATGAGACATCCACGGGTGCTGCCGTGGTGCCCGGTGCCGAAGGCCAGCGCCGCCTCGATCTCGATGGCGATGCGGTTTGCGCTCACCCGCGCGCGGTCGTGCGCGCCATGCACAACGAAGCGGCCGGCCTCAACGGGAGGGAGGCCCTCGAGGCCCTTGCGCACCCAGTCCGTGGGCGCCAGCGTCTCGAGCACCAACGTGGCGGCCGCCTCGAGACCCCCAGCCGCCGCGATCAGCGCCCGCAAGGCCGCTTCGTCGGGATGCTTGCAGAAATGCAACGCGAGGGTCCAGCGCCCATCTTTTTCCTCGAAGGTCGAGGCGGCGACCTCCTCGGCATTGAAGCGCTCTGCGGCCGCGTCAACGATTCGGCGCGCGGTCCCCAGATCTGTCGAAAGCCTCGCGACTGTGGTCGTCTGCCGCACTCTCGAGACCTTTCCGCTCATCTGCAATCTCAGCCTGGTACCGCCCCAGGGTCGACCATGCATTACATCGATCTATCAACAGCTTGGAGCCCGGTCACTCACTTACTTTTTCACCCTCGCCCTGTCGAAGTTGCAGCGACCCGAGTTCCATCGAGGCTCGTGCGCCTGGGCTCGTTGGGCGAACGACACGTGCGTAGCACGACGCTTGCAGAGCAGCCCTGATCCGCGCGACCTCGCGGCACTCGCGCGAACCGGCTAGGTTGCCGCCAAAGAACCAGCCAGGAATGGCGCTCCCCCAACTTCCGGCCGACCGCCGCGCACGGTGACGCAGGTTCCCTCATCTCGCCGTGGCCCTCAACGCCCATGGCACCCGACCGACGACCGCAGGAAACCCAGGCCACGATGCACGAGCAGATGAAGCTGCCCACCGTCGAGACCAGGCAGTCCTGGATCGTCGCGAGCATCGTGCTGGTGATTCTCGCGCTCTCGTTCGGGGCGCCGTGGATTACCGTGGTCGCGCTCAAGTCGATCGCTGCGGAGATGGGCGGCCTGCGCGAGGTGCCGGCGTTGGCGAGCTCGCTTGCGTGGCTGGGCTTCGGCTCGGGCGGCATCGTGATGGGTTACATTGCCGAGCGCGTCGGCGTGCGGTGGACGGTCATCTTCGGTGCGGTGATGATTTCCGTCGGCCTGGCGCTCTCGACCGGCGGTGCCACTTGGCAGCTCTATGTCGGGCAGGGACTTTTCATGGGCTTCCTCGGCATCGGCGGGATGAACGCGCCGTTCTACGTGTATATCAGCCGGTGGTTCGACCGCCGCAGGGGATCGGCGCTGGCGCTGATCTCGAGCGGCAGCTACGTGGCGGGAGCGGTCTGGCCCGCGATCTTCGAGCGCGCCATCGCCTATGCCGGCTGGCGCGAGACCATGCTTTATTTCGGCCTGTTGCAGGCTGCGTTGATCGTACCATTGGCGGCGATTTTCCTGAGCCGGCCGCCCGAGCAGGCGGCGACGCCGGGCGCGCTCGCCGGTGCCGCTGCAGGCAAGACCGTGATGGGTTGGTCGCCCAACCTGGTGTTCGTGGTGATCGCCACCGCAGTGATCTTCTGCTGCATCCCGATGGCGATGCCGCAGGCACACCTGCCGGCTCTGTGCAGCGATCTCGGGATTCTGGCCTCGCACGGCGCAGCGATGTTGTCGGTTCTGCTCGGCACCGCGTTCCTCAGCCGCCAGCTCTGGGGGTGGGTTTCCGATCACATCGGCGGGCTCAATACCGTGCTTGCCGGTTCGGTGCTGCAGATCATCGCCTTGGGAGCGTTCGCGGTCACTCAGGACGAGATCGGCCTGTTCACCGTCGCCGCCGCCTTCGGCTTGGGCTTCGCCGGCATCATTCCGGCCTATGTCCTGGCAATCCGCGAGCTGTTTCCGGCCGCGGAAGCCTATTGGCGGATTCCCGCCTTTCTGCTGTGCAGCGGGACCGGAATGGCGACCGGCGGCTGGCTCGCCGGCCTGCTTTACGATCACTTAGGCACCTATGCCTGGGCGTTCGGCGCCGGTATTGCCGCCAACGCCGTCAACATCGCGATCGTCGGCACGCTGGTGTTCCGGCTGACATCATATCGCAGCAGGATCCGCTGACACGGAGAAGCGAAAGCCGGGCTCCGCCTGGACGCCTACTCCTTCATCGTGCGCCGCTCGATCTCCAACAGCCGGTCGAGGCCGGCGGTGGCCATCGCAGCCTTCATTTCCTTCTCAACATTGCCCTTGCCGATGAAAGGATCGATGCGGCCTTGCGCCAGACATTCGTATGATTGCCGCACCGCCTTCACCATCGCCGCGAAGGCTGAGCCGGAGGAGGCGGCGAGCCGGAAGCCGAGGGCGGCGAGATCGCGATCCCATCTCTTGTCAGACCGATCGTCGCGACCCAGAGAAATCCGGTTCGCGGCGCCGATGTCGACGCACGCGCTTCCTGACCGCTAGTCCTGCTTCACGCCGCTCGCCTTGATCGGAACCGCCCATTTCTCGATCTCGCTCACCACGAATCCTCGCAGATATTCCGGCGTCTGCCGCTCGGGTGCGACCACGATCAGCCCGAGGCTGCGCAGCCGTTCGCGAAGGGCGGGATTGGCCATCGCCTTGCGCAAGGCGTCGTTGAGCTTGTCGACCAGCGGCGTCGGCGTAGCTTTGGGATAGAACACCGCGTTCCAGGTATAGGCGTCGAAGTCCTTCAGACCCTGCTCGTGCGCACTCGGCAGGTCGGGGAGGATGGGCGAGCGCCCCGGCGTGAGGGCGGCGATCGCCTTCACCTGCCCGGCCTCGACCGCCTGTCCCAGGGTCGAAGCGATGTTGCAGATGTAGTCGATGCGACCGGCGATCAGGTCGGCGAGCGCCGGCCCACCACCGCGATAGGGAATGTGGGTGATGTCGACCACGATTGCCTGATTGAGCAGTACGCAGCCGATGTGGGAGGACGTTCCCGCTCCACCCGAGCCGAACTGCATCTTGCCCTGGTTTGCCCTGGCATAGGCGATGAATTCCCGGAGATCCTCCGCGGGCAGATCCTTGCGCGTGATCAGCACCAGGCCGGCATCGGCGATCAGCGCGACCGGAGTGAAATCGACGGGAGTGTTGTAGAGTGGCTTCTTGTAGAGCGTCTGATTGAGCGCGTGGGTGCCGACGCTGCCGAGCACGAACATGTAGCCGTCGGGCGCAGCCTGCGAAACGCGCAGCGATCCGTTCATGCCGCCGGCGCCGCTGATGTTCTCGATCACCACCTGCTTGCCGATGACTTCGCTTAGATAGGGTGCCAGGATGCGGCCGAGCGTGTCGACCGGGCCGCCGGCCGCAAACGGCACCACCATGGTGAGCGGACGGGTGGGCCAGTCCTGAACCTGCGCCGGGGCAGGTCGTGCCAGCGCCAGTGCTCCCGCCGCGAGAACCAGCATATCGAGCTTACGCAATGACTTCTCCCTGATTGTCTGGCCTTCATTCTCCACTGCGGTGCAGTGGCCTGATATCTATTGAGCCCTTGGACCGTTCGTCGGATCAAGCGGAATGACAGGGAAACGGCCGCATGGGTCAAGGTCTCCGCGTGTTGTGTGCACGCTCGATGACCACGGCGGTCAATGCGCTCGCCGACAAGTTCAGGCGTGGCAGCGGGCGTGACGTGGATGTCACGTTCGGAACCGTCGGTGCCTTGCAAGCCAAGCTCGCGGCGGGCGAGACGGCCGATGTCATCATCCTCGGTGCTCCCGCCATCGCCAGGATGGAGCAAACGGGCGGGATCGTGGCCGGCAGCCGCAGGGACATCGCACGCACGTCGATCGGCGTCGCGGTGCGCGAGGGTGCACCGGTGCCCGACATCTCGACGGCCGAGGCCTTCACCCAGGCGCTCCTCGGCGCGCGCGCGGTGGCCCTCAGCGACCCCGCCGTGGGCGGATCGGCGGGTGTGCATCTCGCCGCGCTGTGGGATCGCATCGGGCTGGCTTCGCAGATGGCGGGCAAGGCCATGCCGCAGCAGAGCGGAGCCGAGGTGGCGGCGCGCGTGGCCGAAGGCCGGGCCGATCTGGGGCTCACCCTGATTGCCGAGATGGTGCCGGTCGCCGGTGTGCGGGTGATCGGAAAAATCCCCCCGCCGCTCGGCAACGACACGACCTATGCGTCGGGCATCTCTGCCGGCTGCGCCGATCGGGCGGCAGCCGCCGCCTTCATCGATGCTCTCGTCGATCCCGCCGAACGCGACGTTTGGACCGCAGCGGGATTCGAATGGGTGGGTTAGAATGGTCGGCCCGGACCGGGTCCAGGGAGATGCGTCCGCGGACCACCCACAGCAAGGATGGGAAATCATGTCCGACGTCAGCCGAATCGTCTCCCGCGCCCTCCTCGCGGTGGTGGCGCTCGCCCTCGCGCTGCCGCTCGCCCCGTCCATCTCACGTGCCGCCTATCCGGAACGGGTGATCACGCTGGTCGTGCCGTTCCCGGCGGGAGGCCCGACCGATATCATTGCCCGCATCGTCTCTGTGGCCTTCAACAGGTCGCTCGGCCAGTCCGTCATCGTCGAGAATCGCACCGGTGGCGGCGGCAATCCCGGCATAGCCGCGGTGGCGCGCGCCGCGCCGGATGGCTACACGCTGCTGCTCACCTCGACCGCCATTGCCGTCAATCCCGCCCTCTACAGCAATTTGCCGTACGATCCGATCAAGGATTTCGCGCCGATCTGCGAGCTCGTCAACGCACCCAACGTCCTATTCGTGCGCGCGGATTCCGAGCTCAAGACGCTCGCGGATGTGATCGCGCGTGCGAAGTCCGCGCCCGGCGTGATCAATTACTCGAGCCCGGGCGCCGGCACGAAATCCCATCTCAGCGCCGAGCAGCTCAAGCTGCGTGCCGGTATCGACATGGTGCATATCCCCTATCGGGGCGGTGGTCCTGCCACCATGGCGGTGCTGGAGGGAACCGTGCCGATCGGATCGGTAGCGCTCGCGCCGGTCGAGCCGCTGATCAAGGAAGGCAAGTTTCGCGCGCTGGCGGTGACCGGAGCGGAGCGCTGGTTCTCCCTGCCAGACGTGCCGACCATGATCGAGGCGGGCTTTCCCGGCTTCGTCTCCGACACCTTCAACGCTCTGTTCGCACCCGCCGGGACGCCCAAGGAGATTGTGGCGCTGTTGTCGCGGGAGAGCCAGGCGGCCCTCAAGGTGCCGGAGGCGCGCGCCGCCGCACAGCGCGCCGGCTACCAGATCGTCGCCGGCACGCCCGAGCAGCTCGCGGCGAAGCTCGCGAGCGAAATTGCGCTCACCAAGGAGCTAGTCGGTCGATTGGGGATCAAGCCGCAGTGAAAGCAGTGGCCGATTTGTCCGAAGAGCCGAACCCGAGCAGGCCTATCGTTGGTCGATCACCCCGCACGGAGGAAGGAACATGATCTCTTCGGCACTGACCGCAGGGGCGTTGCTTTGCTCGGCCGTGCTTGCGGCGTCAGGCGCGGCTGCGCAGGCGCAGAGCTATCCCAGCAAGCCGATCCGCCTCATTCTGCCTTATGTGCCCGGCGGCATCATCGACAACGTCGGACGCAACCTGGCGCAGCGGCTGAGCGAGACCATCGGGCAATCAGTCGTGGCCGAGAACCGTCCCGGCGCAGGTGGCATGGTGGGCACCGACGTGGTCGCGCGTGCGGCGCCGGATGGCTACACGATCCTCCTGAACGACCCCGCGGTCGTCATCAATCCGACCTTGCAGAAGGATGCGCCCTACGACCTTTCCAAGCTGCAGGCGGTGGCAATCGTCGGCTCGTCGCCGGCGCTCATCGTCAGCTCGCTGCACGTGCCGATCAAGACCCTGCCCGAGTTGATCGGATACGCAAAAGCCAATCCGGGCAAGCTCAACTTCGCTTCCGCCGGCATCGGCACCGCGCCCCATCTTTCCGGCGAGCTGATCAAATTGCGCGCCGGCATCGACATGACGCACGTCCCCTACCGCGGGATCGGAGCGTCCTATCCGGACGTCCTCAGCGGCAAGGTGCAATTGGCGTTCTCGAGCATTGCAGGTGCGCTGCCGTTCACGAGCGACAATCGGGTACGGCCGATCGCCAGCACTCTGGCCGCGCGCAGCAAGGTGTATCCCGACGTGCCGGCGGTCGCGGAAACGCTCCCCGGCTTCAACGTCGATCTTTGGACCGGCGTGTTCGCGCCGGTCGGGCTGCCGCCGGCCGTGCTGGCACGCCTCAACGGCGAGATCAACAAGGCGCTGCAACATCCCGAGATGAAGGCGGCGCTCGCGAAGATTGGCGTCGAGCCGCGCCTCACTGGCCCGGAAGAAGCCTCGGCCTTCGCGCGCGCTGACTACGAGCAATGGAAAAAGGTGATCGCCGAGGGCAAGATCAAGTCCGAATAGCACACCGAAATGAAGAAGGGCTGCCGTGGGCAGCCCTTCCATTGTCGAGCCGTGGTCCGGCTGAAACCGCAGCACGTCACCTAGGCGACGCGGACCCCCTCAGAGGCGAGGATCCAGCTCACGGATGCCGGCGACCGCGGCAATGGACAATGAGACACTGGATCACCTCCTTTCTGTTGTTGACGACGGACGCAATGTAGATGGTGCTCGCTGATTTGGGAAGTCCGGATGTCGCCCGCCGTCCGACCGACTGTTGGCGCCCCGGTGCATCGAAACGAGGGAAAACGCCATGAACAGGATGCTCGCTTTGCTGGCTGGATTGGCCGCCGCCGCCGGCGCTCAGGCCGCTGCCGCCGAAACCCTGAAGGTTGCTGTCGCGCAGCGTGGATTCTGGAACAGCACCTTCGTCGACGTCGCCCTCAAGCAGGGGTACTTCAAGGAGGCTGGTCTCGACATCGAGATTCTCTATACCGAAGGGGGCGCCTCCACGCTTACACCGGTGATTGCCGGCAGCATCGACATCGCCATGACCAACGGCACGCTCGGCGTCATCGCCGCCTACGCCAAGGGCATGCCGGTGCGCATCATCAGCGCGGAAGCGACCGGCGCTCCCGACGCTTTCTGGTATGCGCGTCCGGAGAGCGGCATCAGGAGCCTTGCCGACACCAACGGCAAGACCATCGCGTTTTCCTCGCCCGGCTCGTCGACCAACCTCATTCTGCTGCAGCTGGTGAACCAGGCGAAGGCGAACTCCGAAAATCGTCGCCACCGGCGGCGCGCCGGCCACCCTCACGCAGGTGATGTCCGGGCAGATCGACGTCGGCTGGTCGGTGCCGCCGTTCGTGCTGCAACAGCTCGCCGATGGCCGCCTCACCATCATCGCGCGCGGCAGCGATGTTCCCGCGCTGGCGCAGCAGACCATTCGCGTCAACGTCGCCAATGCCAATGCCCTCAAGCAGAAGCGCGACGCTTTCGTGCGCTACATCAAGGCGATCAGCCGCGCCATCGACTGGGCCTATTCCGCCCCCGACGCAATCGATAACTACGCCGAGATCGCCAAGGTTCCGCGTGCGCTTGCCCAGCGGACGCGCGACGAGTTCTACCCCAAGGGATCGCTGCAGCTTGCCGAGATAAAAGGTCTCGATGTCACCCTCAAGCAGGCGCTCGACTTCAAGTACCTCACCTCGCCGATGAGCGTGGCGGACGCGCAGGGGCTGCTCGATATTCTCTATCTGCCGGAGAAGAAGTAGCGCAAAAGCTAATGCCGCCGCGCCTGCACCAGGTATCCGAAAATCGTCTGCTCGCCCAATTGCTTGCACGCTTCCAGCCGGTGCAGGCCTTCGACCAGCACGAAGCGGTCGCCGTCGCGGCGGACCAGGATCGGGGATTGCTGGCCGATGTGCAAAATGCTCTCGGCGATCTCGCGTGCTTTCTCGGGATCGAGCGTGGCCCGCCGCTTGGCCGGCACGTAGATGCTCGCGATCGCCAATGTCTCACGTTTCATCATGGGAGTGACATCGCGGGGGACACCATGTCGTCGGGTAAGCTGGTGTAGGCGCAGCATAACGATTTTCCTGCCTCCCGTCGCGGCCGTCGGGCCTGCACACCCGAGTGCACGGCCGTGAGCGCGGCGGCTTGCTCGTGGTCTGGGCCAGCTCCTCGGCAGCAGTACGTGACCCGGGACAAAGCCGAGCCCCCTTGGGGATGGCGGAGGGCCGGGCTACGCTGGCTGTCCGACCTCGGCCCGGGCTCGCCCTCATCCTCGCACCCAGTCAGTGACTCGTCCCCATTCCACGCACACCGGCGACCGTCTGATGCTGATCGGTCCCGCGTTGCTCGGGGCCTCGTCGTTCGCGTGCGCCGACGTGCTGAGCAAGGTCGTGCTCCAACACGGCGCCGACGTGCTGACGGTCTCGACCGTCCGCGGCTTGTTTGGGGTGACGTTCCTGTTCGTGTGGTTGCGACTGGCCGAGCCGCCGCCGTTGACGTCGCGGGCGATCTGGATCTCGCTGGGCGTGGGCGGCCTGTTCGCCGGCAACGTCTTTCTCCTGTTCAAGGCGATCGAGACCGTCGACGTGCCGATCGCGATCCTGACCTATTTCGTCTACCCGCTTCTCACCGGGATTGCGGCTGCAGCGACTGGGGTGGAAAAGCTCACCTGGCGGGGCGCCGCGGCCGCCATTGCCGCCTTTTTCGGACTAGCCCTGATCATCGGCGCGCACCCCGCCGGATTGGCAGTCGCCGGTGTGCTTGCAGCCCTCGGTGCCGCCTGCTGCCGCGTGGTGATGCTGCTGGTGACGCGGGCGAAGCTGCAGAGCGCCGACCCGCGGCTGATCACCTGGTATTCGCTCCTTTCCTCGACGGTGCTGTTCATCCTGGCCTCGCTGGCGACGTGGAACTGGCAGCCGCCGGCGACGGCGTTCGGCTGGGTGAGCTTGATCGTGCTCAGCGTGGCGGTTACGACGGGCATTCTCGGCGTTTTCGCCTCGACCGGGCGCATCGGTCCCTTCCACACCGCGCTGTTCATGAACCTCGAGCCGCTGCTTGCGACCGTTGGGAGCGCGCTGTTCCTCGGCGAGGTGATCACGCCGCTGCAGGCGTTGGGAGGCGCAGTCATGATCGCCGCGCTGGTGACGTTTCAATGGCGACGTTGAGCCGGCGACATCGGCCGTTGCAGGAGTTCTGATCGGGAAGGTCACATCGCCCAGCGGCGATCGCTCACGCCCGCTGCACGAAGCTGTCCACAACGCGCTTCTCACCGGCCTTGTCGAACTGGACCACGAGCTTGTTGCCGTCGATGGCGGTGACGCTGCCGTTGCCGAATTTCTGGTGGAACACGCGGTCACCGATCGCGAAATCGGAAGCCGTGCCGGCGGACCTGGCGACAAGCTCACCTTCGATGGTGAAGGGGAGGCGTGAGCGACTCTTGCCGCGGCCGAAGCTGACCTTCTCTCCTGTTGGCGGAGGGGACATGGCACCACCGACATCCAAATCATGGATGGAGGCTTCGTCGTCTCTCGAATGTTCCCTTCGCTCTTCCTCGAACCCGTCGCGCTTGCTCTTGCGTTGTGCGCGCTGCCAGCCGGGGGTGCCGTAGGTCGAGCCGAAATGCGTCATTTCGTCGAAGCGCGAGGCGCCGGTGTAACCGCTGCCGAAGCTGCCCTTCGCTTCCGTCACCTCCACGTGCGCCTCCGGCAACTCGTCGAGAAACCGTGAGGGAACGTTCGAATTCCACAAGCCGTGCATTCGTCGGTTGGCGGAGAAGTAGATTCTGGCGCGGCGCCGTGCGCGAGTGAGCCCGACATGGGCCAGGCGTCGCTCCTCCTCGAGCCCGGCGCGTCCCTGGTCGTCGAGGGTGCGCTGGTTCGGGAACAGACCTTCCTCCCAGCCTGGCAGGAACACGGTGTCGAACTCGAGCCCCTTGGCGGAATGCAGCGTCATGATCGATACCGCCTCGCCGGCCTCGCGCCTGTCGGTGTCCATCACCAGCGCGATGTGCTCCAGGAAGCCGGCGAGGTTCTCGAACTCCTCCATGGAGCGGATCAACTCCTTGAGGTTCTCCAGCCGGCCGGCCGCGTCGGCGCTGCGGTCATTCTGCCACCTCTCGGTGTAACCCAACTCGTCGAGCACGATCTGAGCGAGTTCGGTGTGGGGCACGGCGTCGCGGCGATCCCGCCAGCGGTCGAGCGAGGTGAGCAGATCGCGCAGCGCGCTGCGCGGCTTCGGCTTGAGTTCGTCGGTCGCGATCAGCGCGCGAGCGGCTTCGGTGAGCGGCACCCGCTTCCTGCGGGCGTGTTCGTGCAGCAGCCGGACGGTGGCGTCGCCGAGTCCGCGCTTGGGTACGTTCACGATGCGCTCGAAGGCGAGATCATCGGCTCCCGAATGGACCACGCGCAGGTAGGCGAGGGCGTCGCGAATCTCCTGGCGCTCGTAGAAGCGCGGTCCGCCGATGACGCGGTAGGGCAGGCCAAGCGTGACGAAACGGTCCTCGAATTCGCGCATCTGGAACGAGGCCCGCACCAGGATCGCGATCTCGTCGAGCGAGTGCGGGCTGCCGATGCCGTCGTCGCGCTGCAGCTGCTCGATCTCCTCGCCGACGGCGCGCGCCTCTTCCTCCGAATCCCAGCAGGACGAGACGGTCACCTTTTCACCCGGCACGTTCTCGGTGCGCAGGGTCTTGCCGAGCCGGCCTTCGTTGTGCGCAATGAGATGCGAAGCGGCGGCGAGGATGTGGGCGGTGGAACGGTAGTTGCGCTCCAGCCGGATGATCCTGGCGCCGGGAAAATCCTTCTCGAAGCGCAGGATGTTGTCGATCTCGGCCCCGCGCCAGCCGTAGATCGACTGGTCGTCGTCGCCCACACAGCAGATGTTCCTGGTCCTTTCCGGCTCGGCCTGCTCCATCGCTCCGCTTGCTGACGGGCGACCGGCCGCATCAGCGTTGCGGCTGCCGCCCTGTGCCAGCAGACGCAGCCACAGATACTGCGCGACGTTGGTGTCCTGATACTCGTCCACCAGGATGTATCTGAACCGTGCCTGATAATGGCGCAGCACCTCGGGTTGCTCCCGGAACAGGCGGATGCATTCGAGGAGGAGGTCGCCGAAGTCGGTGGCATTGAGCACCTTCAGGCGGTCCTGGTAGGCGGCATAGAGCTTCTTGCCTCTGCCGCCGGCGAAGCTTGCCGCTTCGCCGGCAGGAACCTGATCGGGCGTGAGCCCGCGGTTCTTCCAACTGTCGATGAGACCAGCGAGCACGCGCGCCGGCCAACGCTTCTCATCGATCCTCTCCGCCGCCAGCAGCTGCTTGAGCAGGCGCATCTGATCGTCAACATCGAGGATGGTGAAGTCCGGCTTCAGTCCGACCAGCTCGGCGTGGCGGCGTAGGATCTTGGCGCCGATCGAGTGAAAGGTGCCGAGCCACGGCATGCCTTCGACGATCTCTCCCACCATCAGGCCAATGCGCGCCTTCATCTCGCGTGCCGCCTTGTTGGTGAAGGTGACCGCCAGGATCTCGCTCGCTCTGGCTCGTGCGGTCGCCAGAATGTGTGCGATACGGGTAGTGAGCACGCGCGTCTTGCCGGTTCCGGCGCCGGCCAGCACCAGCACGGGCCCTTCGAGCGTCACTACCGCCTCGTGCTGCTCCGGATTGAGATCGGCGAGATAGGACGCGCCCGCGGCCGCCCGTGCGCGCGCGGCAATGCCTCCTTCCCGCGGCTGCGGCGGCACCCGAACATCATTGCGCGGCACGTTGCCCGGCATTGCTGGTTCCATTTTCGGCCGACGAGTGCTGCCGGCATTTTCTGGTCGCATCCCCATGGGGTCGATCGTGCGGCGTTCAGTCTTCCATGTTTGAGGCGGAAGACAGTCCCGCCCCCGGATCGAGCCCGCAGGCAGGTTTTGCCGGACATGCGGCAAGCTGGGGCGAATCTCACGACAAGAATGACATTCGTCAGTGACGATGGGGAGGGGTCAGCTTGCCTCCGGCATGGCGATCCGCCGGCCGGCAGCTTCCGGGCGCGGCAGGTTGGCGTGCGACGCCCGCATGCGGGCCAGACACTTCGAAACATCGTCTGGAAAGGGAGCGGTCCTGCCGGCCGCCATTTCGACGTGCAGCGACATGTTCTCCGAGGTGGCGGAGACCCAGCCCTCGGTGGCGTGGAACAATTGCTCGAAATAATGCATTCGCTTGGCGTCGAAATCGAGCAGTTGGAAGGTCACCCGCACCGGATCGCCGGCGCGCAACTCGCGCAGATAGCGCACATGCACCTCGGCGGTGAAGCAGGAATGCCCGCGGGTCTTGACGTACTCGATGCCGCAGCCCGAGGAGCTCGAATGCCTCGTCCACCGCGCGGTCGAACAGCACGTTGTAATAGGCCATGTTGAGATGGCCGTTGTAGTCGATCCAGCCGGGCTCGACCCGCATCACCGAGGAGACGAAGGGCGCGAAGAACAGCGGTTCGAGGTCGACACGATCGAGCATTTACCGAGATTACGACGTATCTAGCCGGCGCGTCCACTTGCGCAGGGACGATTTCGAGCCCACTTCCCACCGCATGTCGGCCCCGCCGGCATGGTGAGCTCGGACAACCCGGGATGGGACGGCGCGGACCCGGAAAAGAATGAACCCCATAATCAATCCGAGCTGGCTGCCGCCCATATTCGCGCAGGCGTCCGAGCGGCTGATCGGCGATCTCGGCCGCGGCGCCTCGGTCTGGCTCGCGGTGACGGGCTTGAGCCGTTCCGGCAAGACCGTGTTCATCACCAGCCTGATCCACAACCTGCTCAGCGCCGTGCACAATCCGAACCGCATGCCACTGCTGGGCGTGGTCGGCGAACGCCGCCTGATGTCCGCGACTCTCGCGGGCGCGAAGGCGCATCGGCTGCCCCGCTTTCCCTATTTCGCCAATATCGAGAAGCTTGCCGGCGCCGTCCCTGATTGGCCGGAACGCACCGCCGATATCAGCGAGACCGGCATCGAGATCCGGTTCGCGCCAGCAAACAGCATGGGCCGGCTGCTGAGCGAGGTCACCGGCAGCCCGGCGACGGTCACCATCCGTGTCGTGGACTACCCCGGCGAATGGCTGCTCGACCTCCCGTTGCTGACGCAATCCTATGCCCAGTGGTCACGAGCGACGCTGCACACGTTCCGTCGGGGTCAGCGCGCCGAGATCGCCGGCGACTTTCTTGCTTACGTCGCCCAGCATGATCCGGATGAAGTCGCAAGCGAGGAGATCGCAAAGCAGGCGCACGACCTTTATGGCGCCTGTCTGATCAAGGCCCGCGATCAATACGGCCTGAGCTTCCTGCAGCCCGGCCGCTTCTTGTGTCGTGGGACGTTGGGAGACGTCCCCTATCTCTGGTTCGCGCCGCTCGACGTGAAAGCCGACCTCGACACCTTCTCACCCTCCACTCTGGGAGCATTGATGGAGGAACGCTTCGAGGTCTACAAGCGCGAAGCGGTTGTCCGCTTTTTCGAGGATCACTTCCGGCACTATTCGCGACAGATCGTGCTGGTGGACGTGCTGCGCGCGCTGTTGGCGGGTCGCGACGCCTTCGACGATACCAGGCTCGCGATCGACGCCATTCTGGAGAGCTTTCGTTACGGGCACGGCGGCATCCTCTCGAAACTCCTGTTCGGATCGCATGTCGACAAGGTGCTGTTCGCCGCGACCAAGGCGGATCATGTTCCCGACATCCAGCGCGACCATCTCGCGGCGCTGTTGCGCAACATGGCGGCGTTTCCTGCCCTCGAGGTCAAGAGCAGCAATGCGCAATTGGATGTCATGGCGCTCGCCTCGGTGATCTCGACGGAGGAAGATTTGCAGGAAATCGACGGCCAGTGTGTGCAGGTGGTGGTCGGCCGACCGGTCGGTGCGAAGAAGCAATCCAAGTTCTTCGTCGGCAACGTGCCGATCCGCCCGCCGCGTGCCGATGCCTGGGGGTCGCCGTTCCTCAACGTGCCGGTGTTCGAGCCGCCGGCCATCGATCCCTCGCCGGTCGAGGGTGTTCCGCATATCAATCTCGATCTGGCGCTTGATTTCCTCCTGGGAGACCGGCTGCGATGAGCGACTACTCGCGTGATGCCATTCCGTTCACGGCGCGTCTGATCGAAGTCGACGCGCCCCTCGACGTGCCGCGGCCGCGTCCACCCGGACCGCAGGTGATCGTCACCGAACGCGCCGAACGGGTGACGCCGAGCGAGCCGGCCGTGGTGCCGTTTGAGCCGCGGCAGGCGCCGCGCGGCCGCGACCGAATCGTCAGCTACGCGCTCGCGGGAATAGCTGTGTTCCTCGTGGGCTGGTTCGTCGTCGACGCCGTCAGCTGGATCTCGGCCGCGTTCGAGCGCAACACCACGCTGGGTGTGGTGGCCGCGACCGCAGTCGTCGCCGGGGTCGTCGGCGCCGGCGTCGTGGTGGCGCGCGAGCTTGCCAGCCTGTTCAGCCTCAAGAGCGTCGAGGCGATCCACCGACGCTTCGCAGACCAACGCGTGCCGACGGCCGATGCTCGCAAGGTGATCGCGGAAGTGCTGGCAGTGGTACCGCGCGAGCGTGAAACAGAGGCAGCGATCGAGGCGTTCCAGCGGCAGGTCCAGCTGCATCACACGACGGTGCAACAGGTCGATCTGCTCTCGCGCACGGTGCTGAGGCCGCTCGACCACAGCGCCGAGGCACATGTGCGCACCGCAGTGCTGCGCGCTTTCGGCATCACCGCGATCAGCCCGACTGCCCTGACCGATGCTGCCTTTTTTCTCGCCTTCGGCGTGCGCATGGTGCGCGGTATCGCGGCCTCGTATGGGCACCGGCCGACGACCGCGACGACCGTGCATCTGCTGCGCCGGCTGATGGTCGAGGCCGGCAAGCTCGGCGCAATCGACATCGCCACCACCTCGCTGGCGCAGCAATTGGGCGGCGCCGTGGCAGAGCGGGTTGCCACGACCGCGGCAGACGCCGTCTACGCCGCCTATCGCATGGCCCGGCTCGGTATCATCGTCATGGATCTGTGCCGGCCGATTCCGTTCCGGGAAAACGAAGTTCCCAGCGTCACGTCGCTGGTGGGCAATGCCGTCAAGCGCCGCGTCGATCCGCAATTGTCGCCACGATAGCCCTCCGGGAGAGCATGTCGTGGCGGGAATCCGGATGTCGGGAAATGCGTTTGCCCGGCGCCGTTCTGATAGGCTTGCAAGAGCAATGGGTGTGCAATGACGCTGCTGGAAGAACGGTCCGATCGGATTGCGCAGCGCGATCCCGGCGCGCTGAAAACCGCGCTCGCGGCGCTGGCGGCCCGCTTCGGCAACCGGCTCGTCGGCTCGCAGGCCG
Source organism: uncultured Alphaproteobacteria bacterium (assembly GCA_963840535.1). Lineage (GTDB taxonomy): Bacteria > Pseudomonadota > Alphaproteobacteria > Rhizobiales > Xanthobacteraceae > VAZQ01. The sequence goes on from CAWIZJ010000057.1 coordinate 236,248, forward strand.
TGCGCGAGCAGCACGCCAATACGACCACCTGGATCGCAAATGAGCCACCGGATGCGGTCCTATTTCCGCAGGCGAGCGCCGATGTACAGGATGCCGTCCGAATCTGCGCCGCACACCGCGTGCCAGTCATTCCGTTCGGCACCGGCACCTCGCTCGAGGGGCATGTCAACGCTCCCTGTGGAGGGATATCGATCGATTTCCGAGACATGAACCAGGTGCTGGCGGTGAACGCGCCAGATCTCGATTGTGTGGTCGAGCCCGGCATCACGCGCAAGCAGCTCAACGAGCATCTGCGGGATCAGGGCCTGTTCTTCCCGCCCGATCCCGGCGCCGATGCTTCGCTGGGCGGCATGGCGGCCACCCGCTGCTCCGGCACCAACGCGGTGCGCTACGGCACCATGAAGGACAACGTGCTGGCGCTGAAGGTGGTGCTGGCGAACGGCGAACTGATGACGACCGCCCGCCGCGCCAAGAAGTCGGCGGCCGGCTATGACCTGACGCGACTGATGGTGGGCTCGGAGGGCACGCTGGGCGTGATCACCGAGCTCACCCTCAAGCTCTCGGGCATTCCCGAGGCGATCGCGGCCGGCGTGTGCCCGTTCCCTTCGGTGGAAGCCGCCTGCGATGCCGCTATTGCCACCATCCAGTCCGGCATCCCGATCGCACGGATAGAGCTGCTCGACGCGCTGCAGGTGAAGGCGACCAATCTCTATTCCAAGCTGACGCTGCCGGAAGTTCCGATGCTGTTTGTGGAGTTTCACGGCTCGTCGGCGGGCGTGGCGGAGCAATCCGAGCGTTTCGGCGAGATCGCGAGTGATCTCGGCGGCGGTCCGTTCGAATGGGCGACCAAGCCTGAAGATCGTACGCGGCTGTGGCAGGCACGCCACGACGCCTATTGGGCGGGGAGGGGACTGCGCCCCGGAGCGCAGGCGTTCGCCACCGATGTCTGCGTGCCGATCTCCCGGCTCGCCGAATGCGTCACCGATACCCAGCGCGAGATTGCCGAGCGCGGGCTGGTGGCGCCGATCCTCGGCCATGTCGGCGACGGCAATTTCCACCTCACGCTACTGGTCGACCTCACCGATGCAGCGGAAGTGGCGTCCGCCAAGAGCCTGTGCGAGCGGCTGGTCGAACGGGCGCTCAATATGGACGGCACCTGCACAGGGGAGCACGGGGTCGGGCAAGGCAAGATGAAGTATCTCGCGGGCGAGCTCGGTATCCCCGGCCCTCGATGCCATGGCTGCCATCAAGCGCGCGCTCGATCCCGATGGCATCATGAATCCGGGAAAGATTGTCGGAATCTGAGCGCAGCGGGGTTTCGGCGGATCCGCGAAGCTGGTCCGCCGGGAATGGTCGGAGGGGATTAAATCGCGCCGACAAATGGCGGTCCCAAGCCTTTGGACGCGGACATAGAATTGCCGTCAATCCGCCCCACCCTAAGGTGCCGCTTCAGGGGCGGAGCGGACAAGGCAATGGACGGAGACGGCGGGACACCCGCCCGGACCTCATGGTCCGGTGACAGGATCGTGCTCAAGCCATTGGGGGACAGGTCATTTTTCGGCCCGCGCATTAGCCGGTGCTAGCGGATTCGGGAAGGCCTGGGGTGGGGACAGCGTGCAGACGACGCTGCTGGGAGTTGCGATCGCTATCATCCTGGCGCTGCTGGCAGCGCTGGTCGGACCTTTGTTCATTGATTGGGGAAGCTATCGCAGCGAATTCGAGGCGCGTGCCCGGATCGTGACCGGGGTCGATTTCCGGATCACCGGACCCATCGATGCGCGGCTCCTTCCAACCCCTTCGCTCATGCTGCAAGGCATAGAGTTCGGCCACCCCGATCAGGTCGGCAGCCTACGCGTGCGTACACTGCGCGTGGAGTTCTCCCTGGGATCCTTGGTGCGCGGGGAATGGCGCATTACGGACGCAGAGCTGGAGGGCCCGGAGCTCGCCGTCGGGCTCGATGGCTCCAGCCGCCTCGCCTGGCCGATACCGAAGGTCGAATTCAATCCCGAGGGCGTTGCGATCGAGCGGCTCAAGATCCGGGACGGACGTGCGATACTTTTCGATACCGCGAGCGGCTCCCGACTCGCGCTCGAGAAGCTGGATTTCACCGGCGAGTTGCGCTCGCTGGCGGGCCCGATCAAGGGCGAGGGTTCAGTAGTGGTGGCTGGGAAACACTACCCGTACCGTGTCGCTACCAGCCGAATTGCCGAGGATGCCGCAGTGCGGGTGCGGCTGGCGATCGAACCCATCGACCGACCTTTGACAGCCGAGGCCGACCTTTCGATCTCGATGGAACAAGGCACGCCGCGTTTCGAAGGCAGCCTGCAGTTTGCGCGCCCGGTCGGTCGGGCGCCCGCCGGCACCCAGGCGCTGATCATAGAGCCGTGGCGGCTCACCGGCCGCATCAAGGGTGATGGCAATGCGGCGCAGCTCGAACAGATCGAGTTCCAGCACGGTCCGGACGATCGGGCGACCAAGCTTCGGGGCAGTGCGAACCTCGTATTCGGGCGGCAGCCGGCAATCGCCGGCACGCTGTCCTCTCCGCAAATCGATTTCGATCGCCTGCTGGCACTGCCCGAGGCAGCGCGCCGCCGTCCGCTCATGGCGCTCAAGGCGATGGCCGAATCCTTCGCCGGCGCGCACCAACTGCCGGTCGCCACGACGCTGACGATCGGTGTCGAAGCCGCTACGCTCGGCAGCGCCATGCTGCAGCGGATCGCCGCCGAGGTGAAGGTCGGACCCGACCATATCGACATCAAGGCGCTCGAATTCCGCGCTCCCGGCCTGACCCAGGTTCGCCTCAAGGGCCGTCTGGACCACAACGTCACCGGCGTTCAGTTCCAGGGATCCACCAAGATCGAGGCCAATGACCCGCGCGCGTTGCTGGCCTGGCTGGCCGATCGCAGCGACGCGCAGACCATGACCGCTGCTCCGATGCGCCTCGCCGGAGAAGTCTCGCTGGGCAACGACGGCATCGCGATCAATCAACTCAACCTCGAACTCGACCGCATGACGGTCTCTGGAAGGCTTCAATATGCCTGGGCCGGCGCCAGCAGGTCGGCGCGACTGGACGCTGCGCTTGTCGCTCCCGAGATCGATCTCGACCGCGCGCACGCAGTTGCGAAAGCCGTGCTTGGCGGCGCCAGCTTCGACTGGCCGCGCGAAGGAGCGCTGTCGCTGGCGATTGCGCGCGCCGCGGTGGCCGGCGTTGAAGCAAGACACGCCGACGTGAAGATGCGTATCGACTCGGGCGGGATCGAGATCGATCGATTTTCGGTTGCCGATTTCGGCGGAGCAGCGCTGATGGTCGCCGGACGCATCGATACCCGGGGACGCGCGCCGCAGGGCTCCATGACGCTCGACCTCGACGCGCAATCGTTGGACGGGATCCTCGCGCTGGCCGAGAAATTCGTGCCGGCGACGGCGGACTCGCTCCGGCAAGCGGCGGGGCGCCTCACTCCTGTCCGGTTGAAAGCATCCCTGGCGCTTGATCCCGGCGCCGCTCGCAGCGCGGAAGCGAACGCGAAATTCAAGGTCGAAGGCCGCGCGGGGTCGTTCCAGGTCGCGCTGGACGGCGACGGACGCGCAGCGGGCGATGCGGTCGAGCTCGGGAATCTGGCCGCTCTCGCCGCCGCTAAGGTGCACCTCAACGGGCGCCTCGAGGCGGGAGAGGGTGACACGCTGGTGGAATTGGTTGGGCTCGGCCGGTTCGTGGCCGTCGACCAACGCCCCGGCCGATTGACGTTTACGGCGATCGGGCCCCTCGATGGCCAGCTCGCTGTCGAAGCTCAACTCGTGGCCGGCGCTCTCGACGTTGCGTCCAATGGCACCGTCAGGCTGGCGCCCCGTGCCGACTCGAAGACCGCGGGACCAAGCGGCGGTTTCGATCTCAAGGTCGCCAACGCAAATATTCGCTCGCCGCGGCCGGTGCCGGCCGGTCGCTCCGACGAACTGCTACCGGCGTCATTGCAGGCGCGGGTTGCCTGGGCCGGAAGGGAGCTTCGGTTGAGCGAATTGCGCGGAACCGTCGCCGGAACGGCCGTGGGTGGACATCTCAAGGTCGGTTTCGGGCGGCAGCCGATCGCCGTCGACGGTGAGCTCGAGGTTGGAGCCGTGGATCTTCCGGCAGCAATTGCAACCATGATCGGAAGCCCGGCTTCGAGCTCCGGTACGAACGGAGGCTCGGTCGGCCGTTCGCTCGCGCGCTCGAGTGGACATTCCGTCGAACAGGCGGTTGGGCATTGGTCGGCCGACCCGTTCGAGCAATCCCCGCGTCACCTGAGTGGGCAGGTTGCGCTCAAGTCCGGACGCGTGACCCTGACGCCGAAGCTCGCCGCCGGGAATGTCCGCGGGATGCTGCGTTTCGGTGCGACGGAGGTTGGGTTGCAGATGCTCGATGGCAGCGTCGCGGGCGGGCACATCGATGGCGAGTTGGTTTTCCTTCGTCATGCCGATGGTCTCACGGCGCGCGGTCGCATCAAGCTCGCCAACGTCAATGCCGCCGAGATCCTGCCCGGCGACGGCTCGCTTGCCGGTCGGATCACGCTCGATGCCGCAGCAGAAGGGACCGGGTTGAGCGCAGTCGCGCTCATCGGTTCGCTCGGCGGCAGCGCCACGTTCAAGCTCGAGAACGGACGCTTGGCACGGCTCGATCCGGGGGCGTTCGAAGCCATCGTTCGAGCGGCTGATCAGGGCCTGCCGATCGATGCGGGCAAGGTGTCCGAACGGATGGATGCCGCGCTCGCCGCCGGCGGCCTCGCAATCCCGGTGGCCGAGGGTACGATCAGGGTTGGTTCCGGGCAGGCGCGGCTGAACGACGTCCTCTTGCGTGCACAGGGGGCGGACCTTGCGGTGAGCGGAAGCGTCGATCTCGCCGAAGGCGACATGGATGCGCGCTTGACAATGTCGAGAGCAACCGGCGAATCCGCCAACAGTCGGCCCGAGGTGCTGATCGCGCTCAAGGGACCCGTCGAGATGCCCAAACGGACGATCGACGCCGCCGCGCTTGCGAACTGGCTCGCTCTACGCGCGGTGGAGCAGCAATCGATGAAGCTCGATGTTCTCGAGGGTCGTGCGTCTCCCGCGCCGCCTGTCAGCGGCATCCCGGCACAAATCGCGCCCGCGCCCGCGCCCGTCCCGACCGAGCCCAAGGCAGCACGCACCGATCCGGATGTCGTCCGCCCGCGCCCGTCGGTGCGGACCGAGCCCAAGCCGAAGCCGCAAGCGGCCGAGCCGGCTCCGGCGCTGCCCGCTCCAATCGACATCCGGCCAGCGCCGGCGCCACGCGCTGCAGGCGTGCAAAGCCCCGGCGGGCAGCCGCAGACTCGACCGGTGCTGCCACCGCGTCCGCGTTCCTGGTCTGAAATCCTGTTCGGCCGCTAGTGTCCTGCTTCCGACGTTCGCTTCACATTGCAGCACGCTCGAGTGCGAACGTCGGAAGCAAAGGGACACTAGCAAGTCTATGGTGCTAGTGCGGTTTTGTCTTTGACGTTCCGATGACGGAACCGCCGCGAGACTGATCGGAACGTCAAAGACACCGCACTAGACGCTGGACGCAACGCGCGGTGCCGTCATCGCACGCGACGCTGAGCGTCCCTCCTTCTCCTCCGGAAGCCGATGCCGATAGAAATCGAGGACGAAGAGGCGAATGGCCGATGAGAGATTGCCCTGCCGACGTTCCGAATCGATGGCGCCGACGAGGTCCGACAAGGTCATATCGCGGCCACCGGCGATCTCCTTCAGTCCCTGCCAGAAGCCATCCTCGAGACTAACGCTCGTCTTGTGCCCCGCGATCACGATGGAGCGTTTGACGACCGGAGATTTCATCGCTCGTCTCCCGTTTCGATCCGATGGCGCTCAAGGTCGCGCTGGGCCTTTTCGGCCCGCGCCTTTTCGAATTCGCGGTCAGCCTTGCTGCGACCATGCAGCAGTCGATTGGCGGCCACCGTTTGTTCGACCGTATACCGCGCGGCCTTCTTTCGCGCCCTTCGAAGGTTGACGACGTCGCCCATTCCTGCGCGAGAACCCCAAGCTTTCCAGTAAACCTTTCGAAGCTGGCTTCGTTTCCAATTGCGCCCATTGCGTGGCAGTGGGCCGCGTCAAGGGCACGTGCCGGCATCATGGGTAAGTCTGCAACTCCAAGGCGGCGCGTTTTGCGACAGCGCATATTGGGCCCGTCGGGCGTGATGTTCCTGGTGTCGCTCCCCTAGGCGATAGTTCTCTAAAATAGAGATGCAGCAGTCGTTGCAATTTCTCCGAGAATCGCGGCGCCCCTATATATCGACAATTCTTGCCAGGCCGACGGCTCCTTTGTTTTTTCGCCGCACAATCATTGTGCCTGGGTCGTTGATGCCCCTGAACACCCGGTCTGCTCGCTTCGAAGACCGTCGTTCGGCACGTTCGCTCACAAAAGGTTTACCGCCGCGCGGAAAACGGTCCGTTGGCCGTTCGTCGGTTCCAGGTTGTGGAACTTCGCTGACCGCAGCTCGTCCGCTACTTCTTGCGAAAGCGGTCGAGACGGACGACCTCGCCGGTCGGCTTGTCTAGATCGTCAGCGGATGCCCCGGTTGACTCGGAGTTGGCAGGCGTGGGCACAGCGGCCAGGGCAGCGGGAGTGGGTGCCGCATCGTGCTCGGCGCGTGCGCGCTCTACGCCGCGGCGTTTGACGGCGGGCGTGTCCTGATCGCGCTTCGACTTGCGGCTTCTTCGTGCTCCGTCTTGTTTCTTGTTGATGGCCTCCTGCATTTCCTCGAACTGCAACCCGAACTGCACCGAAGGATCGAAGAAGCCTTTGATCGCAGCGAACGGGACCGCGAGGCGTTCCGGAACGCCGCCGAACGACACGCCGACCTCGAAGCTGTCCTCGGTCACCACCAGGTCCCAGAATTGGTGCTGCAGAACGACCGTCATCTCCTCGGGATACTGTGCGAGCATGCGTGGCGACAGCCGTACGCCCTCGGCATGGGTATCGAACGAAATGTAAAAATGGTGCTCGCCCGGCAGGCCCTTCTTGGCGGCGTCGAGAAGCACGGTCCGAACAACGCCGCGCAAGGCCTCACGGGCCAGGATGTCGTAGCGGATGTGGTCTACGGCCATGGCGCGATCCAATTCGGATTCGACTCTTTCGTCCATGCTAGCGCGCGCAACCCAACTCGCGCCAGCGCAACTTTGTGCAAACCGAATGTCGAAATGTTTAAGTGGAGGCTTCTGTTGCCAGGTGCCTCCGAACCCCGCCTGACGGAGCTTAACCCGTCAGGGCTTCAGATCGGTATTCCGAACCGCGTTACGCGGCCCGGGCAACCGGAGCATAGTTGTCGTTGGCAACTATGAGTTTGGCCCGATAACGGCGGAACCATGCCGAGCAAAAGCACGCCCTTTACACCCTCGTCGATCCTGTTTCGACCCCGTGACAAGCGATGAGGCGGTCAGTCCGCAGGCATCAGGTCCGTCAACTCGGTCCCGACCCCGGTCGCTGGCCTCCTCTTCCGGAGAAACTGGTGGAGTTGCCGGGTACTGCCCCCGGGTCCGATAGGTTTATTGCGACAGCCATTTATTGCCGTAGCCGGTTTGCACCGGCAACCTCCAATATATGCGCAGAAGGTTGAGGAAAAAAGAGCGGCCCGGACTAAATCGTTGGCCTCGACCGGATGACGTGCGCCCCCGCGACGTTCATGCTCGGCGACTGCCGGCGTCGGCTGGGCTCATGGGAGCATCGCCGACGAGATCCCCGCCCGGCTACTTTGAGCTGATGTCGGCACGTTCGTCGCGACCCTGGCCATGTGTGGTCCGCCCTGCGCATTCGCCTTCTTCTTCAGTCATGCATGGGAACGCTTCAAGGACGCACCATGGCGGACGGCGGCCGCTCTGGTGCCCGTGTGTCGCTTGCTCTCATTACGGCCAGTGCCTTCGTGGTGGCCGAGGGCAGTGGTGCACAATCTTATGGCAGCAGCCATCACTGTCGGCACAGCAACCGTGCGCTACACGACGCAATTGAATCCACTGTCGATTTTCGTTGCGGCCGCCTTGCTCGGGCTGGCCGGCCTGGTTTGAGTCCAAAGCTCGGGTTGTTGCTTCCCGTCGCCCCCTCGAATGTGCTACTGACAAAAGTTCGCTAAGGGAATGACAAATTTCCCGGCGTTCGCGGGTCCCAGGGGAGTCACCATGTCCGAGGGCGTCAACACGTCCCCGAAGCCGCGGAGCTTCGGGATTTCGTTACGCAATATAGGCAATTTGAGGGGCGGGGCGCTGGTTGCCCTGTTGGGCCTCGGGCTGTTCGTTGCCACGTTTTATGTGTCGAACCCCACGATTCCGCGCGCGATCGCCGCCGCGCTGATCCTGGTCGGGCTGGCCATTGCAGTGGGACTGATTCCCATCCGCGCGCCGCAGGACTTCTATGGCGGGCTGGTCCTCATCATGTTGGCGGTATTGGCGCTGGTTGCTTCGGCCGAACTGCCGGGCCAGCGCGGCTTCGCCTTCGGACCCGGCACCGCGCCGCGGCTGTTCTGCGTCGTTCTGGCCGCCCTTGGGGCAGCGGTTTCGGTCAGCGGCCTCTTTGTCGATGGGCCGCGCATCGACAAGTACAAGATCCGGGGTCCGGTGCTTGTGATCTTGGCGATCCTTGCGTTTGCGGCCATGATCCGGCCGTTCGGTCTGATCCCTGCGACCTTCCTCGCCTACATGATCTCGATCTGCGGATCGAGCGAAATGCGCCCGGTCGAAAGCCTTATCGCAGCGGCGGCGATGACGGCGTTCTGCGTCTTGCTGTTTGTCTACGTCCTGAACCTGCCGTTCCAACTCTGGCCGCGATTCTTCTAAGCGGGAGGTATGAGTCATGTCCGACCTTCTCGCAAATCTGGCCTTGGGCTTCGGCGTCGCCTTCAATGCCTACAATCTGATGTTCTGTCTGCTCGGTGCCATGGTCGGCACCCTGGTCGGGGTGCTCCCCGGGGTGGGCACGGTCGCAACCATTGCGATGCTGCTGCCGATCACTTTCGGGCTCCCCCCGGTGGGCGCGCTGATCATGCTCGCCGGCATCTACTACGGAGCGCAGTACGGCGGCTCGACCACCTCGATACTTGTCAACATCCCCGGAGAAGCGACGTCGGTCATCACCTGCCTCGATGGCCACCAGATGGCGAGACAGGGGCGGGCCGGGCCGGCGCTCGCCATTGCCGCGATCGGATCGTTCTTCGCCGGCTGCGTGGCAACCGTGCTGGTGGCAGCGCTCGGCGCCCCCCTGACCGGCCTCGCGCTGATGTTCGGCCCGGCCGAATATTTCTCCCTGATGTGCCTCGGCCTGATCTTCTCCGTGGTGCTGGCCAAAGGCTCGGTGCTCAAGGCGGTGGCCATGGTCCTTGGCGGGCTGCTGCTGTCGATGGTCGGCTCCGACCTCGAGACCGGCGCCGGCCGCATGACCTTCGACATCCCGGAGTTGGCCGACGGCATCGGCTTCGCCAACATCGCTATGGGCGTGTTCGGGTTCGCCGAGATCATCCGCAATCTCGAGCTTCCGTCCGAAAGCCGAGATGTCCTCAAGACCAAGATCAAGGGCCTCATGCCCACTCGCGAGGACCTGATCGAGGCCGCACCTGCGATCGCGCGCGGTACCATCATAGGATCGCTGGTCGGAATTCTTCCGGGCGGCGGCGCGGTGATCGCGTCGTTTGCCGGCTACACCTTGGAAAAGAAGGTATCCAAGCATCCAGAGCGGTTCGGGCACGGCACCATTGCCGGCGTCGCCGCCCCCGAGAGCGCCAACAATGCGGCGGCGCAGACCGCGTTCATCCCGCTGCTCACCCTCGGCATCCCGCCCAACGCGGTGATGGCACTGATGGTCGGCGCCATGACCATCCATGGCATCGTGCCGGGACCGCAGGTGATGACCAAGCAGCCGGATCTGTTCTGGGGCATGATCGCCTCGATGTGGCTCGGCAACCTCATGCTGGTCATCATCAACCTGCCGATGGTCGGCGTCTGGGTCACGCTGCTGCGTGTACCCTACCGGCTGCTGTTTCCCTCCATCATCGTGTTCTGCTGCATCGGCATCTATTCGATCAACAACTCTCCGTTCGATGTCGGCATTGCGGCGTCGTTCGGACTCATCGGCTACTGGTTGCTCAAGCACGATTTCGAGCCGGCTCCGATGCTGCTCGGGTTCGTGCTGGGGCCGCTGATGGAGGAGAACCTTCGCCGCGCGATGCTGATCGCGCGCGGCGACGTGACGGTGTTCTTCACCCGGCCGATCTCGGCGGTGCTGCTGGGCACTGCGATCCTGCTGCTGATCCTTGCCGCGTTGCCGAAAATCAGGCGCCGCCGCGACGAGGTCTTCGTGGAATAGCCCGGACGCACATTTGTGATGAGCTGTTGATCGGGCTTGACTGGACCTCCTGCGCGGACTCGTGCACGCAATGCGGGTTCGAATCGGTGAGGACGGCTCGATGGCAGCGCGTTCCGTTCCGCCCTGATCATTGCGGTCGGTTTCGCGCTGGCTTCGTCTGTGGCCGCGCAGGCGCGGTCGCCGGAGATCTATGCCGGCATCCTCTCGTCCACGGCCGCCGGGGGGTACGATCCGGTGGCGTATTTCAGCGAAGGCAAGCCGGTGCAGGGGAAGCGGGATATTACCTTCGCCTGGAAGGGTGCGACCTGGCGGTTCGCAAGCGAAAAGAATCGCGAGCTGTTCAAGGCCAGGCCGGAGGCCTACGCACCGCAATACGGCGGCTACTGTGCCTGGGCGGTATCGCGCGGATATACCGCCAAGGGCGACCCGCGATATTGGAGGGTCGTCGACGGCAAGCTCTACCTGAACTACGACGCGGGCGTTCAGAAGGACTGGGAGAATGACATCCCCGGCAACATAGCCAAGAGCGACAAGAACTGGCCCAGTGTGCTCGACAAGTAGCCGCACCGAGCCGGACCGCACTTGCATCCACAACCACCGCGGCGGATTTCTTCGATCAACGGAAGGCGTTAGACTCCTCCGCCGAGTCGGCATTTGGGCCGCTTGAGGAGTCGCGCGTGCGCCAGCATCAGGAGCTGATGGAGCGAATTCTCGCTGACGGCGTGGAGAAGCGCGACCGCACCGGCACCGGTACGCTGTCGGTGTTCGGGCACCAGATGCGGTTCGATCTCGACCAGGGCTTTCCGCTCGCCACCACCAAGAAACTGCACCTCAAATCGATCGTTTATGAGCTGCTCTGGTTTCTCTCCGGGGATACCAATGTGCGGTATCTCAATCGGCACGGCGTCACTATCTGGGATGAATGGGCCGACGAGAGCGGCGAGCTCGGCCCGATCTACGGCCGCCAATGGCGCTCGTGGCCGACGCCCGACGGCGGGGCCATCGACCAGATCGCAGACGTCCTCACCACGATCCGTCGCAATCCGGATTCGCGCCGCCTCATCGTGACCGCCTGGAACCCGGCCGATCTCGACAAGATGGCGCTTTCACCGTGCCATTGCCTGTTCCAGTTCTACGTCGCGAAGGGGCGGCTCTCCTGCCAGCTCTACCAGCGCTCGGCCGACGTCTTCCTCGGGGTGCCGTTCAACATCGCCTCCTATGCCCTCCTTACGCAGATGATGGCGCAGGTGACCGGATTGCGACCAGGCGAGCTCATCCACACGCTCGGTGATTCGCATCTCTATCTCGATCATCTGCAGCAGGCGCGCCTGCAGCTCTCCCGGCTGCCGCGGCGGCTGCCGAGAATGGTGCTCAATCCGGCCGTGACCGATCTGTTCGCCTTCCGTTACGAAGACTTCTCGCTCGAGGGCTACGACCCGTATCCCCACATCAAGGCCAAGGTAGCGGTGTGAGCGGGGCACGCACCGGGGCACGCATCGAGATTGTCCTCGTCGCAGCGGTGGCCGAGAACGGCGTGATCGGGCGGGACGGTCGCCTGCCTTGGCGGCTTAAATCCGACATGAAGCTGTTTCGTCACATCACGTGGGGCAAACCGGTGGTGGTGGGTCGTACGACCTATCTTTCCTTCACCAAGCAGCCGCTTCCGGGACGCACGAACATCGTGCTCAGCCGCAAGCCGGATCTTGCCGTGCCGGGCGCACTCGTCGCCTCCAGTCTCGACGCCGCGCTGCAAGCGGCCCGCGGAGACGCGCTCCGCCGTGGGGCCGATGCCATCATGGTCGTGGGCGGGGCCGACATTTTCGAGCAGACGATGGCGCTGGCCGATCGGCTGATGATCACCCGCGTGCAGTTGCAACCATCCGGCGATACCGGATTCCCGGTCATCGATCCTTCGGTCTGGGCGGAATCACAGCGTACCGAGCATCGGGCGGGACCCGGCGACCAGGCGGACTTCACCGTGTCGGTCTATCACCGACGTGCCGCCGGTTAGGCGGGCAAGGCCGTGCATCGCGCTCGCGACCATGCGATGCAGCGCCGCGTGCGCTCGAGCCGCGTTGTATCCGGATGACACCTCCCTTATAACCCCATCAAACCGAAACCGATGCGGGGGCTCGGCCGACGCAGCGCAAGGAGACAGACCCATGCCGTGGAGCAGTCAGGGCGGCGGACCCTGGGGATCAGGAGGCGGCAAGGGGCCATGGGGTTCCGGCCCGCAGCCGACCGGCCCGGCACCGCCGGATCTTGAGGAATTTCTCCGCCGCAGCCAGGACAAGCTGCGCACCGTGCTGCCCGGTGGCAACCTCGGCGGCAAGGGATTGAGCCTGATCGTTCTGGCGGCCATCGCCATCTGGGGGTTCTCCGGCTTCTTCCGGGTCGACCCGGACGAGCTCGGTGTGGTGCTGCGGTTCGGAAAGTACGTACGCGACGCCAAGCCCGGCCTCAACTATCACTTGCCGTATCCGATCGAGTCGGTGCTCACGCCCAAGGTGACCCGCGTCAACCGTATCGATATCGGGATGCGACAGGTCGAGGATATGCGCCGCGGCACGACCACTCGCGACGTCCCGGAGGAGAGCCTGATGCTCACCGGCGACGAGAACATCGTCGACGTCGACTTCTCGGTGTTCTGGCTGATCAAGCCCGACGGCGCCGGCGACTATCTGTTCAACATCCAGCAACCGGAGGGCACAGTGAAAGCGGTGGCGGAAAGCGCCATGCGCGAAATCGTCGGGCGCTCCAACATCCAGCCGATCCTCACCGGCGCGCGGCAGAATATCGAGACCGGCGTCCACGAGCTGATGCAGTCGGTGCTCGACAAGTACGGCTCGGGTATCCAGGTGACCCAAGTCCAGCTGCAGAAGGTCGACCCGCCCTCGCAAGTGATCGATTCCTTCCGCGACGTGCAGGCCGCGCGCGCCGACCTGGAGCGCTCGCAGAACGAGGCACAGACCTACGCCAACAGGGTCGTTCCGGACGCGCGCGGTCGCGCCGCGCAGACCATTCAGAGTGCCGAGGCCTATCGCGAGCAGACGGTGGCCGAAGCCACGGGTGTGTCGGCGCGCTTCATCAAGATCTATGACGAGTACAAGAAGGCACCCGACGTCACCCGTCAGCGCATGTATCTGGAGACCATGGAGCGGCTGTTCGGGGGCACCGACAAGATCATCATGGATTCCGGGGCTTCCGGCGGCATCGTTCCGTATCTGCCCCTCGACCAGTTGACGCGGAGACCACAAGCGGGTCCGCCTGCGGGAGGTGCGCGATGAGGCTTAATATCGCCGGTGGGATCGCCGCCGTCCTGATCATCGTCGGGTTGATCATCGCCTACAGCACCTTGTTCACCGTCTACCAGACCCGGCAGGCATTGGTCGTGCGGCTGGGCCAGCCGGTGCGCGTCATCACGGAGCCTGGATTGAACTCCAAGATTCCGCTGATCGACAGCGTCATCCATATAGACAAGCGCATTCTCGATCTTGAGAATCCTGCGCAGGAAGTGATCGCGTCCGACCAGAAGCGGCTCGTCGTCGACGCCTTCGCGCGCTACCGCATCAAGGAACCGCTGCGCTTCTATCAGTCGGTCGGCAACGTGGAAGGAGCCAACTCGCGTCTCTCCACCTTGCTCAACTCGGCGCTGCGGCGGGTGCTCGGCGAAGCGACGCTGACCCAGGTCGTGCGCGACCAGCGCGAGCAACTCATGAACCGCGTGCGCGAGCAGCTCGACAACGACGCGCAGGCCTTCGGCATCGACATCGTCGACGTACGCATCCGCCGCGCCGATCTGCCGGAGCAGAACAGCCAGGCGGTCTACCAGCGCATGATTACCGAGCGTCAGCGCGAGGCGCAGGAGTTCCGCTCGCAGGGTACCCAGCGGGCGCAAGAGATTCGGGCGAGGGCGGATCGCGAGGCCACCGTGCTTCTGGCCGAGGCCCAGTCGAAAGGCGAGCAGGTCCGCGGCGAAGGCGATGGCGAGCGCAATCGCATCTTCGCCGACGCCTTCGGACGCGATCCTGAATTCTTCTCGTTCTATCGGTCGATGCAGGCCTACGAGGCCGGCTTGAAATCCACCGACACCCGTCTGCTGCTCAAGCCCGATACCGATTTTTTCCGGTACTTCGTGGATCCGTCGGGCAAGGCGGGAGCGGCGGGCAATGCCGCATCATCCACTGGTTCTGCTCCGAAATAGGAGGCGGAAACTCCGCCGTCGCGACTCAAGCTAGCAAAGATGGCCCAGTTCATCGTTGCGATCGGGCTCGTGCTGGCCATCGAAGGGCTGCTTTTCGCCGCGTTTCCCGGTGTCGCCAAGCGGCTGGCTGCAACTGCGCTCGAGAGCCCGGAGTCGTCGCTGCGTGTCGCCGGCCTTATATCGGCAGTCCTCGGCATCGCGCTCATCTGGCTGGTGCGGGGATGAACGACGGTCGGTCGATTCCCGTGCCGGTCCCGATTCCGCCCCATTCCCGCGCCTAGTTCGCGGTTGGAATCGCCCTTGCGTCCGCTTGCGGACAGGAGCAGTGTCTCGCCGTCACGACTCCAGGAGCCATATATCCATGCACGGCATACTTGCCCAGCTTGTCCGGCAGGTCCGGCGGCCCAGCTTGTCCGCGGTCACGACGGCAGCCGTGCTCTTGTCGGCGGCCTCCACCGCGTCGGGCGCCGTGCGCGGATCCGACGTGATCGCCGATGTTGCCGAGAAAGTCATCGAAGCCGTCGTCAACATTTCGACCTCGCAGAAGGTCGAGGCCCGCAACTCGCCGACGCCGCAGCTGCCGAACGATCCGCAACTGGACGAGTTGTTCCGTGACTTCTTCAATCGGCGGGGCCAGCAGGGTGAGCAAACCCCTCCACGTGGACCGCGCCGGGTCAATTCGCTCGGCTCCGGCTTCATCATCGATTCGGCCGGCATCGTCGTCACCAACAATCACGTGATCTCGGAGGCCGACGAGGTCACCGTCATCCTCAACGACGGCGCGCGACTCAAGGCCGAGGTGATCGGCAAGGATCAAAAGACCGACATAGCGCTGCTGCGGGTGAAGACCGACCGGCCTCTCAAGGCCGTGAAGTTCGGCGACTCCGAGAAGCTGCGCCTCGGCGAGTGGGTCATTGCCATCGGCAACCCCTTCAGCCTCGGCGGCACCGTGACGGCAGGCATCGTCTCCGCGCGCAATCGCGACATCAATTCGGGGCCCTACGACAACTACATCCAGACCGACGCTGCCATCAACCGCGGCAATTCGGGAGGTCCCTTGTTCAATCTCGCGGGCGAGGTGATCGGCGTCAACACCGCCATCATCTCACCCTCCGGAGGTTCGATCGGTATCGGCTTTGCGGTGCCGTCCAAGACCGCACTTCCGGTGATCGACCAGTTGAAGCAGTTCGGCGAGACGCGGCGCGGCTGGCTCGGCGTGCGCATCCAGCAGGTCACCGACGAGATCGCCGAGAGCCTGAGCATCCGCCCCACGCGCGGCGCGCTGGTTGCCGGTGTCGACGACAAGGGGCCGGCGAAGCCGGCCGGCATCGAGCCCGGCGACGTGATCGTCAAGTTCGACGGCAAGGACATCAAGGAGATGCGCGATCTGCCGCGTGCGGTCGCCGACACGCCGGTCGGCAAGCAGACGCCGGTCGTCGTCATCCGCAAGGGCAAGGAGGAGACCAAGACCGTCACGCTCGGCCGCCTCGAGGACGGCGAGAAGGTGGCGGCGTTGGATCCGAAGAAGGACGCGCCGCCCGACCGGACGGTGGTGAAGAAAGCGCTCGGCATCGACCTTGCCGATCTGACCGCCGATCTGCGCAGGCGCTACAAGATCAAGGATTCCGTGACCGGCGTCGTCATCACCGGCATCGACGCGAACTCTCCGGCCGCCGAAAAACGCCTATCGCCGGGAGATGTGATCGTTGCGGTCCAGGGCGAGCCGGTCAGTTCGCCGGATGCAATGCAGACGCGGCTCGATCAGCTCAAGAAGGACGGCCGAAAGGTCGTCATGCTGCTGCTGTCGAAGCCCGATGGCGAGACCCAGTTCGTCGCGCTGAGCCTGCAGTAACGAACCACAAACAGCCGGCATGACGATGGGAAGGGCGGACCTCCGCCGTTGCTCATCTGTCGTCGGGGCCCACGAATTCTTCTCGCCGGTAGCCCTGGGCGTAGAGCAGCGCGGTGAGATCACCATGGTCGATTCGTGCCGCGGCCGCAGCCGCGACTTTGGGCTTGGCATGAAATGCGACGCCCAATCCCGCCGCCTCGAGCATCGCGATATCGTTGGCCCCGTCTCCGGCGACCAGCGTGGCGTCGGGTACAAGACCCAACCGGTGCATCAGCTCCGTCAAGGTGGCGAGCTTGCCGTCGCGCCCGAAGATCGGCTCGATCACTCTGCCGGTCAACCGGCCGCCGGCATCGACCTCGAGCGTATTGGCGCGGTTCTCGTCGAAGCCGATCATGGCGGCGATCCGTCTGGTGAACAGCGTGAAGCCGCCGGTCACCAGGCAGGTATAGGCGCCGTTCTTCCGCATCGTCGCGACCAGGGTGCGTGCGCCGGGCGTGAGGCTTATCCGCAAGTCGATAACCCGGTCGACCGCCGCCACGGGCACGTCCCGGAGCAGCGCCACCCGCTCGCGCAGCGCCGGCGCAAATTCGATCTCGCCACGCATTGCGCGCTCGGTGATGGCGGCGACGTGCGCCTTGAGACCGGCATGCTCGGCGAGCTCGTCGATGCATTCCTGCCCGATCATGGTCGAATCCATGTCGGCGAGAAGAAGCTCCTTGCGGCGGCCGGCGGCCGGCTGCACGACCACGTCGAGAGGTCTCGGATGCACCGCGGCGCGCAACCGATCTGAGAAAGCACGATTGTCGAAAGGTGCATCGGGGGCGAATAAGATGTCGGCTGCAATGCCAGATGCGAGCCAATCCGGCATTCCGGCCGCCGGCATGATGGCGCTCGCTCGCTCGAGAACGCTCGCGTCAAGGGCGGGCGTCGCCGGGTTCGAGATCAGCGTCGCGACATGGGTCACGGCATGAGCGATCGGGCATCGCGGAAGCGCGCGGTGCTTATCGCAGGGCCGACCGCGAGCGGCAAGTCGGCGCTGGCGCTGTCTCTGGCAGAGCGGCTCGGAGGCACCATCGTCAATGCCAATTCGATGCAGGTGTATCGCGATCTGCGCATCATCACCGCACGCCCGACCCTGGAGGAGGAGGGACGGGCACCGCACCGTCTCTACGGCCATGTGGACGCCGCCGTGAATTATTCGGTCGGCCGCTGGTGCGTCGAGGCGGGCGCGGCACTCATCGAGGTCGAACGCAGCGGGCGCCTGCCGATGATGGTCGGCGGTACCGGGCTCTACTTCAGGACCCTGCTGCTCGGGCTCGCTGCAGTACCACCCATTCCGGAAGAGATCCGTGCGGCGGTGCGGAAGCGCCTCGCTGCCGAGGGCATCGCGTCGGTGCGAGCCGAGCTCGCCGAACGGGATCCGGCGACGGCGCAGCGCCTGAAGGCGGGTGACCGCGCCCGCATCACCCGGGCTCTCGAGGTGGTCCTGGCAACAGGTCGCTCGCTCGCGGATTGGCATCGGGAGGGCGCGCAAGGCACGATCGATCCAGATCAAGCCGTCAAGATCTTCCTGGATCTCGACCGTGCCGAGCTCTACCGCCGCATCGACGCCCGGTTCGACGCGATGCTCCGCAGCGGTGTCGCGGAGGAGGTGCGGGCACTCGCTCGTCGCGCGCTCGACCCCACGCTCCCCGCGATGAAGGCGCATGGCGTGCCGTGGCTGATCCGCCACCTGAAGGGCGAGATCGATCTTGCCGCCGCTGCGGACGCGGCCAAGCGCGATACCCGACGCTATACCAGGCGGCAAGCCACCTGGTTCCGGCATCAACTCCCGGATTGGACCTGGGTCGCGCCAGACAGTGCATCCGACGAGATCTTGCGGGCGCTTGGCCGTTGACGAGCCGAATTGTGGCGCCAGAATCCGATGCCGGCGGCGAGCAGGCCCGCGGCGAGCACCCACCAGGCCGGCCGCACCTCCATGTCGATGTCGAAGTGGGCGAGCAGCACCAGCCGCGCATCGACCCCGCTAGTGAGCATGTAGAGCATAGCCTCGCCTGCCGCGGTCAGGACAGCGACCGCGAAAGCGAGCAGTAGCAGGTGGAAAGGCGACAACTCGCCGCTTCGGCGGAGCAGGACGCGATAAGCCAGAAGCCACATCAGTAACCCGGCCATCAGCACGGGCTGATAGGTCTCGAGCTTGGATTGCATGAAAAAATGCACCACGGCAAGCAGCGCGATGACGTAGACCAGGCGATGGAGTGCGTTCCAGCGCCCCGGTCCCAGCCGGCCGACGGCGGCATCTGTCGAGGTCGCGGATAGCGCGAGCAGCCCTGCCAGCGCGGTGAAACCGATCAGCAGGTAGATGCGCAGTGCGATCTCGGTCGCCACCTTGAGCAGGTCGAAGCGCTGGTCGAGGACATAGAGCAAGACGTGCAGCACGGCGTAGGCCGCGGTGGCGACGCCGAACGTCCGACGCGCCAGGACGAGCTTGGGATAGCGGAGGAGGCGCTGGGCCGGCGTGACCGCCAGCGTGACGAGAAGCAAACGCAGTGCCCAATCGCCGCACTGGTGAATGGCTTCGGTGATCGGACGAGCCCCGAGCTCCCCGGCCACGGCCTGACAGGCGATCCACAGTGCCGGCAGCAACGACGCCATGAAGGCGACGATCTTGACCGGCGCCCAGCGCCCGGACCGTTCGCGAAGGAAGGCCATCTCGTCGAGCGATCCCTGTAATCAATCTGCAGCCAGGATATCGGCCGGAGGGAAAACGCCCAAGCGCACGCGGGGCGGGCAGGGCGCCGGTGGCGATCACGACTTGAAGAGCACGACGCCGGCCATCTCGGCCGCACGTGCCAATGAAGTGTCCCGTGTGGCAAGCGGAAGGGCAGCGCGCAGCGCCAATTCGAGATAGGTTGCATCAGCCATTCTTAATGCATGCCGTCTCGCCAGCGCGACGACATCTGCCACGGTATCGAGCGACCTGGCGCTGTCCTCGCGAAGAGGCAACGACCGCAACTGCGCAAGTGCCGTGTCCACCAGGTCGGCCGAAAGCAAATTGCGGCGCTCGTGACTGCGCAAGGCCCAAGCCACTTCGATGGCGAAGTAGGCCGGCACGCAGCCGAACTCGCGGGCGACGGCGTCTAGTGCGGCCTCCGTCAGCGCGGTCGCCTGCGTCCGCGCGATCCATCCCAGTGCTACCGAGGCGTCGACGACGACAGCCATTGATCCATCCGCAGGTCGTCTTCGCCGTCGAGCTCGCGCTTCAACTCCTCCCAATTTTGCTGTGCTTCCTGCTCGGAGATCGGAGGTCCCTGGCAGGCAAGCAGGGCGCGCAATCGCTCGGCAGCGTGTCGTGCTCTCCCACGATCGAAATCGTTCACGGGGATTATGCGCGCGACCGGGCGGCCGTTCTTGGTGACCATGAAGCTCTCCCCTCGCTCGGCACGGGCGACGAGCTCGGAAAACCTTGTCTTGGCCTCGTAGGCGCCGACCGTGGTGATTCCGGTGTCGAATTTACTGGTCATTCGCGGCTCCGACAGGTCATTCCTGAGCAAGGCGTTTGGCGCAATCGACTAGTCGAGACTAGTCGATTGCGGTGCGGAAAGCCAGGTTCGCGCGATGCTCCATCGCGCGGGGCCTCGGCTGAGCCGACAAACGCTCTTTTCGGCTTGACGCCCGATTTTGAGGTCCGCTATAAGGCGCGCAAGGAAATGACGGAAGGGCGCTCTAGTGCGCAATTTTCTTTCTAGCGTCATCGTACGGAGGCGCACTGCCGGGGGTGGCTAGGCCACCTGCGAATGCGGCGGTGCGCAAATCAGGGCCCTCGCGGCCCTTTTTTAGTTCCGGATCAGGGGCATGGACGAAGGGAGCCGACGATGAGCAAGGAATTGACCGGGGCTGAGATGGTGATCGAGGCGCTCGTGGACCAGGGGGTCGAGCACCTGTTCGGCTATCCCGGAGGGGCGGTGCTGCCGATCTACGATGCGCTGTTCCAACAGAAGAAGGTCAGCCACATTCTGGTGCGGCATGAGCAGGGCGCCGTCCACGCCGCGGAGGGCTATGCGCGCTCGACCGGGAAAGTGGGGTGTGTCCTGGTCACCTCCGGCCCCGGCGCCACCAATGCCGTGACCGGGCTGACCGACGCGCTGTGCAACTCGATACCCGTCGTCGTCATCACCGGGCAGGTGCCGACCCACCTCATCGGCAACGACGCCTTCCAGGAATGCGACACGGTGGGGATCACGCGACCCTGCACCAAGCACAACTATCTCGTGAAGAACATTGCCGAGCTGCCGCGCGTGCTGCACGAGGCGTTCCACATCGCCGAGAGCGGTCGGCCTGGTCCGGTGGTGGTCGACATCCCCAAGGACATCCAGTTCGCCAAGGGTATCTACTCCCGGCCGAAGGATTTCCAGCACAAGGGCTACCAGCCCCGACTCAAGGGCGACCTCAACCACATCAAGGCCGCGATCGAGCTGATGCAGCACGCCAAGCGCCCGCTGTTCTATACCGGCGGCGGCGTCATCAATTCCGGCCCGGAGGCCAGCCACCTGCTGCGGGAGCTGGTGCGGATCACCGGCTTCCCCATCACCTCGACGCTGATGGGTCTCGGCGCCTACCCCGCCGCGGGTCCGCAATGGCTCGGCATGCTCGGCATGCACGGCACCTACGAGGCCAACCTGTGCATGCACGACTGCGATCTGATGATCTGCATCGGCGCGCGTTTCGACGACCGGATCACAGGCCGGCTCGACGCCTTCTCGCCCGGCTCGCGCAAGATCCACGTCGACATCGATCCCTCCTCCATCAACAAGAACGTGAAGGTCGACGTTCCGATCATCGGCGACTGCGCCCACGTATTGGAGGACATGGTGCGGCTGTGGCGCTCGAGCGCGTCGGCGCCGGACAAGCGGGCACTCGATGCCTGGTGGAAGCAGATCGACAAGTGGCGCGCCCGCAAGTCGCTCGCCTACAGGAACTCGAACGAGGTCATCAAGCCGCAATACGCGATCGAGCGTCTCTACGAGCTGACCAAGGACCGCGATACCTACATCACCACCGAGGTAGGCCAACATCAGATGTGGGCGGCGCAGTTCTACCGGTTCCAGGAGCCCAATCGCTGGATGACGTCCGGCGGCCTCGGCACCATGGGCTACGGCCTGCCGGCCTCGGTCGGCGTGCAGCTGGCGCACCCGAATTCGCTGGTGATCGATATCGCCGGCGAGGCCTCGGTTCTGATGACGATGCAGGAGATGTCGACGGCCGTGCAATACGACCTCCCGATCAAGATCTTCGTCATCAACAACCAGTACATGGGCATGGTGCGCCAGTGGCAGGAGCTCCTGCACGGCGGACGCTATGCGCACTCCTATACCGAGGCGCTCCCGGACTTCGTCAAGCTCGCGGACGCCTATCACGCGGTCGGCATCCGCTGCCGGCAGCCGGGCGATCTCGACGGCGCCATCCGCGAGATGATCGCGGTGAACAGGCCGGTGATCTTCGATTGCGTCGTGGATCCCAACGAGAATTGCTTCCCGATGATCCCGTCCGGCCGCGCCCACAACGAGATGCTGCTCGGCGACGCGACCGTGCGCATCGAGGATGCCATCACCGAGGAGGGCAAGGTGATGGTCTGAGGGCCGTCTCCGAGCGACAATCAATGGCAAACGGCAGCACGACCACCCACTATCCGGCGGCGACCCGGTCCGAGCAGGTCGAGACCCGCACCTTGTCGGTGCTGGTCGACAACGAGCCGGGGGTGCTGGCGCGTGTCATCGGCCTGTTCTCCGGCCGCGGCTATAACATCGATTCCCTGACGGTTTCCGAGACCGAGCATGAGAAGCATCTGTCGCGCATCACCGTCGTGACGCGCGGAACCCCGATGGTGATCGAGCAGATCAAGAACCAGCTCGACCGCCTGGTGCCGGTGCACCGCGTGGTGGATATGACCTTGACGGGGCCGCACCTCGAGCGCGAGCTCGCCATGGTCAAGGTGCGCGGCAAGGGCGAGCATCGCATGGAGGCCTTGCGGCTCGCCGACGCCTTCCGCGCCCGCGTGATCGACGCCTCGACCGAAAGCTTCGTGTTCGAGATCACCGGCGCCAGCGAGAAGATCGAGGGCTTCATCGCGCTGATGATCCCACTCGGCCTGGTCGAGGTCTCGCGCACCGGCATTGCGGCGATCGGGCGCGGACCGGAGGGGATGTGAGAGAGATTGACATGTGTACGGTAATGCCGTACGTCCGCGCATGCGGATCGTGGGTTTCCGTCACAAGAACCTCGAGCGGCTCTGGCGACACGACGAGACACGAGGTGTCGCCCGGCAGCACGAGGCGAAGCTGCGGGCGATGTTGACCGCGATCGAGGAGGCCGCAAGCATCGCGGAGCTCGGCACTGTTCCGGGTTGGCGGCTTCATCCACTCAAAGGCGACCGCAAGGGCTTCTGGAGCTTGACTGTTACGCGCAACAATCGACTGACCTTCAGGGCCGAGGGCTCGATCGTCAGCGAGATCGATTTCGAGGACTATCACTGAGAGCAACAGCCATGCCGATGAAGAATCCGTCTCATCCCGGCGCAGTCTTCTACTGGGGTGTTCTCGAACCGCTCGGGATCAGCGTTTCCGAAGCCGCACGCGGATTGGGTGTACGACGAGCGACCTTGTCCGCAGTCGTGAACGGGAGGGCGGCGCTCTCCCCGGACCTCGCGCTTCGGATCGAGAAGGCGTTCGGACCGCAAGTCGACCTCATGTTGCGCATCCAAGCCGCATATGATGCGGCGCAGGTCCGCAAGAGGGCGAAGGACATCAAGGTCAAGCGGTATATCGCGAAGGCGGCGTGAACAATCGGCTCTCTGAAGCAACGAACTTGGCTGGACCACGGGTGAAAACCATGCGCGTCTACTACGATCGCGATGCCGATATCAACCTGATCAAGGGCCGGAAGGTCGCCATCATCGGCTACGGCAGCCAGGGCCACGCGCACGCGCTCAATCTGCGCGATTCCGGCGCCAAGGACGTGGTGGTGGCGCTGCGCAAGGGCTCGCAGGGTGTCAAGAAGGCGCAAGCCGAGAAGCTCGAGGTCATGGACGTCGCCGCCGCCGCCAAGTGGGCGGACGTGATGATGATGCTCACGCCCGACGAGCTGCAGGCCGACATCTACCGGGATCACCTCGCCGGCAACATGAAGAACGGCGCGGCGCTGATGTTCGCCCACGGTCTCAACATCCACTTCAACCTGATCGAGCCGCGCGCCGATCTCGACGTGATGATGATCGCGCCCAAGGGTCCGGGCCACACCGTGCGCGCCGAGTATCAGCGTGGCGCCGGCGTCCCGGTGCTGATGGCGATCCACCGCGACGTCTCCGGCAATGCCCACGATCTCACGCTCTCCTACGGCGCCGCCATCGGCGGCGGCCGGGCCGGCATCATCGAGACCACGTTCCGCGAGGAATGCGAGACCGACCTGTTCGGCGAGCAGTCGGTGCTCTGCGGCGGCCTCGTAGAATTGATGAAGGCCGGCTACGAGACCCTGGTCGAGGCCGGCTACGCTCCCGAGATGGCCTATTTCGAGTGCGTGCACGAAGTGAAGCTGATCGTCGATCTCATTTACGAGGGCGGCATCGCGACAATGAACTACTCGGTCTCCAACACCGCCGAGTACGGCGAGTACGTTTCCGGCCCGCGCGTGGTCAACGACGCCACCCGCGCCGAGATGAAGCGGATACTCGACGACATCCAGTCCGGAAAGTTCGTCAAGGACTGGATGCTGGAGAACCGCGTCAACCAGACCTCGTTCAAGGCCATGCGCGCTAAGTGCGCCAGCCATCCGATCGAGCAGGTCGGCGAGAAGCTGCGCGCCATGATGCCGTGGATCAAGCAGCGCGCGCTGGTCGACCGCAGCCGCAACTGATGTGACGGCTCGTCCCTGCCCGCGCATGCGCCTGCTGTTCGTGCATCAGAATTTTCCGGGGCAGTATCTCCACCTTGCGCGGCAATATGCGGCTGATGCGGCAAACGAGGTCGTGGCGGTCGCGGACATCGCCAACAAGCATCCCGACATCGTGCGCACCGTCCGCTACGCCGCCATCATCCCGGCCAAGCGAGCTCAACCATGCCGGCACATGCGAGCCGGAAACCAGCAACCACCGCAGTGCTGCAACCAGGGCGAGATTGGACCAGACGGCATGCATCGCAAAGGCATGAGGCCGTCACCTTCCGCCTCGCAGCTACCCTGCGGTCGAACTCACCTCGCTCGCGGTTGCCGACGGCGAGTTCGTCGCCATCGTGGGCCCGACCAGGTGCGGAAAATCGATCCTGCTCGCCCGCGCCACGCCCGCGCCACGCCAGTATCTCCGGCGTGGCGGACCTGCTATCTTGATTGAATGGTCTCGCCCCTCGACCGCATCTCGATTGACCCGAACGTCTGCTTCGGCAAACCGTGCATCAAAGGCACGCGAATCTGGGTCTCACTCATCCTCGACTTCCTCGCGGGCGGAGAGACGACCGAAGAAATCATCGCAGCATATCCGCAGCTCACGGCCGAGGACATTCGCGCGGCGATTGCCTATGGTGCCGAGGTTGCCCGCGAGCGCGTCGTACCGGTGCCTGTCGGGACCCGTGAATGAAGCTCAAGCTCGACGAGAATCTCGGCGAGCTCGGACGCGATGTTCTGACGGCTGCCGGTCACGATGTGTCAACCGTCGCCGTCCAAGGGATGACCGGTGCTGCCGATGTCGCTCTGTACCAATCATGCCGCGCCGAGGGGCGCATTCTCGTCACGCTTGATCGGGACTTCGGCGAGGTGCTCCGGTTTCCGCCGGAGGAGACCGCCGGCATCGTAATCCTGGATTGCCGCGGCCGCCTGTCGCCGGCGTCCATCGGCGCACGGATTGACGAGTTTGCTGCTTTCCTGAAGGTCCAGCCCATTGATGGGCAGCTCTGGATCGTGGAGCCCGGCCGGGTGCGTATTCATGAGCGTCGCCATCCTCGGTGAACCGGACCGGGATGTGGAACGTTCAAGGACCCTTTTGCAAGGATTTGACGCGCGGGTACCGTGGTCGCAGAGAGGTTAGACGCATATCCTTCTGCACCCGGGGGCGGCCGTGCGAATGGCGAGCCGTCTCTGTTTTCCGCGGCGCCGTGCGCCGCTCCATGCGGGCTACATGCCGCTACCGGGGAACGGATGGTGGAGGCATCGGTGGATGCAGGCCTGCACGCCCGCCGGCGACCTCCCGCCGTCGCGCTTGCGGACCTCGCCGTCACCTTCCGCCTCGCCGACGGCGGCAGCTATCCGGCGGTCGATCGCACCTCGCTCGCGGTTGCCGACGGCGAGTTCGTCGCCATCGTGGGCCCGACCGGATGCGGAAAATCGACCCTGCTCAATGTCGCCGCCGGCCTGGTCGCCCCGTCCTCGGGGCGGGTCGACATCTTCGGCGAGCCGCTGTCCGGGCTCAATCGCCAGGCCGGATACCTGTTCCAGGCAGAAGCGCTGTTTCCGTGGAAGACCGCGCTCGAGAACGTCGCCATCGGGCTCGAGACGGCCGGAACCGGACGGAGCGAGGCGCGCGAGCGCGCACAGGCCTGGCTCACCCGCGTGGGCCTGGCCGAATTCGGCGCGCGCTATCCGCACATGCTCTCCGGCGGGCAGAGAAAACGCGTCGGCCTGGTGCAGGTGCTCATCCGCGATCCGAAGATCCTGTTGATGGACGAGCCGTTCGGGCCGCTCGACGCGCAGACCCGCCAGATCATGGGCAACCTGCTGCTCGATTTGTGGAGCGCCGATCGCAAGGCGGTCCTGTTCGTCACCCATGACCTCGAGGAGGCGATCGCGCTCTCCGACCGTGTGGTCATCATGTCGGCGGGGCCCTCTGCACGGATCATCGGCGATTGGAAGGTCGAGCTTTCGCGCCCGCGCGACACCGCCGAGATCAGGATCGAGCCCGCCTTTCACGAGCTTCATCGCCGGATCTGGGCGACCCTGAAGGCCGAGGTGCTCAGAGGCTATGCGTAGACCGGCGGCGGATGAGGTCGACCATGTCCCGGCTCACGCTTCTCGCTCTCCAGCTCCTGGTCGCGGTCGCTGCAGTGCTGCTCTGGCACGTGCTGACGACGGTGCCGATCGGCGGCGTGAAGCTGTTGCCGCCGTTCTTCTGGGACGACATGAAGCCAGTCGAGCTCGCGCTCACCACACTCGCCTTCGTGCTTCTGCTCGCCGGGATTGCCCCCGCGCAGACGCCGGAGAAGAAACAGGTGACGCTGGCGGTCGGCGGCAAGACCGCCCTCTATTATCTTCCGCTGACGATCTGCGAGCGGCTCGGCTACTTCAAGGAGCAGGGCCTCGACGTCACCATCAATGATTTTCGCGGCGGAGCGCAGTCGCTGCAGTCGCTGGTCGGCGGCTCGGTCGACCTGGTCACCGGCGCCTACGAGCACACCATCCGCATGCAAGCGAAGGGCCAGGACATCAGGGCGGTGATCGAGCTCGGCCGTTTTCCCGGCATTGCGGTCGGGCTGCGCAAGGACAAGGCCGCCAGCTACAAGTCGGCAGCCGATCTCAAGGGGATGAAGATCGGCGTGAGCGCGCCCGGCTCGTCCACGAATTTCTTCGTCATGTACATGATGTCGAAGGCCGGGCTCAAGCCGGCCGACGCCTCCTATATCGGCGTCGGCACCGGTCCCTCGGCGATCGCCGCCGCCAAGAGGGGCGAGATCGACGCCGTTTCCAATGTCGATCCGATCATGACCAAGCTGGAGCAGGACGGCGACATCAAGATCATCGCCGACAGCCGCAGCGAGGAGGGCACCCGCGCCCTGTTCGGGGGCTCCAATCCCGCCGCAGTGCTCTACCTCAAGCAGGACTTCATCGAGAAGAACCCCAACACCGTGCAGGCGCTGGTCAACGCATTCCACAAGACGCTCAAATGGCTGGAGCAGGCGACACCCGAGCAGATCGCGGCGACGGTTCCGGAGGAGTACTTCCTCGGCGACAAGGCGCTCTACCTCGCCGCGGTGAAGGCCAACAAGCCGGTCTATTCGCTCACCGGTCTCATTCCCGCCGCCGGCATGGCGTCGGCCGCCGACATGCTGGTCGCGTTCGACTAGGAGCTCAAGGATGCCAAGGTCGATCTGACGAAGACCTTCGACGACCGCTTCGTCAAGCGGGCCGCTGCGGGAAAGTGACCGGCGGCAAGGTGTTCTCCCGGTCGGCGAGTTCCCGACGCTGCCGCGCCCTTGCCATGACGGTTCGATTACAGAATGATGACGACGCTCCGCGCCGGTGACCGAGACCGGGACGTGGCCTCGGACCGACCATGCCGCCCGCCGTCCTGCTCCTGAAAAACCGACTGGCGACCGTCGATTGCCGGTACGCCGGCCAGATGGCGCTCCTGGCCGCGATCCATCTTGCGGCTTTCGGCCTGCTGATCTCGTCCGAGGTCGAGCCGGCGGCGCAGGCAGCCTTCGTTCTCGCCTGGGGCTTGCTCAACTGCCTCTGGCTGGTGCTGTTGCGTCGTCCGCTGACGGCGGCAGCGCTGTCGCTCGCGCTGATTGTCATCCTGACCGAGCTGTCGCGGTTCAAGCACAACGTCCTCATGATGACGGCGACATTCGTCGACGTGATGCTCGTTGATCTCGCGACTATTTCGTTTGTGCTGGTCACCGTTCCGGGTCTCGCCTGGAAGGTCGGAACGGCAGCGCTGCTTGCGACCCTCATGACGCTGCTCTTGTGGCAATTCGAGCCGTTCCGATTGCGGCGCAGCACTGCGGCGGTCGGAATGGTCATCTGTTTCGTTGCTCTCGCTGCGGTGGCGTTCGCGGTCCCGACCGATCGGGAGGACGAGTTCCGGCAACATCAATTCGTCTCCAAGTTCGCGCGCTCGGGGGTGGTGGCGGCGGTCGACCTGGCGACGCGGGGCGTGCTGGAAGCCGATCCCGGCGCTTCCGATCGATTGAACCTCGCCGAGGGTGCGACGTGCGAAGGAGTCCGCAAGCGCCCGCATATCGTCATGGTATTCGACGAATTCGAGCTTCGACGCCACCATGATGCCGAACGTCGAGGTGCCGCCGGATTACCGCGCCAGGTTCCACTCTGCGGACGGCAGGGCACGGGCGCTGGTGGTAGAAGGCGCCGGTGGTCCGAGCTGGTACACCGAGTACAACGTGCTCACCGGGCTGTCGGTGCGCTCCTACGGGCGTTTCGCGGAATCGGTTACGCGCCTCGCCGCCGGCCGGGTGAAGCGCGGCTTGCCGCTCGTGCTGCGAGACTGCGGCTACAAGACCTTCAGCCTCTATTCCTGGTTCGGCGCCTTCGTCGGTGCCCGCAAGTTTCAAACCAGCACCGGGATCGAGCATTTCCTCGACGCCCGGCAGCTGCGCACCGGTCCCGCCGATACCGACAGTTTCTTTTACGACCATGCCGTGAGGGTCGTCGCAGAGGAGCGCAGCAACGGTCCGGTCTTCATCTTCGTCTATCTCGCGACCAACCACTTCCCGTGGGACTTCCGCTACCGCCCGGATCTGCTGCCCGATTGGATCAATCCGGGAAACACCTTCGAGGTCGACGAGTATCTGCGGCGCCAGGAGATGAGCAGGCGCGACTACGCCCGGTTCAAGGAGCGTCTCGCCACGGAGTTTCCGGACGACCAGTTCCTGATCGTGCGCTTCGGCGATCACCAGCCGCTGTTCGCCAAGCGGCTCGTGGATCCGGCACTCGATCAGGCCGAAGTGGCGCAGCGCATTCTTGCGCGCGATGCCCGCTATTTCACGACCTACTATGCGGCCGAAGGAGTGAACTTCCAGCCGGTCGATCTGTCGTCGGCGCTCGACCCGCTGGATGCCCCCTATCTGCCCCTGGTCGTCCTGGAGGCGGCGGGACTGCCGCTCGATCCGACATTCAGAGAGCAGAAGAAGATCCTGAACCGCTGCCGCGGGCTGTTCTACGGCTGCGCCGGCGGCGCCGAGGCGCGCCGGTTCAACCGGCTGTTGATCGACGCCGGCTTGATCCATGGCTCATAGCCACGGTGGTGGATGAACGGGCATTAATCCGACAGCGGCCAGCGGACGAAATTGCACTGCTGCATCGAGTTTGACCTTGAAATGACAAGATCAATACACTTCTATGACAGGGTTCCGTGCGCCGGATAAAGGCGTTTTCATTGCCGGGCACGGCCGTCTCGCCATGTCGCCCTCACTCGCATCTCTGTCGAGCCGCTCGGCCGCAACGTTCGCGGGCTGCGGGCGCGTCCTGGCGCGGATTGGCCCGGTTGCAGCTTTGCACCTGTGCGCGCTCGCGCTCATGGTGTGGAGCGAAGGCGGGGTGATCGCGAGCTGCGTCTTCCTGCTGACCTGGGGGCTCGTCAATTTCTTCTGGCTGGCGCTGCTGCGCCGTCCGGCGGTCGCGGCCGCGCTGTCGCTCGTGACGATCGTCGCCTTGATCCTGCTGTCACGGCTCAAGTACGAGATCATCTGGATGACGGCCACTTTCCTGGATGTGTGGATCATCAACGCCGAGACGATCGGCTTCCTCCTCTCCGTGCGACCGGACCTGTCCTCCAAGATCATCGGCGCTGCCGTGCTCACGCTGACCATCCTGGCCCTGCTGTCGCGGATCGACGGCTACCGGGTCCGGCGGCGTACCGCGGCGATCGGCTTCGCGGGCTGTCTCGCCGGCCTGACCGGCATGGCGCTCGCGTTCCCACAGAACGAATGGGAGGCCTGGTTCGGCGACAGCTACGTATCAAAGTTCTCGCGCTCGGGCGTTGCCGCGATCGCCGGGCTGATGACCGACGGTTACATGGAGTCCGACGAGACCGTTACCGATCGGCTCAAGACGCTGCCGGACACCACCTGCGCGCCGACGCGCAAGCCTCCGCACATCATCCTCGTGCACGACGAATTCGAGCTTCGACCTGAGCGTGGCGCCCGGTGTCGTGGTCCCCGCCGGCTACGGCCGCCACTTCCGCTCCTTCGACGGCAAGGAGCGCCATTTCATCATCGAGGGTGCCGGCGGTCCGAGCTGGTACACCGAATACAATGTGCTGGCCGGTCTTTCCGCGCGCTCGTTCGGCCGCTTCGCCTATTACGTCACGCAGATCGCGGCCGGGCGGGTGGAGCGCGGCCTGCCCGCGGCCCTGCGGCGGTGCGGCTATCGCACGTTCTCGATCTATCCAGCGCTCGGTGCATTCATGAGCGCGCGGAGCTTTCAGACGACCGCCGGGGTGCAGAAATTCGTCGACCAGGATGCGCTCGGCACCAATCGCATCGAGCCCGATGCGTTCTATTACGACAACGCGCTGCGCATGATCCAACGCGAGCGCACCAAGGGGCCGATGTTTCTCTTCGTCTATCTGGCGCAGAACCACTGGCCGTGGAATTACCGCTGGCGACCCGATCTGATGCCGGAATGGAAGGATCCGGGAAACACGCCGGCTGTCGACGAGTACCTGCGGCGACAGACCATGAGCTTTCGCGACTATGCCGGCCTGCTCGAGCGCCTCGGGCGTGACTTTCCCGGCGAGTCGTTTCTGCTGGTGCGCTATGGCGACCATCAGCCGGATTTTGCCTCCGTCATGCTCGATCCGTCGCTCGACGAGGCGGGGGTCAACCGCCGCCTGATGACCTACGATCCGCGCTACTACACCACGTACTACGCGATCGACGCGATCAACTTCGAACCAGTCGACGTGGCTTCCGCACTCGACACCATCGAGGGTCCGTATCTCCCGTTGGTCGTGCAGGAGGCTGCCGGCCTGCCTCTGGACGCTTCCTTTGCCGAGCAGAAGAGGATATTGCACCGCTGCAAGGGGCTGTTCTACGCCTGCGCCGGCGGGGCGGAGACCCGACGCTTCAACCGGCTGTTGATCGAGGCAGGCTTGATCAAGGGGCTGTAGGCTCGGCTGCGAGGCGGGGCGGCAGCCGCGGGCGGCCCGGCGGCACTCTCGGGATGACCGGTCCGTACGGGCTTTCCGTAGACATGCAAGCTCGGGAGCTCGTGCGGCCGACCCGGTGACTCGTCATGGAGAAGACCCGGGAGGCCCGATGCGACGGCAATTCGCCACGCTCGACGTGTTCACCGAGCGCCGCTTTGCCGGCAATCCGCTCGCGGTCGTGCTCGAGGCCGAGGGGCTCGACCCGGCGGCGATGCAGGCTATTGCCCGCGAGTTCGGCCATCCCGAGACGGTATTCGTTCTCGCTCCGATCGATCGGCATCACCGGGCCCGGATCCGCATCTTTACGCCGATGCGGGAGATGCCCTTCGCCGGCCATCCGACTGTCGGCACCGCGGTGTTGCTGGGATTGCGCGCGGGACACGCTGCCGGCAGCGACTTCGTGCTCGAGGAAAGCATCGGTCCGGTGCGGTGCACGTTCGAGTCGGGCGCCGGCGGAGCCGGTAGCGCTCGCTTCGTCATCCCGCAACTGCCGACGCCAGTGGGCGCAGCGGCGGACGATGCTACGATTGCCGCCGCGCTCCAGCTCGAGCCGGCCGACATCGGCTGCGGGCTGCTTCGCCCTTCGCGCTGGTCGGCCGGCATCGCGTGTACCTTGGTTCCGGCCGCAGGACTGATCACGGTCGCACGCTGCCGCCCTGATCTCGCCAGGTTCGAGGCCGCATTCGGCGACGGCCCGGCCTACGTGTTCTGTGGCGAGAGCGTCGATCCCGGACACGATTTCCACGCCAGGATGTTCGCGCCCGCGCTCGGCGTGCCCGAGGATCCCGCCACCGGTTCGGCCGCCGCCGCCTTCGCCGGCCTGCATGCGGCCTCCAGCGGGCTCGGCGATGGCCCGCATGCGATTGCGATCGAGCAGGGCTACGAGATGGGCCGGCCGAGCGTGATCCGGCTCGCCATGACGATCGAGTCGGCGAAGCTCGTCTCGGCATCGATCGGAGGCGGCGCGGTCCTGGTAACCGAGGGTACGATCGAGGCATGAGCTCATGACCGAGATCGCACTCGCTCGAGTGGAGCGGCTCGAGCTCGCCTTCGTTCCGCGGCCGTGGCCGTTTGCGATCGAGCGGCGCGCCGAGATCGAGGCGCATTTTGCCGACATGCAGCGTGCCAACCCCGCTCTTTGGAATGGGCGCGTGCTGATGTTGCACGAGCACACCCTCAGGGGGCCGGTCTTCCACGGCGC
Source organism: uncultured Alphaproteobacteria bacterium (assembly GCA_963840535.1). GTDB lineage: Bacteria > Pseudomonadota > Alphaproteobacteria > Rhizobiales > Xanthobacteraceae > VAZQ01. Next base: position 268,764 of record CAWIZJ010000057.1, read on the forward strand.
ATATCTGGAAACCGATTTCGCGACCCTGCTGGCCTGGCGGCATTGGGATTATCCCGATGTCCGGATGAAGAATTGCTTTGCCATGGGAGCGCTGCGCGGCAGCGACGGCGCTTTTCTGCTCGGCGTCATGAGCTCCCATACCGCAAACCCCGGGAGGATCTATTTTCCTGCGGGCTTGCCGGATCCGAGCGATATCGACGGGATGCGCCGCGTCGATCTCGCGAGCAACGTCATGCGCGAGATCGCCGAGGAGACGGGGCTTGCGCCGAGCGAGCTCGAGGCGGAGGCGGGTTGGGTCGCCGTCTTTGCGGGCCCGCGCATTGCGCTGATCAAGACGCTCGACGCCCGCGCGGATGCGGCCGCGATGCGCGATCGCATCCTCGGGCATCTCGGCAGCGAAACGCAGCCCGAGCTGACCGATGTCCGGATCGTGCGCGGCCCCTCCGACCTCGATCCAATGATGCCGCAGTTCGTCACCGCGTACCTCGAGCATGTCTGGAACACGACTCGGGCGTGACGCCGTCGCAGCGAAGTCGCCAGGAGCGTCAACGCCACGCAGTCGCGATTGGCGCAGCAATGGGTCAATGCTCTTGTCCTATTGCGCCGCGGGGAATGGCCTTGCGAACGCGATCGCTCTTCCGCTAGAACCGCTGCGGCCACACGGGAGCTGACGCGATCTTTCGGTGGCCATGACGAGGGCAAAAGCGATGCCGACGCGGCGCGATCACAGCGCGGTCACCCGGGGGGCGCGAGCTCGGCCCGGCAGCGCCCTCATTCTCGGCGGGCTCCTGCTCCTTACCCTCCCCTGAGGGCCGTATGGGCGTTCGCGCCCGGGCACTCAGGGGTAGGCAAAGCCCGATCCCGAGAGCGCCCCCGAGCAGGGGGTGCGAGCTACCAGAAGGACCAGATCATGACTATGCCAACCAAGTCCGAGCAGGACAGGGTCGTCATTTTCGATACTACGTTGCGCGACGGCGAGCAGTGCCCGGGCGCCACCATGACCCATGAGGAGAAGCTCCAGGTCGCCGAACTGCTCGATCAGATGGGCGTCGACATCATCGAGGCCGGCTTCCCGATCGCGTCGGAAGGCGACTTCGCAGCCGTGCACGAGATCGCCAAGCGTGCGAAGAACGCCGTGATCTGCGGGCTTGCGCGCGCTTCGTTCAAGGACATCGACCTCTGCGCCGATGCGATCAAGCCGGCCAGGCGCCACCGCATCCATACCTTCCTGTCCACCTCGCCGGTGCACATGAAATACAAGCTGCAGAAGGAGCCGCACGAGGTCTACGAGATGGTGATCGCGCAGGTCGCCCGCGCGCGCAACTATACCGACGACGTGGAATGGTCGAGCGAGGACGGCACCCGTACCGAGCACGACTTCCTCTGCCGTTGCGTCGAAGCTGCGATCGATGCCGGCGCCACCACCATCAACATCCCCGACACCGTCGGCTATGCCGTGCCGGAGGAATACTTCGCGCTGATCAGGATGATCCTCGAGCGCGTTCCGAACGCCGGCAAGGCGCGCTTCTCCGCGCACTGCCACGACGACCTCGGCATGGCGGTGGCGAACTCGCTCGCCGGCGTGCGCGCCGGCATCCGGCAGATCGAATGCACCATCAACGGCATCGGCGAGCGTGCGGGCAACGCCTCGCTCGAGGAGGTCGTGATGGCGATGAAGGTGCGCAACGATGTGCTGCCGTACTGGACCAATGTCGACACCACCATGCTCACCCGCGCTTCGAAGCTGGTCGCGGCGGCGACCTCGTTCCCGGTGCAGTACAACAAGGCGATCGTCGGCCGCAACGCCTTCGCTCACGAGTTCGGAATTCATCAAGACGGCATGCTCAAGCATACCCAGACCTACGAGATCATGACCCCGGAGAGCGTGGGCGTGAAGCAGACCTCGCTCGTGATGGGCAAGCATTCCGGCCGCCACGCCTTCGTGCACAAGCTGGAGCAGATGGGCTACCATCTCGCCGGCAACCAGATCGAGGACGCCTTCATCCGCTTCAAGGCGCTCGCCGACAAGAAGAAGCACGTCTACGACGAGGACATCGAGGCGCTGGTCGACGAGGAGATCGCCCACGCCCAGGACCGGGTGAAGCTGGTCAGCCTCACGGTGATCGCAGGCACCATGGGCCCGCAATCGGCGACCGCGACGCTCGACGTCGACGGCCGGCACCACACCGTGCAGTCGACCGGCAATGGGCCGGTGGATGCGACCTTCAACGCCATCAAGGCAGTGATCCCGCACGAGGCCGTGCTCGAGCTCTACCAGGTCCACGCAGTGACCGAGGGCACCGACGCGCAGGCCGAGGTGTCGGTGCGGCTCGCCGACAGCGGCCGGTCGGTCACCGCCAAGGGCGCCGACCCCGACACGCTGGTCGCCTCCGCCAAGGCCTATCTCGGCGCGCTCAACAAGCTCATGGTCCGGCGCCAGAAGGACCGTTCCGGCGCACTGGTGTCGGAGCGCCGCATCCACTCGACCGACGTAGGGTAGTCAGGCTTGGGGAGTCAGTGTTGGGGAGTCAGCGTTGGGGAAGACGCTCGGGCGTCGTTCATTTCCGGCTGCCGGCTTCCCAACCATGAGCTCGCGGCGGCTTTATCGCCGGATTCGTCGACCCGGGCGGCAAAGCTGCGGACGGCATCGAGCAGCTCCCACATGAGATGCTCCTGATACCGGTAGGGCATCTCCTGGCCCATGTCCGCCACCCACGACAAAGATTGCTCCCGGCAGCGCTTGCTCAGCGTCTCGAGCGTTGCAATGAGGCCGGTCAGCTCCGCCCGGTAACCGGGCATGCGGTGCTCTTCCGTCGGCACGAGACGGGTGATCTCAGCCGGGGTGATGCCCGGACGGAATAGGGTTGCGAGCCGTGCTTCGGCCTTCACCCGATGGGCATCGAGCCGCCAAAGGCGGAACTTGCTCCATAAGCCTATGACGTTGAAGAGAATGCTCACCGCCGTGATGGCATAGATCCAGTTGCTGAGCGGCATGATGTCTGTCGCCCATGGAACGTGCTGGGTGGCGAGGTCCGGCCCGCCGTCCTCTATGAAGTTTCGAGAGGCTGCGGCGATCGGAAGACCCGAGTTGTTGGGAGTGTCCTTGTTGCGCCGAAGGAGATCGGGGAACACCCGTGCCAGGAGGGTGAGCAGGCCGGTGGTCGTCGACCGGCTCGCGCAACCGTTTCCGACCACGAGAGCATCGACCTGCAGCACGGTCTTGTCCGTGGGCGGGAGCATCCGGACCGCGTCGTACTGACCGGCCGCGATCTGTCCGGTACGCACGCGGGGAAGTCGCCGTGCGATCGCCTCGGCCTGTGGGAAGTTGAGAATGGCGAGCCCACGGTTACGCACCGCGTTCTCCACCATGGGCGCATCCTCGTCCATCACGAGCATGCCGAGGTCCAGCTCGCCGCTTTCGAGAAGTGACAGCTGCTGGTCCAGAGTGTGATGCGTGACCCGCAGGCCAAGACCTTCCAGGTCCCGACTCTTCAAGAGATCCTGGGCGAGCCGGGCAGTGCCGCTGCCTTCGGGCCCGATGCCGATGCGAAACCCTCGAAGATCGGAGAGCGTGCGAAGCCGATCGGCGTCCCGGCCCAGAAGGAACACGCTCTCGGACCGGGGCAATCGGGCCACCAGTTCGAGACCAGGCGGCCAGTCGAGCCCATCCTGCACCAGTGCGAATTGAACGTCGCACGTGCGGCGCGCCGCAGACAGCCGCTCGAGGTTCTCGATCGAACCCTGCGTCGACAGGTTCTTGATTTCGCCCTTGGCGGTCCTGGCCTCGGCCGCCAGCCGCGTCAACGACGGCATGGTAGTTGCCGCCCTCCGAACCCGACAGGATGGCGACTCTTGACTCGTGCGAGATTGGGTTGCAGGTCGATGCCAGCGATCACGACGCCCAGGAGAGCAACTATCCCGATCAGTAGCGCGGCCCTGCGCACTCGCGGGCGTATTCAAAAGCCTCCGGAGTGCATCCACAGCGCTTCACCCTAGAGTGAACTGATCGTATCGCGCTCATGCCTTCTTGACGCGTTCCGGCATCTTGCCGCCGCCCTCGGCCAGTTTAGTCATGACCTGCTTGTGCAACCAGATGTTCATCTTCGCAGAGCCATTGAGACGGTCCGTGTAACCGAGCTCCCGCGCCAGCTGTCTTCGGGCGGCAAGACTGCTATCCAGTTTCAATAGCTTCATCAAGTCGACGATCGATTTATTCCAATCCAGTTTTTCGTCTTCTTCTTCGTCCATCTTCTCGAGAATGGCCTTCAGATCGGCTTTCGAGATCGGTTGCACGGTCGAACCGGTGGAAGTCTTTGCACCGGTAACGCCTGCAGCTTGCTTGGAGCCGAAAATCGCATTCATGATGTTGCCGAATATGCTCATCGCTTCCTCCTGCGTGCAATTCGATCAGACGCGTCGATAGAGCTTGCGGCCAGCGATCAGGCCCAGCCACCGCGGCAAGCGCAAGCATGCCGAACAATCTCGACCGGGAGCCGTGACGCATGTTGTGGGCCGTCGAACTGAACGCCCGCTCCCCATCAGCGGTGGTGGCTTGGGCGTAGCTGCGTTGTTTCGGGATCCCGAGCAGAGCTGCCGGCCGCGCGATCTGCAGCGCCGGACGTGACGCAAGTTGCGGGCGTCGCCAGTGCAAGGCGAGCATCAAGAAGATCAATGCTGCCAACAGCAGACCGCCCCCGACTATTCCGTATGCTGCGAACGGGCCGTATCGCGCCGCCAGCCAGGTGTGAACGGCGGCAAGCGCCACTACGATCGCGCCCAGCGCGGCGAGCATGGCGGCGCCGGCGAGACCCCCGATCAGCGCGCCGTGGCGGGTCTGGCGCGCGACTTCCTGTCTTGCCCAGCCGATCTGCCGGTCGATGTCGGCGCGGACCGCGGCGAGCAGCGTAGCCCACATCAGCCGCGTCCCCTCGTCATCATCCCGATGACGACGCCAACCAGCAGCGCCCCGGCAATGGTGCCCAGCGGATTGCGCCGTGCCATTCCCTCGAGCTCCGAGGCGAAGGTCTTGGCGTGCTCCTTGGCCGAAGAGGCCAGGTCCGATCCGGCTTCGGCCACCCCGCCGGCCGCGTCGCCGACTTGAGCGGCCACTGCCTGACTCACGTTGCGAACGGTTTTCATTGCCTCGCCGCCGGCCTGGGATGCGAGACGTCCGAAATTATCCTTCAGGCTCGATACGTCCCTGCGAAGCTTGTTCAGATCATCGTTCAAGCTATCGTGGCCGGCAGGCTCTGGACCAAGAGCGGAAGAAGCGCGGGACGTCGGTCCGGATGATGGGTTGGAACTCATGTTCATTTGTCTCCTCGTGTTCATCACGCTGCAAGCCTGAGCGCGCATTCGTCGGCTGTGAAATTCGACTTATCCGCCATGGCGTACTCCTTCACTGCAGCTTTGGCTGCGCATCAAGCGACCAGGGTCGCGAGCCTCGCTCTCAGGGTGTCGATGGCCGGCTTCAACACTTGGGAAACGCCGGGAATGGCCAGCACCTTATCGAATAGCTGGTTGAGCGCCGCCATGGCCGGATTTACCATTCCGGTGAGAGCCTTGCGCTGATCGGCAGACAATTGCCCTCTCACGCCGGTTACCCTGTCGAACTGGGCCGTAATCTCTTGCAGTCGCGGGAGTGCCGCCTGCGCCGAAGAGACATCGGTGATGCCTCCGAGCGTGGTGCGCAAATTCGCGATGCTGTCGGTTGCCTGCCTGCCGACGTCGAGTCCGGCGACCGTCAGATTTTGCACAGGGGTCGCGCTTTGCTGGACCACTGGCTCCGTCGGCCTGAACAGGTAGAAAAGCAGTCCGGCCAGGGCAAGAGCCGGAATGATCCAGTATAGCCAGTTGCGAGAGGCGGACGCGGTTGCACCTGCGGCACGCCTGCCGGCATCGGTAACGGTGGACGTTGCAGAGTGGGCCGTCCTGGTCCCCGCCGCAGCTGCTGTCCGTGCTGCGCCGCCGAGCGAGTCGAGCAGGTCGGAGGGGCCGAAGCCCGACGGAAGCGCAGCGGCAAACTGCTGGCGTTGTGAGCCGAGCAGATTCACAAGGCCGCTCGTATCAAGCCCTTCCTTGCGCTGCTGCTGGCCCAGCGTGTCGAGAACCAGCGGGCCGAGCATGCCGATCAAGGATTTGCTGGTGCCCTCGCCGATGCCGGCGTACTGGCCGATCGCGCGCGTCAGCGAGTCCTGCGTGCTGCCGCCGAGCAGCCCCGACAGCAGGCTGGATCCTTTCTCCACAAGCGACTTCTGGTCGGCAAGCGACTTCTGTCCCGCCCCCCCGAGGACGTTCATCAGGGTATCGAATGCACCCGCTGGCTGCTGTGCCAGTGCATTGGCCAATTGCCGTTCGCCTCCGGGCTTCGTGGCTGCACTGGTGAGGTATCCGAGTATGGTGGGGATCGCGGCGATGACGGCCTTTTGCAAGATGCTTCGGTCGAGACCGAGTGCCGACGCGATTTTCGCGATCGCATCGGGGGTCAGAAACTGCATGATGAGCGAGACGAGATTGGGGGACATGGGGTTTCTCCTCGGGTGAGCCGGGAAGCTCTCCCTTGCGTATGGGTCCAGCCTTTACGCCCATCGCTCGTTGCAATCGATTGGACCGAGGTCCAACGCCGGACCGGAGCTTACCTCAAATCCGGGGGCTGCGCGTCACGCAAACCCGAAAAAACGGGATTGGGGTCCCCCTGCGGGACCCCAACCGCGTGCTTGGTGACGTTATTTGGTCGGGCGTCGCTCTCGCTCTGATGGTACGCGCTCAACATCGACCTGTTGTTTGCGCACCGTATCGCGAACGGTCTCCGTGCGGGCGGTCTCGCCCTTGCGGACCCTCACCTCCTCGGCGACCCGAGCCGTCTTCGAGATCACCGCCTCTTCGTCGGATTCGACGACCTCGATCGTCCTGTCCGACCAGTCGACATCGGTCAGAAGCGTCGGGTTCTCGATGACCCGGCGAATAACCTCGGCCTGCTCGGATTTCAGGTTGATCTCCGCCTCGACCGGCCGCTCGACCACGTACCGGCGAACGCGGGTGAGGCCCGTCTCGATGCGACGCTTGCCGACGCTGAGCGCTTCCTCGACAAGGCGGATGACGTCGTCGTCAACGCCAGCTGACTTCTTCTCCTTGAGGCGCTCCTCGATCAGTCTCTGGGCTCGCCGATCCACGTCCACGATGTGAAGGCTCTCGAGAAGGCCCTGCGCGCGCTGGGCTTCCTTTTCATTGTGGACGCGCACGGTGAGCACGCCGCCACCCTTCGCCAGTGATTGCTCGAATACCTCGCCCTCATGCTGTCTGAGCTCGCGGCCGAACAGGCGCCGCCAGAAGCCGGTGCCCAGTTCGGCTCGACCGGCGAGGTCGATCAGAGCCTTGCGATCCAGGGTATTGACATCGGGGTCGGGAAAGCCCGCAGCCTCCAACGCGCGCTCGGCGTTGCGCGCCTGCGTGACGGTGTCGAAAAGTACCACGATTTCGTTGCTTGCAGCCATTGTCATACTCCTCCGAAGTCCTGATCGAGCCGCCGGGAGGACGGCCGATCTTCCACGAAAGGCCGGCCGGTGGGGAGTCCGGCCGGCGCGTGCCGCCGCCGATCAGTCGTCGGCGGTCGGTGTTTGCGGCGGGAGTCGGGTAACGACCGCTTCCTGCCGCCGCAGAGTCACATGCGCCTGATGCCGCCGTGAGCTGCGGGTCTTTCGAATGCGCACCTCTTCCTTGAGAACAAGCCGCCGCTCCACCGTCACGATCTCCTCGACGATCGGGATCACGATCATGTCTTCGTCCTCCCGTATGGATGGTGCGGAATCGATCACCTTGCCGATGGGCACGCGCTCGATCTCGACTTTCTCGCTCGACAGAAGCTCGTCTATGAGGTGCTGGTCTTCGCGAGTTACCGTTGCCACTTGAACCCGGCCGGTAACCACTTTGCGGCGCATCACATCGAGCTGCTCTGCGAGCAGGGGGATGACGGTTTCGTCGTCGGTGATGCCGCGCTGTTCTGCCACGACGCCCTCCGCTTTTGACCGTCCGTAAACCGGTTTGGCGTCAGGCCCGGGCGATTGAGTCGAGTCTCGTCCTCAGCTCATTGATTGCGGGCCTCGCCACATCTCCCGCCCCGGGCACGGCCAGAATTCTCTCGAACGCAGTTCTGATGGTCGGCATGGCGTTCGCGATCATCGTGGCGAGCGTTCTTCGGCTCTCCGCCGGCAACTGCGCCGAAAGGGCATTGACCCTTTCGAGCTGCGCCGACACGTCCCGGAGCTTGGGGATCGCCGCGCGTGCCGAAGATTCGTCGGTGATGGCTGCGAGCGTGGTCCGCAGTGCGCTTATCGACGAATTGACCTGGTCGGCAAGATCCGTTCCGGCAACGGTGAGGTTCGGAGAGACGAGGCCGACCGTGGCGGGCGGGGCCGCAGTCGGACGGGGTTGCTCCGCCACTCGCTGGCCGCCCCAGTTCGAAAGGAGCCAGGCGAGACCGGCCAGAACCGCCAAGCCCAGGACCCAATAGGGCCACTGCGCTGGGACACGACGTGCCGTGGACGCCGCTTGATATGCGCTGGTCATCGCTGCGCTCGGGGCGCCGCCAATTCTGGTCGTGGTGGCCGCGGCGCTGCCGGGCAGGCTGTCCAGCACGGCGCTCATTTGCGAGGCCAACCCCGACGGCAGCGCGGCGGCGATTTCCCGGCGCTGTCCGGTGAGCAGATCCGCGAGGCCGCCGGTGTCGAGCCCTTCCTTGCGCTGCTGCTGGCCGAGCGCGTCGAGAACCACCGGGCCGAGCATGCCGATCAACGACTTGCTCGTGCCCTCGCCGATGCCGGCGTACTGGCCGATTGCGCGCGTCAGCGTGTCCTGAGTGCTGCTGCCGAGCAGACCCGACAGCAGGCCGGATCCTCTCTCCACCAGCGACTTCTGTTCCGCAAGCGACTTCTGTCCCGAGCCGCCGAGGATGTTGATCAGGCTGTCGAGCGCGCCCGATGGCTGTTGCGCCAGCGCATTGGCCAGTTGGCGCTCGCCGCCGGGCTTGATGACCGCGCTGGCCATGTTGGCGAGCAGCGCGGGAACCGCCGCAGTGATCGCTTTTTGCGAGATGGTCCGGTCGAGACCGAGAGCTGACGCGATCCGGGCGATCACTTCGGGGGTCAGAAACTGCATGATGTGGGAGACGATATTGGTGGACATGGAGTTTCTCCTCACTGTCAACCGGGAAGCTCACCTTTGCGGTAACGGGGTCGGTCCTCGCCGTTGCCTGCGTGCTTGCGTTACGCCAATCGGCTGTCGCAATCGATTGGCCTGAGGTCCAACGCCGAGCGCGGCTGTCACTGCAATGGCTCCACCCGAGCTCGGTCTCGCAAAGACTGGCGAGTCCGGACCTATGTTCAGTTCTGATTTCTTTCGGGGCGCGCGGCCAGGCAATCAACAGCCGGTATCGAGCGCCCGGTTGAGGCACCCGATCAGGCGGTCCTCGAGGAATGGCTTGCTCAAGAAACCGAGAGCTCCAGACGCCAGTGCTCGCCTGCGCACCCTCTCCTCGGGAAAAGCCGTGATGAAAATAATCGGCATACGATGTCCGCCGGCCAGCAAATGACTTTGCAGCTCGATCCCGCTCATGCCCGGCATCTTGATGTCGGAAATCAGGCAGGACGTATCGTACAATCGCTCCGACTGCAGAAATTCTTCGGCGGACGCAAACGTGGCAGCGCGGTATCCGAGCGACCTCAAAAGTCCCGTCGTTGCTTCACGGACCGAGGCATCATCGTCGATGATCGAGATCACGGGTATCTTCCGCAAAGCATATGTCCTTCCGAGGCCTTCTGGACGAGGTCCCGGCACGGTTCAACGCTGCTGAACAATTGGGCATTGGGATCGGCCACGAAACTATACTTAGATATAATTCCACTACGATGTCGCCCGGTGAACCCCCAAAAGATCCATCATCCTCACCAGTTCGGCCAAAGACCTCGCTCCCATCTTTCGCATCACCTTGCCGCGATGAACCTTCACCGTGATTTCAGTGACGCCGATCTTGTCGGCGACCTGCTTATTCATGAGCCCTGCAGTTACGAAGACCATAACCTCCTGCTCACGCGCAGTTAGCGATTTGAATTTGGCTCTCACGTCGGAAACCGCCTTTTCGTTCGTCCGGCGAGCGCGGTCTTGCTCGAGCCCAATTCGAACGGCGTCCAGCAAGTCCTGATCCCGAAACGGCTTGGTCAGGAACTCCACTGCTCCGGCCTTCATGGCCCTCACGGTCATCGGAATGTCGCCGTGACCCGTGATGAAAACGATCGGAATGCCGATGTTCGCTTTGGCCAACTCGTTCTGAAAATCCAATCCGCTCAGATCCGGCAACCTGACATCCAGCACCAGGCAGCTGGGGCTATCTGGAAATTCGCTCCGGAGAAATTCGGACGCCGAAGCAAAGGCCGTTGCCCGCAAGCCGACCGAGCGGATCAAGGACCCGAGCGCCTCGCGCACGGACGCGTCATCGTCGATCACGAAGACGGTCGATTGCTCCTCGCTCCGCTCGTTCCGCATCGTGCCCACATCGCAAGTTTCGAGCGGTGTGAAAGACCACTCGATCGATAGCACCGGGCGCGGCCGAGAACCAGCACAAGTCGGACGGGTGGGCCTGGGGGGTCGAGGTGCTCGTATTGCCGGCACGCATACGCGAGGTCTGTATGAATTGGCCGGAATGCGCGAAAATGTACCATAGGAGAGGGGTGAGGTTGTCAATAGATGGGCGGAGCGGGTGTTGGAGCTGGAAGGGCGCGCTGTGGACCGATCCCGGCGTGCTCCGTCAGGCGAACGAGCTCGGCGACGGTCCGGACACCCATCTTATGCATCATCCGGCTGCGGTGGACCTTGATCGTTTTCTCGCTGAGTCCGAGGTCGAACGCGATTTGCTTGTTCAGGAGACCCACGACCACGCGTTCGAGCACCTCCTGTTCCCGCGGCTTGAGGGCTGCGAGCTTGGCTTCGAACGATGCGCGCTCGCTGCGGATCTGACGGGTCTCGGTCTCCTTCTGCTCGGCACGGGCGATTGCAGCCAGCAGATCGGCCTCCTGAACTGGCTTTGCGAGGAAGTCGACGGCGCCGGCCCTCATGGCTCGGACGCTCATCGGTACGTCCCCGCGGCCTGTCATGAAAATGATCGGTTTCTGCACGCCTCTGGCGGCCAGTTTCGCCTGCAATTGAAGGCCATCGAGGTCCGGCATGAATACGTCGAGGACTGCGCAACCCGGTGCTGAATCGTCGTGAAGGGCCAGAAACTCGATCGGGGACGAGAATGTCTCGGTCCTGTATCCGGCGGAGCGTAGCAGGTTCGACATCGCCGCGAGGACGCCTGCGTCGTCGTCGATGAGAAAGATCGTGAAATTGGATCGATCGGTCGCCAAGCCTTCAGGGACGGCTCGATCGGTGGCGCTCACCCGGTCCGAGTTACCAACATGATCGCTGTTCCGGAACATTACCGCCTCCTGCGATCTCTTGTTCTTGAGAAGGCTAGCTAAGCGAGCCAACGCCGGCGATGCTACTATACTAAGGTAAGCCCCGGTTATGCGAAGAATGGCCCCCTGCCGACGTTGGATGCATGCATCGGCACCTTTTTACCGCGGACTGCGACAGCGGTATGACATCCCGCCGTAAATGACCGATCGACGCCGGCCGCGTCCGGTCACCATTTGGCAGGGTTGCGTTGGACCTCGGTCCAATTGAGCAGTCGTCCGCGACATGCTGCAAGTAGGCAGGAAACATCGAAGGTGCACCGGATGGAATCGCTCCTGGTCAAGATCTTCGGCACGGCCTTGGCGCTCAGTCAGGTGACGACTGCACCGGATGCGGTGCAAACCCGCTTCGACCGTACGTGGGACCAGCCCAGGGTCGCCGAGTTGCTGCAGGCCGGCTGCACCCACATGCTCAAGGCCTTCGACCTCGAGGACATCAATCTCGACGAGTTGATCACGATCGCCCTCGACGATCCTCAGTCGGTCCGCGAAAGCCATGCGTTCCGCGGTATCAATTTCGTCGACCTGCAGAAGGCGTATCGGGAGTTCTGCAAGAACGAGAGGGTGCCGGTTTCTGCCGTAGATCTCGGCGCCGTGATCGAATTCTACAACAAGGCCGTCACCGATCTGCCCGATCACACCAGGCTTCTGGGCGTCAAGCTGCCCGGCGCCAGCGTGGTGCTCGACCGCAAGGGCGAGCGCTTCGCCGAGGTATTCGAGGAGAACGAGCGCCGCGCCTGGATTGCGCTTGCCGACATCCCCGAGCAGGTGCGCAGGGCGTTCATCGCGGCGGAGGACCAGCGCTTCTACGAGCACCGGGGGGTCGACGAGCGTGGCCTGAGCCGGGCCTTCATCGGCAACCTCGCCGGCTCGCGTCGTCCGCAGGGCGGATCCACCATCACGCAGCAGGTGGTGAAGAACCTCCTAGTGGGCGAGGACCTGACCTATGAGCGCAAGATCCGCGAGATGATCGTGGCATCGCGGCTCGAGCGTACCCTGAGCAAGGACCAGATCCTCGAGCTCTACCTCAACCTGGTCTATCTCGGTCGCGGTGCTTGGGGCATCGAAATGGCGGCGCGCAGCTATTTCGGCAAGCCGGCGAAGGAGCTCACGCCCGAGGAGGGTGCCCTGCTCGGCGGGATTGACGAAAGGGCCCAATCACTACAATCCCGACCGACATCCCGCGCGCGCTCAGGCGCGGCTCGCATACGTCCTCGGCCGCATGCAGGAGGACGGTGCGATCAGTCCCGATCTGCGTCGGCCGACGATTGCCGGATCTGCCGCCGCTGGTTGCCTACGAGAAGCCGCGCCGCGATTTCGGCTTTCATTTCGTCGACCAGATCGTGCGCGAGGCCAGGCAGGCCGCGGGAATCGAAGCACTCACATCCCACTACTACACGGTGCGCTCGACGATTGATCCGAAGCTGCAGCGGGCGGTTGAGCAGACATTGCAGGAGGGGCTGTCGCGCTATGAACGAAATGCCGGCCGCGTGTCGTTCAAATCCGCGGAGGCGAACCTCGCCAGTACCATTCGCCGCATCGAGGCGCGGCATCCACAAGCCGACAAGCGACCAGCCTGGCAGCAGGCCCTCGCCAATGCGTGGTTGGCGCTCTACGACGTGCACTGGACGCCGGCAGTCGTGCTCGAGAAGCCGGCCGGCAGAAAAGGCGAGATCTGGCGTGTGGGGTTGTCCGATGGACGCATTCTCCCGCTCTCCACCGACATCGCAGCTGCACAGCGCAAGCTCGTGCTCCACGACGTGGTCTTCGTTCAAGTGATCAAGAACAAGGGCGGAACCGGGACGCGCGCGGAGCTGCGGGTGCGTCCGCTCGTGCAAGGGGCGGTTGTCGTCTTGGAGAACAAGAGCGGGCGGGTCCTCGCAATGTCGGGCGGGTTCTCATATCCGCTGAGCCAGCTCAACCGCGCCACCCAGGCGGCGCGCCAGCCCGGCTCCGCGATCAAGCCGTTGAGCTATCTGGCGGCGCTCGGCAAGGGCCTGCAGCCCAACACGCTGGTCATGGACGAGCCGATCACGCTGTCGACGGGAGCCGGACGCTGGTCGCCGCAGAACTACGACGGCGGCGGCGGCGGTACGCTGACTCTGCGAAAGGCGTTGGAGAATTCCCGCAATCTGGCGACCGTGCGCCTGCTCGACGGAGGTATCGAGAAGAAGGCAGAAGCCAGCGTCGAGCGCCTTTGCGCGCTCGCGGAGGAAGCGAAGATCTATCGCGAATGTCAGCGCTATTTTTCCCTCGTGCTGGGCGCGCAGCCGGTGCGGCCGATCGACCTGGCCGCATTCTATGCGGCGATCGCGAACGAGGGGGCGCGTTTCGAGCCGCACGTCATCGACAGCATCGAGCACGACGGCCGCACGATCTACCGCCACGAGTTCGAAGCCGGCGACGGTCGGTTCGGTCGACCGCGCCGCCTTCTATCAGCTCAAGTCCATGCTGCAGGGCGTGCTGGCGCGCGGCACGGCGCGATCGATCGCAGGGATGGCGCCGTTCGTGGCCGGCAAGACCGGCACCTCCGACGACGAGAACGATGCCTGGTTCGTGGGCTTCAGCAACGATGTGACAGTGGCGGTCTGGGTCGGGTACGACAATGCCGGCGGCAAGCGGCGCACCCTCGGCGGTGGTGCGACCGGCGGTCATACCGCGGTTCCGATCTTCGACCCGATCATGCAGGCGGTGTGGGCGCAAGTTGCCCCCAAGACCGCGCTGGCATCGCCATCGCCCGAGGCGAAGCGCCAGCTCTCGTGTACGACCGTCAGCGATAAATCGACAGACGGGAAACGCCAAGGAAGTCGCGAGTGTCTGCGAGTTGATGCCAGGGGCAAAGTGCTCGATACTCAATATCGGTTGGTGTCGCTGGAGAAGAAGGAGAAGAAGAAGTCGGTGGCGGCACAGGAACCGCGCAAGGCTGTCAAGCGGGCGCCGACCGTTGTTTACCGGGCATCGAACCCATATGCCTACCGGGCGTCGGCCCCGTACGCGAACCAGAGCCAATGGGGCTGGTCCCAGGGCTGGGGGGGATGGGGGGGCTATTACCGCTGATAGCGCGTCATCCCATGTCCCGTTTCGCCTCGGCGAGCAGCGGAGAAAGCTCGCCGGCCGAGGTGACGGTGCGCTCGGTCGCATCCGCCGACTTCAGCGGGGCAATTATGCGGTGGCGCCGGATGCCGATGATCAGCCCCAGCAACACCGCGACGGCGACTGCGGCCGACACCCTGATGTCGGGATGGAACATCGTCACGAACGAGAGAAGGGCCAGCAGCGAGCGCAGCAAAACGTCGACGCTCGCTTTCGCATGAGCTCGCCCGAACATCGCGAATGTGATGCCGCAGGTGCTGACGAGGACGAGGGTGGTGTCGGCGATCTGCATCCACCCCGGTTGAATCACCATGTTCGAGCGAGTGAAGATAGCGAACGTCATCAGGGTGATCGGAAGACAGATCTTCAGTGCCTCGTACATGGTCTTGAGAAATGAGGCGTTGGCGATGCGTGCCGATACCGCGGCGGTCAGCGAGGTCGGCGGCGACAGCTCGCCCCAGACCGACATCAGGAAGACGAAGAAGTGAGCCACCCACGGGTTGACGCCGAGCTCCTGCATCGGCCGCACGATGACGACCGCGCCGATGATGTAGGTCGCGGTCGGTGGAAGACCTGCGCCGGCAAGCCAGCCGAAGATCCAGGCCATGAAAATCATGGCCGCGATGTTCCAGGCGCCGAGATCGAGCAGCATGGCGCCCATCCGATTGATGAACCCGGTGACGGTGAACAGGCCGATCATGATGCCGAGCGTCGCGAGCAGCAGCGTCAGGTACGACGTCATCTCGGCATGGGTCGCGATTGCCCGCCGCAGGTTGCCGTATAGCGTCTCGTTCGAGGCGACGGGATCCCTGCGCACGTGCTTGAAGTAGAGGAACAGCACGATCAGGAGCCCCAGCATGAAGCCGGCGGTATGGAGCGCGGCGAGCAATTCCCCTTTGCCGACGAAGCCCATCAGATAGAGAAGATAGATTACGGACGAAAAGAAAATGGCGGTCTTGAGCTTGTCGTACAGCGAGACCTGCGGCCGCTCGATGGCATCGCGCGGCAGCAGGCGGACGCAGAGCAGATAGACTGCGACCCCGATCGAAACGTAATAGACGAAGGCGAGCGCAAATCCGCGCAAGCACGACGTCCCAGTAGGGCACGCCGAGGAATTCCGACATCAGGAAGGCGCCCACTCCCATCATCGGCGGCATGATCAGCCCGCCCATCGAGGCCGAGGTCTCGACCGCGGCGGCAAAGGTGCCGGGAACGCCGTACCGCATCATCAGCGGAATGGTGATGGTGCCGACCACGGCGGCGTTGGCCGAGCCGCTGCCGCTGATCATTCCGATCGCGCTCGATCCCACCACCGCGGTCTGCGGGATCAATTGCCGCGAGCGACCGGCGATCAGCCGCACGACGTTGATCATCGCACGTTGCGCATCAAAGCCGTTGGCCACGCCGGCGAGCAGCAGGAATGCGGCGATCAGCGTGAGCGCGAGCTGGCCGTAGAGGCCGTAGATGCCGGTCGACAGCTCGACCGTGCTCGAGGTCACGACACGGTAGAAGGTCGTGCCGGGATGCCAGAAGAAGTCGATCGGGCTCAGATAGCCCCAGAGCGAGTAGACGACGAGGACGACGTTGGTCCAGAACAGAACCGGATGCGCGAGCCGGGACAGCTCCATCACCAGCAGGAACATCAGCAGCCCGACGATGAAATCCTGCCGGGTGAAGGAGCCTTGCGAATAGATCGCGATTCGCTCGAACTCGAAATAGAAATAGACGAAGGAATAGAGGCAGATGCCGACATAGGCCGCGACCAGCAGGTGGTTGGCGATCGGCGGCAGCCATTTGTAGGGATAATCGTCCCGATACATGAAAAGGATTTGCAGGATCAGCGCGATCGGCAATACGTGGACCACGAGCTCCTGCGCGCCGCCGAGGCCGGTGTAGAAGAACCAGACCAGCCAGACGAGCTGGATCAGCGCGAAGGCGAACGCGAGGTTCCCGAGGGTGGCATGTTTCCTCAGCGCTGCCCGCGTCACGGCTTTCCCCCCGTTAATGGCGATGCATGTCGTTTGCCGGGCACGCTCGACGCTCGCCATCGCAGCGCAGTCCCCCGGCAGTCTGCGTCCAACATCTCTCCTATTCTACACCCCGGTGACGCTTCGGCCTCAACGACCCGCGTCGAGATACCGGGAGGACGGCGCCGCGCGACGCCGGTCCGCCCCTACCCGGCATTCAGGCGATCAGCTTGCGCCGGTCGCGACCTTCCACTTGTCGTTCCAGGCGTTGTGCTCCTTGAGGAATTTGGCGAGGCCGGGATGCACCGGGACTTGCGGGTTGGCATTGATACCCTGCGCCTGCATCCCGACGAAGTCCTTCGCCATGAGCGCAAAGCCGGGATCGATCTTCACCAGATCGTCCTTCCTGTCGTAGAACGCCTTGACCAATTTGTAGACAACATCTTCCGGCATATCGGTCCTGGCGTTGTAGCCGAACAGAATCGGCACGCCCTGCAGTGTCGAGGGGCCGACGTCCTTGGTGAAAGCCGCCTTTGGATCGACATCGACGACCGCGAGGCCGGCGGCCTTGATCTTCGCGACCTCGTCCGGACACGGGTTGACGACCTTGATGTCCATGCGGATCTCGGTCTCCTTCCAATAGGCGGCGAGCGAGCGGCCGGCGGTGGTGTAGGTCGCGGAGCCGACGATGGTGCCGGCCTCGAGCGCGTCGGCGTTCGACTTGAGGTCGATCTGGACATGCTTGAATTCGTAGCCGAGCGCCTTGTAGACACGTTGCCAGTTGAGCCAGTTCATGAACCCGGCCTGGGTGTAGAACACCGGCTTGCCGCTGAAATCCTTCCAGCACTTGTATTTGTCGGCTGTCTTGGCCGAGGTCGCCATCAACGACTCCATCGGATAGGCGTACCAGGTGTGCACGATCTCCGGCTTGGCCGGTTTGAAGTCCTTGAAGCCGCCGCTGCGCTCCACAAACTCGGTCATCCCGATATCGGCGGTGTAGGCGATCTCGCCCTCGCCGTTCATCACCGCCTTCATGGCGACGGTCGGCGAGGTGTACGGCTGCACGGTGACGGTGTACTCGCCGCCCAGCGCCTGCTCGGCGATCTTCGCCATCGAGGCGGCGATCGTGTAGCCGTATGACCCGACCTGCGACGTGGTCCAGCGCAGTGACTTGCGCTGCTGGGCCTGCGCCGGTTCGAGCGCAACGACCGCGAGGACGGCTGTGACGAAAGCGGTCGACGCGGTGTAAGCCAGCTCTCTCTTGTCTCTCTTGGGCATCTGGTGTCTCTCCTGAAGATTGCCTTTATCTCGGGACCGAACCGCCGCGCTCGACGGCGCGGTATGGCATTCGGGCAAGCATAGCGGGGCGGGACGCGGGAATGAAATGTGGTCGAGTGGGACCACTTGCCGCCCCCGAACCCGGCGTGTCCGGAAATTCCCGGTCCCGATAGGGACTTGGCGGCGCTGCTGTCAAATTAATCATAAGCTAAATCGGCATTGAAATGGATTGATATACGTCAATATGACGAAGCTGTAATCTTGCATCGCGCAGTTGTTATCTAACGGAACTTTAACTTGATACACGAGGCCGTTCGATTTGTACTAGGTTCCACGATCGACACACTTGGAGGAGGGAGCCATGTGGAAGGCCATTGTCGCGGGAGCAGCCGTTTTGGCGATCGCCGGCACTTCGGTCGTCCATGCCCAGCACCGCGGGGGTCCGGACGGCGGACGGCGGTGGCAGCCCAGCATCGAGGATCTGCGCGCATTCGGCGAGGCGCGGTTAGCCGCGCTCAAGGCCGGGCTGGTGCTGACGGCGGAGCAGGAGCGCAACTGGCCGGCGTTCGAGCTGGCGGCGCGCGAGCTCGGAAAGCTCCGTGTCGATCAGATCACCGCAAGGCGGAGCGCGTCGCCGACCGGCGACCCGGTCGAGCGGTTGCGGCAGCGCGCCACGGTGATGTCGGACACCAGTGCGGCCTTGAAGAAATTGGCCGAAGCCACGGAGCCGCTTTACCGGAGCCTGGATGATAGCCAGAAGCGGCGGTTCTCGATGCTCAGCCGGCTGGCGGGTTCGGGCATGGAACACTTTCGCGGAGGTGACCGCTTCGGCCCCCGCCACCACTGGGGTCCGCGTCCGATCGATGGAGATCACGACGAGATGAGGCACCCTGGCGAACAGCGTCTGTAGTCCCTAGATTAATTGGCCTAGCGCCGGCGGTCGCACTCCCAGCCCCCCGACACGATCGCCGACGTACGGGAGCCGCCGGGTCCCCACCCGGCGGCTTTCCGTTGTGTGGGGTGTCGAGAGGTCCGTAAGCTTTGCCCCCCGCGCGCTTGCACTCGATCCGACGGCGTCGCGTCGGGCCTTCGCTGGACAGACCCTAGTCCGCTTGCTACAGGACCCGCCCCGGCGGGCGTCCCTGTTTGCGGGCAATCCGGGCGCATAGCTCAGTTGGTAGAGCAGCTAACTCTTAATCAGCGGGTCCTAGGTTCGAGTCCTAGTGCGCCCACCAGTTAATAGCCTGAAAAATAAGGAACATCGAGGTCAAGAGGGCAAGGGCCTTATTTGGCAGTGCCGTCGAATAAGGGAAAATAAGGAACGTTCGGCTGAGTTGTGGGAGGGCTGCGGTCGCGAGGAGGTCTTACCTGTTCGAAGACATTAGGCCACGCGCTCGATTGCGTGAACTCGACCCCGCAAGCATCGCGGAAGTCGTTCGTCGCCCGTTTCGGCCCGGACGCCCGAATTCACGTATCAGTCTCAGATCAGATGTTGAACCGTTAAGGACGTGGTCCCCCTGCGTTGCCCAAACCATAAAGCACATCCGGCAGTATCCAGGATCATGCTCCGAGCACGAACTTGGTCGGTTGAACAACGGGCAACGGCTGGCGTCCTGATGCAGCATCATGCCCACGCACGGTTTGCGCGAGCCATGCCGCGGCCGCACTGCCGACAAGCGTGATGAACTCGCGGCGTCTCACTCAATCACCTCGTCGGCGCGGGCGAGCAGCATCGGCGCAATGTCGAGCCCAGGCGATTTTGCCGTCTGCTGATTGATCACAAATTCGAACTTGGTCGATTGCAGGACCGGAAGATCCGCGGGCTTGGCGCCCTTGAGAATGCTACCGGTATACACGCCGACCTGACGAAACGGCGGCACCTCGATGCCGATTGCCTTGGCGGTCTTGAGGTTTCAAGAGCTCGCGCTGTACTGACAAAATGCACCAAGCTGCGAAGACGTTGCAATGTCTTTAGGCCAAAGTTCAATGCAGCCAACCAAAAGAGTATGACGAACGACCAGGGTAGAATGGATCGCAGCGCGCCAAATCGTCAATTTGTGTCTCGCCAAGCGTTCGGCCACCATTTCCGGGAAGACGATTGGTCGTTCAGGAGAAGAGGAAGGAAAGAGGGAGGCAGCCTTCACAACTCTCCGTGGCTCAGCTCCGCTGGGCGGCATTGCGCAAGGGCCGTGTCGACTCTGCTCATAATGATGAGAACTGCCGCGCCTACGGCACGAACTTCTTCGATGCGGTGATGGCGCGCCACACCGCGTCCTTCTGCAGGGACGGCATCGATCGGCAACGGACCCTCGAAATGCTCGACGCCGAGATCAATGCATTTAGCGATCTCATCGCGGCGCAGTGCAGCGGCTAATGAGGTTGTATCAGGCTAGCACAGGACGCATGCGACGCGGCAGCGTGGATCATCAGCGGGCGCGCTGAAGAATCCACGGAATTTGGAACTAATGCACGACCGCACAATAGGGCCGGGACCCCGCATCCACACGGACGCCTCAAAAACCTGAGAGGGCCAATCCAATTTGCTTGTGCCTTGTGGCCAACGATCACGCCACAGCGGGATGAGCGCCCTACTGGAGCAGGAATTGCATCCATGTGTGAACCAATGCTATCGATCGAGGGCGAGGCCGCGGGCATCGAACTCATAGACACGCATCTTAATCGGAGCGGCGCGGCAGAGTAGTCCTGGGAACAGCACCGCGCCTGTGAGCCCTCGCGACCCGTAACTGGACTTGTGGGGAAATGGAAACCTTGCTCGACCCGACCCCTGATCTCGCCTGGGTGCTTGCCGCGGAGGGTTTCGATGCGCTTCGCGAAACAATCTATGAGTCGCGATTTTCGATCAGCAATGGCTTACTCGGGCTACGAGCCGGTCGAGCGGTAAGTCGTGGGGAGCGCTGGGACGTTCCGCACCGAGCTTACGTCGCCGGTATGTTCGACATACCGGGTCCCGAGCACCCCATACCTGCACTTGTTCCCGCCCCGGGGTGGCAGCAGTTCCGCATTATGCTTCGGGGCGAGCCGCTCGTCCGCCACCCCGCCGAGGCGATTTCGCATCGCACGATACTCGACATGAGGCGGGGTGTATTGCTTACCGGATGTCGCCTGATTGACCGCCCCACCATAGCTGTCCGAGTGAGGACGCTGCACCTCCTGTCGCTAAGTGAGCGGGGAATTGGGGTTCAGGTGATCGAATTAAAGATCGAGGAAGGCGAGATTGAGGTCGCGGTGGAAGCATCGTTTGAGGGACTGGGCCTCGGGCTCAAGTCAGAGCGGATTGAGCAGGATCTCGGTATTTGGCGGACCAAGTATTCGGGCAAACGCATCGCGATGGCTGCTGTATTGTCGTTGCAAATCGACGGGTCCGAGGTTACCCCAACCATGCCCGGTCCGTTCATGTGGTCCTGGCATTGGAAGACGCGTCCGGGCCAGATCGTTTGTGTTGCGCGGCTGGTTGCTGTGGCCCGAAGCGACGCCCTGGATGCGGATCCTGGCCGCGTCGCACGGGAAAAGGTCGGCGTAGCCCGACAGGTCGGCTGGCGCAAGGTCGTCCAAGAGCACGAGGCGGCTTGGTCAGATCGATGGCGTTCCAGCGATATCGAGGTGGGAGGCGACCCGGCCGCTGAGCAGGCGTTGCGTTTCGCTGTCTACCACCTCAACAGCGCCGCCAATCCGGCCGATGAGCGCGTTTCCATCGGAGCACGCGGGCTCACCGGCGACGACTATCACGGGCATGTCTTCTGGGACACGGAAATCTACTTGCTGCCGTTCTACGTCTTCACTTGGCCGGAAGCGGCCCGCGCGCTACTCATGTATCGCTTCCGGACCATCGACGGCGCGCGGCAGAAGGCGGCCCACATGGGATGGCGCGGCGCCATGTACGCCTGGGAGTCGGCGGATACCGGTGCGGAGGCGACGCCGGAGCAGGTTGTGGATCCAGACGGCCAGATTGTCGATATCCTTTGCGGCAAGCAAGAACAGCACATTACCGCAGACATCGCGTATGCGGTCTGGCAGTACTGGCAGGCAACTAAGGATGTAGACTTCCTCCTCGACGCAGGGGCCGAGATTCTCCTCGAGACGGGGCGGTTTTGGTCGAGCCGTGCCCAGCCGGAGGGGGACGGTTACTGCCACATCCGCGGTGTTATCGGACCGGATGAATATCACGAGCATATAGACGACAATGCCTACACCAATGTCATGGCACGCTGGAACATTCGGCGGGCGCTTGAGGTGGCCGCGCTGTTGCGCGAACACTGGCCCGACCGCTGGGTACGCCTGTCATACCGCCTTGGCTTAGAGGATACGGAGCTCGTGCGCTGGCGGGCTGTGGCGGAGACAATGTTCACCGGCTGGAATTCTCAAACGGGACTATTCGAGCAGTTCGCCGGTTTCTTTGGCCTTGAGGAGATCGATCTTGCGGGCTACGCGGGCCGATCAGTGCCGATGGACGTGGTGCTTGGGCGGGAGCGAACGCAGCGCTCCAAGGTCATTAAGCAGGCCGATGTTGTAGCGCTTCTCGGGCTGTTGCCGGAGGAATTCCCCGGCGACAGCGGGAGGGCGAACTTCCGCTACTACGAGCCGCGCTGCGGCCACGGCAGTTCCCTCAGCGGCGCGATGCATGGGCTGGTCGCGGCCCGGCTGGGCGACTCGGACCTCGCACTGCGGTATTTCCAGCATGCGGTGGCGATCGATCTGGCAGATAACCACACAACGATCGCTGGGGGGCTGCACATGGCGGCTCTCGGCGGCACGTGGCTAACGGCTGTCTTCGGCTTTGCAGGGTTGTCATTGCAGAGCGACGGGATCGCCTTCAATCCAAAACTGCCTGCAAGTTGGACAGCCCTGAAATTTGGAATTGAGTGGCGTGGCCGCCGTCTCAGGATCGGCATCGACGGCACCGAGCAGCTTTTGCATGCGACCCTGGAAGCCGGTGACCCAATGGCCGTTTTCGTAAAGGACCGCCGCCAGGAGGTCCGATGCGACCAGGCAATGGTGTGTCCCCTCACATGAGGGATCAGTTTATTTGGAACGAGCTCACTCCGCGTTCGTCGAGCAGACGTGAAACGTGAACCACTGGTTCGTCAGCGATCGGAAGTCCCTGTGGTAGGGAGTACATTGCCGATCTCCGTGGTTCACGAGTTCGAGCGCGTCTACGCGCTCCATAGTGGCACCTCGCGCGCTTTGAATCTCTTTAGCGGGTGCACTTTTCGATCTATTGTCAGCATCGGCGGCAGACGCGGCCTGCTCAACGAAGATCGCAACGAGCACGTCCTGCTCCGGCACACGACGCGCCCGGCCTGCTTGCTCATCAATCGTCTCTGCATTGAAGCCATCTCCGATCTCGCCGTTCGTCACAGGCTCCCGGCCATTACCCTCTACCCGGATTTCGCCCGTGCGGGAGGGTTGTTGGCTTACGGTCCGAGCCAAATATGATGCACATTGAAACGCCAAAAAAACTGAGCCAGCGCCGACGAGCCTGTTTGGCTACTGTAGCATGGATGCCGGAGATCACCGGCTGGAGATGGGGGCAGGAGGCGGCTTCTGCGGCGGTTCGCTCGACGGAGGCCGACAACGTCTGAGCCTGCTGGCGGGAGGCGAACGTGAACGTGTTCGCGATTAGGCATGGGGAGACCGCGTGGAGCATCAGTGGCCAGCACACCGGTACGACGGACATTCCGTTGACTGACAACGGTCGCCGGCTTGCTGAGCGGATGCGGCCGGTATTCGCCGCCAACGCATTTGGCCTTGTTCTCTGCAGCCCGATGCAGCGGGCGCGAGAGACCTGCGAGTTGGCAGGCTTGGGCGATAGAGCCATCATTGACTTCGACCTGGTCGAGTGGAACTACGGCGAGTACGAGGGACTGACGCCTTCGGGATGGGTGCCCTGGTGGCGAGGCGCCGGAACCAAGCCGGAGGACCGGACCTACGAGCGCGAGGCTGACGAAGTGAACATTGTGGGCCGCGTCATCTGGGCCGGAAAACGATCGTGATGTGATGGGGAGCGCCACGACCATGTCTTATGCCATCATTCGAGGAGAGAACGGTCGCGGTCACGAGCTTGATTTCGGGAAGCCCTTATTCGCGTCAAGATCTACGCCAGCGAGGACACCATCGAGGTCTTTGTCGAGGCGGACGTCGAGACGCTCGCGGAGGAGCACCGGCGCTTTGCGATCCTCAACGTTCCCCCCCATCTGTTCAGCGAAGCCATCGGCGAGGTGGCACGCCGCGCGGCGAAGAACGACCGATGATGTTCTGGCTTTCCGGCCTGTT
>CAWIZJ010000058.1:0-105116 GCA_963840535.1 uncultured Alphaproteobacteria bacterium
CGGCGTTCGTCTCCGACGATGCGGCAAGCGAGCTCGTCCCGCTGATCGAGGGATGCGTGGAGGCGGCGATCGCGGTCGAGAGCAGGGACTTCGCGGCCCTGCGCGAAGCCGAGCCGATGCCGGAGCCAGCCGCGCGCGGACGCGATGATCTCGCCTGGCTGTTCTACACCTCGGGCACCACCGGCAAGCCGAAGGGTGTGATGATCTCCAACGGCAACCTTCACGCCATGACCTCGAGCTACTTCGTCGACGTGGATGCGGTGCATCCCGGCGATGCCGTGCTCTATGCCGCGCCGATGTCCCACGGCGCCGGCCTCTACAACTTCATGGGCATGCTGCGCGGCACGCGTCACGTCGTTCCCGAATCCCGCGGCTTCGGGCCGGCCGAGGTGCTGTCGCTCGCCGGCTCGCTGCGCGACGTCACCATGTTCGCGGCCCCCACCATGGTGCGACGGCTGCTCGACCACGCCAAGGCGGAGGGCTCGAACGGCGACGGCATCCGCACCGTCGTCTACGGCGGCGGGCCGATGTACGTGTCCGACATCGAGGAGGCGGTGTCGGTCATGGGCCCGCGTTTCGTGCAGATCTACGGCCAGGGCGAGAGCCCGATGACCATCACGGCGCTCGCGCGCGAGCTGGTGGCCGACCGCAGTCACCCGCGCTGGCGCGAGCGGCTCGGCTCGGTCGGGCTCGCGCAGTCGTGCGTGAGCGTCCGCGTCGCCGGAGAGGACGGGCAGCCGCTCGCCGCCGGCGAGACCGGCGAGATCCTGGTGCGCGGCGCGCCGGTCATGCTCGGCTACTGGCGCGACGCCGCGGCCACCGCCAGGACGCTGCGCGACGGCTGGCTCTGGACCGGGGACGTGGGCGCTCTCGATGCGGACGGCTTCCTCACGCTCAAGGACCGCTCGAAGGATGTCATCATTTCCGGGGGATCGAACATCTACCCGCGCGAGGTCGAGGAGGTTCTGTTGCTCCACCCGGCCTTGCAGGAAGTCTCCGTGGTCGGCCGCCCGAGTCGGGAATGGGGCGAGGAAGTGGTCGCCTTCGTGGTCGCCAAGCCGGGCGCCGCGCTCGACACCGCCGATCTCGACCGCCTCTGCCTCGACCACATCGCCCGCTTCAAGCGGCCGAAATGCTACTTCGTCGAGACCGAGCTGCCGAAGAACAACTACGGCAAGGTGCTCAAGACCGAATTGCGGGCGCGTCTCGCCGTCCCTTCTGATCTGCCGCCATCTCTTTGAGATATCCTCGGCTTTTCCTATGGATCGTGTCGCGATCCGGTCCTGGGTCCACCATTGGACGTCAGTTCATCAGTCCCTGCTTTGCGATCCAATCATGGACCAGCTTGGCGATGTCGTCGGAATTGCGATCCATCATGAGCATGTGGGTGTTGCCTTTGACGCCCATAACTGGGAGATCGAAGACATCGACCTTGCCGCCGGCCGCGACCAAGCGCTTCACCATATTTGGTCGGGCGCGATTGGCAGGCGTTGCCAGACTGCAACCTTGTCGCGGAAATCACCCCACACGATGAGATGCGGCACGCCCTTGAGCTTGCCGACATCGACCTTGGCAGGGTCAGGTGCACCCGAAGGTTCGATTGCGACAAGCGCCTTGACCTTGTCGGGCGCGGTAAGCGCGGCATTGAACCCGAAGCTGCCGCCCTGGCTGTGCACCACGACGACACAGGGGCAGACTTTTTCGACCAACTCGTCGTAGGCTTTCTGCGTCGCCGCGTCGTTGGTTACCCAGCGCGGGACCCCCTGCTTGGCGAATTGGTCGAACGCCTCGATCGGAAACTGCTGGCCTTCGAACGCGACGCGCTGGCCTCCGATCTCATAGCGCGGCCCGATGCGAAACAGTTCCCACGCTTCCTTCTTGGTGCGGAACATCGGCTCGGACTTAAAGATTTCCGGATAGCGCGCCCAGGAGGCGCGTCCGCGCTCAACCGCGTCCGAGACGTAAACGTCATAGCCGGTGTTGAGGAAAAAATGCTGCCAGCCAGGCTTACCGTCGGGTTTGGTCTCCCAGGTAACGCCAGTGAGGCCGCCGCCGTGCCACAGCAGGATCGGAACTTTTGCCTTCGGTTGCGCAAGCTTGACGTATTGCACATACATCTGCTCGACCGCGAACTCTCCGTTCGGATCGACCTTGATCGGCGGTGCCCCGGGGCTGAACACGACATCCCGGGTTGGCATCCCGCTCAGCGCTGCGGTCTGGCCGCCCACGTGGAAGCTGCCCACTTCCTTGACCATGTACTCGGCCAATGTCGGCAAGGATGTCGCCGCCATCGCCACCACCGCCATTGAGCTTATCTTGATCGAACGCATTGCTGCCTCCTGTGATTCCTCCCAAGCAACCATTCGCCTCAAAGGGCGCCTCCGTGCAGCGTCATGTCGCGGCGCTCACTTGCGCGTCGGCGTGCCGATGGACGATACGCCATCCGTCGGGATGCGTGCGAAACACCATGGTCGACCGCAGTTCCTGCTTCGCCTTTTCGTTCCGACCGGCAATCCGAGCTTCGATGGTTTCCTTCTCATTGTACGGCGAGACTATAGCACCTCTGGCAGAGGCGCACGTAGCATCCAGGCCATGTTGTCGGGGCGACCGCCGATGTCCGAGTCGGGGTCATGGGATGGTGATGGGACTTGTATGGGGCCCATCGGTGTCAAGCGTAAACTGCCGAGACGCGCATCTTTTTGGTGCGCATCATGACTTTGCATTGCGGCACCACCACAACCACTACTGTAGTGCGACGGGATCGCCTGCTACGAAGAAGACGAGCGGAATTGTCGTGGTCACCGCTTTTAGCGCCAGAATGGATGGTGTGGTCCCCGACACAATGACAGCCACCTGACGACGAACCAGATCGGCCGCCAGCATAGGCAGACGATCGTTGCGGCCCTCCGCCCAGCGATATTCGATTGCCAAGTTCTGGCCTTCGACATACCCGATTTCTTTCAAGCCTTGGCGGAACGCGCGCAAACGATCCGCAAAGAGTTCGGATGAATCGCTGCCGAGAAATCCGATCACGGGAGCGCCGGCTGCTGCGCGCGAGCCGCGAGCGGCCAAGCGGTCGCACCGCCGAGAAGCGTGATGAACTCGCGGCGCTTCAATTGATCGAATTGCATTCGATGCCCGCCAGCCAAACCCGGATCGTAAGATATCGAATTGGCGAGGCTGCGTCAGGTGGTATAGGTCACAGGCCGCGACTTCGGCGCTTGGCTTGGACTGGTGCCCAAGCAGATCTCGACCGGAGACCGCACCATCCTCGGCAAGATATCGAAGCGCGGCAATCGTTACCTGCGCGTCCTATTCGTGCAAGCGGCGTGGGTCGTGCTGATCAAGCCGAAGAGCTGGGAACGCCACGGGCTCAAGCCCTGGATCGAGGCCGCCAAGAAGCGGCTCCATCACAACGTGCTGGCGATCGCGCTCGCCAACAAGCTGGCGCGCATCGCCTGGGCCGTCCTCAACAAGGAGCGCAACTTCGAATGCATCAGGACGGACAAGATGGCGTCCCGACCGGCTTGAGCGTCGCGCCGTGCTCGCGCCCGTCAAGGCGTGGCCTGGAAACGCCGGAGCCAGAGGCGAGCCAAGCGCGACGGCCAGCCTTGACGGCCTCCTGCGCGCGGCGCCTGCGCACAAGCGCAGGCCGGGACGAAGGAACGACCCCACGGCACGAACAAAGGAACTGCACGAGATGAGGAGCGATCAATGACGTAGTCCCACAACCTGTTTCCCGCCGAGGTCTGCGAGAGGATGAGACGAGATGGAGGATCGGTCTTCCCGGCGCATGCGAACACTGGTGACCCGAATGGCCCGCTCGAGGCCTGTCCGCTAATGAGATCGCAGGCGCGCTGATATCCATGGTGGCCCGGAGCACGACACGCTCCAATCAGAGGCCGGATACATTGATGCAAGACCGCATCCGCCGGATCGAGGAAACCTCTTGCGACGCACGGCCGGACCATACATCCGGGTCATGACCGACAAAACTCAGGATGAGCATAACGAGTCCGCTTATCCCCCAACAGCGGCGCTGAAGCGGACATCCCGGAATCGTCGGTCAGTGCCAACTTCGGACCTCGAGCCCAACGCCAGAGGTGTTCTGGACGATGCATCTGGCTTCTGGGTACGCACGCAAAGATGCTATTTTCCCTGGTCATTTGGGAAATGTCGGGTCAAATCCGAGGAAGGCACTGATGGCCGTACATCAAATTCGCTTCGAAGATGGCGCCGCCTATGAGCGGATGATGGGGAACTGGAGCCGGCTTGCGGGCCCGATCTTCCTCGATTGGCTGGCGCCACTCTCGGGCTTACGATGGATCGACGTCGGCTGCGGCAACGGCGCTTTCACCGAGCTGCTCGTCGAGCGGTGCGCGCCAGTCGAAGTTCAAGGGATTGATCCGTCAGAGGGGCAGCTCGCCTTTGCGCGCGTACGACCCGCGGCGCGCGTGGCGGAGTTCTGCCAGGGCGATGCCATGGCGCTTCCCTTCACTGATAACACGTTCGATGCAGCCGTCATGGCGTTGGTAATTTTCTTCGTTCCTGATCCGGCCAAAGGCGTCGCAGAGATGGTGCGGGTGGTTCGCCCGGGCGGCACGGTCGCGACTTATGCATGGGACATTTTGGGCGGTGGACTTCCTCTGGAACCGATTCGGGTCGAAATGCGCGCGATGGGCGTTACGCTCCCACTTCCGCCGAACTCCGGTTCGTCTCGGATGGAAGCGCTGCGGGAACTGTGGACGGGCGCGGGCCTCGATGCGGTCGAGACAAAGGAGATCGTGGTGCAACGGACGTTCGCGGATTTCGACGACTTCTGGACCATCAGCCTGGGATCGAGCGTTGGCCAGACAGTCGCCGAAATGGCTTCTGCCGATGTTGAATTGCTCAAAACGCGGCTACGCGCACGCCTGTCGGCCGATGCTGCGGGCCGCATCACCTACGGTGCACGCGCCAATGCGATAAAGGGCTGCGTGCCGAAGTGATTGTGTTAATCGAAATGTTGAGTGCGATTCAATTTCGGCTCGCTTTCAGGGCGTGGGAATGGCCGGTAATGGGATGGTCCGGCTGTGCTCCCGCCCTACCAGCAAGCGAAGCTGGCAAGGGGCAAAGACAAGGAGCACGCCATGTCAGAGAAGATCAATACTGGAATAGCCGTGGTCGGTATCGATATCGGCAAGAACTCGTTCCACGTCGTGGGACACGACAAGCGCGGCGCGATCGTACTTCGGCAGAAGTGGTCGCGTGGCCAGGTGGAAGCACGGCTCGCCAACCTGCCGCCATGCCTGATCGGCATGGAAGCCTGCGTCGGCGCGCATCACCTGAGCCGCAAGCTGGCATCGCTTGGTCATGATGCCCGGTTGATGCCGGCCAAGTACGTCTGCCCGTATAGCAAGCGGCAGAAGAACGACTTCAATGATGCCGAAGCGATTGCCGAGGCGGTGCAGCGCCCGACGATGAAGTTCGTGGCGACGAAGACCGCGGAGCAGCTTGACCTGCAGGCACTGCACCGCGTGCGTGAGCGGCTGGTCAGCCAGCGTACCGGCATCATCAATCAGATCCGCGCCTTCCTGCTGGAGCGCGGCGTCGCGGTGCGCCAGGGTATCCGTTTCCTGCGCGCCGAGTTGCCGGGCATCCTGGCGACGCGCAGCGATGTTCTCTCGCCCCGCATGCTGCGGGTGATCGAGGACCTGGCAGGCGACTGGCACCGGCTGGACGAGCGCATCGAAGGGCTATCCAGCGAGATCGCGGTGCTGGCCGATCAAGATGCAGCATGCAAGCGGCTGATGACGGTGCCCGGCGTCGGGCCGATCATCTCGAGCGCGATGGTTGCGGCAATCGGCACTGGAGACGTGTTCTCCAAAGGCCGCGACTTCGGCGCTTGGCTTGGACTGGTGCCCAAGCAGATCTCGACCGGAGACCGCACCATCCTCGGCAAGATATCGAAGCGCGGCAATCGTTACCTGCGCGTCCTATTCGTGCAAGCGGCGTGGGTCGTGCTGATCAAGCCGAAGAGCTGGGAACGCCACGGGCTCAAGCCCTGGATCGAGGCCGCCAAGAAGCGGCTCCATCACAACGTGCTGGCGATCGCGCTCGCCAACAAGCTGGCCCGCATCGCCTGGGCCGTCCTCAACAAGGAGCGCAACTTCGAATGCATCAGGACGGACAAGATGGCGTCCCGATCGGCTTGAGCGTCGCGCCGTGCTCGCGCCCGTCAAGGCGTGGCCTGGAAACGCCGGAGCCAGAGGCAAGCCAAGCGCGACGGCCAGCCTTGACGGCCTCCTGCGCGCGGCGCCTGCGCACAAGCGCAGGCCGGGACGAAGGAACGACCCCACGGCACGAACAAAGGAACTGCACGAGATGAGGAGCGATCAATGACGTAGTCCCACAACCTGTTTCCCGCCGAGGTCTGCGAGAGGATGAGACGAGATGGAGGATCGGTCTTCCCGGCGCATGCGAACACTGGTGACCCGAATGGCCCAGTCGAGGCCTGTCCGCTAATGAGATCGCAGGCGCGCTGATATCCATGATGGTCGGGAGCCACAACGTGCTCCAATCAGAGACCGGATACATTGATGCAAGACCGCATCCGCCGGATCGAGGAAACCTCTTGCGACGCACGGCCGGACCATACATATGGGTCATGACCGACAAAACTCAGGATGAGCATAACGAGTCCGCTTATCCCTCAACAGCGGCGCTGAAAGCGGACATCCCGGAATCGTCGGTCAGTGCCAACAGCGGTCCGGCGTCGGCTCGGGCGCGCGGGACCATCCTGCAATGCCGATTGCGGACAAGAAGAAACCCGGGACGCGCTACCCGCGCGTCCGGGCTTCGCATTCGGCGGTTGAAGACGTCAACGTACCGGCTTGAGCGTGTTCTCGATCAGGTAGGCGGCGGCTTTTGGGGCCACGTCCTCGCTGGCGCGAATGGCGAACCGATAGTGCACGCCACCCCAGACGCGGACATTCTTCTGCTCCTCGGCCATGTCGACGAGGCTTGCGAACTGCCGCGTCCGCTTGGCATCGCGCACATCGGTCGCCGTGAACGGAATGGCCTTCAAGGGGCCGAATACCGATTCCAGAACCGCCGACGCCGTCATGGCGTTATAGGTCGCCTGCGACGGGTATTCGGGATGCATCGGCGTCGGGTTGAACGAGGTCCAGGCGGCATCGCGCTCGGTGGCATCGTTGCCGTCCTGGTCGCCGTTGCGGATTGCCGTGACGGGCCGCCAGAAATTGTACGTGTACTTGGCGTCCCAATTGAGGATGTAGGCGTTGGCCAGGCTCATGTTGAGCAGCGCGAACAGGCGGGCACATTCGGCGAGCGGCATTTCCTTCTTGATCGCGAGCTCGCGCGCTGCCGCTTGCCAGGCGCCGCCGAAATTGACGTTGCCCCAAAATGTCACCGCCTCGGTCTGCTCAGGAGTACGCGCCGTGCTCTTGGTGCCGCCGAGGCTCTTCACCTCGTTGTAGTCGCGGGCCCACTCCGCGCTCGACAGTGCCGGCGGCGGGCCGGGCCGAAACTGGTCGGCGCTTTTGAGCACCCACGGCTGCGCGCGCGCATATTGCTCCCACAGAGGGGGTGCCGTCGGCACATAGGCCCCAGGGGCCGCGTGCGGGCGGTAAGTATCGGGAGCGTTGGCGCCGTCGTTGGCGCGGTCTGCCTGCACCGCCTCGGCGACCTGTTGGCCAAGCTTGATGCCTTCGGTCTTGGCGGGCCCGTCCGGGATCGCCTTGAGCGACGCCGCGTAGGCTTCTTCGATCTTGGCTTTCTGTCCCGGGTAGATCTGGGTGAGGATCTGCCGCGCGGCCGTCGCGGCCGCTGCTTCGGCCGACGCGCCTGGTGCGGCCGGAAGCGTCGCGACCACGCGGGTGTAGCGATTCTGCACCGTGTTGATCGCATCCGACATGGCGACATGCACCATGGCCAAGGTGCGCAGTCTGGGATTGTTGCCGACGTCGTTGGCCACCAGGGCATTGGTGATCACGTTCCAATCAGTGACGACATCGGCGCGCGCTGACGCGACCAATAGCGCGGCAGCGACTATGCCCGGCAGCAAAGTTGCTGCCAGCCTTAAGACGGAGTTCATCGGAAGCCTCCTGTTTGGCGACCCAACGCGATGGGGCGTTGTTACACGCCAGGTGGGCATTGTCATTTTACGCCATTTTATTTTCATCTTATGTGAGCTATTTCACATGTGGCGCGAGACACCGAGCCAACCTATAGGCTTTGGCCGCGTGTAATGGAAGCGGTCTCTGGATTTCCGCTGTGCGTCGAAATCGCTAAGGATCAGAACGAGCAGGTGTTTCCGCTTTATTCCCGATCGCCGACATTGCTCGGCGCAATGACAGTTCAGCACCAGGAACGACAAACGTGCTGCGTGCCTTCAAGTGTACGATCAACTCAGCATGACTCGCCAAAAAAGCTACTTTGGATTGCGTGGGAATGGATGAACCCGTCCCGGTGCGGCATCCTCACCTTGGGTAGCGACTGCGCGTCGAGCACGTCGTTTGCGCCGATGATCCCGTTGAAAGTGAGGATGTAGGCCGACACCGCGTAGACCTCGTCGCTGGTGAGCGATTGCGACTCCTGGAACGGCATCGCGCGCCGGATGTAGTCGAACAGCGTCGTCGCGTAAGGCCAGTAGCTGCCGACCGTCTTCACCGGAACGTTGTCGGGCGCGAGCGAGCCCATGCCGCCGACGAGCGCATCGTTCGGACGGCCCGCGCCATTCTCGCCGTGGCAGGACTGACACTTGGCGGCGTAGACCGCCTCGCCCTGCCCGGCAGTGCCGCGGCCGGGTGGGAGCCCTGCGCCGTCGGGGCCGATGCTGATGTCCCAGGGCGCGATGTCGGCGTGCGTGATCGGTTGTCCGAACTGCGGGACCTGCGCCAGGGCGGGAGCCACGACAAATATCGCCGCGCAAACTGCGAGACGCTCAAGCATAGACATTGCTGGCCTCCCCCTTCTCATTGATGCGCCAGCTTGCGATCGCATTGTAGTGGTAGACGCCACGCAAGCCACGCTCGGCCGCGAACCGGGCGCGGGTCGGTTGCACCATGCCGGTATCGTCGGTGGCCCGGCTTTGCAAGATGGCCGGACCGCCGTTCCATTGCCACGATGCGCGGAAGCGCACCGGCGCCTTTGGCAGAATCGAGTCCTGCAAGGCGGCGGGCGCCCAGCTTCGTCCCCCATCGGCCGACACGTCGACCTGTCGGATGCTGCCGTTGCCAGACCATGCGAGACCGGAGATTTCGTAGAATCCGGGACCCTTCAGCGTAAGTCCCGGCGCCGGACGTGTGATGATCGATTTGACCTCCATCGGGAACACGAATTGCCAGGCTTTCTCGTCTTTGAGCAGGATCGTGTATTTCGAGGTCTCGTCCTTGGTCATGGCCGGCTCGTTGACGAGCTTGATCCGGCGCAGCCATTTCACATTCATAATGCCTTCGAAGCCGGGGAGCAGCAGCCGGACCGGATAGCCGTTCGAGGGGCGCACGCGCTCGCCGTTCTGGTAGAGGCACACGAGCGCATCATCCATCGCCTTAGCGAGTGGGATGCTGCGGCTCACGGCGGCAGAATCGGCACCCTCGGCAATCAGCCAGCGTGCCGACGGCTCGACGCCCGCCTCATCGAGAAGAGTGGAGAGCCGCACTCCGGTCCATTCCGAGCATCCCAGCAGGCCGTGGATGGCGGCCATGCCAAGGGGCTGCGCCTCGGGCGCATTCAACGCAGCGCTGTTGCCGCCGCATTCGATGAAGGCAATGCGGGACTGCATCGGATATCGAGACAGTGCCTCGAGCGTGAAGACGAGCGGTCGCCTCACCAGTCCATGGATGACCAGCCAGTGCCGGTCGGGATCGATGTCTGGAATGCCGGAGTGGCTACGTTCGAAGTGAAGTCCGGAGGGTGTGATCATTCCGTCGAGCAGGTGCAGCGGCGTGCGCGCCGTGCCGACGCCTGGGGTCGCAGGATTGGGCGGCGGCGGAATGGATCGCAAGACCCCTGCCTCAAAACGCGAGGGCTGGCCGTAGCCGGTAAAGCCCTCGCCTGGCACCCTCATCCAGGGCTGAATTCTGAGTGGTTCAGCCAATCCGCTGGATACGCCCACGCCCGCTGCACCGGTGACGAGCGCACTTCCAAGAAAGATACGGCGGCTTAGAATTCCATTGCCCGCCGCCGGGTCGCCCGGCTCCGGCTCTTTCTTTTTGATCATGTCCGGTCCTCCCTTTTGCTGTGAGACCGCCAGCTACTGTAGCGACCGGCATCCGACATCCTCAACATTTCTGAGCCAGAAATGTGCTATCCTTTAACTCGGAACCGGAATGCCCGTTGGGCAAGCGCTGCTTCTGGGGTAGCTCGCTTGTGCCGTTCGGCCGCGACATCGGAGGTGCCATTGCTCAACGTGCAGCGTCTCGCATTTGGCGTCGCCCTCGGTCTATTCGGCATGCTTGTGCTAGCGGCAAAGCCATCGATGGCGCAGACATGGCCGCAACGGACGGTCAGGTTCATTGTAACGCTCGGACCGGGCAGCGGTGTCGATATTGGCACGCGACTGCTCGCGGATCGATTGACCAGACGCTGGGGCCAACCGGTCGTCGTCGAGAATCGCCCGGGCGGAGATGGTCTCGTCGCCATCGGCGCGTTCGTCGGCGCCAACGATGATCACGTGCTCCTGGCTGCGCCAAGCGGGTCGTTCACTCCGCATCCGTTTATCCATAAGAATCTTCCCTACAAACCCGCCGATCTCCTGCCGATTGCCAGGGTTTCGAATACGATCGTCGTCGTGGCTGCGCCGGATTCCCTGGAGGTCAAGTCGCTCGCGGAACTGGTGGCGATGGTGCGCGCGCAGCCCGGCAAGCTCAACTGGGCGGGCACAACTGCCAGCAACGAATTTCTGTTCGCCGCATTTCTCAAGAATGCCGGCCTCTCCATGTCGAAAGTTCCTTATCGCAATCTGGTCGAAGCAGCCAACGATCTGGCGACCGGACGCATCCATGCCAACGTGACGGCCTACGCGATCGTGCGACCACAGCTGCAGGCCGGCAAGGTCAAGCTGCTGGCGGTGACGAATACCGCGCGGGCTGCCGTCGTGCCCGATGTGCCCACGGTTACCGAGGCTGGCTATCCCGAGCTTGCTCTCGATGGCCTTGTCGGCTTTTTCGGCCCGCCGAACATGCCGGACCGAATTCGCGAAGGCATCGCCGCGGATGTTCGGGAAGCCATCGATCCGGCGGTCGAGGAACGGTTGAACCTCACCGGGCAGATTCCCAATTTCGGCGGGCCTGCCGACTTCGCCGCCGCGATCGAGGAGCAGCGCGCGCGGCTCGCCGTCGCCGCCAAGGACCTCGGCATCGTGCCGACTCAGTGAATTGGGCTCGGCCTTTCGGCGGCCATTTTCGAAAGCCGGCCACCGAATTGACGAGCGGGAAGCCGCCAAACGCGCACGATAGTGTGATGCCATGCCCCATAAGGCAATATTTAGCGGTAAATATTCGTTACTACGAAGCCGCCTGAGATTGATTGTGTGCAGTCAACGGCGGTTGGCCGTGATCAGGCGAGATCGTGGAGGGTGGGATCGCACGCCCTCGGAAACACCGAAGGCGCTCGCTGCTGCAGCTTTCGCGCTCAGCGTGCCGTGTAGCCGCCATCTACAGCAAGTGCGTGACCGATCACGAAGCGTGCGCCAGGGCTGCAAAGCCAAAGGACGGCAGACGCGATCTCCTCCGGTCGGCCGAGTCGCCCAATGGGTTGATCTCTCATGATGACTTTCATGGCGGTTCAAATTGCTGGGCAGCTAAGGAGCAACGTGCTCGCGACACCGCCCTTTTGTGGCAATCGCCAGATCATATACGCCTCCACCGCGTTGCGGGTTTGTACGCGATGATGGATTTCGCTACGCTCAACGCTTGCCGAGTTGCCGGTCAATTGCGGCGACGGGAGGATTACAAAATGACGATAGGCGGGACTGAACGCAGTGGCTTCGCGTCAATTCATTCGCCGCGCCCGTGCAACGTGCTGACGCGGCTGGCAACCATGATCACGGCTTGCGTGCTCGCCTGCAGCGGGGCGAAGGCCGACGACAAGTATCCTGCAAAACCGGTCCGCATGATGGTGTCGTTTGCGGCCGGCGGTCCGACCGACATCGTCGCGCGCGTCATGAGCGCCAAGATGAGCGATCTCATGGGGCAACAGTTCGTGGTGGAGAACAGGACCGGCGCGGGAGGCAACACCGGTGCGGCCGAAATCGCAAAAGCATCGCCCGACGGTTACAACCTGTTGATGGCGACGGTGTCCACCCACGCAATCAATCCGGGCCTGTACAAGAAGATACCCTACGATCCGATCCGCGACTTTGCTCCGGTCGGGCAGGTCGGAGTGACACCGATCCTGCTGGTGGTGCATCCGTCGATCCCCGCGACCGATGTCAAGAGCTTGGTAGCGCTGATCAAGCACAACGCGGGGAAATACACTTACGGCTCCTCGGGCGTTGGCTCGATCCTCCATCTCTGCGGCGAGCAGTTCAAGGCGCTGGCGGGCGGGCTCGACATCGTGCATGTGCCCTATCGCGGCTCTTCGCAGTTGATGAAGGACCTGATCGGCGGACAAATTTCGATGGCCTTCGACGCTACTCCGAGCGCCGGTCCGCAGGTGGCGAGCGGTGCGATCCGCGCGCTCGGCGGCGGCATGGCGGAGCGCATGCGCACCATGCCCAACCTGCCGACGCTGCAGGAGCAGGGCCTCAAGGACTTCGAGTGCTACACTTGGAACGCGGTCCTGGCGCCTGCCGGCACGCCGGCGCCGATCATCGAGCGGCTCAACGCGGCGATGCAGAAAGCGATGGATGATCCCGCGGTGATCAAGCGCCTGCAGGAGGTTGGCATCGATCCGACGCCGGGCCGCGGGCCCAAGGAGGCCGCCGATTTCATCAAGGCGGAGCTCGCGAAATGGGCGCCGATCATCAAGGCGTCGGGCGCGCAAGTGGACTAGTGTCCCGCTTCCGACGTTCGCTTCACATTGCAGCACGCTCGAGTGCGAACGTCGGAAGCAAAGGGACACTAGCAAGTCTATGGTGCTAGTGCGGTTTTGTCTTTGACGTTCCGATAACGGAACCGCCGCGAGACTGATCGGAACGTCAAAGACACCGCACTAGGGGCAGCTCGATCCTTCTCCGACCAAGCGATGGGCATCGAATGAGTGAAACAGATCGAAGGGTGAGGTCATGACGACGATCGGGATCGTGGGTGTCGGCAAGATCGGTCTGCCAATCGGCGAAAACCTCGTGAAGAGCGGCTACCGCGTGCTCGGCTACCGGCGCAGCTCGCTTGCCGATTTCGAGAAGCTCGGCGGGGTTGCGGCGAAGTCGCCCGCCGACATCGGCGCGCAATGCGATGTGATTCTCTCCTGTCTACCCACCGTCGAGGCCGTAAACGAGGTCGTAGGCGGGCCGAACGGTTTGATCCACTCGGCGCGTCACGGCCAGATCATCGTGGAGCTCGGCTCGCATCCGATCCCCGACAAACAAAAGCACGTCCGACCGCTTGCCCAGAAAGGCGCCGCCTACCTCGACGGCGAGGTCAGCGGCACGCCGGGCATGGTGTCGGCGCGCAAGGCGGTAGTCTATCTCGGCGGCGACGCCGAAGCCGCCAAGAAGGTGGAGCCCGTCATCAAGGGCTTCTCCGACATGTGTATCTACTTCGGTCCGTTCGGTGCCGCGACCAAGGTCAAGCTCATAAACAACCTGCTGGTTGCCATCAACATCGCCGCGACCGCCGAGGCGATGGCGCTTGGGCTCAAGGCCGGCGTCGATGTCGATCTGATGATCAAGGCGATCGCCTCGGGCAGCGGCGGCTCGACGCAATTCGGAATTCGCGCGCCCTGGATGGCGAAGCGGCAGTTCCAACCCGTGCAGGGCGCGGCAAAGCTGCTCTTCCACTATTTCCACATGATCGAACAGTGGGCCGACGAGACCGGAACCGCAACGCCGCTGCTCGATCGCGCGATCGAGGTCTACCAGAAATGCGTCGATATGGGACTCGGTGAAACGCACGACGTCGCCGTCCTCGTCGATGTCGTCAATTCGATGCCGCGCAGGAAGAACTGATGGCAAGGATGCCAGGCGACGAAGTGCACAAATAGGAACTGCACCACGAGAGGCGGAGCGCACCGACGTTCCGGCTAAGGGAGGAAACGATGGCAAGGATGTGTGGGACTGCGCTGCGCGCGTTGGTCGCGGCGTTCATCATGGGGTTTTTTGCTCTCTCGGGAGCATCCGCGCAAGGCGGCAACCCCATCAAGGTGGGAATGAGCCTGGCGCTGACCGGCGCCGGCGCTGCGCCGAGCAAGGTGATCAGCACCGCGCTCGAAATCTGGCGCGACGACGTCAATGCCAAGGGCGGATTGCTCGGCCGACCGGTCGAGCTCGTCATCTATGACGACCAGAGCTCGCCGGCCAATGTTCCGAGCATCTACACCAAGCTGATCTCGGTCGATAAGGTAGACCTGCTGCTCGGGCCTTATGGCACCAACTTCGTCGCACCGGCGATGCCTGCGATCATCCCGCACAACAAGCTCACGATCAGCTTCACGGCTATCGGCATCAACCGGCACTTCAACTATCCGAAGTATTTCTCGATGGTTTCGGTCGGGCCGGACGGCGTGAACGCCTTTTCCAGGGGTTTTTTCGAAATCGCTGCCGCGCAGAATCCCAAGCCGCAGACCGTCGCGATCCTCGCGGCCGACGCCGAGTTCGCGCGCAGCGCCGCCGACGGCGCCCGCGAAGAGCTGAACAAGCACGACTTCAAGGTCGTCTATGACCGGACATACCCGCCGGCGACGACCGATTTTGCGCCGGTGATGCGCGCGATCCAGGCGGTGAACCCCGACATTCTCTACATCGGCGCCTATCCGCCGGACAACGTCGGGATCATCCGCGCCGCCAACGAGATCGGGCTATCGCCCAAGATGTTCGGCGGCGCCATGATCGGCATGCTCGTCACTCCCATCAAGGTTCAGCTGGGACCGATCGCCAACGGCCTGATCATCGGCGAGAACTTCGCAGCGGCTGCGGCCCCGAGCCTGCCCGGCTCGGCCGACTTCCTCAAACGCTACAGCGCCAAGGCGGCCGCCGCCGGTATCGATCCGCTGGGTTTTGCCTGGGGGCCGTTTGCCTATGCGGCCGGCCAGGTGCTGACGGAAGCGGTAGCCGCGACCAAGAGCCTCGACCACGACAAGCTCGCCGCCTATATGCATAAGGCCAAGTTCGACACCGTCGCCGGCAATTTCTCGTTCGCCCAAGATGGCGAGTGGTCGCAGACGCGCCAGGTCTGGACGCAGTTCCAGAACGTGCAGCCGAACAATCTCGATCAGTTCCGCGACGGCAAGGTGCAGCCGATCGTGTGGCCGGTCGAATCGAAGACCGGGAGCTTGATCTATCCATATGCCGATGCGCGCAAGAAATGATGCCGGCAGCAGGCTCCGCGGCCCGCGGAGGACGTTTGCGGACGCAGTCGTGGAGTTGATGAAAGCAGGCTGGCATTCCGCCTCGCTCGAGGCTGCACGCGCTCGTCGCGCATCTGGTCTCCGAAGGCAGGGCCGGCTCCCTCCCCCGCTTGCGGGGGAGGGCTGGGGAGGGGGGCGTCAAGCGTCCCGGGCGGTGAGTGGTCACCGCTTGAAAGGAGTGAAGCCTCAGAACACGAAGGTAAGGTCGTTCGTATGCTCGACTGGCAAGTTCCTCACGGTCCTGTCGATCTGCGAGGGATTGATCCTCTCGGCACTGACCGGAGCTTCAACGCGCGCGTGGGTGGTCGTGGCGATCCATCCTGCGGTCCCAGCCAGGGTCAAGGCGATGGCAAAGGCGAACTTGTACATCTGATTTCTCCCGCGTGTTCCGTTTCAACTGATAGCGGGAGATTGCATCGGCCGTCGTGTCCGCGATGTGATCGCCATCACACAAAGGACGTTTCGGGTCGGAAGCGTGAGGGAGCTCACTTGACGAGGGAGTGAGCATTCCCCCCAGGGGGAATAGATGGGGGTCCGGAGCGACTCGAAGCGCGGCAAGGTCCATATCGTCGGCGTCGATACGACCGCGCTTGGATTGTAGCGCTAAAGCGCTGCTGACCTGACTGGGATTCCGCCGTGCATCGCCCTATCATGTCGTACATGAGCACTAGCCGCAGGAAAGCCGCCGCCAACGATAGAGATTTAGATTAGCCGCCTATACGCTTGCCGAAGCTTCACGCTACCTGCGGCTCCCCACTGCCACGCTGCGGTCATGGGTGCTGGGTCGCCAATACCCGACTGCCGAGGGTAGCGGCGCGTTTCCGCCGTTGATCCAGCCGGCCTCGCGGCGGCCCCCTCTACTTTCGTTTTCGAACCTAATCGAGGCGCATGTGCTGCGGTCGCTCCGGACCGATCATGGCGTATCGGTCAAGGAGCTGCGGAGCGCCCTCGCATACGCGGAGAAGACGCTCGGGATCAATCGACTCCTGCTTCGACCCGAGCTGCGCGCCGACGCCGGCAAGGTCTTTCTCGAGCGCTACGGCGAGCTGATCGAGCTCACTGCGTCCGGTCAACTCGCCATGCGCCGGCTGTTCGACGAGCATTTGAAGCGGGTCGAGTGGGACTCGTACAAATTCCCCGTGCGTCTCTATCCGTTCCTGTGGGCCGCTGCACCGACCGAGGGGCGTCCGATCGTCATCGATCCGCGTATCGCATTCGGCCGGCCGGTGGTGCTGCGGAAGGGTATCTCCACCTCGGCCATCGTCGAGCGGGTGGATGCAGGGGAGTCCGTCGAAGATATCGCCGCCGATTACGAACTCGTCCCGTCTGAGATCGAGCAGGCCATCGTCTATGAGCGGGCGGCTTGTGATTAATCGCGTCTCCCCATACGACCGATAACCCAGCCGATGCAGAGTGCCACGATCGCAGTGGTATAAGGACGTGTCTCGATGGTACGGCGAACATAATCTTCGACATCCACGGCGCTCTGCCGAACCGCTTCGGTCGCCTCCAATGCGCTCTCTTTTGCCTGCCCGTACAAATTCTGAGCGGCTCCTGCCGCCTGATTGACGACACCTTCAACCTGAGTTTTCGTGTCGCCGGTTGCCCGGCCGACCCCTTCCTGCACTTTGCCACCAAAGGTTTTCGCGGATCCGACTAAACTATCCTGGTTCATTTCAGTTCCTCCGTTTGTGTTTCGTGTCCGCACGAGAAGACGCGTTCGAGAAATCGGCGGCGAGGGCAAGACCTACGAGCAGGCCCACGCCAACCGCGACGGCAAGCGTGACAAGGGGACGCTGCTCGACCTCTTTCGAAAGACGGCGCAATGCGTCGTTGCCGAGCTTCGCCGCGTCCCCTCCAAATTTGGCAGCTTCCTCACCAATCGAGAGTCCGCGAAAACGGTCCGCCAGGCTACCCAGGACCGATGCAACCGTTTCTGTGACATGGTCGCTGGTGCTGACGGCTGTCGATGCAGCCCGCGTGCCAGCGCGTTCGAGGCCTTGTTCAAGCGATCGGAGGCGTCGATCGATCTCGTTGATCGTTCGCGATTTAGGGTGACTGAACATCGAGCATGTCCCTGTTCAAACTTTCAAGCCCTGGCGCCCCGCGCGGCACGACGGCCGGCGCGTTACGTCCGGGAGTTACATTTCCAGGGCGCGCACGGTTCGGGGGGCCTGCGCCCGGAGAACCCGCCAACCGACGGAAAGTTCCATCGCGGGAACACGAACCCGACGGCCGCCTCGAGCCCGGACCTGCTC
The DNA here is from genome assembly GCA_963840535.1 of uncultured Alphaproteobacteria bacterium. Taxonomy (GTDB): domain Bacteria; phylum Pseudomonadota; class Alphaproteobacteria; order Rhizobiales; family Xanthobacteraceae; genus VAZQ01. Next base: position 17,766 of record CAWIZJ010000058.1, read on the forward strand.
CTTGCTGCCCGCCCCGATCTGCGACCGGATCGGCCGGCGTCTACGACCGTCCTTGTGCACGCAGCGCCGCCCAGATGCGGTGCGGCGTGTACGGCATCTCCAGTTGATGGATGCCGAACGGCGCCAGCGCGTCCATGACCGCGTTGGCAACGGTCGGAACGGCGCCGGTGGTTCCGGCCTCGCCGGCGCCCTTGGCACCGAGCGGATTGCCGGGCGAGGGAACGGGCCGATCGTGCGCCGCGATCCGCGGCAGACAGTCGGCACGCGGCATGAAGTAGTCCATGAAGGTGCCGGTCAGGAGCTGACCGGTGTCGCGATCGTAGACGCAGTGCTCGCCCATCACCTGGCCGATGCCCTGGATGAGCCCGCCGTGCAGCTGGGCCTCGACCAGGGTGTGGTTGTAGACGTTGCCGCAGTCGTCGACCGCGACATAGCTGACGACCTCGATGGCGCCGGTCTCGGGATCGATCTCGACCTCGGCGACATGGGCGCCGCTCGGAAACGCCGCCGCGGTGTTGAGCCTGGCGACGGTGTCGAGGGGATGCGCGCCATCGCCGGCGTGCCGGCGCGCGAGCTCCTGCAGGCCGACGGAGAGGTCGGTGCCCGGCACGCGATAGCGGCCGTGCTCGAAGACGAGATCGGCGGCGGCGACCTCGAGCTCCTTCGCCGCCAACGCCAGGCCCTTGCGAACGACCTCGTGGGCGCCGACGGAGAGGGCGCCGCCGTGGCTGATGAGCGAGCGCGAGCCGAAGGTGCCGAGACCGACCAGGCTCGGTGCGTCGGGATCGCTGTAGCGCAGCTCGATGTCGGCAGCGGCGATGCCAAGGATGTCGGCGACCAGCTCGGGATACACGGTCTCGTGCCCCTGCCCGGACGGTCCGGACAGCGCGTAGAGCGCAACGGCGCCGGCGCCGTCGAACCGGATCGCGATCTCCTCCTGACCGGCGCCGCCGGAAGGCTCGATGAAGGTGGCGCAGCCGATGCCGCGCAGCCGCCCGCGCGTCTTCGCCTGCGCGCGCCGGCGCTCGAAGCCGCTCCAGTCCGCCTCCTGCAGCACCTGCGCGAGCAGGCCTTGCGGGTCGCCGCTGTCATAGGTCGAGCCGGTCGGTGTCTTGTAGGGGAATGCATCCCTGGGAAGGAGATTGCGCCTTCTGAGCTCGATACGGTCGATGCCGGTCTGCCGCGCCGCCTCGTCGACGAGGCGCTCGACCAGATAGGACACGCTGGGCCGGCCGGCGCCGCGATAGGCGGTGCCCGGAGTGGTGTTGGTGAACACCAGCCGATTGAGGCCGTGGAACGCAGGCGTGCGGTAGGCGTTGACGGCCATGCTGGTCGGCGACGCGGCCGTATTGATGAAGGCACCGGAATTCGAGCAGTAGGCACCGAGATTGACGAGCCACTCGACGCGCAGCGCCAGGAAATTGCCGTCGCGGTCGAGGGCGAGCTCGCCGGTGAGCGTGACGCCGCGCCCCTGATGATCGCTGACGATCGACTCGGCGCGCGTGCCGATCCATTGCACCGGCCGGCCAAGACTGCGGGCGGCGAACAGCACCGCGGCGAACTCGGGATAGATCTCGTTGCGCACGCCGAAGGCGCCGCCGACGTCGCGGGCGTGGACTCGAAACTGCTCCTTGGGGACGCCCACGACATGCGCCAGCTCGGCCCTGAAGGCGGCACCGCCCTGGGTCGGCACGTAGACATCGTGCATGCCCGATTGCGGGTCGCAGGCGATCAGGCATGACTTCGGCTCCATGGGATTGGCGGCGATGCGCTGCGCATGAAGCGTCAGGCGCACGACGCGCGATGCCCGCCCGAACGCGTCATCGACCGGCGCCCGGCTGCCGTACTCGTACTCGACCGCCAGGTTGCCCGGCGCTTCGGCGTGAAGCTGAGGCGCCCCTGCTGCGAGCGCGTCCGCGGCGTCGACCGCAACCGGCAGGTCGCGGTAGTCGACGGCGATGCGCTCGGCGGCGTCCTGCGCGGCCGCCTCGGTCTCCGCCACGATCAGCGCCACCGGCTCCCCGACGAAGCGCACCCGCTCCAGGGCAAGGGCATTGCGGTGCGGCACCTTCAGCACGGTGCCATCCCTGCCCTTGAAGTTGGTGTTGGGACGCGGGCTCTTGAAGCCGGCTTGCAGGAGATGCTTCCCGTGAAAGACTCCGACCACGCCCGGGCTCGCCAATGCCGGGCCGATGTCGATCGCCGCGATCTGCGCGTGCGCCCGGTCCGAGCGCAGGAAAACGCCGCAGGCCTGTCCGGGCAGGTTCCAGTCGGCGGTATACCGCCCTTGTCCGGTCAGAAGACGATGGTCCTCGCGCCGGCCCTTGAAGGCACCACTCATGAAGCTCCCGACGATAGCCCGCCTCGCATAGGATGCATGCGGCGAGCGCTGTCGCAAGTGCGCCCGCGGACTCCGCGACCGGTTATGATGCTGGAGGCAAACGATCCCGCATGCATCGACTGAATGAGAAGAGCACATGAGGAACAGCTCGAAGGCGATCATCACCTCGCACGCCGGCCGGCTGCCGGTCCCCGCCGGCTGCGAGGACCTGCCGGCGAGGATCTTCGGCGGAGAAGCCGTCGATCCGGTGCTGATCGAGAGCGCCATCGCCGACATCGTGCGCAAGCAGGTCGAGATCGGGATCGATTGCGTCGGCGACGGCGAGTTCTGGAAGGCGCGCAACTTCGCCTATTACGGAAGCCATCTCTCCGGCATCGCGACGCGTCCGCTGCGGCCGGGGGAGCTTCCGACCACGCGGCACGGCACCCGGGAGCGCGACGCGTTCCGCGAAATTCTACGACGACATGGACCGCATGGGGACGCTGTTCTTCGTGCCGGGCGAGAAACCGCTGCCGCCCGACCGCGAACGCATGATCGCCACCGGCCCGATCCGGGCCAAGGGGACGGAGGCGATCGATCGCGAGCTCGCTGCCTTCAAGGCGGCGATCGCCCGGGCGGGCACGAAGGTCGACGAGGCGTTCTTCTGCGTGATCGCTCCGGGCTGGCTCGACCATTTCATCTTCAACGAATACTACAAGACCGAGGAGGAGTTCATCTTCGCCCTGGCGGAGGCGCTCAGGGAAGAGTATCGGGCGGTCGTCGATGCCGGATTCGTCCTGCAGGTCGACGATCCGGGGCTGCCGGACTGGTGGGACATGATCAAGCCCGCCATCAGCGTCGCGGAATACTGCGACCGGTTCGCGAAGCTGCGCATCGACGCCCTCAACCACGCGCTCGAGGGCATCCCCGAGGCGAAGGTGCGCTATCACCTGTGCTGGGGCAGCTGGCACGGTCCGCACACCCACGATCTGCCGCTCGAGCACATCACCGACCTGCTGCTGCGGGTGAACGCACAGACCTACTCGTTCGAGGCCGCCAACGTCCGTCACGAGCATGAATGGAAGGTGTGGAAGGATGTCGAGCTGCCGGACGGAAAGATGCTGATGCCGGGGGTGGTGAGCCACGCCACCAATCTGGTCGAGCATCCCGAGCTGGTCGCGGACCGTATCATGCGGTTCGCCGAGGTCGTGGGCCGCGAGAACGTGATTGCCGGAACCGACTGCGGCCTCGGAATGCGGGTGCACGCCGAGATCGCCTGGGCCAAGCTCGCCGCCCTGGTCGAAGGCGCCCGGCTGGCGTCGAAAGCCCTGTGGGCGAATTGAACCGGCGGCGCCCGAGGGCCCGATACCGGCTCAGAAGAACGCCAGCGTGCGGATCTCGATGCTCTCGCGCGGGCGCGCATTGGGCGGCGTGGTCGGGTCGTCGAACGCGGTATGGGCCGACCAGCGCGCGCGGCCGTCCTTGACCGAATCGTAGACCTTGAACACCAGCGCCTCCTCGCGCCGCATGCGCGGGAGCCAATACCAGCGATGGTCCGGGATTGTAGGTGATGGCGTAGGTCTGGCCGATGCGGTTCGGATAGCGGCGCTCCGATACGACGAAATCCTCGGTCGAGATGCTGCGGGCATCGCAGATCGCGAGCGGGTGGGTCTCGACCGGATGACGGATCGGCCGCCACACCTGAATGATGGCGAAGCGACGCGAGAGAAGCTCGTCGGCCTCGTCGGGCAGGAGGTCGCGTACGCGTTGCGGCCCCGACCACTCCGTATAGTCGTTGTGCACGCGGCGAACGACCTCGCGGATCTTGCGGCTCTCGCGCAGCTCGTCGTCGGCGGTGCGCAGCGTGTGATCGAATACCACCACGCGCGCGGCCCCGCTCTCGGCCTTCACCAGGGCTTCCATCTCGGGGTAGTAGACGCGCGCGCACCTCGCTCTCGTCGAAGAAGTCCACGACCCCGGTGTCGTGGCGGACGAAGCGAAAGCCCTCCCGATCGAGCGCAAACCGATCCCCGAGCAGGCGTGCATTGCGGATGGTGACGCTGCGCGGGTCCGGCGTCCCGCCGGTGCGCACATCGAGCGAACCCGGGCCACCCGTATAGGTGAACAGCTTCTCGCCGTTGTCGACGACATAGTTGACCGTCGCCTCGATCGCCTCGGGGATGGTTTCCTGCTCGATCACCGCAACCATGGGAAATCCTCCTTCGGGAATGCTCTTTCGCATCCGAATTTTCGCCGGCGGCGTGGCCGCTGCGGCGGTTCCGACGATATAGGCTCATGCCGCGGGCGGCACAACGGGCGTACCGACACGGCATACCACAACGGCGCCGCCGGCATCGCTGCGACCCAAGGACCGGTGGCAACGAGGATCACGATGCAGGAAGCTGCTCGGTCGCGCGCGCCTTGCGCGGCGTGCCGGCGGCAGGAGGAGCGCTCGCCGATCAGGAAGAACGTCCTTGCCGCGCCAAGGCCCTTGAGATCGGTCGTGCCGCGTTCCTCGAACTCGAATTCGTCTCTGGTCAATTCGCGAAACGCCTCGCTCACCTGAATGCGGCCGGGCAGGCCGTGCGATTCCATGCGCGAAGCGAAGTTCACCGCGTCGCCCCAGACATCGTAGGAGAAGCGTGTCACCCCGATGATGCCTGCGGTCGCCGTCCCGCAGTGGATGCCGATCCGCATCCTGAGCTTGCGCCCGCCGAGCAGCGCCTCACGGTCGGCGACCTCCAGCATCGCCCGCGAGAAGCGCCCGATTGCGACTGCGCTCTCGGCGGCGCGCCCGTCGAACCCGGCCGCCACCATGTAGTTGTCGCCGATCGTCTTGATCTTCTCGACTCCATGCGCTTCGGCGAGCGCATCGAAGCTGCACACCAGGCGGTCCAGGAATTCGACCACCTGCTCGGGCGCGAGATCGTGCGCCGCGGCGGTGAACCCGACCAGATCGGCGAACAGCACGCTCAGCATCTCGATGCGGTCGGCGATGCGATCCTCGCGCCCCGATGTCAAGCGTGCCGCGATCGCCCGCGGCATGACCGTTCCGATCAGGACCTCCGAACGCTCATACTGATCTTCGAGCTCGACCTCCGCGCGCTCGCGAGCAGCGAGGGCGTAGAACAGCAGCGCTGCGATGATGGCGGCCGAGCTGACCATCGCCTGGTATGACAACACCTCGCGAAACGACTTGTCCTCCGCCCTGACCAGGCCGTCCACCGGCGCATAGTTGAGCACAATCAACAGCGCGACGACGAACAGGCCGGAGAAGAACAACGACAGGCGCCAATTGCGGGCGCCGAAGAAGAACAGAACGGCACCTCCCAGCGTGAAATAGACATGAAGGTCGCTATCGAGCCCGAACGACCACACGATCAAGGTTTGCAGGACCAGCACCAGAAGGATCAGCGCGATGGCGCCGGCGTGCTCTCCGAACCGATGCAGGAAGGGGACCAGCAGCGCGCCCAGGATGTACAGGACATTGTAGAAATTGACGGGAAGCATCCCGTGAAAATCGTGGATCGAGATGACGATCAGGTGCAGCAGCGAGGTCGCCACCACCGCGAAGGCGGCAATGTTGACGCAGCGCTGACGTTGGACGACGTGCGGATCGGTCGCCACGATTCCGAGCGCGGCCAGCCGCTCGAGCCAGGGCGGAAACGCCAAGCCCCGCCTGGGCTCGCGGCGGACGAGATCCCGCAGTTGCGTCATGCTCGAAGTCCGCTTCCGGCCGCGCACGAGGGCGCCACCAGCCGACCGACCCTAGGACGATGCCTGCAGGGAGGAAATAGCCTTGCCGGCACCGGGTCGACGGGGCGGGTCGGCCGCACGGGACGGCGATCGGCCATTACGTCCCATTCGGCGGCTGCTCCGCGGGCAATCTTGCGTTATGATACCCGTATCGGCACTGGGGCCGAATTGGCGGTGCGACCTGCCATGGCGAAGCCCACCCTGCCTCCCGACAGCGTCCTTTCCGGCCTTCCTGCGGAACTTTCGCGCGGCCTGTTCGCCAAGGCCCACGTCCAGTCGATCACGGCCGAGCAGATGGTGTTCCTGGCGGGCGATGCCGGCGACGGCTGCTACCGGGTCGAAGAAGGCCTGCTCAAGGTGAGCGTGGTCGGATCGGGAGGCGAGGAACGCATTCTCGCCATCCTCGGGCCCGGCTCCTTCGTCGGTGAGCTCTCCATGATCGACGGTGCACCGCGCTCGGCATCGGTTTCCGCGCTGCGCGATTCCAAGCTCAGCTTCGTCAGCCGGGCCGCCTTCGACGCCTACGGCCAATCCCACCCGGAGGTCCATCGCCAGGTCATGACCCTGCTGGCTCGTCGCCTGCGCGACACCAACGCGGCGCTGGCGGCCACCAGCTTCCTTTCCGTCAAGGGACGCGTTGCACGCGCGCTGCTCAGCCTCGCGGAAGCATTCGGCCAGGATGTGGGCGGCGGGCGCATCCTGGTGAAGCAGAAGGTGACCCAGAGCGACCTCGGCGCAATGGCCGGCATCGCGCGCGAGAACGTCAGCCGAATCCTGAAGGATTGGACGAGCCGCGCGCTGGTGAGCCGGCTGGCCGGCTATTATTGCCTGGAGAAGAAGGCCGCCATCGAACGCGAAGCGGAATTGTAGGCGACTTCGCGTCCGCCGGTGACGAGCATCGCCGGCGCAGCCTGCGCGCAGCAAGGGCAACGATGGCCGACAATTCCGATATCCTGCATACGGACATGCTGCAACGGATGTGGCTCATTCGCTGCTTCGAGGAGCGAGTGATCGATCTGTGCCACCGCAAGCAGCTCGGTGGCCTCGTCCACGTCGGGATCGGCCAGGAAGGCGTCGCCGTGGGGATCGCCGCGGCGTTGCGGGAGGGCGACTATCTCTACGGCACGCACCGCTCACACGGGCATTTCCTCGCCCGCGGCGCCGATCCGAACCTGCTCCTGGCGGAATTGGCCGGCAAGGACACCGGCTACTGCCGCGGCCGCGGCGGCTCCATGCACCTCGTGGAGGTTGGCCGGCGGCTGATGTCCGCGACCGGCATCGTCGGAGGAACGATCCCGCTGGCGCTCGGAACGGCACTGGTGGCGCGGGAAGAGGGTAACGTGGTCGCGGTTTATTTCGGCGATGGCGCCTCCAATACCGGTGCCTTCCACGAATGTCTCAACATGGCGTCGCTGTGGAAGCTGCCGGTGGTCCTGGTGTGCGAGAACAACGGCTACGCCGAGTTCACGCCGATGTCGGCGCATACGGTCGTGAGCCATGTGTCGGCGCACGGCCGGCCATACGGCATTGCATCGGAGATCGTCGACGGCAACGACACGCTGGCCGTGCTGGAAGCCGGTCGCCGCGCCGTCGCACGAGCGCACAACGGCGAGGGCCCTACCATCGTCGAGTGCCTCACGTACCGCCTGCGCGGCCACTATGTCGGCGACCCCGAGGCCTACCGCAAGGCCGCCGAGGTCGCCGAGTGGCGTGACAAGGACCCGATCCGCCGCTTTGCCGATCTGCTGGTGCAACGCGGAACCGTCACCCGGAACGACATCGAAACGATGCAGGCATCCGCCCGGGCGCGTGTCGAGGACGCCGTACGCTTCACGGCGGAAAGTCCCTGGCCCGCCCCGGCGTCGATTGCGGATTTCGTATACGCATAGCAAAAAGCCATGACGGAAATCCGATACATCGACGGCCTGCGCCGGGCGCTCGAGCAGGAGATGGAGACCGACGCTCGCGTCATCGTGCTCGGCGAGGACGTGGCGGTCGGGGGACCTTTCGGGGTAACGGCAGGACTGGCCGAGCGGTTCGGGCCAAACCGCGTCATCAATACGCCGATCAGCGAAGACAGCATCGTGGGACTGGCGACGGGAGCGGCGATTGCGGGAAAACGGCCGATCGTCGAGATCATGTTCATCGATTTCGTGACACTCGCCATGAGTTAACTCGTCAATCATGCAGCAAAATTGCGCTACATGTCGGGAGGACAGCTCAGCGTTCCCATGGTGATCCGCTTGCAGCAGGGCGCGGTCGGCGGCTGGGGCGCGCAGCATTCCCAGAGCCTGGAGGCCTGGTTCCAGCACGTCCCGGGGCTGAAGATGGTGGCCCCGTCGAATGCGGGCGATGCGCTCGGGTTGCTGCGCGCGGCCATCCGCGACGACGACCCCGTGCTGTTCCTGGAGCATCGGGGGCTCTATTTCCGCCGCGACGACGTTGCGGATCCGGCCGCGGTTCCGAGCCTGTCCAAGGCAAAGGTGGTATCGCCGGGGGACGACCTGACCATCATCACGTATTCGAGGATGGTATGGGAGGCCACGGCCGCCGCCGCGAAGCTCGCCGGGCGTGGCGTTTCCGCCGAGGTCATCGACCTCAGAAGCCTCTCGCCACTCGACATGGAGACCATCATTCGCTCCGTCGAGCGCACCAATCGCGCGCTCGTCGTCCACGAGGCCGTGCTTCACGGAGGCCTGGGCGCGGAAGTCGCCGCCCGCATACAGGAGACCGCCTTCGACTGGCTGGACGCTCCCGTTCAACGGCTGGGCGCGCCCTTCGTCCCGGTGCCCGCGAGCTCCGTGCTCGAAGAGGCCTTCGTGCCCAATGCCGAACTGATCGTCGCAAGCGTGGAGCGGATGCTCGGCCTGCAACCCGCCCGGGGCTAGCGCCGGCGCCCCATGGCTGATCGGGCGCTCCACCGACCCTGACAGGAGAAGCGAGCATGACGCAGGCTTCGAGCAACGAGATCCGGCGCGACTTCCTGCGTCGGATGCTCGCCATTCGCCGCGCGGAAGAGAAGGTGATCCACTTCGCCACCGACCACGAGAACCTGATCCGGGGGCACTACCACGTCTACATCGGGCAGGAGGCGAGCGGCGTCGGCACCTGCGCCGCGCTCGGGACCGGCGACTACGTTTTCACCACGCATCGAAACCACGGACACGTGATCGCTCGCGGCGGCGAATTGGGTCCGGTGTTGGCGGAGATCCTCGGCCGCACCACCGGCTACAACCGCGGGCGCGGCGGCACGTTCCATGTCATAGCCCCGCACCTCGGCATTCTGCAGACGTCGGGGGTCGTGGGCGGCTGCCTGCCGCTCGCCGCCGGAGCGGCCTTCTCCATCAAGAAACGCGCGACCGATCGGCTGAGCCTCGTCTTCTTCGGCGACGGCGTCCTGGAGGAAGGCGCGTTCTACGAAACCATCAACATGGCCTCGCTCTGGAAGCTGCCGATCATCTTCCTGTGCGAGAACAACGGTGTCGCGCGCGAGCTGCGCAAGGCCGGACCGTGCGACTCGTCCTCGCTGGCGGCCAGGCAATTGACCGAGATCGCCAATGCATTTTCCATCCCATCCTCCGTGGTCGACGGCTGCGACATCGAGGCCGTCCATTCCACCCTGACGGAGGCGGTGTCGAAGGTGCGGCGCGGCGCCGGTCCGATCTTCATCGAGACGCGGATCACGCGATGGCCGGGAAACATGGGGGCATTCCCGAAGCTGATCGGCGGGGATTATCAGCTCGAATGGGCGTACTCGCCGGCTTCGGCCCCCGAGGGGCTCCGGGACTGGCTGCAACACAGCGATCCGGTCGCGCTGCTCATCCGCTCGCTGCTGCGCGACGGCGCAATGACGCGGAACGATCTGGCCGCCGTGGACAGCGATGTTCGCGCGGCGGTGGACGCGGCGGAGCGCTTTGCACTTGATAGTCCGGCACCGAAACCCGAAGCCGCTCTCGAGCATGTCTTCGCGTGAGGAGGAGCGCCATGAATGAGATGACCTATGCGGAGGCTCTTGCGCTCGGCCTCACCGAGTGTCTCGACCAGGATCCGCGCGTCGTTTTGATCAACGCCAGCTTCGGGGGACTGACGCATCACCGGAGCTCCTTCTCCGTGCTGCGCGAGAGATACGCCGACCGCATCACCGACACGCCCATTTCCGAGCTCGGCTTTTGCGGCATCGCCATCGGCGCCGCCATGACCGGCCTGCGGCCGATCGTGGCGCTGAGCACCGCGGCATTCTCTTTCGAAGCATGGCCGCAGATCGTCAACGAGGCGGCGGTCGCCTGCTACGGCTCGGCCGGCCAGGTCACTGCGCCGGTGGTCTTCCACATGCTCGGCGGCATCCGTGGGGCGGGAGCCGTCCAGCACTCGCACGCCCCTCACCCCATGTTCTGCAACGCACCCGGGCTGCAGGTCGTGGCGCCGGGGAGCCCGGCAGACGCGCGCGGGCTCATGAGGACCGCCGCGCTCGACAGCAACAATCCGACGGTGTTCATCGACCACGGACGGTTGCAGGGCATCAGGGGACCGGTCGATCAAGGCGGCGCCGGCGATCCCGTTCGGCGTGGCGGAGGTGAGACGACAAGGCAGCGACGTGACGATCATCGCGGTGTCGATCATGGTCGCGCGCGCGCTGGAGGCTGCCGAGACGCTGGCGCGGCAAGGCATATCCGCGGAAGTGGTGGATCCGCGCACGCTGGTTCCGCTCGACAAGGCGACGCTGCTGAGGTCGGTCGCCAAGACCGGGCGGGTGGTCATCGCCGACGAAAGCCAGTTGATGTGCGGCATCGCGGCGGAGCTCGCGGCCGTCATCGCGGAGGAAGGCTTCGAGTTGCTCAAGGCGCCCGTCCGGCGGGTCGGGATACCGAATGTACCCATCCCCTACCACGAGGCCGAAGAGGACTTCATCACACCGACCGCTGCGAAAATCGTCGCGGCGGCCATCAGCATATGTGGCAAGTGACGGGCGACAAAAGATCGGCGCTGCTGCCGGTCGCCCGCATCGGCCCCGGCAATTGCCGTAACCGCCCGCGAGGAGGCTCGAGCCATTTGGTCAGCGGACCTGACGCATTCGGGTCGGGGCCCGGCTCGCGCCGTCCGGCGGGTATGAAGCCTGCAAGCGCCCGCCAGCCTCGGCGTCGTGTGCTGTGATTGCCGTGCACAGTCGAGAATGCTTATGCTAACGCAAGGGCGGAGAGCACCCGCGGCCAGGCGGGTGAGATCCTGTCCGCAGCCCGACTGGCTCGGGCCTCGAGGAGGATGCCTGTGATCCCGGGATCATTCGCCTACCATCGCCCCACATCCGTCACTGCAGCGATCGGCCTGCTCGACCAGCTCGGGGAGGATGCGCGCGCGCTTGCCGGGGGGCACACTCTGATCCCCATGATGAAGCTCCGCCTCGCGAGTCCGGCCCACCTGGTCGATCTCGCCGGCATTGCCGACCTCAAAGGCATTCGCGCCGACGGCGGCGATATCGTGATCGGAGCCATGACGACGCAGCACGAGCTGATCGCCTCCGATACGCTGAGGACGAGCATCCCGATCCTGCGCGAGACCTCGCTGGCGATCGCCGATCCGCAGGTGCGCTATGTCGGGACCCTCGGCGGCAATGTGGCCAACGGCGATCCGGGCAACGACATGCCGGCCGTCATGATGTGTCTCGGCGCGAGCTATCACGTCACCGGCAAGGCCGGCGAGCGTCGCATCCCGGCGCGCGATTTCTATCTGGGCCCCTATCTCACCGCCCTCGATCCCGGCGAGATCGTGACCGCGGTTCGGATTCCGGTGCCGGCGCCGGGACACGGCTACGCCTACGAGAAGCTCAAGCGCAAGATTGGAGACTATGCCACCGCGGCGGCGGCAGTGATGCTGCGCATGAGCGGCGGCAAGGTCGCCAGCTGCGCGATCGGGCTGACCAACGTGGCCGCGACACCATTGCTGGCCGAGGAAGCAGCGAGGATCCTGACCGGCTCCGCGCTCGATCCGCCAACCGTCAAGAGGGCCGTTGCCGCCGCGGAGGCCATTACATCTCCGGCCTCGGACGCCCATGGCCCCGCGCACTATCGCACCAAGATGGCCGGCGTGATGCTCGGCCGCGCGCTCGCCAGCGCCAAGGCACGTGCACGCTGAATCCCGGAGCCGCCCATGGCCAAATCCCAGATTTCGATGACGGTGAACGGCAAGCCCGTCGAGGCGCTGGTCGAGCCCCGCACCCTGCTCATCCACTTCCTGCGCGAGCAGCTGAACCTCACCGGCCCCCATATCGGCTGCGAGACCAGTCATTGCGGCGCCTGCACCGTCGATCTCGACGGAAAATCGGTGAAATCCTGCACCGTGTTCGCAGTGCAGGCGAGCGGTGCCGAGATCCGCACCATCGAGGGCATGGCCGCGGCCGACGGCACGCTGCATGCGCTGCAGGAGGCCTTTCGGGAAATGCATGGCCTGCAATGCGGCTTCTGCACGCCGGGCATGATCATGCGCGCCTACCGGCTGCTGCAGGAGAACGGCTCTCCCACCGACGAGGAGATCCGCTTCGGCATCTCGGGAAACCTGTGCCGTTGCACCGGCTATCAGAACATCGTCAAGAGCATTCGATACGCCGCTGCCAAGATCAACGGCGTGCCGTTCCAGGAGGCCGCAGAATGAACGACCAGCCCTTGAGTTCAGCGCAACGCGCCGAGGCCCTGCAGGGGCTGGGTTGCAAGCGCAAGCGCGTCGAGGACATTCGTTTCGTGCAGGGCAAGGGCAACTACGTCGACGACCTGAAGCTGCCCGGCATGCTCTACGGCGATTTCACGCGCTCGCCGCACGGCCACGCCCGCATCAAGAACATCGATACGTCGAAGGCCGCGGCCGTGCCGGGCGTCGTTGCCGTGCTCACGGCCGAAACCCTGAAGACGGTGAACCTCGCCTGGATGCCGACGCTCGCCGGCGACGTTCAGATGGTGCTCGCCGACGGCAAGGTGCTGTTCCAGAACCAGGAGGTCGCCTTCGTGATCGCGGACGACCGCTATGTCGCCGCCGATGCGGCCGATCTGGTCGAGGTCGAGTACGAGGCGCTGCCCGTCAACGTTAACCCGCTCAAGGCCATGGCGCCCGGCGCCCCGACGATCCGCGAGGACCTCAAGGAGAAGACCGACGGTGCCCACGGCAAGCGCAAGCACCATAACCACATCTTCAACTGGCAGGCGGGCGACAAAGCGGCGACCGACGCTGCCTTCGCGCAGGCGGAGGTGACGATCAAGGAGCTGATCGTCTATCCGCGCGTGCATCCCTGTCCGCTCGAGACCTGCCAGTGCGTCGCCTCCTTCGACAAGATCAAGGGCGAGCTTACGCTGTGGGGGACATTCCAGGCGCCGCATGTCATCCGCACCGTCGGCTCGCTCATCTCGAAGATTCCCGAGCACAAGATCCACGTCATCGCCCCCGACATCGGCGGCGGCTTCGGCAACAAGGTCGGCGCCTATTCGGGCTATATCTGCGCGATCGTCGCATCGATCGTGACCGGGCGCCCGGTGAAGTGGACCGAGGACCGCATCGAGAACCTCTCGACCACCGCCTTCGCGCGCGACTTCCACATGGAGGCGGAGATCGCCGCGACCAGGGACGGCAAGGTGACGGCGCTGCGCTGCTATACCATCGCCGACCACGGCGCGTTCGATGCCTGCGCCAACGCGACCAAATGGCCGGCCGGTCTGTTCAGCATCATCACGGGCTCCTACGATTTTCCGGCCGCGCATGTATCGGTCGATGGCGTCTATACCAACAAGGCGCCGGGCGGCGTGGCCTATCGCTGCTCGTTCCGCGTGACCGAGGCCGCCTATTGCGTCGAACGCGCCATGGACATCATGGCGCAGAAGCTCGGCATGGATCCCGCCGAGTTCCGGATGAAGAACCTGATCCGACGGGAGCAGTTCCCTTACACCTCCGCGACGGGATGGCAATACGACTCCGGCGACTACCACATCGCCCTGACCAAGGCGATGGAAACGGTCGGCTACAAGAAGCTGCGCGAGGAGCAGAAGGCGAAGCAGGAAGCCTTCAAGCGTGGCGAGACCCGCGAGGTGATGGGCATCGGCGTCGCGTTCTTCACCGAGATCGTCGGCGCCGGCCCCTCGCGCGCCTGCGACATCCTCGGCATCGCCATGTTCGACTCCGCCGAGATCCGCATTCATCCGACCGGCACCGGGATCTGCCGGCTGGGCACGAAGTCGCAAGGCCAGGGTCACGAGACGACCTACGCTCAGATCATCGCCACGGAGCTGGGGCTGCCCGCCGACAACATCATGGTCGAGGACGGCAACACCGATACCGCGCCCTACGGGCTCGGCACCTACGGCTCGCGATCGACGCCGGTCTCGGGCGCCGCGACCGCAATGGCGTGCCGCAAGATCAAGGCCAAGGCGCAGATGATCGCCGCCTACCAGCTCGAAGTGCACGACGACGATCTCGAATGGGACGTCGACCGTTTCCGCGTGAAGGGCAATCCCGAGCGCTTCAAGACCATGACGGAGCTCGCCTGGGCCGCCTACAACAGGGTGCCCCCCGGCATGGAGCCGGGCCTCGAAGCGGTGAACTACTACGATCCGCCCAATTTCACCTTTCCGTTCGGGGCGTACATCTGCGTGGTGGACGTGGACGTCGACACCGGTACGACCAAGGTCCGGCGCTTCTATGCACTCGACGATTGCGGCACGCGCATCAACCCGATGATCATCGAGGGCCAGATCCACGGCGGCCTCACCGAAGCCTTCGGCATCGCCATGGGCCAGGAAATCCATTACGACGACGACGGCAACGTGACCACGGCATCCTTCCTGGACTACTTCCTGCCGACCGCGGTCGAGACCCCGAAATGGGAGACCGACTGGACGACGACCCCTTCCCCGCATCATCCCATCGGAGCCAAGGGGGTCGGCGAGAGCCCGAACGTCGGCGGCGTGCCGTGCTTCGCCAATGCGGTGAACGACGCGTTCAAGTTCCTCGGCTCGACGCACATCGCGATGCCGCACGATCATTGGCGGACCTGGATGGCGGCGGACAAGCTCGGCCTGCATCAGTGACGCTCATGGTCCGGGCGCGCGGCGCGGTATCGAAGCAAGCCAGGGACCGGGCGCGAGCATGACGAAAAGCGTCACGATGCGCCGCGACGAGATCGTGGACCGTCTGGCCGCCGCCGGCTATGTCGCCGACCGCGATATCGCCACGGCGCTGTGGCTGATGGACTTCCTCGAGCGGCCGCTGCTGCTCGAGGGTGAAGCCGGCGTCGGCAAGACCGAAGTGGCGAAGGCCCTTGCCGCTGTGCACGGGGCCGAGCTGATCCGTCTGCAGTGCTACGAGGGACTCGATCAGAACGCCGCTCTGTACGAGTGGAACTATCAGCGCCAGCTGCTCGCCATCAAGACGCGGGAAGGAGCCGGCCAGGATGCCGACGCCATCGAGGAGCACATCTTCTCCGAGAGATACCTGCTGGAGCGACCGCTGCTGGCCGCCATCCGTCGCAAATCGCCGCCCATCCTCCTGGTCGACGAAGTGGATCGGGCCGACGAGGAATTCGAGGCGTTTCTGCTCGAGCTGCTGTCCGACTTCCAGGTCAGCATTCCGGAGCTCGGCACCATCAAGGCGACCTCCATCCCGCGCGTGGTGCTGACGTCGAACGGGACGCGTGAGCTATCCGACGCGTTGCGCCGCCGCTGTCTCTACCACTATGTCGACTTTCCAGATGTCGACCGTGAGACGAGAATCATCCTGGCGCGCACACCGGGCATCGATACTGCGCTCGCGTTGCAGATCGCGCGGATGGTCGCGGCGGTGCGCAGGGAGGACTTGAGAAAGGCCCCCGGAGTGGCGGAGACGCTCGATTGGGCCGCCACGCTCGCCGGCCTCGAGGTCCACGATCTGCGGCAGGAACCCGAGATCGTCCACGAGACCTTGATTTGTCTGCTCAAGACGCACGAGGATCGCGCCCGGGTAACGCGAGAGGTGAGCCAGCGACTCCTCGGCAAGGTCGCGTGAGCGAGAGTGCCGTGAGCACCGCGACGACGAGCGAACCGGGCGACAGCATCGGCGGCCTCATGCGCCGCCGGCTCGCCGGCTTCGCCCGCACGCTGCGCGACAACGGCTTCAGGGTCGGACTTTCCGAGACGCGGGATGCGCTCGCGATCCTTGCCTCGCCGGCGGCGACCCGTCCGGCTTTTCTGAAGTCGGCGCTGCGCTCGCTCTTTTGCGCCACGCACTCGGATTGGGAGCGCTTCGACGAGATCTTCGATGCGTTCTGGCACGGCCAGGGCCTGCGTCGGATGCACACGCTTGCGGGCGCCCCCGGCGAGCCCCGCGCGCCGTCGCAACGGCTCGCCCAGTCGGCGGTCGCACCGGACCAGCTCGGCCTGCCGGATCACGTGGAACGGCGCGCCGACGGCGACGGTCCCGGCCCCGGCGATGGGCGCGGCCGGCGCGAAGGCGCCTCGCACTTCGAGAACCTCGCCAGCGTCGACATGCGCCACATCGTCGACCCGGCGGACGTGGCGCGCGCCCACGTGCTGGCGGCGCGTTTGGCGCGCGTGATGCGAGCCCGGCTCGTGCGTCGCGAGCAAGTGCGCCGGCGCGGGCGGCGTCTCGACCTGCGCCGGACCATTCATCGCAATGTGTCCCATGGGGGGACGCCGGTGGACCTGGCATGGCGCCGACGCAAGATCAAGCCGCTACGCCTCGTGGTCCTGCTCGATGCGTCCGGCTCCATGAACCTCTACACCGCTTTCTTCGTCCGCTTCCTGCACGGCGTGGTGGATTCCTTCCGCGAGGCGGAAGCATTCCTCTTCCACACCCGGCTGGCACATGTATCGCCCTCGCTGCGCGACCGTGACGTCACGCGTGCGGTGGACCGTCTGTCCTTGATGGCGCAGGGCATCGGAGGCGGGACGCGGATCGGCGAGAGCCTGGCGACCTTCAACCGATGGCACGCGCGGCGGGTCATCAATTCGCGCACCGCGGTGATGATCGTCTCGGACGGTTACGATACCGGCGAGCCCGAGCAGCTCGCCGCCGAGATGCGCCGGCTGCGCCGCCGCTGTCGTCGGATCGTCTGGCTGAATCCTCTGATCGGGTGGCGGGATTACAGTCCCACGGCGCGTGGCATGCAGGCGGCATTGCCTTATGTCGACCTGTTCGCACCTGCCCACAACCTCGAAAGTCTCTCGGATCTCGAGCCGTATCTCGCGAGAATCTGAGCGGGGTGGCGCCGGGCGCGCCCTCATCTTGCCACGCCGATGGTATCCCTGAGCATGTCCAGGCAACCGATGGAGTTCCCGATGCCCTACGTCGATGGATTCGTCGTCCCCGTTCCGAGGAAGAACATCAAGACCTACCGAAGCTTGGCAAGGAAGGCGGCCAGGGTCTGGCGCGATCACGGAGCGCTGGAGGTTCGCGAATGCATCGCCGACGACGTGAAGGTGGGGAAGTGGACGTCGTTCCCGCGCAGCGTCAAGCTCAAGAGCGGCGAAACGGTCGTGTTCTCCTACATCGTGTACAAGTCGCGGGCGCACCGCGATCGCGTCAATGCGAAGGTCATGAAGGATCCGCGTGTCGCGAAGATGATGAATCCGAAGGCAATGCCCTTCGACGGCAAGCGCATGATCTACGGCGGATTCAAGGGGCTTGTGGACGCGTAGAACGAGCACCGGCTCGACCCGGCGAGCCCTCGTTCCAATACCCGCTCGTCGGTGTCGAGTCGTAGGCTGGCGTCGAGCCGAAGGCGAGACCCAGCCTCATTTCTCGCCGACCGCTCATGCCCGATGATACAGGCGGTGCTCGATCCACAGCAGGATCGCGTTGGCGAGCGCCGCGAAGGTGAACAATACGATCGCGACGGTGAGCATCTCCTCGGGCTGCACGGTCGAGATGGCATTGATCATGAGAAAACCGAGCCCGCGCTTGGAAGCGAACATTTCGCCCAGCACCACCCCGAGCAGCGTCGTGGTGAAGCCGATCCGCAATCCCGAGACCACTTCCGGCATCGTCGCCGGAAACAACACCGTCGCGATGGTCTGCCATCCACCGAGGTTCATGGTGCGTGCCGATTTCAGATAGACCGGCGGCACATTGCGGATTGCGTTCATGGACAACAACGCCACGGGCAGGATGCCATGTAATGCGCCGAATGCGATCTTCCCGGAGATGCCGAGGCCGAAGATCAGCAGCACCACGGGATAGAGCGTGATCTTCGGCATCGAGTAGATCGCGACCAGGATCGGCTCGCCGACCGCGCCGGAGAGATGGTGCGCACCGAGCCATACCCCGATCGAGAGTCCGATGCCGTAGGCCAGGATCAGCGCATAGGCGAAGGTCATCGCGGTCGCACCGGCGCTTTCGAGGAAACGAGCCGTGACCACGAAATCGGCCAGATAGGACAGTGTCGGCGCCGGACCCGGCAACGCCGTCGAGCCGACCACCGCATTGAGCCCCTGCCAGAAAGCGAGGAACCCAATCCCCAGCACCAGCAGGTCGGTGAGACGCTGCCTCGCGGTCATGCGGTCGTCCTTCCCCGCCTCCTGGCGAGACGCTGGTCCCAGGCATGCAGCACCATGTTGACGGTGGTCGCGACCAGCAGGAGCAGCAGCATCAACCCGTACATGCGGCGGTTATTGAAGTCGTTATAGGCGAAAGCGATCTCGTGCCCGACTCCGGCCGGGGCGAGAATGAACTCGCTCGCGATCACGGCAATGAAGCCGTACGTAACCGCCAGCTTGACACCGGTGAACAGGTAGGGTGTCGCGGCGGGCAGCTTCAGGCGCAGCGCGGTATCGAGCGTGCCCATGCGATGCACACGCGCCACCTTGACCAGCACCCGCGGAATGCGGTCGAGCCCGTTGAGGGTCGCGATGATCATGGCAACGGAGCCGGCAGCGACACCAATCATGATGACCGGAACGACGGAAAGGCCGAAGATCGCCACCATCACGGGATAGAAGATGAAGATCGGCACCGCATAATAGGTAGCGAAGAACGGATCGAGCGTACGGCGCAACCGCGGCATCGTATGAATGACGATGCCTAGAACGAAGCCGACGATCACGGCGATCGAGACTGCCGCCAGTACGCAGCCGAAGGTCCGCACCAGATCGGCATTCATCGTCCCGGACCGCAGGATGTTGAACAGCGCCAGCGCCATCTCGGACGGCGGGATCACGACCCGGTAGTTGACGAGACCGAGCCGGCAGCAGAGCTCGAGGGTCCCGATGGCACCGACGATGACCGCAAGCCTGATCCATCCGATGCGGGTCATGAGGCGGCCGTCCCGGCGTGACCGAGGGACTTGATCGACTCGCCACGCAGGTTGTCCCACAGCCGTCCGGTGATCTCGCCGAACCTGGCCTCGCTCACGATCTTGCTGTCGCGCTCGCGCGGCCAGCCGGTCTCGACGATATCCATGAATCGACCCGGCCTTGCCGACATGGCACCGATCCGGTCGGACAGCATCGCAGCTTCGTCGAGTGCGTGGGTGATCAGGAGCACCGTGGCGGCGGTACGCCGCCACAGCCGCAACACCTCGTCCCCCATGAGCAGCCGGGTCTGGGCGTCGAGCGCGCCGAACGGCTCGTCGAGCAGGATGAGGCGCGGCTGCAGCACCAGCGTGCGGGCGATGCAGACACGCTGCCGCATTCCGCCGGAGAGCTGCGATGGATAGGCGCGTGCGAAATCCGTCAGCCCCATGAACGCAAGCGCATCATCGACGCGCCGGCGCGTTTCCGCCTCCTGCACGCCGCTGCGTCGCAGTCCGAAGGCCGCATTGTCCCAGACGGTCAGCCACGGGAAGCTGGCATCTTCCTGGAACACCACGCCGATGCCTTCCGATACTTCGCCGCGAACGGGCTTGCCCTCGAAGGTCACCGTGCCGGCAGTCGGCTGCTGGAGTCCGGCCAGGATCTCGAGCAGCGTGGACTTGCCGCAGCCCGAGGGGCCTACGACGGCGAAGAACTCGCCGCCCTGCAGGTCGAGATCGATCGGCCCGAGCGCGTGCACCGGCTGTTGGCCGTTCGCCGCCGGAAAGATGCGGGTGACTTCGGCGAGTCGAGCGTGGGCCCGGCCCGCCGGCGGGCCGGCGCTCATTACTTCACGGTCTTCAGGTCTTCCGGCAGGAAGGACGTATCGAGCACAGTCCTGAGATCCACATCGGTGTTGATCATGCCCGTGATCCGCATGGCTCGGACCACGTTGACCAGCGGCTCCTCCTCGATTCCCCCCTCGCTGTAGAACTTCGCGTCGAGCAGCTCATCCAGCAGCACCTGGACCGCGGCCGGGGGCAATGGCGCCCAGACCTTGGCGAGAATCTCGCCGCTCTCCTTCGGGTTGGCGTACATGAACTGTACCGCCTCGCGGCGGGCGGCGATGATCCGGCGCAGCTTGTCGGGATTCTTTTTGATCAGGTCGCCGGTGGCGATGCCGATACCCGGCGTCATCCGCGGCAGGTCCTTCGGTTTCAGGATGACGCGGTATTTCTTGTCGTTGTCGCGCGAGCGGAACAGAATTCCGGGAATGCTGGTCACGTCGACCGTGCCGTTCTCCATCGCGGTGAGCGCGCCCTGCAGGTTGCCGAGCGCGACACGCGGGACATCCTCCGGCTTCAGGCCGGCCTTCTCGATGGTCAGCACCGCGCTCATCTCGCCGAGCGACTTCGGATTGCTGATGCCCCACTTCTTGCCCTTGAGATCCTGGATACCTTGGATCGGCGAGCTCGGCATCACGATCACGACGTTGCTGGCAAGCGAGCGGGAGCCGAAGTTGACGATCTTGATGTCCTGCCCCTCCCGGATCGCCGAGATCACCGGCGCAGGCGATGTCTCGCCGTAGCCGAGATCGCTGGCGATGACGTTGCGGACCGAGGTGCCGCCACCCTCGCCCGAGATCACGTCGGTGATGTTGACACCATGCTTCTTGAAGAATCCCTTTGCGATCGCCACTGCGAACGATGCACCGGACGGATCGGCCTTGTACTGGGTGACGACCACATCCTCGGCTCTGGCGGATGCGATTGCGGCGACGTAGACGGCCGCGAGAACAGTCCCCTTCAATCTCGACATCCTTGGCTCCTGCGTTGAATTGTCGCCCAAGACCATCCCGCCTGCGCTCGTCTACTATGCGTCACGCGAAATTGGGGTGTCAAACGCGCTACCATCTTCGAGACTCGGCATTCAGAGGCCGTCCACCCTCGACGGACAGGGCAGCGTCATCCGGAAGGTCGAGGAAGACATGGAAGGTTCGCCGCCCCGGTGTTAGTCTCGCGGCAACGCACAGGGAGAGAACACATGGCTCGCGATTCCGCCGTCATCAATCGCCGTCGGTTCGTTCAGTCCACGGCGCTGGGGGCGGCTGCGGTCGCCGCCGGCGTCCTGCATGCGCCTGCGGTGTCGCGCGCACAGGGCGGCACGGTGAAGGTCGGCGTGCTGCACCCGGTGTCGGGCGCATTGTCGTATTCCGGCCAGCAGGGCCGGATCGGCGCACAGATGGCGATCGAGGAGCTCAATGCAGCCGGCGGCATCAAGGCGCTCGGCGGCGCGAAGATCGAAGCGGTCCTCGGCGACGCGCAGTCGACGCCGGACGGCGGCAATTCCGAGGTCGAGAAGATGAACGCGGCGGGGGTCGCGGCCATCGTCGGTGGATACGCGAGCTCGATCTGCCTTGCGGCCAGCCAGACCGCCGCGCGTTACGACCTCCCGTATATCGTGGATGTCGGCGTCGTCGACAGCATCGTCACCCGTGGATTGAAGAACACATTCCGGTTCGGCCCCGGTTTCGGCGTGATCGCCAAGACGGCGTTGGACAATCTCGTCACCATCAACGACCAGGCCGGCAAAGCCGCAAAGACGGCCATGATCGTGCACGAGGACTCGGCATTCGGCTCGGGCCTGGCGAAGCTCCTGACGGCACAGCTTCCCGAGCGTGGTTTCCAGGTTCTGGAAACCATCGCGCATCCGACCCCGACCCGCGATTTCAACAACGTCGTGCTCAAGATCAAGGCGCAGAATCCCGACCTCGTCATCCCGGCCAACTACTACAACGAGTATGTCCTGCTCGCGCGCACCATGCAGCAGCAGCGTATCCGCCCGAAGGGCATCTATTCGGTGCTCGGCGGCGCCGCTTCGTCCTACAAGTTCGTCAAGGAGTTTCCCGAAGCGGCACAATACATCATGGACTGCAACCATTGGTTCGACCCGAAGAACGCGAGGGCGCTGGCACTGAAGAAGAAGGTCGAGGACAAGGGCGAGTTCTACACCTATGAGGTGTACATGAACTACTCCTGCGTCGGGCTCCTTGCCGATGCGATCGAACGTGCCGCGAGCGCCGAGCGGGCCAAGATCATCACCGCGCTCGAGAGCTCGACGTTCAGCGGCCATCTCATGCCGTATGGCCCGACCAGGTTCGTCAACGGGCAGAACCAGGGCGCGGCGCCGGTCAACACCCAGGTGCTCAACAACGACATCCAGGTGATCTTCCCCGCCGCGTTCGCATCGGCCACGGCGATATTCCCGATGCCGCGCGCCTGACCACGTCGGCACGGCGGCGCCGCATGGGCGCCGTCCCCCGCGCCGGCGGTGCGCCATGCTGTCATCGGTCATCCTGTTCACGGCGGTGCTCAACGGACTGATGACCGGCGCCGTCTATGCGCTCGTCGCGCTCGGCCTGACCTTGATATACGGCGTCCTGCACATCATCAATTTCGCGCATGGCGCGCTGCTCACTGCCGCGCTGTTCGCGGCGTTCTTCGCGTACCGATCGCTGGGTCTCGATCCCTACATCGCTGCGTTGATCCTGACACCATTGTTCTACCTGCTCGGATATGGCCTGCAGCGGCTGGTCATCGGTCCCGCCGCACGCGGAGATGATCGCAACATCCTGCTGGTGACGCTCGGGCTTGCTGTCGTCATCGAGAATGCGCTGCTCTACGCCTTTCGAGCCGACACCCGTACGATCAACCTGCCCTACGCCTTCGACGTCATCGAGGTCGGCACGGCGTTTCTCGCGGTTCCCCGCGTCGATCGCCTTCCTGGTGGTCATCGTCGTTGCGCTCGGGTTGTGGCTGTTCATGCGATCGACCGACACCGGCAAGGCGATCCGTGCCGTCGCAAGGGAGAAGCTCGGCGCCGAGCTTTCCGGAATCGATGTGGCGCATATCTATGGAGTGACCTTCGGTCTGGGCACCGCCTGCCTTGCGATCGCAGCCTGCCTGCTGCTTCCGACCTACTACGTCAACCCCGGTGCCGGAAACGCTTTCGTCCTTGTCGCCTTCACCATCGTCGTGCTCGGCGGCATGGGCTCCGTCGCCGGTGCCCTGCTCGGCGGATTGTTCGTCGGGGTGGTGGAGAGTCTGTCCGGCCTCTACCTCGGGGAATCGCTCGGCCAGATCGGCATCTTCGCAACGTTCATCCTGGTCCTCCTATTGCGCCCGAGCGGGCTGTTCGGTGAGCGCGCATGAGGGGGCTCGCACCGATCCTGCTCGCCCTTGCGCTGCTCGCGGCGGTGCCGCTGGTCACGGCATCCAACGTGGTGCTCAACTTCTTCGTAATGGCGCTGCTGATCGCCTTGATCGGCCAGGGCTGGAACCTGCTCGGGGGATACGGCGGCCAGTACTCGTTCGGCCACGCCGCGTTTTTCGGCACTGGTGCCTACGTCACCGCCATCCTGCAGATGCGCTACGGCGTCAACGCATGGGCGGGCTTTCTCGTCGGCATAGCCGCTGGCGCGCTGGTCGGGGCGGTGATCGCCGCCCTCACCTTTCGTTCCGGGCTCAAGGGCTCCTATTTTGCACTCGTGACGCTGGCTTTCGCGGAGGTGCTCCGCATCATTGCGAGCGTCGTTCCGATCACAGGGGCCGGCGTCGGCACCCTCATCAAGCTCGATTTGCGTCCGGAGGCGTTCCAGTTCCAGAGCCGGGCACCCTTCTACTGGATCATTCTCGGCCTTGTCGGGCTCTCGATGATCCTCGTTCGGACGATCGAGGACCGCCGTTTCGGCGCCTATCTCGTCGCCGTGCGCGAGAACGAGGATGCCGCGAGCGCGCTCGGCGTGGATGCCATGCTCGTCAAGCTCGGCGCCATGACCATCTCGGCCGCGATCACTGCTGCGGGCGGCGCCTTCTATGCGCAGTACTTTCTGTTCATCGACGCCGGCATCGCCTACGGGCCCTGGATCTCGGTCGAGGCCCTGCTCGCTCCGATCATCGGCGGTATCGGCACCGTGTTCGGCCCGCTGCTCGGCGCGCTGGCGGTCAAGACGCTCGGAGAGATCACCAAGCTGGCAACCGGAGGCGCGCCCGGGCTCGATCTCGTCATCTACGGCGGCGCTCTCGTGTTGGTGGTGGCGTTCGCGCCGCGGGGAATCGCCGGTCTGTTTGCGGATCTGCGTCACCGCCTGCGGCTCCCAGCCGCCGCCGTGGCGCCTTCCTCGGGGCGCGACCATGGCTGAGCCGGTGCTGCGGGTCGAGCAAGTCTCGAAACGTTTCGGCGGCCTGCTCGCGGTCGATCGCGCATCGTTCACCGCCGAAGCCGGCTGCATCACCGCTCTGATCGGACCGAACGGCGCCGGCAAGACCACGCTGTTCTCGATCATCGCCGGCTTCCTGCCACCGAGCGAGGGGCGGATTCTCTACGACGGCACCGATATCACCGGCGAGAGGCCGCACCGACTGGCCCGGCGCGGCATTGCACGCACCTTTCAGATCGTGCAGCCGTTCGCCGGGCTCACGGTGCGCGAGAACATCGCAGTGGGCACGCATCTGTCACGGCCCGGGCGGGCGGATGCGCTGGCTGCCGCCGGCGAGGTCGCACGCACGATCGGCCTGGCTGACCTGCTCGACCGGCCGGCTGCAACTCTCACGGTCGCCGGCCGCAAGCGGCTCGAGCTTGCGCGTGCGATCGCGATCGCGCCGCGATTGCTCCTGCTCGACGAGGTCCTGGCAGGCCTCAACCCTTCCGAGATCCGCGACATCGTCCCGGTCATCCGGACCATTTGCGACCGCGGCGTCACCATCGTCATGATCGAGCATGTCATGCAGGCGGTGATGAGCCTGACCCAGCATGTGTTCGTGCTGTCGGAAGGCCGCATCATCGCGGATGGCTCGCCGCAGGCAATCGCGCGTGATCCACGCGTGGTGGAGGCCTATCTGGGCCACGGCGCGGCCAGCCGCATGATCGCGGGAGCGCCCGGCCGTGGTTGACCCCATCCTCGCGGTAAACGGCCTGCGCGCCGGCTACGGGGCGACGGAAATCCTGCGCGGCATCGATCTCACCGTGGGGCACGGCGAGATCGTCGCGGTGCTGGGCTCGAACGGAGCCGGCAAATCGACGCTCAACCGCACCATCTCGGGGGTGATGCATCCCTGGCACGGCAGCATCCGCTTCGACGAGGCGAGGATCGAGCGCGAGCGTCCAGCGGACATCGTGGAGCTCGGGCTGATCCACGTGCCGGAGGGCCGGCGTATCTTTCCGAACATGACGGTGCGCGAAAATCTCGATCTCGGCGCCTACCGCCGCGCCCGCACGCGCCGGGAGCAGAACCGGGCGCGGGTATTCTCGATCTTCCCGCGGCTGGCGGAACGGGAGCGACAGCGTGCCGGCACGCTCTCCGGCGGCGAGCAGCAGATGCTGGCGATCGGGCGCGGACTGATGGCCGAGCCCCGGCTCCTGATCCTCGACGAGCCGTCCCTCGGCCTCTCCCCTCTCCTGGTCGAGGAACTGTACACGCTGATCAAGAGCATCGGCGCGGAGGGGACGGCGCTCCTCCTGGTCGAGCAGAACGTGGTCCAGAGCCTCGAGGTGGCGGAGCGCGCCTATGTTCTCGAAAACGGCGAATTCGTGCTGGAAGGAAGCGCCGACGACATCGGGAGCGATCCCAATCTGCGGCGCGCATTTCTCGGGATGTGAGGAAGTCGAAGCAGGCGGCCGGTCGTCGCCGCCGCCGCCAGATGAAAAGCCGTTAGGGTTAGGGTGTGGACTCGTTGACGCGCAGCCACAACCTGATTGACGCGATTCGGCCCTCGGCCCCGGAATCAGCAAACTCTTGCAAACTGTTAGATCATGTCAGGTTTCAGAGACTTGCGGTCATAGGCTAGGAACCCGCAAAGGCTGGGTCGGTCGCAGATGACCCGGATGTATGGTCCGGCCGTGCGTCGCAAGAGGTTTCCTCGATCTGGCGGATGCGGTCTTGCATCAATGTATCCGGTCTCTGATTGGAGCACGTTGTGGCTCCCGACCATCATGGATATCAGCGCGCGTGCGATCTCATTACCGGACAGGCCTCGACTGGGCCAAACGGGTCACCAGTGTTCGCATGCGCCGGGAAGACCGATCCTCCATCTCGTCTCATCCTCTCGCAGACCTCGGCGGGAAACAGGTTGTGGGACTACGTCATTGATCGCTCCTCATCTCGTGCAGTTCCTTTGTTCGTGCCGTGGAGGCCGTTCCTTCGTCCCGGCCTGCGCTTGTGCGCAGGCGCCGCGCGCAAGCGGCCGTCAAGGCTGGCCGTCGCGCTTGGCTTGCCTCTGGCTCCGGCGTTTCCAGGCCACGCCTTGACGGGCGCGAGCACGGCGCGACGCTCAAGCCGGTCGGGACGCCATCTTGTCCGTCCTGATGCATTCGAAGTTGCGCTCCTTGTTGAGGACGGCCCAGGCGATGCGGGCCAGCTTGTTGGCGAGCGCGATCGCCAGCACGTTGTGATGGAGCCGCTTCTTGGCGGCCTCGATCCAGGGCTTGAGCCCGTGGCGTTCCCAGCTCTTCGGCTTGATCAGCACGACCCACGCCGCTTGCACGAATAGGACGCGCAGGTAACGATTGCCGCGCTTCGATATCTTGCCGAGGATGGTGCGGTCTCCGGTCGAGATCTGCTTGGGCACCAGTCCAAGCCAAGCGCCGAAGTCGCGGCCTTTGGAGAACACGTCTCCAGTGCCGATTGCCGCAACCATCGCGCTCGAGATGATCGGCCCGACGCCGGGCACCGTCATCAGCCGCTTGCATGCTGCATCTTGCTCGGCCAGCACCGAGATCTCGCTGGATAGCCCTTCGATGCGCTCGTCCAGCCGGTGCCAGTCGCCTGCCAGGTCCTCGATCACCCGCAGCATGCGGGGCGAGAGAACATCGCTGCGCGTCGCCAGGATGCCCGGCAACTCGGCGCGCAGGAAACGGATACCCTGGCGCACCGCGACGCCGCGCTCCAGCAGGAAGGCGCGGATCTGATTGATGATGCCGGTACGCTGGCTGACCAGCCGCTCACGCACGCGGTGCAGTGCCTGCAGGTCAAGCTGCTCCGCGGTCTTCGTCGCCACGAACTTCATCGTCGGGCGCTGCACCGCCTCGGCAATCGCTTCGGCATCATTGAAGTCGTTCTTCTGCCGCTTGCTATACGGGCGGACGTACTTGGCCGGCATCAACCGGGCATCATGACCAAGCGATGCCAGCTTGCGGCTCAGGTGATGCGCGCCGACGCAGGCTTCCATGCCGATCAGGCATGGCGGCAGGTTGGCGAGCCGTGCTTCCACCTGGCCACGCGACCACTTCTGCCGAAGTACGATCGCGCCGCGCTTGTCGTGTCCCACGACGTGGAACGAGTTCTTGCCGATATCGATACCGACCACGGCTATTCCAGTATTGATCTTCTCTGACATGGCGTGCTCCTTGTCTTTGCCCCTTGCCAGCTTCGCTTGCTGGTAGGGCGGGAGCACGGCCGGACCATCCCATTACCGGACTCAGACTGGGTTGGCGGGTTGTAAAATAGCTCTCATACCACCTGACGCAGCCTCGACAAATTCGATATCCTAGGTCCGGGTTTGGCTGGCCGGGGGTCGACACTCTCATGCTCCGTCTAGCGTTCTGCGGCTTGCTGTCAGCGCTGCTGCTGTTTGCAACTCTGGCGTCTCAGGCAGGCACGGACCTTGCGCAGACGCTCGTGATCGAGCGGGGCGCAGACGCAGGGGTGCGCTTTACCGAGTGTCCGCCGCATCAGAGGCTGCGGGCTGCGACGCGCTTGGTGCAGTGTACCGACGAAGAAGACAAACCCAATTACTTCGTTCCTGCCAAAACGGCTCCAGGACCCCCTGTCGCGTTATCCGCTCGGCTACCACACGCAAGCAGTTCGGTCTGTGGAGCTAGTGGTTGCGCGCCCCTTCCTCGCGGTCCTCCGTCAGCATGAGAAGCGACGCTCCTGGGGCGGTGACTGGCGATCGGCAATAGCCGTTCAACTTTCAGCGCCTCATCGGTTGTCCCGGAAAACCGGGGCAGCAGCATGACACCAGACGGAGAGAGCTATGAGGCGGCGAGACATTCTGGCGGGTGCAGGGTCATTGACGACTGGCGCGGCATTGAACATGCCGTCTCCCGCGATTGCGCAGGGAATCAGGCACCTGAAGATGGTCACTGACTGGCCGGAACGCTTGCCGGGACTTCAAGCGAGTGCTGTTCGCTTCGCACAGACAGTCGGAGCCGTCAGCGGGGGGCGCATCAACATCGAGGTTTTTCCAGCCGGCGCGCTTGTTCGCCCGTTCGAAACCTTCGACGCCGTGGGGGCCGGCGTCGCTGATCTGTACCAGACGTATGAAGGATACTTTGAGAAGAAGTCCCCGACGCTGCATTTCTTCACCGCACTGCCCTTTGGATTGACCCCGACCGAATTGTTCTCGTGGGTCCGGTACGGCGGAGGACAAGAGTTATGGGATGCCCTCAACGGTCAATTCAACGTCAAGTCACTTCTCGCCTGCAGCACTGGTCCGCAGATGGGCGGATGGTTTGCTCGCGAGATCACGTCGCCAGAAAGCTTGCGAGGACTGCGTTACCGGATGACGGGGCCCGGCGCTGAGGTGCTCCGGCGGTTGGGTGCGATTGTTGTGGTGGTTCCTGGCGGCGAGATCGTGTCGTCACTCAAATCCGGCGCAATCGACGGCAGCGAGTTTGCAGGCCCTTGGCTCGATACGGCAATCGGTTTGCACGAAGCGGTGGGCTTTTATTACTACTATCCAGGATGGCATGAACCGGGCACTGGTATAGCAGTTGGCATCAACAAGGGCGTCTGGGAAAGCTTCAACGCTACGGATCGGGAGCTCATCGAGGCTGTCGCCGCTGCCGAATATGGTCGCTCGCTGGCCGAGTCCGACATCAACAATGCGCGGGCACTGCACAGATTACGCGAGGAAGGCAAGGTCAAAATCTCAAGGTTCGATGCTTCATTGCTAAACGCCGTCCATGGACTAAGCAAAGATGTCGTCGCCGAGATTGGAGCGCGCGACGAGCTTTCCAAGAAAATCTACGCGAGTTACCTCCAGTTTCGTAGCTCGATCGCGGATTGGGGCGAGATCTCCGGTCGCTACCTCAGCAGCCGCAGGTCCGTCTAGGTGAACTATCGGGCGGTGAAAATCTGGTGTGATGCACATCCATTGTTACCTCAGCGGCGCAACAGCGTGGCCGCTGTGGGGTGGGAAAGCGGAAATGTAGCAAGCGACCCACGCCTGCGAATGTCGGCAGTTTGAGGTAGACCGGACTCAGGGCGGACAATGCGGTTTGGCCGTTCATGACCCGGATGTATGGTCCGGCCGTGCGTCGCAAGAGGTTTCCTCGATCTGGCGGATGTGCGGTCTTGCATCAATGTATCCGGTCTCTGATTGGAGCACGTTGTGGCTCCCGACCATCATGGATATCAGCGCGCGTGCGATCTCATTACCGGACAGGCCTCGACTGGGCCAAACGGGTCACCAGTGTTCGCATGCGCCGGGAAGACCGATCCTCCATCTCGTCTCATCCTCTCGCAGACCTCGGCGGGAAACAGGTTGTGGGACTACGTCATTGATCGCTCCTCATCTCGTGCAGTTCCTTTGTTCGTGCCGTGGGGTCGTTCCTTCGTCCCGGCCTGCGCTTGTGCGCAGGCGCCGCGCGCAGGAGGCCGTCAAGGCTGGCCGTCGCGCTTGGCTCGCCTCTGGCTCCGGCGTTTCCAGGCCACGCCTTGACGGGCGCGAGCACGGCGCGACGCTCAAGCCGATCGGGACGCCATCTTGTCCGTCCTGATGCATTCGAAGTTGCGCTCCTTGTTGAGGACGGCCCAGGCGATGCGGGCCAGCTTGTTGGCGAGCGCGATCGCCAGCACGTTGTGATGGAGCCGCTTCTTGGCGGCCTCGATCCAGGGCTTGAGCCCGTGGCGTTCCCAGCTCTTCGGCTTGATCAGCACGACCCACGCCGCTTGCACGAATAGGACGCGCAGGTAACGATTGCCGCGCTTCGATATCTTGCCGAGGATGGTGCGGTCTCCGGTCGAGATCTGCTTGGGCACCAGTCCAAGCCAAGCGCCGAAGTCGCGGCCTTTGGAGAACACGTCTCCAGTGCCGATTGCCGCAACCATCGCGCTCGAGATGATCGGCCCGACGCCGGGCACCGTCATCAGCCGCTTGCATGCTGCATCTTGCTCGGCCAGCACCGAGATCTCGCTGGATAGCCCTTCGATGCGCTCGTCCAGCCGGTGCCAGTCGCCTGCCAGGTCCTCGATCACCCGCAGCATGCGGGGCGAGAGAACATCGCTGCGCGTCGCCAGGATGCCCGGCAACTCGGCGCGCAGGAAACGGATACCCTGGCGCACCGCGACGCCGCGCTCCAGCAGGAAGGCGCGGATCTGATTGATGATGCCGGTACGCTGGCTGACCAGCCGCTCACGCACGCGGTGCAGTGCCTGCAGGTCAAGCTGCTCCGCGGTCTTCGTCGCCACGAACTTCATCGTCGGGCGCTGCACCGCCTCGGCAATCGCTTCGGCATCATTGAAGTCGTTCTTCTGCCGCTTGCTATACGGGCGGACGTACTTGGCCGGCATCAACCGGGCATCATGACCAAGCGATGCCAGCTTGCGGCTCAGGTGATGCGCGCCGACGCAGGCTTCCATGCCGATCAGGCATGGCGGCAGGTTGGCGAGCCGTGCTTCCACCTGGCCACGCGACCACTTCTGCCGAAGTACGATCGCGCCGCGCTTGTCGTGTCCCACGACGTGGAACGAGTTCTTGCCGATATCGATACCGACCACGGCTATTCCAGTATTGATCTTCTCTGACATGGCGTGCTCCTTGTCTTTGCCCCTTGCCAGCTTCGCTTGCTGGTAGGGCGGGAGCACGGCCGGACCATCCCATTACCGGACTCAGATGGGTTGGCGGGTTGTGAAATAGCTCGCATGCCACCTGACGCAGCCTCGCCAATTCGATAGTCTTACGATCAGGGTTCGCTGGCGGGCATCGAATGCAGCTCCATGCTTTGAAGCGCCGCGAGTTCATCACGGTTCTCGGCGCGGCGGCGGCGGCGTGGCCGGTTACGAAGGACACACTTTACACGTTAGGAGGACCTCCTATGAAGCGGCGGAATTTTCTCACGTTGATGGGCATCGTTGCGATCACGCCTCATTTTGCGTCAGCTCAACCCGTCAAGCGGACTTATCGCGTCGGCTTGTTCAATCGCGGGACTCCGATCACGGACACCAGCGGATACGGCAAAGCCCTGATGCGCGGCCTTGAGAAGCGCGGATACGTACTCGGCCGCAATCTCGAGTTCGAGCGGCGCGGCGCAGGCGGTCGCTTCGATATTCTTCCGAACCTTTTGGCCGAGCTTGTAGCAAGCAAGGTCGACGTGATTGTCGCATTCGGCTACCCAGCGGCTTTTACCGCCAAGACACGAGCAACGCTGCCGGTCGTTGCATACTCGACCGGAGATCCCGTCGGTACCGGCCTCGTCGACAGCCTGGCCCGGCCCAGCGGCAACGTGACCGGAATTTCCGATATGGCGATCGAGCTATCCCCGAAGCGGTTGCAACTTCTCAAGGAGCTGGTCCCGACCCTGCGGCGCGTCGGCATCATTTGGAACACCGCGGATGCCGGCATGGTTTTGCGCTACCAGACGTCGGACGCGGCTGCACAGACGCTCGGGATCACGATCCAGCCTTTCGGCGTGCGCGAGCCCGAAGACATTGATCGTGAGTTCGAGAGAATGGCCCGCGACAAGCCGGACGCCCTTCTGGTGATCGCCGAGGCGCTGACGGTCTCGAATCGGCGCCGGATTTATGATTTCGGCACTGTGAACCGCATACCGGTGCTCTACGATGAGAACGGCTTCCTCATTCACGACGGCGGGCTGATGTTCTACGGCCCGGACGACGATGAAAGCATGGATCGCGTCGCAGCTCTCGTTGATCGCATTCTTAAAGGTGCCAAACCACAGGATCTGCCGTTCGAGCAACCGAACCTGTTCAAGTTCGTAATCAACGCCAAGACGACCAGAGCCCTTGGCCTCGAAATCCCTACCTCCTTGCGGCTTCTCGCCAACGAGGTGATTGAGTGAAGACGCGCCGCAGCTTCATCACGCTGCTCGGCGGCACGGCGGCTGCGTGGCCGTTCATGGCGCGCGCGCAGCAGCCGGCGGTGCCGGTGATCGGGTTTCTCAGCGCGCTCTTGCAGGCAACAGCTGCCCCCGACAATGCGCCATTCCGACAAAGCCTCGCGGAGGCAGGCTATGTTGAGGGGCGCAACCTGGGGATCGAGTATCGCTTTGCAGAGGGCCAATACGATCGGCTGCCGACCATGGCCAGTGAACTGCTGCCCCGCCAAGTGGCCCTGATCGTTGCCATGGGCACTCCTGCGGCACTCGCAGCAAAGGCTGCGACCGCAAGCCTTCCCATCGTTTTCAGCGTCACCGAAGACCCGGTCAAGCTCGGTCTCGTCGGGAGCCTCGCCCGACCGGGCGGCAATGCGACCGGCGTCAGTTTCCTATTAAGCGAGCTGGGGGCCAAGCAGCTCGGGTTGCTGCGCGAACTGGTTCCCGCCGCCAGCCGCTTCGGGCTGCTGGTCAATCCCAACAACGAAAATGCTAAGGCCATCACCAGTGACCTGAAGGCAGCAGCGGCTACGATCGGCGTCGAGATCGAGGTCGTTCGGGCGACCAATAGCCGCGAGATCGAGGCGGCGTTCGCAGCGCTGGTCCGTGACAAGGTGGACGCGTTAGTAGTCGCCACTGACCCGTTCTTCTACAGCCGGCGGGTCCAGCTTGCCACGCTGGCTACGCGCCATGCGTTACCTACCATCTATAACCTGCGCGCGTACGCCGAAGCCGGCGGCCTGATGAGCTACGGGACCAACATCACCGAAGCCTATCGCCAGGTCGGTGTCTATACCGGTCGCATCCTCAAGGGCACCAAGCCCGCTGATTTGCCGGTGGTACAATCGACCAAGTTCGATTTCATCATCAATCTGCCCACCGCCCGCGCGCTTGGGCTCGACGTGCCGGCGTCGCTGCTCGCTCGCGCCGATGAGGTGATCGAGTAAAGGACGCTCTTTGTTGCACTGCATTGGTCCGCTGTTGGCACATCGCGACAGTCGCCTGTTCGCACTGGAGGCTTGAATTTACGTCAGCTTTCGGAGGACTCCGGACATGGGCCGACGAGGAGCGCCGCTTGCCTCTGACGCGCCGAGTAGGCCCGGGGAATTTCACCCCGAGCCCCTCACAGATCCGGACTTGACACTCTCGCGTCATCCGGCTCGTGCCACCGCGCGAAGGCTGCCGCCTTCCATTGAACATCGGGTTCCTCCCGTTGCCGGTTGACCCGAGCCAATGGCGATGGCCCGCTCCCTTCGCTCCACGAGCATTACGCTCGCTTCATCGCTACTACGAAGCAGTCCGCCCCTGGCCAGCGCATCGGTACTTTCGGCCTCGCGGTTGGAGCCGCTTGTGCCTTTTCCCTTGGCATCGCCGGCCAGGTTCTCACGTTCCGCACAAGAGCCTGGTCGAGCTTCGCGCCACTTGCACGCCGGATGCCGCTCGGCCGGTCTCATGCCATCCCCCGAGCTTGTCCCGGAGGTCGGGTCAACCCCCGGTTCTGACATCGTCTAATCCGATTTCGACACTTCATCGACGGTTCGCTTGCGCTCGCCTCTCTCGACCTTGCCGTCCTGGATCTTCGGCCCAGGCTTGACTGCAACGCTCACCATCATGGCTTTTGACCGCAGCAGCTTGCAGCGGCTTGAAATCGGCCCATGATTGCCGACGTCGAAGGGCCCTCCTTCATCTCTCGTACAGTTGCGCACCGCCGTTTGGACCGGCGATGCTCGTCACACAAGACCCGGACCGGACTCAGACTGGGTTGGCGGGTTGTGAAATAGCCCCCATACCACCTGACGCAGCCTCGCCAATTCGATATCTTACGATCCGGGTTTGGCTGGCGGGCATCGAATGCGCTTCGATCGGTTGAAACGGCGCGAGTTCTTCACGCTGCTCGGCGGCGCGGTTGCCGCTTGGCCGATTGCCGCGCGCGCGCAGCAAGTGGATCGGATGCGGCGCATCGGCGTGCTCCTGCCCGCAGCCTCAGACGATTTGGAATTTCAGACTTGCTGGGGCGCGTTCCTGCAGGAGCTGCAGCAATTGGGCTGGGCCATCGGCCGCAACGTGCGGATCGACACGCGCTGGGCCACGACCAATGCCGCGGACATTCGCAGACACGCGACGGAGTTGGCCGCGCTCGTGCCCGACGTCATCCTGGTCCACGGCGCCTCGGCCGTGGGGCCGATGCTACAGGCCACGCGCACCGTGCCGATTGTCTTCCCAGCCGTTGGCGATCCGGTCGCCGCCGGCTTCGTCGATAGTTTGGCGCGGCCGGGCGGCAACGCCACTGGTTTCATGACTGTCGAACACAGCATGGGCGGGAAGTGGCTAGAGCTGCTCAAGCAGATCGCGCCAAGTGTGACGCGGGCGGCAGTCGTTCGTGATGCCACCGTACCCTCTGGAATCGGCCAGTTCGGCGCAATCCAGACCGTCGCGCCATCGCTCGGGGTGGAGGTGAAGCCGGTCAATGTGCGCGACGCAGGCGAGATCGAGCGGACCGTTGTGGCGTTTGCACGCTCCTCGAACGGCGGCCTGATCATTACGGCCAGCGCGCTAGCTTCGCGTCATCGCGAGCTGCTCACCACGCTGGCGGCCCGACACAAACTGCCCGCCGTCTACTTCGATCGTTCCTTCATCGCCGCCGGCGGCCTGATCTCCTACGGGCCTGATCAGATCGACCAGTACCGGCAAGCGGCCGGGTACGCCGAACGCATCCTCAAGGGCGAGAAGCCGGCCAACCTTCCGGTGCAAGCCCCGGCCAAGTACGAGATGGTGCTCAACCTCAAGACCGCGAAGGCGCTCGGCCTCGACATGCCGGCGACCGTGCTCGCGCGCGCCGACGAGGTGATCGAGTGAAGCGACGCGAGTTCATCACGCTCCTCGGCAGTTCGGCTGCCGCATGGCCGCTCGCGTCGCTCGCGCAGGAGCGCGTGCGGCGGGTCGGTGCGCTAATAAATCTGCCAGCCGACGATCAGGAAGCGCAGCTCAACATGGCAGCGTTCCAGCAGGGGCTGCAGGGACTGGGTTGGATCATCGGCCGTAACTTGCGGCTCGACCATCGCTGGGGTCCGCTCGATCGCGATGGTCTGCGCCGGGCAGCGCAGGAGCTGGTCGCGCTCTCCCCGGGGGTGATGATTGTCGCCGGAGGCGCAGCCGGGGAGGCGGTGCAGCTAGCGAGCCGCCATGTACCAGTCGTGCTTGCGCAGTCGATCGATCCGGTGGGTGCCGGCTTCGTTGCCAGCCTGGCGCGGCCAGGCGGCAACATCACAGGCTTCACCCAGTTCGAATACAGTCTTGCGGGAAAATGGCTACAGCTTCTCAAGGAGATTGCGCCTAACGTGACCAATGTGGGCGTGCTTCGCGATCTGGGTATGGTGCGAGTCGCCGCCGGGATCGGGCAATGGGCTGTTATTCAGGCTATGGCTGAACAGATCGCCGTAGAAGTGACCCCGATCGGAATTCGCGACCCCAATGAGATCGAGCGTGGCATTGCCGATTTCGCTCGTGGCCAGAACGCGGGCCTGATTGTGTCGCTCAGCTCGTCGGCAACCATTCACCGCCAGACGATCATTGCGAGCGCCGCGCGGCACCAGCTACCCGCGGTGTACCCCCTCCGCTACTTTGCCGAAGCGGGAGGATTGGTTTCTTACGGCGCCGATCTGGCCACGCAATATCGCCGTGCTGCTGGCTACGTCGATCGTATCCTCAAGGGCGAGAAGCCGGCGGACCTGCCAGTGCAACGCCCGGTAAAATACGAGCTTGCGGTCAATCTCAAGACCGCCAAGGCACTCGGCCTCGAAGTGCCGCCGACGCTGCTCGCCCGCGCCGACGAGGTGATTGAGTGAATCGCCGCAAGGTCATCCGCTTACTTGGCGGCGCGGCAGCAGCATGGCCGCTTGCGGTGCCAGCGCAGCAGTCCGCACTGCCGGTGATTGGCTTCCTGAGCGGGAGGTCCCTCGCATCCGATGCGCATTTGGTGGCGGCGTTCCGTCAAGGCTTGAACGAAACCGGCTACGTCGAGGGCAAGAACGTCGCGATCGAATTCCGCTGGGCAGATGGTCAACTTGATCGGCTACAGACGCTGGCTGCCGACCTGGTGCGGCGTCAGGTGGTAGTGATTTTTGCGGGCGCAGTGGAGGCCCAGATACGCGCCTTGAATGCGGCAATCTCGACCATTCCACTCGTCTTCGCGACGGGCGGCGATCCGGTCGCGCTCGGTCTTGGCGCCAGCTTTAACCGGCCGGGCGGCAACGCCACCGGTGTAACGGTGATCACTGCCGCGCTCTGGCCAAAACGGCTGGAGCTGCTGCGCGAGTTGGCGACTCCAGCAACTGTGGTCGCGCTGCTGGTCAACCCTGACGTTCAGAGTACCGGACCTGCAATTAGAGACCTGCAGGGGGCAGCTGGGAGCATCGGGCAGAACGTCCTTGTGTTGAACGCCCGCGCCGAACGCGATTTCGACACGGCCTTCGCGACGCTGATT
Source organism: uncultured Alphaproteobacteria bacterium (assembly GCA_963840535.1). Classification (GTDB taxonomy): domain Bacteria; phylum Pseudomonadota; class Alphaproteobacteria; order Rhizobiales; family Xanthobacteraceae; genus VAZQ01. Next base: position 54,694 of record CAWIZJ010000058.1, read on the forward strand.
CAAGAAAAGGTTGGCGCGCTCGTTGTTGCGGACGACGCAATCTTCATGAACAGACGCGAAAAACTCGTCGCCCTCGCTGCGCTCCATGCAGTGCCAGCGATCTACGGTCGGCGAGAATTCCCCGCAACCGGCGGCCTGATGAGCTACGGTGCCAGCACGGCCGATCAATACCGCCAATCCGGCATCTACGCGGGGCGGATTCTGAAAGGCGCCAAGCCTGCGGACCTGCCGTTCCTGCAGCCGACAAAATTCGAGCTGGTCATCAACCTCAAAACAGCCAAGGCCCTCGGACTCGACGTGCCTTGGTTTCTCCAGCAGCGCGCCGACGAAGTGATCGAATAAGAACACCGCTGCTGCGGTGCATCGAGTCCGCAACTGGCACTTCGCGTTATTTCACCGCCGTGCACCTCTATGACACACTGATGGGCGCATCCAAGAGCCCGATCTTTTCTCAGGAGCGGAGATCGGGGCTCGGTGGTGGGCCTGTGCGCTTGAATATTACGAACAGTTAATTGAATACGGGCTCCGCATCAGGCAGGCGGGTTAGGCGCCATGTGAATACGTACGTGCCACACCTGTTGGGAGAATAAGGGGAATTGTAGCAAACGTACCACCCGAGTGTTACGCTCTCTTCGACGACTTGACCCACATGCAGTGCCGTCAGTTCTTCCAGGGAGTATACCACCGTGTGCTCGCCAATCAGATTACAGCCTGCATAGCCGGCATAACAACCCCAAAAGTCTATCTCGCGCAACTCAACCTTGAAGGAAAACGGACCGGGAGCGCCGCCGATGGCGCAGCTCCAGGTATCGCCCTCGTCGCCGCGAAAGATGTTCGCGTGGATGGTACTCAAGCCAGCGATTGGAAGGATGCAGCTCTGATCGAGCGGGATGCTCATTGTGTCGCCGGTGTCAACATTCTCGAATTTTTTCGTGATGGTTCGGGTGGGGGGATAGTCGAGAACCCAGATGACCACCTTGACTTCGTCGGAACCGAGCCAATCGAACCCCGTCTCGTCGATCGCCTTGAAGCGGAGGGCTTCAAGCTTGAAGCGCGGCTCGTTCAGCCCCCCGATCGGCTGGGCGCCAGCGCCAATAGGGAGTAGAAGGCAGGCGCCAACGGCGCCGGTAATGAGCGTCCTCATGTAAGTCTCCTGTTGTTTCCAATCGGGCGGACCATTCTGCCATCGACGCGGAGATTTTTGGCGCAAAGCGCTTGCCGCCACTGTGAGGAGAGTCACACTTATCGTGTGATGCAGATCACGGTTTGTCGGATTTGCCACCGTTGAACGATGCTTGCTGGGACACCTGTCCCAAACTGGGAGAAGTAAGTCACTGCGACCCCTATGGCGCGCGATAGCCTGATGGCCTGATGCCCTTCTTGCGCATCTTGGCCTCAAGACAGCTAAGGCGCTTGGCCTCACGGTGCCGCTGATCATGCAAATGACCACCGACGAGGTGATCGAATTGCCGATGTCCGCAATTGGCACTTCGCGTCATTTCACCGCCGTGCATCAATTCGGTCGCTTTCGGAGCGATGTGGACATTGATGAGCCGCGCCTCACAGAACCGGATTTATGAGTACACGTCCTAGCTGGCAGTCGGAAAACGCAAATGGAAAAATCCTTCGATCTCGTGATCAAGAATGCTCGCGTCGTGCGCCCCAACAAGACCTCGGTGGATTGCCTCGACATCGCAATCGAAGGCGGAAAAATCGCCCTGGTAGCGCCCGAGATCCCGGCGGAGCAGGCCAAAGCGACGTTCGATGCCGGAAATCTGCTGGCGTTTCCCGGTTGCGTCGACGCCCACATGCACATCGGCATCTACCAACCGCTGGCGCAGGACGCCGTGTCCGAGAGCAAGGCGGCGGCGATGGGCGGAGTGACCTCGAGCATCAATTACATGCGAACCGGGCAATACTATCTCAACCGAGGCGGCCCATACCACGAATTCATGCCCGAGGTGCTCAAGCAATCCGATGGGCAATTCTGGGTCGACTACGGCTATCACATCGCTCCGATCGAGGCCGGGCACATCGACGAGATGGAGCATCTCGCCCTCGACCACGGTGTCACCTCGTTCAAGATATTCATGTTCTACGGCGGCTACGGCCTGCACGGGCGGTCGGCCAACCAGAACGACTTCCTCATGATCGGCCCGGAGGAACGTTACGACATCGCGCATTTCGAATTCATAATGCGATCCGCGCAGCGGCTGATGCATGCGCACCCCGGGCTTGCCGACTACGTGAGCGTCAGCCTGCATTGCGAGCTCGCCGACATCCTCGACGCCTACACCAGGATCGTGGAACGTGAGGGCAAGCTGACCGGGCTGCATGCCTACAGCGCCGCCCGGCCGCCGCACTCGGAAGGGCTCGCGATCTGGATCGCATCCTATCTGGCCAATGAGACCGACTGCCTGAATATCAACCTGCTGCACCTGAGCTCACGCAAGGCGGTCGACGCGGCATGGACCATGCAACAGGTGTTTCCGCACATCGCATTCCGACGCGAGGTGACGGTGGGTCACCTTCTGCTGGATACGGACTGCGAATGTGCGGTCCATGCCAAGGTCAATCCTCCGATCCGTCCGCGCGAGGACGTGGAGGCGCTATGGCGGGCCGTGCTCGACCGCAGGATCGACTGGATCGTCAGCGACCATGCCTGCTGCTCGAGCGAGCAGAAATGGTCCAAGGACGATCCGACCAATGTCTGGCTCGCCAAGGCCGGATTCGGCGGTACCGAGTACCTGCTCTCCGGGGTGCTCAGCGAGGGCGGCAAGCGCGGCATGTCCTACAATCACATGGCAGAGGTCCTGAGCTGGAACCCCGCGCGGCGGTTCGGCCTGCTCGCCAAAGGCGATATCGCCCCGGGTTTCGATGCCGACATCGCGCTCGTCGATCCGTTCGAAAGCTTCGTGGTCCGGGCAGCCGAATCCGAATCGAAGCAGGGGTATTCGCCGTTCGAGGGCCAGCAGCTCACCGGTCGGGTGAAGAGCACCTTTCTGCGCGGCGGCCTGATCTATCATGAGGGCAAGATCGTGGGACCGGCACGCGGCCGATACCTGCGGCGGCCGACCGGGCGGATCGTGTAGTCGTAGGGCGCACGGCCTCAGGGGTGACTGCTTCGACGTGACGATCTGCTCGATCAACTCGGCGTGGCGAGGAGGACAGACGGTCGCAGGAACGATATGCTCCACCAATGCTTGCGTGCCGCCCCCGTATCGTCGCCCTCTGGTTCGGGAGATTGTTCGTCGGCGTTTCGAACGATACAGCCGAGGTGTCGCTCGGCGTGGGGCATACGTGGCGGCGACATGATCGAACACGAGGAAAGGAGAGAACGCCATGGTCAGAACGACTTCGGCGGCAGCATTCGTAGCCATCGGGCTCGCCGGACTGCCCTTCGCCGCACCTGTCATGGGGCAGGACGCCACCGAGCAGCGCCTCGGAACGGTTCATTTTCAGACGTCTTGCAACCCGACCGCACAGGCGCGCTTCAATCGCGGGATGAGGTATCAGCATTCGTTCTGGTATCGGTCATCCCAGGAGGTATTCGAAGAAGTCCTGAAGGCCGATCCCGAATGCGCCATCGCCTATTGGGGCATCGCGCTCAGCCTGCTCTGGAATCCGCATGTCCCGCCGCCCGCGGCCAACCTCCCCCTCGGCCTCGCCGCGCTCGAGAAGGGCAAGGCGCTGGGCGCGAAGACGCAGCGCGAGCGCGACTACCTCGATGCCTTGCTCGTATTCTACACCGACCACGGCAAGGTCGATCATCGCACCCGCGTGCAGGCGTACCTCAAGGCGCTGGAAGCATTGGCTCAACGCTATCCCGATGATGACGAGGCCCAGATCGCCTACGCGATCACGCTCAATGTCGCGGCCTCGCCGGCCGACAAAACCTATGCCAACCAGCTCAAGGGCGCCGCGATCCTGGAGCCGATCTTCAAGCGCCAGCCGCATCACCCCGGCGTCGCCCACTACCTGATCCACCTCCACGATAGTCCAGCGATGGCCGAAAAAGGCCTCGACGCGGCCAGACGCTATTCCGAGATCGCGCCGGCGGCGCCGCATGCGCAGCACATGCCGTCCCACATCTTCACCCGCGTCGGCTACTGGAAGGAATCGATCGCCTCGAACGCGGCGTCCGCGCGTGCCGCCAAGCAGAGCAAGGAAGGCCACGATCAGCTGCACGCCATGGACTACCAGGTCTACGGCTATCTGCAGCTCGGGCAGGACAAGAATGCGCTCGCCCTCATCGATGAGATGAAAACGGTCACCGGTTTCACCGAGACCTTCATTGTCGGACCCTATGCCCTCGCCATCTCACCGGCGCGCTACGCGGCGGAACGCGGCGATTGGAAGGAGGCTGCGCAGCTGCAGGTCCGGCCGAGCCCGCTCGACCATGTGCGGGCGATCACGCATTTCGCGCGCGCGCTCGGGGCCGCCCGTTCGGGCAATCCGGACGCTGCCAAGCCGGATATCGCCAGGCTCGCCGAGCTCAGGGACAGCCTGCGTCAGGCCAGGGATGCCTACTGGTCGGAACAGGTCGATATCCAGCAGCAGGTCGCATCGGCCTGGCTGCTCCATGCCGAGGGCAAGCACGACGAAGCGATCAAGGCCATGAGCGCTGCGGCGGATGCGGAGGACAAGACCGATAAGCATCCGGTGACACCGGGGGTGCCGATTCCCGCACGCGAGCTCCTGGGCACCATGTTGCTCGAGCGCGGAATGGCGGCGGAGGCGCTCGCTGCTTTCGAGGCCACGTTGAAGAAGGAGCCGAGGAGGCTCGGTGCCACGCTCGGCGCCGCGCGTGCAGCCGAAAAGACCGGCGACGCAGCCAGAGCGCGCGGACACTACGAGAACGCGGTCGCGCTCACGCGCGATGCCGATCCGGTCAGGCCCGAGATTGCGCAGGCGCGCGCCGTCCTCGCCAGGAACTAAGTTTTGTTGGGTCCACCAGCGGATAGCGCCAGGGATGCGCGTCAGCTTTCGCCAGCTGCGGACAAGCCGTCGCATGCGACCTAGGCAGCTGTGTGCCACTAGCGGCTGTGAGCAATCGCGGCAACGCAGGCCCTTATTCGATCACCTCGTCGGCGCGCACCAGGAACGATTCCGAGATCGCGAGGCCGATCGCCTTGGCGGTCTTGAGATTGATGACGAGCTCGAACTTGGTCGGAAGCTCCACCGGCAAATCGGCGGGCCTGGTTCCTTTCAAAATCTTGTCCACATAATCGGCCGCGCGTCGAAAATTCGCGCGCAGATCGATCCCGTAGCTCATCAGGCCGCCGGCGTCGACGTGCTCGCGGAAGCCGAACATGGTCGGCAGCCGCGCCGCGATCGCCAGCATGGCAATTCGTCGGCGCTCGCTGAGGGACAACGGGTCCTGCAGCACGAGTACGTTGTCGACGCGTTCGCGTGCCAGGGACTGGAATGCAGCGTCGAGATCGTCGGACAGCCTGACCTCGACCGGGACGAGCTTGATCGCCAGCGCCGCGGCCGCAGCCTCGGCGCCCTGTCGCTGGATCGTGTGCGCCTGGAAGCCGGCGTTGACCAGCAGGCCCATTTTGACCGTGCCCCGAACGACCTCGGCGGCAAGCGCGAGTTGCTTCTCGGGCAGGGTGTCCAAAGTGGGTAGGATTCCAGTGACGTTCCCCCCAGGCCGGGCATGGCTTGCGACCAGGCCGAAGCCGACCGGGTCGGTCACATTCGCGGCAACGATCGGGATCGCGGCGGTCGCCTGTCTCGCCGCGATCGCCGCCTGAGTGTTGCCAGCGACCACAACGTCCGGCCTGAGCCGGACCAACTCGTCCACGAGCGCCGGCAGCTGCGCCAGATCGCCATCGGCATAGCGGTACGCGATGTCGACGTCGCGGCCCGCGACATAGCCGAGCTCCTGCATGCGCTGCGCAAAGCCGGTCACGGCGCGCGATGCCATTGCCGACGAGGTCCCCACCACGACCGCGACGAGCGGGCGTTTGGTCGAGACCTGCGCGCGCGCTGCCAGCGGCCACGCAGCCGCCAATCCGGCAATTCCTGCAATGAAGTCGCGCCGTCGCATCGTCTTCCTCGGGCTCGGGACCGCGGCAAAACTTGGTGTTGAACTTGAACAATTACAGCAAGGAAATGCAAGCAACGGAATGGGGGTCAGCGGTCAGTTTGCACAGCAGCAATTAAGAACCGCTGAGGTCTGAGTTGGGTCAACATGAGAAAGGCTCAAACCGAGCAAATCTGGTCCAGTTTACCCGGGATAGCCGCCGTCAATGCAGACGTTGCAAAATCGTCGGTCGGTGCCAAAAGCGGCTGTGAGCAATTGCACAGCAAGGCAGCCCTTATTCGATCACCTCGTCAGCGCGCGCGAGCAGCAGCGCGCCGGGACGGCCGCGCTCGCACGCGTTTCACGGTGGAGAAGCAACACCGCAGCTCCTCAAAGCGGCTCGACGACCGTTGTGCCCCCGGTTCAATTCCCAGTTATCCGACTGAACACACCAATCGTAGTGCCCGTGCCAATCACCGTTCCATGGATCACCAGACAGACGACACCCTCTGTTTTTATTAATGGTGTCGTGAAGCACTGCCAGTTGGGCATAGGGAGCGCATTTCTCGCAAGCATTTATCGACTGAAGCCGTGTAATGCTTTCTGATTCGATCCACTCCTGTGGAGTACTCATGCACCACCCGAAGTGGGAAGGCTCGTGACTATGCCACCGCCGGGCAGGGCTCCGCAAATCTAGATGACACCGCAGACGTGCACGTTGGCGATTAACCTGGAAAGCCGTCTTGGCATATGCTGTACACACGGCCTCTTTCGAACAACCAGCCAAGCGCCCTAAGCGAGACCTTTCCCCTTTTTCCCCACTGTCTTGCAGCGCCCTTAAGCACCAATTCAAATGTCCTCGCCCGTCTGTACTCCACTCGGGACCGGCGGCGCCGCATCTAAACCTAACATTCGTTTGGAAGTGAATAAGTGCATTTTGTGTATAGGCGGTACAGAATTGTAAACTAGCAGCCTTGCCGGAGGTTGCGCTCAGAAAAGAGACACCTAAAGCTATGAAAATGGTCTGCACGGTTGCGTGCACGCCATCGGTTTTCATGTGACCTTCGTGAACTTTCGGCTGTTTATGAAAAAGTGCGCCTTGTTGCGTAGCAGCGTCAAGCGCAAAACTGTGTGCTGCGGTGCTCTGCGACGGTCCCAATCCTCTTCCAGTTCTCGCTTCACCGCCGCCAACTCCGGATACTTGCTCTTGAGCCGGTGCGGAGCGGCCCGAGCTGTATAAGGCGAGCCCTTGCGCTTGGACACGATGCCATCAAAGCCTTCCGATCGAAAGGATAGCACACCTCGGTACTGCTGCGCTGCGGGATTTCGATCCAGCCTATGTCGCAGTTGGGTCTTGTGTCACGAGCATCGCCGGTCCAAACGGCCATGCGCAACTGTACGAGAGATGGAGGAGGGCCCTTCGAGGTCGGCAATCAGGTGTTGACCTCAAGCCACCGCAAGCTGCTGTTGTCAAAAGCAATGGTGGAGAGCGTTGCGGAAAAGTCGGGACGTGATCCCGTCAGGCAAGGTTGAGAGAGGCGAGCGCAAGCGAACTACTGCAGAAGTGTCGAAATGCGATTAGGTGATGTCAAAACCGGGGGGTGACCCTTCCTCCGGGGTCAGCTCGGGGGAGGCCCTGAGACTGCCCGAGCGGCGTCCGGCATGTAGGCGGCGCGAAGCTCAACTAGGCTCTCGTAGGGAACGTGAGAACCTAGACGGCGATGCCAAGGGAAAAGGCACGAGGGCGCCCATCGCGTTTCCCGTCCCCGCGGTCGTGTGCACGTTCACGACGGCTGCCTGATCGGCGACCAGCGCATGCCCCTGCGGCTGCGGAGATCACCGTCGCTTCGTGCAGTCCCAGCACATATCGGAAGTCCGCCGGGAAGTCGTGCAGGAACGGAAGCTCCGTCGATCCGGGATTTCCGAACAGGGTGGTGATCCCAATGCGCGCGCAGCACGTCGAAGATTTGCTTGGTGACTGTCGTCATCGTAATCCTTCCGCGACAATTCCGGCGATCGGTTGATTCTCGCCACGCGCGAATGCGAAACCGAGGCTGGTCGAGCGGACCGGCCTCAGCGGCCCGAAGCGACGATGGCCCGGGCGAGCGCACGACCGATGCAATCGTATCCGGCCGCCGAATTGTGGAGGCCGTCCCAGGACACCAACGCGCCGGAGGAAAGTCCGGCGCTGATCGACCGGCGCATGAGCTCGTAGCGCGGAAATAGTCCGACCCGTTCGTGCCGTGCGACCTCCGCTATGATTCCTTGCATGACGGGATGTTGCGACGAGGCGAGCACCATCGGCGCGTATTGCAGGTCCATCAGCACAACGTCCGGTCCCGCCGCCTTCAGCCTGCGCGTTCCGTCGAGGACCTGCTCCTTGAGACCGTCGGCGCGGCCGCCCCACGCCACGTCGTTGGTGCCGAGCTGCCAAACCACGAGGTCGGGCCCGACGGCGAGAACGTCGCGCTCGAAGCGGCCGATGCTGCCGCCGATCGTCTCGCCGATGCGGCCGCTGTTGACGACCTCGATATGCGCGCTCGGCCGCAGTCGGGCGAGCTCGCGGCGCATCACCTCGGGATAGGTTCCAGCCGGGTTCAGGACCCACAGTCCGGTGGTGGTGGATGAGCCGACGGCGACGATCCTGACCGGGTCCGTGGTCTTGAGGCGCGCGATGGCGCGCGGCAGCGGCGCACCCAACGACAAGCCGCGATTCGCCGCCAGGCAGATCTCGGCTTCCGACATGCCTGCCTGCGGCTGCGCCACGGCGTGACCGGGTCCCACCAGCAGCAGAGCGGCAGCGATGCCCACCCGCCGGAGCCTCTCACGCCCCCGCGTCGCCGTTGCTCGCAGTCGGGAACGACCGATCATGACCCGGAGCTCGCGCGTGTTCCGCGACGTGTGACGCCTCCGTGGACGCTACTCCGACGATCGTGCGCGCGCGGCTCTGGCCGGCGCGGTGCGCGAGACGGCGACGTCTTCCCCTTGTCTCGCCTGGAGCAGCGCTACGATCTCGCGCGAGATATCCGAATGGAACCTGGCGCTCTTGTCGATGGTGATGTGGGAGATGGTCCAGTCGCCCCCGACATCGATATTCGAGAGCTTGCCATGAAAGCCGCGGTCGGGGGCCAAGGGGGCTCCCCAGCCGGGAGACTGATAATAGTTGATCGCCCGCACGACATTGCCCGGGATGGGATCCTGCATGAACGGCGCCAGCGTCACCAGAAGGTCGACCGGAATATTGTGAGGCTCGAGCGCGCGAGCCATGTCGATCACGTTGTTCGCACCCTGCGAGTGGCCGACCAGGACGAGCGGTCCGCTCCTGGCCGAAGTCCGCTCGCGCACGATGTCGGCGACCGCCGTCCTCCAGGACAAGTGGCCGGCCACCTCGGCCTTGACGCCCTTGGACCGGAGGTCGTCGGCGAGGCTGTCCAGCCCCGTCGAGAACACGCCGAACCAGCCTCGCAGAAGCAGCACGCGCGGCTCGCCCGCGAAGGCGCAGGTGCCCCACAGCAGCGCGACCGTCGTGATTGCTGCAACCCACGTCGCGCCCGCTCCCGAACGCGATCGGCGACGCGCATCCCGTGTCCGCAGTGTCTGAATTTTCCGACCGCGGTCTCCCCGTCGACCCCGTGCGATCATCGCGACGATGCCCCCTGTCCCTCGTTCAACGCCCCGAGAGGAACCCGTAGTACGCCTACGCTTATTCGATCGGTGTGCCCGTCCCGTATCGGGTGGCACGCAGCCCCGCCTCTTGCCTCCACATTGCGGGCGGCCGGTGGTTTATTTGTGGCGGCGCCGGGCCCACGCCCGCGATCCGTTGCTCACAACGGGGTTTTTCTGCACTATCGACGTTGCCCGCGGACCAGCCAACCGGGCAGATCTCCATGCCATTGCTCGCATTTCTCCTCCCCGTCATTTGTCTCGGGCTCTGCCTCGTACCGGTCTGGCTGCTGCGGCGCAGCGGGTACGCGCGAGCGCACGACTATTTCGTTTCTTCCGAGCACACCCCGTCCGGCGTGATCCAGAATTCCTCCATCGCCCATGCCTTGCAGCTGACGGTGCTCGGCCCGTTGTTCGTCTGGGGAGCAAGTGGCGACTTCCGGCCGCCGATGATCGGTGCGGTCTGCTTCGGATTGGGCCTGTATCTGATGTACCTCCTGCGCCGGCCGATGCTCGCGTTTCTGGATGATGCATTGAGCCATGACCGATCCATCACCCTCCACGACTTCATCGCACGTCAGCACGGCAACGATCCTCGCGTCCGCCTTTTGGCGTCGAGCCTGACCGTCATCGCCTGCTGCGGTCTCGCGGTCGGCCAGGCGTTTGCCGTGGCCATGCTGCTCAGGCCGGTGCTGACCGAAGGCATCGCCACGTATGCGGTCGTAGGCTCGATGCTGATCCTGATGGGGCTCTACACGATCCCTTCCGGACACTCGGGCGTCATGCGCTCGACCCAGCTGCAGCTGGGCATGATCTACCTCGGGCTCATCGGGTCGACGGCGCTGCTGCTGTATCAGCTGATCTCCGACCGCAGGCCGGTGCCGCCCTACGGCACCTTTGCTATCGTCGTTGCTGTCGTCTGCTGCGTCATCCTGGTTTGCTACCGCAGATCCCGATACGTCGATACCAGCCCGCTCGGGAATGTCTCCGCCCATGCCGATGATGGGACCGAAAGCGTCACCCACGAGCCGTCAGGTGCCCGACTGTTCGTCAGGTTCGAGAAGATCCTCAACGTCTGCATCTCGATTGTCGCCGTCCTGGTCGTCGTCGTAGCAGTCATCGGGTTGTCCGCCGAGGGATGGTCGGCGATCGCGCGCGACATCGCCGTGGCACTGCAGAACGGGACCGGCGTGCCGGGCATGGGACTGCTCTCCCTGCTCCTGCTGCCGCTGCTCTATCCGATCGTCGATCTGACCAACTGGCAGCGGCTTGCGGCATTCGAGAGCGACAAGGCCCTCGCCCGCCTCGCACCTGCCGTGCGCGCGGGGGCGTTGCGGAGGCTGTTCAGGATCTACGCCGTGGAAAGCGTCCTCATGTTCGTCTTCATGTGCATGTTCGGGACCATTGCGGCGTTGGCGACGGCGATCCCTGGTGGCGCAGACGTCATGCAGGCGTTCGTTCGGGGACTGGCGGTGGAACAGAACCCGTTGGCCGCTGTCGCCTTTTCGCTGCTGCTGACCGGTCTGGCTGCGATCGCGCTGTCGACGATGAGCTCCTTGTTCTCGGCGAGCCTGTGCGCAATCCGCTACGACATCTTGCCCTCGTTCTTTACCGAGCCGGTCTCGGGAACGACGCACGACGGGCAGGAGGCAGGAACAATCAGACGCGCCATCCTGGCAGGCGTCGGACTCTGCATCGTGATGGCCGCGATGTACTTCATCGCCGACGAATTCTTTCACCTCCCATTCCCGAACGGGCTCGTCGCCGTGTGGGTCGCATTCCTTTGTGCCCAGCTGGCGCTCGTACCCCTGGTCCTGGCGCCGCTCATCGGCCGCACCGGTGGACGGTTTGGGGCCGTGAACGCGCGATCGGCGCTGGGCATCATCGCTTCGGGCGCTGGCGCTGGAATTGGCGCAGTGGCGGTCCACCTCGCAACCGGAAGCGAGTGGTGGCTGTGGGCCGCGGTTCCCGCCTGTCTCGGGACCGGGCTTTTGCTCTTCGCCGTGGCGCGGCTGCGGTCCGGAGGGATGCCGGACGCTGCGTAGCTCGGCCGAACATTGTTCGGCAGTGCGGGGCTCGCTAAGGTGCCGCACCCGAGGAAGAGGGGACACCGCGTGCAGTTTCCGCCGGGCCGGCACTGGAGCCTGAACGTCGAGGCGGTCGCGTACCTCGATCTCGACGGCAAGCCCGGCTTCAAGATGGCGCTGCATCGTGCCGGTACGCGCTGGTTCTTCTATGTCGCGCATCTCTGGGAACCGGGGTGGAGCGTCGTCGACGTCACCGATGCCGCGCACCCGCGCCACCTGCGCTTCATTCCCGGTCCGCCCAACACCTGGACCCTGCAGATCCAGATTGCCGACGGTCGCATGATCACGGCGCTCGAGAAGGTCCCGCAGGAATGGACACCCCCTCCGGATCCGACGGCCGGCAACGAGGAAGGCTTTCTCATCTGGGACCTCGCCGATCCCGAGAACCCGAGGCAGCTCGGCCACTACCGCACCGGCGGCAACGGCACGCACCGCAACTACTACGCCGGAGGACGCTACGTGCACGCGACCGCCCTGCCCGCGGGCTTCGCCGGCCACATCTACCAGATCGTCGACATCGCCGATCCCGCCCGTCCGGTCGAGATCTCGCGCTGGTGGCGCAGCGGCCAATGGCTCGCCGGGGGCGAGGCCGGCGTGCCATTCGGGACGATGCTGCACGGCGGCGCCTACGTCGCGGGGGAGCGCGCCTATCTTCCCTACAGCGCCGGCGGATTTGTGATCCTCGACATCGCGGACGTGAGAGAAGCCGCGCCTCGTCGGCGATCTACCGTTCTCGCCGCCGTTTCAGAGCTTCATCGCGGTGCACACGGCGCAGCCCATCCCCGAGCGCAAGCTCGTCGTCGTCAATTCCGAGGCGATCGCCGAGAATTGTGACGAGTCGCTCGGCTTTGCCGGCCTGGTCGACGTCGCCGATGAAACAAAGCCGCGCCTGGTGTCGCTCTTTCCGCTGCCGGCGCCGCCGCCCGACGCGCCCTTCAGGAACTTCTGCCTGCGCGGCGGACGCTTCGGCCCGCACAACCAGCACCAGCACCAGTTCCAGAGCGCGCTGCTGCGCAATGACGATCTCGTGTTCCTCACCTATTTCAATGCCGGGCTACGCATCTACGACATCTCCGATCCGCGCTTGCCGCGGGAGGCCGGCTACTTTGTTCCGCCCGATCCGGCCGAGCGGCGTGGACCGCAGCCCGGGCGGCTGGTGCCGCAGTCCGAGGACGTCGTGGTCGATGCGCGTGGTTTCATTTACGTCAGCGACAAGAACCATGGCATCTATGTGCTTCGTACCAACCTGGCGGGATGAGCCCGGCGGGTGGTTCAGCCAACGAGGGAGGTGGAGATGACCCGGTGGAGCAGAATGGTGCTGGCGGCAGCCGCGCTGGCCGCGCTCGGCGCGCCGGCACGGGCCGAGACGAAGATGACGATCGGCTACACCGGCGCCAACACGTTCGTGCCGGCGTTCGTGGCGAAGGACAAGGGGTTCTTCGCGAAGCGCGGGCTCGATGTGACGCTGCAGCGCATTCCTGTCGGCCCCAGCATACCGGGCGCTCTCATCGCCAACAGCCTGCAGGTCGGAACCCTCACCGCGCCGATCTTCCTGCAGGCCAACGAGAACGGCATCGAGCTCGTCGTCATTGCCGGTGCCAGCCTGCAGGCGAAGTCCAACCCCACGGCCGGCGTGGTCGCACGCACCGGCTCCGGTATCCAGAAGCCCGAGGATTTCAAAGGCAAGAAGGTCGGCGCGCCCGGCGTCAACGGCCTTCAGGACCTGCTGTTCAAGAAATGGCTGCAGCAGAGGAACGTCGACTGGAAGACCGTGACGTTCGTGGAATCGCCGTTTCCGCAGATGGGCGACATGCTCAAGGGCGGGCAGATGGACGCAGCGCTTCCGGTCGAGCCGTTCGTCGGACGCATCGTCTCGGCCCAGGTCGGCTACCTCGTCGCGCACTATCCGGTGGAGGTGTCGGAGTCCTGATCTCGAATCCTTCTACGTGGTGTCGAAGAAGTGGGCTGCCGCCAACGCCGACGCGATCAAGGCGTTCCGGGAGGCGCTCGAAGAGGCGCTCGCATTCGTGAAGACCAACACCGACGAGGCGAAGAAGACGCAGGTCACCTATCTCGGCCTGCCCGAGGCGGTGGTCGCCACGTTGCCACTCGCGACGTACACTTTCAAGGTCGAGCCCGCACAAGTCGCGTTCTGGGTCGACCTCTGTCGCGAGTTCGGCATGCTCAAGACCGCGGTGAAGGCCGACGACCTGGTCGTGAAATAGCGGATGCCGGAAGCGCAGGAAGCGCCCGGCCGGCGAGAAACGGCATCACGCCGAGCCCCCATCTTCTCGCTCGCCGGCGTCGGCGTGCGCTTCGGCTCAGGGCCGCCGGTGCTCGCCGCGGTGGGTTTCGATGTCGTGCCCGAGGAGTTCGTTTGCCTGGTCGGGCCGTCGGGCTGCGGGAAGACCACGCTGCTGCGCGTGGCGGCCGGCCTGATCCGGCCCGATGAAGGCCAAGCGCGGTTCGACGGACGCGCAATCGAGGGCCCCTCCCCCGAGCTTGCGATCGTGTTCCAGGACTACAGCCGTGCGCTGCTGCCCTGGCGCACGGTAGCGGGCAATGTTTCGCTTGCGCTCGAGGCGCGCGGGGTTGCGCGTGCCGAGCGCCCGGGCGAGGTGAGCCGGCTGCTCGGCATCATCGGCCTCGCCGCCCACGCCGCGAAATTCCCCCTCCAGCTCTCGGGCGGCATGCAGCAGCGCGTGCAGATCGCGAGGGCACTGGCGCAGCGCCCGCGGCTCTTGCTGATGGACGAGCCGTTCGGGTCGCTCGACGCGATGACGCGTCAGGCGCTGCAGGACGAGATCGCGCGCCTTTGCAGGATCGAGCGTCAGACGGTGCTGTTCGTCACGCACGATCTCGAGGAAGCGATCTACCTGGGCGACCGCGTCGTGGCGCTCGAGGCCAACCCGGGGCGCGTCATCGAGATCGTCGACATCGCTCTGCCGCGCCCGCGCGATCAGCTCACAACCCGCGAGCATCCGCGGTTCCTCGAATACCGGCACAGGCTGTTTCGCCACCTGGCGACGCGCCAGCTCTCCTGAGGGAAAGCAGCAAGAGGGTGAAGGCCATGCTCGCCTCCGGTACAGCCGCACGAGGCATCATCCTCGGCCTGCTGTTCCCCGCGCTCGTCCTCGCACTGTGGGAGATCCTGGCGCACGCAGACGTTCTGTCTGCCGATGGCTTCTCTCGCATCAGCCGCATCGTGCCGGCAGCGGCCGAGGGCCTCGCCGACGGCACCATGCTGCAGCGGACCTGGGAGACCTTGAGCGCCGCGGCCGCCGGCTGGGCGGCGGCGGCAGCGATCGGCATTCCGCTCGGGCTGGTTCTGGGGCTGGTGCAGCCGCTCGAGCGGCTGCTGTCGGTGACGATCGAGGCGCTTCGCCCGGTGCCGTCGGCGGCGCTGATCCCGATCGCGCTGCTGATCTTCGGCTTCAGCCTGGAGATGAGCGCGGCAGTGGCGGCATTCGCGTGCCTGTGGCCGATCCTCATCTTCACCACGGCGGCGGCGCGCGGGGTCGAGCCGCGGCTGCTCGAATTGGCGCGCGCGCTCGGCTTCGGCGCACCGGCACGGATCTGGCGCTTCGCGCTGCCGGCAGCGATGCCGGGGATCGCGGTTGGCCTGCGGATCGCCTTCGGCATCGCGATCGTGGTGACGGTCACGGTCGAGATCGCCGCCAATCCGCGCGGGCTCGGCTATGCGATGATCACGGCACAGCAATCGCTGCGCACCGACGTCATGTATGCCTATCTGTTCTGGATCGGCATCGTCGGCTGGCTCATCAACCGCGCCATGACCGGAGCGGAGCGGTACCTCCTGCACTGGCATTGGTCGTCCGGAGACGCGCGATGACGCTGGCGTGGCGTTTGGCGAGCCTGGCGTTCGCAGCCGGTCTGGTGGCGCTCTGGCAGGTTCTCGCCGACCACGGCGTCATCTCGCGTGTGTTCTTCCCGGCCCCGAGCCGCGCGTTCGCCGTGTTGGGCGAGTGGGCGGCGGGCGGCGAGCTGTGGCAACCGCTCGCGGGTACGGTCTGGCGCACGCTGGTCGGCTGGGGTGGAGCCACCATCCTGGGCGTGGCGCTGGGTGCCGCCATCGCCTCGTCGGCGCTGACGCGCGCCCTGTTCGAGCCGACGGTCGAGTTTCTGCGTCCGCTGCCGTCCTCGGCCATGATCCCTCCGGCGATCCTCCTGCTGGGCCTGACCGACGGCATGGTGGTGGCGGTGGTGATCTTCGGCTCGATCTGGCCGATCCTGCTCGGAGCAATCCATGGGTTCCGCGCCATCGAGCCGCGATTGACGGAGCTGTCCCGCACGCTGAGAATGGGGCGACTTCACTTCACTCGCAGCATCGCGCTCCCCAATGCGCTGCCGGAGATCTTTGCCGGCATGCGCGTGAGCCTCGCAATCGCGCTCATCATCACCGTCGTGGCCGAGATGCTGTCCTCGCGGCCCGGGCTCGGCCAGATGATCCTATTCGCGGCCCGCGGATTCCGCAGTGCGGAGATCTTCGCCGGCGTGTTCCTGCTGGGTGGACTGGGTTATCTTGGCAACGCCATGCTGCAGCGGGCCGAAGCCCATTTCCTGCGCTGGCGTCCTGGCGTGGAGAACGCGTAATCCTTGGTCAACCGGTCATGCGCGGGCGAGTTGCTGCTTGGCATGCACGACTTTGCCGAAGAATGCTCGGGTCGCCGGAAAAATATTCACCTTGCGCCCGGAACGGAGGCGATCGGGCAAGTCTTTTGCGCGAGCAGGAAATTGTAGGTGGAAATAATGTATCGCCACTCGGAGGATCTTCACCATGACGAACGGTAAACGAGCGGCCAAGGATCTGGGCGCCCTTTTCGATGCCCACATCAAGGCAGAGTTTGTCGACATGGACGTCGGCGCCACTATGGCGACGATGACGGAGGAACCGTACCTGACCCATGTTCCGACCCTGGCGGGAGGCACCGGCCGAGCGCAGGTGGAGCGCTTCTATCGCGATCATTTCGTCGGTCACTGGCCGGCCGACGTTCTGGTGAAGTCGCTGTCGCGCACCATCGGTCAGAATCGCGTCGTCGACGAGCTGATCGTCAGCTTCACCCATGACCGCGAAATGCGCGTCTTTCTGCCAGGGGTGGCGGCGACCGGTCGCAAGGTGGTGCTGCCGCACGTCGTGGTGATGGGCTTCGATGAGACCGGTCGCGTCGCCTACGAGCACATCTACTGGGATCAAGCGACCCTTCTGGTACAGGTCGGGCTGCTCGACCCGGCGCTGCTTCCCGTGGCGGGCGCCGAACAGGCCGAGCGACTGCTGGACCCCGCCCTGCCTGCCAACGAAATGATGCAAAGGAAGCGCCTGCATCCAGAATAGCAGCGGCGAACGCACCGCGGTTCATGTTACACGACTGATCCACGTGCGCGGAAGGGCACCCGGACTCAACGCAGGTCGGCCATGACGGACACATGCACGGCACGGAGCAAGCCGTTTCGCCTCGAGGAGGCGACGATCGACGAGCTGCACCAGGCGATCAGATCCGGGCAAGCGACCTGCGTCGCCGTCGTCCAGCACTACATCGACCGCGTGCGTGCATTCAACGGCGTCGCAAGCGTACTCGTCACCGAGGACGGCGCCCCCGTGCCCGCGGCGACCGGTGCGGTGCGCGCGATGGCCCCGCTTCATTTCCCGACCGATACCGTCAAGGCCTCCGGGCTCCTGCCCGATCTCGACCGCTACAAGGGGCCGCCGCTCGAATACGGCCGGATGGAGCCGACCGCCTCCGATCCGTCCGCGCAGCAGCAGTTCGGCATGATCGTTGGCATCCCCGATGCCGGCCAGGTGAACGCACTCGCAACCCTCAACATCCGCGGCGAGCGCTCGGTCACCTGTCGCGGCGATTTCGACCGCCACCCCGACGCCGGCCCGCTGCCGCCCGGCGCACCCGCCGTGTGCGAGATATTGCGCCGGATGCCGGATGCGCTCGAGCGTGCGGCCGAGCTCGACGCCGCCTACGGGCGCAATCCCGATCTCGAGCGGATGCCGATGTACGGGGTGGTGTTCTCGTTCAAGGACTCTTTCGACACCAAGGACATGCGCTCCACCGGCGGTGGCGACGCGCGCTACGACATCGATTTTCCGGCGCGCGATCACGTGCTGGTCGAGCAGCTGCGCAACAAGGGCGCGATCATCTTCGCCAAGGCCGTCAATACCGAATACAACGGCCGCGCCGGGGATCCGGGCGGCCGCCATCGCCCCGAGAAGGTATTGCCCTCGACGCTCGGCCATCAGCGCAGCACCTGGGGCGGCAATCCCGCCAATCCCTACGACACCACGCGCTCGGCTTCGCTCGGCTCGAGCTCGGGGTCGGCCGTATCGGTCAGCATCAATCTGGTGATGGCGAGCCTGGGCGAGGAAACGCGCGCGTCCTGCCGCGGCCCGTCCAATCACAACGCGGTGGCATTGATCCTGCCGCACAAGGCGATGCTGGGCTTCGACGGCGGCGCCATCGGGGCCGACATCTACTGCGACCGCAGCGGCATCCATTGCCGCACCATCGGCGACTGCGCCAAGGTGCTCGATGCGCTGAAGGATCCGGTCGCGGGCTATTACGACCCGCGCGACCCCTTCACGACCGTGCCGCGCTCGTCGGTGCTGGCGACCCCCTATGCGGCCCATGCGACCACGCCCGGCGCGCCGGGCGCACTCGCGGGACTGCGCCTCGGCATCATCCGGGAATTGATGGTGATCCCGCCGGGCTCGAAGACCGAGCAGCCGATCGTGACCGCGGCCGCCGCGGAAATCAAAGCCATGCTGGGCGCGCGGTTGGGTGCCACGCTGGTCGAGTCCTCCGACCCGCTCTGGACTCCCGACCCCGAGATGGAGCCCATGCGAACGGATTTCCGGCGCGCGCTGGCGCGGCTGGTGCCGGTTTTCATGCCCGAGCTGCTGTTCCGGCTCCGTCCGGATGGACAGCCGGTGTTCGAGGAGTTCGCAGCAGCCATCGTGCCGACCGAGTTCATGCCCGGCAAGGTGTTCGGCACCGGCAGGATGCAGCCGATCGACTATATGGTCGAGATGGCCGAGGAGCGGATCGCACCGCCCCGGAACCTCGACATCGCGACGATCCAGCAGCAGGAGCTGGCGATGTCGTTCCGGTTCCACGTCCGCCAATATCTTTCGCGTCGCGCCGCCGACTGGGAGGCGCTCGGCTTCACCGAGACCCTGGTCGATTTTCCCAGCCTCAACGCACGTTCCAAGTTCTGGGGTGACGATCAGCGCGCCGCGTTCAGGAACTGGGAGGAGATCGCCGATCCGCGCAATCCCCACGGTCGGCGGCAGGGCGTCGACGAGCGCATCATGCTGCGCGAGCTGCTGCGCCGGACCGACATGATGGTGATCCTGGAGAATCGTCTGGATGCGCTGGTGCGCTTGCACACGCCATGGCCGCCAGGGCTCATCGGCGGTCCGCCCCAGCACGGCATCGTGAGCAATCTGAGCCCCAAGTTGCTCTACGGTCCCAATGCGGGGCTGACGGAGGTGCTGATCCCCGCAGGGTACGTCACCACTGTCTACGATCCGGTTTTTTCGCTCAGCAAGGACGGCACGCGCTACGTCTCGGCCGCCTCCGATACGCCCACCACCATTCCGCCGCCGGGGCTGCCGTTCTCCCTGGTGTTCCGGGCCGAGCCGGGGAAGGAGGACATCCTCCTGAAGATCGCGTCCGCCTATGAAGCCGCCTCGAAGCGGCGAATCCCTCCTCCCGCGTTCGGCCCGCTGCCGATGAAGACGCGTACGCGTACGGCATGATGCGGCAGCCAGCTGTCTGCCCGAGCGTCGCGTCGACAACCGCCACGAGCTCCGCATTGCGCTTTGGTCGGCCGCCAATAATATTGTCGGCCATCGGACGCCATCAGGGAGCCGGTCAATGCAGGCAACCAAGGCCTGCCGGTGCCGCCGCACCGCGCTGCTGATCGCGGTGTCCTTGTGTCTGCTCGGCGTAACCGCCGACCTGGCCGCGGCTCAGAAACCGAGCAAGGCGCAGGAAAACGCGCTGCGCTCCGCTTGTCGCAACGATTACATGAAGTACTGCTCGAGGGTGAAACCCAGCGGCCAGGCGGCATTGGCTTGCCTGCAGCGCAATGCCGCCTCGCTGTCCCCGAGATGCCGGACCGCAATGAGCGCCGTCGGTGGCGGCGGCGGTTCTGCGCCGGCGGGCGGCTCGAACCCGCGGCCGTCCCCGCACCTGCACCGACCCAGAGTGCAGCTCGGCAGCCGACCAAGGCGCAGGAGAACGCCCTGCGCTCGGCTTGCCGGACGGATTACATGAAGCACTGCCCGAGGGTGAAACCCGGCGGCCAGGCGGCCCTGGCTTGCCTGCAGCGCAATGCCGCCTCGCTGTCTCCGAGATGCCGCATCGCAATGAGCGCCGGCGGTGGTGGCGGCGGTTCTGCGCCGGCGGGTGCTCGACCCGCCGCTCTCCCTGCAGCACCTGCACCTGCATCTGCGCCGCCACCGACGCCCGGCACCAAGGTCGCGGTCGTGGAGGCCGTCACTGGACGGGTGATCGCCTTCGTCGCGGGCAAGCCGACCCTGTTGGCGAGCTCCGAGATGATCGGCGACCGCACCCAGATCGATCTGCAGCCGAACAGCGAGGTGCGATTCTGTCACTTCAGGGCTAACCGACTTCTGACGTTGAAGGGACCATCGCGGGCTCTGGTGTCGGCCGAGGGTGTCACCGATCGAACCGGCAAGGCCATCAGCGCCGATGCAGGAGCGTGCACGCCACCGGCCCGCTGACCGCTCAGCTCGACCCTAATCGATCGATGCCGGCGCGGCCTCGCCGATCACACCTCGCGCAGGTAGCCCCAGGTGTGCAGTCGATCGTGGTCCTCGAACCAGCGCTCGCCGATGTCGTCACGGTAGTACATGTCCGGGATCATGATGTTGCGGATGCGCGAGTAGGCCTGCGCCTGGGCCTGCCGCACCGTCTGGCCGAGACCGCAGACGACCAGGACCACGCCGGAGGTTCCGGCCACGTACCATTGGCCGTTCACCTGCTTCACGTCCTCGATGTGGACTTCTTCGGGGATCCCCTTGCGGAACAGAATTGCGGCGTTCTTCGAGACCGACAGAAATGTAGCGTCGTCGTTGAACGGAAACGGAGAGACGGCGATGCGAACGCCAATCTGGAATCCGCTCTTGACCCTCAGCTTCGGGTTGACCCCTGCCGCCAGGTCGGCGAGGAACCGCCCGATCGGCGTGATCATGCCTTCCTGCTGGATGCTGATGGTCGGATAGCCGAAACGCGACGTGAACTCGAGCGGATAGATGCCGTTGCCGTTCACGATGCAGTTGAGATCGATGTAGCCGACGTAGCCTTCCTCGGCCAGCCGCGGCTCCATCCTCCTGAGGGTGGAGTTGAACAGCCGGTTCGCACCGCTCCAGAACATGACGGTTCCCATCTCGCCGGTCGACGGGCCGATGTTGCCGGGAAAGAGCTTCTTGTGCTCGAAATTCACGTTGATCGGATAGACGAACTCCTTGCCGCTGAAGAATGCGCCGACGGCAACCTCCACGCCGGTGACGCGGCGCTGCAGCTGAAACACCTTGATCTCGTCGGGAAACGATTTCCTGTAGGCTTCGAGGACACGAATGACATCCTGTCCGTCGTCCTCGTCGCCGACGAACAGGCGTCGCTTGACTGCCGCACCGGAAGGCTTGATGACGTAGCGTTCCGGGTTGCTCTTAACATATGCGATCGCGTCGTCGAAGTTGTCGAATTCGCGGTAGGGCAGGATATTGATGCCGGCCTTCTTGAGCTCTTCCTGCCCGAAGGACCGGTCGTCCTCCAGCCGGTCCGTATAGGACGACCCCCCCACCACGAGCTTGCCGCGGCCGCGCAATTCCTGGGCCTTCGCGCCCTGACCGAGCGTGTCGTCGAAAACGATGACGTCCGCCCACGCGCTCTCGCGCTGCCAATCGTCGACCTTGGGCACGAAGCCGTCGGCGATGTCGCGTTCGTTCGGATCCTCGATGCAGTACTTGACCTCGTGGCCTTCCTTGGCAACCTGCCAGGCAATGTCGCTGATCAACCCCGACAGCGACACGAACAGGAATTTGCGCTTGTCGCCGTTCATGCGTGGTCTCCGAGGGGCCGGACTATGCCCAATGCAGCGCGCGGTTGCGAGGGGTCACGCATCTTCTGCGCCGGGTGTTGTTCGGACGCAGACGAAGAGGCAGCCGAGAGTAGTGGCCTCGATATCCGGCTATGACGCCCGGTGCAGGAAGACCGGCAGCCCCCGTTTGTTGGCGTACATCGGACGGTATCGCTCGATGTTGTACGTGGTTTGGACGTCCAGGCTGCGCGGCCCGAGCTTGGGGTCGGGGATCGGCACCAGATCGTAGCACCCCTCCACCAGAGCCGACATGAGGCCCGTCTTGCCCTCCAGGATGGCATCGTACGCCATGTTCCCGAAAGTCAGGCCCACGAGCTTGTCGACGAAGTCGGGGTCACCCGAGCGCAGGTCGTAGGTGAGGTCGGACGCGATCGTCTCCTCGCCGGTGCGCCGCTTGATCTCGTCGGCAAGCGATTCCGCCACGCTCGCCTTCTTGCGGTGGCCGTAGGCGTCGGGTTCGCCGTACTCCTGAACTTGATAGCCCTCCCAGGCGGCACCCTCGCTGAGCACGACCAGCGCGTAGTTGCTCGGGTTTGCATGCTTCTCCTCGATGAGCAGCCGAATGAGCTTGTCGAGATCGACCTTGTATTCGGGGATGACGCAGCGGATCGATGTGACGTATGCGGTATAAAGCGCCGTAAACCCTGCGTCGCGCCCGAAGACGCGGAAGATGCCGATCCGCTCATGGGAGGCGACGGTCGTCCGCTGGCGCTGGATGGCGTCGGCGGCGCGGGTGATCGCTGTCGAGAAGCCGATGCAGTATTCGGTATTACGGACATCGTTGTCCATCGTCTTCGGGATCGCGATGACCTTGACGCCGGCCTCATCGAGCTTGGCCGCGTAGCTGAGCGTGTCGTCGCCGCCGATGGCGATGAGGTGCTCGATGCCCAGCGTCGCGAGGTTCGCCAGCACCTGCCCGGAGAGGTCCCAGGTCCTGGTGGCGATGCCGCTCTTCGTGCCGAGCGAGACGGGAAGATCCTTGTCGGCCAGGTGATCCGGCAGCTTCTGCATCTTGGACGGGTTGGTGCGGCTCGAATGAAGCACGGTCCCACCGCGCCGGTCGATGGTGCGCGTGTTATCGCGGTCCAAGGGCATGAGGTAACGGCGCCTGCTGGCGGGGTCGTCGAGGTTCAGGTGTGTGAGCCCCTCCCAGCCGCGACGGAAACCGACCACTTCGATGTTATTCTCGCTGCTGCGGTAGGTGACGGTCTTGATGACCGAGTTCAGGCCGGGGACGTCGCCGCCGCCCGTTAGAATGCCGATGCGCTTCTTCGCCATGATCGCCTCTTGGAACCAACCGGCTTCAAGCTTCCCACAATACTTGGATCCTCGGCTGCCGAAGACGTTCAACCGGTTCGGAGCACATCAACGTCGCTCCGGGTGAGGCCCTGCATCAAACCGAAGGCGCCTCCGCGATCGTCTTTAGTCCGATGAACGTGGCAGCCGGGGTGCACGATGACGCTAGACGGAATGGCTTCGACGTACGTTCGCAGGCGCCCTTTGTGCTCGAACCGTGCGCGGAATTCCGAGCGTCGCCATGAAGTCCGTGATCCGCGGGGCGATCCCACCTGCGATGTAGACACCGCCCCGAGCACCGAACGTAAGCGCGACATTTCCGGCGACCGTCCCCAGCATCGCGCAAAATACCTCGAGGGCCATCCTCGCCGATGGGCAGTCGCCATCCAGTGCCGCCTTCGTGATTCCGGCGGCATCACGTGTCGGGGCATGAGCTCCGTCGAGCGTTACCACGGCGCGGTAGAGATTTTCCAATCCCGCCCCCGAGATCACTCGCTCCGCCGATACGTGCCCGAATTGCCGTCGGAGATGGTCGATGATCGCGTCCTCGCGACGTGAGGCGGCCGCCATGGTCACGTGACCGCCCTCGCTGGCGACTACGGTCGAGCCGTAAGAGCCCGGGACCAGGCAGGCGACGCCGAGCCCCGTTCCGGGCCCGAGCACCGCCATCGGCGCTCCGCGAACGGCCTTCCCCTCTCCCAGGGGATACAAATCTGCCGCCGTCAGGTGCGGCAATGACAGGGCAGTTGCCTCGAAATCATTGCAGAGGTGAACTTTCGCGAACCCCAATGCCGTGCACAGCTCACCCGCATCGAATGTCCACGGACAGTTGGTGAGCACACAACGATTATCCTCGACCGGCCCCGCAACCGCGAGCAACGCCTCCCGGACCGCCAATGGCCGACAATCGCTGTCCAGGAACGCAGCGACGACGTCGACGAATCGGGGGAAGTCGGCGACGGCATAACTCTTGACGGAGCCCAGAGCACCATTCGACAGAAGCGCGAATTTGGCATTCGTGGCGCCAATATCGCCCAACAGCAACCGCTCCCGAGAGAAATCCATCGGGGCCTCCTGCGGTATCCTTGCGGGTTCGGAGACCGCTGCAGCCATCGATATCGCCCAGGGAATATTAGCCCAACAGCCTCGGCCGCGCTGCAGATACAACGGCCCTCCGTCGCTTTCGTTGCGTGCCGCCCAGCGATGCTCGCTCGGAAAGGCCCGGCGCCGGGGCGACCGTTGGGCTCGGCACGCCGGTGTCGCCACGGGCGCCCTCTCCCGGCGCGATTCCCCTGCGTTTGGAGGACCCGTGAATTGGGACGTCTCCGTCGCGATCAGGCCCGGCCCGCGCGTCACAGATCAAAGTCGAACGCGGAAAGGCCCGCGACGAACATCACCTCGATCTGCAGGTCGGCAATTTCGTCTTCTGAGCTCACCCGTTTGCCCGACGTCGTCGAAATTTCACGGCAGCTGCGCGGCCCTGGCATGGCGCCGGCTACCGATTCGGACCGTCCCTCGAAGCAAGACTCGCCAGAACGGCTGAGCTAGGATCGCCACTGCCATGAGCAATCGCGATCCCGAGAAGAATTTCGAGGAGCTGTGGGAGACCTTTCACAACAGGTATCCATTTTTCGAGCTGAGGAAGGTCGACTGGATGAAGCAGTACGACACCTACAGGCCCAGGGTCACCAGTGAGACCAGTGACGACGAGCTCTTCGATATCTTCTGCCGGATGCTCGACCCGTTGGATGACGGGCATGTCGAGCTGAAGACCAGGGCAAAGGGCGGTCTGAAGAAGCGATCCTTCACCGCGGAGAAAAAGACCAGGTTTCGGCAAGAGTTCACGGACCGGGAGGTCGAGCAGCTCTTCGAAACGACCGCGAAGACCCTCGTCGCCAACGGCTTCCGGCGGCCCAAAGAGACCCAGGCCTGGATGCTTCACTATTGCCGGTCGCGGACCTTCGGCTACATTCGGATTCTCGAGCTGGAGGACGTCAAGAAGCGGAAATTGACCGCCGCTCTGGACAAGATTGCCGGCGATTTCGAGGACCTGGAGGGCTTCGTCATCGATATCCGCGACTGCCCCGGCGGAGAGGACAGTACTGCAATCACGATCATCAATCGGTTTTGCGACCGCAAGCGTGCCGCGTTCCACAGGAAGACGAAGATCGGCCCGGGCGAGGACGACTTCACACCCCTGAAGACCTGGCACATCGAACCGGAAGGCGACGCACAATTCACCGGGCCGATCGTGCTCCTGACCTCTGATTCCGTGTTCAGCGGCGGAGAGGCCTTTGCGCTGGCGATAAGACAGCTGCCTCATGTCACGATCGTCGGCGATCATACCAACGGCATATTCTCGTACACGCTCGACAAGAAGCTTCCCAATGGCTGGCACTATTGCTTGTCGTACCAAGTGTACCTTTCAGCCGACATGGCATGCTACGAAGGCGAGGGAATCCCGGTGGATATCGAGGTATTGAACAAGAAGTCCGATATCGCCGCCGGTGTCGACCCGTTGATCACGCGGGCACTCGAGGTGCTCAAGTCGAAGACCGCGCGAGCGGCTGCCGCCGGCAGGCGGAGACGTCGTACATCGGCGTGACTCCGACAACCGCGGCACCAGCCACTTCTCCCATGATGGCGACGCGTCCGACGAAAAAAACAGGGCAGCCCGCTCAAGATGTTGCGCTCATGATCATCGAGTCGCCCCTGGAGCTGATCTTTCGCGATTTGTTCTACCGGCTTCCTGCCTTTGCCGGACGGCACGACGTGTTCCTGAAGCTGGAGGGGTTCAACATAACCGGCTCGATCAAGATCAAGACCGCGATCGGGCTGGTCGAGGACCTGGAGCGGCGAGGTATCGCCAGGCCGAGGGAAACCGTAATAGTCGAATCGTCATCGGGAAATCTCGGCTTGGCGCTCAGTCTGGTCTGTGCCATCAAAGGCTACAAGTTCATCTGCGTGACGGATCCGAACGCCAATCGCGCCGCCATAAGAGGGATGGAGCTCTACGGTGCGACCGTCATAGTCGTCGAAGATCGCGACCCGGCCGAGGGATTCCTGGGAAGCCGATTGAAGAAGATAGATCAAATACTGCAATCACAGCCGAACACGGTCTGGCTCAATCAATATGCCAACATCGCCAACAAGAACGTCCATGCCGAGCAAACGGCGAACGAGATCGCGCGCGAATTCGACAAGGTCGATTGGGTCTTCGTGGGGACCGGCACGACCGGTACGCTCGCCGGGATTGCGGAGCGGCTTCGCGATGAATTCCCGATGATAAAGGTTGTCGCGGTCGAGCCGGCAGGCTCGGTCACATTCGGAGGCGCGCCCGGGAAACGAAACATCCCCGGCATTGGCACGAGCGTGAGACCAAAGCTTGCGGACCTCGCCAATCCGGATAAAGTCGTCGTGGTGAGCGAAGAAAAAACGGTCGAAGCCTGTCTTTCTTTCGTCCGGGATCATCACCTGCTTGTCGGGGGAAGCACGGGAACAGTCCTGGCCGCCGTGCGGCAGCTGGCTCCGGAGTTCGCGCCCGGCGACACCATCGTCGCCATATCCGCGGATCTCGGCGAGAGGTACTTGGACACTATCTATGACAAGGGCTGGGTAAGGAGCGCCATTGTGCCCGAAGGCAAGTAGGACGTAGTGCGAACAGACCGTGGCAACCGCTCCGACATTCTATGTTGTTCCCGGCTCCACCGTTAGGAACGTCATCGACGGCAACCGGAAGCAGGTTTTCGATGCCGTCGAGACGGCATACCGTCTTCACGCTTCCGGAGATGCCGTCAATCCGGACAGCTACTTCCTCCGATATCCGGACAAGCCCAGCGCCCGCATCATCGCGTTGCCGGCGCATCTGGGCGGTGCGGTGCAAAGAAGTGGCATCAAATGGATATCGAGCTTCCCCGAAAACCGCGCGGGCAACCTGGCCCGGGCATCGGCGGTCCTGATTCTGAACGATGCCACGACCGGCTATCCCCTGGCCTGTATCGAGGCATCACTGATCAGTGCCGCACGCACTGCCGCCTCCGCCGCGCTGGCGGCAGAGCATATCTCGCCCGATCCCTTTGAAGGAACCCTGAGCGTGACCGGAACCGGGGTCATCGCCCGTACAGCGATCGAGTGGCTCCTGTTTCGCAATTGGAGATTTCGCAAGATCCGTTTGTACGACGTGGACCACAAGGAGGCCGAGCATCTCGGCAAGTGGCTTCGCGATCGGCACAACCTGCAGGCGGATATTCGAGACCGTCTGGAGGACGCCATATGCGACGCTTCCCTGATGCTGTTTACCACGACTGCGCCGGAACCCTACCTTTCCGATGAAAAGCTGTTCCAGCACTGCCCGACCGTGCTGCATCTGTCGCTGCGCGATATTTGCGTGAACGTGATCCTCGCATCGCAAAACATCGTGGACGACGTGGATCATTGCCTGAAGGCAAATACATCACTCCACCTGTCCGAAATGGCGACGGGAAACAGGGACTTCGTCGCGGGTCGCCTGGTGGACGTTCTGGACAGGAAGCTCAAGCCGGATCGCGACAGGCCTCGCATATTTTCGCCCTTCGGGCTCGGCGTTCTCGATCTCGCAGTGGGCAACCTCGTCCTCGAGAAGGCGATGTCGTCCAACGCGGCAATTGCGCTACCCGACTTCTTCAGCAATTCTGCCCGATGGTGAAGACAAATCCGGCGGCACCGCCGTTGGGCCGACGAGCGCGGGCATGACTGTGGAGCAAGTTGACCTGATGCGCTCTAGCTCGACGAGCGGAGCGCCCAGTACGACACGCTCTAGCGAGGAGGCTCGTTACATATGTCACGTGTTTGGAGTTGCAATGAGTGGGATCGACTGGAGGAAGTCATCGTAGGCAACCCGCTGCAAGCGCGATTTCCCACGCCGGACCGAAGCACCCAGCTGGCAGAGTTTCCGGACCGTTCATTGGCCGAGATTCCGCGCGGCCCGTTTCCACAGCAGATCATCGAGGAGACGGAGGAGGATTTGAACGGCTTTGTTCAAGTCCTGGAGAAACTGGGCATCACCGTCAAACGCCCGCAGACCTGGCCGCACGAGGCCACATTTTCCACGATCCATTGGGAATCCCAAGGCTACTACAACTATTGTCCTCGCGACGTGATGATGGTCATCGGCGACCACATCATCGAAACGCCCAATGTCATCCGCAGCCGGGCCCAGGAAACGTTCAGCTATCGCACGTTGCTGATGGACTACATGAGGTCGGGCGCAAAGTGGTACAGCGCCCCCAAGCCTATGCTCTTGGACTCGCTCTTCGAGTTCGATCCCGAAAGGCCCACGCCGCGCAACGATGAACCGGCCTTCGATGCAGCAAACGTCCTGCGTTTCGGCCGGGATTTGATCTACCTGGTCAGCGCCACGGGTAACGAACTGGGCGGGCACTGGCTGCAGACCATTCTGGGCGACCAATTCCGGGTCCATTTCCTCAAGGATGTCTACTATGGCAGCCACATCAATTCGACCATCGTAGCCCTGCGCCCCGGCCTGGTCCTCTGCAACCCTGCTCGCGTCAATGACGATATGCTGCCCGCGATCCTGAAGCAGTGGAAAGTCATCTACAGTCCACCAATGGAGAATACGGACAGATACGATGCCGACTATCTGTCCAAGTGCATCGGCAGCGACTGGATCGATATGAATGCATTCAGCATCAATCCGAATCTGGTCGTCATCGATCGGGACCAGATCGCACTCATCAAGCTTCTGGAGAAGGAGGGTCTTGACGTGATCCCCCTCAAATTCCGGCACTCCAAGATGATGGGCGGCGGACCTCATTGCGTCACCTTGGACATCCGCCGAACTGGTTCCCTTCAGCGATACTTCGACTGAACCCGTCGCTTTGGCCATGCTCGGCCCGGCGGACGCATCGAAGCCAAAGATCGCACGTGTCTCCGATAGCCCCGCGGTCTAGACTTTCCGAGCATGCGAGCATGTGAGCAGACGTCTTGGCAGCAATTCTTCTAGCCCAACTTTCTCAACTCGCGTCGTCCAACGACGATTTTCGTGGGGTACAGGCATGTAAAAGCGAGTCGGATCAATGGGGCGCACTCGCAAATCGTCTGTAGTGTAGACCAAGTACTTTTTCATCTATTTGGTTTGGAGTAGGTTGAGTCGCATCATGTTCTTGCGATTCAATCGACGCCTCAAGGACGGCAAAGAACACTGCTACTGATATATTGTCGAGAGCAAGCGCTGTGCTGGCGGCAAGATCGTGCAGCGGCAGGTGTTGTACCTCGGCGAGATCAACGACAGTCAGCGCGAAGCTTGGTGTCGGGTGATCGAAGCCTTTGATGAAGGGGCTGGACGGCATACGCAGCGTTCAAGACGCTCAAGGACGATCTGCAACTACGCCCGATCTACCATCAGCTCGAGCAGCGCATCGAAGCGCATATCTTCGTCGCCTTCCTGGCCTATTGTCTTCACGTTACCTACGCGCGCGACTGCGGCCGTTGGCACCCGGCCTCACCCCCAGGGCCGTGCTCGACAAGCTGGCCGCCGTGCAGATGCTCGACGTGCACTTCCCGACCACCGATCGACGCACCCTGATCCTGAGCCGATATACTGAGCTCAACGCCGACCAAAAGCTTCTGGTCAAGCAGCTCAATCTCGACCTGCCGCCGCAGCCACCGCCGCGCATCACCGCCCCCGGTTCGACCGTCCTCTCCCCCGTCGCTGTGCGACGGGAAGGCGGCGCCTGAGCCTTCGCTCCGCGCGGAACCTGCGGAAAGCTGCGCCGGGATGCCCGCGCGCCAAATCCATCAACCACGCGCTATGTGACGTAGCTCACATTCCGCGGGCTGTGTTTTCGATAGCGTATTTGCAATACCTTGGAGTGACAAAGCGATGGCGATGAGCAAACGAGCGGGGGAAAGCGATCGGTGCCCCAAGTGCGATGCGGAGCTGCGGCTCGTCCTATGTGCATCATGCTTTGGGACAGGCAGATCGAACAACCGCAGCTGCAAGACCTGCGGCGGCACCAGGACGACAAGAGTTTGCCCGAATCATCGCTCTCACAAGCTATGGTCCTGGATGCATCGATCCGTTCTTTGGCCGTCGCCCAACAGCGGACGAAAACCGTGGCTCGGTCATTGGCGCGGGTTTGCGGGACACGTCGCCAATGCATTCCGTCGCGGCAGGTGATTCATCGCCGGCGGCTCAGGCAAGTCTGCCCGCGCAAGCCTCGTTTTTTACCGGGTCGATCGGGTATCGGAGATACGCCACCCACCATGGCCGGCTCGACAAGGCCGCGGCGCGTTCTGTTGCGGCCCGAACGCTCGATCTGCCATCAATTCGGACCACGATTGGGCGAGACGGCATCAGCTCTGCCCGCATGGCTCAGAGCCCCTTTCGACGGGGAACGGCAGGCTCGCGGGTGCGTTGGTTTCATCTCCGGTCACGATGGAGAAGACCTATGAGGAACTTCGCGATAGCCCTGGCTGCATGTCTCGCCTGGTCGGGCCCCGCGTTTGCAACCTGCAAGTCGGATGCGGCGGATAAGAAGTTGGCGGGAGCCGCGCTCAAGAGCTTCATGACGAAATGCGAACGGGACGCAACGACGACCTGCGCGGCGGACTCCAACGTGAAGAAGCTCGCAGGCGCGGCGAGGAACAGCCACATGAAGAAATGTGTAGCCGACGCGGTTGGTGGTTAGGTCGCACCACCCAGAATTTGACAGCAGCCGGCAGCAATGGCATTGGGCGCTTGCCGTACCCCGGCCTGTAGCCGGGGATAGATTGCAGTGCAGCGGGCCTGACCGGCAGCCGTACCAGCCGCGGGAGCCTCCGATTGGTATCGACAGGCACGTTTCGTTATGAAGCGCGCGCCCTCCCGATCACTCGCAGGCGCCATCGCCCACAAGCTAGTGCGGTGTCTTTGACGTTCCGATCAGTCTCGCGGCGGTTCCGTCATCGGAACGTCAAAGACAAAACCGCACTAGCACCATAGACTTGCTAGTGTCCCTTTGCTTCCGACGTTCGCACTCGAGCGTGCTGCAATGTGAAGCGAACGTCGGAAGCGGGACACTAGCGAAGGCGGTGGGGACCAAGCATTCAAGAATGAACCGCGGAACGCGTTTCAGAATGCGGGTCCTGCCAACCAAAAGATGGGCTCTCCTGGGACAGCGGCTGCATTGTTCGGATTCGGGTGATCATGAATCTGCTCGAGAGCCCCGACAAGGATTTGCCGTTACGCGACGATATCCGTCTTCTCGGCCGTATCCTTGGCGATACGATCCGCAGCCAGGAAGGCGAGTCTGTTTTCGCAATCGTCGAGCACATCCGGAGGACCTCGATCCGCTTCCACCGCGAGGAAGATGAAACGGCGCGTTGCGAGCTCGAGGCGATATTGAAGAGCCTCTCGCATGATCAGGGTATCCAGATCATCCGCGCTTTCAGCTACTTTTCGCATCTGGCCAACATCGCCGAGGACCAACATCACATCCGCCGGACCAGGGCCCACGCGCTGGCTGCTTCGGCACCGCGCGAGGGCACCATGGCTCACGCACTGGCTCGCGCGCGTGATGCGGCCATTTCCCGGTCCAAGCTGCAGAGCTTCTTCACGAATGCTCTCGTTTGCCCTGTTCTCACCGCCCATCCGACGGAGGTGAGGCGCAAGAGCACGATCGATCGTGAGATGGAGGTGGCACAGCTACTGGCTGAACGCGATAGTTTTCGACTCACCCCCGAAGAGGCGGCGGCGAATGAAGATGCGCTGCGTTGCGCGGTGCTCACGCTCTGGCAGACCAGCATGCTGCGTGGGACCAGACTCAAAGTCATCGACGAGGTCGTTAACGGGCTTTCCTACTACGATTACACCTTTCTTCGCGAGCTGCCTCGCTTCTACGCGGCGCTGGAAGACCAGCTGGCTTCAAGCGATGCTGCCTGGGACGGATTCGACCTGCCTTCGTTTCTGCGCGTCGGAAGCTGGATCGGCGGCGACCGTGACGGCAATCCCTTCGTCACAGCCGGAGTGCTGCGACAAGCGCTCGGTATGCAGAGCGAGCGCGCACTCAAGTTCTATCTGGATGAGGTGCATCTCTTGGGCGGCGAACTATCGCTCGATGCACGGCTCGTCACCACATCCGATCAGCTGAAGGAGCTGGCAGAGCGTTCGCCTGATCACTCGCCGCAACGCCGCAATGAACCTTATCGTCGGGCTGTCTCCGGTATCTATGCGCGCCTCGCGGCGACAGCACGGACGTTCGAGCAGGCTGAGGCGTCGCGCCACGCCATAGGTGAGGCGCCGCCTTATGCCGGGTCTGCCGAATTCGTTGCCGACCTCGGCATTCTTCATCATTCACTCACGGCCAACGGCTCTGCGACTCTCGCACGCAGTCGGCTGCGCAACCTGCGTCGCGCAGCCAACACTTTCGGGTTTCACCTCGCGGGTATCGATCTGCGTCAGAATTCCGCAGTGCATGAGCGCACGGTGGGCGAGTTGTTCGAGATGGCTTGCCCTGGCACGAACTATGCCGGCCTCCCGGAAGCTGCGCGCATATCTCTCCTGCGCAAGGAACTGACGACAGCGCGGCTTCTTGCTTCGCCTTTTCTAGGCTATTCCGCGGAGACGGCCTCGGAGGTGACGATCCTTCGCGAAGCAGCCGAGGCGCACCAGCGATATGGCAAGGCTGCGGTGCCCAACTACGTGATCTCGAAGACCACCGCGGTCTCCGATCTTCTCGAGGTAGGCTTGCTGCTCAAGGAGGTCGGACTGTTGCGACCGCGTGAGCGCGAGCTCGACGTGAACATTGTCCCGCTGTTCGAGACGATCGCGGATCTACGCAACTGCGGCAGCATAATGGACGAGCTTCTTGCCATGCCGGAGTACCTGAGCCTCCTGGAAAGTCATGGTCGCGCACAGGAGGTGATGCTCGGTTACTCCGATAGCAACAAGGACGGGGGCTTCCTGACCTCCGGCTGGGAGCTCTACAAAGCAGAAATCGCTCTGCTCGACACATTCCGCCGTCATGGGATGACGCTGCGCTTGTTTCACGGCCGCGGTGGGTCCGTCGGACGCGGCGGCGGCCCGAGCTATCAGGCCATCCTCGCGCAGCCCTCCGGCGCTGTGCAGGGTCAGATCCGCATCACCGAACAGGGCGAGGTGATCGCGGCCAAATACTCGCAACCACAGGTGGGACGGCGAAATCTCGAGATTCTTGCGGCCGCCGCTCTGGAGGCGTCGCTCCTGCAGCCGGACCAGGCCGCGCCGCGCGAAGGGTACTTCGCAGCCATGGAAGAACTCTCGAACCACGCCTATCGAGCGTTTCGGAGCCTCGTATACGAGACGCCTGGGTTCGAACGGTATTTCTGGGAATTGACCGTCATCGGAGAAATCGCCAATCTGAATATCGGCAGCCGTCCCGCGTCACGCCATAATTCGACGCGCATCGAGGACCTGCGCGCTATCCCTTGGGTTTTCGGCTGGTCGCAATGCCGACTCATGCTTCCGGGCTGGTACGGGTTCGGAACGGCGGTCAAGGCTTGGCTTGCTGCGCGACCGCGGGAGGGCCTGAGGATATTAAAGCAGATGTACCGCGAGTGGCCGTTCTTCCAAGCGCTGCTCTCGAACATGGATATGGTGCTGGCGAAGAGCAATATCGCAATCGCCTCACGCTACGCCGAGCTCGTCGAGGACCCCGAGCTGCGCGACGCCATCTTTCCACGGCTGCGTGCCGAATGGCAGGATACGATTGAAATGCTGCTGGCTACCACCGGCCAGCAGGCACTGCTCGACCAGAATCCGTTGCTGGCGCGTTCGATCAAGAACCGCTTTCCCTACCTCGATCCACTAAACCATGTACAGATCGAACTGCTGAAGCGTCACAGAGCCGGCGATACCGACGAGCGCGTTGTGCAGGCTATCCATCTGACCATCAATGGGATAGCCGCAGGGCTGCGCAACAGTGGCTAGGCAGCTGCCGCGCTTGGCGTGCTTATCACGTCCCCTTCTTGCGGCTGGTACGGCATAAATGACGTGAATCTACCCTCGAGCGGGTGATGCTCGCGAGTCGGTTTTTTCCGGATGGAGCAAACCACCTCCAACTTCATGAAACTTCAGACTTATAATTGTGGTCGATCTTCGGCTCCCTCGGCGCGGTCGCATCGGCTAAGCAGGCGGCGGCACGATCCAGCAGCAGCGCGCGTTCGCGGGAATTGCGTGTGAGCGCGGCCGCCCGTTCGAACTCGGCGCGTGCTTCCTCGTGTCGGCCGAGCTTCATGAGAAGGTCCCCGCGCACGCCCGGGAGCAAGTGGTAATTCTCGAGCGACGGCTCCCCGGTCAGCGCGTCGACAAGTTCGAGTCCCGCCGCAGGGCCGAACAACATCCCGAGCGCCACCGCGCGATTGAGCTCCACGACCGGTGACGGCGTCAGCTCGGCGAGTCTCCCGTAGAGTCCCACAATGCGGGCCCAATCCGTTTCCGCGGCACTGCGTGCCCGCGCGTGACAAGCCGCGATCGCGGCCTGAAGCACGTAGGAGCCGAGCGGCTGCCCGAGCGCCTTGGCTTGCGCCTCGGCACGATCGAGCGCGGCAAGGCTGCGGCGGATCAGGAGCTGGTCCCAACGCACGCGGTTCTGGTCGAGCAGCAGCACGGGCTCGCCGGATGGCCCGGTTCGGGCCGCGAAACGCGACGCCTGGATCTCCATGAGCGCGACGAGGCCGTGTACCTCCGGCTCCTCGTGGGCGAGCTCGGCCAGAATGCGGCCAAGACGCAACGCCTCCTCGCAGAGTTGCGGCCGCATCCAGTCGTCGCCGGCGGTCGCCGAATAACCCTCATTGAAGATCAGGTAGATGACCGCAAGCACCGATGACAGCCGCGCCTCGAGCTCTTCCCCGCGCGGGACCTCGAACGGGACGTGCGCCTCACTCAGCGTCCGCTTGGCGCGGACAATGCGCTGCTGAATGGTCGGCTCGGGAGCGAGAAATGCCCGCGCGATCTCCGCGGTCGTCAGGCCGCCGAGCAGGCGCAGGGTGAGAGCAGCGCGTGCCTCGGGAGAGAGGATCGGATGGCAGGCAATGAACATGAGACGCAGGAGATCGTCGCCAACCTCGACGTCAAGCGCGGCATCGAGATCGGGCTGCGCCGCTTCCTGCTCGACCTCGAGTTCATAGCCGAGTTCCTCATATTTGCGTTCGAGCAGCTTGTTGCGGCGGAAGAGATCGATCGCCCGATGCTTCGCAGCGGCCATGAGCCAGGCGCCGGGTTTGTCCGGGATGCCGGATATTGGCCACTGCTTGAGCGCGGCGACGAGAGCATCCTGCGCAAGTTCCTCGGCAACGCCGACGTCGCGCACGATCCGCGAGAGACCGGCGATGACCTTTGCCGACTCGATCCTCCAGACTGCTTCGATTGCACGATTTGTGTCGGTCGTCGTCATGGCGACCGATCACACCATCTCAAATCCGCCCGCGCAAGCTCGGCGCGCGGGCGGTCGGGCGCGGATTTACCGGCGCGCCAGGTTTGACCGCATTGCCTGGCGCATCGTGTCCTCGCGCATGGCCTGCTCGGAGGAGAAGTCTTCGGCGGCGAAGTCCGAAGCCTCGAATATCGGTCGAAGCTCGCACTCGCCTTTCCCAAGCACTTGGAGGAAGCGCGTGGTCCACTTGACGGCCTCGTCCATCGACTTCACCTCGAACAGAGCGTAGGAGGCGATCAGCTCCTTGGACTCCGTGAAGGGTCCGTCGATCACGGTGATCTTCCCATCCGCGAGTCGGACGCGCTTGCCCTTCGAGCTCGGCTGCAGGCCATCAGTTGCCAGCATCACACCGGCTTTCGTAATTTCCTCGATGAAACTCCCCATCCGCTCCAAGAGTTCGCGGCTCGGGGGGGCGCCGGCCTCGCTGTCCTTGTCGGCTTTGAGCATTCCCAAGATTTTCATGATCATGTCTCCTGATGGTTCGGGTTTGGAGCCAGCTTCCGACCTCCCGGAGGCAGGGGCCAACTCTGCTTACACTTCGGACAGAGCCGCGCGAGATCGACACGCCCAAAAGATATTTTTGCATGCGCTGCGAGAGGCGATGTCACTACCTCCTCGCCGCGACACCCATCTCGCGGAATCGATCCACCTGTTCGCTGGCGCCAAAATCTTCAAGCTCGAACATCTGTCGGATTTCGATCTCGCAGTCTTCGTAGTGGGGGTTCGGGAATCGCCGGGTCCATTCGAGCGCTTCTTCCCGCGACTTCACCTGTATGATCGTGTAGCCGGCGACCAACTCCTTCGCCTCGGTGAACGGACCGTCGACCACACTGCGTTTGCCGCCGGAATACTTGATGCGCCAGCCCTTGGAACTCGGTTGCAGCCCGTTGGCGTCGAGCAGCACGCCAGCCTTGGCCAACTCCTCGTGATAGTCCGCCATCGCCTTGAACATGTCCTCCTGCGGCATGACCCCCGCCTCGGAGTCCTTGGTGGCTTTGACCAAAATCATGTAACGCATGTCGTGTCTCCCTTCCGTTGCGAAACCAGACCTGGGCCCTGGCTCCATTGTCACGTCGAACGGCAGCCGGCGAAATCGACACATCAAAATGTATCTTGTCCGACCAGGGCAAAGCTCAAGCTTGAGGTTGATGCCCCGATGTGATGGCGCTCGCACGCCGACAGATCGAGGCGGACGGCCCATTGACTCTTGGTTCTTGTTTTGTTCTCATAAAGGGAGAGCCTAGGCGTCAACTCAACGGTGCTCCCGACCTCGACGCCGCGGC
This sequence comes from uncultured Alphaproteobacteria bacterium, assembly GCA_963840535.1. Lineage (GTDB taxonomy): Bacteria > Pseudomonadota > Alphaproteobacteria > Rhizobiales > Xanthobacteraceae > VAZQ01. The sequence goes on from CAWIZJ010000058.1 coordinate 91,658, forward strand.
CTTGCTTGAAGCGAGGCAGACGAAGCCATGGCTAGGTGCGGCGGTGCGCAGACGCTGTTCGCAATCGCGTACTTGGAGGCCAAGGTCGAAGGACTGCCGCCACAATCTCAACCGGTTTCGCCCGCGGGCGCTTCGCAAGCGACCCGCGAAATCTCGCAGGTGAACAGTCGGGATGGAAACAACAGCCACCATCCTCCACGCGGACCTGGATGCCTTCTATGCCTCGGTCGAGCAACTGCTCGACCCCTCCTTGCGCGGCAAGCCCATCGCCGTCGGCGGTGGGGTCGTGCTCGCCGCTTCATACGAAGCCAAGGCCTTCGGAATCCGCAGCGGCATGCCGGGACGGCGGGCTCGCGAGCTTTGTCCGCAACTGATCTTTGTTGGTGGCCATTTCGAGGATTACCAGCGGCTGGGCGATGCTGCCGTCAATGTGCTCAACGACTTCACGCCCCTTGTCGAGCGGATTTCCATCGACGAGGCCTTCGCCGACGTCGCGGGGTGCACCCATCTCTTCGGTCCGCCGGCTGAGATTGCGAGAGCAGTACGTCGTCGTGTGCTGGCGGAGCTTGGACTTCGAATTTCGATCGGCGTGGCCCGCACCAAGCATTTGGCAAAGATCGCCTCGCAAGTGGCCAAGCCCGACGGGCTGGTGGTTGTCGCTCCCGACACCGAGCTGGATTTCCTTCACGGCCTGCCCGTCGAGCTGATGTGGGGAGTGGGCCCGGTCACCCGGGAGCGGCTGGCCGAGATCGGCGTCCATACCATCGGACAGCTGGCAAAGATGCCGGGATGGTCGCTCGAGCGCTTGCTCGGTCGCGCGGCAGGAGAGAAGCTGACGGCTCTGGCGTGGAATCGCGATCCACGGGAAATCAGGACGCATCGTCGAGCGCGATCGGCCGGAGCCCAGTCGGCGCTCGGTAAGAAGCCTGCTGAAGAGCAAGTTATCCGACCCACGCTGCGCCATCTTGCCGACAGGGTCGCCACCCGACTTCGGGCGAAAGCCCGGCCTGGTCGGAGGGTGACAGTCCGCGTTCGCTTCGCCGACCTCCGCTCGGTCACGCGCTCCGTAACGCTCGATGCGCCGATTTCTGCGACCGCGACGCTTGCCGAAATCGCCGAGGAGTTGGTCCTCACGGTGCTCGCGGATCACCCTGACGAGAAGACCATCTCGCTCTTGGCGATCTCCGTATCTCACCTCGAGAACCAGCCGGAAGTGCAGCTGGAGCTCCCGCTTGGGCTTGAAGATGACGAGCGCCGGCCCGGCACCAAAAGAGGCATGGCGCGTTGGATCGCCGACCGCGCTGTCGACAGGATCCGCGATCGTTTCGGATGGGAGGCGGTTGGATACGGGTCCGTCGCGTTGGGGCTTGCTCGTTCCGTTCCCGACGAGTTTCGCGAACTCGCCGAAAAGGACCTCTAACCGTCACCGCAGGGCTCCCTGGACGACGTTGGGCTCAACCGCTCGAGCACCGGCCGGGTGAGGCTGTCGTAGCGGTAGGTCGAACCCGAAACGGAGCTGGTGGACCGGGATAAGTCAGTGCGATTGCAGCAGTCAGACCTCGAGAGGTATCATCCAAGAAATGTGACCTGGAAGTAATACAAGGGAGGAAATGAAATGACAAAGGAAAAGACATCTGCTCATGCAGGCCAGAAGGTCACGCGGCGCGCCGCGATAGAGGCCGCGGGAGCGGCTGGTTTGGGTGCGGTTCTTGGCGCTGCATCGTCCCGCAGCGGTTTCGCGCAAACGAAGGCGCCGATAAAGGTCGGCTTCTGGACCTTCGAGAACCCGCAGCAGCGGCCGTGGATCCACAAGCGCGTCAAGCTCTACATGGAGCAGAACCCGCACGTGACGGTCGATTTCCAGTGGTTCACGTTCGGCGATCTCGGCAAGAAGATCAGCGTCGGCTTCGCCACCGGCACGGCACCCGACGGCTTCGTCAGCCAGGACTGGTTCATGCCGACCTGGCTGGACAAGGGGCTCCTGGCCCCGCTCGACGTGCAGCGTCTCGGGTACCCCTCCTATGACGCCTTCACCAACGACTTTACCTCCGCATTCGTGAAGGGCGCCACCCAGGACGGCAAGGTCTACGGCTATCCGCTGTGGTTCTACGGCTTCTGCAACTACATCAACACCAAGCAGTTCAAGGAGGTGGGCCTCGACCCCGACAAGGACTGGCCCAAGGACTGGAAGCAGTTCGGCGAGGTCGCCAAGCGCCTGACGATCCGCGACGGAAACAGGTTCACCCGCCAGGGCTTCAAATTCGCGATGCACGCCGCGCAGTGGACCATGATCCAGTTCAATCCGATCCTGATCACCCACGGCGGCCAGTGGTTCGACGCCAGCGGCAAGTGCACCGTCAACAACGAGGCGGGCGTCAAGGCCATGATTGCGCGCGCGTCCATCGCCAAGCAGTACGGCGCCGAGGACCCGGCAGACTCGATCGCCACCAATCCGCTGCCGCAGATGGACTGGCTCAAAGAGCGCTGCTCGATGTTCTGGTGCCACCCCATCCCGCCGGCTGCCATCAAATCGCAGAACCAGGCGATGTTGGATCAAGGCTACTTCCGGCCGGTCCAGTACCCCGGCGTCGAATCCGGCAAGGGGATTTCCACGACCTACGGATTCAATCTCGTCGTCAACGCGCGAGCGCCGAAAGAGAAGCAGGAAGTCTTGCAGGATCTCTACAAGTTCATCATGAGCGACCTCGTGGACTGCTGGAAGGACACCGCACCCTTCACGCTGGCGCGCAAAAGCGGATGGACCGATAATCCGGCCGTCAAGGACTTCCCTCATGTCGCGGAGATCATCAAGGCGAAGGACCAGGGCGTGTTCCTGCCGCGCACCGTCGTCTACACCGAGCTGGCCGACGCCATGCACCGAGGCGTGCAGAAGATCATGCTCACCAACGCCGACATCAAGGCGACTCTCGATGAGGTAGCCGCGGAGGTCGACCGGGCGTCTGCGGCCTACAAGAAGGGGTGATGTCCGGCTCGGATCGGGCGTGCTCCGCCGCCTGATGGCGGAGCCGCTCGCCCGAGCCGGTCGGGGAGCGAAACAGCCGGAAATGGCGACCACCTATGCAGCCAACCGGACGTCGGCGCGCGAGGCTGCGCGCCTGCCCGCCCGCCGCGCCAGGCGCAGGTGGCGGCTGCACTACAGCCGCCGCATTCAGCTTTGGGGCGTCAGCTTCGTCCTGCCGACACTCCTGTTCTTCGCTGTCTTCAAGTACGGACCAATGGTCTGGGCAGTGGAGCTGAGCTTCACTTCCTATGACATGGTCTCGCCGCCTCGCTCGCTCGGCCTCGAGAACTTCGAGAGCCTGGCCGCCGATCCAATCTTCCGCGAAAGCCTCTTCAACACCATCGTCTACATTGCCGGCTCGACGGCCCTGATCACGCTGGTCGGGCTGGCGCTGGCGCTTGCCATCAAGACTGCGGTGCCGGGCTCACGCTACTGCATGAGCGCGATGTTCCTCACCAACCTGATGCCGATACTCGCCGTCTGCCTGGTGTGGCGCTTCTTGCTCCATCCTTATGGGCTGGTGAACCAGATCCTGGCGCCGTTCGGCGTCGAGCGCGTCGACTGGCTCACCGACGCGCGCACCGCCATGCCGGCCATCATCTTCGTCACGGTCTGGCGCTTCGCGCCCTATTTCATGGTGGTCTTCCTGGCCGGCCTGCTCGCGATTCCCGACGACTACTATGAGGCCGCCCATCTCGATGGCGCCAACGCGGCGCGGCGCTTCTGGCACGTCACATTGCCCCTGCTGGCGCCGATGATCTTCTTCGTCATCGTCGTCTCCGCGCTGCTCTCGGCGCGCATCTTTCTGATGCCCTATATCATCACCGGCGGCGGACCCGGCAACGCCACCCGCGTGCTCTCCATGCTGATCTACGAGACCGGTTTCTCGTACATGAAGATGGGCCGCGCCGCTGCCATCTCGGTGGTGCTCTTCACCATCATGATGGTGTTCACCTTCATCCAGATGCGCATCTTCATGAACCGCGAGCAGGTCTAGAGTCTCATGCGCTATCTCGAGACGAGGAACTTTCGGCTGCTGCGAGCGCGGACTTCCCGTTGGCTCGGAGCCCTCTCGCTGCTCGCGCTCACGTGCGCCTTCGTTTTCCCGATCGTGTGGATGACGCTCACGTCGTTCCAGGCGGGCGAGAAGATGTTCCAGCTGACGACCGAGTGGATTCCGTCGGTCTGGCACCCGGAGAACTATCCCAACGCCTGGTCGCGCGCCAACTTCAGCCGGTATTTCTTCAACAGCGCCGTCGTCTCGATCGCCGTCTCCCTGGGCAACATCGTGTTCTGCACGCTGGCGGGATATGGACTTGCCAAATTCCGCTTCCCCGGCGACCGCTTCGTGCTGCTCGCGATCCTGAGCACGCTCATGCTGCCGCTCGAAGTGACGCTGGTGCCGACGTTCCTGGTGATCCACAAATTCGGCTGGATCAATACCTACCAGGGCATCATCGCGCCGCTGCTGATCGACGCCTTCGGCGTGTTCCTGATGCGCCAGTCGATTCTCGCCATCCCCACCGACTACATCGAGGCTGCGCGCATCGACGGTGCCGGCGAGCTTCGCATCCTGTGGCAGATCATCGTGCCGCAGTGTCTGCCGGCGCTTGCCGTGCTGACGATCTTCTCCTTCCGCGACAGCTGGGATCAATTCCTGTGGCCGCTGACGGTGGTGTCGCTCGATCAGTACCGGACCTATAACCTCGGCCTCGTCCAGTTCGGCGAGGACTACGGCAATCCCCCGACCGAGCAGATGGCAATCGCAGTGCTGGCGACGATCCCCGTGTTCGTCCTGTTCTGGATCCTGCAACGCGGGGTCAACAAGGGCTTCGGCTTGAGCGGGCTCAAGTGATCCAGGAGGAGCGACGTTGGAAGGGATCAGAATTGCCGTAGCCCATCGCGGTGCCGGGCTGGCGCCGGTGTTCGCCGCGGTCGAAGGTGGCTACTTTCGCGAGCAGGGGCTCGAGCCGCGGCTCGACTTCGTGCCGGGGCACCCGCGCGCGCTCGAGCGTGCTGATCGCCGGGGAGGCCGACTTCATCAACACCGTGGCGCCCGCGTTGATCCTGGCCAACACCGGCCGCCAGGGCGACGCGGTGATCGTCGCTTCGGCTATCAGCCGCAGCGCGCAGCAAATCGCCGCGCGACCTCCCTTCACCAGCCGGGAAGAGCTGCGCGGCAAGCGCTGGGGCGTCACCGCCCGCAACGATGCCGACGAGTGCGTGATCGTGATGGCGTTCGAGCGCTGGGGGTGGGACGTCGCGAAGGATGCCGAGATCGTGGTGGTCGGCACCAGCGCGCCGCGGCTCGACCTGCTGCTCGACGCGCGCAAGGTGGATGTGGCGATCATGCACGCGCCCGAGCCATTCCAGGCAGTCAAGCGCGGCTGGGGAATCGTCGAGGACCTCGGCCGGCTCGACGTCGGCGTTCCAGAACAGCTGCGCTGCGACGACCCGGCGCCTCCTGCGCGACCGGCCGGACATCGCGGTGCGCTACGTGCGCGGCTATTGTCGTGGTGTCTATCGCTTCCGCACCGACGCGCAATTCGGCATCGACGTCCTGCGCAAGTACACCGGCGAGACCGACGAGGGCGTGCTGGCCGAGACCTGGGTGCTGTTTGCCCGGCTCATGGGCGGCATGATGTTTCCGAGCGTCGAAGGCGTGCGCGCTGCGGTAGATCTGCTCCGCCGGCTCGGGGCGGTTGACGACCAGGTCGTCCCCGAAGACCAGCTCTCCCTCGAGCCAGTGGCGGCACTCGAGCGGGAGCGCTACTTCGCCACCTTCATGGGGCGGGGCAACGCCGAGCGGAGCCAGCCGTGACCGACGGCGCGCCAAAAGCTACAAGCGGCCAATGCGATCCCATGGCATGAGAGGAACCTGTGGCTGACAAACACGTCGCAAACGGTCGGAATGATAGGTCTCGGGATCATGGGTTCCGCCATGTCCAAGAACCTGCTCCAAGCCGGGTTCATGGTGGTCGGCCATGACATCGCGGAGCCGGCCGTGGCTCGCTTTGCAGAGATGGGCGGACGCGTTGCGCCTTCTGCCGCCGACGTCGCAGGCCAGGCCGACATCCTGATCACGTCGTTGCCTTCAACGGCCGCCCTGCGGGAGGTCGTGCGCGAGCTGCAGGACGCGCCGCTTGCTGGCAGGGTTCTCGTCGAAACCAGCACCTTTCCGCTCGACGCCAAGACCTCGGCGCAAGCGGGGTTGCAGAAGGCCGGAATCACCATGCTCGATTGCCCGCTCTCCGGCTCCGGAAGCCAGGCGCTCGTGCGCGATGTGCTGGTCTACGGCAGCGGTGACAAGGCTGCGTACGATCGCTGCCTGCCGGTCTTCCACGGCTTCTCGCGGGCTCCCCACTATCTGGGCCCATTCGGCAACGGCACCAAGATGAAGTTCGTGGCGAATCTCCTGGTGGCCATCCATACGGCCGCGGCCGGCGAAGCGTTTACCCTGGCCCGCAAGGCCGGTCTCGACCCCGCGCAAATGTTCGAGGTCGTGGCGGATGGCGCCGGCGGGTCACGCGCTCTGCAAGTACGCGGCGAGATGCTGATTGCCGACCGCTATCTGCCGATCCGTACCATGCCGCTCGAGCTCTGGCGCAAGGACATGCAGATCATTGCCGACTTTGCCAACGCGATGGCCTGCCCAACACCGATGTTCTCCGCGGCAGCGCCCCTCTTCAATGCGGCGGTCGCTTCCGGCTATGGCGATCAGGACACGGCTGCCGTCTGCGCCGTTCTCGAGAGGATGGCTGGAATGACGTAGGCCGACAGGCCTGCCCTCTCCTCGCTCCGGACAGGGCCGCGGAGAAAGGGCGCAATCTCGACGCAGGTTCTGTTCTGCACGTTGCTCGAAGTGGGTAGTGTGGCGCGTCTCGAAGGAGGGCAAGTAGATGGAAAAGATGATGCGGGCAGCGCGCATGCACGCGGTCGGCGGGCCGATGTCGATCGACCGCATTCCGGTGCCGGAGCCCGGCTGCACGGATGTGCTCGTGCAGGTGAAGGCCTGCGGAATGGTGCCCAATCTCGGCAACGTGCTGTCCAACTGGACAAAGTGGTTTCCGCATCTGCCGCTGCCGAAGCTGCCGGCCATCTTCGGTCTCGATCCCACCGGCGTCGTGGTCGAGGTGGGCTCGCAGGTGATCGGCGTGCGGCCGGGCGAGCGGGTCTACGTCAATCCGCTCCGCTCCTGCGGCGCCTGCCAGATGTGCCGCGCGGGCGAGCGCAGCCGCTGCCGCTATTTCACCTTCAACGGCTATTTCGGGTTCGGCCCGGACTCGCAGAGGATCTACGACATTTATCCCTATGGCGGCTTCTGCGAATACATGACCGCACCGCAATACGCGCTGGTGAAGCTGCCGGACAACGTGACGTTCGAGCAGGCGGCGCGCTTCGGCTATACCGGCACGTCCTACGGCGCGATGAAGAAGGCGAACGCGACGCCGGGCCAGTCCATGCTCGTGGACGGGATCAGCGGAACACTCGGGCTCGGCGCCGCCTTGCTCGGTCTGGCGATGGGCATCACGCGCATCTTCGGAACCGGCCGCAACAGGCTCTGCTCGATCGCGTCAAGGCGCTGGCGCCGGGTCGCATCGAAACCCACGGGCTCGGCGACGGCTCGACCAGCGAGTGGATCAAGTCGCGCACCGACGGCGAAGGCGTGGACTTCATGATCAGCGCGCTCGGTCCGGGCGCGCCGGCAAGCACCATGGCGGACGCCTTGCGCTCGGTACGCCGGGGCGGGCGCGCGGTGAACGTCGGTGCCGTCGCCGATGCGTTGCCGCTCGATGTGCATGGCTGATGGACGAGCAGATTCAGCTCATCGGCTCGAACTGGTTCACCGCGGCGCAGGGCCAGGAGATGGCGGAGCTGGCGCGGGCGGTCTCCTCGACATGTCGGTGTTCGAGCATCACCGTTCCCGCTCGAAGAGGTCAACCAGGCGATTTCCGGCCTTGCCGAGCGAAACGGCGGATTCAGCAACTACGTGATCGTGCCCTGATCGCGCCGTTTCCTCGCCTCGGCGCGCTCGACGCGTCGAACACCAAGTCCGATAAAGCCGGGGCTTTCCGCTGTGATCGCCTCATAGAATGGCGGAACGGCCGAGGCCGCGCAGCCGTTCCCTGACATCTCATTTCATTTCACCCTGCCGGCTCAATTCGTCCGCCACGTCGTCGAGCGCGCGGCCGAGGCGGGTGGCCGATCTCCTCGATCTCGGGCGCCTCGATGATCAGCGGCGGGGCGAACACCAGCCGGTCGCCGACCACGCGCACGATCAGGCCGTGGTGCTGGGCGGCGGCGCCGACGCGGTTGCCGACGCTCAGGGCGCGGATCGAAGGGGATGCGCTTCTCGCCGTCGCGCATCAGCTCCATGCCGAGGATCAGGCCGGTGCCGCTGACGTCGCCAACGAGCGGGTGCGCCTGCGAGCCGGCCGAGCGCCGCCTGCAGCATGCGGACCGAGCCGTTTGGCGCGGGCGACGATGTCGATCTCGGCGTAGATCTTCTGCACCTCCAGCGCGACGGCGGCCGCTACCGGATGACCCGCATAGGTGTAGCCGTGCGCGAAGTTGCCGTACCTGTCCGACTGCGCGAGCATCGCCTCGTGCACGCGCTCGTTGATGAGCACGGCCGAGATCGGCTGCATGGCGGCGGACAGTGCCTTGGCCGAGGTGATCATGTCGGGCTGGATGCCGTAGGTCTGCCAGCCCCACATCTCGCCGGTGCGGGCGAAGCCGCAGATCACCTCGTCGGCGACGAACAGGATGTCGTATTTGCGCAGGACCGCCTGAGTTCTCGAAATAGCCGCGCGGCGGCAAGACGGCACCGCCCGCGCCCATCACCGGCTCGGCGAAGAAGGCGGCGATGGTTTCCGGCCCCTCGGCCTGGATCAGCTTATCCAGCGCCTCGGCCATGCGGGTGGAGAACTGCTTCTCGCTCTCGCCCGGCTCGTGGCGGCGGTAGTAGTGCGGGAACTCGGTGTGCTTGAACTGGGCGAACGGCAGGCCGAAGCCCGCGTGCATGTCGGGCTTGCCGGACAGGCTGACCGCCGCGCAGGTGTTGCCGTGATAGGCCATCTGCCGCGCGATGATCTTGGTCCGCTGCGGCTCGCCCATGCGCATGCCAGTAGTACCAGGCGAGCTTGATGGCGGTGTCGTTGGCCTCCGAGCCCGAGCACTGGAAGATGACGCGCGCCATCGGCACCGGCGCGATCTCCAGCAGCTTCTCGGCGAGCTGGATCGCCGGCTCGTTGGAGCGGTGGCGGTAGAGGTGGTAGTAGCCGAGCTCGCGCATCTGCGCGTAGGCGACCTTGGCGAGCCGCTCCGAGCCGAAGCCGAGCGACGCGCACCACAGCCCGGCCACCGCCTCGATGTAGTCGCGGCCCGATGTTGTCGAACACGCGGCAGCCCTCGCCGCGCGTGATGACCAGCGGGCCCTCCTGTCTGGTGCTTGCGCAGGTTGGTCTGCATGTGCACCAGGCTGGCGATATCGCGCGCCTCGATGGAGTTGGGGATGTAGGTCATGCGTCGTCCTCTGCTGCGGCGGCGGCTCTCGAGGGCCTCGGGTCGGCGATGCCGTAGTCGTCGCGCGCCGCGCGCGCGCTGACGTAGCCGTCGAGCAGGTCGCGGCCGATGGCGACGGGATCGCGCTCGGCCGGCGGACCGAAGCCGCCGGAGCCGGGCGTGATCATGTCGATCACCGAGCCGGCCGGCGCATGAAGGCGCCCTTGCTCGGCAGGTGGCGCGTCGTGCCGTCCGGCGTCGTCAGCGTGACGACGGCGGCGGCGCCGGCCTTGCCGCCGAGCAGGCCGAACGGCGGCGAGGTCATGCGCTCCATGCACAGCGCGCCGGTGGCGTCGGCGCCCTCGAGCATGCGCCACGTGCGGCGCGCGCCGCAGCCGCCGCGATAGCGGCCGGCGCCGCCGGAATCCGGGTTGATCTCGTAGCGCTCGACGCGCACCGGGAATGCCATCTCCAGCACCTCGACCGGCGTGTTCATGGTGTTGGAGATGCCGCTGGCGATCACGTTGATGCCGTCCTTGTTGGGGCGCGCGCCGAAGCCGCCCTTGATGGTCTCGTAGGAGACGTAGCGGCCGGCCCGAGCGCGGATCGACGCCGCCGAAGGTGAGGATCGCCGAGGTGCCCTGGCTGCAGGCCATGACCTGCTCCGGCCAGAAGCTGGCCAGCGCGCCCATCACCATGTCGGCGACGCGGTGCGAGATCTCGTGGTTGGCGTAGACCACGGGCGCCGGGAAACTCGGCGTTGACCACCGAGCCCTTGCGGCGCCTTGACCTCGATGGTGCGCCAGCAGCCGGAGTTGGGCGGAATCAGGCTGTTGGGATCGACCGCGGTCTTGAGGCCGCAGTAGACGCCCGAGGCGGTCACCGACAGCGGTGCGTTGATCGGGCCCTTGACCTGCGGGTCGCTGCCGGCGAAGTCGACCACCAGGCGGTCGCCGGTCTTCTTGACCTCATGCGGATCCAGAACGGCGCGTCCTTGCCGCCGGCGTCGTCGGCGATGCCGTCGCCGTCGCAGAAGTCCTCGAAGTGGCCCTCGCCGTCGGGCAGGTCGACGAGCATCGCCCGCATCAGCCGCTCGGAATAGTCCATCACCTCGGCCATGTCGCCGATCAGCTCGTCGGCGCCGTAGCGCCGCGCCAGCTCCTTCAGCCGCTCGGTCGCGCGCAGGGTGGCGGCGAGCTGCGCGCCGAGGTCGCCCTTGCGCTCGTCGGGCGTGCGCACGTTGGCGAGGATCACCTTCTCCAGGTCGACGTTGAGCGCGCCGCGGCTGATCAGCCGCAGCGGCGGCAGGCGCAGGCCCTCGCCGTAGATCTCGGTGACCGCGCCATAGCTGCCGGGCGTGGCCGAGCCGACGTCGGGCCAATGCGCGCGCAGGCAGGCGTAGCCGAGCAGCCGGCCCTCGTGGAAGGCCGGCCGCACGACGTTGACGTCGGGCAGGTGGCTGCCGCCGAAATAGGGATCGTTGTGGATGAACACGTCGCCGTCGTGCACGTCGGCCGCGAAGGCCGCGACCACGGCGCGCACCGCGTCCGGCATGGAGCCCAGATGGATCGGCAGGTCGGGCCCCTGCGCCACCATCTCGCCCTCGCGCATCGAACACGCCGCAGGAGTAGTCGCCGGCCGATTTCAGGATCGGCGAGTAGGCGGTCTTGGCGAGGACGACGCGCATCTCCTCGGCGATCTTGTAGAGGCTGTTCTTGACGATCTCGAAGGTGGCGGGATCGGCCTTGCGCGTCGCGTCTGTTCATTGCTGCGATCGTCCTCGGCTTCCGCCGTGCGCGTCAGCAGCACGAAGCCGTCGCTCGTCCATGCGCGCCTGCCAGCCGGGCGGGACCAGGATGGTGGATTCGAGCGACTCGATCACCGCCGGGCCCGCGACCGCGAGCCCCGCCGGCATGCGCGCGCGATCGTAGATCGTGGCGCTCGACCGCGCCGGTTCGCGGAACCAGACCGGCGCGCTTCGCTTTGACCGCGTCGGTGCCGCGGCGGCGCCGGCCTGTCGCGGATCAGCGAGCGGCGGGATGGCGCCGATCGCGGCGAGGCGCATGCTGACGAGCTGCACCGGCTCGCCGCGGTTGTCGTGGCCGTAGGTCTGCGCGGTGGCGGTGCGTGGAAGGCCTCGGCGATCTCGGCGAGCGCGGCCGCGTCGAGCGCGCGCGCCGGCAACCGGCACGGCAGCTCGTAGGATTGCCGCTGCGTAGCGCGCATCGACGGAGCGCTCGAAGCGGCGGCGCTCGGCCGCGACGCCGGCGCGGTCGAGCATGGCGGCGCCTTCGCGCTTCGAGCGCGGCGAAGGCCGCCTCCAGCGCCGCCGGATCGGCGGTCGCCGTCGTGGTGTAGACGGTGCGCACGTAGTCGCGCTTGAGGTCGGTGCCGACCAGGCCGAGCGCCGAGAAGGCGCCCGGGGATCGGCGGGCAGATGACCTCGGCGATGCCGAGCTCGTCGGCCAGCGCCGCGGCATGCAGCGGCCCGGCGCCGCCGAACGCCGCCAGCACGAAATCGCGCGGATCGTGGCCGCGCTGCACCGACACGATCTTCAGGGCTTCCGCCATGGCATGGTTGACGACGTCGATGACGGCGGCGGCGGCGGTCGCGCACATCGACGCCCAGCGGCTCGGCGAGCCGCTCTCGCGACCGCGGCCTCGCGCCGCGGCGTGGTCGATCGGCAGGTCGCCGGCAGCAGCGATCCCTGGTCGAGATAGCCGAGCAGCAGGTTGCAGTCGGTGACGGTCGGCTCGGTGCCGCCGCGCGCCATAGCAGGCGGGGCCGGGCTCGGCGCCGGCGCTCTTCGGCCCGACGCGCAGCGCGCCGGCGCGGTCGACCCAGGCGATCGAGCCGCCGCCGGCCGAAACCTCGGCGAGATCGATCACCGGCACGCGGATCGGATGGCCGGTGCCGTGCATCCAGCGGTTGCCGCTGGAGCCGCCGCCGACCTCGTACTCGGGCGTGGTCTCGTATTGGCCGTCGCGGATCAGGCTGGCCTTGGCGGTGGTGCCGCCCATGTCGAACGAGAGCAGGTCGAGCCGCCCGGTCTGGCGCGCCACCAGGGCTGCCGCGACGACGCCGGCCGCCGGGCCCGACTCCACCGCCATCGCCGGCATGGCGATCGCCTCCGCCGCCTCGAACACGCCGCCGTTCGAGCCCATCACGTAGAGCGGCGGCAGCCCCGTCTGCGCGTGTCGCGCTCCAGCCGCTCCAGATAGGAGGCAAGGATCGGCCCGACATAGGCGCACACGGCGGTCGTGCTGGTGCGCTCGAACTCCTTGATCTCCGGCAGCACTTCCGAGGACAGATAGACCGGCACGCCCGGCAGCGCCGCGCGCAGCCGCGCGCCGAGCCGCCGCTCGTGCTCCGGATTGAGGAAGCTGAACAGCAGCGAGACCGCGACCGCCTCGACGCGCGCCGCCTTGCAGCGCGGCGATCAGGCCGTCGATCTCGGCCTCGGCGAGCGGCGTGACGACTGCGCCGTCGGCGCCGACGCGCTCGGTGATCTCGAACCGCCGCCGGCGCGGGATCAGCGTTGCCGGCGGGTCCTGGAACAGGTCGTAGAGATCGGCGCGCGCCGAGCGCCGCAGCTCCAGCACGTCGCGAAAGCCGCGTGTCGTGACCAGGGCCGCGCGGGCGCCCTTCTCCTCCAGGATGGCGTTGGTGACGACCGTGGTGGCGTGCGCCAGCAGCCCGACCTCGGCCGGCGCGAGCCGTAGCGGCCGCATCGCCGATCTCAGAGCCGGCAGCACGCCCGCGGCGAAATCGCGCGGCGTCGTCGGCACCTTGGCGACGCCGATCCGTCCGCTCGCGTCGTCGACCAGCGCGACATCGGTGAATGTGCCGCCGATATCGACCCCGATCCGCCATGCCATGCCGCCCGTTCTCCTTTTCGTAGTGGCTATTGTAGACTGCCGACCGGGATTGTC
>CAWIZJ010000059.1:0-59445 GCA_963840535.1 uncultured Alphaproteobacteria bacterium
TCGTCGGCGATGGCGAGCAATGTCGGCGGCAGGGTGAGGCCGAGCATCCTCGCCGTCGGGAGATTGATGACCAGCTCGAACTTCGACGCCTGCATCACGGGCAGGTCCGCGGGCTTGGCTCCCCTTAGAATGCGGCCGGCATAGGTCGCCCACTGACGATAGGCATCCGTGATGCTGGGTCCGTAGCTCATCAACCCGCCGGCTTCCGCGGCTTCCCGGAACGAATAGGTTGCGGGCAGCCGGTGGAACGCCGCCAGTTGGACCAGTTGCACACGCCGGGCGTTCAAGAAGGCCGAGGCCCCCACGAACAGGGCGTCGGGCCGCTCCGGTCCGATGGATGCGAACGCTTCCTCGATCTCGCGACCGCTACCGGCTTTGAGAACCTGGATCTGCAGCCCCATGGTACGAGCAGCCGCTCCGACCTGCTGCAAGGTATTCTCGGTATTCCTCACATCGGCGGAGTTTACGAGCACGGCGATGCGGGCGGCTCGCGGCACCATCTGATGCAGAAGCTCCAGCCGCTTTGCCTCCAGCTCGTTGGCGAACAGGTTGATCCCCGTGAGATTGCCGGTCGGTCGGGCGAGACTGCTGACAAGACCCAGCCTGGTCGGGTCTTCTCCGACCAGAAATACGACCGGGATCGTCGTGGTGGCCGCTTTGGCCGCCAACGCCGATGCAGGGCCTCCCGACGTCACGATCACGGCGGCCTGCTGGCGCACCAGCTCGGCCGCCATCTCCGGCAGGCGATCGAGCTCGATTCTCCGCCCACCGGTAGACGATCCTGACATTCTCACCCTCGGTAAATCCGGCCTCCTTCAGGCCTTGGCGGAATGCACCGAGACGGCTCGCCATCGCGTCGGACGATCTGCTTTCGAGAAACCCGATCACCGGCATCGCCGGCTGTTGCGCTCGCGCCGCGAGCGGCCAGGTCGCTGCGCTGCCAAGAACGTAGAAGAAGTCGCGTCGTCTCATGCTTGGGCCATCGGTCGAGCCGTCCCATTCTGCCGTGGCGCACGCCGCCCGTTCGTTCGTCGTCGGCGCTACATCTGTCCGCGCTGGCGAATCGCGCCCAGATGCTCGTTGATGCGAAACATGATGAGAACGAACTCGGAGATGATGCGAGCGAAGATGACGCCGATCACCATCCCGATCAGGCTGCCGATGATCCAGAAGATGCCGCCGAGCGGCGTGTGAGCCATCAGCGCCAATCCGGAAACGATGCCGGAAAGCCCGAACAGAGCCGAGATGCCCACCGCGAGCCAATAGAAGATCTTGATGATCGAAGGCGTGATGAACCGTTCCCATTGGAACAGGTCGCGAAGATCGAACATGTGATCCCTTCCTCCCGGCCCGCGCCGCCGATCAGTCGTGCGGCAAGTGCCGTCTCCGCCTACTGACGGTGCGCGCTCGCGCGCGTCGCCGCGTCCTTGCTCGCTCCCAGCCCTTATTCTACCCGGGTTCGGCACTTCAAGCGGGACCCGCAGCCGATGCTTCCGGACTTCGGCTGCGGGCGGACGACACTCTACCTGCGGCCCGCCGAGGGTCAATCGCGGTTTCCGATTCCGGTCCCGGAGACGCGTTCGAGGAATCGGAGAAACGGCAGATGCATGGCTGAATTCTCGGGTGCTCGGCCGTGGGTTGACCGCGGCGGACACCGCGTCTAGGGAACGGCGACCTTCGCGCTCCGGGACCGCCGTGCCTCGCCTCCATTGGGAAGACTTCAGTCCAGGCCAAGTCATCGACTGCGGGTCGCGCCTCGTCACCCGCGAGGACATCGTCGCGTTCGCCGCCGAGTACGATCCACAGCCCATGCACCTCGACGAGGAGGCGGCGCGCGCGACCCTGTTCGGCGGCCTGGTCGCCTCGGGCTGGCACAGCTGCTGCATCCTGATGCGCATGCTGAGCGACAATCTCCTGTGCGGGACGAGCTTCATGGGTGCGCCGGGCGTGGACGAGGTGAAATGGCTGGCGCCGGTGCGTCCGGACAAGCGCATCAAGGCGCGCGCGACCGTGCTCGAGACCCGCCTGTCGCGCAGCCGGCCCGAGATGGGCTTCGTCAAGTTCCGCTTCGAGCTCACGGCGGCAGCGGATGAGCCGGTGATGGTCATGATCGTGAGCCCGATGTTCAGGCGGCGCGCGGCGCCGCAGGCGGCCTCGAGGCCGCCATGAGGCATTTCGAGGACATCCGCGTCGGCGAGACCGGCAGGCTCGGCAGCTACACCTTCACCGCCGAGGCGATCAAGGCATTTGCCGCACGCTACGATCCGCAGCCGTTTCATCTCGACGAGGCGGCGGCCGCGCGTTCCCATTTCGGCCGGCTGTGCGCCTCGGGCTGGCACACCGCCTGTGTGTGGATGCGGCTCCTGATCGATTGCCGCCGCCGCGAGGACGAGGAGCGCCGCGCCCGCGGCGAGCCGGTCGCCCAGCTCGGCCCGTCGCCTGGTTTTCGCGAGCTGCGGTGGCTCAAGCCGGTCCATGCCGGCGACACGATCTCCTACGCCACCGAGGTGCTGGAGACGCGCGCTCTGAACAGCCGCCCTGGGTGGGGCATCATCTTCGTTCGCAATACCGGGGTGAACCAGCGCGGCGAGCGGGTGCTGTCGTTGGTCAGCAGCGCCTTCGTCGCGCGCAGGACCCCGGGACCGCCGCCGCCATGACCGCCGACGGGCAGGCGCTCGAATCGCGATCCGCGCACCTCGAACGCGACAGGCGCCGCGCCGCCGGCGTCGCCTGCGGCACGCATGCCCTGCACGACGGCTATACCGACCTCGTCTACATCATGCTGCCGGTCTGGCAGAAGGAGTTCGGGCTCGGCTATGCGGAGCTGGGACTGCTACGGGGGCTGTTCTCCGGCACCATGGCCGGCTTTCAGATTCCCTCGGGGCTGATCGCCGAGCGCCTGGGCGCACCCTCGGTCCTGGCGCTCGGCACCGCGCTCGCCGGCGCCGGCTACTGCCTCGCCGGCGCCAGCGCGGGCATCGGCCTGCTGGTCGTCGCTCTGTTCGTCGGCGGGCTCGGGGCGAGCACCCAGCATCCACTCGCCTCCACGCTGATGGCACGCGCTTTTGCCGGACCGCGTTCCATGAAGGCGCTCGGCACCTACAACTTCGCCGGCGACGTCGGCAAGATGGCGATCCCGGCGGCGGCGGCGCTGCTGCTGGTGGTGATGCCGTGGCGGCCCGCCCTTGCCCTGCTCGGTGCGCTCGGCTTTCTCGCGGCGGTCGCGATCTTTGCACTGATGCCGCGCTGCTACGGCGCAGAGCCGCCGCTGCAGACGGATCGGCCCGATCCGGCGCTGCGTGCACGTGGTGCACGCCACCGCTTCGCCTTCCCGCTGCTGTTGGCGATCGGCATGCTCGACAGCGCAACCCGCATGGGCTTCCTGCTGTTTCTGCCGTTCGTGCTGACGGCCAAGGGCGCGGGTCTGCCCACCATCGGTCTGGCGCTGACGCTGGTGTTCGCGGGCGGCGCCGTCGGCAAGCTGGTCTGTGCCTTCGTCGGGGCGCGCATCGGTGCTGTCGCGACGGTGTGGCTGACCGAAGCTTCGACCGCTGTCGCGATCGTGGCACTGCTGCCGCTGCCGCTCGAAGCCGCGATGTTGCTGCTTCCGCTGATCGGGGTCGCCCTCAACGGCACGTCGTCGGTGCTGTACGGGTCGGTCCCCGACGTGGTGCCGCCGGAGCGGCGGGCGCGCGCATTCGGCACCTTCTACACCGGCACCATCGGTACCGGTGCGGTCGCACCGGCGATCTATGGCCTCATCGGCGACGCGCTCGGCGTGTCGGCGACGCTGGTCATCGTCGCCGTGACCGTGCTGCTTACGCTTCCCTTGTCGCTGCTGCTCAAGCCGGTGCTGTCGTCACGCTCGCCGTGAGCGGATTGGATCGCCGAGCGATCCGATGGCCTCGGTCGCGGCCACACCCGCTCCCGGCACTCGGCCGGATCACTTGACCGGGTCTCGCGTCCACCTGCTCACCGCGGTCGGCAGCACGTCGAGATAGGGTCCCATGAAGAAAGCCTCGCCGGAACCGTCCCCGAAATGGCGGTCGTAGGCATCGATCATGGCACGCACCGGCGCGAAGCACGCCTCCATCGAATCCACGATGAGGTCGCCGAGGTCGCGCTCGCCGAAACGCGGATCGGCGGTGACGGTGCGCGCGATGCATTCGGTGGCCGAGCGTACCAGCGGCTGCACCGATGTATTCTTCTGCTGCGCCGACAGGGGCGGCGAGACGGTCGGACCGGCCGCAATGCTGACGAGCAGCGCCGCGCCGGCGAGCGGTGCGAGAATCATCCCAGCCCTCCGACCGCATCTTATCCGTCATTGCGGACGAGGACATCGGGAAAGGCGGGCGCTGCGTCCCCCAGTGCGGCGATAGCGGCGAGGTGTGGTGCCGGGGCGACACCTAGTGTCCCGCTTCCGACGTTCGCTTCACATTGCAGCACGCTCGAGTGCGAACGTCGGAAGCAAAGGGACACTAGCAAGTCTATGGTGCTAGTGCGGTTTTGTCTTTGACGTTCCGATGACGGAACTGCCGCGAGACTGATCGGAACGTCAAAGACACCGCACTAGCGCCGACATGAGAACCGCGACGCGTCACCGACGAGGCTCCGCAGCCGTTGCGTCACGGCCATTGCCAGCGCGCGACGGCGGCGACCGGCTCCGGCAGCGGGAGGATCGCCAGCACGAGCTCGGTGTCGAGCGAAAGCGTGATCGCGCCGAGTGCGGACAAGGCAGTCCCCAGGATCATCCGGCCGCCGAATACCTCGTGGTGCGGGTTGAGCAGGCGCGCGAACACGACGCGCAGCACGTGGTGCAGCTGCAGGATCGGCGTCACCACCGATATCGGCGCGATCGCATACGCCATGTAGATGAACATCTGCGCGATGCAGACGGAGACGCCGGAATAGGTGAACCATTTCAGCGAGGCCGGGCCGATCGCGGCGGCATGGCGCAATTGGCCCGGCCACAGCAGCAGCAGCGCCACCGCCACGGTGCCGGCGGCGTAGGAGATCAGGCCGCCGACGATCCCGCCGCCGAGATCGCTGCCGGCGAGCCCCAGCCGGATGAGGAACGGCGTCACGCCGTAGAGCAGCGCCGCGACCAGGGAGAAGATGTATCCCTCGGCGTAGCGCGGCACGAATCTCGGCAGCCCGTTCTCGGGTGGCGAGGCGCTCACGCTCGGTGTCTCGGCGTTGCGCATGAGCGCCGGTGCCGCGGCCAGCAGCGCGATGCCGATCATGCGCAGCGGGGTCAGCGTTTCCTTCAGCACCACGATCGCGAGCACGAGCGTGACCGCGAGGCTGAGCTGGATCACCGGCCCCGACAGATTGGCGCCGATCGCCTGGGCGGCGCGGAAGTTGCCGTAGCGCCCGACCACGAAGTGGAGCACGCCGGCGAGCGCCAGGAGACCGATCGCCTGCGCGGAAAAGTTCGCGAGCAGGCCCAGCTGCCCGGTGGCGAGCGCGGCCAGGAAGAACAGCGGCACTCCGATCGGCACGGTGATGGCGAGCCCTTGCAGCACCGAGCCGGTCAGCACGCCGCGTCGCGCGCTGGCATTGTTGAAGGCGAAGGTGGCCGCGGAGAGCGCGGCGAGAACCACTCCCAGCACCCGGCAGGCCCTGCGTGATTGCCGCGACGGATATCGCGATCCGCGCGCAATCTATTGAAACGCTCGGCTCGTGCAAAGCGACGGTTCGGCGACCGCCGCGTTGATCCAGAAGCAGGCGGGCCTCGGCGAGCGCTCCGCAGCTCCACCTGGTAAGCACCGGCACGGAAATCGGCTTGTCAGGCTCGATCGATACCGGCGCTCCCATGAAAAAATGCCCCGCCAGCCGAAGGCAGCGGGGCAGTCTTGGGAGGAAACGCCCGAGAGGGCGGCGGTAGCACGAGGCTACCGCGGTCGCCGAATCGCACGGCGACGGGAGCATTCTAGTCCGGCGACGGCCGGGCACAATGTGAAGCGGCTCACACTGCGCTCACTCCTGGAGCCTGTCCTGCGATCGGACAGTGCGTCGCGCTCGATCGGGGAACGAGGTTACGTTCACTCGCGTATGCTGGGCGCGTCCGGAACCTTCTTCCAGTGCGTCAGGCTTTCGGCGATGATCTTGGTCGACTGCATGGCCGCCTGGCTCAAGGTCGCATATTCCACGATCTCGCGCTGCACGCGCGCGCCCTCGTCATGCAGCATGTCGCGCAAGGTCTGCAGCTCCGCGATCAGCTTGTCGATCTCCCCTACCGAGGTCCCCGCGACCCGCTGCAGCAGCGTGGTGATGTTGCTGGCGACCATCTCGCTGTCGCTCTCGGCGCTGCGCCGCAGGGTGGCAACGTCACGGCGCACGAATTCGCGGATCTCCCCTTCCACTTCCGTCTCTGAAGGCGTGCCTTCGTCGACGGGTTCACGAGACTTGATCAGCGTCATGATATTACCCCCGTTCGGCTCCCCTTTGCGGGCAGCTTCACCACCCGCGATTGCCGCACGAGAATGTGACCACTTCGCGGCCGACGGGAACTGCACGCGGCCCTATTTCCCGGCGGTTTTCATCTTGTCGTAGAGGATGACGAAGTCCTGCTTGTCGTACGGCTTGTGACAGTTGAAGCAATTGGTGAGATTGGCCGCCGTATTGGGCGTCTTGTCCGGCTTGAACGCCTGGTACTCCCACTCGCCGTTGCGGATGTTATCGGGATACTCGCTGCCCCAGCCGGTGCGCTTCTCCATCACGGTGTAGCCGACGACGTTGGTCTTGATGAAGCGGCCGTTGGCGTCCTTCTCGGGATTGCCCTGCGGGTCGAGCTTGGCGGCGTACTGGATCATCGTGATCACGGTGCCGCTCGGCAGCGCTTCTCCCTTGTTTGCAGCTTCGAGCGCGGCGGTGCCGGTGAAGAACTCGCGATACTGCTTGTTGTCGGGGCGATCGACGGTCGTGAACAGCACGCCCTTGTCGTAGTCCGTCGGGAAGGCGACCTTGTCGCCGCCGGCGAGGACGGGACCGGCGACCGCCAGCGCCGCGACGGCGGCGAAGGACGCAAGCTTGAGGTGGGTACCAGGCGTCATGATGTTTCCCTCCTTTGGATCCGGCGCGCTCGTGCCCGGCGCGGTGCAGCCCGTGCACGTTCCCCATGATATTAGAACGGCCGGAACCTTCATTGTAACATGCTGGTGATACGGTGCGATCGCGACGGCATCCGATGCTGTCCGGCGTGCCGGGGCGGTCCGGCGAGCGTGTGTCATCGACATGTTACCCGTCACCTTCGCGATCGGCGACATCCATGGCTGCCTCGGCAAGCTCGAGCGGCTGCTGCGGGCCTGCGAGGCCCATGCCGGCAGCCGGCCGGCGCGCTGGGTCTTCCTCGGCGACTATGTCGATCGCGGGCCGGACAGCCGCGGTGTGGTCGATCTTCTGATGCGCCGGCAGCAGGCTGCCTCCGGCAGCGTGGTGTGCCTCATGGGCAATCACGAGCATCTCGCGATCATGGCGCACGACAGCGAGCTCGCCATGCCGCTGTGGCTGCAGAACAGCGGCGCCACCACGCAGCGCGACTATTGGCGCACCGGCGGCCGCATCGAGCCGGCGCATCTGGCCTGGCTGCGCGCACTGCCGCTCTGCCACGACGACGGGATGCGGTTCTTCGTGCATGCCGGCATCGACCTCGACCTGCCGCTCGAGCGCCAGCCGGCCGACGCCATGCTGTGGATGCGCGAGCCGTTCCTGAGCGATTGCGACCTGTTCGATTGCGGCCGCTTCATCGTGCACGGCCACACCCCACAAGGGAGCGGCACGCCCGACCTGCGCGCACGCCGCCTCAACCTCGACACCGGCGCCGTGATCGGCGGTCCGCTCACCGCCGCGATGTTCGACGACACCCGGCGCGAGCCGCTCGGCTTCTTGACCGACCTGATGGGGGAATGACAGCGGCGGGGGGGGGGGTGGGGAGGGTAGCACCGGTAGCGTCAATTCGAATCCGAGATACCCTCGGTCAAGAAGGTCTCGGCCTCAGCGCGCGTCGCGAACTCGGCAACTTTGCGATAGTCCGGAGCGTGTTCGGCCGTATCGGGCGACTGGAGAACGACGAAGACACCATCTCGCGCATCAATGAGCTCGGTCAGGTCTTCGCTGTCGAGGGGCGACATGTGTCGAGCGCCGCAATGCGGACAATCGTCGTCGCAGGTGCACGACCATTCGCCGGCCCAGTTGCCCCCACATTCCGCACATCTGTAGTGATTGCGAAACCAAGCCAAACTTTCCTCTCCCATTCACTTATGGATTCGAGCTTTGTTGCCGCAAGCGATAGTATCCGCGCGAGACGAAGTCCAGGTAGCCGTGGTCCCTCAGAACCTGAAGCTGTTGACGGATCTTCTGCTTGACGTGCCTGTTATTGGGGTAGAGCTGGCTCAATCTGTCTTCGAAGGCGTAGACGTCGTCGAGCTGGAATTCGGGCCTGCCAAGCATTTCCACACACTTCATGACCTCTATGAGCCAACCTCGCGCCTCGGCTCCTTCCTCGCGCAGGAACAGCGTCTTCCTCCACTGCGCGAGCACCTGCTCTTTCGGTTGAGGTTGACCATCGCGAACTATGAAGACCTTTCCCGATAAGGGAATTTGGTTCAGCAGGATGTTGCAGCCGATCCATCCGGCGCGCCGGGCTGTCGCTGCGAGTGGTTTACGTTCTTCGATGATCTCTCGTACAAAGAACTGCTTTGGTACGACAAACAGGCTCCGAACTTCGCGCTGTATCAGGTCGTAATTCAATAGAAAGAGGTTGGGATTGTTGCTCTCAGCCAATCGATTACACATTGTGCGAAAGGCACCGTCGAGCACCTTGGCAGTAAATTTCGCCTTCTGACTCTTCAGCTCATATTCCTCGCTGCATGATGCACACAAAAAATCTGCGACGGGACGATTGACCTCGAACTGACTGATTCTGGCGCTCCCACAGTTCGGGCAAAAGACCCAGTCCCGCACCCAACGCTCTGTCCATGCGCGGGCACTTTGCGACCCGCTATGATAGGAGGTCTGCGCTTCTTCAAATCCAAGCTTCATCTTGTCCCTGCATGTGTTCTCTGGCCGTAAGAGTAAGGTCGTGAGACATAATCCCCGATGTCGGAACAAGAAGGCCGAAAAAATCGCAACTGGCGCGGAAAAGGATCGGGAAATGGCTACGTTTCGGGTATCATATACATATCAAAGATACTTATTGACTACATTGTGCGATGGTGCTAGGAAGCGCCCACCTCGCTCACGAGGGCCGTTTTCTAGAGGCGATCCTGAAGGCGGAGCGAGATTGGCGTCCCGCGGCTGCGGCTCGCAACCGCAGGCTCGGGAGGTGCGGAAGCCGACCGCCGGGCACTACGACCCGGCCGCGAGGAGCTCGCTGCACGTCACCGGAGGAAATGCCGAGTGACGGAAGCGCGGATCCGCATCGCAAGAGTGCCAAGGTGGAGCGCCGCAAGGCGCGGCGTCCCGCGCACGGGACGCAAAGGGCGCTTCGCAAGCGCCCGGCGTGCCGCGTCATGGCACGCCCGCCGGATGCCGCTGCATCCGGGCGCCTGTCGGCGCTCCGCCGCCCCTCCTGATCGGGGCGGATGAAGAACACGGGTCAACACCCGGGCGCGCCGCGCCGCGGGAACGAGAAAGGCGGTCCGCACGGACAGCGGGCTGTTTGAAATGGTGAAAGTAATGGAGAGAAACATCGTGTCCCGGGCGACCCCGGCGCCAGGCCGGGGGAGACCCGGGACCCAGGACCGCAGGCCTCGCGAAGCGCATCGTAGGGAGATGCTCGCCGCGTGGCTCTGGGTCCCGGCTCGCGCGCGCATAGCGCGTCGAGACGCGCGTGAACGCGCTTTGGGCGCGCTCGGCCGGGACACGTATGCGACTGGCCAAACGAAGCCAAGTGACGAGAAAGCACGCCGGCACTGTCGGCAGCGGCCCACCCGCCCCGCTGAAAATACAGCGGGAATGCAGCAAGACGCCTCATCGGTGGCAGGGATCAAAAGCACGGTCGCAGCGACCTCGCGTGCGGCGAGGCGCAAATGCCGGAGCGCCGCGCTAGCGGGTCCGCGGCCGCCAGCCGCCGCGCATGCCGGCGCGGCCGGAGGTCGAGCGCGGCCCGGGGCGGTAGGGCTTGGATTCCTTGTCGGGACCGGGCCCCATCTCGTCGAGGGTGGGCTTGCGCGGGCGGGATCGCCCTCACCCCGACCCTCTCCCGCGCGAGCGGGGAGAGGGAGAAGCATCGCTGCGCGCGAGCGCCGTCGCCCCGGCGGTGGGATCGTCCATCACCGCGAGCTCGGTGGCACGCAGGCGCTTGACCTCGTCGCGCATCCGCGCCGCCTCCTCGAAGTCGAGATCGCCGGCTGCCTCGCGCATGCGCGTCTCCAGGTCGGCGATCACGGCCTCGAAATCGCGGCCGATGGTGGCGACGCCGTCCTCCTCGCCGATGCCGGCGAGCCCGCCCGCGGTCGAGACCAGCACGTGGTCGCGCTCGTACACGCTCTCCAGGATATCGGCGATGCCCTTGCGCACGCTCTCCGGCGTGATGCCGTTCTCGGTGTTGAACGCTTCCTGCTTGTCGCGGCGGCGGTCGGTCTCGGCGAGGGCGCGCTCCATCGAGCCGGTCACGGTGTCGGCGTAGAGGATGACGCGGCCGTCCACGTTGCGCGCGGCGCGGCCGATGGTCTGGATCAGCGAGGTCTCGCTGCGCAGGAAGCCTTCCTTGTCGGCGTCGAGGATGGCGACCAGCGCGCATTCCGGAATGTCCAGACCCTCGCGCAGGAGGTTGATGCCGACCAGCGCGTCGAAGGCGCCGAGGCGGAGATCGCGGATGATCTCGATGCGCTCGAGCGTGTCGATGTCGGAGTGCATGTAGCGCACGCGGATGCCCTGCTCGTGCAGGTACTCGGTGAGGTCCTCCGCCATGCGCTTGGTGAGCACGGTGACGAGCGCGCGATAGCCGGCGGCCGCCACCTGCCGCACCTCGCCGACCAGGTCGTCGACCTGGGTGCGGGCCGGCCGCACCTCGACCTGCGGATCGATCAGGCCGGTGGGGCGGATCACCTGCTCGGCGAACACGCCGTGCGCCTCGCCGATCTCCCAGCCGCCGGGGGTGGCGGAGACGGTGATGGTCTGCGGACGCATCGCGTCCCATTCCTCGAAGCGCAGCGGCCGGTTGTCCATGCAGGAAGGAAGGCGGAAGCCGTATTCGGCCAGCGTGGCCTTGCGCCGGAAATCGCCGCGGAACATGCCGCCGAGCTGCGGGATGGTGACGTGGCTCTCGTCGACGAAGACGAGCGCATTGTCGGGCACGTATTCGAACAGGGTGGGCGGCGGCTCGCCGGCCTTGCGGCCGGTGAGATAGCGCGAGTAGTTCTCGATGCCGGCGCAGCTTCCGGTCGCTTCCATCATCTCGAGATCGTAGAGCGTGCGCTGCTCGAGGCGCTGCGCCTCGATCAGCCGGCCGCCGGCGTTGAGCCGGTCGAGCCGCCATCTCAGCTCCTGCTTGATGCCGGCGATCGCCTGCAGCAGGGTCGGGCGCGGCGTGACGTAATGCGAGTTGGCGTAGATCTTGACGAATTCCAGCTCGTCGGTCTTCGCCCCGGTGAGCGGGTCGAACTCGTGGATCGACTCGATCTCGTCGCCGAACAGCGACACCCGCCAGGCACGGTCCTCGTAGTGGGCCGGGAAGATCTCGATCACGTCGCCGCGCACGCGGAACGAGCCGCGGTAGAAGTCGCCGGCCGAGCGCTTGTACTGCAGCGCCACCAGGTCGGCGATGAGCTGGCGCTGGTCGATGCGCGCGCGCTGCTCGAGCGTGAAGGTCATCGCCGAGTAGGTCTCGACCGAGCCGATGCCGTAGATGCACGACACCGAGGCCACGATGATGACGTCGTCGCGCTCGAGCAGCGCGCGCGTGGCCGAGTGGCGCATGCGGTCGATCTGATCGTTGATGGAGGATTCCTTCTCGATATAGGTATCGGTGCGCGGAACGTAGGCCTCGGGCTGGTAATAATCGTAGTAGCTGACGAAGTATTCGACGGCGTTGTCGGGAAAGAAGCCCCTGAACTCGCCGTAGAGCTGGGCGGCGAGCGTCTTGTTGGGAGCGAGCACCAGCGCCGGGCGCTGGGTCTGCTCGATCACCTTCGCCATGGTGAAGGTCTTGCCCGATCCGGTCACGCCGAGCAGGACTTGGGTGCGGTCCTGGCGCGCGACGCCCTCCACCAGATCGGCGATCGCCTGCGGCTGGTCGCCCTTGGGCTCGAAGTCCGACGTGATCGCCAGCCGCCGGCCGCCCTCGGATTTCTCCGGCCGCGGCGGGCGATGCGGCGTCCACGGACGCTCGCTGAATTCCGGACGGCCGTCGCGCAGCAGCGTCTCCAGCGCCTGCACGGTCGCGGATGCGCCGGTGATGCCGCGGAAACGCGTGAGCCCGGTCGCGCCCGTCGCGCCGTCCTCGGCCGCCTCCTCGCCGTCGAAACCGAGCGTCTGCGCAAGCTCGCGCTCGACGCCGGCAGGCGAGGGGAGGCGAGTCGGCGGACCGCGACCGCCGTAGCCTGCCTGCGGCATCTCGCCGAAACCCTGCGGGGTCGATTTGCGCGCCCGGTGGGCAGCGGAGAAATCCGCGCGGCGGTCGAACGAATTGTCGGCCGGCGGCTCGAGGCCGGTCTGCGAGCCCGGCCCTGCGGTTCCCTGCCCGATGCCGGGATTGAGCAGCTCGGCGAGCGCCGGCTCGATCGGGGGCAGCTCGGGGCGCGCCGCCTTGGCGCGCGTGGGCCTGATCGGCTTCGGCCCGGATGCGCCGCGCGCGGCCGGGTCCTTGCTCGAATGTCCGGCCGGATCGCGCTTGGGTTTTCCCGGCGCGCGCGGCCGATCGGGAGATTTCGCCATCGCCGAAATATGGACCCTGCTCTATGATGGAAAAAGGGCGGAACCCGGGATTTCGTCATGTGCGGGCATCGTTGTCCCGCTCGTCGATGCGTTCTCCCTTGCGGTCCGAAACGTTGACGCCCGAGCGGTCGAAACCAGTCCGGGCATGACAGTTCCGCGGGGATGGAGGAGACGGTGCAACACCTTGTGACGCGGCGGCGGATGTTGCGGGCGTCGGCGGGCGCGCTGCCGCTGCTTGCGGGCGTCGGAACCGCCGCCGCGCAGGCCAGCTATCCGACCCGTCCGGTCAAGGTGATCGTGCCCTATCCGCCGGGCGGCGGCGCCGATACCGTGAGCCGCATTCTGTTCGCCAGGCTCGGCGACGCACTCGGCCAGCAATTCGTCATCGACAATCGCGGGGGCGCCGGCGGCACCATCGGTGCAGCAGTGGCGGCGAAGGCGGAGCGCGACGGCTACACCATTCTCTACGATGCCACCGCCTTCTCCGTGAACCCGTCGCTCTATCCGCGCCTGCCCTACGACACGGTCGACGATTTCCAGCCGGTGTTCCTGGCGTCACTGGTTCCCAACCTGCTGGTCGTGCATCCCTCGGTGGAGGCGAGATCGGTCGACGATGTGATCGCCATCGCCAGGGCGGCGCCGGGCGGGCTCGACTGGGCATCATCGGGCAACGGCACGGTGCAACATCTCTCGCTCGAGCTCTTTCGGATGCGAGCCGGGGTCAAGCTCAATCACATTCCGTACCGTGGCGGCGGCCCCGCGCTCAACGACCTGATCGGCGGACAGGTGAAGTTCTTCTTCTCGAACGGCGCGGCCTCCATCGGTCACGTGCGCGGCGGTGCGCTCAAGGCGATCGCCCATACCGGCCGCGGCCGGCTCGGCACGCTGCCCGATCTGCCGGCGATGTCCGAAACGCTGCCGGGCTTCGAGGCCTATGAGTGGAACGGGGTGTTCGTCCCCAAGGGCACCGCGCCGGAGATCGTCCGCACTCTCAATGCCGGATTGAATGCGACGCTGCGGCTCCCCGACGTGAGCGAACGGCTGCGATCGCTCAACGTCGACTTCCGCGAGAACACGCCGGACGAGTTTCGCGCCTTCGTGGCGGCGGAAATCGTGAAGTGGGGCAAGGTGGTGCGCGAGGCCAACATCAAGCTCGGGTGACGTGCTGCCACGCATGGGTGATCCGGGTGACGCTGCGTCTTCGCACGGATGCCGGCGACCGCTTCGGACGAACGCAGCTTCGGCAGCGAAGGCAGGGCACCGAGTCCAGGTTAACAAGATGGGGCCCAGCAGCGCGGCGCAGATTCTTGGAGTTGAATCCTGACGCGAAGGGACTCGGCTTGCGTGTGGCTTCCTCTTGTACTCGGCACTCTCAGCCGGCCCTTGAGGGAAAAAGACGCCCTGAACGCAGTGAAAGTTGCGAGCGGTAGTGATCCCGATGCCCGAAATTAACCTGACCTCGCCGCCCTGGCAGCGAAGGGGGGCGCGATTGACGCTGCCACGCGTTTCTCGCTAACACTCGCGCATGGTGAGACGCCGACACGTCTATCACGTGGCAGGATACGATCCGATCGACGCCGGCGCGCAGTACCGGCGCTTCGCGCGTCAGATGGATGTCTTCCGGCGCACCTGGAGCGTCGCCCCAACGCTGTCGGACAGCGAGCAGCCGAGCGGGCAGCCCAGCGTACGGTGGACGGTGGAGACGCGCGCCGCCAACTGGCAGGTCGAGGCGATCCACGAAGTGCTGCTGTGGGACGACATCGTGCGCGGCGATTTTACCCGGTCGCTCGCGGTGCGGCTGTTCAATGCGGCGCGTGCGTATCTCGATTTCGTCGCGACCGGCACCATGTTCCGGTACATCGTCGCCAACCAGCGCTACGCCGGGTTCTTCCTGTTTCCGGTCCTTTCGCTCGCCCTGTTCGCTGCCGCGGCCTGGGTTTGCGCGCGGCTGGCGACCGAGCTGCTCGGCCTTGCAGGCGTCGGCGCAGCCGCCGTCGGGTTGGCGCTCGGCCTCGCAGTCTTTGCCGGCCTGCTGCGCTGGCCCGGACGGCGCTGGCGCGTGCAGCAGCTGTTGGACGACTGGATCTTCGCCTGGGACTATCTCTACGGCCGGCGTCCCGATGTCGATGCCCGGCTCGATCGATTTGCGGAGATGCTGATCGCGCGCTCGCGCGAGACCGCGGCGGACGAGATCGTCGTGGTCGGACACAGCCTGGGAGCGATGCTCGTGCTCGACATGCTGGTCCGTGCGCTCGCCCGGGATCCCGATCTGGGGCGGCGCGGCGCGGCCGTTTGCGTGCTCACGGTCGGCGCCACCATTCCGAAATTCGCGCTGCATCCGCGCGCGCAGGGTATCCGGCAGAAGATCGCGCGCATCGCGGCCGAACCCTCGATCGCCTGGACCGAATACCAGTCGCGCGACGATACCATCAGCTTCTACAAGTTCGACCCGGTGTCGCTGCGGCGCATCGCGGACGATCGACTCGATGGAAAGCCCGTCATCCGCCGCGTGCAGATCCACGACATGCTGCTGCCCGAAACGTTCGCAAGCTGCCGCCGGAACGTCTTGCGCCTGCACTACCGCTCCGTCATGGCCAACGACAGGCGCGCACCATACGACTATCTCCTGATGGTGTGCGGCCCCGTTCCCTTCGTACGCTGGACAACGTCGCCCGCAGGCCTCCTGGATTTCGTCGCTGCCGACGGCACGTATCGCGATCCATCGTGCTCCCGCACGGTGCTTGTGCCGCAGTCGTCATGACGGTGCTGCTCGCCAAGCTGATCTGGATCGCCGGCGTCGTCGGCTGGTACGTCATCCGCTATCCCCATGCTCGCCGTTCGCGCCGCACGCCGAAGGTGCGGCACAGCGATCGCAGTCGCGAGCTCGTGCTGATGGCGATCTCGGCGGCCGGGCTGGGGATCGTTCCGGCGGTCTACGTGCTCAGCGGCGTGCCGCAGTTCGCCGACTACGTCTTCCGCCCGTTGCAGGCGTGGCTCGGCGCCGCGGCGTTCGCGGCCTCGCTTTGGCTGTTCCATCGAACGCACAAGGACCTCGGGCGCAACTGGTCGGTGACGCTGGAGGTGCGCGAGCGGCACGCTCTGGTGACCAACGGCGTCTATAGCCGCGTGCGGCATCCGATGTATTCGGCGTTCTGGCTCTGGGCCGTGGCTCAGGCTCTGCTGCTGCCGAACTGGATCGCCGGCCCCGCCGGCCTGGTCGGCTTCGGCACGCTGTTTTTTCTGCGCGTCGGGCGCGAGGAGGCGTTGATGACCGAGACTTTCGGCGAGGAATACCGCCGCTACATGGCCCGCACCGCGCGCATCCTTCCCGGGATCTACTGATTAGCGCGCGATCGCAGTCAGAGCGGACGTTGCAGGGCGCGCATCAATCGTGCCAGCACGCTCTGCGGCAACAGCTTCGCAAAGGCCAGGATCATGCGGTCGCCCAGTCTCGGAACGATGACCGACTTTCCCGCCCTGAACGCACGCCAGCCAGCCTCCGCGGTGTCGGCGGCATCCGACCGGGGCATCAGCTTCATGAGACGCGTCCGGCCGACCGAGCAGCGTGCGAAGAACGGCGTCCTCACCACCCCCGGTGCGAGGCAGGTCACGGTCACGCCGCTGCCGGCCACCTCGCACGCCAGCGCCGCCGTAAACGAGTTGACATATGACTTCGATGCATAATAGGCGGCCATGTTGGGACCCGTCGCGTAGCCCGTGATCGACCCGACGTTGAGAATGCCGCCGCGCCTTCTCGCCAGCATCTCGGGAAGGAAGCGCAGCGTGAGCTCGGTCAAGGCGCGGATGTTGACGTCGAGAAGCCTCAGTTGCTCGGCCGCTGCCGCCTCGGCCGCCGGCCCGAACACGCCGAAGCCGGCGCTGTTGACGAGCACGTCGCAGTAGAGGCCTCGCTCCGACAGCGCCGTTTCGATGCGAGCGAGCGCCTGCGGATCGTGCAGGTCAAGGGCAAGTGCAGCTGCCTGCGACGCCGTCTCGAGCGAGATCGGCGACGAGGTTACCGAGCGCGGGGCCGGAACGGCCTATCAGCAGCAGGAAGGACCCGTCTCGCGCCGCGACCCGCGCAATCGCCATCCCGATCCCCGACGAGGCGCCGGTCACGACGATGGCCGGTTTCGTCGTGCTCGCGGTCTCCTCCACCATGACGCTCGCTGTATTCCCCTGCGAAATGGTGGGAGCCGCATAGCTTTGGCGACCCTAACATGGCCCTGCGAGAGGAAAAAGGGCCGCGTCTCTCAGGCGGTTGGTGCGCCTGGAACGCATACGAGCCGCAGCCGGCGGATCAGAAGCGATCCTCCGGCTGCGTCCGGAATAGGGAAAGCGTGGTGCCCCGGAAGTCGAGTTCGGGTCAGGTACGGGGATCGGCCTCGACCACCTGCGAGGGCTTGGGAGCCGCCGGCGCCGGCGGCGCGGCGCGCCGTCCGCCATTGAGGCGCTTGAGGCTGTTGACCCAATCCTCGGGATACAGGAGGTGGTTGCTCGGAACCTGCAAGCCCATGTACTTCGCGATGTCCTGAATGAACGACACGCAGTTGTAGGTGGCGGCGTTCCACAGCGGAGAGCTGCCCTGTAGGCGCTTGATGTAGGCGTGCACCCTCTTGCCGTCGGCTTCGTTCATATGAACGCGATAGCTGGCCGTCACATATTGTTCGTCGAGGTCGCCGTAGCTGGCGCCGGTCTCGGACGGGACCGGTATGACGTGTCCGAGGATGTAAGGAACGACGCTGTCGGTCGCCGGATGCAGCCCCGCGACGTCGACCGCGCGCTGGTCGGTCCGTCCGAACCACACGAAGGCATGGCCATAGCTTGCCGCGGTGCGCGCACGGAAATCCACGTAGTACTGACCGCGCGGCTGCGGCTTGGTGGTGGCTGTATTGGCCGAGCGAGTGTCCTGCGCGCCGGCGGTTTGAACCCCTAGCGCTGCGGAAATCGAGGCTACGCACAGGCCCACGATCAAGCCGAGGCCGCCTCGTCTTCTCATCGAACGATCCTGCATTGTTGGCTCCCCCTAGACCTGTCTCGGCCGAACGGCGGCCGAGGCGCAGACGCATGCGCAGTCCGAACGATTCCCTGGGGCGCTCCTGCAAAGCACGAAGCTCTGGAAAGGAGCGCCCCTTGGGGACGTCGTTGCGTTAGCCCTTGGTCACGACCGGGGTCGGGTACTTGCCCGGGTATTTGCCGACGATCGGAGCCTTACCGACCGGGTACTTGCCGACCGGCGCGGCGGCTACCGGAGGCGGTTGCCTGCGCGGCAAGTCGGCAGCGGCGGCAGCCGTCAGCATCACGAAGGATGCCGCCGTTACGAGAGTGAACATCTTCAGCATGACTAAATCCCCTTCTGTCTGGACGCCATCTTCCGAAACCTGATGGGGCCGAGGGACGCCCCCCCTCTCGCACCATCGCTTTAGCCAGAGCGGTTTCCACCGCTGCGCATCCCAAAAATGCTCCAGCCACGGCGGTCAGACAATGAAAAACCGCATGAACCCGCCGCTCGAGGGACCGTTTTCGGAGGAGTGTTGCGGATATGGCACGCACTCATCCACGGCACGGCGAAAATCTGGGTCTGAGCGCCACAGTCCAGCCCTGCGGTGTGCTTCCTTATCCGAGCAAGAACCTGGGAGTCGCGCCACGTCCCCCGAATCGGAGTGCAACGCGCAGCCTGGACGGGCCGGCGCTCGAGATCGAACGTGAGGGAAGGGCTGAAAAGCGACGGGACGAGGTCGTTATCTGGACGACACTTTCGTCCCGACCTGCACGCGTTTGTAGAGGGCGATCACCTGCTCGTTGACCAGCCGGAAGCAACCCGATGATACCGCGTGGCCGATTGGCGGACTGCCATTCTCACAACCCATTGATTGCGGGCCCATTGAATTGCGGGCTACCTGGACATGGCGGCGAGCGATACACTATGTCGATCGAGGCCTCATGCCTGCAAGAGCCTCGGAAAAAGGACCCCCAATGCTCGATCTCCACTATTGGACCACGCCTAACGGCCACAAGATCACGATTTTTCTCGAGGAAACAGGGCTCGCCTACAAGATCATCCCCGTGGACATCGGCAAGGGCGAGCAGTTCAAGGCGGACTTTCTCGCGATCGCGCCGAACAACCGCATCCCGGCCTTGGTCGATCATGATCCGGCCGGCGGCGGGCAGCCGATCGCGGTGTTCGAATCCGGTGCCATGCTGATCTATCTCGCCGAGAAGACCGGACAATTCCTTGCGCGCGACCCGCGCCAGCGCGTCGATGCCGTTCAGTGGCTGTTCTGGCAGATGGGCAATCTCGGGCCGATGGCGGGTCAGAACAATCACTTCAGCAACTACGCGGTGGAGAAGATACCCTACGCAATGGACCGCTACCGCAACGAGGTCAATCGTCTCTACGGGGTCCTCAACAGGCGGTTGGCCGACCGCGCCTTCGTCGCCGGCGATTACTCGATTGCGGACATGGCGATCTATCCGTGGATCGTGCCCTACGAGCGCCAAGGTCAGAAGCTCGAGGACTTCGTGCACGTCAAGCGCTGGTTCGAGACCATCGGCAAGCGCCCCGCAGTGATACGCGCCTACGAAAAGGCAAAGGAGGTCAATCCAAGACCCGGCGGCATCCGCACGGCGGAGGAGCGTGCCATCCTGTTCGGCCAGACCGCCGCGTCGGTCGAGCGCGCGGCCGCTCGCGCCGGCTGAGCGGGAGTTGCCCACGCCGGCGTGGTCGGGCCCGCGCTTCGCGCAGATGAATCCGGGCAGAGCGGACGAGGGCGGCGCTGCGCCGCAACATCGTCGACGCCGGTCAAGCCAGGTGGGGAATCTTCGGCCGCTCGCCGCGTGCCTTGCCGGAGATCGGCGGCCGCGGCAGTTTTGCCACCCCGGTCTCCAAGACGAAAGTGTGCTCGAGCGAATACCACGGCCCCTCGACATCCGGAGCCGGTGGTCGGTCGGTCTCGTGGCGTACGTAATTGCCGATGAGGTGGCGGGTGACGCCGAATTGCACGTCGGTCTCGAGGAACTTGTCGTCCTGCACATAAAGCTGCGATATCAGCGTCTTGAACCCTGCTTTGCTGGCTAGGAAATGCAGATGCGCCGGCCGCATGTTGTGCCGCCCTTGCGCCCGGAGAAGGTCGCCGGTCGGTCCGTCGATGGGGATCGGATAGCCTGCGGGCTTCACCGTGCGAAAGGCGATATGGCCGTCGGCCTCGGTGAAGAACTTGCCGCGCAGGTTCATGTCGGCTTGCACCGGATCCTGGTTCTCGTAGAAGCCTTCCGGGGAGGAGTGCCAGACATCGATCTCCGCGGCTGCGATAGGTCGACCCTTGCCGTCGCGGAACCACGCGTCGACGAACAGCGTCGGCCCCGGCGTCGGTGAGCGCACGATCGAGCCGCCGTTGGGCGTCGGTGGAGAATGCATGCGCCAGAACGGTCCGAGCATGTTGTGGTCGGTTTCGGTCGTGCCGTGATCGCCGTTGTTGAGAAGGCAGATCAGCGCCGATAGACCGAGCGACCCCGACATCAGCACCGCCTCGTTGTGGGATTCATTGCTGTGCTTACCGAGCGCGATGATTTGCGCGATGGCGGCATGAAACTCCTCCTCGGTCAACTTGGCCTCGCGCACGAAATCGTGCAGATGGCGCACGAAGATGGACATGATCTCGCGAAATCTGGGATCGGAAGCGCCCTGCAACTCGGACAGCACTGCGGTTGTCACATCGCTTTGATTCTCGATGATCATGGCGCCCTCTCTGCACGTCCTCGGCGCCGCTTCCGGTTCGCACCCGGCTCGACGCTGCTGCGGAGACAATAGGGAAAAGTCGCTGCCCGGTTCAATGGAGGTTGGGTGGGCCGGGTTGCTCTCCAGGTGTTTCTCCGCCGCGCGATCAGGTTGGGGGCAGGCTTGCACCGGCGGCCGCCGCAAGCGTCAAGCGCAGGCAGGATCGGCAAAGGCACCTCTCGAGCGGCCCCGACGCCGGCATTGGCAACCGCACCGGCTCGGCTGCGCACCAGCAATTGCCGCCGGGGCTGCAGTCGAAAACCGTCCCGCAACCGGCGCAGGACACGGAGCGGGCAGGCTCCGGGGCGTGCATGCGGGCGGTGATCCGATCGCCGCTGTTATTGGCTCGCCTCGCCGCCGAAGAAGCCGGCAATCTTCCAGCCGGTCGGCTCCTTGACGTAACACAACTGCTCTTCGCTGATGTCCCTGAGCGCATTCACGGCGACGAAGCCGATCCTGCCGGACGGCGTCATGACCTTGTGGAAACTCGCGGTTACGGCATTGGCGGGCGAGTCGTCGGGGAGTACCCGCACCAGGTGAAGGCCAAGACGCTCGGCCACCGGCGCATCCGGCTTGGCGATAGAGCGCACCTCGACGCCGTCTCGCAGCGGGTACATCCAGTCCGAGCCGATGGTCTGGGTCGCAGTTGCCAGCTCGATCGCCGCGTTGTCGTCGTAGCCGGGCTCTCCCGGTGCGCAGAACACGCCTTTGCGCTGAGAATCGACCATCGCGGTCTTCTCCTCCGCGTAGGCGACCAACGTATCCCAACCGATCGAATCGGTCCCATCGAGGGCGAGCGCCTTGGCGATGTTATCGATCGCAGGCTTGCCCTTGTCGGCCAGATCGGTGTCCTCGGGGATCCAGAAGAAATTCGCGGCCACGATCCGGGCGAGCGCGGCACGGTCCTTCTTCGTCGCAATCTGGCCGAGTTGATTGCGGAAGGTCTCGAAGCTCGGATCGCTCAGACCGCTCGGCAGCGTGATGGCAACCGGCTTGTACGGCCCGGGGGCCGCGTTCTGCGATTGCGCGTGCGCCGGCTGGGAGGGAATTGGTGCCGACACGAGTGCGGCGAGCACGCAGGCGACGACGAGGGTCGAGGTGAGGAGTTGGTACCGCATTGCGATTCTCCCGAGAGCGGCCGGCCCACCGCTCACGCCGGAACGGTCGCCCCGCGGCGGCAAGCACGTTTCGGACGATCGATGAAGCATTCGCCGCGTTCGATGCCGAATCTAGCATGGGGCCGTCGGCGGGCAACCATCTGCGAGGAGGAAAAACTCCTGCTCTCATCCCTTCCAATTCTTCATCGCACGGACACGACTGCGTAAGGTCGCCTGCCGCATTCTCGACACTGCCGTCGCGGAAGATGCGCCGCTGGCAAGCGCGCATAGGCTCCGGTCGCTCGCCGGTGGGGGGTGACGTCGCGTCGGCTCGCAAGGACCTTGATAGATGGCCCTCGATTCGAAAGCCGCTGCCGCAATGGCTGTGCATCGGTTCGGCCTCGGCCCGCGCGCCGCAACGGTGGCCGCCATTGCCGCAGACCCGCGCGGGGCGTTGCTTTCCGAATTGGACCGGCCGGGCGCCGGGCGTATCTCCGATCCGCAACTGCCGACGAGCGGCGCCGCCGCACGCGCGGCGTTGGAATATCAGCGGGCGCAGCGTGCAGCGCGGCAGGCCGAGCGCGCCACGCGCGAGGCCGGTGCGCAGGGCGCCGGCGGCTCGGGCCAGGACCCGCCGCGCGAGATGAATGCCCCGGACCAGAACCCGGTGCGGCCGATCGAGCTGGGTCCAAGCGTGCCGCAAGAGCTCTACCTCGCCGAGGCGAAGGCACGCATTCACGCGGCGCTCGCCGCCGAGATCGGGTTCGCCGAGCGACTGGTCTGGTTCTGGTCCAATCATTTTTGCGTGTCGGCTGACAAGGGTGGAGTGCGGCCGATCTGCGGCGCCTACGAGCGCGAAGCGATTCGGAGCCATGCGCTCGGCCGCTTCAGCGAAATGCTGCTGGCGGTCGAATCCCATCCGGCGATGCTGATCTACCTCGATAATGTTCGCTCGATCGGTCCCGATTCGATCGCGGGCCTGCGCCAGCGGCGTGGACTCAACGAGAACCTCGCGCGCGAGATTCTGGAGCTGCATACGCTGGGGGTGCGCAGCGTCTACACGCAGGAGGACGTCACGCGCTTCGCGCAGGTGATCACCGGTTGGACCGTGGTTGCGGCGCGTCAGGATGCCGAGCGCGCGGGCGAGTTCGAGTTCAATCCGCGCATGCATCAGCCGGGCGCGCAGACGGTGATCGGCGCCAGCTATCCCGACACCGGGCTGGAGCAGGGCCGAGCGGTGCTGGCCGCGCTTGCGCGCCATCCGGCCACCGCGACCCGCGTCGCCACCAAGCTCGTGCTCCATTTCGTTTCCGATACACCGCCGTCCGCTCTCGTCGATCGGCTTGCCAGGCGCTTCCTCGACACCGAGGGAGACCTGAAAGAGGTGTCCAAGGCAATGGTGAATGCGCCGCAGGCGTGGGAGCTGCCGCGCAGCAAGCTCAGGCGCCCGGGCGAATGGATCATTGCTGCGCTGCGCGCCGTCGGCGCCACTACGCCCGATATCGGGCGGGTCATGCAGGTGCACAACCTTCTCGGTGAGCCGCTGTGGCGGCCGTCCGCTCCCAAGGGTTTTTCCGATCACAGCGCGCCATGGCTCGACGGGCTCGCGCAGCGACTCGACATCGCCAACGAGCTCGCACGGCGACTGGGGGGGCAGGTCGATCCGCGCCAGGCATTCGAGGAGGTGCTGGCGCCGCTCGCCTCCACCGAAACGCGCCAGGCGATCATGCGCGCCGAGAGTCGCCCCCAGGCGCTCGCATTGCTGCTATGGCGCCCGAATTCCAGCGGAGATGAGCATGGCACACGCCCCGTCTCGCCGCGAATTGCTGCTCGCCTCCGGCACGCTGTTCGCCTGGGCGTATCTGCCCAAGGTGGCGCGGGCGGAGGGCCGCGATCCGCGACTCCTCGTGATTGTGCTGCGCGGTGCACTCGACGGGCTCGCGGCGGTCGCGCCGGTCGGCGATCCGAGCTGGGCGGACCTGCGCGGTGACCACGCACTCACCCTCGACGGCAAGACGCCGGCGCTGGCGCTCGATTCGTTCTTTGCGCTCCATCCGGCGATGACGAACCTGCATCGCCTCTACCAGAACGGAACGGCGACGATCGTGCACGCGGCGGCGACGCCTTATCGCGAGCGCTCGCATTTCGACGGCCAGGACGTGCTGGAGAGCGGCTTAGGCCGGCCCGGCGCGACCGATACCGGATGGCTCAACCGTGCACTCGCTACGTTGCAGCCGGGCGGCCGTGCCGGTGGCCGGCGCGACGCGTTTGCGATCGGACCGATTGCACCGCTGGTGGTACGCGGACCGGCGCCGGTGCTGTCATGGACGCCGCGGCGGCTGCCGCCGGCGGGCGAGGACACTCTGATGCGGCTGATGGACCTCTATCGCCACACCGATCCAGCACTCGCCCGCGTGCTCGAGGAACGCTTGGGCCTGGCGGCGATCGCGCGCGCGGGCGGCATGGACGGCGAGCAGCCGCGCGGTCCACGTGTCGGGCAGGCGCGCGCCTATTTTGCAGAGGCGGCGGGCACGGCGGCGAAATTCCTCGCGCGGCCGGACGGCCCGCGGGTCGGCGCGCTCGCCTTCGACGGCTGGGACACGCATGCCGCCGCAGGGGTCGTGAACGGCCGTCTCGCGAACCTGCTGGGCGCGCTCGACGGCGCCCTGGGTGCGGTCGAGATCGAGATGAGGGAGGCCTGGCGCGAGACCGTGGTGGCCGTGGTGACCGAATTCGGCCGTACCGCGCGCATCAACGGCACCGAAGGCACCGATCATGGCACGGCGACCGTCGCGCTGCTCGTCGGCGGTGCGCTCAAGGGTGGCCGCGTGATCGCGGACTGGCCGGGGCTTCGGTCCTCCGACCTCCACGAAGGCCGCGACCTCAAGCCGACCATCGACCTGCGTGCGGTGGTCAAGGGTTTGCTCCGGGATCACCTGCGGGTCGACGCCGCCGCGCTCGCGACCAGCGTCTTTCCGGAGAGCGGCGCCGTGAGGCCGATGGCGGAGTTGCTGCAGCGGGGCTAGCGGCGATTGTCTACTCGGCCGCCTGCATGTCGGCGGCATCGATGAAGCCGCCGGACTGGCGGCGCCACAGCGCGGCATAGTGGCCGCCCAGGCGCAAGAGCTCGCCGTGCGAACCCTCCTCGACAATGCGGCCGCGGTCGAGCACGATCAGCCGGTCCATGCGTGCGATCGTCGACAGCCGGTGCGCGATGGCGATCACGGTCTTGCCCGCCATGAGCGTGCCCAGACTCGACTGGATCGCGGCCTCGACCTCGCTGTCGAGCGCGGACGTGGCCTCGTCCAGCACCAGGATGGGCGCATCCTTCAGGATCACGCGGGCGATGGCGATCCGCTGGCGCTGCCCGCCGGACAGCTTCACGCCGCGCTCGCCGACCTGGGCCGCATAGCCTCGCCGCTGCTTCCAGTCCTCGAGCTCCAGAACGAACTCGTGAGCATGGGCGAGCTCGGCCGCCGCGACGATCTCCGCGTCGGTCGCCTGCGGACGGCCGTAGCGGATGTTGTCGCCGATCGAGCGGTGCAGGAGCGACGTGTCCTGCGTCACCATCGAGATTTGTCCGCGCAGGCTCTCCTGCGTGACCGAAGCGATGTCCTGGCCGTCGAT
This sequence comes from uncultured Alphaproteobacteria bacterium, assembly GCA_963840535.1. Classification (GTDB taxonomy): domain Bacteria; phylum Pseudomonadota; class Alphaproteobacteria; order Rhizobiales; family Xanthobacteraceae; genus VAZQ01. Next base: position 25,381 of record CAWIZJ010000059.1, read on the forward strand.
CAGGATGCGTCCCCCTTCCAGGTCGAAGAAGCGCAGCAGCAGATTGACCAGGGTCGACTTGCCGGCGCCGGAGCGCCCGATCAAGCCGATCTTCTCGCCCGGCCGCACGGTCAAGGTCAGGCCGTCGATCACCCCGGCAACGCGGCCGTAACCGAAGCGGACGTCCTCGAACCGGATCTCGCCGCGAGTGACGACGAGCGAGGTCGCATCCGGCCGGTCGGTGAGCGCGATCGGCCGGGCGATGGTCATCATCCCTTCCTGGATGACTCCGACATTCTCGAAGATCGAGGTGATCTGCCACGCCACCCAGCCGGCGATGTTGACGATCTGCCACGCGAGCGGCAGCGCCATCGCCACGGTACCGACCTCGACCTTGCCCTGTGTCCACAGGACCAGCGCGAGCGCACCGGTGGCGGTCACCATCAGCGCGTTGAGGGTGGACAGGCAGAGAGCGAATACGGTGTTGAGCCGCAGCGAGCGATAGAACAGCCCGGTATGGTGATCGATGGCATCGCGCACATAGGCGTCCTCCTCGCGTGCACGAGCGAACAGCTTCACCGTGAGGATGTTGGTGTAGCTGTCGACGATGCGCCCGGTCAGCATCGAGCGCCCTTCGGACACGTCCTTGGATCGGTCGCGCATGCGCGGCACGAGCACGCGCAGCATCACCAGATAACCGACGAACCACAGCAGGATCGGCAGCGCCAGCACCGGCTCGGCAGAAGCGAGCAGAATGAGCGCACCGGTGCCGTACACGAGGATGTACCAGACGCTGGTGAGCAGGGCGACCAGGGTCTCGCGAATCGCGGGTCCGGTCTGCATCACCCGGTTGGCGATGCGGCCGGCGAAGTCGTTCTGGAAGAATGCCCAGGACTGGCGCACCACGTACCAGTGGGCCTGCCAGCGGATGCGATTGGAGACGTTGGCGGAGATCGCCTGGTTCGCCAGCAGGTTCTGCACGGTCAGCGCGAGCGGGCGCGCGACCAGAAGCACCAGCGCCATGCCGGCGAGGTGCGGCCAGAATTTCGCGAACAGCTCGTCCGGCGGGCTCGCCGTGATCAGCGTGACGATGCGGCCCATGAACACCGGGATGGTCGTGTCGAGCAGCGCGACCACGAAGCCGGCCGCGAATAACGCCGCAAACAAGCCCTTCGCCTGACGGGCGAAATGCCAGAAGAACGCGATGAAGCCTCCCGGCGGCTCCACCTGCTGCGGGATGTCGGTCGGCTTCAACAACCGCTCGAAGGGCGAAAACATGACACGAGCTCGAAACCGGGCGTATCGCGCGCGACGCATTTATTGCGCCTCCGCGCGATGCAACCCTTTGATCTTCTGATCTTCCTTATCGGATCGAGCGGGGCGGGTAGAACAGTATCGTGTCGGCACTATGACGTCGGGGGCGATAGGATCCGCGTCCCGCCCAGGCGGGCCCGGCCGATGGAAATCGCAGCCTCACTTCGCGGGCGCCAGACGCACAATGCGGCCGTCCGAACTGTCGGTGGCGAGCCAGAGTGCCCCGTCGGGTCCCTGCCGCACGTCGCGGATGCGCTCGCGCAGCTGCAGCCGCTCCTCGCGGGCCACCTTCTCGCGGTCGATCTCGAGCCGCACCAGGATCTGCCCGGCCAGTGCCCCGACGAACAGGTTGCCGCGCCAGGCCGGGAACAGGTCGCCGGTATAGAAGCTCATCCCGGAGGGCGCGATCGAAGGCACCCAATGCCAGACCGGCTGCTGCATGCCGGCCTTCTGCGTCCCCTGATGGATCTTCGCGCCGCTGTAGTCGATGCCGAAACCGATCACCGGCCATCCGTAGTTTCTTCCCTTCTCGATGACGTTGATCTCGTCGCCGCCGCGCGGTCCGTGCTCGTGCTCCCACAGCTTGCCGGTCGCGGGATGGAGCGCGAGGCCTTGCGCATTGCGGTGGCCGTAGCTCCAGATCTCGGGTTTCGCGCCCGCTCGACCGACGAACGGATTATCCGGCGGAACCGTACCGTCGGGTCGGATGCGAACGATCTTGCCGATGTGGTTGGCGAGATTTTGCGCCTCGTCGCGCGGACCGAAGTGATCGCCCATGGCCAGGAACAGATTGTCGTCGGAGCCCTGCGCGATGCGACAGCCGAAGTGATTGCCGCTCGAAAGCGGACCTTCCTGACGGAAGATCGGCTTCACGTCATCGAGCCTGGGCGCGCTTTCGTCGACCAGCCGGGCGCGCGACAGCGTGGTGCGCGCGCCGCCGTTCGCTCGTTCGGCATAGCAGAAATAGATGGCGTGGTTCTGCGGGTGACTGCGGTCGAGGGCGACGTCGAGCAGACCGCCCTGGCTCGACGCGAAAACTCTCGGAACGCCGGCGAGGGCGGGAGAGAGCTTGCCATCCCTGGCGACGATGCGCATGCGTCCCGGCCGCTCGGTCGCGAGAACTCTGCCATCGGGAAGAAAGGCGAATCCCCAGGGATGATCGAGGCCTTTCGCGACGGTCTGGACCGCGATGTCGCCGCTCGAAGCGCGAATGGTCTGTGCGGCCGTGGGCATGCTCGCGATGACGCCGAGCCCGATCCCGAATGCCGCCAGCACCGCTTTCATGACAATCTCCCGGCGACAACGATGCGCCGCGGCTGCTGTTCCGGCAAGCGCGGGTGGTTCACATCGGTGTGACAGCATTGTTGACTTTTCGGGCCGTGAGGCCCCGTGTCATCGTGTCAGCCAAAACAACCAGGAGGGAATAGATGAAGCAGACGCCGGCATTGGCCGTCGCGCTCGCGGCGGCGCTCGGATGCGCCCTTGGCGCACAGGCGCAGACCTATCCGTCCCGTCCGATTACGGTGGTGGCGCCGTTTCCGGCGGGCGGTCCGACCGACACCGTCAGTCGCGTTCTGGCCGACCACATGAAGACGACGCTCGGACAGGCCGTGGTGGTCGAGAATGTGACCGGCGCCGGCGGCACCATCGGAATGGCTCGGGTCGCGCGTGCGGAGCCCGACGGCTATTCGCTGGTCGTTGGCCAATGGACCACCCATGTCGGCGGCGGCGCCATCTACCCGCTCACATTCCATGTCTTGCACGATTTCGAGCCGGTCTCCCTGCTCACGTCGTCGCCCCTGTGGATCGTCGGCAAGAATGGAGTGCCGGCAAACGATCTGAGGCAACTCATTTCCTGGCTCAAGGAGAGCCAGGGCAAGGCGACGGTGGCGACTATCGGCGCCGGCAGCGCGGCTCACATGTGCATGATCTATTTCCAGAACCACACCGGCACGAGCTACCAGTTCGTGCCCTACCGCGGCGGCGCCCCGGCGTTGCAGGATCTGGTCGCTGGGCAGGTGGACCTAGCCTGCCTGGAAGCGTCACAGACCATGGGCCACTATCGCGGCGGCCGGATCAAGGTCTTCGCCGTCATGGCCAAGAACCGTTGGTTCGGGGCGACCGATGTTCCGACCGTCGACGAGGCCGGCACGCCGGGGCTGCACTTTCCCTTCTGGCACGGCCTGTGGGCTCCCAAGGGGACGCCAAAGGAGATTGTCGGCAAGCTCAACGCCGCCGTCGTCGAAGCCTTCGCCGATCCGGCCACGCGCAAGCGGTTCGCCGATCTCGGCATGGACATTCCGCCGCGCGAACAGCAAAGCCCGCAGGCGCTGTACGATCATCACAAGGCCGAGATCGAGAAGTGGTGGCCGATCATCAAGGCGGCGAACATCAAGGTGCAGTGAGCAGGAACGCCGCCGGCGGGAGGTATGGCATGGTGAGGTTGATTTGGGCGGCGATGCTTGCGCTCGCTGCCGAAGGCGCGGCGGCGCAGACCTATCCGTCACGCCCGATCACCATGATCAATCCCTTCCCTGCCGGCGGGGCGACGGACATCCTTGCACGCACCCTGGTCGACCATATGAAGGGGTCGCTCGGCCAGCCGATCATCGTCGAGAACGTGCCGGGCGCCGGAGGCAGTGTCGGCACCGGCCGCGCCGCGCGTGCGGCAGGCGACGGGTACACGCTCAGCTTCGGCAACTGGGCGAGCCACGTCGGCTCCGGCGCCATGTACGCGTTGCAGTACGACCTTCTGAAGGACCTCGAGCCGGTGGCCTACATCGCCACGAGCCCGCTTTGGATCGTCGCAAGGAACGCCCTTCCGGCCAAGGACATGCAGGAGATGATCGCCTGGCTGAAGACCAATCCCGACAAGGCCTCGGCGGCGACCGTCGGCGTCGGGAGCGGCTCGCATCTCTGCGGCCTCTACCTGCAGAAGAACACCGGCACCCGATTCCAGTTCGTGCCTTATCGCGGCGGTGCGCCGGCCAGCCAGGATCTGGTTGCCGGCAACGTCGATTTCATGTGCGATCTCGCGGCGAACTCGCTGCCGTTCGTGCGCAACGGCCAGATCAAGGCCTATGCCGTCATGGCGAAGACCCGATGGTTCGCCGCGCCCAACGTTCCGACCATCGAGGAAATGGGGGTGCCCGGGCTCTACATGTCGTTCTGGCACGGCGTCTGGGCGTCGAAGGGCACGCCCAGGGACATCATCGTGAGGCTCAACGCCGCGGTGACAGGCGCATTGGCGGATGCTGCCGTGCGGCAAAAATTTGCCGACCAGGGCCATGAGATCCCGCCGCGCGGGCAGCATACGCCGGAGGCGCTGGCGGCCCATCACAGGGCCGAGATCGAGAAGTGGTGGCCGATCATCAGGGCCGCGAACATTCAGGTGCAGTGATAAGAAACAGTCGCTGCCGCGCGTCCGATGACGCGCGGCAGTGACTTCCCACTCCCCGACCGGCCGCCTGAAATGTAGATGCTCAGTTCCGCCGCGCGCTGTCGGTCGTGATCGCGGTCAGCCCGCCCATCGCGACGAGCAGAAAAGCGACGAGCATTGCGACGGCGAGCGCCTCGCCGCCGGCGTTGACCGCACCCGCGATCGCGTCGGCGCGCGCGATTCCAATCGAGACCGCAGTGGCGGCGACCGCGGTCGACAGGGCGAGTGCAGCGGTGGTGATGAGCTCCACCAGAGTGATCGACCGATGCCTCGGCGCGCAGAGATGTCGCGCCTCCCGCTCGGTTCCGGCGCGACTCGTCAATTGCGTGGGCATATCGATCTCCGCGAATCATGTGTCGAATTGATCGAGAGATTTGGGGGGGATGCCGGCACCGATTCGGCCGGACTTGGGCGGAGCCGTTGACGAATATGGGCGATTTCGTGTTTTTGGTTAATGAAGTGTTAACGCCGAGGCATTTTGCTTGAGAGTGTGGCGGATGGGCGACACGATATCCCTCTATCGCGCAAACCTCGCGTGCTCACTCGGCGGCTTCGACGTTCCCCGGGTGCCAATCCATCGGAACATGCTGGGGCTCGCTTGCGACACGATCGAGCCAGTCGCGGATCGCAGGAAACGGCTTGAGATCGAAGTCGCATTCGTGAGCCAAGTGAGTGTAGGCGTAGAGCGCGATGTCCGCGACGCTGTAGCGATCGGCCACGAAGTAGCGATGCCTCTTGAGGTGATTCTCCATCACTCCGAGCGAGAGATTGCCTTCCTCCATCCAATCATCGAGCGCGTGCCGCTGGAGGTCGCGTCCGCCCTTGACCAACGTCAGCCAGAAATAGGCGGCGCCTAGATTGGGTTCGATGCTGTGCTGCTCGAAGAACATCCATTGCAGCGCCTCGGCGCGGTCGATGCGGTTCTCGGGTCGCAGCGGCGAGCCGCTGACGATGTGCCAGAGGATGGCATTCGATTCCGCGACGTATCGGCCTGACGCGACCTCGAGCAGCGGCACCTGGCCGTTGGGATTCCTGGCCAGGAACTCGGGCGTGCGGCTTTCGCCCTTGAGGATGTCAATCTCGACCAGGCGGTAGGGAATGCCGAGTTGGGCGAGCGCCAGGCGCACCTTGTAGCTGTTGCCCGATCGCTGCATGGAATAAAGCGTATACATCGCCGTCCCTCTGTCAGCGGTGCGCCGCTGCTTGCTCACGCGCGACGTTCACCGGCAGCCCGTGGGAAACCCGCCGAGCATCACCGACGAACGGTCGCTCGACGATCTCCCTTCGATCGATTGTTGCCCGCGAGTCCTAAGTGACGACGACGGCAATGTGATGACCGCCGGAGCGAAACCGCGCTACGATGGCGCTTGGTCGCAGCTTATCAGCACTGTATCGCCGAGCGCGCGCAGAAAATTCATTTCGCGCCCCTGTGCCGTCGCGCGGAACTCGGCTCGTCGGGACTGCCCTTGTGTGCCATGCAGCAATTCGGGCGCGGGCCTCGACTGGTGTCACAGGTGCGACATCGCCTTCGGTCATCGGCCACGTCTGCGCGGTCTCGTCGGATTGTCTTTTGCCCGTAGCCGACGGACCATGGTGGCGACGAAGAAGAATGCGGAGCGCTCGAGACGTTCGCCTGATCGGGAGGAACCATGAAGCGGTCCCGGCGGAGTTTGGTCGCGGCCTTGGGCCTTGTGCTCGGTTGCGAATTGTCGGCCGTCGTAGTGCCGGCCTCGGCTCAGGTGCCGGATCGGGCAGACGCCGACGCCGCGCGCCGCGAAGGTAATCTCAGCTGGTACACATCGACGCCGTTTCCGCTGGTCCAGCAGCTCATCGACAGGTTCCAGCAGGATACCGGCATCAAGATCCAGCTCCTGCGCACCGGTGGCCAGGCGGTGTTGCGGCGCTTCCAGCAGGAAGCGGCGGCCGGTCGGCCCGGCGCCGACGTGATGACCATGTCGGACGCCGGCGCCGCCAATGGCCTGGCCAGGCAGGGGTGGTTCGAGCCGTACCGGCCCGAAGGCTTCGACAAGGTCGTCAGCGAGGCGCGCGACCGCGACGGCCGATGGATCGCGCAACGGCTTTCGATCGTCGGCATCCCGATCCGCACCGACAAGGTGCCGGACCAGGACGTACCCAAGACCTGGTCCGATCTCAGGCACACCAGGTACAAGGGGCTGATGGTGATGCCGGACCCGTCTTTCACTGCGATCCAGCTCATCGTGGTCGGCATGTTGTCGCGCCAGCTCGGCTGGGATTTCTACAAGGCGCTGCGCGCCAATGACACCATGATTGTCCAGGGCCACCAGCAGGTCTTCAGCACGATGCAGCAGGGCGAGCGGGTGATCGGTGCCGAGGGCGCCGACCCGCGCAGTTTCACCGGCGGCAAGGAGGTTCCCAACCAGAAGATGATCTATCCGACCGAAGGTGTCTTCATCGTGTCGTCGCCCACCGCCGTGATCAAAGGTGCGCGCAACCCCAACGCCGCCAAGTTGTTCGCTCAATTAATGGTTTCGCCGGTGGCGCAACGGATGATCGCCGAGGGTGGCATCCATTCCTCGCGTGTCGACGTGGCGCCCCCGCCCGGGCAGCCGGCCTTGGGTGACATGAAGTTCATTCCGGTCGATCTCGATCTCATCGAGGAGCGCTCCCGCGAGCTGAAGGCACGGTTCGCCGAAATCTTCCAGTGACGTGTGATCACGGTGCTGTGCGACGCAACAATTGAGGCTTGCGGTGAGCGGTGTGGCCCATTAGGAAGCTCGCGCCCGATCGAGGGCAAGCGGAGATTCCCATGGCACTGCTCGCCGAACAGCTCAAGCGCATCAAGCCCTCTGCCACTATTGCAGTGACGGACAAGGCGCGTGCGCTCAAGGCGTCCGGCCGCGACGTGATCGGATTGGGAGCCGGGGAACCGGACTTCGACACCCCCGAGCACATCAAGCGCGCAGCGATTGCGGCGATCGAGGGCGGCAAGGCGGCCAAGTACACTGCGGTCGACGGCATCGCCGAGCTCAAGGCTGCCATTGCGCGCAAGTTCAAGCGTGAGAACGGGCTCGACTACAAGGCCAGCCAGATCATCGTCGGCACCGGCGGCAAGCAGGTGCTCTTCAATGCATTCATGGCGACGATCGATCCCGGCGACGAGGTGGCCATGGCGGCCCCCTATTGGGTGAGCTATCCCGACATGGTGATGCTCGCCGGCGGGAACCCGGTGAGCGTGCCGACTACCATCGAATCGGGCTTCAAGATGACACCAGCAGCGCTCGAGCGCGCGATCACCTCGCGGACCAAATGGGTGCTGCTCAACTCGCCGTCGAATCCGAGCGGTGCTGCCTACTCCCGCGCCGAGCTCGAGAAGCTCACCGACGTGCTGGTCCGGCACCCGCACGTCTACGTGATGACCGACGACATGTACGAGCATCTCGTCTACGACGAGTTCGAGTTCACGACCCCGGCACAGATCGAGCCCCGCCTCTACGACCGGACGTTGACGGTGAACGGCGTTTCCAAGACGTTTTGCATGACCGGTTGGCGTATCGGCTATGGCGGCGGTCCCGAGCCGTTGATCAAGGCGATGGCGATGATCCAGTCGCAATCGACCTCGAATCCGACCGCGGTGTCGCAATGGGCGTCGGTCGCGGCGCTCGACGGCCCGCAGGACTTCATCGCCGGGCACAACGCCGTCTTCAGGGAGCGCCGCGACCTCTGCGTGTCGATGCTCAACCAGGCGCGTGGCATCCACTGTCCGAAGCCCGAAGGCGCGTTCTATGTGTATCCGTCCTGCGCCGGTACCATCGGACGCACCGCACCGACCGGGAAGACGCTCGGCAGCGACGAGGACTTCGTCACCGAGCTGCTGGAGGCCGAGGGCGTCGCGGTCGTGCAGGGGACGCCGTTCGGCTTCGGTCCGGCGTTTCGGATCTCCTACGCCACCAAAACCGAGGACGTGGAGGAAGCCTGCCGCCGCATCCAGCGCTTCTGTGGGAATCTGAAATAACGATTCCCCGGCGCCGCTGCACCGGTTCCGGCGCATCGTAGTCTTCCTGGCATGGGTGGTGCGGCGGAAGCCGAAATGCCGCCGCCGGATCGGGTCAGGGCCGTGAGCGCCTTGCCCTGCCGCCCGTTGATGTCGGTCCGCCGGACGATCGCGCGCCGTCGGCATCCGGGGCAATCGCATCGGCCGGTGGCGGAGCGTTGCCCGCAGTGGGGATTCCAGGCCGGTGCAAGCCGGTCACGTCGAGCGCGAACGCCTGGATCAATGCCACCTCTTCCAGGCTCGCAAAGCGTCCCGGCACGTCGAAATGCCCCGCCCGCATGTTGGTGACGAGCATGATACGCGCATCGTTCGTTCGCATCGCGCGGATCTTGGCGACCCATTTGGCGGGCTCCCAATAGGGTACGCGGGGGTCTCTGATTCCGGCGGTCACGAGCATGTGCGGATAGGGTTGTGCGGTGACATTGTCATATGGGGAGTAGTGCTTGATTCTGTGGTACGCCGCCACATCGCGGATCGGGTCGCCCCATTCGGTGAAATCGCCGACCGTCAGGGGCAAGCTGTCGTCCAGCGTGGTCGTGAGCGCGTCGACGAAGGGAACCCGCGCGACGATTCCGGCGAACAGATCGGGCCGCATGTTGACGACCGTTCCCATCAACAGGCCGCCGGCCGAATCGCCGCGTGCGACGATCCGCCCGGGCGCCGTATAGCCGGCCTTGATCAGATATTCACTGACCGCGATGAAATCCTCGAATGAATTTCGTTTGTATTCCAGGCGCCCGGCATTGCGCCAGCGCTCGCCCTTCTCCAGCCCACCGCGAACATGCGCGATGGCGTATACGAAGCCGCGTTCGATCAGCGGGAACAGCTTGGAGTCGAATGCCGCCGGAAAGGCGAACGAATAGGCACCGTAGCCTTCGAGAAAGAGCGGGGCCGAACCGTCGATCGGCAGATCCGCGCGGTGCAGCAAAGTAACGGGCACCCGCTCATTATCCGCGGTGGTGACCTGGAGTCGTTTCACCACATAGGCCGATGGATCGTGGCCGCTCGGAATTCGCTCCTGCTTGCGCAGGGTGCGCGCGCGTGTGTTCATATCGTAGTCGAAGATCTGCGTCGGCGTCGCAGGCGAGGAGTACTGGAATCGGATCAGCGCCGTGTCGAACTCGTGGACGGAGCCCAGGGCGAGGGAATAGGCCTCCTCGCCGAACCAGACCGCGTGCTCGCTGCCGTCGTCCCGACGCTGGATCACCAGCCGCTCGATCCCCTCTTCGCGTTCCAGCCTGGCGAGGTGGCCGGCCAACGCCACCACCTCGATGATCCGGCGTCCCGGCTTGTGCGGCACCAGATCGCGCCAATTCTCCCGGCTCGGTGCCGACAGGGGAGCGGTGACGATCTTGAAGTCTTCCGCTCCGTCCGCATTGGTGCGAATAACCAGGCGGTCGGCCCAGTCGTCGAGATGGTATCGCACTCTCGGTTCGCGGGCGGCGACCAGCACCGGCGTGCTTTCCGGCTGCGTGGAATCAATCAGCCACTCCTCCGAAGTGTCGCCGTTCGAGGTCGAGATCACGACGAAACGATCGGTGCGGGTGCTGTCGACCGAAACGTCGAAGCCGAGGTCGTTCTCCAGGTAGATCAGCCGGTCGTTTGCGGGCTCCGTCCCCAAGCGATGGCGGTACACGAAGCGTGGTCGATGATTGTGGTCGAGCTTGACGTAAAAGAGCGTGCGGCTGTCTTTTGACCAGGCGAAGGAGGAAACGTCCGCAATAACGTGGGCAAGGTCGCGTCCGGAGTCGAGGTCGCGGACGCGCAAACGATGGTTCTCGGAGCCGATTTCATCGGTCAGGTAGGCATAGAGGCGGTGGTCCGGACTGTGATGATGATCGCCGAACGAGAAGTAAGCCTTGCCGCGCGCGAGTTGGGGGCCGTCGAGCAGAATCTCCTCGGGCCCGCCCGATCGCGGCACGCGGATGATCAGGGCGTGCTCGGCGCCGGGGATGAACTTGGTGCCATAGGCATAGGGCCCATCCGGAATGGGTACGTCGGATTCGTCCTGCTCGAGACGGCGTTTCATCTCATCCACGAGCTTGACCCGCAGGCCCGAGAGCGGCGCGAGGACGGCCTGGGCGTAGCGATTTTCAGCATCGATATGGGCACGAATATTGGGATCCAGCGTCGAGGGGTCCCGCAGGACCTCGCGCCAGTTGGAATCGCGCAGCCAATAATAGTGATCGACGCGCTCCATTCCGTGGATGGTCAGCCGCACCGGCTTGCGTGCCGCCACCGGCGGCGCCGGGCGCACGAACTCGGCGTCGGCCCAGCCCGGAATTCTCGACCCGAGCATGGAAAGCACGACCAGAAACGCAGCGAGCAATGACCACCACCGCCACATAGTCATTTTACCTCTCTTGCGACCGTCCCGTGCGAAGCGATCAGGCTTGTTCCAATGGCCGATCAAGGCAGTAGTGGGGCGGGCGACATCACAAATGCTCGCCTCTTGCCAATCCCCCCTCCGGCCTGAAACGATGGTTACCCGGCCTAACGGTCTCGAAGAAAGGCCGCATCCGGTTCCATGGGAGGCGGAGATGGTACAGAACGGCACAAGAACAGCGGGTCCACGGTGCATCGCACTGGTGGGCCCATTCCAGAGCGGCAAGACCACGCTGCTGGAGGCGATTCTCGCCCGCACCGGCACGATCCAGCGTCAAGGCACGATCGAAGCCGGAAATACCGTCGGCGACGCCAGCAAGGAGGCGCGCGACCACAGAATGAGCGTCGAAATATCGGTCGCCACCGCCGAATTCATGGGCGACACGTATACGTTCATCGATTGTCCAGGATCCGTCGAATTCGTCCACGAGATGCGGGCGGCATTGCCGGCCGTCGACGCGGCGGTCGTCGTATGTGAGCTCGACGAGAAGAAGGTCCCGCAACTGCAGCTGATCCTGCGTGAGCTCGAAGAGCAGAAAATTCCGCGCTTCTTGTTCCTCAACAAGATCGACAAGGTGGACTCCACCATCCACGAAGTGCTGAGGATCTTGCAACCCGCATCGCGCAGCAAACTGCTGCTGCGACAGATCCCGACTTTCTCCAACGACGTCATTACCGGGTTCGTCGATCTCGCGCTCGAGCGTGCTTTCGTCTACAAGGAATACGCGCCCTCCGAGGTCGTTCCGCTCGAAGGCGACGCGCTCGACCGTGAAAAGACCGCGCGCTTCTCCATGCTCGAGACGCTGGCCGATCATGATGACGAGCTGATGGAGCAGCTGCTCGAGGACATCCAGCCGCCGCGCGACAAGGTCTTCGACGATCTGTCCAAGGAATTGCGCGAAAGTCTGGTTTGCCCGGTGCTGTTGGGCTCGGCGACGCGCACCAACGGCGTCCTGCGCCTGCTGAAGGCGTTGCGGCACGAGTCGCCCGGCGTCGCCGACACCGTCCTGCGTCTCGGCCTGAAGGCGGGCAACGAAGCCGTCGCCTACGTCCTCAAGACGCTCCACACCGCTCACGGCGGAAAGATGTCGATTGCACGCGTGCTCAACGGCCAGGTCGGCGACAGCACCACCTTCGTGACCCCGGAGCGTGATGCCGGCCGCGTCGCCGGCGTGTTCAAGCTCCTCGGCCATGCCAGCGAGAAGCGAGGGCCGGCGCAGGTCGGCGAGACCGTCGCCTTCGGCAAGCTCGACCATGCCGCCACCGGCGAACACGCTGACCGCCGGCAAGCAGGCGCATGCGCCGCTCGCCGAGGTCGCTGCCTCACGCGCCGGTACTGGCGATTGCGGTCGTGGCCAAGGAACGCAAGGACGATGTCAAGCTCGGCCAGGCCATGAACAAGCTGCTCGAGGAAGATCCCTCGATCAGCGTCGTGCACAACGCGGAGGCGCACGAGGTGGTGCTGTGGGGGCAGGGCGAGATGCAGCTGCGGGTCGCCACCGAGCGATTGGCCGATCGTTTCGGCGTTGCCACCACCTCGCACAAGCCGACGGTGGGCTACCGCGAGACCATCAAGAAACCCATCGTCCAGCGCGGCCGGCACAAGAAGCAGTCCGGAGGACACGGCCAATATGGCGACGTCGTGCTCGACATCAAGCCGCTGCCGCGCGGCTCCGGCTTCACCTTCACCGAGGAGATCAAGGGTGGCGTGGTGCCGCGCAACTACATCCCGTCGGTGGAAGAGGGCGTCAAGGACGCGCTCAAGCATGGGCCGCTCGGCTTCCCCGTGGTGGACGTCGCGGCCAAGCTCGTCGACGGCTCCTATCACACGGTGGACTCCTCCGACATGGCATTCCAGCTCGCCGGCCGGCTCGCCATCAACGAAGGTCTCCCGCAATGCAATCCGGTGCTGCTGGAGCCGATCTACCAGGTGGAGATCGTCTGCCCATCGGAGGCGACCGCGAAGATGAACGCCTTGATGTCCGGACGGCGCGGCCAGATTCTCGGTTTCGATACCCGCGAGGGCTGGGACGGATGGGACGTCGTGCGCGTGCAGATGCCGGAAACCGAGATCGGCGATTTGATCGTCGAGGTGCGCTCGGCCACGGCCGGGGTCGGCAGCTTCACGTTCAAGTTCGATCACATGGCGGAGCTCACCGGCCGCACCGCCGAGCAGATCGTGGCGGCGCGGAAGCAGGCAGCAGCCTGATCGAAGGATCAGACGGCGGGCACGCATCCGGCGGCGCTTGCTCATTGGCAACGGCTGCTGACCGAGCGCGTCATCCTTGCAGCCGCTCGGAAGACCGTTGCCGCCGTCGGCATAGCCGATGCCGAAGTATCATTTCGTCGGGAAGCTTCCGGTGGCGCCGGGTTCGTCGTGCCGCACGGCTGCCGGCGCCGCCTCGACGCCGGCATTCGAGCAGAGCTCGCATCGTAACATGTTGACCCAGGCCGCGTGCGATCGCATCTCGATTCTGCAGGTTTGTTCATCTCTGGAGACGACAAGCTGTAGGAATGTTCATCTCCGAATTCATCCAGCTGTACGAACGTTCATCCAGATCATTGTTACACGCAAATCACACACCAGAAGAAAAATGAATCCCGCAAGACGTCGCTGTTTGCTTGGCGTAAGCGACGATGCAATGCTAGACAACTGCAGAAAACAACTCCTCGGGGCGTATCTCGCCCACGCTCGCAGCCATCGGAGAAATCATGCATTCCGTCTCGAGTATTCCTGAGGCGCTCTACATCCGTGGGCTTTCACGTCCCAGCTATCTGCGCGATGAGACGCTCGTCGATATTTTTCGCGAAACCGCTAGTCGCGTACCCGAAAAGATTGCGCTCACCCTGATCGGGCGTGGAGAATCGTTGACCTATCGCGAGCTCGACCGGCGGTCGGATCTGGTTGCGGCCGCATTGGCTGCGCGCGGCGTGAGACCGGGCGATTACGTCGGCCTCTGGTTCCGTCGATCGCTCGACCTGCACGTCGCCCTCCTGGCCATTCTGAAGGCGGGTGCTGCGTATCTCCCCTTCGATGCCGAAGCGCCGGCCGAGCGCGTAGCGTCGTGCCTTGTCGACTGTGGCGCGCGTCTTCTCGTATCGCACCAGGCGCTCGCGACCGAGACTGCCGGGCTCGACATTCCGGTTGCGTCGATCGAGACGCTGCTTGCGAGCGATCCCGTCGATGGCGCCCTGCAGGGACCAGAGTCCCGATTTGCCCGCCTACGCGATCTACACATCGGGATCCACCGGCAAGCCCAAGGGCATCGTCATCACCCATCGAAACATCTGCCATTACTTGCGGGCCGGCAACGAGGCGTTGGGATTTCCGGGAAACCGACGTGGTGCTGCAGCAGGCTTCGGTCGCCTTCGATCTCTCGCTCGAGGAGATCTTCGTGCCCTACCTCGTCGGCGCCACGCTGAAGGTGGCCTCGGCCGAAATGATCAAGGAGACCGACAGGCTTCCCGATATTCTCGAGGCCGAGGGCATCACGGTCATCGACACGGTGCCGACGCTGCTGTCCATGTTCGAGCGCGACGTGCCTTGTCTGCGTGTGATCGTGCTGGGCGGCGAGGCCTGCCCGCAGCCGCTCGTCGACCGCTTCTCGAGGCCGGGACGGCGGCTCCTGAACACCTATGGGCCGACCGAGACGACCGTGGTTGCGACCTACGCCGAGTTGACGCCCGGCGATCCGGTGACGATCGGCGGGCCGATCGCCAATCATGCGGTCTATGTGGTCAATGACCGGCTCGAGCCGGTCGCACCGGGGGAGATCGGCGAGCTCCTCGTGGGCGGACCCGGCGTGGCGCGCGGATATATCAACCTGCCCGAGCTGACGAGCCGCAAGTTCATCGTCAACCCGTTCAGGACGGGCGGGGGATTGGATGTGGTGTTGTACCGGACCGGCGATGCCGTGAGCATCGACGCTCGGGGCCGTCTCGTCTACCACGGCCGGATCGACGACCAGGTGAAGATCCGCGGCTACCGCATCGAGCTCGGCGAGATCGAGATGCTGATCGCCGACGAGGCGGGGGTCAAGACGGCGGCCGTCGTCGTGCACCAGCATGCAGCGGCCGGCGACATGCTGGTCGCCCATGTCGTCACGGCCGGGCCCGACTTCGACATGGAGGCGGCAAAGAGCTCGCTCGGCCGCCAAGTTGCCCGCCTACATGGTTCCGTCGATCTGGCGCACGCACGCGGAGTTGCCGCGGCTCGCCTCCGGCAAGGTCGATCGCAAGGGGCTGGCGAGGCTGCCGATGGTCGTCGAGGCGCAGGCGGGGGTGCAGGAGGCGCCGAGCTCGGTGACGGAGGCCCATCTCCTGGCCGCCGCCAAATCGGTGTTCGGGCTGCCCGTGATCGACTTCGACGCTGATTTCTTCACCGACCTCGGCGGACACTCCATGATCGCGGCCCGTTTCGTCTCGGAGGTCAGGAAGGTCCCGACGCTCGCAGGCGCTTCGCTGCGCGACCTCTATTCCGAACGCAGCCTGCGCAAGCTGGGGGCGACGCTCGACGCGCGCGCCGCAAGCATCACGCCCGAGCGGGTGGACAATTCGTTCGAGCCGGTGCCACTGCGGCGGCGCTTCCTGTGCGGGGTGGCGCAGGCGGCGGCGCTGCCGTTCATCATTGCGATCGTCACGGCGCAATGGATGGGACTGCTTCTGTCCTCGATCTTCCTCGTACGCGACAGCACTCCGTTATTGCTGGAAATACTGATTCTCTCCGGCGTCTATGTCACGCTGAACTTCGGTGCGAAGATCGTCGTGATCGCGCTGAAATGGCTCGTCATCGGCCGCACCAAGCCGGGCGTCTATCCGCTCTGGGGCGTGTATTATTTCCGCCTCTGGCTGATGCAGCGCCTGGTGCAGCTGACCACGCACAAGTTCCTCCAGGGCTCGCCGCTGATGCGCATCTACCTGCGCTGCCTCGGGGCCAGGATCGGACGCGACGCCATTATCCATGAGTTCGAGGAAGGCGCGATCGACCTCGTCACCATCGGCGCCCGAAGCAGCCTTGGTGCCAAGGGCAAGCTCGCCAATGTCGAGGTCATCGGCAACCAGGTTCACGTCGGACGAATCGTGATCGGCGAGGATGTCCACATCGGAAACGGATACGTCATCGGCCACGACGTCGCCATCGGCGACGGCGCCGAGATCGGCGACCTGGCGGGCGTTCCTGCAGGAACGACGATCTCGCCGTACGAGCGGTGGGACGGCTCGCCGGCGCGCGTGATCGGTACGGTCGACAGGGATTCGCTGCCGGAACATCCGGAGATCGGGCGCCTGCGGCGCGCCGTTCAGATCGTCGGATATTTCTTCTTCTACAATTTCGGCATGGTCGTCGGCCTCCTGCCCCTGTTCCCGGCCTTCTACGTGCTCTACAACCTCGACAATTTCGTCTTCAGCCAGAACGACTACGAAATTCCCTGGGCATGGGTGCCTGTCTTCGCCTGGCCGTCGGCGTTCGTGCTGGTGCTCGTCTCCATGGCGATCGTCGTGGCAGTGCGCTGGATCGCGCTCCCGCGCATCGAGCCCGGCCGCTATTCGATTTTCAGCGGCTTCTATTTCCGCAAGTGGATCGTGGGTCTCTCGACCGAGACGATCCTGGAGACGCTGAACTCGCTCTATGCCACTGTCTTCATGCGCAACTGGTATCGGTTGATGGGCGCCAAGGTCGGTCGCGGCACCGAGATCTCGGCGAGCTTCGCCGGTCGTTATCCTCTGATCGAGATGGGCGAGAACAATTTCGTCGGCGACGAAGCGGTGTTCGGCGACGAGGACGTCTATCGCGGCTGGATGACGCTGGAGCGGATGAAGACCGGCGATCGCTGCTTCTTCGGCAATTCCGCGGTCGTGGCGCAAGGCTCGGTCATCGAGGACGATGCCCTGATCGGTATCAAGTCGCGGCTTCCGGACTCCCTGCACGTGCGTGCCGGCGAGACCTGGTTCGGCAGTCCGGCCATCAGCCTCCCGACGCGCGAGAAGGTTACGCTCTCGGCCAATTGGACCTACGAGCCTAGCCGCGCCATGCGGCTCTGGCGCACCGTCTTCGAAGCCATGCACACCTCGTTCCCGACCGCCGCCATGATCACGATGGCCTATATCGCCGCCGACATGATTGCGACGCCATTCGGCGAAGCGCGGTGGGGGCAGGCACTCGCGCTCTTCATGGTCGCAGGCATCGTGACCTCCTTGTTGATGTACTTGCTGGTCCTGCTGGCCAAATGGACATTGATGGGCGTCTACAAGCCGATCATGAAGCCGATGTGGTCGTGGTGGGCGATGCGGACCGAGGCGGTCGCCGTCTTCTACGGCGGGCTCGCCAGCAAGGTGCTGCTCGAATACTTCCGCGGCACCCCGCTGCTCCCGTGGCTGCTGAGGCCGCTCGGCACCAAGGTCGGCAAGGGCGCATGGATCAATTCCGTCGACCTCACCGAGTTCGACTGCGTCACCATCGGCGATCACGTCGCGCTGAACATGTTCAGCTGTCCGCAGACTCATCTCTACGAGGATCGGGTCATGAAGGTGGGACGGATCGAGATTGGACGCGGCGCTACGATCGGGTCCGGTTCCACCATCCTCTACGACAGCAAGATCGGCGAGTTTGCGCAGATTCGGCCGCTGACACTGGTGATGAAGGGCGAGAGCATCCCCGCGCACAGCATCTGGGCCGGGTCGCCGGCGCAGCCGGTGCGTGCCGCCGCAGCCGGTTCCGGCGCCGGCCGCGATATCGATCGTAATCGAAGCGTGGAAACGGAGCCGGCGCTTGCGAGCGCCTGACCTCGACTGTCTCGAGCTGGAGCGGCCGAAGCGATTCCGCCGATCGCCCGCGCGTCGTCGTTGTCGGCGTCGGTCGCCTGTCGTCCGGTCGCGCATGAAATCCTAGATGCGTTCGGTGCAGCCGCCGCTCGCCGCCAAGCGGCCAGTTGCCAGCCGCCACCACGGAATCGATCTGGTCGACGAGTTCGCGTGGCTGCGGGCCCGGAATTGGCAAGAGGCGATGGACGATCCGTCGAAGCTCGACGCCGATATTCGAGCGCACCTCGAGGCCGAGAATTCCTACACCGAGACGATGCTCGCCGGGACCGCCGGCCTGCGGCAGGCTCTGCTCGCCGAGATGAAAGGTCGCATCCGGGAGGACGACAGCTCGGTCCCCACGACCGATGGCCCGTGGTGCTACTACGCCCGCTACGTCGCGGAAGCGGAATATCCCAAGCTCTGCCGATGCGTCAGCGGCGGGGGCGAGGAGACCGTCCTGCTCGACGGCGATCGCGAGGCGAAAAGCAAGCCGTTCTGGGAGCTCGAAACCGCGGTCCATTCGCCCGACCACATGTTGCTCGCCTACGCCGTCGACGTGAAGGGCTCCGAGCTCTATACGGTGCGGATACGCGATCTTGCGACCGGGAAGAACCGCCCCGACATCGTCCGCAACACCAGCGGACAGCTCGCCTGGGCGAACGACAGCCGTACGCTGTTCTACACGCGGCTCGATGCCCACCATCGGCCGCTGCTGGTCTACCGCCACGCGCTCGGCACGCCAGCCTCCGAGGACGTGGTCGTGTATCGCGAGCGAGACCCCGCACTCGACGTGAATGTCGGCAAGACCCAGTCCGGTGCCTTCATCGTGATCGCGGCGGAGGATCACCAGACCAGCGAGGTCTGGCTCATCGATGCCGATGCACCCGCGTCTGCGCCGCAGCTCGTCGCGTCACGCCGCGCAGGTCACCAATATTTCGTCGAGCACCACGACCAGCGGCTGATCATCACCACGAATTCCGGTGGAGCCGAGGACTTCCGGATTTGCGATACCTCGGTCCGGGCCCCGGACATGGCTGGCTGGCGCGAGATCGTTCCGCACCGGCCGGGCCGCCTTATTCTCGAGACGGTGGCCTATCGGCGCCACCTGGTTCGTCTCGAGCTGGAGGATGGCCTGCCCCGCATCGTCGTACGTCGCTGGCACGACGGCGTCGAGCACGTCGTCGCCTTTGCCGAAGAGGCCTACGCCCTGGAGCTGGCGGACGGATACGAGTTCGATACCGATACGATACGCTTCATCTATTCCTCGATGACGACGCCCCGGCAGGTGTTCGACTACGACATGGAGGCTCGCACGCGGGTGCTCCGGAAGGTTCAAGAGATCCCCACGGGTCACGACTCGTCCGACTACGTCGCGCGTCGGCTCCTCGCCCCGAGCGCGGATGGCGACACTGTGCCGATCACGCTTCTCTTCCATCGGAAAACCCCGCTCGACGGCTCCGCGCCACTGGTACTTTATGGCTATGGCAGCTACGGCGACGGGCTGCAGACGGACTTTTCGACGGTGCGGCTTTCACTCGTGGATCGCGGCTTCATCTTCGCCCTGGCCCACGTTCGCGGCGGCAACGAAAAGGGCCAGCGCTGGCACCGCGAGGGAATGGGCGAGAGCAAGCGCAATACGTTCGCCGATTTCATTGCAGCGGCCGAGCATCTCGTGACGAAGGGCATCACCGGGAGAGGCCGCATCATCGCCATGGGCGAGTCGGCAGGCGGCACCCTGGTGGGTGCCGCCGCCAACATGTCGCCGGATCTGTTCCTCGCCGTGGTCGCCGGTGAGCCCTTCGTCGATGTGTTGAACACGCCTGCTCGACGCCGGATTGCCGCTGACGCCCGGCGAATGGCCCGAGTGGGGAAATCCGATCGAGAGCAGGGCGGCTTTCGACCTCATCCGATCCTATTGTCCCTACGAGAACGTGGAGCGCAAACGCTATCCGCACATCCTTGCCTGCGGTGCGCTCGCCGACCAGCGCGTCGCCTACTGGGAACCGGCGAAGTGGGTCGCGCGCCTGCGCGAGCGCAAGACCGACGACCGTCTGCTGCTCCTCAAGATCGACCTGAGCGCGGGTCACGCCGGCGCCTCCAGCCGCTTCGGGGAGCTCGAGGAAGCCGCGTTCATCTGTGCATTTGTGATCAAGGCTGCGGGCATGATCGAGCATGCTCCGTCAACCGGCTGAGACGCGCGCCGCTGGCGCCTGCGGCCTCGCGCCCGGCCCGGCGGGTTCGACGGACTAAGGGAGATCACACGTTGGTGGCGCACCCGTGACTTGCCCGCGCGCGGCGGCAGGCGTATCGAAGGCTGGTTTCGAATCCGGGAGGACGCCGTCATGCATGTCATCCGCCGCCGCGGGTGGGAAATCCCCGAGCGCCTCGTCACCCCCGAGCATCTGTTTCTCAATCGTCGCGATGTCCTGGCGGCAAGCGGGGCGGTTGCGCTGGCGCTCGTGCCCGCCGGTGCGCGCGCGCAGCGCATCGCCGACCTGCCGGACCCGACCAAGGATCTCTATCCGCTCAAGCGCAACGCGACATACACGCTCGATCGCCCGATCACCGACGAGAAGGTGAACCTCAGCTACAACAATTTCTACGAGTTCGGCTCGAGCAAGAATATCGGCAAGGCGGCGCAGGCACTCAAGCTGCGGCCGTGGACGGTGAAGATCGACGGCATGGTGGAGAAGGCGCTGGAGGTCGATATCGACGATCTCATTCGCAAGATGCCGCTGGAGGAGCGGCTCTACCGCCACCGTTGCGTCGAGGCGTGGTCGATGGCGATCGCGTGGGGCGGCTTTCCCTTCGCCAGGCTGGTGGAGCTGGCCAGGCCGCTGTCGTCGGCGAGATACGTGCGCATGGAGACGTTCCAGGATCCGTCGATCGCCCCGGGTCAGCGGCAAACCTGGTATCCCTGGCCCTACGTGGAGGGGCTGACGATCGCGGAGGCGACCAACGAGCTCGCCTTCCTCGTGACCGGCGCCTACGGCAAGCCGGTGTCGAAGCAGCAGGGCGCGCCTTTGCGGCTCGCGGTGCCGTGGAAGTACGGCTTCAAGTCCATCAAGTCGATCGTGCGCTTCAGCTTCACGGATCAGAGACCGAAGAGCTACTGGGAATCGCTGCAGGGCGGCGAGTATGGATTTTGGGCCAACGTCAATCCGCAGGTGCCGCATCCGCGCTGGAGCCAGGAGACCGAGGAGCTGATCGGAACCAGCGAGCGTCGGCCGACGCTGCTGTTCAACGGCTATGGCGAATACGTCGCTAATCTCTACAAGGGGCTTCAGAAGGAGCGTCTCTGGGCGTAGCGGGCTGCGCGCAACGTCCTATTGGCTGCGAGCGGAGGGTCGAACGAGCGGATTCACCCAATAGCATGTGCCCTTGCCGAGATGGATGGCGGGGCCCCATGCGATTTCCTTGGCAAGGTCGGGAATCTCGAAACCCAGCTTGAGGCTGCCCCAGCTGGTCTCGCGCGTCTTGAGCGCAGTCACGCCGATCGCCGGCTTCCATTTGTAGGTGGTCTGGGTCTCGGGATCAGAGACCGCGAAGGTCAGCGGTTTCTGATAGAGCGCCATTGCCCGGTTGCGCAGCCCGATCAGGGCGTCGCTCGAATTCAGCAACAGGATCGATTCGCCGACCGCGGTGATCGGGCTCGGCGACCAGCCCGGCAACGACAGTCCTGTCGAGGTCACCGGCACGATCAGGAAATGCATCGTATCGGTCTGCAGCTTGGCCTCCTCGTCGCACTCGGCCATCGCTTTTACGATCCAGCCGTAGTCTCCCGAGGTATCGGTGGCCGGATCGGGTGACGTGGCGTCGACCCGTGCCGGGTCCGACGGCGCCCTGCCGCCGCGCACGACCTGCACGCCGAGGATGATCACGCCGCCGAGAAGCACCACCGCCGCGCCAACGCCGCCGCGGCCGCCACCTGATTGGGCAGGTTGGGCGCGAGGCAACTCGGGCACGCACGAGCGAAATGGCTGACGGGAACCCCGCAATCCCGGCATCTACCGAGCGGCAGTCCGATCATCTGAAGCGCCTGCTCCGCAATAAATCGCAACGAGGATAGTTCCTCTTGCCTCCAAGGGGAATCCGTTCTGCCGGCGAAGCTGCGTCCGGTCGGGAAATTCCGACCCCCCGTCGTAATCAATGATGCTCGGCAGCTTCCGCCTCGGCGAGCTTGGCGCGCCAATCCTTGCGGCTGCGCAGGAGCGACAGCGCGGCGAGCGCCAACAGCCCGACGCTGACCACGAGCAGCGTCAGGGCGATCGGACGCTGTGCGAAGATGGCCCAGTTGCCGTTCGACATGATCAGCGACTGGCGCAGCGACATCTCGAGCAACGGCGCGATGACGAGGCCGAGCACCAGTGGTGCCGGGTCCAGCTCGAACTTGCGCAGCCCGTAGCCCACCACGCCCATGATCAGCATGATCCAGACGTCGACCATGGAATGGTTGACCTCGTAGACGCCGATCACGCAGAACATGATGATCAATGGATAGAGATAAGCATAGGGAACCCGCAACAGGTTCACGAACAGCCCGACCAGCGGAAGGTTGAGGGCGAGCAGCATGAGGTTGCCGACATACATCGAGGCGACGAAGCCCCAGAATACGTTGGGATGATCGTTCACGAGGGTGGGCCCCGGCGGCACCCCGTGGATCAGAAGCGCGGCGATGAGCACCGCGGTGACCGGTCCGGTCGGAATGCCGAGCGCCATCATCGGCACGAATGCGCCGGTCGAGGCGGCGTTGTTGGCTGCTTCCGGCCCGGCGACGCCGGCGACTGCGCCCTGGCCGAATTGCTCGGGGTGCTTCGAGATGCGCCGTTCCAGTGCGTAGGAGATGAAGCTCGAGATGATATGGGCCGAGCCCGGGATGATGCCGACGAGAAAGCCGAGCACTGATCCGCGGGCAATCGGCATGGCCGAAGCGCGCCATTCCCGCCGCGACGGCCACAGCTCGCGCAGCTTCGGGCGCACGACCTCGCCCGCGGCTTGGCGGCTCGGCGTCGCCAAAATCTCGCCGATCCCGAACAGCCCGACCGCCACCGGTACGATGCCGATGCCGTCGCCGAGTTCGGGAATGTCGAAGCTGAAGCGGAAGTGGCCGGTCATGACGTCGATGCCGATCGTGCCCAGCAGCAGCCCGAACGATGCCATCAGCAACGTGCGAATGAGCGAGGTGGTGGACATGTAGGCCAGGAAGATCAGACCGAGCACCAGCAGTGCCGTGTATTCCGGCGGTCCGAAACGCAGGGCGAAGGTGGCGAGCGGCGGCGCGACCAGGGTGAGCACGACGACGCCGAAGGTGCCGGCGATGAACGAGCCGACCGCGGCGATGCAGAGTGCGGCGCCGGCGCGCCCCTTCCTGGCCATGGCGTGGCCGTCGATGCAGGTCATCACCGAGGCAGCTTCGCCCGGGATGCGCAGCAGGATCGATGTGGTGGAGCCGCCATACTGCGAGCCGTAGTAGATGCCCGCCAGCATCACGATCGCCTTGGTCGCGTCGAGCCCGAAGGTCAGCGGCAGCAGGATGCTGATGCCGGCGAGCGGGCCGACGCCCGGCAGCATCCCGACCAGCGTGCCGACCAGGCAGCCGAGGAAGGCGTACCACAGCACTTCGGGCCGCAGCGCGACGGAGAAGCCGAGCAGGAGGCTGTCGAACGTTTCCAATGGGTCAGAACCACAGCAGTCCGCGTTCGAGCGGTGATTTCAGCGCCTTGCCGAACAGCCAATAGGCGAACAGGGTGAGCGCGACGCTGTATGCGGCGGCGCGCAAGAGGTTGCGACGCTCGACCAGAACGAGAAGCGAGAACACCAGCAGCGCCATGGTGATGAGGAACCCGAGCGGCTGGTAGAGCCGCACAGCGATGGCCGTGGTCAGGACGACGAGCGCGGCGTGACCACGGTCGCTCCAGTCGATCTCGGCGAGCGGCCGACTGGCGCCGCCGCCGACCACGAGCACGGCGGCGAACGCCATCATCAGGGCGGCCATGAGCTTCGGCATCATGCCGGCACCCGGGCCGACAACGTGCCGAACGGTAGGTCGCCGCTGATCGCGAACACCGCGGCACCGAGGGCGACGAAGGCGCCCCCGGCGACGTGATCGGCGCGGAGCATCATGGCTTCGAGATCAGGCTCATGAGAACTCTTTAATCCTCTCCTCACGCTGAGGCGTGGAGGGGAGTCATCCCTGGACGCGTCCGATGGACTTCACCGCATCGTCGGACCGCTTGGCGTCCTCGTCCCAGAATTTCGCAAAGTCCGCCGCGGCAAGGTAGCCCGGCTCGAGACCGATATTGGCGATCGCGGTGCCGAACTGCGGGCTCGCGGCGGCCTTTTCGATGGCGCCACTGAGGGTCGAAACGATCGCGGCGGGGGTGTCCTTGGGGACGAACAGGCCGACCCATAGATAGTAGACGAGGTCGTAGCCGCGCTCCTTCAGTGTCGGTACGTCGGGAAGTGCCCTCGATCGCTGCGCGCCGAACGATGCCAGCGGGCGCAATTTGCCGGCCTTGACGTGCTGGAGCGTCGCTTGCACCGTCTGCGTGCTCGCCTGGGCGTTGTTGCCGAGCAGAGCCGTGATCGCCGGTCCGCCGCCGGCAGTCGGCAGATGCCGCAGCTTCGGCAAGCCTGCCGCCTTCTCCAACATCGCCATCGGCAGGTGGCTCGCGCCATACAGGCCGCCGGAGCTGTAGACGACCTGCTCGGGGCGCTTCTTGGCGTCGGCGATGAATTCCTCGAGCGTCTTGTAGGGCTGCTGTTCGTTGACCATCAGGAGAACAGGATCGGCGCTCAACCGGGCCAGTGGAACGAAGTCGGCGCGGGTCGTCTTCGGTTGCCGGCCAAACAGCTTGTCGACTTCAGCGTAACCGGCAAGTCCATTGTTGTGCGAGAGCAGCGTGTAGCCGTCCGGCTTGGCGCTGGCGCCGACTTGCGCACCGACTGCGCCGGCGGCGCCAGCCTTGGTCTCGACCACGACAGGTTGCTTGAGCACCGCTTCGAGCGCGCTGGCCATCGGCCGCGTGACGAGATCGTTGGCGCCGCCCGGCGGGAATGCATTGATGATGGTGACGGCGCGCGAGGGAAACGGTTCCTGCGCGAGCGCATCCCCTGACCATATGGCGGCAGCCGAGGCGGCGGTGCCAATTACGAATTTTCGTCGATCCACTTGTGCCTCCCGTCAGCCTTGAACTTTGCCGATCGATTGCACGGCCGATTCGACGCGCGCAGCATCGGCGTCCCAGAACGCCTTGAACTCGGGCTGATCGAGGTAGGCGACGACATCGCCGATGTTTGCAATCGCCTTCTTGAATTGCTCGCTTGCTGCTGCATTGTTCGTTTCCGCGCGCAGTTTGGCGATCACCGGTTCCGGCGTCCCCTTGGGAGCGAACAGGCCGACCCAGATCGAGAATTCGACGTTGTAGCCGAGTTCCTTCAGTGTCGGGACATCCGGCGTCGCCGCGGCGCGCTGGGGCGAGAAGCAGGCGAGCGCACGCAGCTTTCCGGCCTTCATCTGTGCGCTGGCCGCGGCGATCGAAGTCACCAGGATCTGCGAGTTGTTGCCGAGAATGGCCGTCAGCGCTGGTCCGCCGCCCGCGGTTGGCAGATGCTTGAGCTGGATGCCGGCGGCCTGCATGAACAGCGCCGTCGGCAGATGCAGTGCTCCGTAGAGTCCGGACGACGAGAAGATCAGATTGTTGGGATTCTTCTTGGCGTCGTCAACGAGCTCCTTCAACGTTCTGTGGGGGTGCTGGTCGTTGACGACCAGCACCAGCGGGCCCTCGGTGAGACGTGCGATCGGAATGAAATCGGCGCGGGTAAACTTGGGAGTGCGCCCGAACAACGCGTCTACCGCCGCAAAGCCGGAAATCGAGGGAAGGTGAGCGAGCAGCGTGTAGCCATCCGGCTTGGCATTGGCGGCGAATTGCGCACCGACCGCGCCGGCAGCACCGGCCTTGGTCTCGATCACGACGGGTTGCTTCAGCAGCGGCTCGAGGGCGGCTGCGAAAGGACGGCTGACCAGGTCCACGGCGCCGCCGGGCGGGAAGGGATTGATGAAGGTGACCGGCCGCGACGGATAAGCCTCTTGTGCGGTGGCTGACTTGGTGGCGAGCGTTGCGGCGACGGCCGCGGAGCCAGCAATGAACTTTCGTCTATCCACGCTTGATCCTCTCTGGGTTCATCCGCGTTCAGGGGTGCCGGTATCGTTTGGAGCGCGATGCTAGGTGTGGCCCCGGACGGGGTCAACTCGCGGCGACGCGGCATATGCGCCGCGTGCTCGTATCCGCGGCCCGGAATCCCTCGCCCATCTGGGACACGCGTTGGTGTGCTTTGGGACCGCCGGGTGGTCCGGCGAGGGCCGACCTGCATTCCGTTTCGGTCCCTACGGGCAAGCTACTCGATGATCGCCACTGCGCGCGTCCAGCCGGCGGAGCCGCGGCGTACCTTGACCGGGAAGCAGCTCACCGTGAAGCCGTTCGCCGGCAGCGCTTCGAGATTGTGCAGCTTCTCGATATGGCAATAGCCGATCTCGCGACCGGCCTTGTGACCCTCCCAGATCAGGCCGGCGTCGCCGGTGGCGAGATACTTCGCCCGGGTGTGGACGAACGGCGCGTCCCAGCTCCAGCCGTCGGTGCCGGTCACGCGCACACCGCGCTCAAGCAGGTAGAGGGTGGCTTCGCGGCCCATGCCGCAGCCCTTGGCGACATAGTCGGGGCGGCCGTAGGCGGCGCCGGCGCTGGTGTTGACCAGAACGATGTCGAGCGGCTCGAGCTCGTGGCCGATGCGCGCGAGCTCGGTCTCGACGTCGCGCGCGCTCGCGACATAGCCGTCGGCGAAATGGCGGAAGTCGAGCTTGACCCCGGGCGCCAGGCACCACTCGAGCGGCACCTCGTCGATGGTGATGGCACGCCTGCCGCGGTCCATGGTCGAGGCGAAATGCCAGGGCGCATCGAGGTGCGTGGTATTGTGGGTGGAGAGCCTGATCCATTCGATGGCCCAGCCTTCCCCATCGGGCAGGTCCTGCTCGGCAAGCCCGGGAAAGAACTTGGCGAGGTCCGCCGCGGTCTGCCGATGAGTGAAGTAGTCGATGCTCGGCCCGTAGCCCGGCGGATCGGCCGCGACGTCGTTCTCCAGCGGCACTGAAATGTCGATCAGCTTGCGCGCCATCGGCGGCTCCCTCCCTGCGATTGCATTGAGCTATCCGACCACCTCTTCTTGTTCTATGTCATGTCATGGCCGGGCTTGACCAGCGCCGGTCGGGCAAGGCGATCTTGAACGGTCGCGGCGAGGCAACTTCGGGGGACATGGCATGCCGGCCTATTGGGTTGCGCGGTCCAGGATCAACGATCCGGTCGAATACAAGAAGTACACCGATCTGGTGCCCGGCATCATCGCCAGCTTCGGCGGCAGGGTGCTGGCGCGGGGCGGGCGCTATCAAATCATGGAAGGGCCGGCCAAGTTCCACCGCTTCGTGGTGATCGAGTTTCCCACCTTCGAGCAGGGCGTCGCCTGTTTCAACTCGCCGGAATACGACCGCGCCGCCGCCTTCCGGCGCAACGGCGGCGGCGAGGTCGAGACCATCATGATCGAGGGTGTCGACACAAGAGAGTAGGCCGGCAGGGACGTTGCTCCGACCAGCCCCGAATACGTACCATTGAGCCGGTACCGGGCGTCGCGTAAGATTTCGACCTGACCGCGACGAGCCGTTAGAAGAGGGGCGAGGCGGTACGGATAGCGACTGATGTCGTCGGTTTCCTACGCTGATCTGGAAGGCCGACTTGCCTGCGCTCAGCGCGAACTCGCAGAGGCGCGCGAGCAGCAGGCGGCGACCGCCGAGGTGCTCAAGGCAATCAGCCGTTCGGCCTTCGACCTGCAGAACGTGCTCGAGACGATGGTCGAATCCGCGGCGCGGATTTGTCGCGCGGACAAGGGAAACATCGCCCGCGTCGGGGGTGGCGGCTTCCGGTTCGTGGCGTTCTCCGGTTTCGAGCCCGACTATCGGGACTACATGAAGGCTTTGCCGCTCAGTAACGTCGATCGCGGGTCGATCACCGGGAGAACGGTGCTGGAAGGCCGAACCGTTCACATCCCGGACGTCCTGGCCGATCCGGAATTCACCTGGTTCGAGGCTCAGAAAAGGGGAGGCTTTCGCACCGGGCTCGGCGTCCCCTTGCTGCGCGAGGGAACCCCGATCGGCGTTTTCTTCCTGACCCGCACGACGGTCGATCCGTTCACCCAACAGCAGATCGAGCTGGTCACCACCTTCGCCGACCAGGCGGTGATCGCGATCGAGAACGCACGGCTGTTCGACGAGGTGCAGGCGCGTACGCGCGAATTGAGCGAATCGCTCGAGCAGCAGACGGCCACCGCCGACATGCTCAATGTCATCAGCCGCTCGGCCTTCGATCTGCAGAGCGTGCTCGAGACGCTGGTCGGATCGGCGGCGCGAATTTGCCGTGCCGACCGGGGAAATATTGCGCGTGTGAACGGTGACCGTCTCCAATTCGTGGCGTTCTCCGGCTTCCAGCCCGACTACAGGGAATACATGCAGGCCCTTTCCTTGCAGATCGATCGCGGGTCGATCAGCGGGAGAGCCGTGCTCGAAGGCAGAATGGTTCATATCGCCGACGTTCTGACCGATGCGGAATTCACCATGTTCGCCGCGCAGAAATTCGGTGGCTTTCGCACCGGGCTCGGCGTCCCACTGCTGCGCGAGGGGATCCCGATCGGCGTCTTCTTCCTGACCCGCGCTGCGGTTGATCCGTTCATGCCCAGACAGATCGAGCTGCTCACCACCTTCGCCGACCAGGCCGTGATCGCGATCGAGAACGCGCGGCTGTTCGAGGAGGTGCAGGCGCGCACGCGCGAGCTGTCCGAAGCGTTGGAGCAACAGACCGCGACTTCCCAGGTGTTGGGCGTGATCTCCAGCTCGCCCGGCGAGCTGGAGCCCGTGTTTCAGACCATGTTGGAGAATGCGACGCGAATCTGCGAGGCCAGGATCGGAATACTGTTCCGGTACGATGACAATGCCTACAGCGCCATCGCAAAGCTTGGCGTGACGCCGGCATATGCGGAGTATCTCGATCGGGGACCGATCCAGCCTGGTCCCGCGACCGGGCTGGGTCGCGTCGCCCTCACAAAGCAGACGATCCACATTGTGGATACGCAGGCCGAAGAGACCTACGCCGAGCGCGAGCCGCTGCGGGTCGCGACCGCCGAGCTCGGGGGCGCGCGAAGCCTGCTCAATGTGCCGATGCTCAAGGAGGGAGACCTGATCGGTGCGATCGGCATTTACCGCCAGGAAGTGCGGCCGTTCACCCAAAAGCAGATCGAGTTGGTCACGAACTTCGCGCACCAGGCCGTCATCGCCATCGAGAACACGCGCCTGCTCAACGAGCTGCGCCAATCACTGCAGCAGCAGACCGCCACCGCCGACGTGCTCAAGGTCATCAGCCGCTCGACGTTCGACCTGCAGACGGTACTAGATACGCTGACCAAGTCGGCAGCACGATTGTGCGATGCTGACATGGGCGGAATTACGCGGCCGGTAGGCGACGGTTTCTATTACGCCACCAACTACAATTTCCCGGCGGACTGGCTCGAATTCGTTAGAGCGATACCGATGAAGGCCGGACGCGGCAGCGTCGTTGGACGGGCCCTGCTCGACGGAAAGACAGTTCATTTGGTCGATGTTCTGGCTGACCCGGAATACATATTCCTGGAACAGCAAAAGAGGGCAGGATACCGGACCTTCCTTGGTGTCCCTTTGATGCGTGAAGGAAATCCGATCGGCGTGCTTGCACTGGCGCGCAAGACCGTCGCACCTTTCACCGATAAGCAGATCGAGTTAGTGGCCACCTTCGCCGATCAGGCCGTGATCGCGATCGAGAACGTGCGGCTGTTCGACGAGATCCAGGACAAGAGCCGCCAGCTCGAGATGGCGAGCCAGCACAAGTCGCAGTTCCTGGCCAGCATGAGCCACGAGCTGCGCACCCCGCTCAACGCCATCATCGGGCGTCACCGAGATGCTGATGCGGATGCGGCGCGGAGGCACTCGAGCAGGGCATCGAGCCGCTCGACCGCGTGCTTGGCGCTGGCCCGTCACCTGCTCGGCCTCATCAACCAGGTGCTCGATCTCTCCAAGATCGAGGCGGGCAAACTCGAACTCAATCCGCAGACGGTCGAGCTTGGTGCTGCTGATCGACGAAGTCGTCGGGCACCGCTCGCCAGCTCGCCGAGCAGAACAGGAATCGGCTCGTCGTCGCGTGCGACGAGCGAGCTGCGGCCGATGCACCGTCGACCCGATGCGGCTGCGGCAGATCCTGCTCAACCTCCTGAGCAACGCCTGCAAATTCACCAAGCAGGGCGATGGTCACGCTGCAAGCGCGCCGGGTTGGCAATGGACATGACTGGATCGAAGTTCGCGGTCTCCGACACCGGCATCGGCATGACGGCGGAGCAGCAGGCGAGGCTGTTCGAGGAGTTCAGCCAGGCCGAGGCCACGACCGCGCAGCGCTTCGGCGGCACCGGCCTGGGGCTCGCCATCACCCGCAAGCTCGCGCGCATGATGGGCGGCGACGTGACGGTGGCGAGCGAGCCCGGCAAGGGCTCGGTGTTCACCGTGCGCCTGCCTGCCGACGCGGCACGAAGTAGGATGGGTTGAGCGAAGCGAAACCCATTATGCCGATGGTGGGAATTGATGGGTTTCGCCCGACGGGCTCAACCCCTCCTACAATCCCAGATAGAACTTGCGGATCAGTTCGTTGTTGTTGAGCTCGTCGGCCGAGCGGCCCTCGAAGGCGATCTGGCCGTGCACGATGACGTAGCCGCGGTCGGCGATGCGCAGCGCCTGCGGGAAGTTCTGTTCCGCCATCAGCACCGTGAGCTTGTACCGGTCCTTGAGCTCCTTGATCTTGTCGATGGTGCGGCTCACCAGCACCGGCGCAAGCCCCACCGAGGGCTCGTCGATCAGGAGGATGCGCGGCGCCAGCATCAGGGCGCGCCCCAGCGCCAGCATCTGCTGCTCGCCGCCGCTCATGGAGCCTGCGAGCTGGGCGCGGCGCTCGGCCAGCCGCGGGAAGCACTCGAAGCAGAAATCGAGGTTCGTCTTCAGGCTCGCTCGTGCCTTGCGCCGGAAGGCGCCGAGCAGCAGGTTCTCCTCCACGGTGAGACGGGGAAACAGGCGCCGGCCTTCCGGCACCAGCGCGATGCCGAGATCGACGATCTGCTCGGTGGTGCGGCCCACGAGGTCGTGCTTCTCGCCGTCGATCTCGACCACGATGCGGCCGGTGCGCGGGCGCACGATCCCCATGACGCACTTCATCAGGGTCGACTTGCCGTTGCCGTTGGTGCCCAGCAGCACCACGGTCTCGCCGGCATTGACGTTGAGCGAGACGTCCTCGAGCACGCGCACCGCGCCGTAGGCGGCGTCGATCTTGTCGATGGTGAGGCTATTGGCCAAGATATGCCCTCTCCACCTCGGGATCGCGAATGACTGCGTCCGGCTTGCCGTCGGCGATCTTCCTGCCGGAAACCAGCACCACCAGCCGCTGCGAGAACTTCATCACCGCGCGCATGATGTGCTCGATCATGATGATCGTGATGCCGCGCTCGTTGAGCCGGATCAGGAGGGCGACGATGTCGTCGACCTCCGTTTGCGAGAGCCCGGCCATGGATTCGTCGGCGATCAGGAGCTTCGGCTCGGCCGCGAGCGCGCGGGCGAGCTCGAGCTTGCGCATCTCCACCTGCGTGAGGTCGCGCGGATGGTTCCCCGCCTTCTCGGCGAGCCCGACCAGCGTGAGGAGGTCGGCGCAGCGCGCATCGAGCTCGGGCGGCGCCAGCGAATGCCCCGGCCGTGCATTGACGGTGTAGAGCAGCGGTACCCGCAGGTTGTCGGCGACCGTCAGCGTCGCCCATGGCCGCGGAAGCTGGAAGCTGCGCGCCATGCCGCGACGGGTGCGTTCGTGGGTGAGGAGGCCGTCGACCGGCTCGCCGTCGAAGCGGACCGTGCCGGTCTCGTTGTGGAGCGTGCCGCAGATGCAATTGACCAGCGTCGACTTGCCCGAGCCGTTGGGTCCGATGAGGCCGACGCGCTCGCCGTCGGTGACGGAAAGATCGATGCTTTCGAGCGCAACGAAGCCGCCGAAGCGTTTGCTCAGGCCCTCGACCTCGAGCAGGGCGGCCATCACCTGGTCCTTCCGCGCGTCCACCCGTGCACCAGCCCGATGATGCCGTTCGGGGCGACGATGACGAAGCCGACCAGCAGCAGCCCGACGATGAGAAGGTTCACCGCCGAGGAGATGGTGACGGTGGCGATCTGCTGCAGCGATCCCAGCAGGATGGCGCCGATCAGCGGCCCGACCCAGCTGGTGGTGCCGCCGATCATCGGCATGGCGATGGAGTTGACGGCGTATTCGAGGCCGAAGGCGGAGGACGGCTGCAGGTAGCCGATGTAGTAGGGGAAGGGAGCCCCGGCCATGCCCATGAGGGCGCCCGACAACGTGGTGGCGATCAGCTTCAGGCGCAGCGTCGGGACGCCCGAGGCTTCCGCCGCCAGCTCGTCGTCGCGGATGGTGGCGAAGCCGTAGCCGAGCTGCGAGCGCTCGATGCCGCGCGCGGTGGTGAGCGCGATCACCACCAGCGCCAGCATCAGCAGGAACAGGTAGTGGATGTAGGGACCGACCCAGGCGACTTCGTTGGGGCGAATGATGTAGGCGCCGCGCGCGCCGCCGACATAGTCCCAGTTGACGATGAGGGTCTGCAGCACGACCGCGAGCGCGAGCGTCGCGATGGCGAAGAAGGCACCGCGCAGCCGCAGCGTCAAATAGCCCATGCCGAACCCGACGATGGCGGAGACGATGCCGCCGATCGCGATCAGCACCGGGATCGGCAGCGGATAGAACTTGTGCAGGAACACGGTCGAATAGGCGCCCAGCGCAAAGAATGCCGCCGAGCCGAAATTCACGTAGCCGGTATAGCCGCCGAGAATGTTCCAGGCGGTCGCCAGCACGATGAACTGCAGCACCGTGTAGCCGGCGAAGAAGAGGTAGTCGTTGTTGACATGGCGAGCGCCGAGGAACACGGCCGCGGCCACCGCAGTCGAGATCAGCAGGAAGACGCCTGTCCGCACGTTCGCCGATCCTATCGTCCGAGCAGACCCGCCGGCCGGAAGGCGAGGGTGAGGAGGAGGACGCCGAAGGCCACCGCAGGCGCCCAGGACGGCCCGTAGAAGGTCGCGGTGAAGCTTTCGATGATCCCGAGCAGCATGGCTCCTATCACCGTTCCGGGCAGGCTTCCGAGCCCGCCGAGCACGCAGATCGCAAACACGCGGCCGATATATTCACGGCCGACCGACGGCTCGACCGGCTGAATGATGATCAGGAGCGCGCCGGCGATCGAGGCGGTCGCGATCGAGATGCCGAATGCGATGCGCTTGATGCGGGTCGGCGAGGCGGCCATGAGCTGGAGGGCGAGCTGATCCTGCGCCACCGCCGCGATCGCGCGCCCGGTAAAGGTGCGCGACAGGTAGAGCTGCAACGCGGCGAACATAGCGAGAGCGACGAGACACGGCACCAGCATGCGCAGCGGAAAATCCATCACTCCGATGCGAAAGCTCGGCCCGATGTACCACGCCTCGACGTAGCGGTAGTCGACGCCGAACACCAGGATCAGCACCACCTCGGTGACGAACAGGAGGCCGAAGAAGAAGGAGAGGCCGCGCAGGGATTCCTGTCCGTGCTTCTCGAACGACTCGTAGTAGACTTGGTAGATGCCCGCTCCCAGGAGGTAGAACGCCGGCAACACGGCCACGCTGATCAGAATCGGATCGATGCCGAGGCGCGTGTTGACGATATAGGCGATGTAGGAGCCTAGAATGATGAAGGCGGGATGCGCGATATTGACGATGTCGAGAATGCCGAACGAGATCGATATTCCGATCGTCACGGCGGCATAGAAGCCGCCGAGCAGAATCCCCGCGATCAACGCGTTGATCAGCAAGTCGAAGGTCACGCCCACCTGTTCCCCCAATGCCCGGTTTCCCGCCGGAAGCTGTCGCAGGCAGGCCCACCCTTGCTTGGGCGCCAGTGTGCAGGAAGGCTGTCCGCTTGGCTAG
>CAWIZJ010000060.1:0-432369 GCA_963840535.1 uncultured Alphaproteobacteria bacterium
GTCGTGCTCGAGCACAAGTCCCGCCAATCCATCGCCGTCGCGCACCGTCGCTGGTATGACGAGAGCACCACCCGATATCAAGACGGTTGCAACCTCAGAGATCGCCGCGTCGAAGCTCGGCGAAGCGAACTGCAGGACACGCGCTTCGGACGTGATGTCGAAGTGCTCGATCTGGGCGGCCGCGAGGTTGGGGATGCCATGGTGAGTGACCACGACGCCCTTTGGCGTGCCTGTGGATCCCGACGTGTAGATGACGTAGGCGGGATTGGCGGGGTCGAGGGTGAGGTCGGGGGCGTGCTCGGGATGGCGCGCGATGGCGGGCCAGTCGGCATCGAGCCGCACGGTTGCGGCGGCGTGCGCGGGCAGCCGCGCCGGCAGCGCCGCCTGCGTGACCAGCACCGCCGCCCCGGCATCCGCCAGCATGAAGGCCAGCCGCTCCGCCGGGTAGTCGGGGTCGAGCGGCAGATAGGCGCCGCCGGCCTTGAGGATGCCGAGCAGCCCGACGATCATCTCCGGCGAGCGCTCGACGCACAGCCCCACCACCGCCTCGGGGCCGACCCCGAGCGCGCGCAGGTGATGCGCCAGCCGGCTGGAGCGGGCATCGAGCTCGCGGTAGCTCAGAGCGCGATCCTCGTGCACCACCGCCACCGCCGCCGGGCTGCGCGCCACCTGCGCCGCGAACAGCTGCGGCAGCGTCGCCGGCGCGATCGCACGCGCGGTGTCGTTCCACTCCACCAGGATGGTGCGCCGCTCCGCCGCCGACAGAATGTCCAGGCTGCCGAGCGCACGATCGGGGGCCGCCACCGCCGCCGCCACCAGACGCTGCAGCCGCGCCGCCATCGCCTCCATGCTGGCGCGCTCGAACAGGTCGGTGGCATATTCCAGCACCCCCGCGATCCCCGCCGGCGCACCCTGCGCCGTGCGCTGCTCCAGCAGGCTCAGCGATAGGTCGAACTTGGCGCTGCCCAGCGCCACAGGCTCCGCAGCCGTGCGCAACCCCGCAAGCTCCAGACCGGCCGGCGCCGTGCTCTGCATCGCCAGCATCACCTGGAACAGCGGATGGCGCGCCAGCGAGCGCGCCGGGTTGAGCACCTCCACCAGCCGCTCGAACGGAAGCTCCTGGTGCCCGTAGGCGGCAAGATTGCCGGCGCGAACCCGCGCAATCAGCTGGCGCAGGCTCGGATCCCCAGAGGTATCCGTGCGCAGCACCAGCGTGTTGACGAAGAAACCCACCAGGTCGTCGAGCGCCGCGTCGGTGCGCCCCGCAATCGGGCTCCCGATCGGGATGTCGCTGCCCGCTCCCAGCCGCGTCAGCAACCCCGCAAGCAGCCCCTGCAGCACCATGAACAGGCTGGCACCGCTCTCGCGCCCCAGACCCAGCAGCGCACGGTGCAGATCCGCAGACAGCAAAACCGGCACGCCGTCCCCGCAATGGCTCGCAACCGCAGGCCGCGGCCGGTCGAGCGGCAGATCGAGCTGATCCGGAAGCCCCGCAAGCTGCGAGGTCCAGAACGAAAGCTGGCGCGCAATCGCGCTCTCCGGCTCGCTCTCCGTGCCCAGAACCTCATGCTGCCACAGCGTATAGTCGGCATATTGCACCGGCAGCGCCGCATACTGTGGCGCCAAGCCCGCGCAGCGCGCCGCATAACCGCGCGAAAGGTCGCGCAGCAGCGGACCCAACGACCAGCCGTCGCCGGCAATGTGATGCAGCACCAGCAGCACAACATGCTGCCCAGCCCCCAGCGCAAACAGATGAACCCGCAACGGAGGCTCGTGCGCAAGATCAAACCCGCGCCGCCCCGCCGCAGACAGCGCCGCCGCAAGCCCCGCCTCGCTCACCTCCTCGAGCAGCAGCCGCGCACGCCCCGCCACCCCTTCCAGGATCTGCTGGCGCGCAACCCCCAGCCGCTCCGGGAAGATGGTGCGCAGGCTCTCGTGCCGATCCACAACGTCGCAAAGCGCCGCTTCCAGCGCCGCACAATCCAAGTCCCCCTCGAGCCGCACCGCCAGCGGGATGGTGTAGGTCGCGCTGCGATGCCCCGCGCTGCCGCCCTCCAGCCGGTCCAGGAACCACAGCCGGCGCTGCGCATAGGACAGCGGGATCTCCGACGGCCGCGCCCGCGCCCGCAACGCCGGGCGACCGCCTTGCGCCGCCGAACCCAGCTGCCGCGCCAGACCCTCCACCGTCGGCGCCTCGAACAGCACGCGGATGGCGATCTCCACATCCAGGCTGGCGCGGATGCGGCTGATCAGACGCGTCGCCAGCAGCGAATGACCCCCGAGCGCAAAGAAGTCGTCGTCGATGCCGACCCGCTCCAGCCCCAGAACCTCGGCAAACAGCCCGCACAGAACCTCCTCCTGCGGGCTGCGCGGCGCACGATGCGCGCTCCCCACCGTAACCTCGGGCGCCGGAAGCCGCCCACGGTCGAGCTTGCCGTTCGCCGTCAGCGGAAGACGATCCAGAACAACAAACGCACTCGGAACCATGTAGTCCGGCAGCCGCGCCGCCACCGCACCCCGCAACCCCGCAACATCAACCGCCGCCGCGGCCGAGCCCACCACATAGGCCACCAGACGCTTGTGACCGGGCCCATCCTCGCGCGCGATCACCGCAGCCTGCGCCACCCCGCCTGCGCCAACCAGCGCCGCCTCGATCTCGCCAGGCTCGATCCGGAACCCGCGCAGCTTCACCTGCTGATCCGATCGCCCCAGAAACTCCAGAACCCCGTCGGCGCGCCAGCGCGCCAGGTCCCCGCTGCGGTACATGCGGCTCCCGCACGGCCCGTACGGGTCCGCAACAAAGCGCTCCGCGCTCAGACCGCTGCGCCCCAGATAGCCCCGCGCAAGGCCCGCACCCGCGATGTAAAGCTCCCCGCAAACCCCCGCCGCAACAGGCTGAAGCCAGCCGTCGAGAACGTACACCCGCGTGTTCGCGATCGGACGACCGATCGGAGGAACGAGCGCACCGCTCAACGGCGCGCTCAGGGTGGCACAGACCGTGGTCTCGGTCGGGCCGTAGGCATTGATCATTCGCCGGCCCTTCGACCAGCGCGCCACCACTTCCGGGGGACACGCCTCGCCGGCGACGACCAGCGTCTCCAGCGGCAGGTCCGCCGACCAGTCCGCCGGCCAGTCCGCCAGCAGCGCCGGAGGCAACGTCGCATGGGTGACGTCGTGCTCGAGCACAAGTCCCGCCAATCCATCGCCGTCGCGCACGTTCCCGGTCAGCACGAGCGCAGCGCCAGCGGCCAAGAGCCCCGGTTAGCAATCTCCCACAGATCGCCGCGTCGAAGCTCGGCGAAGGCGAACTGCAGGACACGCGCTTCGGACGTGATGTCGAAGTGCTCGATCTGGGCGGCCGCGAGGTTGGGGATGCCATGGTGAGTGACCACGACGCCCTTTGGCGTGCCTGTGGATCCCGACGTGTAGATGACGTAGGCGGGATTGGCGGGGTCGAGGGTGAGGTCGGGGGCGTGCTCGGGATGGCGCGCGATGGCGGGCCAGTCGGCATCGAGCCGCACGGTTGCGGCGGCGTGCGCGGGCAGCCGCGCCGGCAGCGCCGCCTGCGTGACCAGCACCGCCGCCCCGGCATCCGCCAGCATGAAGGCCAGCCGCTCCGCCGGGTAGTCGGGGTCGAGCGGCAGATAGGCGCCGCCGGCCTTGAGGATGCCGAGCAGCCCGACGATCATCTCCGGCGAGCGCTCGACGCACAGCCCCACCACCGCCTCGGGGCCGACCCCGAGCGCGCGCAGGTGATGCGCCAGCCGGCTGGAGCGGGCATCGAGCTCGCGGTAGCTCAGAGCGCGATCCTCGTGCACCACCGCCACCGCCGCCGGGCTGCGCGCCACCTGCGCCGCGAACAGCTGCGGCAGCGTCGCCGGCGCGATCGCACGCGCGGTGTCGTTCCACTCCACCAGGATGGTGCGCCGCTCCGCCGCCGACAGAATGTCCAGGCTGCCGAGCGCACGATCGGGGGCCGCCACCGCCGCCGCCACCAGACGCTGCAGCCGCGCCGCCATCGCCTCCATGCTGGCGCGCTCGAACAGGTCGGTGGCATATTCCAGCACCCCCGCGATCCCCGCCGGCGCACCCTGCGCCGTGCGCTGCTCCAGCAGGCTCAGCGATAGGTCGAACTTGGCGCTGCCCAGCGCCACAGGCTCCGCAGCCGTGCGCAACCCCGCAAGCTCCAGACCGGCCGGCGCCGTGCTCTGCATCGCCAGCATCACCTGGAACAGCGGATGGCGCGCCAGCGAGCGCGCCGGGTTGAGCACCTCCACCAGCCGCTCGAACGGAAGCTCCTGGTGCCCGTAGGCGGCAAGATTGCCGGCGCGAACCCGCGCAATCAGCTGGCGCAGGCTCGGATCCCCAGAGGTATCCGTGCGCAGCACCAGCGTGTTGACGAAGAAACCCACCAGGTCGTCGAGCGCCGCGTCGGTGCGCCCCGCAATCGGGCTCCCGATCGGGATGTCGCTGCCCGCTCCCAGCCGCGTCAGCAACCCCGCAAGCAGCCCCTGCAGCACCATGAACAGGCTGGCACCGCTCTCGCGCCCCAGACCCAGCAGCGCACGGTGCAGATCCGCAGACAGCAAAACCGGCACGCCGTCCCCGCAATGGCTCGCAACCGCAGGCCGCGGCCGGTCGAGCGGCAGATCGAGCTGATCCGGAAGCCCCGCAAGCTGCGAGGTCCAGAACGAAAGCTGGCGCGCAATCGCGCTCTCCGGCTCGCTCTCCGTGCCCAGAACCTCATGCTGCCACAGCGTATAGTCGGCATATTGCACCGGCAGCGCCGCATACTGCGGCGCCAAGCCCGCGCAGCGCGCCGCATAACCGCGCGAAAGGTCGCGCAGCAGCGGACCCAACGACCAGCCGTCGCCGGCAATGTGATGCAGCACCAGCAGCACAACATGCTGCCCAGCCCCCAGCGCAAACAGATGAACCCGCAACGGAGGCTCGTGCGCAAGATCAAACCCGCGCCGCCCCGCCGCAGACAGCGCCGCCGCAAGCCCCGCCTCGCTCACCTCCTCGAGCAGCAGCCGCGCACGCCCCGCCACCCCTTCCAGGATCTGCTGGCGCGCAACCCCCAGCCGCTCCGGGAAGATGGTGCGCAGGCTCTCGTGCCGATCCACAACGTCGCAAAGCGCCGCTTCCAGCGCCGCACAATCCAAGTCCCCCTCGAGCCGCACCGCCAGCGGGATGGTGTAGGTCGCGCTGCGATGCCCCGCGCTGCCGCCCTCCAGCCGGTCCAGGAACCACAGCCGGCGCTGCGCATAGGACAGCGGGATCTCCGACGGCCGCGCCCGCGCCCGCAACGCCGGGCGACCGCCTTGCGCCGCCGAACCCAGCTGCCGCGCCAGACCCTCCACCGTCGGCGCCTCGAACAGCACGCGGATGGCGATCTCCACATCCAGGCTGGCGCGGATGCGGCTGATCAGACGCGTCGCCAGCAGCGAATGACCCCCGAGCGCAAAGAAGTCGTCGTCGATGCCGACCCGCTCCAGCCCCAGAACCTCGGCAAACAGCCCGCACAGAACCTCCTCCTGCGGGCTGCGCGGCGCACGATGCGCGCTCCCCACCGTAACCTCGGGCGCCGGAAGCCGCCCACGGTCGAGCTTGCCGTTCGCCGTCAGCGGAAGACGATCCAGAACAACAAACGCACTCGGAACCATGTAGTCCGGCAGCCGCGCCGCCACCGCACCCCGCAACCCCGCAACATCAACCGCCGCCGCGGCCGAGCCCACCACATAGGCCACCAGACGCTTGTGACCGGGCCCATCCTCGCGCGCGATCACCGCAGCCTGCGCCACCCCGCCTGCGCCAACCAGCGCCGCCTCGATCTCGCCAGGCTCGATCCGGAACCCGCGCAGCTTCACCTGCTGATCCGATCGCCCCAGAAACTCCAGAACCCCGTCGGCGCGCCAGCGCGCCAGGTCCCCGCTGCGGTACATGCGGCTCCCGCACCCACCGAACGGGTCCGCAACAAAGCGCTCCGCGCTCAGACCGCTGCGCCCCAGATAGCCCCGCGCAAGGCCCGCACCCGCGATGTAAAGCTCCCCGCAAACCCCCGCCGCAACAGGCTGAAGCCAGCCGTCGAGAACGTACACCCGCGTGTTCGCGATCGGACGACCGATCGGCATAATGTCCTGATCGGGATCATCGGATCGAAGGTCGTAGGTTGTGCTGCCGCACGTCGTTTCAGTTGGGCCGTAGTGAATTATGAGCTTGGTTTGCGGTATCTGTCGTCGCCAGGGAGCGAGGTGTGCGCCACTTACGCTTTCACCACCGACCACGATGCAATGGGTCAGTCCGGAAAGGCGCTCGATGGGACCGGATTGGTTCAGGATGTCGAGATGAGAAGGGGTAAGCTTGAGAAGGCTGAAATCGCCAGAGCCTCCGTAGCGGTCTGCAATTATTTCCAGTTGCGCTTGTTCGGGCGGAAGTAATACGAGCTTGCCCGTTGCCAACGGCAGGAAAAGTGCAGTCACCGTTGCATCGAATGCCAATGAATTGAGGATTGGAGCTCCAATTCCAACGTTCAATCCGCAGGCTGGAATTCCCCATGCGATGTAGTTGGCAATCGAGGCGTGATCGACCACGACGCCCTTTGGCGTGCCTGTGGATCCCGACGTGTAGATGACGTAGGCGGGATTGGCGGGGTCGAGGGTGAGGTCGGGGGCGTGCTCGGGATGGCGCGCGATGGCGGGCCAGTCGGCATCGAGCCGCACGGTTGCGGCGGCGTGCGCGGGCAGCCGCGCCGGCAGCGCCGCCTGCGTGACCAGCACCGCCGCCCCGGCATCCGCCAGCATGAAGGCCAGCCGCTCCGCCGGGTAGTCGGGGTCGAGCGGCAGATAGGCGCCGCCGGCCTTGAGGATGCCGAGCAGCCCGACGATCATCTCCGGCGAGCGCTCGACGCACAGCCCCACCACCGCCTCGGGGCCGACCCCGAGCGCGCGCAGGTGATGCGCCAGCCGGCTGGAGCGGGCATCGAGCTCGCGGTAGCTCAGAGCGCGATCCTCGTGCACCACCGCCACCGCCGCCGGGCTGCGCGCCACCTGCGCCGCGAACAGCTGCGGCAGCGTCGCCGGCGCGATCGCACGCGCGGTGTCGTTCCACTCCACCAGGATGGTGCGCCGCTCCGCCGCCGACAGAATGTCCAGGCTGCCGAGCGCACGATCGGGGGCCGCCACCGCCGCCGCCACCAGACGCTGCAGCCGCGCCGCCATCGCCTCCATGCTGGCGCGCTCGAACAGGTCGGTGGCATATTCCAGCACCCCCGCGATCCCCGCCGGCGCACCCTGCGCCGTGCGCTGCTCCAGCAGGCTCAGCGATAGGTCGAACTTGGCGCTGCCCAGCGCCACAGGCTCCGCAGCCGTGCGCAACCCCGCAAGCTCCAGACCGGCCGGCGCCGTGCTCTGCATCGCCAGCATCACCTGGAACAGCGGATGGCGCGCCAGCGAGCGCGCCGGGTTGAGCACCTCCACCAGCCGCTCGAACGGAAGCTCCTGGTGCCCGTAGGCGGCAAGATTGCCGGCGCGAACCCGCGCAATCAGCTGGCGCAGGCTCGGATCCCCAGAGGTATCCGTGCGCAGCACCAGCGTGTTGACGAAGAAACCCACCAGGTCGTCGAGCGCCGCGTCGGTGCGCCCCGCAATCGGGCTCCCGATCGGGATGTCGCTGCCCGCTCCCAGCCGCGTCAGCAACCCCGCAAGCAGCCCCTGCAGCACCATGAACAGGCTGGCACCGCTCTCGCGCCCCAGACCCAGCAGCGCACGGTGCAGATCCGCAGACAGCAAAACCGGCACGCCGTCCCCGCAATGGCTCGCAACCGCAGGCCGCGGCCGGTCGAGCGGCAGATCGAGCTGATCCGGAAGCCCCGCAAGCTGCGAGGTCCAGAACGAAAGCTGGCGCGCAATCGCGCTCTCCGGCTCGCTCTCCGTGCCCAGAACCTCATGCTGCCACAGCGTATAGTCGGCATATTGCACCGGCAGCGCCGCATACTGCGGCGCCAAGCCCGCGCAGCGCGCCGCATAACCGCGCGAAAGGTCGCGCAGCAGCGGACCCAACGACCAGCCGTCGCCGGCAATGTGATGCAGCACCAGCAGCACAACATGCTGCCCAGCCCCCAGCGCAAACAGATGAACCCGCAACGGAGGCTCGCGCGCAAGATCAAACCCGCGCCGCCCCGCCGCAGACAGCGCCGCCGCAAGCCCCGCCTCGCTCACCTCCTCGAGCAGCAGCCGCGCACGCCCCGCCACCCCCTCCAGGATCTGCTGGCGCGCAACCCCCAGCCGCTCCGGGAAGATGGTGCGCAGGCTCTCGTGCCGATCCACAACGTCGCAAAGCGCCGCTTCCAGCGCCGCACAATCCAAGTCCCCCTCGAGCCGCACCGCCAGCGGGATGGTGTAGGTCGCGCTGCGATGCCCCGCGCTGCCGCCCTCCAGCCGGTCCAGGAACCACAGCCGGCGCTGCGCATAGGACAGCGGGATCTCCGACGGCCGCGCCCGCGCCCGCAACGCCGGGCGACCGCCTTGCGCCGCCGAACCCAGCTGCCGCGCCAGACCCTCCACCGTCGGCGCCTCGAACAGCACGCGGATGGCGATCTCCACATCCAGGCTGGCGCGGATGCGGCTGATCAGACGCGTCGCCAGCAGCGAATGACCCCCGAGCGCAAAGAAGTCGTCGTCGATGCCGACCCGCTCCAGCCCCAGAACCTCGGCAAACAGCCCGCACAGAACCTCCTCCTGCGGGCTGCGCGGCGCACGATGCGCGCTCCCCACCGTAACCTCGGGCGCCGGAAGCCGCCCACGGTCGAGCTTGCCGTTCGCCGTCAGCGGAAGACGATCCAGAACAACAAACGCACTCGGAACCATGTAGTCCGGCAGCCGCGCCGCCACCGCACCCCGCAACCCCGCAACATCCACCGCCGCCGCGGCCGAGCCCACCACATAGGCCACCAGACGCTTGTGACCGGGCCCATCCTCGCGCGCGATCACCGCAGCCTGCGCCACCCCGCCTGCGCCAACCAGCGCCGCCTCGATCTCGCCAGGCTCGATCCGGAACCCGCGCAGCTTCACCTGCTGATCCGATCGCCCCAGAAACTCCAGAACCCCGTCGGCGCGCCAGCGCGCCAGGTCCCCGCTGCGGTACATGCGGCTCCCGCACCCACCGATACGGGTCCGCAACAAAGCGCTCCGCGCTCAGACCGCGGCGCCCCAGATAGCCCCGCGCAAGGCCCGCACCCGCGATGTAAAGCTCCCCGCAAACCCCCGCCGCAACAGGCTGAAGCCAGCCGTCGAGAACGTACACCCGCGTGTTCGCGATCGGACGACCGATCGGAGGAACGAGCGCACCGCTCAACGGCGCGCTCAGGGTGGCACAGACCGTGGTGCTCGGTCGGGCCGTAGCCATTGATCATTCGCCGGCCCTTCGACCAGCGCGCCACCAGCTTCCGGCGGACACGCCTCGCCGGCGACGACCAGCGTCTCCAGCGGCAGGTCCGCTGACG
The DNA here is from genome assembly GCA_963840535.1 of uncultured Alphaproteobacteria bacterium. Lineage (GTDB taxonomy): Bacteria > Pseudomonadota > Alphaproteobacteria > Rhizobiales > Xanthobacteraceae > VAZQ01. Next base: position 9,503 of record CAWIZJ010000060.1, read on the forward strand.
TACACCGGCAGTCCGCCAGCAGCGCCGGAGGCAACGTCGCATGGGTGACGTCGTGCTCGAGCACAAGTCCCGCCAATCCATCGCCGTCGCGCACGTTCCCGGTCAGCACGAGCGCAGCGCCAGCGGCCAGAGCCTGCCGAGCAAGCTTCCCAGACCGAAGGTCACCATCAAAGCTGAGCGAAGCGAACTGCAGGACACGCGCTTCGGACGTGAACTCGAAGTAGCTCGATCTGGGACGGCCGCGAGGATGGGGATGCCGTGGTGGGTGACCACGACGCCCTTTGGCGTGCCTGTGGATCCCGACGTGTAGATGACGTAGGCGATGATTGTGCGGGTCGAGGGTGAGGTCGGGGGCGTGCTCGGGATGGCGCGCGATGGCGGGCCAGTCGGCATCGAGCCGCACGGTTGCGGCGGCGTGCGCGGGCAGCCGCGCCGGCAGCGCCGCCTGCGTGACCAGCACCGCCGCCCCGGCATCCGCCAGCATGAAGGCCAGCCGCTCCGCCGGGTAGTCGGGGTCGAGCGGCAGATAGGCGCCGCCGGCCTTGAGGATGCCGAGCAGCCCGACGATCATCTCCGGCGAGCGCTCGACGCACAGCCCCACCACCGCCTCGGGGCCGACCCCGAGCGCGCGCAGGTGATGCGCCAGCCGGCTGGAGCGGGCATCGAGCTCGCGGTAGCTCAGAGCGCGATCCTCGTGCACCACCGCCACCGCCGCCGGGCTGCGCGCCACCTGCGCCGCGAACAGCTGCGGCAGCGTCGCCGGCGCGATCGCACGCGCGGTGTCGTTCCACTCCACCAGGATGGTGCGCCGCTCCGCCGCCGACAGAATGTCCAGGCTGCCGAGCGCACGATCGGGGGCCGCCACCGCCGCCGCCACCAGACGCTGCAGCCGCGCCGCCATCGCCTCCATGCTGGCGCGCTCGAACAGGTCCGGTCGATAATCGAGCCGCAGCGTGAGCCGCTCGCCCGGGATGACCGCCAGATTGAGCGGATAGTGCGCCCCGTCGTGCCCCTCGATCGCGCTCAACCGCAGATCGCCAGCCGCCGTTTCGAGCCTTCCACGCTCAACCGGATAGTTCTCGAACACCACCAGGGTGTCGAACAGCTCGCCCACGCCCGCCAGACCCTGGATCTCGGCAAGCCCGAGATGCTGGTGCGCCATCAGCTGCGACTGGCGCTCCTGCAACTCCCGCAACAGCGCAATCAGCGACAGCGACGGCGGCAACCGCAGACGAAGCGGCAGCGTGTTGATGAACAGCCCGATCATGCGCTCGATGCCGGGGATCTCCGGCGGCCGCCCCGCCACCGTCACCCCGAACACCACATCCGCGCGACCGCTCAGACGACCCAACAGGATCGCCCACGCGCCCTGGATCAGCGTGTTGAGCGTCAGCCCCGCCAACCGCGCTTGCCGGATCAGCGCCGCGCTCAGAGGCGCACTCAACGCCAGCGTGATCCGTTCCGGCGCCACCGCCACCCGGCCGCGAGCGGGAGGCGCCAAATGCGTACCCCCTTCCAACCCGGCCAACGCATCGCGCCAGGCCGCGCGCGCCGCCACGCGGTCCTGCCCCGCAAGCCAGGCCAGATAGTCGCGGTAAGGCGTCACCCGCGGCAGGGTGCCAGGGTCGCCACCCCGGGCATAAAGCGTCAGCAGCTCCTGCACCAGCACCGGCATCGACCAGCCATCCATCAGAATGTGATGGTTGGTGATGACCAGCCGGTGGTCCTCCGCCGAAAGCCGGATCACGGCAAACCGGATGAGGGGCGCAGCCGCAAGGTCAAAGCGCTCGGCGCGGTCCTCGCGCAGGATCCGCGCCAGACGCTCCTCGCGCACCGCGTCATCCAGCAGCGACAGATCGATGCTGCGCAAGAGCGCCTCGGCCCGCGGCACGATCACCGCCACCGGGTGCTCGAGCTGCTCGTGCGCGAAGCAGGCCCGCAGGCTGGCATGGCGCTGCAACAGAGCCTCCAGCGCCGCCTGCAAGGTCGCGCCGTGAAGCGGTCCGGCCAATGCCAGCACCAGCTGCACCGTGTAGACATCCGGCCCGCGCCCATCATACAGCGCGTGGAACAGCAGGCCCTCCTGCAGCGGCGACAGCGGCAGCACGTCCTCGATCGGCTGGTAGCGTCGCTCCAGCAGCTCGATCTCGCCTTGCGACAGCCCCGCCAGCGGCAGATCGCAGGGACTGCGGCCGCCGGCCCCGGGTTGCTCGACATGCCGCACCAGCGCTTCCAGAGCCCGGAACCAGCTCTGCGCCAGATCACGCACCGCAGCTTCCGAGACCAGTGCCGGCGCAAAGCTCCACCGCGCCGTCAGCGTCGCTCCCTCGCCATCATCACGGGTCAGCGCATTGACCTCGAGCGCGTGCGCCAGCGGCATGGCAGGATCACCCCCGCCGCCCACCGCCTCGCCGGCACCAGACCAATCGCCGCCGGCCGCAAAGCGCCCGAGATAGTTGAACCCCATTTGCGGAACGGCCAGATCGCGCAGCACCGGGGCGGTGCCGGCATTGAGATAACGCAGCAGCCCATAGCCCAGGCCATGATCCGGCAGCGCACGCAGCTGTTCCTTGATCAGCTTGAGCGCGCGCCCCAGCGCCGCTCCCCCCGCCAGCGCCTCCTCCAGATCGAGTGCTCCGGGATCCAGCCGCACCGGGAACACGCTGGTGAACCAGCCCACCGTGCGCGAGAGGTCGACATCGCCGAACACCTCCTCGCGCCCGTGGCCCTCGAGATCGAGCAGCACCGCAGGGCCGCCACCGCGACCCCGCCGCCGGCACCAGTCCGCAACCGCCACCACCAAGGCGGTCAGCAGAACCTCGTTGATCCCGCCATGGAATGCCGCCGGCACCCGCGTCAGCAATGCTCCCGTGATCGCAGCCGGCAAGCTCAGCGTCAGATGCCCGGCCGTGCCGGCAACGTCCCGCACGCGGTCGAGCTCCCCGTCGAACAGCGACAAGGAAGGCGCCCCCAGCATGCCGCTCCACAACGCAAGCTCGCGCTCGCGCCCCGCATCCTGTGCCGCCGCCGCAAGCTGGTGCGCCCAGCGCCGAAACGAGGTGCCGCGCGCCGCCAGCGCCGGCGCACGTCCCTCCGCAATCGCCGCCCACGCCGCCGCAAGGTCCGGCACCAGGATGCGCCACGACACCCCATCAACCGCCAGATGATGGATGCTCAGCAGCAGCCGCCCGGCCTCCCGCACTCCGGCATCGAACCACACCGCCTGCACCATGACCCCGGCCAACGGCGCAAGCCGCAGCTCCGCCGCCCGCGCCGCCCGCCCGATCGCCGCCCGCAGCGCTTCCTCCCCCAAACCGCAGACGTCGATGCGCCGCAGGCAGGTCCGCGCTGCAATCGTGCCCGCCGCCGCAATCGCGAGCGCGGCCGCGCTGGGCGGCGGCGAGGGCGACACAAGACGCAGCCGCAACGCATCGTGATGATCGAGCACCGCCTGCAGGGCCTCGATCAGATGCTCCTCCCGCAGCCCCGTCGGGACCTGCAAAAGCATGGCCTGGCTGAAGCGATCGAGCGGTCCATCCTGCTCCAGCAGCCAGCGCATGATCGGGGTGGCCGGCAGGCTGCCGGTGGCGAGATCGGGCGCCGCCGCCGCCCGCGCATCGGAAAGCGTGGCGCTCTGCGCCAGCGCCGCCACGCTCTGGTGTTGGAAAACCGCCCGCGGCGTGATCAGCAGCCCCGCCGTGCGCGCCCGGCTCACCAGCTGGATCGACATGATGCTGTCGCCGCCGAGCGCAAAGAAGTTGTCGTCGATGCCGACCCGCTCCAGCCCCAGAACCTCGGCAAACAGCCCGCACAGAACCTCCTCCTGCGGGCTGCGCGGCGCACGATGCGCGCTCCCCACCGTAACCTCGGGCGCCGGAAGCCGCCCACGGTCGAGCTTGCCGTTCGCCGTCAGCGGAAGACGATCCAGAACAACAAACGCACTCGGAACCATGTAGTCCGGCAGCCGCGCCGCCACCGCACCCCGCAACCCCGCAACATCAACCGCCGCCGCGGCCGAGCCCACCACATAGGCCACCAGACGCTTGTGACCGGGCCCATCCTCGCGCGCGATCACCGCAGCCTGCGCCACCCCGCCTGCGCCAACCAGCGCCGCCTCGATCTCGCCGGGCTCGATCCGGAACCCGCGCAGCTTCACCTGCTGATCCGATCGCCCCAGAAATTCCAGAACCCCGTCGGCGCGCCAGCGCGCCAGGTCCCCGCTGCGGTACATGCGGCTCCCGCACCCACCGAACGGGTCCGCAACAAAGCGCTCCGCGCTCAGACCGCTGCGCCCCAGATAGCCCCGCGCAAGGCCCGCACCCGCGATGTAAAGCTCCCCGCAAACCCCCGCCGCAACAGGCTGAAGCCAGCCGTCGAGAACGTACACCCGCGTGTTCGCGATCGGACGACCGATCGGGACAGAAGGACGATACAGGTCGCCCTCATCCACCAAGTGTGACGTAACTTGAATTGTGGTCTCGGTCGGCCCGTACAGATTGACCACGGGCACTTTCCAGGCGGAGACGGCGGCGAGTGCCACGTCCGAAGCAAGCGACTCCCCGCCCGAGAAGATCCGTTTCAGGTTGCCCCGAGCATCGGGCGTGTTCGAGGGAAGTGTTATGGCGAGTAGCGACGGAACGAACTGGGCGATCGTAATACCTTGCTGTTTGAAAAAATTCTCAGAACCGACTTGGATCGTGAGCCAAGTTGTGCGGCGAGACACACAGTGCAGCGCCTGAAAGGAGCGGCAGCCAGATCTTCCCAACCTGCAGCATCGAATCCAATACCGGTTCGACCCAAGACTACGTCATCCTCATCAACAGAATGATCGGTCATCATCCACGTCATGTGATTGATGAGGCCGCCTTGAGTGACCACGACGCCCTTTGGCGTGCCTGTGGATCCCGACGTGTAGATGACGTAGGCGGGATTGGCGGGGTCGAGGGTGAGGTCGGGGGCGTGCTCGGGATGGCGCGCGATGGCGGGCCAGTCGGCATCGAGCCGCACGGTTGCGGCGGCGTGCGCGGGCAGCCGCGCCGGCAGCGCCGCCTGCGTGACCAGCACCGCCGCCCCGGCATCCGCCAGCATGAAGGCCAGCCGCTCCGCCGGGTAGTCGGGGTCGAGCGGCAGATAGGCGCCGCCGGCCTTGAGGATGCCGAGCAGCCCGACGATCATCTCCGGCGAGCGCTCGACGCACAGCCCCACCACCGCCTCGGGGCCGACCCCGAGCGCGCGCAGGTGATGCGCCAGCCGGCTGGAGCGGGCATCGAGCTCGCGGTAGCTCAGAGCGCGATCCTCGTGCACCACCGCCACCGCCGCCGGGCTGCGCGCCACCTGCGCCGCGAACAGCTGCGGCAGCGTCGCCGGCGCGATCGCACGCGCGGTGTCGTTCCACTCCACCAGGATGGTGCGCCGCTCCGCCGCCGACAGAATGTCCAGGCTGCCGAGCGCACGATCGGGGGCCGCCACCGCCGCCGCCACCAGACGCTGCAGCCGCGCCGCCATCGCCTCCATGCTGGCGCGCTCGAACAGGTCGGTGGCATATTCCAGCACCCCCGCGATCCCCGCCGGCGCACCCTGCGCCGTGCGCTGCTCCAGCAGGCTCAGCGATAGGTCGAACTTGGCGCTGCCCAGCGCCACAGGCTCCGCAGCCGTGCGCAACCCCGCAAGCTCCAGACCGGCCGGCGCCGTGCTCTGCATCGCCAGCATCACCTGGAACAGCGGATGGCGCGCCAGCGAGCGCGCCGGGTTGAGCACCTCCACCAGCCGCTCGAACGGAAGCTCCTGGTGCCCGTAGGCGGCAAGATTGCCGGCGCGAACCCGCGCAATCAGCTGGCGCAGGCTCGGATCCCCAGAGGTATCCGTGCGCAGCACCAGCGTGTTGACGAAGAAACCCACCAGGTCGTCGAGCGCCGCGTCGGTGCGCCCCGCAATCGGGCTCCCGATCGGGATGTCGCTGCCCGCTCCCAGCCGCGTCAGCAACCCCGCAAGCAGCCCCTGCAGCACCATGAACAGGCTGGCACCGCTCTCGCGCCCCAGACCCAGCAGCGCACGGTGCAGATCCGCAGACAGCAAAACCGGCACGCCGTCCCCGCAATGGCTCGCAACCGCAGGCCGCGGCCGGTCGAGCGGCAGATCGAGCTGATCCGGAAGCCCCGCAAGCTGCGAGGTCCAGAACGAAAGCTGGCGCGCAATCGCGCTCTCCGGCTCGCTCTCCGTGCCCAGAACCTCATGCTGCCACAGCGTATAGTCGGCATATTGCACCGGCAGCGCCGCATACTGCGGCGCCAAGCCCGCGCAGCGCGCCGCATAACCGCGCGAAAGGTCGCGCAGCAGCGGACCCAACGACCAGCCGTCGCCGGCAATGTGATGCAGCACCAGCAGCACAACATGCTGCCCAGCCCCCAGCGCAAACAGATGAACCCGCAACGGAGGCTCGTGCGCAAGATCAAACCCGCGCCGCCCCGCCGCAGACAGCGCCGCCGCAAGCCCCGCCTCGCTCACCTCCTCGAGCAGCAGCCGCGCACGCCCCGCCACCCCCTCCAGGATCTGCTGGCGCGCAACCCCCAGCCGCTCCGGGAAGATGGTGCGCAGGCTCTCGTGCCGATCCACAACGTCGCAAAGCGCCGCTTCCAGCGCCGCACAATCCAAGTCCCCCTCGAGCCGCACCGCCAGCGGGATGGTGTAGGTCGCGCTGCGATGCCCCGCGCTGCCGCCCTCCAGCCGGTCCAGGAACCACAGCCGGCGCTGCGCATAGGACAGCGGGATCTCCGACGGCCGCGCCCGCGCCCGCAACGCCGGGCGACCGCCTTGCGCCGCCGAACCCAGCTGCCGCGCCAGACCCTCCACCGTCGGCGCCTCGAACAGCACGCGGATGGCGATCTCCACATCCAGGCTGGCGCGGATGCGGCTGATCAGACGCGTCGCCAGCAGCGAATGACCCCCGAGCGCAAAGAAGTCGTCGTCGATGCCGACCCGCTCCAGCCCCAGAACCTCGGCAAACAGCCCGCACAGAACCTCCTCCTGCGGGCTGCGCGGCGCACGATGCGCGCTCCCCACCGTAACCTCGGGCGCCGGAAGCCGCCCACGGTCGAGCTTGCCGTTCGCCGTCAGCGGAAGACGATCCAGAACAACAAACGCACTCGGAACCATGTAGTCCGGCAGCCGCGCCGCCACCGCACCCCGCAACCCCGCAACATCAACCGCCGCCGCGGCCGAGCCCACCACATAGGCCACCAGACGCTTGTGACCGGGCCCATCCTCGCGCGCGATCACCGCAGCCTGCGCCACCCCGCCTGCGCCAACCAGCGCCGCCTCGATCTCGCCAGGCTCGATCCGGAACCCGCGCAGCTTCACCTGCTGATCCGATCGCCCCAGAAACTCCAGAACCCCGTCGGCGCGCCAGCGCGCCAGGTCCCCGCTGCGGTACATGCGGCTCCCGCACGCCCCGTACGGGTCCGCAACAAAGCGCTCCGCGCTCAGACCGCTGCGCCCCAGATAGCCCCGCGCAAGGCCCGCACCCGCGATGTAAAGCTCCCCGCAAACCCCCGCCGCAACAGGCTGAAGCCAGCCGTCGAGAACGTACACTTGAAGATCGGGGATGCTCCGTCCAATGAGATTGCGTGTACTTGCGGCAGTGGTTGTTCCATCGACGGCGAGGTGGGTGACATGCACGGTCGTTTCCGTGATGCCGTACATATTAATAAGGTGAGGGGTGCCCGCCGGGTGATGCCGGTACCAAGCGTCTAGTCGATCGAGCTCCAGTGCTTCCCCGCCAAAGATCACATAGCGCAGCGCAAGGGGCGCTCCCGTCTGCGGACTCTCCGCGTCCGTCTGCATCAATTGATAAAACGCAGATGGCGTCTGATTGAGGACGGTCACCCCTTCGCGCCTCATCAGCCGCAGGAATTCGACGGGTGAGCGACTGACCGAAAAAGGAACCACGATCAGGCGGCCCCCCTTCAGCAATGCTCCCCAAATCTCCCAGACCGAAAAGTCGAAGGCGAACGAATGGAACAGCGTCCAGACATCATCCTGGCCAAAGCGAAACAGCTCATCGGTTGAGCCGAGCAACCGCACGACATTCTGATGCGTCACGGCGACGCCCTTTGGCGTGCCTGTGGATCCCGACGTGTAGATGACGTAGGCGGGATTGGCGGGGTCGAGGGTGAGGTCGGGGGCGTGCTCGGGATGGCGCGCGATGGCGGGCCAGTCGGCATCGAGCCGCACGGTTGCGGCGGCGTGCGCGGGCAGCCGCGCCGGCAGCGCCGCCTGCGTGACCAGCACCGCCGCCCCGGCATCCGCCAGCATGAAGGCCAGCCGCTCCGCCGGGTAGTCGGGGTCGAGCGGCAGATAGGCGCCGCCGGCCTTGAGGATGCCGAGCAGCCCGACGATCATCTCCGGCGAGCGCTCGACGCACAGCCCCACCACCGCCTCGGGGCCGACCCCGAGCGCGCGCAGGTGATGCGCCAGCCGGCTGGAGCGGGCATCGAGCTCGCGGTAGCTCAGAGCGCGATCCTCGTGCACCACCGCCACCGCCGCCGGGCTGCGCGCCACCTGCGCCGCGAACAGCTGCGGCAGCGTCGCCGGCGCGATCGCACGCGCGGTGTCGTTCCACTCCACCAGGATGGTGCGCCGCTCCGCCGCCGACAGAATGTCCAGGCTGCCGAGCGCACGATCGGGGGCCGCCACCGCCGCCGCCACCAGACGCTGCAGCCGCGCCGCCATCGCCTCCATGCTGGCGCGCTCGAACAGGTCGGTGGCATATTCCAGCACCCCCGCGATCCCCGCCGGCGCACCCTGCGCCGTGCGCTGCTCCAGCAGGCTCAGCGATAGGTCGAACTTGGCGCTGCCCAGCGCCACAGGCTCCGCAGCCGTGCGCAACCCCGCAAGCTCCAGACCGGCCGGCGCCGTGCTCTGCATCGCCAGCATCACCTGGAACAGCGGATGGCGCGCCAGCGAGCGCGCCGGGTTGAGCACCTCCACCAGCCGCTCGAACGGAAGCTCCTGGTGCCCGTAGGCGGCAAGATTGCCGGCGCGAACCCGCGCAATCAGCTGGCGCAGGCTCGGATCCCCAGAGGTATCCGTGCGCAGCACCAGCGTGTTGACGAAGAAACCCACCAGGTCGTCGAGCGCCGCGTCGGTGCGCCCCGCAATCGGGCTCCCGATCGGGATGTCGCTGCCCGCTCCCAGCCGCGTCAGCAACCCCGCAAGCAGCCCCTGCAGCACCATGAACAGGCTGGCACCGCTCTCGCGCCCCAGACCCAGCAGCGCACGGTGCAGATCCGCAGACAGCAAAACCGGCACGCCGTCCCCGCAATGGCTCGCAACCGCAGGCCGCGGCCGGTCGAGCGGCAGATCGAGCTGATCCGGAAGCCCCGCAAGCTGCGAGGTCCAGAACGAAAGCTGGCGCGCAATCGCGCTCTCCGGCTCGCTCTCCGTGCCCAGAACCTCATGCTGCCACAGCGTATAGTCGGCATATTGCACCGGCAGCGCCGCATACTGCGGCGCCAAGCCCGCGCAGCGCGCCGCATAACCGCGCGAAAGGTCGCGCAGCAGCGGACCCAACGACCAGCCGTCGCCGGCAATGTGATGCAGCACCAGCAGCACAACATGCTGCCCAGCCCCCAGCGCAAACAGATGAACCCGCAACGGAGGCTCGCGCGCAAGATCAAACCCGCGCCGCCCCGCCGCAGACAGCGCCGCCGCAAGCCCCGCCTCGCTCACCTCCTCGAGCAGCAGCCGCGCACGCCCCGCCACCCCCTCCAGGATCTGCTGGCGCGCAACCCCCAGCCGCTCCGGGAAGATGGTGCGCAGGCTCTCGTGCCGATCCACAACGTCGCAAAGCGCCGCTTCCAGCGCCGCACAATCCAAGTCCCCCTCGAGCCGCACCGCCAGCGGGATGGTGTAGGTCGCGCTGCGATGCCCCGCGCTGCCGCCCTCCAGCCGGTCCAGGAACCACAGCCGGCGCTGCGCATAGGACAGCGGGATCTCCGACGGCCGCGCCCGCGCCCGCAACGCCGGGCGACCGCCTTGCGCCGCCGAACCCAGCTGCCGCGCCAGACCCTCCACCGTCGGCGCCTCGAACAGCACGCGGATGGCGATCTCCACATCCAGGCTGGCGCGGATGCGGCTGATCAGACGCGTCGCCAGCAGCGAATGACCCCCGAGCGCAAAGAAGTCGTCGTCGATGCCGACCCGCTCCAGCCCCAGAACCTCGGCAAACAGCCCGCACAGAACCTCCTCCTGCGGGCTGCGCGGCGCACGATGCGCGCTCCCCACCGTAACCTCGGGCGCCGGAAGCCGCCCACGGTCGAGCTTGCCGTTCGCCGTCAGCGGAAGACGATCCAGAACAACAAACGCACTCGGAACCATGTAGTCCGGCAGCCGCGCCGCCACCGCACCCCGCAACCCCGCAACATCAACCGCCGCCGCGGCCGAGCCCACCACATAGGCCACCAGACGCTTGTGACCGGGCCCATCCTCGCGCGCGATCACCGCAGCCTGCGCCACCCCGCCTGCGCCAACCAGCGCCGCCTCGATCTCGCCAGGCTCGATCCGGAACCCGCGCAGCTTCACCTGCTGATCCGATCGCCCCAGAAACTCCAGAACCCCGTCGGCGCGCCAGCGCGCCAGGTCCCCGCTGCGGTACATGCGGCTCCCGCACCCACCGAACGGGTCCGCAACAAAGCGCTCCGCGCTCAGACCGCTGCGCCCCAGATAGCCCCGCGCAAGGCCCGCACCCGCGATGTAAAGCTCCCCGCAAACCCCCGCCGCAACAGGCTGAAGCCAGCCGTCGAGAACGTACACCCGCGTGTTCGCGATCGGACGACCGATCGGAACACTGTCCTCCAACACGCTCGCGTCGCTCGCAGCAAAGCAGGCACTGAACGTCGTCGCCTCGGTCGGCCCATACCCGTTGATCAAGCGGCCATCGCCCTGCGCCGCCAGCGTCCGCCGCACATGCGCCGCCGACAGCACGTCGCCGCCCGCCAACAGCTGACGTACACCGGCAATCGCCGCAACATCCTCGTCCACCACCTGATGGAACAGCGCAGCCGTCAGCCACAGCACGCTCACCCCGCCTCGCGCCACCAGGTGCGAGAGCGTCGCCAGGTCGAACGACTCCGCCGGATAGACCAGGAGCCTGGCTCCGTTGAGAAGCGCTCCCCAAATCTCGAAGGTCGAGGCATCAAACGACAGCGGCGCCATCTGCAGGACGACGTCATCGGCACTCAACTCGACATAGTTCGTGCCGGTGACGAGCCGCACCACATTGTGGTGGGTGACCACGACGCCCTTTGGCGCCCCGGTCGAGCCCGACGTGTAGATGACGTAGGCGGGATTGGCGGGGTCGAGGGTGAGGTCGGGGGCGTGCTCGGGATGGCGCGCGATGGCGGGCCAGTCGGCATCGAGCCGCACGGTTGCGGCGGCGTGCGCGGGCAGCCGCGCCGGCAGCGCCGCCTGCGTGACCAGCACCGCCGCCCCGGCATCCGCCAGCATGAAGGCCAGCCGCTCCGCCGGGTAGTCGGGGTCGAGCGGCAGATAGGCGCCGCCGGCCTTGAGGATGCCGAGCAGCCCGACGATCATCTCCGGCGAGCGCTCGACGCACAGCCCCACCACCGCCTCGGGGCCGACCCCGAGCGCGCGCAGGTGATGCGCCAGCCGGCTGGAGCGGGCATCGAGCTCGCGGTAGCTCAGAGCGCGATCCTCGTGCACCACCGCCACCGCCGCCGGGCTGCGCGCCACCTGCGCCGCGAACAGCTGCGGCAGCGTCGCCGGCGCGATCGCACGCGCGGTGTCGTTCCACTCCACCAGGATGGTGCGCCGCTCCGCCGCCGACAGAATGTCCAGGCTGCCGATCTGCTGATCCGGATCGGTAACGGCAGCCAGGAGGCCGAGAAATCGCTGGTGCAGATCGGCAAGCTTGTCGGGACTGTACAATGCCGGATTGGCATTGAAGTGAGTTCGGATCCCCCGACTGTCCAGCCGGTCGTAGACCACGATGGACAGATCTTCGACCGGGCCGTTCGTGAGATTGTGCGCGATGGAGGGATGCCCATCGAAACGCAAATCGTAGTCGAAAGGCATGAAATTGACGGTCGGGCCGAACACTCTCCGATCGGAATCGATTCGCCCCAGGTCCCTCCGCAAATTGGTCACGTCGTAGCGCTGATGCCTGAACACCTGGCGCATCCGTCGCGTCGTGTCCGCGATCAATTCGGCGACCGTCATGCTAGGACGTACGGCCAGTCGCACAGGCAAGTCGTTTGCCAACATGCCCGGCGTCGTTCGCGCGAGCGGAGTCATACGAGCCGTAAGGGGCACATCGAGAACCACATCCTGTGCACCCGACATCCGGTGCACGAAGATGGCTGCTGCTGCGGTGATGAGCTGCGGCAGGCTCGCTCCGGTACGATCTGCGATCGAGGTCAATTGCTCGATGATCGGAACGGCCAGCGAGCTGACGTGACGGATGAAACCCGGGGATGCAAGCCAGGGATGGCCACTCAGGCTCGCGGGCTCGGGCAGGCCAGCCAGACAATCGACCCAGTATTGACGATCCTGCTCGAAACGCTTCGAAGCCCGGTAGGCCGCATCGTCTTCGAGGAGCAGGGCCAGGGCACCGACGGGGCTCGGCTCGGGAGTGCCGGCGGTTGCCAGGGCGCTGTAGACATCGGCAACTCGTTGCGCCACGAGTGCAAAGCTATATCCATCCATTATGATGTGATGGTACCGCGAGTACCAAAAGAATCGGTCTCGTGCCGCCTCGAACAAGGCATATGTCAGGAACGGACCTTGCATGAGATCGACCGGCTTTGCCAGGTCGGCTCTCATCCAGTGTTCCGCGGCGGCCCGTGGGTCGGTCGCCGCGCTGACATCGATGAATGACATCGACCAATCAGGGGCGGGCCCAATAATCTGTCGAGGACCGTCGGCGTGAGTTACAAAGCGCACACGCAGCGCCTCGGTCTCGTTCACGACCTGTCGCAGGGCCGCTTCGAACAGCGTCGCGTCGATTGGTCCCGAGATTTCCAGATACTCGGCGAGATTGAAGGCCGGGCTCGACGGCGCTAGCGATTGAGCAAACCAAATTCCAAGCTGGGCATCGGACAGGAGAAGAGGATTATTCTCCTGTGTGGCCTCACCCTGTTGCTCTCCCGGTTTCGAGGCAGACGACCACGAATACCCGTTCGTAAGTGCCATTCGCGGAAACGTCCCGGACTGCGGATCACGTGTTCATCTTAAGTCGGCCGATTTATCGCGGATGCGCAATCAACTCGTCAAGCAGAACGGTCGGTCGAAACGGACACGCAACATCATCGAAAGGCGAGATCGTGCGGTGTGCAGTCTCTTTGACGGTGAGCGTGGAGGCGTGTCAAACCCTCCCGACACTCGGCAGGTGGATCGATAGCACAAGCACTGCGAAGGTGAACGACCGCTTACATGCGCTGCAGACGTCAAGATTCCGCTGACTGTGCGTCCCGCTTTGGTACGGCTTCGCCAATGCCGTGGCGATCGCCTTCGGGAAACATGAAGAGATGGCGGTCGTGGAATGCGGATAACGTCGAACGGTGGCCGATCGACACGATGGTTGCCTGCGGGAGCCGCTCCTGCAGGAGCTGATAGAGCTTGGCCTCTGCCGGCTCGTCGAGCGAGGCGGTGGCCTCGTCCAGGAACAAGTAATCCGGCGAGTGCAGGATGGCACGGGCGATGGCCAGCCGCTGCTGCTCGCCAAGCGACAGCGTCCGGTCCCAGTGTCCGTCCTCCGAGAGCCTTCGAGCCAACATTGGGAGCCCGACGGCCGAGAGCACCTCGACCACACGCGATTGCGCAAACGCGCCGCGACCCGACGGATAACTTACTGCTTCTTCGAGTTTCCCGATGGGAAAATACGGCCGTTGCGGAAGCATCATCAGCTTGGTGCCGCGCGGCACGAGGATCGCCCCGGCGCCAAACGGCCAGATGCCGGCGATCGCGCGGAACAAGGTCGACTTTCCGCAACCGGACGGTCCAGTGAGGAGCGCGCGCTCGCCGGCCTCGATGACCAGGTCTTCGGTGGTGACCAGCGGCGCGCCAGTCGGGAGTCGCACCGACAATCCTTTCAGCGTCAGCCCCGTTTTGGTGGCGTGTTGGGTGATGTCAACGCGCGGCGGCGTAGTGGCCGCAGCGCGCGCGACGGCGATCGATCGATCGAATCCATCGAGGCGCGCAATCACCGCGGTCCATACGGCGAGGTCACGGTAGACGTTGATGAAGAATGACAACGCGGTCTCGACGCTGTTGAAGGCGCCGGCGGTCTGCACCAAGCCGCCGAGCTGAATCGTGCCCGCGAAATAGGCTGGGCTGACGACGATGAACGGAAAGACGAGTGCGAACCGCGTATAGCCGGTGGTGAAAAAAGTGAGCCATTTCTGCTTGGTCATGATGCGATGCCAAGTGGTCACGACCTTGCCGAAACGTACGAGCAGGCGCTCGGTTTCGGCTTCCTCGCCGCGAAGCAATGCAATCTGCTCCGAATTTTCCCGTACCCGCACCAGATTATAGCGGAAATCGGCCTCGTAGCGCTGTAGGTCGAAATTCAGGGCGACCAACGGCCAGCCGATGAGATGGGTGAGCGCGGTACCCATGATCGCATAAATGAGCGCTGCCCACACCAAGTAGCCAGGAATGGCGATCGCCGTGCCAAACAACTGCCACGGTGCAGATGCCGAGAGCGTCCACAGTATCACGACGAACGACCCGAGCGTCACGATTGCACCCAGCAGGCCGACGCCGATGGCCAGCGTGCGCTCGATGAACATCTTGATGTCTTCGGAAATGCGTTGATCGGGATTGTCCGCCGCATCGCCGAGCAGCTGCATACGATAGTGAGTTGCACCTTCCAGCCAATTGTCGAGATAGGCCCTGGTCATCCAGCGCCGCCAGCGGATTTGAAGCCACTGGTTCAGATAGAGCTGGTAAACCTGGAGCGCGGTGGCGGCGGCTGCGAGCACGCAGAAATACATGAGCTGGGTGACGAAGGCATCCCAATTCCGATCCTGCAGTGAATTGTAGAATCGGTTGTACCACTCATTGAGCAGGACCGTGACACCGACCAGGCTGAGCTCGGTGGCGATCACTGCAGCGAGCAGGATGCGCCCCGGCCAGCGGTCCTCGGACCGGAAATAGGGAATGGAAAGGCGCCAAATGGTGGACAACAAAGAGACGAGGCCGGTCACGGGGACCTCCGATGAATGTGGTTCGGCAAGGGATCGAGATGTCGGCGTAAGCTATAGGCCCGGTGCGCTTCGGTTCGATCATCGGTGGGGCCTTTGGTCTTGCTCAGCCGCGATACGACCCCTCTTGTCAATATATTATCCCAAGAACATGAATAGTGCCGCTTCCCACTGGACGCAGCAGCGTGACGGTCACCTGACTTCGAGCCGGATCACGAGAAGTAGGCGAATTATTCAATAGATCTGTTTCCAAGCACTTGGCACCGGCTGCATCCCTGTGTTAGTCCTCCCTCGCCTCATGCTTCGAGGCATTACCCCGGTCGGAAGCGCGGCATAGGCGATCGTTTTGCATCGAGGATCGGGTTTCCGCCCCAACTTTCAGAGACATTTTGGTCTGGCAGCCTGCGGGTGCGGCGGTTAAATCGAGCTCTCATATCCAAAGGGTACGTGCCGACTGCCGCGGGTTGCGAGCGCCAAGATATCGACGAGCTGACCATCGCTGCCGCAACGATGGTGGCTCGACTACTGATCGATGGTGTGGGATGAACGGCTAACGAAAGGGTTGCGAATATGGCGACGGGATCGACTGGCCCGGAAACCACCATGAAGAAGGATCCGATCGGGACTGCATCGGTGATACCCGATGCGGCCGGGGCGACCGACGATAATCGTGATGCGGCAGCTTCCAAATTGGTGGAGCGTTTCGCGTTATGGTCCGGCGCTGCTGGACTTCTTCCCGTGCCTTTTCTCGACGTGGCCGCAGTGGGCGGTGTTCAACTCCAGATGTTGCGCCGCCTTTCCCAAATTTATGGCGTTCCGTTCTCCGCAAATCGGGGCAAATCGATCATTGCGAGCCTGATGGGCTCGATGATTCCTGCGACCAGCGGGATGGGTGTTGCGAGCGCATTGAAGAGCGTGCCTGCGATCGGAACCGCCGTTGGCACGATTACGATGTCGGGGGTGTCCGCAGGCGCCACATATGCAATTGGAAAGGTTTTTATCCAGCACTTCGCTTCCGGCGGCACGCTCCTTGATTTCGATCCTCCGGACTATCGAGACTTCATCAAGGTTCAAAAGGAGAAATGGAACAGCCGGTCGGCAGCGTTGCCAGCCGCTCCTCAATCCTCTTCTACGCCCTCGGCGCGCAGCGGCTCGGCCAACGCGGCGGCTGCAACATCGGACCGGTTGTGAGAGGGTTGATCAAGGGTCGTCGAGAACGAAGATTCCTTTGAGGATCGGTAGCTCGACGCAACTCCGGGCTTCGATCGATTGGCCTTTCCATCCGTGCGTTCTTCGAGGTCCCTGCTGCGCGTTTCCGGCCAACTTCGGTTGTCTGCCGATGTTGCCCTGCGCCGCACCCTCGCCATTAATTCCATATTCAAATCAACGAAATATTTCATTACCATGGAGCCGGAGCGCATCGTGGTTGTAGTCGGATTGCAGCGAACTTCATGACATTCTTCCAGCTCGTTCGCCGAGAAATGGAAGGCTCCATGCCTCGGCTGGTCTTCATGTCCGGCATCGGGGGCATCAGCAACGCTGCGATCCTGGCCGCAGTCAATGCGGGTGCGCAAGCAGCCGGGGAGGGCAGCGTCAGTCTCTGGGCGGCAGGCCTCTTCGTCATCGCCCTGCTCCTTTTCGTCAAGGCCCAGCACTACATCCTGATTGCCTCGACGGTCGAGATCGAGGCGATCGTCCATCGGGTACGCTTGCGCCTGATGGATCAGGTGCGCCGCTCGGAGCTGCTTCCGCTGGACGCAATAGGGCGTTCTGAGATCGTCGCTGCTATTACCAAGGAGACCGGTGCACTTACGCAGGCGAGCCAGATGCTCGCTTTTGCCGGGCAGGGTGCCGTCCTCGTCCTGTTCGTAGCGATGTACATCGCGTATTTGTCGTTCCTGGCATTCGTGCTGAGTGCGATCATTATCGGCGTGGTAGCCGCTTTGTTTCACGCCAAGAGTGGGCAGCTTGCGGCCGGTACGCGTGAGGCGGCTGACTGGGAGAATCGGCTGTACGATCGGTTGATGGATCTGCTCGACGGCTTCAAGGAGGTGCGGCTCAATAGAGCACGTAGCGACGATCTGTATGCGGACATCGTCGAAGTGTCGGGCACGGCGACCAATATCAAGATACGCACTCAGAGCGAAACCTTCAAAAGGCTGGTATTCACGCAGAGCTCGGTCTTTCTGCTGCTGGGTGCCATCGTGTTTGTGGTCCCGACCTTGAGCGACACCACCGGAACCTCCATCACGAAGACGACGACGGCTCTGATGTTCGTCGTCGGCGTGTGCTTCGGATTGGTTCAGACGATACCCGTGTTGTTCGCTGCCAATATCGCTGCCGACAACATCGAGCAACTCGAGATTAGGTTGCGTGCGACGGCGGCGGCGAGGCTGGCCGCCGCGCAGCCAAGCAAGCCCTTTGACAAGATCGAGATGCGCAATATCGAGTTCCGATATGTCGACAGGAGCTCCGAAGCCGTCTTCAAGGTCGGGCCCGTCGACTTCACTCTGCACGCCGGCGACCTCGTGTTCATCACAGGCGGCAATGGTTCGGGCAAGTCGACGTTCTTGAAGTTGCTTGCGGGACTATATGAGCCGGATTCCGGTGAGATTCTGCTTGACGGGGTGCGCATCAGCGACAATACGCGCGAATCCTATCGCGTATTGATTGCAGCGATCTTCGCGGACTATCATCTGTTCCAGCGACTGTATGGGATCGCCGATCCGGATCCCGGCGAGGTGGATCGCCTGCTGACGCAATTCCGCCTCGAGGACAAGACGCACCTCGCCGACGGCGAGTTTCGTACCATTGACCTGTCGAGCGGTCAGCGCAGACGCCTTGCCCTGATCGTGAGCCTGCTCGAGAAACGCCCGATCTTGTTGCTGGATGAATGGGCGGCAGATCAGGATCCGGAATACCGCCGCAAGTTCTACTTCGAGCTGTTGCCGGCGCTGAACGATGCGGGGGCGACGGTGGTGGTCGTCACGCACGACGACCGCTATCTCAACGAGATGGAGCGGCCCGCGCGCAGGTTGCGCATGGACGAGGGCCGGTTCGTCCAGTAGAATTCAATAGGAGAACGGCCTATGAACGTGCATTCCCGCATCCGTGACGAGAGGCCGCCGTTGACCCCGATTTCGGCGCCACGCAGGTGGTGGCAATTCGTGGAGCGCCACCTGCCGAACCTGGCGCTCTTCCTGTTGGTCCTGCTGCTGATCGCCTTCGTGCTCTTTCCGTACATGATCGTGACGGTCCCCAGCGGCCAGATCGGGGTCCTGTGGAAGCGGTTCGCCGGCGGCACTGTGCTCGACCCTCGGCTGCTTAAGGACGAGGGCTTCCACATCGTCTTGCCGTGGGACAAAGTCTATCTCTACGATTTGCGGGTGCAATCTCTCACGGAAAACTACAACGCAATCTCCAGCGACGGCGTAAGCCTCACGGCAACAGTCAATATCCGGTATCGTCTCAAGCGTGACTCGATCCCAACCTTGCACCAGGTGGTCGGCCCGAACTACATCAAGTTGCTTGGTCCCGGGATCGCAAGTCAGATGCGCGAGGTCATTGCGCAATTTACTGCCGAACAGGTCTATTCCACGGCGCGGCAGGAAATTCAGGACAAGATCCGCGAACGCGTGGTGGAGAGGTTGGGCGACAAGATGATGGAGCGCGAAGGCGAGACGTCATACAGCGTAGCGATGCGCGATACGATCACGCTCTACGATACCCTCCTGTACGGCATCGAGTTGCCGGCGCTCGTCGTCACCGCGATCAATCGCAAGACCGAGCAGTACTATATTTCCGAGGAATACAAGTTCCGTGTGGAACGCGAGAAAAGAGAGTCGGAGCGCAAGAGAATCGAGGCGGAAGGAATACGTGATTTCCAGCAGATCGTCACGCAGGGAGGGATTGCGGACTCCTATCTGCGCTGGCGGGGGATCGAGGCAACGCTGCAGTTGGCGCAATCGACGAATTCCAAGGTCGTTGTCATCGGCAGCACGAAGGACGGCTTGCCGATCATCCTCGGAAATGCCGATACGGTCGCGCCGCAACGTGCGCCACCCGACGACGGCAGCTCGCCGCCTAAGGAACGGACGACAGCCGCCGGTCCAGCGCTGCAGTCCGAGCAGACACCCGCTTCCGGCTTGACGGCGCCGCACGAAAAGATTCCGCCCGCGTCCAAGGCGGGCACCCGGGATAGATCCACGTCGCCCGAGGTGGCAACTGCGACCGATAGGTCAGCGGCCGGTCCCGAGACGGCATCTGCTCCGAAATCGGAAGGCTGGCGCGTCCCCTGGCTTCCGAGTTGGTCCGAAATCGAACTCGCTCTTGACTTGGAAAATTTGGCCAAGGGAGGCGACGGTAGACGGACTCTCGAAGCCGTCATCGGAAATCCCGGCCGCAACGCAGGCGCGGTGACGAATCCCCTGAGCCATCCACGTCGCGCGCAAAGTCCCGCGGCTCCAACCAACCGCAGCAGCGGATTCCGAGACGCTTGCGCGGCACCTGCTGCTCGAGGACCGCGCGACCCGAACGTCGTTGGCATTCAGCAAGTGATGACGGGGCCGCCTGCTCACCGCTACGTCAACGATCCCGCCTATGTGTGGCTCTGTCCGACCGGATCGCCGTGGCATTGCCGCGATACTCGCACGGCGTCTGATCGCCGGATAGGATGCCGGTTGCAGAACCTCGAAGGGCTTCGTGGGGGCTGCTACAGGTCGCTCAATCTGGTTGATGCCGGTGATAGGCAGCGATCCGCGCAAACGGACGGAAGACAAGGAACCGGCGACCGCAATCGAATTGCAGGTGGATGGAATCTTGCAATTGTTCGATACGCTCGATCCATTCCCTTTTCGTGACCGGAATCTCGATGAACATGCGGAACGTCGCGATTTGTATCGTCGTCTGGCTGCAAGCATTGAGCTGAGGACTGCCAAAGGAGCATGAATGGACTGGCGCCCGAGTGAAGCGAGGGCAACATGCCGTCGCAAGACCGCGGGACGGGGCTCGCTCGAAAACGGTCCACGCAATGAAGTGACGGGAATGTCGTATCTCTGCTCGCTGCCGCTCGCATCTGGGCAGGTCCTATAGCCATTCTTCACCCTTTCGGGTATTGACCCAGCTCGATCCGGGTCGGGAAGCTCGCCTTAGATGAGATTGTCGAACTCGCGCGACCCGCTGGCGACGCGGCGGAGGTTGAGACCAAGAGGAGGGGCAGGCAATGTCGAGCCTGTACCAGAATTTCGATCCGCTCGACGGGTTCAACATCCTTCGTATCGCCTGTGGAGTATTCTTCATTCCGCATATCTACGCGAAGTTCTTCGAGCCTGCCGCGCTGGGTTTCTTTGTCGCGGCCAAATTCAAGCCGCCGGCGGCGTGGATGTATCTCGCCTGCGTCATAGAGGTGGCGCTCGCGGTAGGCCTGATCTTCGGGATCCTCACCACCTATGTCGCCGCAGTGGCGGCGCTCCACCTCGCGGTCGCCGCCATCGCGGTATACCGGGTGGCAGACGGAAAATGGCTGTGGAACATCGGCGGCTGCGAGTACCCGGTTTTCTGGGCGATCTGCTGCGTCGTGGTGGCGATGCACGGATGAGCGTGCGGGGGAGGGGAGCATGATCAAAGCTGCGATCGTCGGGCTCGGTTGGTGGGGAAAGACACTGGTAGAAGCGGGCGAGGGCAGCGACGTCATCCGCTTCGTCGCCGGCGCGACCCGCACCGTGTCTCCCGAAACCGTGACCTACGCCGGGAGCAAGGGGGTGCGACTTGCTACGAGCTACGATGCGCTGCTCGCCGACCCGGCGATCGATGCCGTGGTATTGGCCACACCTCATTCCATGCATGCCTCACAGGTGATGGCCGCGGCGGCAGCAAAGAAACATGTCTTCTGCGAAAAACCGTTTACGCTCACCAAGAAGGAAGCCGAGAACGCGGTTGCGGCGGCGCGCGCCGCCGGGGTCACCCTGGGGCTCGGTTACAATCGGCGCTTCCACCCCGAGATGATCAAGCTGCGCGAGGGCGTACGCTCCGGTCACCTCGGCACCATCCTGCACGTCGAGGCTACGATGACTTTCCCCAATGCCCTGATGCTTACGCCCGCGCATTGGCGTGCGCACAGGGACGAAACGCCATGCGGCGGCCTGACCCCCATGGGCGTTCATGCCGTCGACGGCATGATCGACCTGTGCGGAGAAATCGATCACGTGTTCTGCCAGAGCTTCAGGCGCATCGTCCAAATCGATGCCGATGACACGACCGCGGTGCTCTTTCGCATGAAAGGCGGTATGTCGGGTTACCTTGGCACCATGACGGCGACCGGTCCCGGCTTCAGCTTCCAGGTGTTCGGCTCCAAGGGCTGGGTGAGGCTCGAAGGTGTGACGCACGTTGCCGGAGCGAGCTCGGAGGAACGGCGCATGCGGCTGTTCGGCACCTGCAGGTTTCAGCCGGTGAAGGGCGAAGCACAGGTCTGGCAGGCCGCGGAGCTCGATGTCGCACGCGCCGCTTTGGAGGCGTTCGCGCAGGCGGCGGAGGACGGTCCGGCCTATCCGATCCCGTTCGATCAGATGATTCACGGCGCCGCAGTCACCGAGGCAATCGTCCGGTCGGCGTCCTCCGCCAGGGTTGAACGAGTCGCTTGACGAGGGAGCGACGACAAGAAGGAAGCTCAAATGGATCTCGGCAGCGGTCTCGGCCATCTCACTTATTCGACGCTCGTGCATCCGGGAGACGACTGGGCGCAGATGTGGGCAAGCCTGACCACCTACGTTCCGAAGGTGAAGGCGCGTATTGCGCCCGGCCGCCGCTTCGGTGTTTCGCTGCGCCTATCGGCGGAATCTGCACGGACGCTCGCGGGCAGCCCAGCCGAGCGCGACAAGCTCAGGGGGTTCTTGCGCGACAATGACATGTACCTGTACACCGTCAACGCGTTTCCCTACGGGGCATTCAAGGGAACCAAGGTCAAGGAGCAGGTCTACGAGCCGGATTGGCGCTCGGAGGAGCGCACCCGGTACACTATGAACGTGGCCGACGTCCTGGCGGACGTGACGCCCGAGGACGTCTCGCCTTCGATCCAGAGCGCGCCGCTCGGTTTCAAGCCGCGTGTCACCGGAGGAGATGTCGTCACTAGCTACACCGAGCACGTGCTGCGGACCGTGGCCCATCTCGTCGAGATCGATGCCCGGACTGGACGCACGGTCACGCTTGCGCTCGAGCCCGAGCCCTTCTGCTTCCTCGAGACCACCGACGAGACCGTGAAATATTTCACCGAGCATCTCTACTCGGGCGAGGCAGCCGCCACGCTTGCCGGGATGGTCAGGATTCCGATCTCGGAGGCGCATGTTGCCTTGCGCAAGCATCTGGGCGTCGTATTCGACATCTGTCACCAGGCGGTCGAATACGAGAACATCACCAATTCGTTGCAGAAGCTGGTCGATGCCGGCATCCCGATTTTCAAGCTGCAGGAAGCCGCCGCTCTGCACGTCCCGCAGGTCACGCAGGAGTCGGTGGACATGCTCGAGCGCTATGCCGACACGATCTATCTCACCCAGACGGTCGAGAAGAAGGATGGAAAGCTGACCAGATTTCTCAATCTCGAGGATGCGTTCATCGCGTGGAAGAGGAATCCCGGTCCGCGGGAATGGCGCACCCACTTTCACGTTCCGGTATTTCTCGATGAGCTCGGGCCGTTTCGTACGACCCGGTTTGCGATCGAGGATGCGCTCCGCTTCCACAAATCCAAGCCGCTGTCGCGGCAGCTCGAGATCGAGACCTATACCTGGGATGTGCTGCCCGATCATCTGAAGACCGGCGACATCGTGGACTATGTGTGTCGCGAGCTCGAGTGGGTGCGTGGCCAACTCGTCTGAACCTGATGGGAGGAGTCATGAAGGTGGGATTCATCGGGGTCGGGCGCATGGGCCAGGCCATGGCTCGTCGCATTTGCGGCGCCGGGCACGATGTCGCCGTCTACAATCGCACGCGCGAGAAGGCGAGGGCACTCACCGACGTCGGTGCGAAGGTCGTTGATTCGATTGCGGATGCGGCGTGCTACGGCGAAGCCGTGTTCACGATGTTGGCTGATGATGCGGCGCTCGAAGACGTCGCCGTCCAGAAGGATGGACTGCTGCAATCGCTGCCGAAGGGCGCAATTCACATCTGTGCAGGCACCCACGGCGTTGCCGTCATTGGAAAACTCAACGCGCTGCACACTGGGGCCGGGCAGATCATGATCGCCTCGCCGATGCTGGGGCGGCCCGAGGCAGTCAGTTCCGGCCAGGCCGGGATCGTCGTCGGAGGTCCGGCGCAGAGTGTGGCAGGCTGTCGCTCGCTGTTCGACGCGCTCGCCCGGCGGGTCTTCGAGGCCGGCCCGGAGCCTGCGGCAGCGACTGCAATCAAGATCGCCAACAACTTCGTGCTCGGATGCGCCATCGAGGCCATGGGCGAAGGATTTTCGCTGGTGCGCAAATACGGGGTTGCTTCGCAGGTCTTCTACGACGTGATGACCGACGGGCTGTTCGCGGCGCCGGCCTACAAGGTGTACGGGAAGATCATCGTGGAACAGGCGTACGACAAGGTCGGCCAGATGGCGGTCTTGGAACTCAAGGACGCCAATCTGGCACTCGCTGCCGGCGAAGCTGCCGGGGTCCCGCTGCCGAGTGGCAATATCTGGCGCGACCGACTGATCGGCGCCGTTGCACACGGCGACGGCGGCTGCGATTGGGCGGTGATGGCGCGTGAGCAGGCCCGTGCCAGCGGCCTCGTCTAGCGATGCAGGCGCCCACCGCAGTGTCTCGTCCGCCAGGAATTCCGAGTGCGCCGCAGTCGTCGGAGACCATTCCCGTCAGGGCCAAGTCGGACAGCTGGCCCGCCAGAGAATAGATAAGGAGTCGATGGATGAGTAGTGCTCTCTTTTCGCCGATCACGATGCGTGGACTGACCTTGGCCAACCGCATCGTGGTCTCGCCCATGTGCCAGTACAACTCCAACGACGGATCGGCAAACGATTGGCATTTGATGCATCTGGGCAGCTTCTCCCTCGGGGCCGCCGGGCTGGTGATGACCGAGATGACCAACGTCAATCCGATCGGGCGTATCAGCCACAAATGTGCCGGTATGTGGTCGGATGCCAACGAGGCGGCGCTCAAACGCGTGCACGATTTCTGCCGCACGTACGGTGTCGCCAAGCTCGGGGTGCAGCTCGCGCACGCCGGCCGCAAGGGGTCGACACAGGTCCCCGCCGCCGGCGGCAAGCCGCTGACGGCCGAGGAGAGCGCATGGCAGACCGAAGCGCCGTCCGCGCTGCCTTACGATCAGGGCTGGTCGGTTCCGCACGCGCTGACCAAGGACGACATCCGCCGGCTGATCGGCGAGTTCGCCACTTCCGCGCGGCGCGTCGAGCGGATCGGCTACGATCTGATCGAGCTGCACGGCGGTCACGGCTATCTGTTGCACCAGTTCATGTCCCCGCTGTCGAATCAGCGCACCGACGAATACGGCGGGAGCACCCAGAACCGCATTCGTTTTCCGCTCGAGGTCTTCGCCGCCGTGCGAGCGGTGTTTCCCGCCGAAAAGCCGGTCGGCATCCGGGTGTCGGCCACCGACTGGGTGGACGGCGGCTGGACTCCGGAGGAGACGGTGGTGCTCGCGCGCGAGCTCAAGGCGGCTGGCTGCGACTACATGGACGTCTCGACCGGCGGCACTCGACCCGCGGCAGAAGATTCCGCTCGCGCCCGGCTACCAGGTTCAGTTCGGCGAAAGAGTACGCAAGGAGACTGGAATGACCACGATGTCGGTCGGGCTGATCACCGGCGCCAAGCAGGCCGAGGACATCATCGCGTCCGGTCGCGCCGATTTCGTCGTTCTCGCTCGCGGCGCCATGTACGATCCGCGCTGGGCTTGGCATGCGGCCGAGGAACTGGGGGCCGAGACCGCGTATGCGCCGAAAATGATGGCGTGCCATCCGAAAATGCGGCCACAGGTGTTTCCCAACCGAAAGGCTACGTCATAGGGCCGGCGTGCAGGCGATCGACGGCGCCGAACTGCGAGAGCATTGCCATGAAATACAATCGTCCACGAGCGAGCGCGTCCTGGGGCACGATGGCCAAGGACTGGGAGAAGGGGATCGATTACGACCGCCTGCTCAAGCAGCGCCTCGGACGGGCGCAGGAGGCGATCCGCCATGCCGGCCTCGGTGCAGTGGTCGCTTTCAACTTCGACAACATCCGCTACCTCACCGGTACCCATATCGGCGAATGGGCGCGCGACAAGTTCATGCGTTATGCCCTGTGCCCCGCCCAAGGTCCGCCGTTCCTGTGGGACCCGGCGCCGCCCGCCAAGCGTATCTCTTCCCCGTGGATCGCCGACAATGTGGCCGCGCCGATCAGCACCATGCAAGGCGCGCTGCCGCCGTGGATGAACATCCAGGGCGACTTCGCCAAGCAGATCAAGAGGGCATTGACGCACTTCGGCATCGAGCGCGAGCACGTCGGCATCGACATCATGGAGTTGCCGATGCTGCGGGCGTTGGAAAAGGAGGGCATCGAGGTCGTGGATGGCCAGCAGGCACTGCTCGATGCTCGCGAGGTCAAGACTGCCGACGAGATCGAGCTGCTGAAGCTCGCATGCGCCATGGTCGATGCGACTTATGTGGACATCGCCAAGGCCATCCGTCCGGGAACGCGCGAAAACGAGCTGGTGGCGATTGCGCACGACCGCCTGTTCCGGATGGGCTCGGAGCGCGTCGAGTGCGTGAACTCGGTCTCCGGCCCGCGCGGCCGCCCTCATTCGCACACCTTCTCCGACCGCATCATCCAGCCGGGCGACATGGTTTTTCTCGATATCATGCACTCCTACAACGGTTACCGCACCTGCTATTATCGCACCTTCATATGCGGGGAACCGAACAAGCATCAGATCGATGCCTACGAGACCGCCTCGAAATGGATCAGCGCATCGATCGACATGATCCGCCCGGGCGTGACGCCCGATCAGGTGGCGCAGGTCTGGCCCGACGCGCAGGAATTCGGCTATCGCGATGAGGCCGAGGCGTTTCTGCTGCAATACGGCCACGGCGTCGGCCTCTCGCTGTGGGAGCGGCCGATCTTCTCAAAGCGGTTCACCGGTCAGAATACACCGCTCAAGGAGGGCATGGTGTTCGCGCTCGAGACCTGGAAGGGCGCCGAAGACGGCTCTGGTGCCGCGCGCATCGAGGAGGAGGTCGTCGTAACCAAGGACGGCTGCCAGATCATCACCAACTTCCCGTCCGATCGCTTGATCTCCTGCGGCCTGCCCGGCTGCGAGGTGTTCTGACCGGGCGTGATGGCGTACCCACATACACCCGTTGCGATCCTCACCGGCTTCCTGGGCAGCGGCAAGACGACCCTGCTCAATCGCGCGATGCGTGATCCCGCCATGGCACGCACGGCGGTCGTGATCAACGAGTTCGGCGAGATCAGCCTCGACCACGCGCTCGCTACGACCAGCGACGACACCATCATGGTGTTGGAGAACGGCTGCCTGTGTTGCACCGTCTTCGGTGACCTGGTGACGACCTTGAACAGGCTCTATCACGCACGCGAGGCCGGAGAAATTCCTCGCTTCGACCACGTCGTGATCGAAACGTCCGGCCTTGCCGACCCGGCGCCCGTGGTACAGGCGTTCCTGTCCGACCCGACGCTGGCTGGTCTCTATCGGGTGGGTACGGTGGTTGCCACGGTCGACGCGGTGAATGGTCCCGAGACGCTCGATCGGCACGTGGAATCGGTTCGCCAGGTTGCGCTCGCCGATCTGGTCCTGCTCACCAAGCTCGACCTGCTGGCTCCCGAAATCGGCTGCAACGGTGGAGGCGGCGCTAACGGTCCGTTTGCGACGCCTGAACCCGGCGGCACGCATCGCGCGGATCGACGATCCCGGGCTCGACGCCTGCACATTGTTGCGTGCCGCCGGCCTCGACCCGACCAACTCCGAAACTGATCCGAGGGCCTGGCTGAATGCCGGTGTCTACGAACACACCCTTCCGCACCACGATCACGCCCATCATGATCATGCCGGCCACGACCATGCCGGGCATCATCACGGTCTGCCCGAGCGAGACATCGCATCGTTCTGTTTCGTGCGCGAGAAGCCGATCTCGCGGGAGGCACTTCGCTTCCTGCTCGATGCACTGCAGCAGAACCTCGGCAGTAACTTGTTGCGAGTGAAAGGCATCATTCATGTAGCGGAGGAGCCGGACCGGCCGGCCGTCATTCAAGGCGCGCAGCATCTGCTGCACACGCTGACATGGCTCGATCGCTGGCCCGACGCGGACCATCGCAGCAAGATCGTGTTCATCACGCAGGGGTACGAGCGAGCCGAGGTCGAGGACATGATCGCAGTGCTCGATCGCGTGGCAGCGCGTACGGCAGCGGCACGAAGCCGCGCCCGAGGTGACTGACAGCCGCCATTACTTCGCCCGACACCCGTGACCTTGGGAGGGGGTGATCCTGGTTACGGTCTGCGTCAGCCCCAGTTCAGGCGCCGGCCTGCGAGCCAGTCTGTTCCCGCCGCGTAGAGCGATTGGACCTCGGGGCCGTCGAGCCCCGGCATGTCCTGTTTGATGTCGTACCCAATTCGCGATTGCAGGTACGCGAGATGGCGATAGCCTTCGGGGAAGCGCGCCAACACGCCGCGGTCGAGCTTGGGGATCATCGCAGGGTCTACCGGATCGAGTCGGTCCTTTTCGTAGATCGGCTGGCGCAGCACCAGTCCCCAGCGTCCCACGCGTTTCTCCAGAAAATCGTAGAAGCGGCCGGTGCACAGCACGTCGCAGAGGACCTCGTCGACTACGGCGCGTTGCGAGATCATCATCTTGGTTTGCGCGATCGCGCGCGCTCCTTCGATATCGATCGAAGATCCGCCGAGAAAATGCAGAATGCGGACCCCTCGCGCGTAGCCTTCCCGGTTTACGGCGATGAATTCGTCCACCGTGCCCTGAAACCAGGTGGCCATCATTCGACCGTCCTCGTGCCACACGGTCCGGAATCGGTCCCACATCAGCGCGTCGCGCCAGACCGCCCAGTTCTCGATGATCTCGCGGATGGCGTCTTGGTCAGTCGCTTTTCCGGATAGAGGCATCTGTCGTCAACTCCCGTGAGCTGATTGGATTTGGCGAGAGCCTCGCGACGCCGACAAGCCTGTCGTCGTGTGGCCGTCGTGGCGCTCAGCGTGCGCCGCCTCGCGATCCAATCGGCTGCGCTCACGACATCCACGGGGAGCCAAACTTCGTTGACATCGCGAATGTCTTGCATTCAAAGTCTCGGCAAAAGAGAGTATTGCATACAAGGTTAATAGCAATGCTTCGGGTTCAGAACCAGCCGGCGCTGCCGACTTCCTTTCCGCGGCTCGAAATGAACGAAATCAAGCCGCACAAGCCATCGACTTGGCGTTGACCTGGATTCAAATGGCCATCACGGACGAGAAGAGGGGCTGTGCTCGCTCGTCTGTCCTGTTGCTCACAGCGCGCAGGTGCGGAAGCCGGCGATCACGTCGTTACGTTCCGGCGTGAAGAAGTTGCGGTAGCCCGGGCGTGCGATTCGTTCGCTGGTGGCAAAGCTGCCGCCGCGCAGCACCTTCCGGCTGTTGAACCAAGGCTGCGAATAGTCTTCGTACGGGTCTGCTGCGAATCCCGCAAAGGGCACGAAATCCGAGGAGGTCCATTCCCACACGTTGCCGATCATCTGCCGGCAGCCGCAGGCGCTGTCGCCAGCCGCGCATGCGGCGACATCGATCGATCCGTCGAATGCAAAATCGAGGTTGGCGTGCTCGGGGCGTCGGTGACGCCTCGCCCCACGGCCATCGGCGCTTGCGATCGGCCAGGCGCGAGCCGGTCGGCTCGCCGAGCGCAGCCGCCTCCCATTCGGCCTCGGTCGGTAGCCGGCGCTTGGCCCAGTTGCACCACGCCTGTGCCTCGTACCAGCTGACGAAGGTCACCGGCGCATGCGGCGGCAATTGCTCGAGCTCGCGGTGACGGAGCCAGGTCCAGCTGCCGCCGTCCTGCTCGCGCCAATAGATCGGCCGCTCGGCGGCCGCATGCTCGCGCCAAGTCCAGCCCGCTGCGCTCCAGAATTCGCGCTGCGATAACCGCCGGCGTCGACGAAGGCCGCGAATTCGGCGTTGGTCACCGGGGCTCTGGCGATACGAAACGGCGCGATGGCGATCTCATGTGCCCACTTCTCGTTGTCGAACACGAAGCCGTCGGCGGGTGTCGAGCCCAGCCGCCACGTTCCGCCGGGCACTTCGACGTCGCCGGGCCAGGGCCCGGCTGCGTGCATCGCAGGCTCGCCGAGACCTTCTGGTCGCGTATAGCCCAGCGTCTGTCGCGTATAGGTCAGCGCCTCGACATGCATATCCTCGTGCCGGATCGAGAGCTCATAGAAATAGCTCGTCGGGACGTTCAACCTGGCGCCGAGCCGGTCGAGTTGCCGTTCGAGCACGTCGGTCATGTACCCGAACACGCCGCTGCGGTCGGGCAGGTCCAGATCCCATCGCGTGGCATGGGCGACCGTGCTCGAGTTCCACAACAGGTCGGCGCGGTCGAGGATCGGCGCGGCGCCGTGCGCGTGTCGCAGCGTCCAGTATTCGTGAAACCAGCCGACGTGTCCGACCTCCCAGAGCACGGGATTGACGATCGGCAGCATCGGTCCCATCAATTGTTCGGTCGACAGGTCGTCCGTGAGCCGACAGGTGCGGGAGCGGGTGTCGCGCAGCTGGGCAGCAAGCTCGTCCGCCGTAGCCCCGCTCGTCGGCCGTCGTATCAGGGTCCCGTTCATGAAGATCGTCATTATCACACCGGTCGCGTTCGTCGTCACGGTCTGGAAATGGGACCACGAGCGACCGCTGGACGCGCATCCTGCGCGAGCTCGGTCACACCGTGCAACTCGCCGGTCGATATGATGGAGAGGCGGCGGATCTGATGATTGCCATCCACGCCTGGCGCAGTGCCGAGAGTATACGGCGCTTTCGCGAGCGGTTCCCGGGGCGGCCGTTGATCGTGGTCCTGAGCGGGACCGACATCTACGATTACATCGATCGTGATCCGGTGCCGACCTTGCATTCGCTCGCGTGCGCCGACCGGCTCATTGCATTGCAGGACCTGGCGCGACGGCGCGTGCCGGCGCGTTTCCGACGCAAGGTCCGGACGGTGCATCAGTCGGCTCCAACGTTGACATCTCGCGATCGCGGGGCAATGCGCTATTTCGATGTCGCGGTGATCGGACATCTGCGCGAGGTCAAGGATCCTTTGCGCGCCGCCGAGGCGGCGCGCCGCCTGCCTGCCGAATCGCGGGTTAGGATCGTGCATCTGGGGGCCGCCGAGACGTCGCAATGGACCGCGAGGGCGGAGGCCGAGATGCGGGCCAACCCGCGCTATGTCTGGCGCGGTGACCGCCCGCGCGCGCAGGTGCGGCGCCTGTTGGGTCGCGCCCGCGCCATGGTGCTGTCGTCGCTGAGCGAGGGAGGGGCGAATGTCATTTCCGAGGCCGTCGCCGCCGGCGTTCCAGTGCTGGCTTCGCGCATCGATGGCTCGGTCGGTCTGCTCGGCCG
The DNA here is from genome assembly GCA_963840535.1 of uncultured Alphaproteobacteria bacterium. Taxonomy (GTDB): domain Bacteria; phylum Pseudomonadota; class Alphaproteobacteria; order Rhizobiales; family Xanthobacteraceae; genus VAZQ01. The sequence continues at coordinate 40,297 of CAWIZJ010000060.1, forward strand.
CGACTATCCGGGCTATTTTCCTGTCGGCGACACGGCGGCGCTGGCGCGGCTGCTGCACGAGATCGAGACCATCCCGGAGTTCCTTGCTCGCTTGCGGCGCGCGATCGCTCGCCGTGCCCATCTTTTCCGGCCGGCGCGTGAGAAAGCGTCGTGGCGAAAGCTCATCGGCGAGATCACGCCGAAATCGGGATCGCCCAAAGCACGTCGCCAACGGCACGGAATTGCGGATCGATGCCATGCCGAGCCGGCTGTCGGAGGCCTCGAGCGAAGCACGGATCGGTAGCCCGATCGCGCAGGACAAGTTCGCATGCAAGGCATGACGCAACCAGTCGTCAAGGACGTCGTTCTGGTCGGCGGCGGCCACTCCCACGTCACGGTGCTGCGCATGTTCGGCATGAAGCCGGTGCCGGGCGTGCGCTTCACGCTAATCAGCCGCGAGGTGCACACGCCCTATTCCGGCATGCTTCCGGGCCTGATCGCCGGCCACTACGGTGTCGACGATTCCCATATCGACACCGGTCCGCTGGCGCGTTTCGCCGGAGCCAGACTCTATCAGGACGAGGTGATCGACCTCGATCTCGCCGGCCGGCGTGTGATCTGTCGCGGCCGCCCGCCGGTCCCCTACGATCTCCTCTCGCTCAATATCGGCTCGACGCCGAACACTGCCGACGTGCCGGGTGCAGACGAGCACGCGATTCCGGTCAAGCCCATCGAGGGTTCCTGCGCCGGTTCGAGGCGCTGGTGGCGCGCGTGCTCGCGCGCCGCGGGCGCACGCGCCTGGCGCTGGTCGGCGCCGGTGCCGGCGGCGTTGAGCTCCTTCTTTCGGTCGCGCACCGGCTGCGAGGCGAGGTCGCGCGCTCGGGATTCGAAACCGGCGGACTGTCGTTCGTCCTCGTCTCCGATGCCGCCGAGATCCTGCCGAGCTTTCCGGCGGCGTTCCGCAGAGCGTTTCGAAGCCGTTCTCGCCAAACGCAGCATCGCGATAGCGCGCGGGGCGGCGGTGATCGGCGTGGAGGCCGGACGGCTGGTGCTCGACGGCCGACCGCCGATCGAAGCCGACGAGATCTTGTGGACCACGCAGGCGGCACCGGCGCGCTGGCTGGCGAAGGCCGGATTGCCGGTCGATCCGCGTGGCTTCCTCCGGGTCGACGCGACCTTGCGCGCCGCCGGGCATGACGACGTGTTCGCGGCCGGCGACACGATCGCGTTTGCCCCCCGCGCGTTGCCAAAATCGGGCGTCTACGCGGTGCGCGCCGGCCCCGTGCTCGCAGACAATATCCGCCGCGTCCTGACCGGCCGGCCTTTGCGGCCGTTCCGTCCGCAGCGCGAGGCGCTCTACCTGGTCTCCACCGGAGAGCGCCACGCGATCGGCACTCGCAACGGCATCGTGGTCGAGGGCGATTGGGTATGGCGCTGGAAGGACTGGATCGACCGTCGCTTCATGCGCAAGTTCAACGAGCTGCCCGAAATGGCGTCGCCGCCGGCGTCGCTGCCGCCGCTGGCCGACCGGAAAGCGCTCGAGCAGATTTCCGCCATCGCCATGCGCTGCGGCGGCTGCGGCGCCAAGGTCGGCGCCACCGTGCTCTCCCGCGCCCTCGCGGACATTGTGCCGGTTGCGCGTCCCGACGTGGTGGTTGGCCTCGACGCGCCCGACGATGCCGCCCTGATCGACGTCGGCGGCGACAGGCTCCTCGCTGCAGACCGTCGACTATTTCCGCTCCATCGTCGACGACCCCTACATGCTCGGCAAGATCGCCGCCAATCATGCGCTTGGCGACGTCTATGCCATGGGCGGCGAGCCGCAGACCGCGCTGGCAATCGCGACCGTGCCCTACGGGCTCGAGGCCAAGGTGGAGGCGGACTTGGCGGCGATGATGGCGGGTGCCAACGAGGTGCTGCGTGAAGCAGGCTGCGCGCTCGTTGGCGGCCACACCAGCGAGGGTTCCGAGCTTGCGCTCGGTTTCGCCGTCAATGGACTGGTGCAGGCGGCGACCGCGTTGCGCAAGAGCGGGCTCAGGCCGGGCGACGCGCTGATCCTGACCAAGCCGATCGGCACTGGCACTCTGCTCGCCGCCGATATGCGCCGCAAGGCCAAGGCCCGCTGGGTGATGGCGGCGCTCGCGCACATGGTTCGATCGAACCGTGCCGCCGCCGACGTCCTGCGGCGGCACGGCGCCCATGCCGCCACAGACGTGACCGGGTTCGGCCTGCTCGGCCATCTCATCGAGATGGTGCGCGCCTCCGACGTCGACGTGACCATCGCGGTCGAGCGCGTGCCGCTCCTGGATGGCGCGCGCGAGACCGTGGCGCTCGGCATCTTCTCGTCGCTGCAGCCGCAGAACGTGCGCCTGCGGCGTGCCATCCGCGACCTCGACACCGTGGCGCGGCATGCGCGCTATCCGCTGCTGTTCGATCCGCAGACCGCCGGGGGTTTGCTGGCGGCGGTCCCGCTCGGCGAGGCGGAGCGTTGCGTCGCAGCTTTGCGCGTGAATGGGCTATGCCGGCGCCGCCGTGATCGGGTTCGTGTCCGCGCGCGGCGATGCGCTCGAGCCGATCACGCTCGATCTTACCGGCGAGCGTCTCGCTGAGGCGCTCGCCGGATCGCGCTCGATCGGCCCGGCCGCTTCCACGCCGGGCCAGGATGCGCATGCCGAAGAGGCCATCCGTTGACGTGCGACCCGGCTTCGATCGATGCCCGGGCGACACCTTGAACCCGGCGGCGCGCGGATCGCGGCCAATGGCATCTCGAGCACAATCTCCGTGGCATCACGCGTCGGCGATGCCCACCAAAGCTTCCAAGACCGCCAGGGCGTCGGCGGTCCCGTCGGCTTCCCCTTTTTCAAAGTCCTGCCCCGCCTGCGCTTGCCCCATCGAGTTGGTCACATGCGCAAGGCAGAGCACGCGAGTGCCGGACGCCTGCGCGAACGCGTAGAGCGCCGCAGCTTCCATCTCGACCGCGAGGATGCCTCTTGACCGGGCCGCTTCGATCGCTTCGGCGGTCTCGCGGAACGGCGCGTCGGTCGTCCAGGTCGACGCCCACGAACACCGGCTGGTTCGTTGCTCGAGCGCGGCGGTGGCTCTCGCGATCAGCCGCGAATTGGCTTCCGCATAGTCGCCTGGTGCCGCATAGTGATAACTGGTGCCTTCGTCGCGCAAAGCGCGATCGATGATGACAAAATAGGGCGTGGGACCGGACGGCGTGATCTGGCCCGCCGACGTGAGGCTGAGCAGGAACCGGCAGCCGCTCGCGAACAGCTGTTCCGCGATCAACACGGCAAAAGGCGCGCCGACCGCGCAGCCGACGATGCCCACTGTCCGGCCATCGAGTATGAAGGTATCAAGCCTGGTGTGATAGCAGGGCCACTCGTTGAACGTCCGCGCCAGCCCGTCTTGCCGTAACCTGCGGACGATATCGCCATCAGGGTCGAGAATACAGACGGGCGGTACACCAACAGGCGCAACGCCTTTTTGTCGCCGCGCCTCGCGTAGCAGCGCGGCAGGCCGAAACACCGAGGGGGCAGAAGCATCTTTGTTATGCAGGATAGGCGGCATGTGCGTCTTCGCGGCCGGTAGTGGTCCAGTCAGGTGCGTTCACCCGCGAACCCAACTCCAACAGTCATAGTATGGAGTGCACACGTTCGCGATCTACCCAACCGAGAGGATAACGCAAACCTTTGAAATACATAGCAAATCGTTTCAGCATCGCCCCGATGATGGAATGGACCGACCGGCATTGCCGGTTTTTCCATCGCCTGCTCACGCGCGCGCGCCCTGCTCTATACCGAGATGCTCACCACCGGCGCGGTGCTCCACGGCGACCGCGCACGGCTGCTGGCCTTCGATCCGGCCGAGCAGCCGGTGGCGCTCCAGCTCGGCGGCAGCGATCCGCGACAGTTGGCGCTGTGCGCGCGGATCGCCGCGGACCTCGGCTACGACGAGGTCAATCTCAATGTCGGATGCCCCTCCGATCGCGTGCAGGAGGGCCGCTTCGGCGCCTGTCTGATGGCCGAGCCGCAGCTCGTCGGTGATTGCGTTGCCGCGATGAAGGCCGAGGTCGGCATACCGGTGACGGTCAAATGCCGGATCGGCATCGATGATCAGGACCCGGAGGAGGCGCTCGAGGCGCTTGCCCAGGCGGTCGAGGAGGCGGGAACGGACGCGCTCGTCGTGCACGCGCGCAAGGCTTGGCTGCGTGGCCTCTCGCCGCGCGAGAACCGCGACCTTCCGCCGCTCGACTACGATCGCGTCGAGCGGCTCAAGGCGGCGCATCCCGATCTCGTGGTCGTGCTCAATGGCGGCATCGTCGACCTCGAGCAGGCAGCGGCCCGGCTCGAGCGTCTCGACGGCATCATGATGGGCCGGGCAGCCTACCAGGAGCCGTGGCGCTTGTTGGCGGTCGATCCGCTGCTGTTCGGCACGCCCGCGCCGTTCAATACGCCGAAAGCGGCGGCAGAGGCCCTCATCCCCTATATCGAGCGCGAGCTCGCGCGAGGCACCCGGCTTCACGCCATCACGCGCCACGTCCTCGGTCTGTTTCGCGGCGCGCCCGGGCGCGCGCGCGTTCCGCCGCCATCTGGCGACCGAAGCGGTGAAGCCGGGCGCCGACGCTGCGACCTTTCGTGCTGCGCTTGCGCTCGTACCGGACGCCAATGAGCCGATGGCGCAAGTCGCCGCGGCGTGACCTCACGGATCCGCCCGAACGGAGCAGAGCATGATCGTGGGCATGCCTGCCGGCGAGCTTCTCCTGCTCGCGGGGCTGGTCATCGTCGGCGCAGTCGTCACCGGGATGCTTGCCGGTTTGTTCGGCATCGGCGGCGGCGCGCTCATAGTGCCGGTTCTCTACGAGATCTTCGGCGCGTTCGGCGTGCCCGAGCAGGTGCGCTTTCAGCTCTGCGTCGGTACCTCGATCGCGATCATCGTGCCCACCAACGTGCAGTCGTTGCGCGTCCACCGCGACAAAGGCGCGGTGATGGCGGAGGTGGTGCGGGCATGGAGCGGTGCCGGCGGTGGTGGGAGTTGCGGGCGGCTCGGCGATTGCGGCCTTTGCCTCCGCCGCGGTGCTCAAGATAGCGTTCGTGGCGGTCGCCGGCGTCATCGCGGCCAAGCTCCTGTTCGGCCGTGACGGTTGGCGCTTCGCCGTCGATCTGCCGGGCCGCGCTGGGATGGCGGGTTATGGCTTCTTTGTCGGCCTCGCCGCCTCGCTGATGGGGATCAGCGGAGGCTCGATTGCCAACATGATCCTCACCCTCCATGGCAAGCCGATCCACAATGCCATCGCCACCTCGGCCGCGCTGGGAGTGCCGATCACCGTGGTCGGCGCCATCGGCTATGTCCTCGCTGGCTTGCCGCAGCAGGCGCTGCTGCCTCCGATGTCGCTGGGCTTCGTGTCGCTGATCGGGTTCGCGTTGATGGCGCCCATCTCCAGCGCCGCCGCGCCCTATGGCGCCCGGCTTGCGCATGCGCTGTCCAAGCGCCGCCTCGAGGTCGCCTTCGGCTGCTTCCTGCTGTTGGTGTGCGTGCGCTTCGTCGCGAGCCTGATCGGATGAGCTACGGATTGCCGCGCATGGACAGGCGGTCGCCGCGCACCTCCCATCGCTGCAGTCGGTTGAGAAAGCTCATTCCGAGCAGACTGACGCGCAATTGCCCCGGTTGGGCGATGAGAGCGGGCACCGAGCGTTCGGTGATACCGCCGATCGAGAGTCGATCGAGGGTCACCGGTGCGGCACGAGTGCGGCCGTTCGCGGTATCGACCTGGACGGAGTAGTTGAGGACCTCGAGCGGCAGGCCCGCGGCGCGCGCCGCCTCCTGGGTCAGGACGACGGCGCTGGCGCCGGTGTCGAGCATCATGTCGACGCGCGCCCCGTTGACCTGCGTCGCAACCGAAAAGCTGCCGCCCCGCGCCCGCGCGATCTCGACCGTCCGACCTCGGGTCGCGGCGCGGCCGGGAAGCAATTCGGCCAGCATCCGATCGCCCACCTCGCGCAGCTCGAAGCGGTAGGTGTATCCCAACGCCAGCGCCAGTGCGATCGCGATCCAGATGAGGGCCGATTTGAGCGCATGGGTAAAGCGCTGGCTGAAACAGCATGAGCGCTGCCCAGGCGGCGAGCACGAGCGCCAGGATCTTGGTTTCCAGCGAGGACGAATCCCAGCGCCTGAGCTCGGCTAGCGCCGCTTCCTGCTGCGCCAGCACGAGGACGAGCAGCACGATGGTGAAGATGCCGAGCAGGATCCAGAGCAGGCGGCGCACTTCGAAATCCGTCCTTCAGCCCAGCTCGGCAGGCTCGCCTTGCGAACGGATCGCAAGCCGCCGCGGCAACTCCGCCATGATGCGTGCGCGCTCGTCGGTGCTCAAGCGGACCCAGGCTTCGATCTCCGCCAACGTGCGTCCACAGCCGACGCACAGCGCCGAAACCGGATCCAGGCAGCAGACCTTGTTGCAGGGACTTTCAATGGAGGGCATGGACACACACGCCTCATAGTCGTTGCGCGCAACATAAGGATCGCACCGCCGAACGCAATCTCCGCGAAGCCGGGCCATCCAGCGGCTACGCCCCCAGCCGCAGCGCCCGCCGCAAGGCGTTGGCCTTCGTCGCGGGAGCAGCGCCCGCGGTTTCCGGCTGCGGCTGCTGTGCCTGGATCGATGGGGCGGGATCGCGGAGCGGGGCGAGCGCCGCCATCACGCGCTCCTGTGGGAAGGTGATGACGACTTCGGTGCCGATGCGCAGCTTCGACTTGAGCGTGAAGGTTCCGCCGTGGAGGTCGACCAGGCTCTTTGCGATCGGCAATCCGAGCCCGGCACCTTGCTCCGCCGACTTGATTGCGTTCGAACCCTGCCCGAACGAGGCCAGTACGATCGGAATCTCCTCATCGGGGATGCCGGGGCCGGTATCCTTGACGCTGACATATTGCCCGCCCGACGCCGTCCAGCCGGCCTTGAGCCAAATCTCGCCGCCCTGAGGGGTGAACTTGATGGCGTTGCCGAGCAGGTTGAGGCAAATCTGGCGCACCGCCCGCTCGTCCGCCCACAGCCCCGGCATGTCGTGCTCGTACAGTTCGTGAATGGCCAGGCGGCGATTCTTGGCGCGCATCTGCAGCAGGTGGGTGCATTCGCCGACGACGTGCGCCAGCGACACCGGCTCCTCGTTGAGCTCGTAGCGCCCGGCTTCGATGCGGGAGAGGTCGAGAATCTCGTTGATCAGGCCGAGCAGATGTACCCCCGAATTGTGGATATCCCCGGCGTAGTCCTTGTAGGCCGCGACCTGATGGGGCCCGAAAATCTCGCCTTTCATCACTTCGGAAAAGCCCAGGATGGCGTTGAGCGGGGTGCGCAGCTCGTGGCTCATCTGTGCGAGGAAACGCGACTTTGCGATGTTCGCCGCCTCCGCGCGCCTGCGCGCCTCGTCGGAGATGGCCTTCGAGGCCTCGAGCTCCCCGATCAGTGCGTCTTTCTCCGCGCGTGCCTCGAGCGTGGCGAGCGTGCTCGAATAGAGCCGATAGGCGAGCAGCGAGAAATAGCCCTGCGCCGTCACGGCCATGATGGCGAGGATATAGTCGTGCAGATTGCCTCGGAATGCGAAATCGAGTGCGACCGCCGCCGACACAGGAACCGTCGCAGCGAACATCGCGGTCGGGACGCTCGAAGCCAGCATGCTCGACACCGCTACGACCAGCAGCATCACGAACAGCATGAAGGTGCTCGATCCTTCATCGACCTCCACTGGACGGATGAGGATGAACATCCAGGACAGTCCGAAGAGCAGGTCGAGCAGGATGAAGCGCAGTCGCCAGAAGCCGATGTTGACGGAATTCGCCGGTTCAGCGAGGAACTGCCGGCACTTGGTGATGATGATGGCATGGATCATCAGGACCGCGCTGGTCCAGATGCCGGCCTTCACTGCGCCGGTCCACAGGCTCGACAGGAAGCCGACGGTCGCGACCAGGAGCAGGATTACAAGCGAGGCGGAGAGCCTGTTCTGCGCAAACAAACGCAGCAGCTCGTAGTCGAAGGCGGGTCGCGCGCCGGTGGAGGAGGTGAGCCGGTCGCGCGCCTCGCGTACCCGCTGGGCCGCCACGCGCCGGCGTCTGGCCCACGATCCGCCGATTGATGGCCCAATGTCACGCTGGTCGTTGCTGACGCTCATGCGTTTTGCTGTATTGGCCCGGATAATTCGTGCAAAACTCCGGCAAAAACCTTAAGGGCAGGCTTAAGGACGGACTAAATCTCGTGGTTAACGTTAGGTTTTCACTGCGTTGCCGCTCAATCGCCTGCCGCCGCAAAACCGATGGCGGCGCTGCGGCGACCAAGCATCGAAGGGTCGATCTCGGCCCCTGGTGTGCACTTCGGAAGAGCGCAACCTTTGGTACGGGCCGCCGAGTGCCGCAGTCAACGGCGCCGGACATCAAGGAGAAGATATGAAGCTTTACGACGGTGGCCGCGCGCCCAATCCGCGGCGGACACGGATCTTCCTGGCGGAGAAGAGGATCCAGGTTCCTCTGGTGCCGGTCGATCTCGGTGCCTTGGAGCAGAAATCCGAGGCGTTTGCCGCAATCAACCCGATCATGCGGGTCCCGGCCCTGGTGCTGGACGACGGCACGGTGATCACGGAATTGATCGCCATCTGCCGCTACTTCGAGGCGCTTCATCCCGATCCTCCGCTGTTCGGCCGCGGCGCGCTGGAGGCCGCCCGCGTCGAGATGTGGAATCGGCGTCTCGAGCTGCACTTTCTCCTCTCGGTCGCTCACGTGTTTCGCAACTCGCATCCGGCAATGAAGGAGATGGAGGTTCCGCAGGTGCCGGCCTGGGCCGAGGCCAACAAGCCGCGTATCCTGGAGTTCGTCCATATCCTGGACCGCGAGCTGAAGGATCGGCAGTTCGTTGCCGGCGATAGGTTCACGGTCGCTGACATCACCGGCCTCGTCTCGGTCGATTTCATGAAGCCGGCTAAGCTCGCAGTGCCCGACAATCTCGATCATCTCAAGCGTTGGCACACCGAGGTCTCCGCGCGGCCTAGCGCAACGGCTTGACCATGCGAATGACCATCGTGGGATCGGGTGATGCCTTCGGCTCGGGCGGCCGATTCAATACCTGTTTTTTCCTGGAGACGTCGAAGGGTACGCTGCTTGTGGATTGCGGCGCGTCTGCGCTGATTGGGCTGAAGGCCTGCGGCCTCGATCCCAACCGCATCGACGGCATCGTGCTCTCCCATCTGCATGGCGACCATTTCGGCGGCATCCCGTTCCTCCTGCTGGACGGACAGTTCCTGGCGCGCCGCGAACGGCCGCTTTCGATTGCCGGACCGCCCGGCACACGCGAGCGGCTCGACGCCTTGCTCGAGGTGTTCTATCCGAGGTCGACTGCCAACAAGTGGCGCTTCGAGTGGAAGGTGACCGAGATCGTGGTCGGTCGTCCGACCGACGTGCTCGGTCATTTGGTAACCACCGCCGAGGTCGTGCACTTTTCAGGGGCGGCCTCGACGGCACTGCGACTATCGGACGGCGAGAAATGCTTCGCGTATTCGGGTGACACCGAGTGGGTCGAGGCTCTCATCTCGGTCGCGGACGGTGCCGATCTCTTTGTCATCGAGTGTTACGCCTATTCCGGCCGTCTCAATGGCCACGTCACCTGGGAGATTCTCCAGCCGAGGCTCAAGGATCTGCGCACGCGGCGGATCATGATCACGCACATGAACCCGACCATGCTGGCGCGGGTGGACGAGGTACGTGCCGCTGGTCTCCTGGTCGCGCAGGATGGCGCCGTCATCGAGATTTGACCGGGCACGCCACGTACCCGGCCGTCCGGGGCACGCGGCCGCAACATCGACGGGCAGTGCCGGAGACCCCTGACCGTCGGCGATCAGCGCTCCAGGCGCGCAATCAGGCTCGACGTATCCCAGCGCTTGCCGCCCATCTTCTGCACTTCCGCGTAGAACTGGTCGACCAGGGCCGCTACCGGCAGGTTGGCGCCGTTCTTGCGCGCCTCGCCCAGGCAGATTGCGAGGTCCTTTCGCATCCAGTCGACCGCAAATCCGAAGTCGAACTTGCCCGCGGTCATGGTCTTGTAGCGGTTCTCCATCTGCCAGGACTGCGCGGCCCCCTTGGAGATGGTCTCGATCACCGCATCGACGTCGAGCCCGGCCTTCTTGGCGAAGTGAATACCCTCGGCGAGCCCCTCGACCAGACCGGCAATGCAGATCTGGTTGACCATCTTGGTGAGCTGGCCCGAGCCCGCAGGGCCGAGCAGCTTGCACATGCGAGCATAGGCCGCGATCACCTTCTCGGCGCGCGAACAAGGCTCGGGATCCCCGCCGCACATCACCGTCAGCACGCCGTTCTCGGCGCCGGCCTGGCCGCCGGAAACCGGTGCGTCCACGAAGTCGAACCCGCGCTTCTTCGCCTCGGCGTGGAGCTCGCGCGCGATCTCGGCCGAGGCGGTGGTGTGGTCGACGAACACCGCCCCTTTGCGGACGCCGTGAAAGGCGCCATTCGCGCCGAGCGCCACCTCGCGCAGATCGTTGTCGTTGCCGACGCAGCACAAGACGACGTCCTGGCCTTCGGCTCCCGCTTTCGGGGTCGTCGCGCTGCGTCCCCCGTGCTGAGCGACCCATCTCTCGGCCTTCGCCGCGGTACGATTGTAGACGGTGACCTCGTGGCCGCCCTTGTTCCTGAGATGCCCCGCCATCGGATATCCCATGACGCCGAGACCGAGAAATGCCACGTTCGCCATTCTGTCCTCCGTCCAATGCACTGACGCACGGCTGCACCGATGCCCATATGGGGCAGTGATTGCGACGGCACGGCGTCCGCGTCAACCCGGGGATCGCGTTGACCGGGCTCGCCGCCTATGGTGGCAGTCGGCAGTCCGGACCTCGGCGCGGGTCCGTCGGTAATTCGGAGAATGGCGATGGCTGTGACCAGAGATCAGGTGCTCACGGCGCTCGAAGGCGTGACGTCGCCCGCAGGAACGCCGCTCCCTGCGACCGGTACGCTGTCGGAGGTCGTTGCCGGCGACGGCAAAGTGTTCTTCTCGATCACCGTCGATGCTGCCGACGTCAAGGCCTGGGAACCGGTACGCAAGCGCGCCGAGGACACCGTGCGCGCGCTCGCCGGCGTGCAGTCGGCCCTCGTCGCCTTGACCGCCGAGCGCAAGGCAGGCGCCGGCTCGCCCCGTCCCGCGCAAGCCGCGCCGCCCCCGGCGGCGCGGGGTGTGTCGCGGGGTGAGACCCTGCAGGGAGTGCCGGGTGTCGAGGCGATCATCGCCGTTGCATCCGGCAAGGGCGGGGTCGGCAAGTCCACCACTGCTGTCAATCTGGCGCTCGGTCTCGCAACGCTTGGTCTCAAGATCGGCATGCTCGACGCCGATATCTATGGGCCGTCGCTACCGAAGCTCCTCGCCATCAAGGAGCGGCCGCAGACGCTGGGCGGCACGCGGCTCAAGCCGATCACGCGCTATGGGCTCACCGTGATGTCGATCGGCTTCCTCATCGACGAGGACACGCCGATGATCTGGCGCGGACCGATGGTGATCTCGGCGCTCACCCAGATGCTGCGCGAGGTGGAGTGGGGCGCGCTCGACGTGATGGTGGTCGACATGCCGCCCGGAACCGGCGATGCCCAGCTCACGATGGCGCAGCAGGTGCCGCTCAAGGGCGCCGTCATCGTTTCGACCCCGCAGGATCTGGCATTGATCGACGCCCGCCGGGGCATCGCCATGTTCAAGCGTGTCAATGTGCCGGTGCTCGGCGTCGTCGAGAACATGAGCTATTTCCAGTGCCCGGAATGCGGCACGCGCTCGGATATCTTCGGCCATGGCGGCGCGCGTCGCGAGGCGGAGCGTCTGGGCGTGCCGTTCCTCGGCGAGGTCCCCCTGCACATGACGATTCGCGAGAAATCCGATGCCGGCTTGCCGGTGGTGGCCACCGAGCCCGACGGACCGCACGCCCGCGCCTACCGCGACATCGCCGCGAGGGTGCGCGACCAGTTGTCAGGCGCCGCTGCCGGCCGCGCCGCGCCGAAGATCGTGATCGAAGCCTGACCGCAGACATTGCCGCTCAAGACGTTCCGGTCGTGGCTCGAGTGCGCGGCCCCGCACCGTCCCGGGTCCCGATCGTGCGGGCTTCGATCGGATTCGCCCGGCGAACACGCAATGCGCGTTGCGCCGACCGACCGGTCACGATAGGTTGACGGCTGGAACGCCGGGGTCTCAACACTGGCAACGAGGGGAAGGCACATGCTCTCAGCCAAACGCGTATTTGCGCTTGCAGCCGTATCAGCCGCTCTGGGTCTTTCCTTCCCGGCGGGCGCGCAGCAACCGGGCGCAACCAGGACGCTCAAGATGCAGTCGACCTGGCCTGCCAGCCTGACGCTGCAGGACAACTTCAAGTTCTTCGCCGAGCGGGTGGAGAAGCTCACCGCGGGCGCGCTCAAGATCGAAGCGCTCGCCGCCGGGCAGATCGTGCCGCCGTTCGAGGTGCTCGACGCGTCGCACAAGAAGGTGATCGATGGCGCCCACGCCATCTCCTACTACTGGGTCGGCAAGAACAAGGCCGCGACGCTGTTCGCCTCGACGCCGGCCGGCATCGCCGGCATGGATCAGATCGACTTCATCGGCTGGCTCTACGAAGGCGGCGGACTCGATCTGTGGTGGGAGTTCTACCAGAAGGAGCTCAAGCTCAACCTCGTCGTGTTCCCGATCCTGCCGGCAAGCCCGCAGGCGCTCGGGTGGTTCAAGCGGCCGATCAAGGACCTCGCCGATTTCAAGGGCATGAAGTGCCGGCAGACCGGCATCGTCGCCGAGATCTACCAGCGCATGGGACAGCAGACCGTCAACCTGCCGGGTGGCGAGATCGTGCCGTCGGCGCAGCGCGGCGTGATCGACTGCGCCGAATGGGTGGGCGGCGTCGAGGATTTGCGCCTCGGGCTGCCGCAGGTGTGGAAGTATCATTACACGCCGGGCATGCACGAGAGCTCCTCGATCGGCGAGTTGATGATCAACTCGGAGGTGTTTGCGAGCCTCACGCCGCAGCAGCAGGAGGCGATACGCTCCGCCACCTCGGAGACGTTCCTGCGCTGGTGGGCCAAGTGGCAGCGCCAGAACGCGGACGCGATCGAGGAGATGCGGACCAAGCACGGGGTCCAGTTGCTGCGCACGCCTCCCGACATCCTGATCGCCTTCTTCAAGGCCTGGGAAGAGATCGCCAAGGAAGAGTCGGAGAAGAACCCGTTCTTCAAGAAGGTGCTCGAATCGCAACGCGCATATGCGTCGAAGGTGGTTCCGGCCAAGCGCTTCATGTTCCCGCCGTACTCGTTCGCGGCCAACTACTTCTGGCCGGAAAAGAACTAGTCAAATCGGCTGGGCGTCATGTGCGGACGCGTCGGCCCAAGTCGGGTAAACCCGACTTGGGCTGGCGAGCGCGGCGTCAAGGTGGAGCAGGGCGACCGGAATCCGCTCTAGTGCAGTGACTCTGACGCTTGCATCGCACGTGTCCCGGGCGCAGCGCAGCACGAAGTGGTGCGCTGCAGAACCGGGACCGTTACAAACTCCGCCGCTGGAACGGTCCCGGCTCAGCGCCGCACCGCTCCGCAAGAGCTTCGCGCTGCACCGCAGCCGGGACACGACCGTTAGAGACAGCACACTAGCGCCCGGTGGCGGACCCGAACCAGATCGAGCAGCCGAAAAGCGGTAGCGAGGCATGAGCGCCCCGCTGCCGACCGTGCTTTTCGGGGACGATAGAGTTGATGATCTCTTCTCCGCGGCTCATCACGATCACCACGTGGATCGACCGGTTCACCGACACGACCGGTCTGTGGGTGGCATGGCTGAACGTGCCGCTGGTGCTGGCGGTCAGCTACGAGGTGATCGCCAGATACTTCTTCAACGCGCCGACCATCTGGGTGTTCGACGTGACGTACATGCTGTACGGCACGATCTTCATGCTCGGTGCCGCCTATGCGCTGCACAAGGGCGCCCATATCCGCACCGACTTCTTCTTCGAAGGCTGGTCGACCCGGACCAAAGGCGTGATCGATTCGATCGCCTATCTGGTTTTTTTCTTTCCGTCCCTGATCGTGTTCCTGATCGTGAGTTGGCAGGAAGGCTGGTACGCGTTCCTGATCAACGAGACCTCGGAGCAGACGCCGTGGCGGCCAATTCTGTGGCCGTTCAAGATGGTGGTGCCGCTCACCTGCCTGCTGCTGCTCGTTCAGGGCGTTTCGGAGACGATCAAGAGTCTGCACGCAGCCGCCACCGGAATCGAGCTCGAGCACAAAGAGAAGGTGGAGATCTAGGCCATGACGGGTGAAGCCTTTCTCGGCCTGATCATGCTCGTCGTGCTGATCGGGGTGATATTCATAGGCTTCCCGATCAGTTTCACCATGCTCTTCCTCGCGCTGGCATTCGGCTATTTCGGCATCGGCAAGACGGTCTTCGATCTCGCTTACTTCCAGACCATCGGTCTGATGAAGGAAGAGCTGCTTGCCGCCGTTCCGCTGTTCGTGCTGATGGGCTTCATCACCGAGCAGGCCGGGCTCATGGAGCGCCTGTTCCGCGCTTTCCGTGATCTGCTCGCGCCGATCCGCGGCTCGCTGTTCGCCGTGGTCATTCTGACGTCCACGGTGTTCGCCATGGCAACCGGCATCGTCGGGGCGGCGGTGACCGTGCTCGGCATCATGGCGAGCCCGATGATGATCAAGTCCGGCTACGACGCCCGTCTTTCCGCCGGCGCCATCACCGCCGGCGGCACCCTCGGCATCCTGATTCCGCCATCGGTCATGCTGATCGTGATGGGGCCGGTGCTCGGCGTCTCGGTGGGCGAGCTCTATTCGGCGGCCTTCGGCCCGGGTTTCCTGCTCGCCGGCATCTATCTCGTCTATCTGCTGGGCACGGTCGTTCTTCAATCCGAGCCTGGGGCCTCCGGTCCCCAAGGAGGAGCGAACCCACGGCGTCGCGACCATCCTGTGGGAGGTCGTGGTGGGCGTGCTTCCGCTGGCTCTGCTCATCACCGCGACGCTCGGCTCCATCATCGCCGGCCTGGCGACCCCGACCGAGGCGGCGGCAGTCGGCGCGTTCGGCGCCTTCGCTCTCGCTGCCCTGTACGGCCGCTTGACCTATGCCGGCGTGCGGCAAGCCGTGCTTTCGACCACGGCGACGTCGAGCATGGTGCTGCTGCTCGCGGTAACGTCGAACATCTTCGGAGCGGTATTCTCGCGCCTCGGCACCGCCAACTGGCTCACCGAGACCATGCTGGCCCTGCAGGTGCCGCCGCTGCTGATGCTGGTCATCGTGTTGGTGTTGATCTTTCTCCTGGGCTGGCCGTTCGAGTGGCCGGCGATCATCCTGGTGTTCCTGCCGATCTTCTACCCGGTGGTGGCCGCCCTGCAGCCCGCGATCGGCCAGTCGCTCGACATCCCGAATGACCTCGTCATGGTCTGGTTCGGCACCGTCGTGGCGGTCACGCTGCAGACCGCATACTTGTCGCCGCCGGTGGCGATGTCGGCCTACTACCTCAAGCAGGTGGTCAAGGATTGGTCGCTGGCGACGATCTACAAGGGGATGTTCGAGTTCATGATGCTGCAATGCATCGCGATCGCCCTGATCATCGTTTTTCCATGGATTGCGACGTCGTTTCCGGAGCAGGTGCGCCGCGAGAACGCCGCCACGAAAGTGGAGAAGGTCGACGACAGCAAGAACCGGCTCGAGGAAGATCCGTTCGAGGCATACCGCCGGCAGTCGGCGCCGAAGTAGGCGAAATGCCGATGGCGAACCGTCGGGCCGGGCTCGACTCGAAATTCGCCATTTGCCGGGTGGCGCGGTCGCTATCCTCCGGTCACGCTCATGTGGCGGGCCAGCGCCGGCCGCTGATGGCGGCGGTCGATCATGAAGTCGTGGCCCTTGGGCTTGCGCGCGATCGCTTCCTCGATCGCCGCATCGAGCAGATCGTCGGCGTCCGAGGCGCGCAGCGGCGTGCGCAGATCGGCGGCGTCCTCCTGGCCGAGGCACATGTAGAGGGTGCCGGTGCAGGTCAGGCGCACCCGATTGCACGACTCGCAGAAATTGTGGGTCAGCGGCGTGATGAAACCGAGCCGGCCGCCGGTTTCGGCGACGGTGACGTAGCGTGCCGGGCCGCCGGTGCGATAGTCGGTATCGAGGAGGGTGAAGCGCTCGGCCAGGCGCGCCCGCACCATCGACAGCGGCAGGTACTGGTCGAGCCGTCCTTCGCCGACGTCGCCGAGCGGCATCACCTCGATGAGGGTGAGCTCCATGCCTCGCCCATGCGCCCACTCATGAGCGACGGGAGCTCGTCCTCGTTCACGCCCTTGAGCGCGACGGCGTTGATCTTGACCTTGAGCCCGGCTGCCTGCGCGGCATCGACGCCGGCCAGGACCTTGTCGAGCTCGCCCCAACGCGTGATCGCGCGGAACTTGTCGGCATCGAGGGTATCGAGCGAGATGTTGATGCGACGCACACCGAGGCCTGCGAGCTCGTCGGCATATTTCGGCAGCTGCGAACCGTTGGTGGTGAGGGTGAGCTCGTCGAGCGCGCCGGACGAGAGATGGCGCGAAAGCGAGCCGATCAGCGTCATGATGCCGCGCCGCACCAGCGGCTCTCCGCCGGTCAATCTGAGCTTGCGCACGCCGTGCGCTATGAACACGCCGCACAGCCGGTCGAGCTCCTCCAGCGTGAGCAGATCCGCCTTGGGCAAGAACGTCATGTTCTCCGCCATGCAATAGACACAGCGGAAATCGCAGCGGTCGGTCACCGAAACGCGCAGATAGGAGATCTCGCGTCCAAACGGATCGACGCAGCGGAGGGAGCGGTCGACGGGTCGGCCGGTCGACCACGAGATCTTGCGCATCATGCGTCATCGAGAGTGGTCCGATGAATTCTTTTCGCGCCAGCTCGCCGAGCGACGCGCGCGACCGCCGCAGCCGGTCAGACGAATGGCTGCGCAGTTGCCATATAGGAATTTTGACGGATATCGACCAGAGCGTCCAGGGCCGGCGGCCGAACGTGCCGGCCGAGGGTCCGGTTGGCTGCGTCCGCTTCCCAGCCTCTGCGCGCACACGCGACGCCCGGCATGGGCCGACCCCGGGACAGGTGCGCGGGACGCGCAACGCGAGCGGACGCGCGCGCTCGGCGGCCCGGGACCTGCGTTAGCGCGATGGCCAGGGGTAGTTGGTCGCCGATGCGGCCGGTTCTGTCGGCGGGCGCAGGAGCGGGGGTCGCCTCGGCTGGAGGGGCGGCGGACGCGGTTGTTGTCGGCGCCGCCGCACGCGGCTGGACTGCCGCAGTGGCGGGCCTCTGAAGCTTCTTCTTCGGGGGTTTCCGTGTCGTCGGCGGTGCCGCGGGCGCGGGCACGAGCTCGACATAGACGGGGTTGGGAGCGAACCTGGCCGATGAGGCGGGGAACCCGAGGGACCCTGCCGATCGCGCTCCGGGACCACGAGCACGGTCTGCGGCTGGTAGCCGCCGAGCGCGACCGTGACCGAGAACTCGTCCTCGCCCTGGACGACGACCTCGCACGGCGTACGGCAGGATTGCCCTTGCGTCGTCCTGGCGTCGGCGCCGGGCGGGTCGGACTCGATCCGCACCGTCTCCGTCGTCGGCGACGGTTTGAGGAAGCTCAAGCTCGGAAGCGACGTTGAGCATGCGGCGAGGGAGAAGCCACATGCCACAACGGCAATGACTCGGCTCATGATTGGATCCCACCACTTGGGCGGCGCGGCCGCCGCCTAGTCCCCCGAGGCGAGAACGCGCGAGGCCGAGGTCCCCCGCAAGGTCCTCGCTGGCGGCCATAAAGCCCCCCCAAGTGTGGCGCCGATAAGGTAGAAATGCCGGTCCGATCACGGTCGCCGGTCGTTTAGGGTAAACGGCCGGTTAAAGTGCCGGACCCACCGACACCTGCTCCGATCAATCCAAGAACGGCATCCGGCAGATCGGACAGGGTGCGGATCACCCGATCGGCGCCCAATTCGATCACAGGCGTTTCCGAGTATCCGTACTCGACGGCAACGACCGGCACGCCCGGCCGCCCGTGCGGTCACGATATCGGTAACCGAATTCCCCACCATGACCGCCCGATCGATCCGGCCTCCCGCGCGCGCTATGGTGCGCCGCAGCAATTCAGGATCGGGCTTCTTCATTCCGAACGTATCCGCTCCGCAGATCGCGACGAAGCGGTGCGAGAGGCCGAGTGTGTCGAGGAGGCGGACTGACAGCCATTCGAGCTTGTTGGTGCATACCGCTAAGCGGCAGCCGTGGGCGGCGAGCTCGTCGAACGCGGCCGCGAGACCTGGGAAGGCAACGGAGCGGTCGGCAATATGGGCTGCGTAGTGAGCGATGAAATCGCCGACCAGCCGGTCGAGCATCCGCAGGCTCGAGCACGCGTCCCTGCGACTGCGAGCCCACGCTCGAGCATGATCCGTGCGCCGCCGCCGACCATGTTGCGCGCGGTCTCGTACCCGACCGGCGGCAGGCCCTCGCGGTCGAGGATCACGTTGAGGGTGGCAACCAGGTCGGGTGCGGTGTCGACCAGCGTCCCGTCGAGATCGAACACTACGGTAGGAACAGCCATACGCGATCGCTAACCGGCTCGGTCGGCAAAGGCAAGGTGCGATCCGATCGGCGATGCCAGGCCGGTGGCCGGATGTTCACGTTATCGGACCCGTCACGCAAGATGGATTTGCAAAACGGGCGGCCGAGTTGCGGTGGCATCCACCTCTTGCTTTGATGCGCTCGAGGATGTGGATGGCCGGGACCGGCAGGACGACCCCGCCCAGCTCGCGCATGGTGGCGACCACGATGGACATCGAGGCTCAGAAGCGTGCCGCCGCCGCCTGTGCCCTCGACTTCGTTCGACCTGGCATGCGGCTCGGGCTGGGCAGCGGCTCGACCGCGAAGCATTTCGTCGAGTTGCTGGGCGAACGCGTGCGCAGCGGCCTCGACAGTGATTGCGGTGCCTACCTCGGAGGCGACCCGCAGTGATGCCGAGCGGCTCGGCATCGTCCTGGCCAGTCTCGACGAGATACCCGAGCTCGATCTCACCGTCGATGGCGCCGACGAGATTGCTCATGACCTGAGCCTGATCAAGGGTGGCGGCGGCGCGCTGCTGCGGGAGAAGATCGTCGCTTCCGCCTCCGTCCGCATGGTCGTCATCGCCGATGAATCGAAATGGGTGTCGGCGCTCGGCCGCTTCCCGCTGCCGATCGAGGTGGTGCCGTTCGGACTGGCGGCGACTCGGCGGGCGGTCGAGGCGGCGCTCATCGGCGCCGGCGGCGCGGGCCCCGCGCTGCTGCGACGGACCAGGGACGGCCACGCTTTCGTCACGGATGGCGGGCACTGGATACTCGATGCCGCCGTCGAGCGCATCCCGGATCCGGGGATCGCTCGCGGATCGACCTCGACGGCATCGCGGGCGTGGTGGAGCACGGGTTGTTCATCGGATTGGCGCATGCCGCCGTGATCGCCGGGGACGGCGACGTGCGCATCGTCGAGCGGCCGTGAACGCTGTCGCAAATTCCTGTCGGCCGAAGGAGGGTCGTCATGTCCGTTCACCCCATCGGGCCCGTACGCGCCGCGGTGCTGGCGCTCGCGCTGATCGCGGCTTGCGCACCTGCCCGCGCCGCAGCAACCCTCTGCGTCGGCGGTCGCGACCGCCAAGGAGCTGATCACGATCAAGGGCGGCACTGCGATCTATGAGCCGATCGTGCCCGGCGTCATCGAGCGGGCCAGGCGCGTTCTGCTGCAGACCAACCCGATGCTGGGCAAGCCGCTGAACGACGTCGCCAGCAAGCTGCGCGCCGACATCGGGGCGCGCGGCGCGGAGCTGGTCAACGAAGCCGCCAGACTCTATGCCTCGCGCTTCACCGAACAGGAGCTCAAGGACGCGCTCGCATTCTACAAGACGCCGCTCGGCCGCAAGATGGTGGAGGAGGAGCCGAAGATCCTGGACCAGAGCCTCAAGGATGCGCAGACCTGGGCGGACAAGTTGTCGGAGGAGGTCATCGGCAAGTTCCGGAGCGAGATGAAGAAGCTGGGGCACGACATCTAGCGCTGCGGTTGCCGCGCTCTGGCCACTGATTGCTGATCTCCGGGATGGTCCACCACGTCGACCTTTTCGTCATCGGTGCCGGCTCGGGTGGCGTGCGCGCCGCGCGCATCGCGTCCGGGTACGGGGCGCGGGTGATGATCGCCGAGGAATATCGGGTTGGCGGTACCTGCGTGATTCGCGGCTGCGTTCCCAAGAAGCTTCTGGTCTATGCGGCGCGGTTCTCCGACGAGTTCGAGGACGCCGCCGGGTTCGGCTGGACGGTTGTGGAGCCGTCGTTCGACTGGCCGACGCTGATCGCCAACAAGGACCGCGAGATCGCCCGCCTCGAGGCCGCCTATACCACCAACCTGGAGCGCGCGAAGGTCGCGATCGTCAAGAGCCGGGCGGTGATCGAGGATCCGCACACCCTGCGTCTGCTCGCTACGGGCGAGAGGGTGCGTGCCGAGCACGTGCTGATCGCGACCGGCGCAGCCCCACACCTCGGCGCCGACATCGCGGGGCTCGAGCACGTGATCTCGTCCAACGAGGCGTTTCACCTCGAACAGCTGCCAAGACGCATTCTCATCCAGGGCGGCGGCTATATTGCGGTCGAGTTTGCCGGAATCTTTCAACGGGCTCGGCTCCGAGGTGACGCTGGTCTATCGCGGCGAAAACATCCTGCGCGGCTTCGACGATGACGTGCGCGCGCATCTGCGCTCGGAAATCGAACGACGCGGCATCAAGATCGTCACCAGGCAGACGGTCGACGCGGTCGAAAGGATCGAGCACGGGCTGTGCGTTAGCCTGTCGGATCGCCGCGCCTTCACCGTCGACAGCGTGATGTTCGCCACCGGACGACGGCCGAACATTGCCGCGCTCGGCTTGGAGGCTGTTGGAGTACAGCTGGCCGTGAACGGTGGGATCGCGGTCGACGAATACTCGCGGACTTCCGTTCCGCACATCTACGCCATCGGCGACGTCACCAACCGGATCAACCTGACCCCGGTCGCAATCCGCGAAGGTCATTCGTTCGCGGACTCGGTGTTCGGCAACAAGCCGACGATGGTCGACCACGCCGACGTTCCAACCGCGGTGTTCTCGGAGCCGGAAGTCGGAGTCGTCGGCCTCACGGAAGCGCAGGCCTGTGAACGGCTGTGCCAGGTCGACATCTACAAGACCTCGTTCCGCCCGATGAAGATGACGCTCGCCGGCCGCGATACCCGCACCTTCTTCAAGCTGGTGGTCGACGGCGACACCGACCGCGTGGTCGGCTGCCACATCGTCGGCCCCGACGCCGCCGAGATGATCCAGCTCGTCGGCATTGCGGTGAAGATGAAGGCGACCAAGGCCGATTTCGACGCCACCATGGCGCTGCATCCGACCGCCGCCGAGGAACTGGTCACGCTGCGCGAGAAGGCGTTCACCCATCGGCGCCAGGCTGCCGAGTAGAGCCGTTGGTGCTCCTGCGGCTGCACCCAAAGTTTCAATGGAGCAACGGGTTACGGGTTGTCCCGCGGCGCTGTAGCGAAGTGCCCGGCGCCGCTCGCAATGTTTCTGGCGACGCCAGCCGGCGCTCGTGTATAAGCTTGCCTGGCCGGAATATTCTCGCCCGTGCCAGGGCTTACGTAGAGTAGGAGGGCGCGCATGCCCGAGCGTTGGACGCGCGAAAGCTGGCGCCGGAAACCGATCGTTCAGGTCCCCGAATATCCCGATCCGGGCGGCGCTGGCGAAGGTCGAGCAGCAGCTCGCGGCCTTTCCGCCGCTGGTGTTTGCAGGCGAGGCGCGCAATTTGAAGAAGGCGCTCGGCCGGGTCGCCGTCGGGGGAGGGGTTCCTGCTGCAGGGCGGCGACTGCGCCGAGAGCTTCTCCGAGCCCAGCGCCAACAATGTGAGCGCCAACAACATCCGCGACTTCCTGCGCGTCTTTCTGCAGATGGCGGTGGTGCTCACCTATGCGGCGGCACTGCCGGTGGTGAAGGTCGGCCGCATCGCCGGCCAGTTCGCCAAGCCGCGCAGCTCGCCGAGCGAGAAGCGGGACGGCAAGGAGCTGCCGAGCTATCGCGGCGACGTCATCAACGCCGTGGAGTTCACCGAGGAGGCCCGCCGTCCCGATCCGCTGCGGCAGATCGAGGCCTATCCGCCATTCCGCCGCCACGCTCAATCTGTTGCGGGCGTTCGTGCACGGCGGCTACGCCAATCTCGCCAATGTCCGGCAGTGGACGCTCGGCTTCGTCAAGGACTTCCCGCAGTCGCACCATTACGAGGAGCTCGCCGACCGCATCTCCGAGGCGCTGGGGTTCATGCAGGCGTGCGGGCTCGATCTCGAGAGCCACCCCGAGCTCAAGAGCACGGATTTCTACACCAGCCACGAGGCGCTGCTGCTCGGCTACGAGCAGGCGATGACGCGGGAGGACTCGACCCACCCCGGCACCTTCTGCTGCACCTCCGCCCATATGCTGTGGATCGGCGATCGCACCCGCCAGCCCGATCATGCGCACGTGGAGTTCTGCCGCGGCATCATGAATCCGATCGGGCTCAAATGCGGGCCGTCGACCAAGGTCGACGAATTGCTGCGTCTGATCGATATCCTCAATCCGGAGAACGATCCCGGACGCCTCACCCTGATCGTGCGGCTCGGCGCCGACAAGGTCGGCGATCAGCTCCCGGCCATGGTCCGCGCGATCGAGCGCGAGGGCAGGATCGTGCTGTGGTCGTGCGATCCCATGCACGGCAACACCATCACCTCGGAGACCGGCTACAAGACCCGGCCGTTCGACCGCATCCTGTCGGAGGTGAAGGCCTTCTTTGCGGTGCACCGTGCCGAAGGCACCCACGGCGGCGGCGTGCATCTGGAGATGACCGGGCAGAACGTCGCCGAATGCACCGGGCGGCGCGCGCATGATCACCGATGCCGATTTCAAGGATCGCTATCACACGGTCTGCGACCCCAGGCTCAATGCCGAGCAGTCGATCGATCTGGCGTTCCTGCTCGCCGACCTGCTCAAGGCCGAGCGCACCGCCAGGGCGCGTCCGCTGCCGGCTGTCGCGGGGCTGTGACTGCGTGAGCCAAATCTGACGACGGGAATTCGCGTCATCCAAGCCGCGGATACCATCGGCGCTCTTTTCGCCGGCGCTTCGTCCGGGCTACATTTCCGGCAGCGAGATCGGGTGCGTGCTCGGCGCACCCGATCCTGTCCGACCAATCCGAGCTCGGGAGGAAGGCATCATGCATCACCGCATGCCGAGCGCGTGCGCACTTGCGCTCGCCGCCATCATCTCCACAACGTCCGGCGCGCTTGCGGAGCTGGCTCTGTCCGCCAACGACGGCAAGGCCGTTCTCATCGACGGAGTGAATTCGGTGCCGGCCACTCCGCCCGCCGACTATGTCGCAGTCATCGATCTCGGCGCCTCGCCGCCCAAGGTCGTGGCGGACATCCCGGCGCCCACGAGCATCGTCGGCCTGCCGTCGAGCGTAGCGATCGCACGCGACGAGAGCTTCGCGCTGGTGACCGCCGCCACCAAGATCGATCCCAACGACCCGAAAAAGACCGTTCCCGATGACACAGTTACGGTGATAGATCTGAAATCATCGCCGCCTAAGGTGCTGGCGAAGCTCAAGGCCGGCCAGGGCGCCGCCGGCGCGTCGATCAATCGCGAAGCGACCCTGGCACTCGTCGCCAACCGCGCCGAGGGAACGGTGTCGGTATTCTCCATCGCCGGCAACACTCTCACCGCGGTAGGCAAGGTCAACCTTGGGGACGCGAAGTCGGGACCGAGCCATGTCGCGTTCGCCCCTGACGGCAAGACCGCATTGGTCACACGCGACGGTGATCATAGAATTTCGGTGTTGTCGGTCGATGGCACCAAGGTCGAGTACACCAAGCGCGATATTTCGGCGGGGCTGCGGCCGTACGGTCTCGACGTTCACCCCAACGGCAAGGTCGCGGTGGTGGCGAATATCGGTATGGGAGGCGGCGACGCCGATACCACGAGCCTCATCGACATCGAGGCGAAGCCGCCGCGCGTCTTGCACACGGTCACCGTGGGCCAGACGCCCGAAGGCATCACCTTGTCGCCGGACGGTGCATACGCAGCGGTGAGCGTTATGAACGGAAGCAACAAGGCGAAGAATTCGCCGTTCTTCAACGATCACGGCCTGGTCAAGATTCTGAGCGTCCAGGCCAACCAATTGGTGCCGTTGACCGAGGCCAAGGTGGGGCATTGGTGCCAGGGACTGGCTTGGAGCCGGAACGGCCGCACGCTGCTCGTGCAATGCCATGTCGAAAAGGAAATCCTGGTCTTCGGCTTCGACGGCAAAGAGCTCAAGGCAGCCGGGTCGATCAAGCTCAATGCCGGTCCGGCAGCCATCCGCACCGCGCAATAGCACGCACTAGTGGCGAGCACGGAGTAGGGAACAGGAGCGACTGGCGCGAGGGGAACGCCAATTCACCGCGCTCCATTCCCTGCTCGCCATCAGCGTGAGGCTCGGATCGGACGATCTCATCTTAGTGCAAACAGTCGGCGTTCGTCGAGCGTGCTGGATTTGGAGCGCAACGGCGATAGATTGGGTGCAGCACGGCCGCAACCCTCCCGCACTCGCAGACGCCGCCATGGACCGACTGCTGCGCGCCACCATCAATACCTGGCACGGACTGGTTGCCGCAGCGCGCAGCGAGGAGGCGTTTCGCCAGGAGCTGGCCGCGCTCGTCGTAGCCGTTCCGCTCGCGTTCGTCGTCGCCGAGGCGGCATGGACGCGGCTCGCGCTGATCGGTGTCCTGGTTCTCGTGCTGGTGGTCGAGCTCGCTCAACACCGCCATCGAGAAGCTCGCCGACCGGGTCAATCTTGCGGTCGATCCCCAGATCGGCCGCGTCAAGGACATGGGTTCGGCTGCGGTCGGCCTGGCGCTGCTCATCGCCGCCGCCACCTGGCTGCTGGCGCTTTCCGAGCGCCTGGGACTGATCTGAGCGGCGCATGTTCTCGTCGGGCAACCGCTTTCCCCCTCGTCGGAACATGCGCTAGACAGTGCCCATGAACACCCGACCGATCGACCGCTTGGCCGTCGCGGTGGCGCAGCTCAATCCGATTGTCGGTGACATCGCCGGCAATGCCGACAAGGCACGGGCGGCGCGCGCGCAGGCCTCGCGTGCCGGCGCCGATCTGGTGGCGCTGCCGGAGCTGTTTCTATCGGGCTATCCGCCGGAGGATCTCGTGCTCAAGCCGGCCCTGCAGGCAGCTTGCCGGGCCAAGGTCGAGGAGCTCGCCCGCGAGACCGCCGACGGCGGACCGGCATTACTGATCGGCACGCCGTGGGTCGCGGACGGGAAGCTCCACAATGCCTACTGCCTGCTCGACCGCGGTGTCATCGCCGCCGTGCGTCTCAAGGTCAATCTGCCGAACTACGGTGTGTTCGACGAGCGTCGCGTGTTCGTGCCGGGGCCGCCGCCAGGCCCTGTGAACTTCCGTGGCGTGCGCATCGGCGTTCCCATCTGCGAGGACATCTGGACCGAGTGGGGGGACTACGAGAATGTCGTCGAATGTCTGGCCGAGACCGGTGCGGAGCTGTTGATTGTCCCCAACGGCTCGCCTTATTCGCGCGACAAGGACGAGGTTCGCCTCAACATCGCCGTGGCGCGCGTCACCGAAAGCGATCTCCCCCTCATCTACGTCAACCAGATCGGCGGGCAGGACGAGCTCGTGTTCGACGGCGCATCGTTCGGGCTGCATTCCGATCGCTCGCTGGCCTTCCAGCTGCCGGCCTTCCGCGAAGTGGTCGAGACGCTGGTATGGGAGCGCACCGGCAACGGCTGGCGCTGCCTCGGCGGTCCCGTCGCCAGGCTCGAGGAGGATGCCGACAAGGACGACTACACCGCCTGCATGCTGGGTCTGCGAGATTACGTCGAACAAGAACGGCTTCACGGGCGTGGTGCTGGGCTTGTCGGGGGGTGTCGATTCCGCGCTGGTGGCGGCGCTGGCGGTCGATGCGCTCGGTGCCGATCGCGTGCATTGCGTGATGCTGCCCTACCGTTACACCTCGCAGGATTCGATCGACGATGCCGCCCGGGTCGCCAAGTCATTCGGCGTTCACTACGATGTGGTGCCGATCGAGACTGCCGTCGCCGGGCTCGAGCGGTCGCTTGCGGCGGTGTTCGCGGGCAAGTCGCGCGACGTCACCGAGGAGAATCTGCAGGCGCGCGCGCGCGGCACCATCCTGATGGCGATCTCCAACAAGCTCGGGCTGATGGTGGTGACCACCGGCAACAAGTCCGAGATGTCGGTTGGCTATGCCACGCTCTATGGCGACATGAATGGCGGCTTCAATCCGGTCAAGGACCTCTACAAGACCGAAATCTACCGGCTGGCCCGGCTGCGCAATGTGTGGATCCCGGACGGCGCGCTCGGTCCGGCCGGACCGGTGATCGCCGAGAACATCCTGATCCGTGCGCCGACGGCGGAATTGCGCGAGAACCAGACCGACCAGGATACGCTGCCGCCCTACGACGTGCTCGATGCCATTTTGGAACGCCTGGTCGAGCGCGAGCAACCGATCGCTGCGATCGTCGTGGACGGGTTCGATCGGGCGACCGTGATCAAGGTCGAGCGTATGCTCAACCTCGCGGAGTACAAGCGCCGACAGGCCGCGCCCGGCGTGAAGGTGACGCTGAAGAATTTCGGCCGCGACCGCCGGTATCCGATCGTGAACCGATTTCGCGACGTCGGTGCGCCGCTGCCCGAGCCTGACCGCTCGCTGCTCGAGGACGTCGCAGCCAGGACCGAAGCTTTCGATTTCTAGCGCGCCCTAGTGCGGTGTCTTTGACGTTCCGATCACTCTCGCGGCGGTTCCGTCATCGGAACGTCAAAGACAAAACCGCACTAGCACCATAGACTTGCTAGTGTCCCTTTGCTTCCGACGTTCGCACTCGAGGGTGCTGCAATGTGAAGCGAACGTCGGAAGCGGGACACTAGCGGGCACCGACAGCAGGAGAGGGACCAATGTACAAGGCTTCCGCCGGGGTCATGCTGCCCACGTCCATCATCGGTTCGCTGCCGCGGCCGGCCTGGTACACCGCGGTGCTGGGTCCGAGGAGCTTTCTCGAGGCCATGGTCAACTCGCGATACCGCGAGCAGTACGAGGATGCAGTCTCGTGCTTCCTGCGCGCGCAGGAGGTCGCCGGCCTCGACATCTGCACCGACGGCGATGCCCATTACGACGAAGAGGTCGGGGGCATGAGCTGGCAGGGCTATCCTCTCACCCACATGGACGGCTTCGCCGACCTATCGGAACCGATGGTCTACAAGATCGGCGCGGTGGCCTATCCGCGCGGGCATATCCTGCACGACTTCCTGGAAGCGCGCGTTTTTCCCCGGATCGTCGGGCCGGTGGGGCGCGGTCGGCTGCAATACACCGCGATGTGGAAGACGGCCCAGCGCATGACCAAGAAGCCGGTCAAGTTCGGGACCATCCTGCCCGAGCTGATCGCCGCCTCGGTCGAGGACGACCACTACAAGGATCCGGTCGAACGGACATGGGCGATCAGCAATGCCCTCAACGAGGAGCTCAACGAGCTGGCGGAGGCCGGCTGCCCGGTGCTGCAGATGGAGGAGCCGCAGATCCACATGGTGCCGGCACGCGGCAAGACGTTCGGCAAGCTCGACGTGGACGACCTGGTGAAGATCTTCAACAACACCGTCAAAGGGCTGCGCGACAAGACCGAGGTCTGGTGCCATACCTGCTGGGGCAATCCGTCTCAGCAGCGCATTTTCCGCGATGTGCAGAGCTATCAGCCCACGCTCGAGGCACTCGGTCGCGTCGACGCCGACGCGCTGACCTTCGAAACCTGCTCATCCGGCCCCGGTGACCTGAAGGCGATCGGCGAGGTGATCAAGGACAAGAAGATCGTGATCGGCGTGATCGATCATCACACGTTGCAGGTCGAGCGACCCGACGACATCGCAGCGCTGATCCGTGAAGCCCTGAAGCACATTCCGCCGGAGCGGCTTGTCATCTCGTCGGACTGCGGCATGGGCCGGGAGGGCATGGGCCGCCGCCACGCCGCCTACAAGATGGCGGCGATGGTGCTCGGTACCAACATCGTGCGCAAGGAACTGGGCTTGCCGCAAGCGGAATGCCTCGCCGCCGAGCAGCGCTTCTCGCTCACCGCCACCAGATAGACGCCGCGCGCGAGATAAAATGCGAGCGCAGCGACGGTTCCGGCTTGGCCACTCGCCCGGCCCGTCGGGTCTTTCGCGGGTTGCGTTCATCGCACGGGATAGAAGGTCGGTCCGACCGCGCGCACCTTGCTCTTGTTTCGGTCTTCCTCGACTTTCTGTTCGAGGGGTGGAGCCGGCGCGGCGGGACTTGCGGGAGCAAGCGGTGCGGCGGTCACGTGCGCACTGGCGGGAGCAGGCCGAGCGGCATGGGGGCCCAGGCTGATCGGCCTGCCCTGTGGGTCGCGCGGTTGCGACAACTGTTTGGCGCGTTCCTCGGTCACCACGATATCGCCGCGCTCGATGGTCCGGTCGTCGGCCTGCCGCAGGGCTTCGGCCCAGGACTGTCCGGGCAGCCGGCAGCTGCAGGCGGCATTGTATTGCTTGCGGTAGCTGAACGCGGTCGGCAGATCCGAATAGAGCCTTCCGCTGCCAGACACGGCACGAGCCATGTCCTCGCCCGGATTGCGGTGGCTGTAGAGAACGGTTTCCGTCGCCGGGCACAATCGCTGGCAGAGCCGTTCGTCATGCCCGAACTGGTTGGGCACCGTCGAATAGGAGATCGGAAAGTAGTAGCCGTCGCAGGTCCGCACGCACAGTGTCCGGTAGGTGCCGCCCGTCGAGGTGTCCAAGGCAGCTCCGAGATTGCCACCGAACAGGTTCTCGAAGAATCCGCCGACTCCGCCGCTGTGGGCATACTGGCGGTATTGCGGTCCGCAGTCGTTCTGGCCGAGCGCGATCAGCACGGAGCGGCGCTGCGCCTCGCGTTCCCCGCTGTTGCCTTCGAGGCGCTGCAGCTCGATGAGGGCGCGATCGAGATTGCCGCGAATGTGCTGGATCTGATTGTTCAGCGGGCCGCATTGCGGAGACTGCCCACTGAACAGCGCAAAGAAGCCGCTGCCCTGGCAGCCCATCCGGCGTGACTGCTGGCTGACCCGATCGAGCTCAGCCTGCTGCTGGGCTGCCGCATCCTCGTAGCGTTTGACTTGCTCGGCCCTGGCGGGATCGAGCGAGGCGCCGCCGCGGTCGATGCCGGCGAGCTGGCTTTCCAGCCGCAGGCAGACTTGGCTGCGGCCGCTGCCAGGAGCGCCGGAGGAAGGCGAAAAGCTTGGCTGTGCAACTGCCGGCGCGCCCCAAAGCAGGAGCATGATGGCGCCCCAAGGGCGCAGAAAGTTCGCGATCTCTCCCCCAGCCATTGGAACGGCCGCCCCATCCGAAGCTCGCGTCCAATGATGGAAGCGACGCAATGGTGACGAAAGTGTGGAATTGTGGTCTACGAGCCTTCCGGCGATGTGGGAAGCGCTGCTTGGGCCTGCAGGATCGGTATTAGCCGACCGTCGGGGCGGGACACGGTGCGCCGGCAACAACATGCGCCGACAAAAACACTAGGGCTTGCCTTCAGTTAGGCGGCGTTTGCGCGAGAACGGATCAGAATCAAACGCGGAACATCGTTCTATAAAGCAGTGCCGTCGGTATGTTGGGGATCTCCCAAATCAGTTGTCGAGTGATTATGGGCAGTCGGCTTTGAGGAGGCCGACCCATGCAGCGATTCGGATTGCGAGACGATCAATGGGAGCGGATCGAGGATTCTGTGCCCGGACGGGAAGGCCATGTCGGCGGCACTGCAGCGGACAACCGGCTGTTCGTTGATGCGGTTCTTTACAGATATCGAACGGGAATCCCTTGGCGTGATCTGCCGGCACGTTTCGGCGACTGGAAGATCGTGCACCAGCGCTTTAGCCGGTGGGCGAAGAGCGGCGTTTTCGAGCGAATTTTCAAGTGTTGGCGAGCGATTCGGACAACGAATACATGATGATCGACGCCACCATCGTGCGCGCTCATCAGCACAGCGCTGGCGCGCGAAAAAACGGCCCGCAAGCGATCGGCCGATCACGCGGCGGAGCTGACCACCAAGATTCATGCGCTCGTCGACGCCCTGGGCAATCCCGTCGAGCTGATGCTCACACCGGGACAAGCTCATGATCTGGCGTGCGCGGAACCGTTGATTGAGAACGCCGACCCAGATGCCTTGATCGGCGACAAGGCATACGACGCCGACTCGTTCGTCGATACCCTCACGCAACGGAAAATCATTCCAGTCATCCCACCCAAGGCCAACCGTAAGACCGAGCGGGCATGCGATTTCGCGCTCTATTGCGAACGCAACCTCGTCGAGCGCTTCTTCAATCAGCTCAAGCACTTCCGCGCCATCGCCACACGTTACGACAAACTCGCCAGAAATTTCCTTGCCGGAGTGCAGACTTGCCGCAGTTACAATCCTGCTCAACTGAAGACAGGCCCTAAACTAAGGTTTAATAATTCAATCGATCACTTCATCGGCGGTGGCGAGCAGTGAGGGCGGAACGTCGAGGCCAAGTGTCTTCGCGGTCCTCAGGTTTAGTATCAGCTCGAACTTGGTCGGTTGCTCGACCGGAAGATCGGCTGGTTTCGTTCCCTTGAGAATCCGGTCGATGTACCAGGCAGCGCGCTCGCCCAAAGCAAATATACTCGGTCCGTAGGCCAAGAGCCCGCCGCGCTTCTACGAATTGCCGCGTCGGATGAACCGTAGGCAAGCGGTGGATAATTGCGAGGTCGGCGATTTGCCGGAAATGGGGGGTAAAGGACAAATTTTGCTGCACGATGAGGGCGTCGGGCGGCTCTTTGGCGATCGACCGGAACGCTTCGGCGATCTCTTCGGGACGGACCTCGAAGATTTGAAGCGCGAGGCGCAATGCGCGCGCCGCCACTTGCGTTTCACTGACAAGGGTTGCGGTAGGGGGACGGTCTCGTTCGGCGAGTATGGCGACGCGGGTGAGCTGCGGCAACCTCCTTGAGCATCTCCAGCCGCTTGCCCGCCAACTCATTGGAGAAGAGGGTCACGCCCGTCGTGTTGCCGCCGGGTCGCGCGAAGCTCGCCACCAGGCCGTTGCCGATAGGGTCGGAAATGGCCGTCATGACGACGGGAATAGTCCTGTTGAGGCTGCGAATGGCTGTGATCGCTTCAGTAGTATGCGAAGCGAAAAGGTCGACATTCAACTGCGGTGTCAAACGGGCGAGCACGACGCCGCATGAAAGAAGAATTGAGCGTCCGCGATCATACTTCGCCTATGTTGCTCCGAAGCCAGCGGTCTATGCGATCGACCATCTCGTGCAGTCTGGGATATTTGCGGGTGTGCCGCTCCATGTAGGCGCGCACTTGCGGCACACAGATTGAAATAAGCAAAATGCCAAGTATCAAAAAAAACCATCCCTGCAAAAACGGCAGTACGGCGCCCACGGCTGCGAGCACAAGACATAAGATGCCGAGGATCAATATGAGCGTGCGTTTAAAGTGTTTGATCATGCAAATTCTGTCCGGCCTTGCTTCGAGTGCCGCCAGTCACGCGAGCCCGCCACAGGGCGCCGGTACGCGGGACACGGCTCGACCATTGCGCGTGCCATGACCGGCCACGCTGCCGCCGTGCTGCCGAAGAGCGTGATGAACTCGCGTCGTTTCCATAAACAAATGTACGCGTTTCCCGACAACCCGGACCTACGTCCAAGATACACCGATGGAAGGCGTTGGTCAGCAGCCTATCGGGATGAGCAAGGTCGGCTTGCGGTCACCTTGAGAAGCCTCGCATTGAGCAAATCTGGTCCGGATTACCCCAGATAGCCTTCGTCAATGCAGACGTTGCAGAATTGTCGGTCAGTGCCAATAAGCGACGTTCGCGCGATCAGTAGCGCGGAGGCCGCCCCACCGCAGCGCTTGGGTTCGGGCTGCAGGTCCCGCCGACGCCGGATACAGCCTCCCGGCATTGGGCGTAGGAATGAAACCCGCAATTGGTGCCCTTGCCCGTGTAATAGGCGCACCATGGTGCATATTGCGCATGCGCATCGATGCTGGTGAGAGGCAACGCGGCCAGCATAGCCGCGACGAAGACGACGTTTCGCATGGACTTCTCCTTGGCAAGGTCAATTCACGCGCCACTAACAGGCGGATTGCGAGCGCTGCTTCCCAGCTTGCAACTTATACCCATGCTGCAAGGGTTTCTAGCGTTCTGCTTCCCAAGTTGGGGCGTCCTGGGAAGCACATGGGAAGCAAACCCGTTCCCGTCCCGTTCGGGACGTGTTCTCGGAGAGGTCGAAAATATCAAAAGGGGGACGCCCGTCTTTTGACCGGCCTGATTTGCTCCGCTCGCCCTCGGCCGCGTCCCGTGCTAGCGTCCCGACGCCTCACTCCGTGAGGTACTCCGAAGATGCCTTCACGCCGTGGCTCCCCTGGGTCACGGCGTTTTTTCGTCCTGGGAGCGGCAATTAAGTCAAGCGGCCTGACTTATCTCGGATCAGAGCTTGTGCGTCCGCTCGATCTCCCGCGCGAACCGTGCTAGCGTCTGCGCGTCCAAGCGATCCTTCACGCCGTGGCCGCCCAAGGTCACGGCGTCTTTTCGTTTCCGGGGGAGTTGAAGGCTCGAGACTTCGAGTTCGACTGGCAGAAAAGAAGGATCATGGGCATCCTTCTTTTTGCGGCAGGGAGATAAGTCATCCGGCTTGACTTATCTCGGCTCAGATACCCCGCGTCGTCCCGAAAGGGCGCGGCCCGTTGAGCGGCGGGTCGCGGAATCGCTTCTGCGTCTCCACGATCGCACGGTGCACCACGCCGTCGCCGATCGTCGGTTGGTTCTGCAGTTCGCGGGCGACGGCTTCGAGGAACGCAGGACGGTCGTCAGGCATCAACGGCTTCGCAGCGTTCAAGAGCGCGGACATCTGCTCGTCGGTGAGCTTGAGCATTGCGGCACCCATCCCCACGATCGCGCGGGATCGGGCACCGCTCACGGCGTTCTGTCAAGCTGCTGGTAGTGGGAGATACGTTAACCCGGTTAACTTATCATCCGCAGACGGGCTGCGGGCACATCCCCAAATAGGCGCGCTCGATATCCGCAGGACAAAGGTCGTCGGTCAGCACAGCGTCGAGGTCGAAGCCGTAGCAGATCAGCGGCACGTCGGCGTCCCCGTACAGCAGCGCGGACCGGCCGGACTCGCAGAGATCAACCTGCCAACAAGGCTGGCGACCGTGCACGGCGAGATCGCGCAAACACAATTGCAACGCTTCCTCGAAACTTCCCAACGTGCGTCCTTCCCGCGCTTCACCATCAGCGTAAATGCTTCGCCCTTGCCCGGCTCGTCGGACGTTTCCTCGTAGTTGCAATGCCAGCAGCTCCCTTGGTGGGTGACGACATTGCCGCGCGTGTAGAGGTTGTCCGGTCCCCACCCACCGCAGTATTCGAGCGTCGGCTTTTTCTCCAACTCGACGACGCGCTCGTACAGCTTCAGCATCTCCGCAAACATCTTCACCATGACCACGGTGATGCCGACATTTTTCGCGCGGCTGAAGCGAACCGCCACGTGCCCGTCCGTGGCAGCGGCTTTCGCGTCCTTCATCAGCTGAGAGAGCGCGCGCTCCGCGACCCGCAAGCGTGCAGCCTCGCGCGGGTCGCCGCTGCCATTGGCGTCGCGCATCAGCAATTCGCGGTTATGCGCAGCGCGTTCTTGCAACGCCCTGTACTCTGCGGAGTGAACGCTAAACCCGTTGGGCATTGCTCACCCTCCGTCACGATACCTGTCACGAAATTTGCAGGCCGCTCAAATACGCGACGCTGCTATCACGCCTGCGTGCCCAGCGGACGTAGCGCGTGATCTGAATTCCGAGCAGATTATTCTGCCAAAGCGATGTCAAAACCGTCGCGGCGGTTTCCGGCGAGTTGGGCGTCGAGGACATTTGCAGCGATGTCTGCTTGCTCGCACTGGCCTCGGCACCGGCATCCGCAAACAGTACTTCGGCAGCGTCGAGCAGCGTGATGATCGCGCTGTCGGGACTATTGCCTGATCCGGGCACATTGCTCGACACCAGCGTCGGAATGCCCCAGATGGCACCGTCCCGCAGCCCGACTTCGGGAAAGACCCGCTCGCCGTTAGTGGTTCGCAGTTGCGCCAGGAACAGCACAGTTGCGGGCGACAAAATCCAGTAGGGACTGACCAGATCACTTCCTGCGGCCACGTTGGCAGCAACGTCGCGCAGATCATCCTCGACCTGCGAAGCCGTCGAGCCAGACGACGTGACCTCGGTCGCGCCGTTGGTGATCGCAGCAGGCGAGCTTCCGGTCGCGGCAAGGGCGGGGTTCAGGAACGCCTCATCCATGAACGGCGGCGGCGGCGAGATCGGCCAAGATCAGCCTCTCGGCGTCCGGCGTGGCCATTTTCGCGAGGTCTTCGCTGATGACGCAAATGCCGCCGACCTTCGAATGCTCGAACGTGATGCTGTCGAAAGCAAGAGCGCCCACTGGAACGCTGTGTAGATTCGCCGACCCACTGCATGGACACCGACGCGGTTTGCCTCGGTACTCTGAATTCGGAACGGCACTTGCCTCATTCCAACTAAGCGGCCGATCACGGTCTTAGGCCGCAAGAATTCGATGAAGCTGGTCGCCAGCGGGCGCAGCTGCGCAACCGGCGCGCCCCATGTGGGTCCGCCGGTCGTGCCCGGTGCGACGGCGGCTTTCCTGACGATCTCGATGTGCTTGGCGGTCGGCCATCGGGCTTGGAAAATTTCGGCGGCAGCCCGCGGCTCGCCTTCGGCAAGCGCCAAGCAGATCGCATGGCGCATGAAGTCGCCCGCGCCAGTGTTGCGCTCGTATTCGAAAGCGAGATTTCGGATTTGTTCCACGGCCGCTGCTCCCGATTGATCGAGAAGCGGCATTAGCACGGGCGAGAAAGGCAGGGCGTTACGTGTCACCACGCTGCGCGTCGATGATCAGCATAAACTCGATCAGCCTCGTGAGCGCGCGTTCCACCTGCTCATGCGTCGGGTCGCTGGTCTCAAGCAAGCCAGCGTTGGCCAGCATGGCCTCGATCGCGACGGCATCGAGCGGCAGGCGGTAGACGCGCTGTCCCTCTGCGCGACGCGCCCGATAGGCGACCATCCGTGCCGCACCGCCCATGCAAGAAACGCCCTAGCAGCCTCACTGATGCGTTTTGGACGATCGACCCTAGGCGACTAGGGTCAGCACACTCGAACGCATCCCAGCGGGCTATAACACGTCTAGATCAACCCAGATGTGACACGTCACGGATGCCGCGCGCATCCGCTCGTGACCCCCGTCTGATGAGTGCGGCTTGCTGTTGTGGCGCGTCAACCATCCTAACGGACTGGCATCATCCTCGATCGACGCGGGCTCTCGCTTCTCGTCACCGGGCGCAGGCGGCGGAGGCGGCAGGCTGGTGCTGGTGGGGAAGAACAACCGCGCAACAATTTGCTGACGCGCGAGCGGGGGACAGGCGAATTCGATACTTCCAAGCGCACCATGTTTTCTTCCGCAGACTGCTGGCGCTGCGAAATCGGATGCTCGATCAGCTTGTCGTCCTTGCCCTTGTACCAATGGGCCTTGTTGTGCAGCAGCTGCGCAGCCTTAGGCCACACCCGCGCCCAATACGTCCAGCGCGCGAGACGAATGAGCGTCGGACGGGCGCAAAAACTGCCGGTGGCAGCAAACGCACGGCCCACTCGAACGCCTCGACCTCGAGCGCATTGAGGTAGTCCGGGGGCTGCTGGGTTGCAACGCCTTCAAGTGATCAGCGCTCAACGGAGGAAGCTCGTCAGGCGGATCGTCGGGCGGCCCCAGGTATCTCTTGCCCGGATTTCCGGGCCAGTTATTTGAGACTTGTCGCAACTTTGGTGGCCGTCCTCGACGCGCCATCGTCGTTCTCCTCTGGTTTCCTGTTCACATTTCTGCGGGAATCGAATTACGAGGAAAATGCGCGCGCGTCGACCCGCCGGACCAGCCCCTCAGCATCGGGAGAGATGCATCGGCCCCCCCGTCTCACACGTTTGTACCCAAGGTACAAACTCCCGCTTCACTTACGTCGAAGCATGTTCTCATTCGGAACATGCCCCACTTGCGCGGGCAGTTGCAGCGTTCTGATTGGGAACGCACTTCACTCGCGCAACGGACCACAGCGCAGCGGACAGTAGATCGACACTCGGCTCAGTCGGCAAGATCGTGCACGATCAGGGCGCGATCGGTGGTCAGCGTATTCGATCAGGGCGCGTCGCATCTGTGCTGCTGCGTTGGGCTTGGCCTCAGCGTAGTGGACAGCGGGACCAACGCCGCGCACGTTGATGACGATGGCGAAGCTGGCGCGCGCCTTGCCTGTGCGATCGGTGTGCCGCGAGATCGGCCCGACGATGCAGTGCCGACCGTCCATGGCGCGCATCACGCGGGCGGCGATCTCAGCAGCGTCCATCGGTCCTCGCTTGCTTGCTCGCGATCTTGAGACATTAGGCACGATGACGTTAATGTCAAAAGGCCAAGGCAAAGACACGCTTGGGCTTGTCCGCATTCGTCACGTGACGAAAGCGACTGGGCTTATCTGTATTTCTAACGTTAGAAAAAACAACTCGGCTTGTTTGTGTTCGCACCGTTGCGAAGCACGATGCCTTCACCTAACGAGCCGCCGCAGCTGTTCGATCGCGCTGACCACGGCTCGGGCCATCGCGTCGGCGATCTCGAACGTTTGCTCATCGGCCTTCCGTCGAGCGGCATCGGACAGCTTGAGACAAGAACGATGCTCTGCGGCGGTGATCAGCCACGGCGGCGATCGTGCTTCCGCTTCCTCCCACGCTCGCAAGAACGCGGCCATAGGTCGTCGTCGTCATCGTCTGGTGGCCAGTGAGTTCGAATACGGTGCGGGCAGCATTGTTCGCCTTCCTGCTCTGCGGCTACAGTAGCACGGGCCTCGCTGCGCTGCATCCTTCCGGCGCGGCAGGCTGGAGAGGGCGAGCGATGCGTAGCCGCTCGCTCTCTCTTTTCGCGTTCGAAAAGATGTTGTTGCATCGCGGATATCTTTTTCCCGACGTGCTGACGCCTGTCAGTTTGTCGCTTGCGGTGTGCTGCCCGCTTCGCCCCGTTCTAGGCTGGTGACACATTCTTCACAGAGCGGCTGCACCTCAACCTCTTCCTAGTCGATTATCGTGACCGGCCGTCGGGACCGTGAAACTTGATGTTTGCGTCGTCGGGGACAGCAAGGACACCCGCCTCGTCTGCTCTCTTTCCGCAGCCGGTGCAGATGATCTTGGGCGGCTTACCCGTCGCTGGCATTCCTCTGATGATTTTCATATTCTAATTCCTCTCTCTGCTTTCGGTCCGTCGCGGTTGCGCCCGTGGCGGGCCGTGATTTGCCGGTGTTCAGACGGCGCGGTTCATTGCGGTTTGTTGCGCTGATCGTGGATAAGTTTCATTCGCTCCATGTCGTCATCGTCGATGCCGTATGCCTCCCGTATTTCGCGCTCCTCTGCTCGGTGTTTGATTGGGTCGATCTGCCGTCCGACGAGCTCGTTCTGCGCGTCCACGATGAACACCAGTTGCAGCCCGGCAATACCGGCGTCGCGGGTTTCGGCAGCAGCCCGTTGCAACATATGAGCGGCCACGAACATATCGAGGAACAAGGCGACGTGACTGCCTCGCTGTCGTTCTTGGCAGTGATGTATTTCCGATATTCCGGGTCCTGCAAGAGCTGCAATGCAAGCGGAGATACGTTCAGCGATCGTCATCGTTCATCCTCCGGTGGTAGTGCCGACTGCCGATCGGCGCGGGTGATTCTTCTTTGTTGCAGTGCATCGAGCAGGCGTGTGCCATCGCGCCGTGCGCCACCGGCTTGCGCCATTGGTGCGCCATTAAAAACGGGGTGATGGTGCAACTCGTGTGGGCCTCTTTGTGGGTCAACTTTGAGGCCCATGACGGGCTTGCGCGTGATTGGATTTTTGTACTCGAATGGAACCAGCAGAGCCGTTCTCGATCCACGTCTTGGTGATCTCGCGAGCTTGCGCTTCCGACTTGATGGGAGCGTGCGCTATGACGACCTTCCATACTGGGCGATCGGTCCTGGCCGCATCGGAGTAAAAGGATTGCCGTCGGGTCTGCCGCGATCGATGTCGGTCGAGAATGTCGTTGAGCAATTGGCTACGTCAGCCCCTCCCAGGTCTTGGGCGGCTCCCACGGAACGGCGACCTGCACGATGTCACCGTTGGGATACGAGCTCCGTTACGTTATTGAGCGGAACGCCGACGAGGCGAAACCATTTCGCGGCTCCGCTCTTTCTGGTGATGTTGACCTTGGCGCGATCGATGCGGATGTAGTCCCAGCGATCATCCGGCGGAACGCCGAAGGCTTTGGCCTCGTCGCGCGACATGGGCGTGGCGGTGTAGACAAGCCTGCCAGCGTCCACCGTTGCGCTTGCACCGCGTCCTCGGCTGGCGTCGCCGGGTTCGCTCGCGCCCTTCGATGTGTGATGCGGCACATCGACGGCGATGTCGTATTTGACCCCCAATGTCGTGAGCAGCCCGATGACGGCATCCATCGCATCGTTGACGTTCTCCGGGACGCTGTGCGTTTTCACGAGCGGATCGAGGATAAGCAGGTCGAGGTGGCGGGCTACGACCACATGCTCGAGCTTGGCGAACAACTCTCCGATCACCAACCTGCCGCGGTGATCGGTGATCATGAGCTTGCCAGCCTCCTTTCCCGGCGCGCATAGGAACAGCCAGCCGTCCAACTCGGCTGCTGCAACGCCGTAGTGCAGGCGGATTGCCCAGATGCGTCGTCGCAATTCGTCGATGTCATCTTCGAGCGAAATGATCAGCACGCGGGCGCGTTTGAATATGTGCTCTCCGCTGAGCGATCGACCGCTCGCGAGCGAAACTGCTTGCACATGACGCACTGCCGTCTTGCCGACGCCGCCGTCGCCCAAGAGCGAACTGACGAATTTGCGGCAGAACGTATTGCCGAGCAACCATCCGCGTGGTGGCGGCAACGTGTCGTCATCGCCCGCGTTCCACTCTCCAAGTCCCGGTTTTTTCGGAGGGTCCGGCCACGAGCGAATTCATCCCAATCCGGCGGTGGTTCTTGTCCGTTGCCGTTGCCCGGTTCGGGCGGTTCAATGATCTCGTCAAATGCGCCGGGATATTCGCGGGTGCCGGAATATTTGCGGGTCATGATGCGACCTCTTGGAGAGCAATATCGTTGAAGTCCCCGAGAAGTTCGCGGGATGAAGCGCGTCACCTCCCTGCCAGCCTTGCGCCAGCGCATGGCGCATGCTTCGGCGGCGCGCTGACCCTCGCCGCTGGCGTCGTGATCGACCAAGATCGTGAGGCCATCGATGCCGGATAGAGCCGGAAAGCCCGGACGTTGCTGCTGCATCCGCAGGCCCACGCTGGCTGCAAAAGCGTTTTGCGATGCTCGATGCGGGTTGCGGCGGCCAGCGTCGTCTCGATACCCTCGCCGATAACTAGCCCGTACTCGACAACCTCGTCCGGCCACAGACGAATGACGCACGCCTGCGATCGGGCCATAGGCCATGCGATCGATTTCGCTCTTGCCTTGGGGCTGATCGCGATGCGATGAATCGCTCGCGGTTCTGCAGTGATGGCGTCAGTCCAGAGCGCGATCAAACAGGGCGCGTGACCTTGCTCCCACGGACAGCGAGAATGCCAGCGCAGCACGTCGGCCATGTCGTTTGGCAATGCATCGACATCGATGCGCGCGGTTGAGCAGATATCGCTCGGCCAAGGTGCCTGCGATCGGCACCGCCTCCCGCCAGAGGTCGAGCGCACGGTGTGAACGTCTGCTCTCGTTCTCACGTTGCTGACGCGAGGCTTCAGCGCGCTTGCGGGTATATTCGTGCAGGTCAACCTTGGTGGTCCTGGCGCTATCGTCGCGGGTGTATCCGTGCACTCCGCACCGAGCGACAGTCGTAGGTCGCGAAATCGGGAACGTCCCGCCAGACGCACAAGGTTTTCCGTCTGCGGTTCGCCGGTTTTTTGCACGACGGACCGCACAGCGGGCACGGCAGCTTGATCTTGCCGTAGCGGCTGCCAGCGATGGTGAGAGCGTCGATCTCGGAGATCATGGGCGACCTCCCGCTCTGCGGATACGGGCTTCAGGATCGCGCGGGCTGTCGGGGGGTAGCGCCGTATCGGACGGGTCACCGGAACGCACCGGCGAGGCTCCTGATCCTCCGTCGGCGTCCGCAAATCGCGGAGTTCCGTTGCCACTGGCCGCCATGGCGAGTTGTGCGGCCGCACCGATCGATCGGACACGGAGCGCGAGAACGTCGCCCCGGTAGACCTCCATCGGTGTCGCCGGATCGTGTCCGGCCTGGACGAGCAGGCGACACAACGCGACGACCGGCGAACCGGTGTCCGTCGTGATGCCGAGCGCGGTGCAGACCGTCGAACCGGAAAGCTCGGCGCGAATAACTTGCTGTGGACTCGGAGGTCGGCTAGCTCAGCTTGAGTCGCCAAAGTTGATGCAGATGTGTCAAGTTTCTTGTACTTGAGCACATTTTCCCTGACGCGAATTATCCCGAGGCATGGTGGAAAGCGCTTGAGGGCTTCGCTGAGTTGGTGACGTGATAAGATCAGACGGTGAGTGCCATGAAGTGGCGATGTCCCGGTAGGGAGCCTAGAATCAACTCGACAAAAGCAAGCTGTCGTTTGACCGTCGTTTTGGAGTGAGTCGATGAGCGAATCTGGCCCTCTGCTATGTCGGACGCATTCTACACACCTCGTCGGTCTAATGCGAAGCCTCGTTAGCATTGAGCACTTGAGCCCAAGAGCGGCGCGGAGCGCCCGCGAGGCTCGCCTCAGACCTACCCTTCACACGCCTCGTCGGTCTGAGGCGGAGCCTCGCTAGAAGCTTGATCGCGTCGTCCAACGCAATCAGGCTTGGAGGCTCCGGTAGCATCGTGATGGAGATGCCGGGGCCTCCTGCCGTTTCGGTGCCGCACCGCTCACGACGACACGGACGCAAGTCGCGGGGCCGATCGCTTGCGCTTCACAGCCGGTGCAATTGGCTCGACCTTGACCGGTACCGCCAGCGGCACCTTGCGCGGCGAGCGCAGCGGTGGCGGCTTCGGCTTCGGTGGTGGCGTTGCCCCGACCACGGGTGCCAGCGGATATTTCCTCGGTCGCCCTAGCTTCTTCCCCGGCCTGACCTTCGGCGGTGCCTGCACGAATGACCGCGTTGTGCGCGATTGCTGCCACTCTGCTTCGGCGCGGAAGGTCACGCCCATCTTGCGCAACCCGAGCATGACCATGTCCGGGCCCCAGCCCTCCTTGCGCATCCGCACCCCAACCGAAGGGCTGATGCAGTTGCGCTCCAAGAACATCGGCCATGGCATGACCCGGCTCATCATGTCGTAGTGGTCGCGCTGTGCATCACGCTGCGCGACGCGCTCACGATCGGTCGGAAGCTTTTCGAGGGGGATTAGGCGCTCGGTATTGCGCTTGCTGCGCGAGCGAGTGCCGCGTTGATGGCGGCCGGTGGAATGTTCCAAAGACACGGGGTGCTCCCCTGAACTGAGTGGGAAGCCCTCGTTTGAACGGCCCTAGTAACGGGTCGGTCATCACCATGATGCCGAGTAGCCTGCGCTCCTGTTGTCCTGGGGCGTCCCGGAGCGACGGAACGGGATGGTATGCCCGCTTCCCCACCGACAGCCCTTTAGTCCCTGGGTGCCGCTGGAGTTCTGGACGAGAGGACGACGCCTGGATCGCGTCTTCGGGTTGACCCTTCCTCTCACCAGCAATTGCGAAACCTATATCCTATCGCGTCGTCGCGTGCACCAAGAAAATTTCTGGAAGCGCGAGC
The DNA here is from genome assembly GCA_963840535.1 of uncultured Alphaproteobacteria bacterium. Lineage (GTDB taxonomy): Bacteria > Pseudomonadota > Alphaproteobacteria > Rhizobiales > Xanthobacteraceae > VAZQ01. Next base: position 82,204 of record CAWIZJ010000060.1, read on the forward strand.
TACGACTTACGGCGTTCCCGCAACGGCGAACGCGATCACCTTGCGCGAATCGCCGGACGATGATGCTGCGAATGTGGTCCTCCCACAGCGACAACGCTGCGGTGATCTCGCGCAGATAGGCCGCGCTGATTGTACGCGCCCATCGCACCGCGCTTGTGATCGGAATGGCCCAGCATACTCCGAGAGAACGTGCGGAGCAACGCCCGCGTCGGACAGCCATGTCACCGCTGCTTCGACGCAGATCATGCAGCCGCCACTCGCTGACCGCATCACCCAGCTTGGCGTCGAGGCCGGGCTTTGGCGTCGGACCATCGGGTAAATCCCCGCTCGACCCGGCGCCGAACAGTTGATCGCGACCGATGACCTCCGGCACGCTCTCGATGATCTCTCGCGCGCTAGGCCAGCAGCGGCAGGGTGTGCTGGCGATGGTTCTTCGCCCGCTCGGCAGGCAGCACCCACAGGCCGCGATCGAGGTCCAGATCGTCCCACACCAAGCCGCCAATTTCTTGCCGACGAACTCGCCAAACAACATGCACAGCCGGACGATCTTGCCGAATTCGCCGAGTCGTCGTCGCAGGCGGCCCAGATCGCGGCCAACTCCGCATCGGACAGAACCCGCGACCGTACTGGCGCTGGCTGCAGCTTGGCCGTGCCGATCGTCGGGTTGCTGTCGCACAGGCCTTGCGTCATCGCCCAGACGAACATGCCGGAAAGCGCGCTGCGCGCTCCGTGTCCGACCCGGTCGCCGTGTTTGGTGCGGATCGCCCGCAACGCCTGCGCAACGTCGGCGCGGGTGATCGCCGTCAACTCCATCCGGTGCAGGGCACGCCAATATGATCCCACCAAGTAGCGCCTCGTCTCGACGTTGCTGCGCGGTCGCCTCGACGCTTCAGTATCCTGCAAGAAATCCGCAGCTGCAGCCGCGAACCTGAGAGCGCTCCTGCGCGCTGCACGTTCTTTCGCCTTCTTGCCTGCCGGATCGCCGCCGCTGGCGATCTCGCCCGCTTCACTCTTAGCGATCCGACGCGCGATCTCCGGCGCAACCGAGTCGGCGTTGCCGATCGTCAGCCGTCGCGACGCTCCGTTGTGGCGATATTGATAAACCCACATACGCCGGTCGCCACGGATGCGGAGTCCAAAGCCGACCACCTGAGCGTCGAAGTAGACCACATCGCGCAGGCTCCGATGCTTCGCCAGCGGCAACCGCTCGATCGTCTTGCTGTCGAGCACCAGCTTCGCGTCGCGTTTCATTGGATCAGCCTCCCGACTTGGGAAGCACATGGGAAGCAGTGATTGCTTCCCGGATGAAATTACGTGCTTCCCGCAATTAGCGAACTTAACCGAAAGACCCGCATTTACCAACGGTTTTGACGCTTCCTGATATTTTCTGAAATGATGGTCACGCAAACAGGCGGATTGCGACCGCGCGACCCCGATATTTACGCGCGAAGTAAAGATTTCAAATGTTAGCGCCGCGATCCGCATTGTGAAGGTCGTAGTCCCATTGCCAAGCCGCGAAACCAATCGGCTCGTCTGCTCGATCCTCACTTCGACGCGAGGGATTGCGATTTGGCACTCAAGGAACCGCGAACGTTATTCGATCACCTCGTCGGTGCGCGAGCGGGGTTGGCGGAGGCTGAGCGCCTTGGCGGTCTCGAGGTTGATCGCAAGCTCATACTTGGTCGTCGCTTGCACCGTGTCGCCGCGGATGTCCTCATGGCTCACTGACGATCGTATGCGCCGCTTATCGCGGCGACATAGCGTTTCACGGACGTTTCCAGAATCTGCTTTCCCCCTGTCGGGATGACGCGATCGAAATAATGGCCATAAACCGTATCGAACTGAAAAGGCTCCAGCGCGGTCGCAATTCCAGTAACCTGTTTCGTGGAGAGCGGGATCAAATTCGGATAGCTGCGCATGAAGCTCAGGAATTTTCGGTCTGTTGTAACCGTCGCGATGTCCGACGAGCACAATACCCCTCGGCCGCCAGCGCCCTTGGCCCAGTGCAGTACGGTACCGCCCAGAAAATGCCCACCGCAACGGATCAGCGTTACGTCAGGCAGGAGCTTCATAGTCTCTTCTTTCCATAGTTGGATCGACGGGTCGGGACGCATGATCCAGCGTTGGTCATCGGCATGAAGGTGGATTGGAACGCCTCCGAACGCGCGGCTCCATTCCACCATTGTTGTATAGAAATGCGGATGCGATATACCGATTGCCTTCAGACCACCGAGGTTTTTGAGCAGGGTGATGGTCGCCGGGTCTAGCATCGCAATGCAGTCCCACAAGACATTTCCATTGGGTGTGCAAACGACCAACGCACGTTGTCCGATCGCAAAGGGCGGCTGTGTCCCAATCCCGATCAATCCAGGCTCGTACTGGCGATATGAGTTGAAATGTCCAGCCGCAATCGCCGCCAGCGTGGTCCAAGATTGCCCCCGTGGCGGAATATATTGCCGCTCTTCTTCGCAAATTTTGCAGTGCGTCGGCGCGACGCTGGCCGGCGGGTATTGTGTGCCGCAGGCGGTGCAAATGAACGCGTCCATCTCATTGCTCCGGGAATATACGCTTTATGGACGTTCAATTATAAGCCGTCTTGGTCGCACAAGGCACACCCCGAAACGGTACTCAGCGCCCATTGCGGCCGTCGGCCTGCGTTCTGGCCGACGGGCGTCTCGCTTCTGTGCGTAAATTCCACAGGATACCGGTAATGATCAGGGCTGCACCCACGAACACGAACGCGTCGATCGCTTCGCCATAGAACCACCAGCCGATCAAGGCGATCAGGGGAATCCGCATGAAATCGAGCGGTACTACCACGCTCGCATCGCCGGCCCGGAACGCGTTGGCGAGACAGTAGTGCGAGGCCAGCCCAGCTATCCCGATGGCAGCGAGGGCGGGAACCTGCTCCACGCCTGGCTTGGTGAGGAACAGCGGATCTGAGCCGATCAGGGCGAGCGGCAGCTGGATCAGGTTCATCCAGAAGATGATGGCGAAGGTGCTATCCGTTCGCGTCAGCTTCTTGGTCGCGATCAGCGTTATCGCAAATCCGAGCGCAGCGCCGAGTACCAGCAGCGCCGCCGGCCGGAATGTCTCCATGCCGGGGCGCAGGATCACCACGACGCCCACGAGGCCAAGCATGACCGCACCGATGCGACTGGCGGTCAATCGTTCGCCCAGGAGCGGAGTCGCGAGCAGGAGCGTCCACGCCGGCACGGTGAATTCCAGGGCGAACACGGTCGCGAACGGCAGCAGCAGCAGGCTCATCGCCCACAGATATTGTGCGCCCAGATGGACGGTGTTGCGAAAGAAATGCAGCCGCAAGTGGTGGCTGAAGACGGTCCTGCGCAGATCCGGACGGATCGCCGCCAGGGCGGTCAACCCGATCAGGCCGAAGCCGGAGCGTACGGCGAAAATCTCCATCACGCTCAATGCGCCTACGAGCGCCCTGATCGAGACCGCCATCGCCGAGAACGACAGCAAGGCTCCGGTCATCCACAAGACGACACGCGCGAGTTGCCGGGGTGCCACGGTGACCGGTCCGGATGTCGTTGATCACGAGCGAGCCGAGCACGGATCTTGCGGCACGGCCGCCGTCACTCCGCGTCCGGCTGGTTCTCCGGCCGCGCCTTGTCGAAAGCGGAGAGCTTCGCACAGGCGGCATCGGCGGCAACGATCCTCGGAAAACGGTCGAGCGGGACCTTTAGACGGCGTGCGTTGTAAACCTGGGGCACCAGGCAGACGTCGGCCAGGGTGACGGCGCTGCCGAAGCTGTAGGGGTCGGGGCGAATCATGGCTTCGAGCGCCTCGAAGCCATCGACGATCCAGCGGTGGTACCAGGCGTCGATCCTGGCCTGCTCCTGGCCGAGCTCGTTCTTTAGGTAGCGCAACGGCCCAACGTTATTGAGCGGGTGGATGTCGCAGGCGATGACGTGCGCCAGCGCCCGCACCTTTGCCCGTTCGACTGGATCCGCGGGCAGCAGCGGAGGCTCGCGATGGACCTCCTCGAGATACTCGATGATGGCGAGCGACTGAGTGAGCACATCGCCGGAATCGAGCTTCAGTACCGGCACCCGCATCTGTGGATTGATCGCGCGGTAGTCGGGCTTCTTGTGCAGGCCGCCTTCCTTCTGCAGGTGGACCGGCACCATCTCGGCGACCAACCCCTTCAGGTTGAGAGCGATGCGGACCCGAAAGGCCGCGGACGAACGAAAATAGGTGTAGAGCTTCACGACTTCTCCTCGCGGAATTAAGGCACTGTAGCCCGTGCGACGGGCTTCGACGAACCATGAGGCGGGTGCGAAAGCCAAATCGGCGATTGCGGATCCTGCTCCGCGATGAGGGGCTACGGGCGCGAAGATTGCGGCGGGCGGCGGCCGATGCCACGTTCGCCCTCGGCAACGAGCTCGGCCGAGCGTCTGGTCAACTGCGTCATGGCACGGTCGAACGCGGGACGGTCGGCGACGGCGACGACTTCGGACAGCCGCTCCATGAATTCGAGCGCACTCGGGGCAAGTTCCTCGTAGACCATGCGCCCAGCGGGTGTCAGCGACAGGAAGGCCTCTCGAAGATCGGCGCGGTTGGTGCGCCGGCTCAGCAGCTTGCGATGCTCGAGCTGCGCCACGGCGCGAGACACCTTGGTCTTGTGCATGTGGGTCTGCGCTCCGACAGCTTTTCCGGTCATGGCCCCGTTCTCGCCGAGCGTGACCAGCACCCGCCACTCTGGTATTCCTATACCATATCGTCCATAAACGCGCGTGAGCGCGAGCGAAACCAGGCTCGAAAGGACATTGAGCCGGTGCGGTAGAAAGTCTTCCAGCTTGAGGAGGGGCGCCCCGGCGGGCGCGCCTTCACGGACCGGACCGGAATTCGCCATCGCCTGAATCCCACCCCCGACGATGCGCGCCCCGCACCGCTTCGCGCTGTACGGAAGATGGCCGAAGACGGAGCAAGGCGCAACGCGGTCCTGCCCGTGGTCGTGCCCGGCGTCTGGGTCGCTGCAAGGTCTTCCCGGTGCGGCTGGTTTCCAACGCCGACCCGTCGAGCCGGTCAGGCCCGACCCGGTGCCAGCCGGCTGGTCAGCGAAGGCATTCGATGGCGACGAATTCCTCGCGCGCGGATGTGCCGTTGGTCGACGGAACAGCGCCCGTAATCTCGCCGCGATCGACCCTGCGGAACGATGCGGCGTGGGCGAAGTCGTGCGACTTGCAATAAGCGACCGCCACGGCGATCCCGCATCTTGCGCCGGTTGCAAGACAACGGTCGACGCCGTAGCCGTCGGAATTGTTGGCGATGATGAAGATGCGCTTCTCGGCCTGTGCCGTGCTGGTGCCGATGACGGCGGCCGCAAGTACCAGAGCGGTGAAGACGAACCGCATGTTACCCCCGCAAATATCCCTATACAGACGCGACGCCGACAATGCGTCGCGAGGCGTTAAAGTGCCCCTAACCGGACCCGGGTCGGTTTACCACGCGACCGCCGGTGCCCTGTTAGCCGGCTTCGTGCGGGTTTGCCTAGGACATGAAAGCCACACCGGCGGCCGATCTTGCGGAACCCGCCGCCGGGCCGAGATACCGTAGAGATACCGTACCGGCCCTTGACGCGATCGGGCGGCTTGATCATTCTCCCGCACGATGAACGGCCTTAACGATATCTGCGGCATTTGCCGGGAGATTATTCGCTAGCGACCAGCGCTGGCTGCGGCCGTCCTTGCTCCTGATCGAGATCAATCGACGCCCGTCCAGCAGGCCAGGCGGATGTCTGGGCTTGCCTGCGCAACGGCGGGAGTGCCCGCGGCATCGCAACGATCGGTGACCGATGGACCTGAGGCTCTACGATACCCTGACGCGCGAGAAGCGCCCGTTCGTACCGCTCGATCGGCGGCGTGTGCGTATGTATGTCTGCGGGCCGACGGTCTACGAGTTCGCCCACATAGGCAATGCTCGGCCCGTGATCGTGTTCGACGTCTTGTTCCGGCTGCTGCGTCACCATTTCGGCACCGGGCACGTCGCCTATGTGCGCAACATCACCGACGTGGACGACAAGATCAATGCGCGCGCAGCGGAGGAATATCCGGGGCTTCCGCTCAACGAAGGCATACGGATGGTCACCGAGGCCACCGAGCGCCAGTTTCACGAAGACGTGGATGCGCTCGGCTGCCTCCGTCCCACGGTCGAACCGCGAGCCACCGAGCACATTGCCGAGATGCGCGAGCTGATCGAGCGGCTGGTCGCCTCCGGCAATGCCTATGTTGCAGACGAGCACGTGCTGTTCAGCGTGCCGTCGATGCCCGATTACGGACGTCTTTCGAGACGTTCGCTCGAGGAGCTGATTGCAGGGGCCCGCGTCGAGGTCGCGCCCTACAAGCGCGATCCCGCCGACTTCGTGCTGTGGAAGCGGTCACGGCCCGGCGAGCCCGCCTGGCCGTCACCGGCGGGCATCGCGCCGCCTGGCCGGCCTGGCTGGCACATCGAGTGCTCGGCGATGAGCTGGAAGCACCTGGGCGAGACCTTCGATATCCACGGCGGCGGGATCGATCTCGTCTTTCCGCATCACGAGAACGAGATCGCGCAGTCGCGATGTGCGTTTCATTCCCCGGTCATGGCGAACTTCTGGATGCACAACGGCTTCCTGCAGCTGGAAGGCAGCAAGATGGCCAAGTCCGAGGGCAACTTCATCACGATCAGAGAGTTGCTCGAGAATTGGAATGGTTACGGATGGCCCGGAGAGGCGCTGCGCTTCAACATGCTGCGGACGCACTATCGTCAGCCCATCGACTGGACGCTGAATGGCCTGGACGTCTCCCACCAGACGCTTTGGGGCTGGTACGGGCAGTTGCAGGACGTGCAGCCGGCGGCGGACGTGCCCGGTCCGGTGCTCGAAGCCCTTTGCGATGATCTGAACACCCCGCAGGCGATCGCAGAGCTGCACAAGCTGAAGTCGCGAGAGCAGACGTTCCGACCTCCTCTCGGCCTTGCGATTTCTGGGCCTTTCAGGGGAGAGGAATGCAATACCAAAGCTCTCCTCCGCGGTAGGAACGGCGAGCGTGACCGATCGTGCTGCGAGAGTTGACGCCCGGAAAGTCGATCAGCTCGTGCAGGCGCGCAACGCGGCTCGCAAGGCGAAGAACTTCGCGGAGGCCGATCGCATCAGAGAGGAGCTCGCTGCGATGCGAGTGGTCGTGAAGGACACGAACGAAGGTACCACGTGGGAGATTGCGCGGTGAGCGGGCAGTGCGCGAGACGCTCTGCCCTCGTGGGCGAGGACGGCAATCGCTTTCGTAGGCCCCGGAGCCCGGCATGATGGCACGCGCATATCCCAGGCTCGCGATGCGACCCTTCCTGCCGGCCGATCTGCCGCTGGTTGTGGAAATCTTCCGCGCCAGCATCGACCAACTGACCGGCGACGAGTACAGCGCGACCCAGCAGGAGGCGTGGGCCTCCGCTGCCGACAACGAAGATGCCTTCGCTGCGCGCCTCGCAAAGGGCGTGACCCTGCTCGGCACCGCGGACGGGTCACCGGTCGGCTTCGCCGCGCTCGACGGTGTCGATCGCCTCGATATGTTGTATGTTCATCCGACAGCGGCCGGGCATGGCATCGGTTCCATGCTCGTCGATGCGCTGGAGAAGCTCGCAGCGTCCCGCGGCGCAACGCGGCTCCTTGCCGAAGTAAGCGACAGCGCGCAGGATTTCTTCAAACGTCGTGGCTTTGTCCCACGACAACGCAACTCGGTGCCGGTCGGCGAGGAGTGGCTGGCCAACACCACCATGGAAAAACGGCTGGCTGCGAAGGAGCGCACCCCATGAGCAAGCCCGGCACAGGGCGCTTCCGGCTCCAGCACCTCGTGATTTCGATCGTCGCGATCGTGGTCGCCGTCGCGTTGGTGCTCAACTACTATCTCTGGTGAACCGGAACCACCCATGACGAAGCCCGAAACGCCGTTTCCGAAACACTGGCTCTATTACATCGTCCTCAAGTACGTCGTGATCGCTGCCGCGGTGCTGATAGCGGTCTATGTCGCCTATCAATTCGTGCGAGCTTGAGCCATGGCGCGCGAACGGCTCTATCTCTTCGACACCACCCTGCGCGACGGCGCGCAGACCAATGGCGTCGATTTCACGCTCAACGACAAGCTCGCCATTGCGCAGATGCTCGATGGGCTTGGCGTCGATTATGTGGAAGGCGGTTATCCGGGGGCCAACCCGACGGATACCCAGCTGTTCGCGGAAGACCGCGGGCTTCATTCCACATTCACTGCCTTCGGCATGACGCGCCGGCCCGGCCGCTCGACCTCGAACGATCCCGGCCTCGCTGCGCTTCTCGACGCCCGTGCGGACGCCATCTGCTTCGTTGCCAAGTCGTGGGACTACCACGTGCGGGTAGCGCTCGAGACCACCCTCGAGGAGAACCTGGCCTCGATCCGCGACAGTGTGCGCGCCGCCAAGGCCAGGGGGCGCGAGGTGCTGCTCGATTGCGAGCATTTCTTCGACGGCTACAAGGCCAATCCGCAATTCGCTCTCGCCTGCGCCAAGACCGCGCACGACGAAGGCGTGCGCTGGGTCGTCATGTGCGATACCAACGGCGGCACGCTTCCGCACGAGGTGGAACGGATCGTCGGCGAGGTGGTCGAAGTGATCCCCGGCACCCATGTCGGTATCCACGCCCACAACGATACCGAGCAGGCGGTGGCCAATTCGCTTGCCGCGGTACGTGCCGGCGCGCGCCAGATCCAGGGAACCCTCAATGGGTTGGGCGAGCGCTGCGGCAATGCCAATCTGGTGTCGATCATTCCCACCCTCAAGCTCAAGCCCGAATTCTCCGAGCGGTTCGAGATCGGCGTGTCGGATGCGCAGCTCGAAAATCTCGCTCACGCCTCGCATAGCCTCGACGAGATGCTCAATCGCGCACCCAACCGCCATGCGCCCTATGTCGGCGAAAGCGCCTTCGCCACCAAGGCCGGCATTCATGCATCCGCCATCATCAAGGACCCCGCGACCTATGAGCACGTGCAGCCGGAGAGCGTCGGCAACCGCCGCAAGCTCCTGGTATCCGATCAGGGCGGCAAATCGAACGTGCTTGCCGAGATCGACCGCATCGGCCTGAAGATCGACAAGGATGATCCCCGCATCGCGCGACTGCTCGACGAGGTGAAGGATCGCGAAGCGATCGGCTACGCCTACGAAGCAGCCGACGCGTCGTTCGAGCTGCTCGCCCGCCGCATGCTCGGCAAGGTGCCGAACTATTTCGACGTCGAGAAATTCGACGTCACGGTGGAGCAGCGCGACAACGCTCTCGGCCGGCGCGTCACGGTGTCCTTGGCGGTGGTGAAGGTGAAGGTGGACGGAGAGACGCTGATCTCGGCGGCCGAAGGCAACGGCCCAGTCAATGCCCTCGACCTCGCCCTGCGCAAGGATCTCGGCAAGTACCAAAGCTACATCAGCGGGCTTGCGCTCACCGACTATCGCGTGCGGATCCTCAACGGCGGCACCGGGGCGGTCACGCGGGTCCTCATCGAAAGCATGGACGAGGTCGGCGAGCGCTGGACCACGGTCGGGGTCTCACCCAACATCATCGACGCCTCGTTCCAGGCCTTGATGGATTCGATCGTCTACAAGCTGGTGCGCTCCGGCGCGCCGGCGTAGCGGAGAAGTCGGTCGATGTGTCGTTGCACCCGCCGGTCGGCGCTGGTTGGAATGCTGATGGCCGGGCTCGGCCTCGCGCCGCATGCCGGGGCGGCCGGTTCGGTCGAGCATCGCGAGTTCATTGCAGCCGCGTTCCGGATGAAGCGGGAGGCGATCGAAAGCGGCGACCAGCCCTATGGCGCCGTCGTCGTCAAGGACGGCGGCATCGTCGGCTACGGCCCGAGCCGGGTTGTGACGAAGCGCGACCCAGCCGCCCATGCCGAGCGCGAGGCAATCAGCGCGGCGCAGGCAGAGCTGCGCACCGCCGATCTTTCGGGCTGCGTGCTTTATTCCACCTCGCGGCCATGCCAGGCCTGCGAACGGGCGGCTGCGGTCGCGAATGTCGCTCGCATGATCCATGGCGCCCAGGCGCTCGACGCCGGCCGGCCGCGATGATCGACCATGTCTCGATCGCGGTGAGCGATCTCGCCGTAGCCGCGCAGTTCTATCGCGCCGTGCTGGGAGCGATCGGCTACCAACAGCTCGATATCCGTCCGCATACAATCGGTTTCGGAAAAACGTACCCCGAATTCTGGATCAACCTGCGCGCAACGAGGATCACGGCCGATGCCAGGGCTCACGTCGGTCTGCGCGTGCGCACCGCCGAATCGGTGAATGCGTTCCACGCCGCGGCGCTGGCAGCCGGCGGCGCCTGCGACGGTGCGCCGGGTCTGCGGCCGCAGCACGGCGAAGGCTACTATGCAGCCTTCATCCGCGATCGCGACGGCAATCGTATCGAGGCGGTGACGTTCTTGAGATAGTAGCCGGCCCGCTCACATCCGTTCCGCACCGATCGGCGTCATCTTCGTCTCCGCCTCCGAAATGGTACGCGCAGCCTCGAACAGCTGCGGTAGGATCTGCTCGACGCGGTCGGCAACCAGCAAGTTGACGGCGAAGCCGGGACGGATGAAATCGAGCTTGCGCATGTCGTCGAGGAGCACGCACAAGGGATCCCAGAAGCGCTCGCTGTTGAGGATCAGGATCGGCTTCTTGTGGCGACCGAGCTGGGCCCAGGTGAGCTGCTCGACCAGCTCCTCGAGCGTGCCTACGCCGCCCGGAAGCGCCACGAAGGCGTCCGCGCGCTCGAACATTATCTGTTTGCGCTCGTGCATGTCGCTGGTGATGATCCGCTCCTGCACCCGCGCCAGCATATGCTCGCGGTTGACCAGAAAGTCGGGAATCACTCCGGTCGACCATTCCCCCATGGCCGAGGACGGATTCGGCAAGGGCGCCCATCAAGCCGACGGCACCGCCGCCATAGACCAGCCGGATGCGGCTCTCGGCCAGGATCCTGCCGAAGTCGGTTGCCGCCTCGACAAAGGCCGGGTTGTTGCCCGGCCCCGAGGCGCAATAGACGCAAATCGACTTGATCGTGCTCATGACCTCTGCATGTGGGCTGCACGGAGAAGGCCGTCAAGCCGCGGCCGGCGACGGTTCGGGGTGCCGTGGGTCGGCCCGTGACGGCGGTGGGGTGATTGCAGTCTGGAAACGCTCTATATCAGGGAGAGATCGACGGTCTGCCCTCCGCGGCCCGTCAGTGCGGGCCTGTTCATGACCGATCCCCATCCGCGCTCGAGCGAAGCGATGAAACGCGAGGCGTTCGGCGACGGCGGCTCGCTGTTGGCGGTGATGCGCGAACTGTGGCCCTTCATCTGGCCCGCCGACCGGCGTGATCTCAAGCTGCGGGTTGCGGCGGCGATGATGCTTCTGCTCGCTGCCAAGCTCGCCACCGTCGCAGTGCCGTTCACCTTCAAGTGGGCGACCGACGCGCTCGCCGGGCAAGGGAGCGCGCCGGTCGCCGCCACGTCGTGGCTCGGCTGGGCGCTGGCGGCACCGATCCTGATGACCATCGCCTATGGCGGCATGCGCATACTGATGGCGGTGCTCACCCAGGTGCGCGACGGCATCTTCGCGAAAGTGGCGATGCATGCGGTGAGGCGGCTGGCCTATCGCACCTTCGAGCACATGCACGAGCTGTCGCTGCGCTTTCACCTCGAGCGCAAGACCGGTGGTCTGACGCGAGTGCTCGAGCGCGGGCGCAACGCCATCGAGACGATCGTGCGCATGGTGATCATGCAGCTGGTGCCGACGATCATCGAGCTCGGCCTCATCGTCGGCGTGCTGCTGTACCAGTTCGACTGGCGCTACGTCGCGGTGATAGTGGTGACGGTCGCCTGCTACATGGCATTTACGTATTACGCGACCGAGTGGCGCATCAACGTCCGGCGCCGGATGAACGAGAGCGACACCGATGCCAACGTCAAGGCGATCGAACTCGCTGCTCAATTACGAGACGGTGAAATATTTCGTCGCGGAGGAACGCGAAGCGCGGCGCTACGACCACTCGATGGCGCGCTACGAGGAGGCGAGCGTCCATTCCTATGTTTCGCTCGCCGTGCTCAATGCCGGCCAGGCGGTCATCTTCACCATAGGGCTTGCCGCGGTGATGGTGATGTGCGCCTACGGCATCGAGCAGGGAACCAACACCATCGGTGACTTCGTGATGATCAACGCGATGATGATCCAGCTTTACCAGCCGCTCAACTTCATGGGCATGGTTTATCGCGAGATCAAGCAGGCGGTGATCGATATCGAGCGGATGTTTGCGATCCTCGCCCTGCCTGCCGAAATCGCCGACAAGCCGGATGCCAGACCGCTCGTTGTCGGCCGCGGAGCGATCCGCTTCGAGGGCGTGGCGTTCGCCTACGAGCCCGGCCGGCAAATTCTCAAGGGCGTCACCTTCGAGGTCCCGGCCGGGCATACGGTGGCGGTGGTCGGTCCCTCCGGGGCCGGCAAGTCGACCATTTCGCGCCTTCTCTTCCGCTTCTACGAGGTGACCGGCGGGAGCATCTCGATCGATGGCCAGGACATCCGCGACATCACCCAGGAGTCGCTGCGCCGGGCCATCGGCATGGTCCCGCAGGACACCGTCCTGTTCAACGATACCATCCGATACAACATCCGCTACGGCCGCTGGGAAGCGAGCGATGCAGACGTCGAGGAGGCGGCACGGCTCGCCCAGATCGACGATTTCATCCGCATGTCGCCGAAGGGCTACGAGACCGAGGTGGGCGAGCGCGGTCTCAAGCTGTCGGGCGGCGAGAAACAGCGCGTCGCAATCGCGCGCACCATCCTCAAGGGGCCGCCGATCCTGCTGCTCGACGAGGCCACCTCCGCACTCGACAGTCACACCGAGAGGGAAATCCAGGATGCGCTGGAGCGGGTCTCGCGCAACCGCACCACTCTGGTGATCGCGCACCGGCTTTCGACCATCGTCGGCGCTGACGAGATCATCGTGCTCGACCAGGGCGTGATCGCCGAGCGCGGAACGCACCATCAGCTTCTGGCCAGAGACGGCCTCTATGCCGGCATGTGGAACCGGCAGCGCGAGGCGCAGGCCGCGCGCGAGAAACTGGCCGAGGTGGCGGACGAGCCGGCTGCGCCCAACCGCAACCCGCCCGCCGTGGACGAACCCGAGCCGGAGGTGGTCGAACGTGCCGATGCGGCGGAGTGAACACCGCCGTCAGGCTCGGCTCATCGTGCTGCGGATCAGCTTGTGCGAGGTGACGGCATCTTCTACGGCATGTCCTGTTGCATCGGAGTTGGAACCTGCTCCAGGCCGGCGAAGTGGCGAGGCGATACCCGCTTCGCGTGAACATGGGCTAGTGCGGTGTCTTTGACGTTCCGATCAGTCTCGCGGTGGTTCCGTCATCGGAACGTCAAAGACAAAACCGCACTAGCACCATAGACTTGCTAGTGTCCCTTTGCTTCCGACGTTCGCACTCGAGCGTGCTGCAATGTGAAGCGACGTCGGAAGCGGGACACTAGACTTGCGGAGGTGGACGGCAGTGGAGGCCCACCGCCCGCAAGGGCAGGGCAGCCGGCGTCGTTACGGCCAAATGCGTTCTGACCGGCGGACTGTCCACCACGTCCAGGGAACCTCGATGTCCGTTCTCGCTTCCATCCGCTCCCAGCTGGCGCCGGTCCACCGCGAAGGACTGCCGTTCATCGGCATGTTCGCGTTGGCGAGCCTGTTCCTGTTCTGGCTGTGGTCGCCCCTTGGCTGGCTCGGCACCATGGCAACGCTGTGGTGCATTTATTTTTTCCGCGATCCCGACCGGGTGACGCCGATTCGCGACGGGATCGTGGTCTCGCCCGCCGACGGGCGGGTGAGCCGGATCAGCAATGCCGTGCCGCCCAGGGAGCTCGAGCTCGGGGAGCGCTCGCTGCCGCGGGTGTCGATCTTCATGAGCGTGTTCGACTGCCACGTGAACCGCAGCCCGGTAGCAGGGAAGATCGAGCGCATCGTCTATCATCACGGCGCCTTCCTGAACGCCGACCTGGACAAGGCGAGCGAGAACAACGAACGCAACTCTCTCGTCATCGCAACTGGCAAGGGCCGGGTCGGTGTGGTGCAGATCGCGGGGCTGTTGGCACGCCGGATCGTCTGCTTCGTAGTCAAGGGCGCAGCCGTAGGGCCCGGCGAGCGCATCGGCATGATCCGTTTCGGTTCGCGCGTCGACGTCTACCTGCCCGACGGGGTACGGCCACTGGTGGCCGAGGGTCAGACCGCCATTGCCGGCGAGACCGTCATCGCCGATCTGCGCGCCGGGGACCCGCAGCGTACTTTCCGGGTCGGCTGAGCCGTCTCCGCGCTCCCATCATGGTTAATTCGGGTCGGACTGCGGGCGTAGCGACGGCGCGACAAAATTGCTATTAATCGGTCACCATGACCCTTTCTCCCTTCGATCCCTACCGTCCGGAACCGAGGCGGCGACGCTTCCGGCAGATACCGTTCCGCACGCTGCTGCCGAACCTGATCACGCTGCTGGCACTGTGCGTTGGACTGACCGGAATTCGGCTGGCGATCGAGGGGAAGATCGAATGGGCGCTCTATGCCATCGTGTTCGCTGCCGCTCTCGACGGTATCGACGGGCGGGTCGCCCGCATGCTCAAGGGAACCTCGCGGTTCGGCGCCGAGCTCGACAGCCTCGCCGATTTCTTCAATTTCGGCGTTGCTCCGGCCCTCATCCTCTATTTGTGGGGCTTGCAGGAGCTGGGGAACGTAGGCTGGATCGCCGCCATGGTGTTCGCGATCTGCGCGGGGCTGCGCCTCGCCCGCTTCAACGTGATGATCGACGATCCCAACAAGCCGGCCTGGGCCGGGAACTTTTTTGTCGGCGTGCCGGCGCCGGCCGGCGCCATCACCGTCCTGCTCCCGATCTATATCTCGTTCCTCGGCATGCCGCGCCTGGCTTTTGTGGCGCCGGTGACCTTCCTCTACACCCTTGCCATCGCCTTCCTGATGGTGTCGCGGCTGCCGGTATTCTCCGGCAAGCGCGTGGGCAAGCGCGTCGCGCCGGAAATGGTGCTGCTGGTCTTCGTGTTGGTCGTGCTGTTCTTCGCCTTCTTGATTGCGTACCCCTGGTGGGTGCTCACCATCGGCACCGTCATCTATCTGGCATGTCTGCCGCTGGGTTGGCACTCGTATCGCGGATATCAGCGCAAGGATGCAGTTGCGGCCGCACAGCACGCATCAGCGCCGGCCGTCTCCGCGGCGCCCGGTGAGGCTCCCCCGCTGGCGCCGCCACAGCCCGAGACCCCCTCCGATTCCGAGCATCCGCGCCGCCTGAACTAGGCGGACGACAGGCGGAGCAGATAGCTCGGTTCCCGATCGTCTTTGCATGTCGTACGTCTCCGGTTGCCCGATATGAGCCGTCTCGCGGACAAGATCGTGCTGATCACCGGAGCGGCGGGCGCTGTCGGCCGCGCCGTCGCCGCCGCGGTAGGTCGTCAGGGCGGCATTGCGGTCGCGACCGATCTATCCGGCCGGACCGGCATCGATCACGCCCTCGACGTCACGCTCGAGAACGACTGGAAAGGCACGTTGGCGGCGGTCGAGCGCCGCCATGGGCGCCTGGACGGCCTGGTCAATGCCGCCGGGGTCGCGCTCCTCGCCACTATCGAGGACACGGACTATGCCGATTGGCGCCGCGTGCTCGCGGTCAATCTCGACGGTACTTTTCTCGGCTGCAAGCACGCATTGGCTTTGCTCAAGCGCAGCGGCGGGGCGATCGTGAACCTGTCCTCGGTCTCCGGCATGGTCGGCGGCCACAATCTCGCTGCCTACAATGCATCCAAGGGCGGGGTGCGGCTTCTGACCAAGTCGGTCGCGCTCCATGGCGCGCGGCTGAAGCCGCCGGTGCGCTGCAATTCGGTGCATCCGGCGTTTCTCGAGGGGCCGATGGTAGAGAATATCCTCGCGCAGACCGGCCGGCCCGATATCGCGCGCGGCCAGCTCCTGCGCGACATTCCGCTCAGCCGGCTGGGCGATCCGTCGGAGGTTGCCGAGCTGTGCGTCTATCTCCTGTCCGATGCATCGAGCTTTGTCACCGGCGCGGAATTCGCCATCGACGGCGGGCTCACGGCGCGATGAGAGCCGCCCTCACTACGGTCTTGGCGGGAGCGGGTGTCCCGGCATCAGATCGTACGGGCTCCTCCAGCCGGGCAGCATCTTGATGCGCTCCAGCCAGGCGGCGATGTTCTTGAATTGGGCATTGATGTCGAAGCCGAATTCGTCGGCGGGATAGCAGAGATAGCCGGTCAGGGAGAGGTCGGCGATGGTGGGTCGCACGCCCAGCACGAATGGCCGCGACGCCAGCCGCCTGTCGACGATGCCGAGGTTGTTGTCGATGCGGCCTTTGAGAAAGGCGAGAACCGCCGGATCGCCCGGCGGCTGTGCGAAGATGCGCAGGAACCGGTAAGGGCCGAGGAAGCCGTTGACCTTCTGATTGTCGAAGATGATCCAACGCAGTGCCTCGAGCTGTTCGTCCTCGCCCTCGGGCTGGAATTTTCCCGTCCGTTGCGCGAGATAGCTGAGGATGACGCCGGATTGGCTGAGCTTTCTGGCCCCGTGCACCAGCACCGGAACCTCTCCCATCTCGTTGACCTTGGTACGATAATCGGCGGTGCGCTGCTCCCCTTTGGCAAAAAAATCGACCCAGATCGGATGCCAGTCGGCCCCGACGAGATTGAGCATCAGGGCGGCGCGATAGGCGTTTCCGGACTGGGCGAAGCAATAGAGCTGGTATTCGGGCATGGGACTCCCCCGGTACGCGCAGTCGAGCCTTTGAAACTATAGCACTGGCGCGTTCTCCAAGCAGGCCGCATTTCCGCCTAACTGGTGCCAAGAATTGGCCGCGGGCGGCGATGTCAGGAGGTGATCCATGAGCTCGGACCTGGCTTCGATCGGCGTTAGGCGGTCGTTCACGCTGATCCTGGCGACTCTCCTCATTGCGATTGCAGCGCCGGTATCGGGCCAGCGGGCTCTCGCGCAGCCCGAGCGGGCGGCGTCGCCGGAGCGGGGCACGGCAGATGACGAGTTCTCGCGCCAACTGAGCGAACTCGGGAGGACCTTCACCGACCTCAGCAAGAAGATCGAGGACAGCGCGTCCTCGATCGGACGCCTCGACAATGCCGAAGCCGCTCGCAAGGAGATCGAGCAGCTCAGAGCCCATGTCGGCGCGCTGCTGGGTGCCGTCGCCGACAACGGAACGGTCTGGAATCTCGGCGCCAAGGCGCTCAAGCGCGCCGAGGAGAAGCTCAAGAGCCTCGAACAGGAGACCCGCTTCAAGCCGGAAGACCGACAATACCTGATCGAGCGCTGGCGTGAGCTCAAGATTGCTACCGAAGGCGCCATCGGCAAGCTCGAAAGGGCCCGCAAGGACTTCGCCGATCTCCTGCGCACCCTGCAAACCAACGAGGATTTCATCAGCGAGCTGCTCGAGGTACGCGAGCACGCCAAGGCACTCGAAGTGATTCACAGGCTCACCGACGGCATCCGCGACGCCTCCGACAAGCTCAAGAAGCTGCTCACCACGCTCAAGACGCCGGGGGTGTGAGCATGCGCGCGTCCGCTGCTTTCGGCGCCGCGTTTGCCCTGGCCGCGCTGGCGGCGTGCAATATCGATTCAGGTGCGGGCTACGTCGAGATCAAGGCGGGGCCGACGTCTACCGCGCCGACGCTCTACCTCGACACGCTGAAGCTCGATCCGTTGCGCAACGGCATGGCGATCCTGCGCCAGAAGGTCGGCCCCGCCAAGTTGCAGGCCGACGGTGAGGGCGGCCAGCTCGCCGTATTGTGCACCATCGTCGTGCAGAAGAACCGCATCACCAGCGTCACGGTCTCGACGACGAGCCGCCAGCTGCGCTGCCATTGCGGTCGCGATGGCGGCAAGGACCCTCCGCCCAACCGGACCTGCGTGGCCTAGATCCCGAAATCTGCGCTTGAACTCGCCGGGCCCCTCGGTCATTACCGTGACGAAGGGTGCTTCGCCGTCGGTCATGGCGAGATGCGGCGAGGCAAGGCAAATCAGCGACGACATCGAATGAGCTCGAGCCTGGCCGGCAATCTCGAAACGACGAGCCCCTCGCGCGGGGGGTCTGAAGAAGATCGCGATTTTCGCGGCCAAGCTCGTCGTGACCGCGGGATGCTTCTGGCTGGTTTCGCGGCAAATCGATGCCAAGCAGGTTCTTTCCGCCGTGCCCCGGCTCGACCTGCGCTGGGTCGGCTTCGCCTGCCTGATCGTCATGCTTCAGATTCCGCTGGTGGGCCTGCGCTGGCGCTGCATCCTTGAAGCGCTGGCCGTGCTGGACGCACGCATGACGCACTTCGCCGTCATGGCGATCACCTCGATCGGCGTGTTCTTCACCCAGGTATTGCCGAGCATCACCGGTGACGGGGTGCGGGCCTGGCTGCTGGTTCGCCTCGGCTCCAATTGGCGCGACGCCGTGACCAGCGTTGTGATCGATCGCGGCGTCGGGGCAGCGCTCCTGCTGGCGTTCGGTTTCGTCGCTCTGCTGTTGCCGTCGGGCCTCACCGCGCTCGGTGGATACCGCGACCAGGTGCTCGTGGTGTATGGCGCGCTGCTCGCAGCCGGCGTGCTCGGACTCCTGCTGATTCCGAAGTTTGCTCCGCTCATGCGCCGGTGGCGATTGTCGCGCTGGCTTGCGGCGCTGGCCGAGGATGCCCGCCGCGTCCTGCTCGGGCGCAAGGGCGGCGTGGTGCTGGGTCTCGGCTGTCTCGTCCATGCGCTCACCATCGTCATCGTGTGGTTGATCGCGCGGGCGCAGGGGCTGGACCTGCCGGTGGCCGATGCTGCGGTCCTGTTCACGGTGATGGTGGGGGTCGCACTGGTTCCGATCTCCATCAGCGGCTGGGGGTTGCGGGAGCTCGCCGTTGTCTCGCTTCTCGGCGGTCACGGCGTGGCTCCCGAGCAGGCACTGCTTTTCTCCGTGTGTTTCGGCCTCGTCCTGGCGATCGGATCACTGCCGGGGGCGCTGGCCTGGCTGTTGTATCCGCTTGCACCGTCGCGACGTCGCAGCTGGGCGGATGTCCGATATGGCAGAGGCGCAGGTCGCGCAGCAGACGCGCCGCAACCGCCAGGCCTGAGGACTTTGTCGATGCGCATCGCTATGATCGGCACCGGCTATGTGGGGCTGGTATCCGGGGCCTGCTTTTCCGACTTCGGGCATGTTGTGACCTGCATCGACAAGGATGCCGGCAAGATCGCCCAGCTGTGCGAGGGCGCGATCCCTATTTTCGAACCTGGCCTTGGTCCCCTGGTGGCGAGCAATGTCGCTGCCGGCCGATTATGTTTCACCACGGAAGCTGCGCCCGCCCTTCGTGCGGCGGATGCGATCTTTCTGGCGGTCGGTACGCCGTCGCGGCGTGGTGACGGCTTCGCCGACCTCTCGTTCGTTCATGACGCGGCGCGCGAGCTCGCTGCCGAGCTGCAGGGCTTTACCGTCATCGTCATCAAGTCCACGGTACCGGTCGGCACGAACGACGAGGTCGATTCGATCGTTCGCGAGCTGCGGCCCGACGCCGACTTCGCAGTCGTGTCCAATCCGGAATTCCTGCGCGAGGGAGCGGCGATCGAGGATTTCAAGCGGCCGGATCGGGTGGTGGTGGGTACCGAGGACGAACGTGCGCGCCGGGTGATGCGCGAGCTTTATCGCCCGCTGTTCATCAACGAGACACCGATCCTGTTCACCGGCCGGCGCGCTGCCGAGCTCATCAAATACGCGTCCAACGCCTTCCTCGCCACCAAGATCACGTTCATCAACGAAATGGCGGACTTGTGCGAGAAATGCGGCGTGGACGTGCAGGAAGTTGCGCGCGGCATGGGGCTCGACCGCCGCATCGCCGGCAAGTTCCTGCATCGCGGGACCAGGCTTCGGCGGCTCGTGCTTCCCCAAGGACACCGCCGCGCTCACGGCGATCGGGCGTCGCCACGGGGTGCCGGTACGGATCGTCGAGACTGTGATCGGCGTGAACGACGCCCGCAAGAAGGCCATGGTGGACAAGATCGTCGCCGCCTGCGGCGGGTTGGTCGCCGGCAAGATCGTGGCGATCCTGGGGCTCACGTACAAGCCCAACACCGATGACATGCGCGAAGCACCGAGCGTCGCGATTGTACCGGCGCTCGAAGCGAGAGGTGCGCGCGTGCGCGCCTACGATCCGCAGGGGATGGCGGAGGCCCGGAAGCTGATGCCGCAGCTGTCGACTGCCGCCGACCCCTATGCCTGCATCGAAGGCGCCGACGCCATGGTGATCCTCACCGAGTGGGACCAGTTCCGCGCGCTCGACCTCGATCGGGTCAAGCGGGCGTTGCGCGCCCCGGTGGTGGTCGATCTGCGCAACATCTACAATCCCTCCGACATGGCCGCGAAGGGTTTCACCTACATCAGCGTCGGGCGGGGATGAGAGCGGACGCTCATCCGCGGCCGTACACGTCGTCGAGGCGCACGATGTCGTCCTCGCCGAGATAGCTGCCGACCTGCACCTCGATCAATTCGAGCGCGATCCTGCCGGGATTGGCGAGCCTGTGCACGCTGCCGATCGGGATATAGACGGATTCGTTCTCGTGCACGGCGCTTACATCGTCGCCAACAGTCACCTCGGCCGTTCCCTTGACCACGACCCAGTGCTCGGAACGATGGAAATGCTTCTGCAACGAAAGCTTGCTGCCGGGCTTCACGACGATCCGCTTCACCCGGTAGCGCTCGGCGATATCCACGTCCTGAAAATAACCCCACGGACGGTAGATGCGCCGGTGCTCGACCGCGGCGCGATGGTTTTTGGCCTTGAGGCTCTCGACCAGCGCCTTGACCTGCTCGGCCTTCGCGCGTGCCGCAACCAGCACGGCGTCCGCCGTGGACACGACGATGACATCGTCGAGGCCGACCACGGTGGTCAGCACCGTCTCCTCTGCCCGCACCAGGCTGTTGCGCGTGTCCAGCACGACGACCGGTCCATCGGTCGCGTTGCCCGCAGTGTCGTGGTCGAGGATGTCCCAGACCGTGCTCCAGCTGCCGATGTCGGACCAGCCGAGATCCGCGGGGACCACCGCGGCGAGCTTGGTGCGCTCCATCACGGCATAGTCGATCGACTTCTTGGGTGCGCTTGCGAACGAGTCGGCCGCGAGTCGGAGGAAATCGAGATCGCGGGTGAGCCCCGCCACCGCCGTCTTGGCCGCTTCCGCGATCTCCGGCTCGAAGCGTTCGATCTCGTCCAGCATGGTTGCGGCATGGAACAGGAAATTGCCGCTGTTCCAGAGGTAGCGCTGCGCCACGTAGGTCGCGGCGGTCTCGGCATCGGGCTTCTCGATGAATGCCTCGACCACGCGTACCGATGCGCCATTGAGCTTCGCACCCGGACGAATGTATCCGTAGTTGGTCGCCGGATAGGTTGGCTCGATGCCGAAGGTGACGATCCGGCCTTCCGCGGCCGCTGCGGCGGCGCGGCGGCAAGCTTCGTGGAAATCCTGGGGCCTGCGGATGACGTGGTCGGCTGCGAGCACCAGCACCAGCGCATCGCGGTCGCGTTGCGCTGCAAGCACGGCCGATACCGCCACGGCAGGGCCGGAATCGCGGCGCACCGGCTCCAGCACGATATCAGCCTCGATGCCGCGCTCGCGCAGCTGCTCGGCTACCACGAAACGGAAATCGCCACTCGTGATGACGATCGGGCGTGCGAACAGCTCGCGGTCCGAAACACGGGCAAGCACCTGCTGGAACGTCGTCTCCGGGCCGACGAGGGGCACGAATTGCTTCGGCATGCTCTCGCGAGAGACCGGCCACAGCCGGGTTCCGGCACCGCCACACATGATCACAGGCACGATTTGAGCCGGCATCAACGGGTTCCTTCGACAGCCGCGACACTACAAGCCGTCCCGGCACGAAAGGTCAAGCCAGATCGGGCCCCGGCCATTCAACGGCGAACGGCGGGGGGAGCCCGGCTCGGCGACGTTACCCGCGCGCGGCACGATCACCGCTGCGCCGCCAATTCGGCGACGGCCCCGACGATGTGATAGAGGCTCGTCGCCCGCGCCGGTTCGACGACGAATCGATCGTCGACCGCGAGACGGTCGTACCACAGGCCGGGGAGGGGGGTACCGAGGAAGCGCTGCAGCCCCACGACGGCCTTCGTCACCTCCTCTTCGCTGCGCCGAGTGGCGACATAGCCACGAACCCGTTCGGCCTGTGCCCACAATCGCGCCACGGGGTCATGGAGGCTGCCATCGGCCAGTACGGCATTGATGGCCACGCCGCGCCTGGAATCGAGGCCGTGCGCATCGGCAAATGCAATCAACCGTGCGACCGCATCGGGTGCTCCGCGATCCGTCAGTCTGGCCCAGCGGTCGAGCAGGAATGCCCATTCGTAGTGATGGCCCGGTTCGCAGATGCGTCCCTCGACGCCGGGTACCGGCGACCAGTCCGCGGCAAAGAATTCGCGAAGTGCGCCGGTCGAGGAATCGATGAATTTGCCGAGGCACAGCGACGCGAGCCCATCGGCCATGTCTCGCCAGTCCGGATCTTCATCGACGGCGATCCACGCCAGCGCGGCCTCCAGAAGATGCATGTGCGGGTTCGAGCGCTGCGGCCCCCCACCGGTCCGGTCCTCGACGTGCCCGCCCAGTCGGATGAGCATGGCGACGTCGACAGTGCCGCACGCAACGCCACCGCCCGCCGGCGCCAACCGGCGGTCTCACCGAATGCGCGGTGGCCGTGCGCAAACGCGAGAAGGGCGAAGGCCTGATCGTAGAGGTCGAAAGTCGCATCGCTCACTTTGCCGTCGAGACCGACGATGGAAGCAACCGTCGCGTCTCTCGGTCAGGAAATGCTCCCCGAGATAGGCGAGCGCATGCGCCGCCGCTTCGCGCCAGGGACCGCTCCAGCCGAGCCGGCCGGCTTCGCTGTAGGAAAACGCCATGCGTGCGATCGATCGGGCGCGGTGCGGCCGCGCGACCGGGTTGCCGTCGAGATCGATCGCCTCGTGGAAGCCGCCGCGGCAGCGGTCGGCGCCCACCTCCCACCACAGGGGCAGGGCCTGCTCGAATAACCAGCGCCGGAGCGCGGTCGCCTCGTCGCGGAGATCGGTCATATGACGGGACTCCGCGCGCCTGACAGGATCGATCCTTCGCGGCTTGCATGAAGGTCGCTGGAGGTCGGCGTGCTGGCTCATCGAGCGCCCGGCATGTTGCGGCCAATACGCACGGGCTGATAGCCGCCGCAACACGGGCAAGTCGATCGCCTGCGAGCCGGCGTGCAGGCGTGAGCTCGATTGCGTGCCTCGGCAGGTGTTACGATGTGGCGCCGGGCAGCATCGAGTCGAGGCGAAGGAGCGATCGTGCGGGACACCGTGCTCGTCACCGGGGCTGCCGGGTTCATCGGCATGCATGTTGCACGCCGCCTGGCGCAGGAGGGGCGTGACGTCGTCGGGATCGATAATCTCAATGCCTACTACGATCCCGGGCTGAAGGAGGCCCGTCTCGCAGAGCTGGGAGAGTTCCCCAATTTCCGGTTCGAGAAGCTGGACATCTCCGACCGCGAGGGCGTGGCGAGCACTCTTCGCCACCCATCGCGTTGTCGAGGTCGTGCATCTGGCTGCGCAGGCCGGAGTGCGGCACTCGCTCATCGATCCCTATGCCTACGGCAGCGCCAATCTCTCCGGCTTTCTCAATGTGCTCGAGGGCTGCCGACACGGGCGTTGCCGTCATCTCGTCTATGCTTCGTCATCCTCGGTCTATGGCGCCAATACCAGGGTGCCGTTTAGCGTGTCCGACAACGTCGACCATCCGTTGAGCCTCTACGGCGCCACTAAGAAGGCCAACGAGTTGATGGCCCATGCCTATGCGCACCTGTTCTCGCTGCCGGCGACGGGACTGCGCTTCTTCACGGTTTACGGACCCTGGGGCCGTCCCGACATGGCGATGTGGCTGTTCACCGAAGCGATCCTGCTCGGCCGACCGATCAGGCTGTTCAACCACGGCCGGATGCGGCGCGACTTCACCTATATCGACGATGTGGTCGAAGCCGTCGTCCGGGTGCTGTCGCAGCCGCCGTCGCCCGATCCGGCATGGTCCGGGGACGACCCGGCCGGCAGTCGCGCTCCTTGGCATGTCTACAACATCGGCAACAGCCGTCCGGTCGAGTTGACCGACGTCGTGCGCTTGATCGAGGAGGCGACCGGTCGCAGGGCGATGCGGGAGCTCGTGCCCATGCAGCCGGGCGATGTGCCCGAGACCTATGCCGATGTCCGCGATCTCGCAAGCAGCGGTCGGCTTTGCGCCCGGGACACCGATCGAGGAGGGGATTCGCTCCTTCGTCGACTGGTTTATCCAATTTAACCGAAAATAAACCATCGGCGTCGCCCTCCCCAGTGTAACTCTTTGATTCAAAACGTGTCCCCAGCGAGAACCTGGCCATCGCCAGGCGCGCGCGAGCATGCTAGGGAGGGGCGTCTGTGGGAGCCGGAGGGGCCAACTCCATCATGGTGCAATCCGCGAAGGACGGCGCGGACGGCCCGTTGCGCGTAGGCGTGATAGGCGTCGGCGTGATGGGGAGCAACCATGCGCGCGTGTTCGCCGATCTTCAGGGTGTCGACCTCGTTGCAGTCGCCGATCCCGATCGCAAGCAACGTGAATTCGTGTCCGAAGTGCTGGGTTGCGTGGCCTGCGATAGTGTCGACGGGAGTGCTGGCCGCCGGTGTCGATGCGGTCACCATCGCGGCGCCCACCCACCTGCATCGTGATCTGGCGCTCTCCTGCATCGATCAAGGGGTGCATGTCCTGGTAGAAAAGCCGATCGCGCCTTCGGTGGAAGAGGGGCGGGCGATCATCGCGGCGGCACGCCGAGCGCGCGTGGTCCTGATGGTGGGCCACGTCGAGCGCTTCAATCCGACGGTCGAAGCGATCAAGGAGGCCATCCGCGGCGAGGACATTCTGTCGATCGCCATCACCCGCGTCGGGCCGTTTCCGCCGCGCATGTCGAATGTGGGCGTGGTCATCGACCTCGCCGTGCACGACATCGATCTCATCCGCTGGTTCACCGAGTCCGATATTGCGGAGGTGCAGCCGCAATTGTCGAATGCCGTCGCCGAGCGCGAGGACATCGCGTTGCTTCAGTTCCGCACCACCTCCGGTGTGCTCGCGCACATCAACACCAATTGGCTCACGCCCTTCAAGGCGCGCAACGTCACCATCGCGACCCGCAACAAGTACATCATGGGCGACTTGCTGACGCGACAGGTCACCGAGTGCTTCGGCTTCCAGCCGGATGGCAGCTATTCGATGCGTCACCTGTCGGTTGGGCACGCGGAGCCGTTGCGCGCCGAGTTGCAGGCCTTCGTCGGCGCAATCCGCAACCGGGAGGAGCCGGCGGTAACCGGCGAAGAAGGCGTTGCCAGCCTGGAGATTGCGATTCGCTGCCTCGAGAGCCGGTCGATGCCGAGCGCAGCGCTCCAGCGCCGCGGTCCCCGGCGGCTGATCGGCTGACGTGGACCGATGACGGTCGAGCTCGTGACCTCGATGAAGCAGCGCGCCCGCCTCGAATCCGCGCCGATTCCGTTCATCGACGTTGCAGCGCAGCGGCGACGCCTCGGGCGGGCGATCGACGAGGCGATTGGCCGCGTCCTCGGCCATTGCCAGTTCATCCTCGGGCCGGAGGTGCGTACGCTCGAAGCCGAGCTGGCCGCGTTCTGCGGCGCGCGTCATGCCGTGAGCTGTGCCAGCGGAACCGACGCATTGCTGCTGGTGCTGATGGCCAAGGGAATCGGGCCGGGCGACGCCGTCATCTGCCCGAGCTTCACATTCACCGCCACCGCCGAGGTCGTGGCGCTGGTCGGGGCAACGCCGGTCTTTGCCGACGTCGATGCTGCAAGCTTCAATCTCGACCCCGAAAGTCTGCGACGCGCCTGTGCCACGGCGCGCAAGCTCGGGCTCAGCCCCAGAGCGGTGATCCCGGTCGACCTGTTCGGGCAACCCGCGGACTATCATCGGATCGCGCCGATCGCCGAGGCCGAGAGCCTGTTCGTGCTCGACGATGCGGCGCAGGCCTTCGGGGCGACCTACCACAACCGCCGCGTTGGCGCGTTGGCGCCGGCGACGGCGGCGAGCTTCTTTCCGGCCAAGCCGCTCGGGTGCTACGGCGACGGGGGCGCCGTGCTCACCGACGATGACGAGCTTGCGCATGTCATGCGCAGCCTGCGCGTGCACGGCGAGGGGCGCGACAAGTACGAGTGCGTGCGCATCGGGCTCAACGGACGCCTCGACACCATCCAGGCGGCGGTGCTGATCGAGAAATTGAAGATCTTTCCCGAGGAGATCGCCGCCCGCGAGCGTATTGCAAGGCGCTATTCCTCGGGGCTTGCCGATGTCGCTACGGTTCCGATGCTCGCCCGCGGCTCGAGCTCGGTCTGGGCGCAGTATACCATCCGCCTCGCCGCCGGCCGACGCGACGGTTTGGCGGCCGCGCTCGCGGCGCAGGGCATTCCCACTGCGATCTATTATCCGACACCGCTGCACCGTCAGAAACCGTACCGGCATTATCCCGTCGCCGAAGGCGGTGCACCGGTGAGCGAACGGCTCGCCGAGGAGGTGATCAGCCTGCCCATGCATGCCTATCTCGACGCCAAGACGCAGGACCGGATCATCACCGCGGTACGGCGAGCGCTGGGTGGGTGAGGAAGAGGTCAACGGGCTAATCCGCAATCTGCCCAAGCTCGAGTGCATTGCCGGACGCGACGGGTACGATTTGAGCCGACTTCTGATGGCTTGGCTCGGGGCCCAGATACGGACACCGTCGATGATCGCGACGCATTTTCACCGTCGGCGGCTTCACGCTGCTGTCGCGCATGACGGGCTTTGCGCGCGACATCATGCTGGCTGCGGTGCTCGGCGCCGGGCCGATCGCGGACGCCTTCTTCGTCGCGTTCCGCCTGCCCAATCACTTCCGCGCGATCTTCGCCGAGGGCGCTTTCAACGCCGCCTTCGTGCCTGCCTATGCGCGCATCCGCCAGCACGACGGCGTCGACCCGGCACGGCTCTTCGGCGACCGGATATTCACGCTGCTGCTGGCGAGCCAGATCGTGCTGCTCGCCGTCGCATGGCTGTTCACGCCTGCGGTGATCTCGACGTTGGCTCCCGGGTTCGCCAAGGACGCCGGCCGCTTCACGCTCGCGGTCGAGCTCACGCGCATCACGTTTCCCTATCTGCTGCTGGTCTCGCTCGTCACGCTTTACGGCGGCATCCTCAATGCGCTCGCCCGGTTCGCCACGCCCGCAGCCGCCCCGATCCTCCTCAATCTCTCGATGATCACGGCGCTGGCGCTGGCCGTATGGTTCCCGACCGCCGGTCATGCCGCGGCCTGGGGAGTGCTGATCGCCGGTGTGCTCGAGGCGCTGCTGGTCGCAGGCGATGCCTGGCGAAGCGGCGACTTGCCTCGGCTTCGCCGGCCGTCCCTCGATATCGAGGTGAAGGGCTTTCTCAAGCGGTTCGCGCCGGCAACCGTCGGCTCCGCCGAGACCCAGATCGCGCTGTTTGCCGACACCATCATCGCGAGCTTGCTTGCCACCGGCGCGCTCTCCGCCCTCTATTATGCGGACCGGCTCAACCAGCTTCCGATCGGTGTGATCGGAATCGCAGTCGGGACCGTGCTGCTGCCGGAAATGGCGAGCCGGATCGCAGCCGGGGACGAGCAGGGTGCCCGTCATGCCCAGAACCGGGCCGTAGAGCTGGCGCTTTTGCTGTCGATTCCGTGCCTGGTGGCGTTCGTGCTGGTTCCCGACCTGATCATGCGCGCGATGTTCGGCCGCGGCGCTTTCGTCGCCGCGGATGCCCGGGCCGCCGCCGCAACGCTTGCCGCCTACGCAGTCGGCCTGCTGCCGTTCGTGCTGATGCGCAGCATCACGGTCACCTTTCTTGCGCGCGGCGACACCGTGACTCCGGTCGTTGCCCTGTTTTTTGCCGTCGCCGTGAACGTCGCCCTGAAGATCCTGTTGATGGACCGTTACGCACAGGCCGGGCTGGCGTTTGCGACGTCGATCGGAGCCTGGGTCAATTTCTCGCTGTTGATCTGGCTTGCCGCCCGTCGAGGACTGATCACCGTCGACGAGCGGCTCAAGCAGTCGGCTGCCAGGCTCCTGATGGCTGGGCTCGCGCTCGCGGTGGCGCTCTATTTCGGCGAGCGCGCGGTTGCCCGCGTGTTTGCCGGGTGGCTGGTGCTGCCGGACGTCGCAATGCTCGCCGCGCTCGCCGTCATCGGAGCCGTGGTCTATTTCGGCATCGTGCTCGCGTTGTTCGGGACGCAATGGCTGACGGCGCTCCGCCGCAAACCGTCTCCCGGCGCCCCGGCGCCGCTGCCGCCGCCGCCCGCCGACTGATCAGCCGCGCGGCCTGCGCTCGATCGGCACCAGCGACAGCACGTGCCGGCCGCCATTGCGCAGCAGGTCGATCTCGACCGCGCGCCCGATCTTGTCGCCTGCGAGCATCCGGATGAGAACGTCGGCGCCGGTGATCGGTGCGCCGTCGAGCGTCAGGATGATGTCGCCGGCGGCCATCCCTGCGCGCGCGGCGGGGCTGTCCGGCTCGACCGAGGCGACCATCACCGCGCTTTCCTGCGCGATGTCGGCCGCATGGCGTCGCCGGCGCGAGAGGGCGAACTGCTGGGCTGCGATGCCGATATAGGCACGTCGCACGCGGCCGTGCCGCACCAACTCGCCCAACACGAAACTTGCGGTGTTCGAGGCGACCGCAAAACAGATACCCTGCGCACCCACGATCACCGCCGTGTTGATGCCGACCACTACGCCGTGCGAGGACACGAGGGGGCCGCCGGAATTGCCGGGATTGAGCGCAGCGTCGGTCTGGATCACGTCGTCGATCAGCCGCCCCGAGCGCGCTCGCAACGAGCGCCCGAGCGCGGAGACCACTCCGGTGGTCACGGTCGATTCGAAGCCGAGCGGATTGCCGATGGCGATCACGAGCTGGCCGCGCTTGAGCAGCCTGGAATTGCCGAGCGCTGCCGCCGGCAGGGTCACCGCCTCGTCGACGCGCACCAATGCGAGATCGGTGTCGGGATCATCGCCCACGACGCGTGCGGTCAATGTACGGCCCTCGATGGTGGCGACATTGACCCGCGCCGCCCCGCCGACCACGTGACTGTTGGTCAGCACCAGCCCGTCGGGCGCCACGATGACCCCGGAGCCGGTGCCGCCGTGAGGGCGCTTACCGCCGGCGGTCAGGTCGAGCCGGACCACCGCCGGTCCTACGCGGTCGACCGCATCGATGACGGCGCGCGAATAGGCATCGAGCAGCGCCTGATCGTCGGACGAAACGGGCGCCGATTCAGCGAGGCCGGACGTGGGTTTGTCGAGCATCGATGGATATCCGGAACAATCCTGCGGCATGCGGTCACCCCGCGCCCGACTGATCCCCCGGGTGACGTAGACTTGCCTGTCCTTCGCAGATATGGGGTGCGCCGGGTTGCGCGGAAAGAGCGTGACAGCCGGTCACAAGCGCGCGACCATCATCCACAGGCCTGCGTGCCGCCTATATATTCCCCGGGCCTGCCTCATGACACCGCTCGCCGAGCTCATGCCGAAATTCCCCCGCAACCCGATCGCAGCCGCTCTCGTTGCGTTGGCGACATTGCTTGCGGGCTGCGGCGAGAGGCAGCAGCCGCAGGCGGTGCCGCCGCCGGTCGTGACGGTCGCCAACGCCCATCAAGCGCACCATCGTCGATCAGGACGAGTATGTCGGCCGCTTCGTGCCCGTTCACATCGTCGAGGTTCGTGCACGCGTCTCCGGCTATCTCGACAAGGTGCACTTCAAGGACGGCCAGGTCGTCAAGCAGGGCGAGCTCCTGTTCACCATCGACAAGCGGCCGTTCCAGAACGCGCTCGATCAGGCGCGCGCGAATCTGGAGACGGCGCGGTCCAACGTCACATTCTCGGAAGCCGACCTCGCGCGCGGCCGCCAGCTGGTGCGTGACCGCACCATCAGCGATCAGCTCTTCGAGCAGCGGGCGCAGGCGGCGCGCAACGCCCAGGCTGCCGTCGCCGCCAACGAGGCCCTGGTGCGGCAGGCCGAGCTCGATCTCGAATTCACCGAGCTGCGCGCCCCCGTCGCCGGGAAGATCGGCGACCGGCGCGTGACCCCCGGGAATCTGGTGACCGGCGGCACCGGCGGCACCACCACGCTGCTCGCCACGATCGTGTCGACCGATCCGATCCGGCTCGAGTTCACATTCGACGAGGCATCGCTGCTGCGCTACGAGCGGTTGGCACGCGGGGGGCAATCGGAAGTCGCCGGCGGCGGCAACACCACCGTCAGGCTGCGGCTGATCGACGAGGAAGACTTCTCCCACATCGGTCGCATGGACTTCGTCGACAACGTGATCGACCGCACGACCGGCACGATCCGGGGGCGGGCGCAGTTCGCCAACGGGGACGGCCTGTTCACCCCCGGCATGTTCGCGCGCGTACAGGTGCCGGGCTCGGCGCCGTACGAGGCGTTGCTGGTGCCCGATGCCGCGATCGGCACCGAGCAGGCCCGCAAGTACGTGCTGGTGGTGGCCGCCGACGAGGTCGCCCGGCAGAGATACGTGACGCTGGGCGAGATCGTGGACGGCCTGCGGGTCGTCAAGAGCGGGCTTGCACCCGATGACCGGGTCATCGTCAACGGCCTGATGCGCGCGCGTCCCGGATCCAAGGTCACCGCGCAGGAGGACGGCGCGACGCCGCAGGCGAGCGTGCCGGCCACCAAGGGCGAATGAAGGTCGAGGGAGCCTCGGTTGCGTATCTCGCATTTCTTCATCGACCGTCCGATCTTCGCATCGGTGCTCTCGATCGTGTTCGTGATCCTCGGCGCGGTCGCCTACGGCAGCCTGCCCGTTGCCCAATATCCGGAGATCGCGCCGCCGATCATCAACGTTACCGGCCAGTATCCCGGCGCCAGCGCGGACGTGGTCGCGACCACCGTCGTGGCCCCGATCGAGGAGCAGATCAACGGCGTCGAGAACATGCTCTACGTGGGCTCGAACTCGACCGCCGACGGCCGCTTCACCATCTCGGTGACGTTCGATCTCGGAACCAACCTCGATATTGCGCAGGTCCAGGTGCAGAACCGCGTCGCCATCGCTCAGCCGCGCCTGCCCGCCGAGGTCCGCAACATCGGCGTCACCGTCACCAAGAGCTCGCCCGACCTGATGATGGTCGTGCATCTCTACTCGCCGGACAAGTCGCGCGACACGCTGTTCATCTCGAACTACGCCACCCTGGAGATCAAGGACACGCTCACCCGCATCGCCGGCGTCGGGTCGATCACGGTGTTCGGCAGCCGCGACTACGCCATGCGCGTGTGGCTCGATCCGGACCGCCTGCAGTCGCTCGGTCTGACCGCAGGCGACGTCACGCTGGCGCTCCAGGGACAGAATGTCCAGGTGGCCGGCGGCGTTCTCAATCAGCCGCCGATCGATCGACCCGGCGCCTTCCAGGTCGCGGTGAAGACGCTGGGCCGCCTCGCCGATCCGGATGAGTTCGCGAATATCGTGGTCAAGCAGACGCCGACGGCGGTCGTGCGTCTCAAGGACGTGGCCAAGATCGAGCTTGCCGCGCTCGATTATTCCTCGAATTCCTATCTCGACCTCGATCCGGCGGTCGCGCTCGCGGTGTTCCAGCGTCCCGGATCGAATGCGCTTTCGACCGCCAAGACGATCCGCGCGACCATGGAGCAGGTGTCGCAGCGGTTCCCGCCCGGCGTCAAGCACACCATCATCTACGATCCGACCCAGTTCATTCAGCAGTCGGTCGAGGAGGTCGAGACGACCATCGGCATGGCCATCGTTCTGGTGGTGCTCGTCGTCATTGTGTTTTTGCAGAACTGGCGCGCTGCAGTCATTCCGCTCGTCGCCATACCGATCTCGCTTGTCGGGACCTTCTTCTTCATGGCGATCTTCGGGTTCACCTTGAACAATCTCTCGCTGTTCGGGTTGGTGCTCGCGGTCGGCATCGTGGTCGACGACGCCATCGTCGTGGTCGAGAACGTGGAGCGCAATATCGCCGCCGGCCTGGCGCCGCGCGAGGCCGCCATCAAGAGCATGGACGAGGTCGGTGCGGCGCTGATCGCGATCGCGCTGGTGCTCTGCGCGGTATTCGTGCCGGCGGGCTTCATCACCGGGATCTCGGGCCAGTTCTACCGACAATTCGCGCTCACGATCGCCGGCGCGACCATCATCTCCCTGATCGTATCGCTGACGCTGTCCCCGGCCTTGTGTGCGCTGCTGCTCAAGCCCCATGAGCATCATGCACCACGGTGGTGGGCGCGTCCGTTGCGGGCGTTCTTCGGGCTCTTCAACCGGGGCTTCGATGCCGTCGCCAAGGGCTATGGCTGGATGACGGCCCGCGTCGTGCGCTTCGCCGCGCTCATGCTCGTCGTCTATGCCGGAATTCTCGCCTACGGCCTCAACGAGTTCCGCAAGACGCCGGTGGGTTTCATCCCCCCGCTCGATCGCGGGTTCCTGATCATCGCCACCCAGCTTCCCCCGGGCGCCTCGCTCGCTCGTACCGATGCCGTCAACCGGCGCGCCGTCGACATCGCTCTCGGGGTTCCCGGCGTCTCGTCGGCGGTGAACATCGTCGGCTTTTCCGGCGCGACCTTCACGACCGCCCCCAATGCCGGCGCGATCTTCGCGGTGCTGGAGCCGTTCGAGGAACGCGCCAAGCGATCCGGCCAAGTCCGCGGGCGCGATCACCGGCGAGCTGTTCAAGCGTCTCGGCGAGATCCAGGAGGCGTTGATCCTGGTCATCGCCCCGCCGCCGGTTCAGGGCATCGGCAATGCCGGCGGTGTGCGCATGATGGTCGAGGACCGTGCCGGCCGCGGACCGCAGGCGCTGCAGGCGGCGGTCGATGCGGTGGCGGCGGCAGCACGGCAGACGCCGGGGCTCATGCAGGTGTATACGCTGTTCGAGACCTCGACGCCGCAGGTCTACCTCGAGATCGACCGCACCAAGGCGCAGATGCTGGGGGTGACCGCGCCGGATCTGTTCGCCGCGCTGCAGATCTACATCGGCTCGGCCTATGTCAATGATTTCAACCTGTTTGGCCGCACCTTCAGGGTGACCGCGCAGGCCGAGGGTCCATACCGGATCGAGCCCAAGGACGTGCTGAACATCCGCGTGCGCAATTCGACCGGCGGCACGGTTCCGCTCGCCTCCTTCACCACCGTGCGCGACCTGGCCGGGCCCTACCGCGTGCCGCGCTACAACCTGTATCCGGCGGCCGAGCTCGATGCGTCGTGGGCGCCCGGCTACTCCCAGAGCCATGCGATTGACGCCTTGAACGCAATCGCCGCCGCGGTCCTGCCCGACGGCTTCGGCTACGAATGGACCACGCTCGCCTTTCAGCAGCTGCGCGCCGGCGACACCGCCATGTTCGCATTCGTGCTGGCGGTGATCTTCGTGTTCCTGGTCCTCGCCGCGCAGTACGAGAGCGTTACCTTGCCGCTCGCGGTCATCATGATCGTGCCGATGTGCCTTGTCGCCGCGATCATCGGAGTCGTCATACGCGGCCAGGACAACAACATCCTGACCCAGGTCGGCTTCGTGGTGCTGATCGGTCTGGCGGCGAAGAACGCCATCCTCATCGTCGAGTTTGCCAGGCAGCTCGAGGACCGCGGCCGCGATCGCTGGGCGGCGGCGGTCGAGGCAGCGCGGTTGCGCCTGCGTCCCATCCTGATGACCTCGCTCGCCTTCATCTTCGGCGTCGCGCCACTGGTGTGGGCGACGGGGGCGGGCGCAGAGCTGCGACAGAACCTGGGCACCGCCGTGTTCTTCGGAATGATCGGCGTGACGCTGTTCGGTTTGATATTCACGCCCGCTTTCTACGTGGTCAGCCGTTGGATTGCGGAAAGGATCAACAGGCGTCGGCGGCCGCCGGAACGCGCGCCGGCGCCGGCTGAATAGGACGACACGTGCCGGTGACAAGCTTCGGGTTCGGCGTCGCGATGCGACGAAAGGAGGATGACGTGCTCCTGCGCGGGGCCGGCCGCTATGTCGCCGACCATGCGCCGCCTGGCCTCCTTCACGCGGTCGTGGTGCGCTCCCCGCATGCGCACGCGCGCTTCCGCATCGCCGATGCTGCTGCACGAGCGATGCCGGGAGTTGCGCTGGTACTGACCGCTGCAGACACCGTCGAGCTCGGGAATCTCCCCTGCCAGGCGGAGATCCCCGGCACCAGGGTGGTCGTCCCGCCCTATCCGATACTCGCTCGCGATGCGGTGAAGCACGTCGGCGACGCGGTCGCGTTCGTGGTTGCCGATACGCTCGACCGTGCTCGGGATGCGGCCGAGGCGATCGCGATCGAGTGGGAGACGCTGCCGCATGTGGTCGGAGCGCCGGCGGCGCTGGATGAGAGCGCCGCGTTGGTATGGCCGGCGCAACGCGGCAATCTGGCCTTCGAGACCGGGCTCGGCGATGCTGCGGCAACGGCGCGCGCGTTTGCTGCGGCTGCACGTACGGTGTCCCTCACGCTCGTCAATCAGCGCGTCGTTGCCAACTACCTCGATACTCGCGGTGTCGTTGCCGAGTGTGACGGAGGACGCATCACGCTCACCCTGGGCAGCCAGGGGAGCCACGCTGTCCGCGACGTGCTGTGCGAAATTCTGCACCTCGAGCGCGAAGCAATGCGCGTGGTTACGCCCGACGTGGGCGGAGGCTTCGGCACCAAGCTCTTTCCCTATCGGGAATATGCGCTTGCTGCTCTCGCCGCCCGGACGCTTGCGTCGGGCCGTCAAATGGGTCTCCGATCGCAGCGAGCATTTCCTTGCCGACGCGCAGGGACGCGACAATGTCACGACCGCCAGGCTGGCGCTCGATGGTGACGGCCGGTTTCTCGGTCTCGACGTCGACATTATCGCCGACATGGGCGCCTATCTTTCCTGCTATGCGCCGTTCATTCCATTTCTCGGTGCCGGCATGTCGCCCGGCGTGTACGATATTCCGGCGTGTCATGTGCGCGTGCGCGGCGCCTTCACCAACACGGTTCCGGTCGATGCCTATCGGGGGGCCGGGCGGCCGGAAGCGGCCTATGTGATCGAACGGCTGGTCGACGTCGCGGCACGCGAGATCGGGCTGGCGCCAGATGAGGTTCGACGCAAGAACTTCATCGCGGCCATGCCTTATACGACCGCGACCGGGAAGGTTTACGATTCCGGGACTTTGCCGGCCATCTTGTCCGCGCGCAGGAAATCGCGGACTGGCCGGGGTTCGAGCGGCGGTCCATGCAGTCGCAGCGGACGGGACGCTTGCGCGGGATCGGGATTGCGACCTATGTCGAAGCCTGTGGCAACAACGGTCCCGACACGGCGCGAGTTCGGCTCGATGCCGACGGCGGCGTCACCGTTTTCACCGGCACGCAATCGAGCGGACAGGGTCACGCAACCGCTTACGCGCAGATCGTCGCCGACCATCTCGGCCTCGCGCCCGAGCGGGTGCGGATGGTGCAGGGGGATACCGACCTCATTGCCACCGGTACCGGGACCGGCGGATCGAGCTCGATACCATGCGGCGGTGCGTCGGTCGCCGGCGCGACCAGGAAGCTCGCCGCCAAGATCAAGGAGGTCGCCGCCGAGGCGCTCGAGGCCGCGACGGGCGATCTCGAGATCGCCGACGGCGTGGTCCGGGTCGCCGGCACCGACCGCGCGATTGCGTTCGCCGAGCTCGCCGGTCGGGCAGGGGCGCGGCGCACCCTCTCCGCGCAGGATGCCTTCACACCGCAAGCAGCGACGTTTCCCAACGGCACTCACCTCGCCGAGGTCGAGATCGATCCCGAGACCGGCGCGACCGCCATCCTGAGCTACGTGGTGGTGGACGACTTCGGGGCGACGCTCAATCCGCTGCTGCTCGCGGGTCAGGTGCACGGCGGCACCGTTCAAGGCATCGGACAGGCGCTGACGGAGAACACCGTCTATGACCCGGGCTCGGGCCAGCTCCTCACGGCCTCACTCCTCGACTACGCCCTGCCGCGGGCGGCCGACATCCCTGCAATCTGGTTCGAGACTCGCAATGTGCCGTGTGCGACCAATCCGATGGGAGTCAAAGGGGCGGGCGAGGCAGGTGCCATCGGCTCATGTCCCGCGGTCATGAACGCCATCGCGGATGCGTTGTGGCGTGGATTCCGCATCCCTCACATGGACATGCCTGCGACCGCAGAGCACCTTTGGGCCGCGATCGCGGCCGCCCGGGAGCTGGGGTCCCGTTGATCGGGCGACGTCGCTTTCGGCCTTTCACGGAATCGTGAACGCTGCGGCCTTTCTTCCTTGGAGGAATAACAATGTGATCCCCGGTGTTGGCTTCGTGCCTGATCCATGCCGTCCGGCAGGGGCATCTATCCAGAGAGGGAGCTTTAGAATGATCCGGACCATGCTTGGCGTTTCCGTGCTGGCCGTCGGCATCACCGCTTTGTCGGCGCAAGGCGATCCGATTGCCGCCCGCAAGGCCGTCATGAAGGCTAACGGCGATCAGAACCGTGTCGGGACCGAAATGATAGAAGGCAAGCGGCCGTTCAGCCTCGACGACGCGAAGAAGGTACTTGCTACCTTCGCGGAATTGGAAAAGGTGCTGGCGCTCTTTCCCGAGAACTCCAAGACCGGAGGTGACACCGCGGCACTGCCTGCCATCTGGGAGAACAAGGCCGACTTCGACGCCAAGATCGCGAAGTTCGTCGCCGACGCCAAGGCCGCCGCCGCGGCGACCACGGATGCGGATACCTTCAAGGCGCAGATCACGGAGGTCCGCAAGAATTGCGGCGGCTGCCACCAGCCCTACCGCAAGCGGGCGTCATAGGCCCATTCGCGCAAGTCGCGGTAACGGGGCGGCCGTCGGAGTGACGGCCGCCCCTTGCGTTCCTGATCGGCGAGGAGTGAGCGGCTTTCGTTTCCAGTCGCTTGCAGCGGGAGACGCGCGTAACGAGGCCACGAAAAACGCGCGGCTCCTTTCTGCTACATCGAGACAGCCGAACTTCCTGGAGAAAGTGGTGTATCTCCTTGTCGGGCGAGATGCGCCGATAGTAACCTGCGAATCTCACGAAATCAGAGCAGTCCCTTGGCCATTGCCTGTCGCAAATGTGGAGCGACGTTAGCGGCCGAAAGTCGTTTCTGCAACCATTGCGGCGCACCGCAACTGGTCACCTGCGTTGCCTGTCAGCACGACAACGTGCCCGGCTCGAGCTTCTGCAGTTCCTGCGGCGCGAAACTCGCACCCGCGTCGCCACCCCTGCAAGCAGCTGCACCGCGGCCCAGACTGGCGGCAAGCGCCGAGCGTCGTCAGCTTACAGTCATGTTTTGCGACCTGGTCGGCTCCACGGTGCTCTCCACGCGGCTCGATCCGGAGGACTTGCGGGAGGTCATCGCCGCCTACCATGAACGAATGGCCGAAACCGTCCGCAGATTCCAGGGCTACGTAGCTCAGTATCTGGGCGATGGGGCGCTGATCTATTTCGGCTATCCCCACGCCACCGAGAATGATGCGGAGCACGCGGTCCGCGCGGCGCTCGCGGTCATCACCGCCGTAGCCGAACTACGGCCGCATGATCAAACGCTTGCCGTGCGCATTGGCATAGCCAGCGGGTCCGTGGTCGCGGGAGAAATCGTCGGACCGGTTGCCAGACCGGAACACGGGGCGATCGGAGAGACACCCAACCTAGCGGCACGCCTTCAGGCCTTGGCCGAGCCCAATACGGTCGTTGTCGCGCAGAGCACGCGCCTCCTGACCGGCCGCCTATTCGACTATCGTGACCTAGGCCGCCACTCCTTTAAGGGATTTGTCGAACCCGTTCACGCCTGGCAAGTCGTACGCACAAGGACTGACGAAGGCCGCTCTGAGGCGCTGCGTTGGAGCCCCGGACCGCTGGTCGGCCGGCGCCTGGAGCTCGAACAGCTACGGACCGTGCTGCGTGCCTGCAAAGGGGAGGGGCGAGGTCGAACGGTTTATCTCCGCGGAGAGGCAGGGATCGGCAAGACCCGTCTGCTCGAGGCGCTGCTGTCCACCGCGCGCGAGGAAGGCTTTGCCTGTCACACTGGACTGGTTCTCGACTTCGGAACCGGTGTTGGCCGCGATGCGATTGGAGCGCTGGCCCGCGATCTCCTCGGACTGTCTCCCAACGCCAGCGAGGATATGGTGCGCGCGGCCGTGCAGAATGCGTTCGCGAGCGGCCTCCTCGAGCGCAACGACGAGGTGTTCCTCAACGATTTGCTGCAGGTGCCCCAGCCTGCCACACTGCGCGCTGTATATGATGCGATGGACAACCGCACTCGCAGCGAAGGCAAGCGCAGGACGATCGCGCAGCTGGTCGAGCATTCGAGCCGCTTGCAACCGCGTGTCCTCGCCGTCGAAGACTTGCACTGGGCGGACGGCCTCACCCTGACCCATCTCGCCGGGCTTGCGATGATCGTCGCTAGTTGTCCGGCGGTGCTGGTCATGACCTCCCGCTTCGAGCACGATCCGCTCGATCAGGGCTGGCGGGCAGAGGCTGGTACCAGCCCCCTCATTACGATCGATCTGGGGCCGCTGCAGCAGGAGGAGGCGGAGAACCTGGCCGCTCCGCTTCTTGAAACGAACGCGGAGGTTGCGAAACGTTGCCTCGAGCGCGCAGCCGGCAATCCCCTGTTCTTGGAACAGCTTTTGCGCAATGCCATCGAGGGCGAAGGCTCGGCCATACCGGGTTCGGTGCAAAGCCTCGTGCAGGCTCGGCTCGATCGTCTCGGTCCGAGCAACAAGGTGGCAATCCAGGCGGCGTCCGTGCTCGGACAGCGCTTCGATCGCGACGCCCTGGCTCATCTGCTCAGTGAGCCGGACTTCGATCCGAAGCGCCTGTTGGCAGGCCGAATGGTTCAGCCCCTTGGGGACGAGTACCTGTTCGCCCATGCCCTCATCCACGAGGCAGTCTACGACAGCTTGTTGAAAAGTCATCGACGCGAACTGCACCGGTGCGCCGCGGACTGGTTCGCGCGACGCGATGCGGCGCTCAAGGCCTCGCACTTGGACCGCGCAGGCGATCCTGCCGCACCTGCTGCCTATCTCGAGGCGGCGCAAGGTCAGAGGCAGGAGTACCGCTTCGATGCCGGGCGCAAGCTGGTAGCCCGCGGTCTTGAACTGGCGACGGACCAGCGGGACCGCTTCGCTTTGAGCCGTCTCCTCGGCGATATCCTCTACGATCTCGGGGACATGCCCGGGGCATTGGCGGCATTCGAAAGCGCACTGACGGTGGCTGATGGCGATGCCGAACGATGCCGTGCGTGGATCGGCTGCGCCCAAGTCAAGCGCGTGATCGATGACCTCGACGGCGCTTTTGCCGATCTCGCGCGCGCCGAGGACGTCACCGCTGCTCTCGAACTTAAGGCGGAGGAGGCGCAACTGCGGTTCCTTCGGGGCAATCTTTGCTTCCCTCGCGGCGACATCGAGGGCTGCCTGCGAGAGCACGGGAGAAGCCTCGAGCTTGCGCGCCAAGTCGGGGACGTGGGCCTGGAGGCGGCAGCGCTCGGGGGTCTCGGCGATGCGGAATATGTGCGCGGCCGCATGATGAGCGCTCACACGCGACTTCGCTCCTGCGTCGATTTGTGCCGCCGGCACGAACTCGGTCGCCTCGAGGTCGCCAACTACGCGCAGGTCGCGCACACGATGCTCTACCTCTCGCCGCAGGAAGAAGCGCTTACGGAGGCATTGGCGGCGGCCGAGGCGGCATCCAAGGTCGGGCACCTTCGCGCCGAGCTCAACGCTCGCCTCGCTGTCATGTTCGCGCTCACGGCCCTGGCTCGCTTCGAAGCCTGTCGCAACGCGGCGAATGAGGTCGAGCCCCTGATCCAGCACCTTGGTGCCCGGCGGTTCGAGCAGACCCGCCTGCTCAACCTCGGGCACGTTGCGATCGGCGAGGGGCGGCAAGGCGAAGCCGTCGAGCTGCTGCAGCGGGCGCTCGATGTCGCCCGGGAGACGGCGCTCACATTTCACGGTCCGTGCATCCTCGGCGCCCTCGCGCTTGCCGCCGGGCACCCGGACACGAGTCGGCATGCCTTGGCCGAGGCCGAGGCCATCATCGGCGCGGGATGTGTCGGCCACAATCAGTTGCGATTCTATCCCTCGGCCATGCAGCTGGCTCTCGAGCTGGGCGACTTCGGCGAGGTCGAGCGCTTTGCCGCTGCATTGGAGGATTTCACGCGCTCCGAGCCGCTGCCCTGGTCCGATTTCTTTGTCGCACGCGGTCGAGCGCTTGCGGCCGTCGGCCAGGGCCGGCGCCATGCGACGCTGACGGCCGAGCTCGAGTGCCTCCGCGATCAGGGCGAGCGGCTCGGCCTCGAGACGGCGCTGCCGGATATCCGGTCCGCGCTTGCCGGGCACGCTACGGAGTCGTGTCTTGAGATCGCAAGCGCGGCGATCCAAATCACGTTCGACAGGTCATCGTCGCACCGACGGCCGCCCCTTGCGTTGCCGGCGGAGCACGAGGTGAGCTCTCCGGACGCCGGAACAATGCGGAGGTCGCGGATGCTGCGCAAGCTGGTAATCCTGGTGTTGATCGTCGCCGCCGTCGCCGCCGTCGCCGCCGTCGGCGCCGCGGTGTTCTGGGTCGTCACCATGCCGGCGACCGTGTCCGCGAGCGCGCTCGGCCCGCATACGCCGGATCTCGACAACGGCAAGACGATGTTCTTCGCCGCCGGATGCGCATCCTGTCATGCCACCCCGAATCAGGACGACAAGACCCGTCTCGGCGGCGGCAGGGCGCTGAAATCGCCGTTCGGGACCTTCTATGCGCCGAACATCTCCTCCGATGCGAAGGACGGAATCGGCTCCTGGAGCGAGGCGAATTTCGTGACCGCGATGTGGAAGGGCACATCGCCGGACGGAAGCCACTATTACCCGGCGTTCCCTTATACCTCCTATCAGAAGATGGCCTTGCCGGACGTGCGCGATCTGTTCGCCTATCTCAAGACGTTGCCGGCGGTTGCCGGCCGCGCGCGCGATCATGATCTGCCATTCCCGCTGAACATGCGGCGCACGCTCGGCGGCTGGAAGCTTCTGTTCCTCGACGGCCGCCCGTTCACGCCCGACGCTTCCAGATCAGCGGAATGGAATCGCGGCGCCTACTTGGTCAATGCGCCCGGACACTGCGCCGAGTGCCATAGCCCGCGCAACGTCCTGGGGGGCGTTATCGAGCAGCAGCGCTTCGCCGGAGGACCGGACCCGGAAGGCGGCGAGGGTTGGGTCCCCAACATCACGCCGGCGGGGATCGGCGACTATTCCGAGCGCGACATCGAGCGCGTGCTCGAATCCGGTGACATGCCGAACGGGGATTCGGTCGGCGGCACGATGGCGCCGGTGGTCGGCAACACGTCGAGGCTCACCGCTCCGGATCGCGCCGCGATGGCGGCCTACGTGAGATCGTTGCCGCCCGTCGAGGGTCCGAAACGGCGCTGAGTCCCGCCGCCCCCGGCGGAGAGGCGCAGCGTCATGCAGCGTCATAATGAACGTCCTCGAGGCGGTCTCGCTCAAGGTGATATCGGCATTGCTGTTTGCCGTGATGTCGGCCCTGGTGCGCTACCTGGGGCAAGGTATCCGGTCGGACAGACCGTGTTCTTCCGTTCCGCCTTCGCAATCCTAGTAGCGGCGCTCGTGGACAAGGGCGATGCGTGCGCGGGACCGGAGCGCGCATGCACGAGCGTGGCCTTGCCGCCGCGGCAGCGCTAAGCTGCCAGGTGCCGGGATGTCATGAGCTGAAGCAGCCCATCACGTCCGCTCATCCCAGCGATCCATGGAGGGTCATGTGCACGCCATCCCCGTTCGCATTGCGGTCAGTCTTGCGGCATCCGTTCTGACGACTGCCGCTTTTGGTCAGGCCTATCCGTCGCGTCCGATAACCGTGATCGTTCCCTATGCAGCCGGCGGCAGCGTCGATGCGGTGGCTCGCATCATGGCGCCGCGACTGGCCGAGCGCCTCGGCCAGAGCGTGTTGATCGAGAATGTTGCCGGTGCCGGCGGTATCGTGGGCACGCAACGGGCCGCGCGGGCGGCACCG
This sequence comes from uncultured Alphaproteobacteria bacterium, assembly GCA_963840535.1. Lineage (GTDB taxonomy): Bacteria > Pseudomonadota > Alphaproteobacteria > Rhizobiales > Xanthobacteraceae > VAZQ01. The sequence goes on from CAWIZJ010000060.1 coordinate 124,286, forward strand.
GACGGCTATACGCTGTTGTTCTCGGTCGAGAGCACGATGGCGATCGCCAAGCTGGTCCAACCTTCGACCGTCCAGTACGACAGCCAGAAGGATTTTTCGCCGATCTCGCTGGTCGGCACCTCTCCTCTCGTGCTCGCAGGCAAGAAATCGCTTCCGGCCGATACCACCGACGAGCTCATCAAGCTGTTGCGCGCCAATCCGGGCAAGTTCAGCTATGCGACCTCTGGCACCGGGACCTCGTTGCACGTCGCAGGCGAGATGATCAACATCGAGGGCAGGGTGTCGATGGTGCACGTGCCCTACCGGGTCGGTGCCCAGATGGTGACCGACCTCATCGGCAACCAGATCGACCTCGCCATGCTGCCGCTGGTGATGGCACTGCCCAATTTCCGCAGCGGCAATATCAAGGCGTTCGGGACCACCGAGCCGAGCCGTTCGCCGGCGGCGCCGGATCTACCCAGCCTCACCGAGCACCCCGACCTCAAGAACGTCAATGTCACGGTCTGGTTCGGGTTCTTTGCGCCCGCAGGCACCGATGCGGCGATCGTGACGCGCTTGCACCAGGCGATCGTGGACGCCTTGCAGGTCGCGGACGTGCGGGCCAAGCTCGCGGAAACCGGCCTGCGGCTGGTCGGCAGCAGCCCGAGCGAGTTCGCGGCGTTCCTGGCCAAGGAGATCGAGAAATTCACTGCGATCGTAAGGCCGCAAACATCAAGGCGGAGTAGGCGACGCATCGGCGGGCGGCGCGAACAGAGGTGAGCATGCAGAAGCGATCGAGCTTTCCACCCGGCTCTCCGCCATTGCAGCCGCGCAGGGTAAGGCGCCGTTCGATCTGATCCTGACCGGCGGCCGCATCCTCGATGTCGCAACGCTGGAGTTGCGCGAGGCGGATGTCGGCATCGTCGGGCCGCTGATTGCCAGCGTTCATCCGGCCGGCCGCTTCGCAGATGCCCGCGCGATCCACGAGGTTGACGGGGGCGTGATCGCACCGGGCTTCATCGACGGCCACGTGCATTTCGAATCCTCCGCACATGCTGCCGCACCACTATGCGTCGGTGGTGGTGCCGCAGGGCACCACCACGATTTTCTGCGACCCGCACGAGCTCGCCAACGTGCTCGGGGTCGAAGGGGTGCGTTACGCGGTCGAGGCCAGCCGTGGGCTCCCGCTGCGCTTCATCGTGCAGGCCTCCTCTTGCGTGCCGGCGGCGCCCGGGCTCGAGATTTCGGGCGCCGATTTTCAGGCGCCGGAAATGCGCGAGCTGCTGGCGTGGCCGGAGATCGCAAGCCTGGCCGAGGTCATGGACATGCGCGCCGTGCTGGAGGCCCAGCCGCGCATGGTCGGTATCCTCGGCGAGGCGCTGGCATCGGGAAAGATCGTCGAGGGGCATGCGCGCGGGCTCACGGGACCGGCGCTGCAGGCCTATATGGCGGCGGGAATTTCGGCCGATCACGAGATCGTGTCGGGCGCGGACGCGCTCGAAAAACTGCGCGCGGGCATGACCGTCGAGATCCGCGGCTCGCACGACTACCTGCTTCCCGATGTCGTCGAGGCCATCAATTCACTGCCGGTGATCCCCGCCACGCTTACGGTCTGCACCGACGACGTCTTTCCCGATTATCTGGTCGAGAAGGGCGGCATCGCCGACGTGCTGCGGCGGCTCATCCGCTACGGTCTCGATCCGCTGCAGGCGATCCGCTGCGCGACCATCAACAATGCGATCCGTTTGCGCCGTGACGATCTCGGAGTGGTTGCCGCCGGACGCCGCGCCGATCTCGTGCTGCTCCGCGATCTGGACGAGATCACCGTCGATACCGTCTATGTCGACGGCCGCTGCGTGGCGGCAAACGGCCGCATGATCGAGGAGCCGAAGTCGGCGGTCGCGCCGCCGGCGGCCGATACGATGAAGCTTCGCCCGTTGTCCGCCGACGACTTCCGCGTGCGCGTTCCCGGCATTGCGCATGGCCGCGCGGTGGTCCGCACGATCAAGGGCGCCCGCTTCAATTCATGGAGCGAGATCGAGGTCGAGGTCCGCGACGGCTTTGCGCGTCGTGCCGGAGCACGTCAGCGTCATGACCGTGGCGCACCGTCATGGCCGCAGCGAGCTTGCGCCGCAGACCGCGATCATCGAGGGCTGGGATCGCTGGCGTGGCGCCTATGCCAGCTCGTATTCGCACGACTTCGCACAACCTGGTCGCCTACGGCTACCATCCGCACGAGATGGCGCTCGCCGCCAATACCGTCATTGCGATGGGCGGCGGCATCGCGGTGGTGAAGGAGGGCGATGTCACCGCCCGCATCGCCTATCCGGTTGCCGGGGTGCTGTCGACCAAGGCACCCGCCGAGGTCGCGCGCGAGCATAAGCGGGTGGTCGAGGCCGCGGGCGAGATTTGCACCTGGCAGCCGCCCTATCGGACGTTCAAGGCACTCGAGGGCCAGAGCCTTGCCTGCAATCGCCGGGCCGCACCTGACCGACCTGGGGCTCACGGACGGCGGCACCAAGGAAATCAGAGGAAATCTGGTGATGCGAATAGCGAATCGAGTAGCGAATGGAGAATAGCGGCGAGCGGGTAGCGAACGGCCGGACCTGCGTTCGCCATCGCTTCGCTACTCGCCATTCGATCTAGAACGCCTTGAAGGTGATGATGGTGCGGGTGTCCTGGATGCCGGGAATGGTCTGCACCTTCTCGTTGACGAAATGGCCGATATCGGTCTTGTCCTCGACGTAGAACTTGACCAGCAGGTCGAAATCGCCGGCGGTCGAATAGATTTCGGAGGCGATCTCGGCGTCCGCGAGCTTGTTGGCGACCTCGTAGGACTGGCCGAGCTGGCATTTGATCTGCACGAAGAAGGGGACCATGCGAGCCTCCGAGCCGCCCTCGCGGCTCTCTGCAATCCAGCAAAATAGCACAGCATTGACAAGGCGCCGGAGCGGCTTGAAGGGCGGAGCGAACGCTAGCTTCCTGCGGAGCGGGCATGCCCTGCGGGGGGACTGGGATGACGAAGGTCGATTTGCGCCTCTATGCGCTGCTCGATCCCGAGCATGTCGGCGGTCCGACACTCATGCCGAGCTGGCGCGGCTGGTTGCGCAAGGCGGCGCGACGCTGGTGCAGCTGCGCGACAAGCTCGGCGAAACCCGGGTGATGGTGGAGCGGGCCCGCGCGGTCAAAGCCGCGCTCGCGCCATTCGGCATTCCCTTGCTGATCAATGACCGGGTCGATGTGGCGCTCGCTGCCGGCGCCGACGGCGTGCATGTGGGGCAAACCGACATGGCGGTCGAGGACGCGCGGCGGCTGCTCGGGCGTGACGCAGTCATCGGGCTTTCGATCAAGTCCGCGGCGCAGGCCGAGGCCGCGCCCATCGAGCTGATCGACTATGTCGGGGTGGGCGGCGTGTTCGCGACCTCCTCGAAGGACAATCCCGATCGGCCGATCGGCACCGATGGTCTGGCGCGAATTGCCGGCATGTTCCGGCGTCGGGCGCCCGGCCTTCCGCTTTGCGGCATCGCCGGCATCGATGCTGTTCAACGCGGCCGCTGCCGATCGCTGCCGGCGCCGACGGCGTGGCGGTGATCTCGGCGCTTTCGCGCCGAGCCCGATCCGCAGGCTGCCGCGCGCGAGCTGCGGGGAATCGTCGATAGCTGCGCTGGCGCGGCGAGGGCGTGCAATGACCCCCATCGCCGTCACCATAGCGGGATCCGATTCGAGCGGCGGCGCCGGCATTCAAGCCGACCTCAAGACCTTCTCGGCGCTCGGCGTCTACGGCGCTTCGGTGCATCACCGCCTTGACGGCGCAGAACACCAGGGGCGTCGCCGCGATCCACGATGCGCCGGCCGAATTCATCGCTGCGGAGATCGACGCGGTTTTTTCCGATCTCGCGGTCGGTGCCGTGAAGATCGGCATGGTATCGCAGCGCGCCGCCATCGAAGCGATCGCAGCCGGGCTCGAACGCTGGCGGCAGAGCAAGATCGTGCTCGATCCGGTGATGATCGCGACCTCGGGCGACCGGCTGCTGGCGCCGGATGCGGTCGACGTGCTCAAGCGCGTTCTCATCCCACGCGCGCTCGTCATCACGCCGAACCTTCCGGAGGCGGCCGCGCTGCTCGATGCGCCGCTCGCCCGCAACGAGGAGGAGATGCGCGGGCAGGCCGAGCGCCTGCTCGCGCTCGGGCCGCGGGCCGTGCTGCTCAAGGGCGGCCACGGCGGCGGCGCCGAGAGCGTCGATCTGCTGGTCGACGCCGGCGGCCTTCACGCGGCTGGCCGCGCCCCGGATCGCAACCCGAAATACCCACGGCACCGGTTGCACGCTGTCGTCGGCGATCGCGGCGGGCCTCGCCAAGGGGCTGGATCTCGACCGAGGCGACGCGGTCGGCCAAGACCTACGTCACTGCCGCGCTCGTCGCATCGACCGGCTCGAGATCGGGTCGGGCCACGGCCCGGTGCACCATTTCCATGGTTGGTGGTGAACGCTGTGTCGTATGCGCCCACCGACCGCACCGGATCGTGGATACCGGGCCGCGGATGAATTCGCGCGCAGCAATCACTTCTTGAATTTCACCACCTTCTGCCGCTGCTCGCCGAGTCCGTCGATGCCGAGCGTGACCACGTCGCCCGGCGTCCAGGAACTTCGGCTCCGGCTTCATGCCCAGCCCGACGCCCGGCGGCGTGCCGGTAATAATGACGTCGCCCGGCTCCATGACGAAGAATTGCGAGCAGTACCAGACGATGTGCCGGCAGTCGAAGATCATGGTCTTGGTATTGCCGCGCTGGCGCTTCTCGCCGTTGACGTCCAGCCACATGGCGAGATTCTGCGGATCCTTGATCTCGTCCTTGGTGACCAGCCAGGGTCCCAGCGGTCCGAACGTTTCGCAGCCCTTGCCCTTGGTCCATTGGCCGGCACGCTCGATCTGGAATACGCGCTCCGAAACGTCGTTCGCGAGGCAGTATCCCGCGACCACGTCGAGCGCCTTGTCCTTCGAGAGATAGCGCGCGCGTTGGCCGATGACGATGCCAAGCTCGATCTCCCAGTCGAGCTTGCTGGAGTCCTTCGGGATGATGGTGTCGTCGTTCGGTCCGCAGATGCACGACGGCGCCTTGTTGAAGATGATCGGCTCCTTCGGAACCGGCAGGCCGGCCTCGGCGGCGTGATCGGAATAGTTCAATCCGATGGCGATGAAATTGCCGACACCGGCGACGCAGGCGCCGATCCGCGGATTGCCGCGCACGATCGGCAGCTTGTCGATCGGCGCCTTGCGGATCTTGGCGAGGCCCTGGAGGCGAGAGCGTGGGCCCGGCGATGTCGGGAACCACTTTCGAAAGGTCGCGGATGCGGCCCTTGGCATCGACGATACCGGGCTTTTCGCGGCCGCGCGGGCCGAAGCGGACGAGCTTCATTGCAGCAATGTCTCCGTTGGAGGGACGTCGGGTCGCCGCGAGGGTGCTGGATCATGCGTCGCGTATCCGCGCTGGGCAAGCAACGACTGGCGGCCCCGTGTTCCGCGTCGGGCTGTCCCCCGAATGGTGTGCCAAGTCGGAATATCGCCGAAAGCTGTTTGTTGCTTTTCGGCCACTGCAGCTTGATTTCGTTCGCAATGCCGCCTGCTGCGAGACTTTGGATTTGCATTCTGAGCGACCACCGGAGAGAGATTACCACCATGCACCCGGTTCGCACGTCGAGCTGCAAGCGATGCGAGACCGGGTGGCGACACGACCTCGGAGCCGCCCCTCCCGGCGGTGCTGTGCCAGCGTGATCGATTTCGCGGGGGGTGCGACGAGGCCGGCATATGCCGGCCTTGTTCGCCTTGTGGGACGGCCGTAGCAGATCCGCTATCTTGCTGATTGTGAAGGAGATTCTCCTTCGTCCCGTTTCGGCTGCTCAGCTCAGAAGCCGCCGGGAAACGCGCCGCCGTCGAGCAGGATATTTTGCCCGGTGATGTAGCCGGCCTGGGCAGAGCAGAGAAAGGCGCAGGTGGCGCCGAATTCCGCCGGAGTGCCGAATCGCCTGGCGGGCACCGTCGCCATCCGTTCCGCCAGCGCCTGCTCGAAGGAAATACCCCTGTTCTTGGCGTTCGTTTCGATATTCGAGCGCAGCGATCGGTCTCGAACGTGCCCGGCAAGAGGAAGTTGATGGTGACATTGGAGGCTGCCACCGAGCGCGCAATGCCGGCGAGGAAGGCGGTCAGGCCGGCGCGGGCTCCCGAGGACAGATCGAGCCCGACCAGGGGCATCTTCACCGAACCCGAGGTGATGTTGACGATCCGGCCGAATTTGCGGGCCGCCATCGGATCGATCACCTTCTGGATCAGCTCGACGGCGACCACCATGTTGGCGACCACGCCGTCGATCATCTGCTGGCGCGTAAGCTGGCGGAAATCGCGGAACGGCGGGCCGGCATTGTTGTTCACCAGGATGTCGGGCTCTGCGCAGGCGGCGAGCAGCGCAGCTTGGCCGGCGGAGGTGGCGACATCGCCCGCCACCGCGGTGATCTTGGCTCCCGGAATCTGGCGCAGCTCCGCCGCCGTGGCTGCGAGCGCCGCTTCATCGCGGCCGTTGATCACAACCTCGCAGCCCGCCGCTGCCAAGGCCCGCGCGCAGGCGCGGCCGAGCCCGCGGCTCGAGGCGCAGACAATCGCTCGCCGGTCCGGCTATTCCAAGATCCATTTCCGCTCGCCCGTTTGCATGCGTAACTGTTCGTCAAGGTCAAGTCAGTGACGTACGTCGAATAGGGCGTTAGAGATTCCAGAACAGACAGCGTTGAATTCCCGCAGATACTTCCGCTGCATTCGAGGAAGTCATCCGCGCATTCGCTGCGCTCGCGCGTGCGCCTGCCGCCGTGAGCTCTGGTTTCTCGCGGCTCTTCTCGCTTCGTAAAGCTGTTACGGGCACCTCGATCCCCCGGAAGCGGGAGTCACTGCAAAATCCATCGGGGCGGATGGGCGCATCGGTCGCCCTTCACGTGCCGGCTCCGGGTCCAAATTCGGGCGCACAAAGGTCAGGCATCCGACACAGAAGTCTCAGTCAACGGTAAAATGAGAATGCTGCCAACGAATTCTGACGAACCTGTATCCGAAATGTCACGGACTCTGGCAGCGCCAGAGCCTATAAGCCCTGCCCAGGGGGACAACTGAAAAAGGGGGTAGCTCCATGAAGAAACCGGTGCTCGTCTCTTCTGTTCTTGCCGCGCTGGTCGCGGCATTTCCGGCCATGGCGGCTGATCTGTCGCGGCGACCACCGGTCTATGCGCTACCGGCCATGCGCCGCCGCTGGCGCCGGTCTACTTCAGCTGGACCGGCTGCTACCTCGGCGGTCATGCCGGCGGGCTGTGGGCGAGGAAGGACTGGTGCGATCGCCAGGGCGGTAGTCCGACCTTGGGATTATCCGATGGCAGCCACGATACGGACGGCTTCCTCGGGGGGCTCCAGGCCGGTTGCGATTACCAGTTCGCCGGCGGGTGGGTCATCGGCATTGCTGGCGACTACGCCTGGACCGAACCGATGGCAGCAACGCCAGCCTCCTGTTCCCCGGCTTCGTCAACCATTCGCAGCGTGAAATCGCTGGCGTCGGTGACCGGCCGCCTCGGCTATGCCTGGGATCGTTTCCTGGGCTATGTGAAGGGCGGCGGCGCGTGGGAGCGTGACGAATACGACTTCAGCCTGCTCGGGGTGGTCACCGGAACGGCGAGCTGAAACCCGCAGCGGATGGACGGTAGGCATCGGCGGCGAGTACGCCTTCACCAACTACCTGTCAGGCTTCATCGAGTACAACTACTACGACTTTGGTGACCGAGCAATCTGTCGTTTTCGGGGACCTGAGGGACCTTCGTCCACGGGATCGACGAAACCAAGAGCGTGCTGAAGGCCGGTGTCAATCTGCGCTTCGGCGGCTGGGGTGGGGCCCCGGTCGTCGGGCGATACTGATGCGCGAGGACGCCGGCAGATCGGGGTCGCGAACGCCGTGACATTTGCTCGACGCGCGATGCGGCCGGTGTGGTCGCGCGCGTCGGGCAGCTCTTGCCGGGCGAGGGCTCGCGGCGTACCGTCCGCCGCGATGTCGCGCTTCACCGAACGCCGCCTTGCCGACCGCCGCCGACGTCGATGCCGCCGCGCAGCGCCTGGCGGGAATTGCCTTGCACACTCCGCTCGTGACATCGCCGGTGCTCGACGCCATCACCGGCGCGCGTGTGTTCCTCAAGGCGGAGATCCTGCAGCGCACCGGCTCGTTCAAGTTTCGCGGCGCCTACAACAAGCTCTCCTCGATCCCGCCGACCGAGCGGTCCTGCGGCGTGGTCGCGTTCTCGTCGGGCAACCATGCGCAAGGTGTCGCCGCCGCGGCAAGACTGCTCGGGATGCCGGCTGTGATCGTCATGCCGACGGATGCGCCGCGTCCGAAGCGGGAGCGCACGGCGGCGCTCGGCGCCGAGGTCGTGCTCTACGATCGCGCGCGCGAGGATCGCCAGGCCATTGCGCGCGACATCGCCGAGCAGCGCCATGCCGCGCTGGTGCCGCCCTATGACGATCCGCTGGTGATCGCGGGGCAGGGGACCGCCGGTCGCGAGATCGTCGAGGATCTGGCGGCGCAGGGCCTGGTGCCCGATCTCGTCGCCGTGACCGCCTCGGGCGGCGGGCTGACCGCCGGTATTGCGCTCGCGGTCAAGGCACGTGTACCGCAGGCGCGCCTGCTGACTGCCGAGCCCGAGGGCTTCGACGATCATGCCCGCTCGTTCAAGAGCGGACGGCGCGAGCGAAATGCCGCTCTCTCCGGCACCATCTGCGATGCGCTGATGGCACAGACGCCCGGCGAGCTCACCTTCGAGATCAACCGCGTCCTGGTCGGCGAAGGCGCCGCGGTCAGCGACCAGGAAGTCGCGGCCGCAGTGGCTTTCGCCTTTCACGAGCTCAAGCTCGTGGTGGAGCCGGGCGGGGCGGTGGCGCTCGCCGCCCTGCTGGCGGGCAAGATCGACGTGAAGGGGAAGATCGCGGTCGCCGTACTTTCAGGCGGCAATGTCGATCCCGAGCTGTTCTATCGGCTGGTGGCGTAGTCGCTCGACCCGGCATCGGTGTGGTGAGCTTCGGTGATCATCGGCCGGCATCCGAACCCGCAGCAGACTGCATCCTCGTTCGATCACCTCGTCGGCAGGCGCGAGCAGCGTCAGCGGGACTTGGAGGCCGAGCGCATTCGCGGTCTTGAGGGTTGCCTCCGATAGCAGACCTTCGAGGGCGGCGCGCTCGGTCACAGACCGCGCGGGGCCGGCCGGCCAACCGTCGCTGAGCGGCCAACCGATACTGATCGACGAAGGCTGGCGCGCCCGTTCGTCTGCGGGTTGGTTAACGTGGTGCCCCTCGCAATCCGGCCTCCCAATAAAGTCACATTTGCGCTGGAAGTGCGCCGCAATGCCATTCGATACGTTCAACTGTGCCAACCGGCGGTCCATTTGGATGGGCATACCCGCATGACGTTTCGGGTCGTAAATGGGGGAGTCAAGACAATGGCAAGGACCATGCAGCAAGCAACCATGATCCCTGATCCTGTCGAGCAGGAACCCGGCGTCGAGAAATTCGACCTGGTCGATCTGCAGCAAAAGCCACCAAATCCATTGGGAAAGAATTTCTTCCTCAACCTTGAAAAGAACCTCGCCGAGCAGCCGCTGAAAATCATCAAGTCGGCGGGCCCAGAAGCCTTCGCTCCGAAGGATCATAAGCCACTCGGGGCGCTCGCCGCCGACGCCGCGATGCAGGAGGCACACAATTCGGCAACGATGATCGACTCGCTGGTCGACACGCTCGATGAGGCCGTGCACGAGATGTCGACGGCGGCGCAAAATGAGATCGCCAAGCTGCGGCAACAGATGCGCGCACTTGAACAGACAATCAACAGGGCGCGCGCATCGGTCAAGGAAACGTCAGACAATTACCGGACCTTCGGCGAGCAAATCTCGCAACGCATCCTCGCGGTCAGCAACCTGTGCAATCACGTCATGGGGCAATGCGAATCAATTCAAAAGGGCGTGGCGGCGATCAAAGCGCCCGGCGTCGAGGGCGACAAAGCCGCCGAATGAAGACACCAGAGAGCGATCGAGAGTTTTGCGCGTGCGAAATTCAATTCCTCGCAGAGCGCCAAGAAGGTGTGGATCCTTGTTCCCGCTCAATTGTGCTGCCCCGGCACCTCGTAGTCGAGATCGAGGCGCCGGCACACAGGCGCGAGCCCAACGGCTCCGCCGCACGGACAAATGCAGGCGCTGACCAGTATGATGCTTCGCAGGACCGTCGCAGAGCTCTGTCAATCCGGCGCTTGCTGAGCGCATCCCCGAAGTGGACGGGCCAGAACTTACGGATTGACAACCATCTCCTGACAGGATTCGTGCGTCGGGATACTCCCGGCAATTAGACAGACATGATGCCCCGGCCGTATGTCCGAAGCTCGATCGGGGATTCTTTTGAGCAATGCGCAAGGGGCAAATCATGAGCGAGAGGGCAGAAAGTGGAAGACAAAGCTGGACTGCGGACGTTGCCTGGGTTGGGCTTTATTCGATGCTGATTCTCCTGCTCATGCTCGCGTGGGTACGGGTTCAGGTGTGAAGCATGCGGCAGACCCGCCCGCATTCTCCGAGACCGCCGTGGATTTGGTCCCTGGGACTTACGGCTACGAGTCCACGGACAGCCTTGGCGCTTTGATTGGACGCCGGCCGCGTATTGCCGCTCGACTTCGCATCGAACGGCTCGCGCGCGAGGCTGCGGCGCTTCCGACGAGAAAAAAGACAGCATTGCGATAGTTGCCGCCATCCACTTCCAGCGGCAGGTTCTTAGACCGAGCCCCATCGGCGCGCTCGTCGGCGACGGACTTGAGGTTCTCATTTGCGGCGTGGGTTAGCTACTTCACCAATGCCCTAATGCGCTTTCCGTGCCGGATGCCGCGAGTGCCATCTCAGCGAGCCGCGCGCGATCCTCGTCGCTTATTGGGCGAGGCTGCACGTTGACGCAAACAAGGTAAATCAGCCCGATACCCGCCGATAGCACGGCAAAGTATTTCAGGATGGCAAGAGTACCGGGACGGCATGTCCGCATGTGGGTGCCCATCCAACGATGGATGGTGCGCCTATGATTGCGATGCAGTAGTTAATGAATGCTTGCTGGCATCGGCAAATCACTGCACGAAGCTGCGCACGGCTTCGTTGCCCACCGCCTGGGCGACAACACCGCCTATCGTCTGGGCCGCGTTACTTTCAATCCGCTCAAGCACGTCGACCTTTTCGGCACGATCCTGATGCCGGCGATCCTTTTGCTCGTGCGGTCGCCCGTGCTGTTCGGCTACGCCAAACCCGTGCCAGTCAATTTTCGCGCCCTGCGCCATCCGCGCCGCGATATGGTCCTGGTGGCGCTCGCCGGGCCAGGCATCAACATCGCGCTCGCCATAGCCGCGGCGCTTCTCTTCCATCTTGTTACCTATTTACCCTCGGAGGCTGTCCCGTGGGTCGCGCAGAACCTCCGCAACGCCCTCCTCATCAATGTAGTCCTGGCGGTATTCAACATGCTGCCGCTCCCACCCCTCGATGGCGGCCGAGTTGCGGTTGGCTTGCTTCCCAACTTTTTGGCGCTGCCGTTGGCCTCGAGCCCTACGGCATGATCATCCTCATCGCCACGCTGTTGGTCTTGGCGGTACTCGGCGCGCAAATGGGCGTTGATCTCAACATCTTGCCGCAGCTGATCACCGGTCCGGTCGAAACTATCATCCGCGCCATCGTCTGGCTGACCGGCAACGGCTGATCCGAACAAGCTCCGTTATGCGGTTGTCGGGGATCGACGCGAGATTTGAAAGTGCTCTCCCGACGAACAACGCTGAGGCCGAATTGGTTCACGTCCAATCAGCTTTTTCCATCCGCGCGCGTCATCCACGCAAGGTCCCCTGGCGAGCTACCCCGCGCGGTTGGGGGTTTGGGACCGCAGCGGCAGGGGCCTCAGTAGCAGCGACCGTAGCCTCGCCCGGCGATGCAGCGTCTGCTGCCGTTGAAGGGGATTGCCGCCGGCGGCCGCGGCACGCGCGCCAAGCCATAGCTGCTCAACACCGGGTCGCCGTTGTAATAAGCCGGCGGCCGCGGTGGGCCGTAGCCGTTGCGGTAGCCATAGCCGTTGCGGTAGCCATAGCCGCTGCCGTTTCCATTCAGACCGTAGGGCGCAGCCACATAGCCCGCGCCCGGGACCACCACCGTTGGTGCCAAATATGGTGAGGGTTCTAGCCCTCCATTTCCGTAACCGTATCCATTTCCATAGTCGTAGATGGGTTCAACATAATTCCCGTTGCCGTTGCTCGGTGCCGGGATCACATAGACCGGACCGCCGCCGATATACACCCCGCCGGGTGCTACATAGACGGACTGCGCGTTGGCGGTCGTGATGTGCGCCGTCGACAAAGCTGAGATTGCTAGCGCAATTAATCGGTAGCTCATGCTGAAGCTCCTGTACCTGGAGCCCCGCCGATCCATGCCGATCATCGCCGATCGCTGTAGCGCGCGTATCGCAGAGCGCCCCGCCGTGGTGAAGATTTCCGCCGTATGGTTAACATCCGCCGTGCGCTAGTGCGGTGTCTTTGACGTTCCGATCAGTCTCGCGGCGGTTCCGTCATCGGAACGTCAAAGACAAAACGGTGCGCCAGCGCCAGTACGAGGCCTTGCGCGCTTTTTACCTGCAGGAGTTGCCCTCGGCCGAGGTCGCACGCCGTTTCGGCTATTCGCCCGGCGCCTTCCGCGTGCTGTGCCATGCCTTCCGGCACGGCGACCTTCCGGAATTCTTCGCCACCGCGCATCCGGGCCCGCGCACGCAGCCCAAGAAGAGCCGCGCTCACGAGCAGATCGTCGCGCTGCGCAAGCGCAACTATTCGGTCTACGAGATCAGTCGGGCGCTCAAGGAGCAGGGAACGCCGCTGAGCGCCACCGCGGTACGCGAGGTGCTGGTCGAGGAAGGCTTCGCACCGCTGCCGCGCCGGCTCGACGAGGAACGCCCCTTCCGCGTCGGCCCCAACGTGGAGACGGTCGCCAACGTCCAGGACTTCGTCCTCACCAAGCGGGAGTTCACCACCAGGGGGGGAGGGCTGTTCCTGTTCGTTCCCGATCTGGTGCGCCTCGACGGCGACAACACCCTCGCACGCGGCGCCAAGCTGCCGGGCTCGAACATGATCCCAGCCGCACACGCGCTGCGCGCCTCGCTGGCGCTCAAGCTGTGGTCGATCGAACGCAAGAGCCACGTCATGGCGCTCGTCGCCGACCAGGGGCTCGCCTTGTTCTGCGGCCTCAATGCCATGCCGAAGAAGAGCTTCCTGTCGGAATATTCCTCGCGCATCACCCCGCAGCAGGTCTCCCGCCTGCTCGCCGGCTGGCACGCGCAACTCACCGGACAGAATCTCTTCACCGGCCAGTCGCTCAATCTCGACTTCCACTCGGTGCCCTACTTCGGCGAGCATCCGCTCGTCGAATCCCACTATTTATCCAAGCGAAGTCGCCGGCAGCCCAGCATCCTCACCTTCCTGGCGCAGGATGCCGATGCCCAGGTGTTCTGCTACTCCAATGTCGATATCCGCAAGGGTGAGGAGGCCGAGGAGGTCTTCCGCTTCATCGAATTCTGGAGGCGCCGGTACGGCAAGCTGCCGCAGCACCTCGGCTTCGATTCCAAGCTCACCACCTACGAGGGGCTCGACCGGCTCGATGCCGCCGGCATCACCTTCATCACCTTGCGTCGGCGCTCGCCCAGCCTCCTCGCCGAGGTCGAGAACCTGCCGCCATCTGCCTGGCGCACCGTCACCCTCGACGTGCCCCACCGCAAATACCGCAAGCCACGTGTCTTCGAGCAGAAGGCGCGTCCGCACGAGCGCACCTACCGCCAGTTCTTCATCACCGATCTCGGTCACGATGAGCCCACCATCCTGCTCACCAACGACGCAACATCCACCGCACGAAGCCTCGTCACCCGCTACGCCAAGCGCATGCTCATCGAGAACGCGCTCGCCGACGCCGTGCGCTTCTTCCACATCGACGCGCTCTCGTCATCGGTCGGCTTCAAGGTCGACTTCGACATGGCGCTCCTCGTCCTTGCTTCATGCCTCTATCGCCTGATGGCCCGCCGCATGCGCGGTTATGATGACGCTCAGGCGCGCCAGATCTTCCGCGACCTCATCGACATGCCGGCCGAGGTCGCCATCACCGATAGCGAAATCAGGGTGCGCTTCCACCGTCGCGCTCACCTCCCGATCGTCCTCGCCTCCGGCCTCATCGATAAACCCATCGCCGTCCCATGGTGGAACGGCCACCGCCTCCGTTTGGTGCGGTAGCTCTCGCAAAACCTGAAATGTTAGGCTAATTCCGTGGCGTGGAAATCCAGGCTAGTGCCCCTCACTAATTACCAACCCTTGGAGATGTCGCTCTCGGTGAGGGCGGACCTCGTTTTTGCTCTTGTCAACGACCGGTTCAAACCCGGTAACGCTCAGATCGAGCAAATGTAGTCCGGTTTACCCGTGCGCCGTGGAAAGGCGGCGCTTTCCAATGGGTGCAAGTCCCGCCCGGCAACCGCTCCAGCCGGAAGCAACCGGAGCAGTCATGGAGGTGACGAAGTGGCTGAAGCCTTCGGATAGCGTGTCACGATATACGGTGACAGCGCGAGTGTGCAGGCCGTAACGCGAGTGAACGCCGAGCAAGCCTCGAAAAGGACAATGCGCAGGCCGACCCGACAGGGTTATCGGGGAAGGCTGATACGGCTGGGGTGAATGAGCGAAGCAGTGCGCCCAGCCGCTGCGCCGGGGTAGTGGCGACAGCATGTACACAAGGAAAGCGTACGCAACACGGGAAACCCCAAGGCGTGATCAGGGATGACGAACCGGACACCCGCGAGGGACAGGCCGGGCGCCCTGGGGTGGCGGAGAGGTTCGTTGTACCGCTGAAGCCGGGTAATGCCGGTGGAGGGAAGGGACCTCAGTTCAAGACGAACGCAATACGTGGTGAGGGACCTGGAGATTGGGCAACCTATCAACTCCGAAGAGTGTTCAGAAACTGCAGAAGGCGTTGCACGCGAAAGCGAAGGCAGAAGCCGGGTATCGCTTCTACGCCCTGTACGACAAGATCAGCCGCGAGGACATCCTGGCGCATGCCTATGCCCAGTGCCGCTCCAACAAGGGCGCACCCGGTGTGGATGGTCAGGACTTCGCGGACATCGAGGCGTATGGGGTGCAGCGGTGGCTCGGCGAACTGGCGCTTGCGCTCAGGCAGGAGACTTACCGACCGGACCCCATCAGAAGAGTGTTCATACCGAAGGCCAACGGCAAACTCAGGCCGCTGGGCATCTCGACCTTGCGGGATCGGGTCTGCATGACAGCAGCGATGCTGGTGCTGGAACCGATCTTCGAAGCCGACCTTCCACCAGAACAGTACGCCTACCGTCCTGGGCGCAACGCCCAACAGGCAGTGGTCGAGGTGGGAGCGCTACTGTTTCGTGGCCACCCGGAAGTCGTCGACGCCGATCTCGCGGACTACTTCGGGAGCATCCCCCATGCCGAGCTACTGAAATCGGTAGCGCGCCGAATTGTTGATCGGCGCGTGCTGCATCTGATCAAGATGTGGCTGGAATGCCCCGTGGAAGAAACCGACGATCGAGGAAGGAAGACACGCACGACCGAGGCCCGGGACAACCGGCGCGGCATTCCGCAAGGTTCACCCATCTCACCATTGCTGGCGAATCTGTACATGCGCCGGTTCGTGCTGGGATGGAAGATGCTCGGGCTGGAGCGAAGCCTCGGCACTCGCATCGTGACCTACGCCGACGATCTCGTGATCTTGTGCAAGAAGGGCAAAGCCGAAGAGGCGCTGCAGCGGCTGCGCGAGATCATGGGCAAGCTGAAGCTCACGGTCAACGAGGAGAAGACACGAATCTGCAAGGTACCGGAAGGCGAGTTCGACTTCCTGGGACACACGTTTGGGCGGATGTATTCAGCGAGAACCGGAAAGGCGTATCTGGGGTACCGGCCATCGCGGAAGAGCATCAAGCGTATGGTCGAGAATGTCCACGCGCAGACTGCCCGATCGGGGACTTGGCAAGAGACCACAGAGCTGGTGAAGAAGTTGAACCGCACGCTGCGCGGATGGGCGAACTACTTCGAAGTAGGCACCGTCTCGAAAGCGTATCGGGCGATCGACAACTACACCGCTGTGCGGCTGCGCCGGTGGTTGCGCATCAAGCACAAGGTCAGGCGACGCAAGGGCGGAGCTTATCCACTCTCGCACCTTTACGGGCACTTCGGGCTCGTACGTCTGTCCCGGCTTGGGCACGACGTGCCGTGGGTGAAGGCGTGAAGTCTTGTCCGAGAGCCGGATGCGGGAGATCTGCATGTCCGGTTCGATGAGCGGGGTGTGGAAACGGAGCCATGGCTGAACCACTAAGGCACCGCCAGACGAAAGAGGCGGCAACAGATACGTTCAGCCTACAGCCACCGCGCCACATCTCGACTCTACCGATCACGACCATTGCGCGGAGAGCGATCAGCTCCTCCTCGGTCATGGCGCTCAACGCAGCGAACGGGTCGCGGGCCGTCGGGCCGGCACCGACGCGGGTCATGCAGCTGGGTCCCGGGTCTCGCTGCGCTCGCCCGGGACACGAGCCTGAGCCACGCGGCGAGCATGCGCGAGCTCGCCGCCGAATCCCTGATATGATTCGAGCGACATGTGCAGCGATCGGCCCGCCCGCACGGCGGATCTCCGATCAGCACGATCGGCCGCGAAGCGCAATCGGCGTGATGCCGGATACCTCCGAGATACCCACAGGCACGGCGTTTGCCCGCAGGCTCGCGGTCTTTTACGCGGCGCTATTCGTCGCGCTCGGCGTGCAGTTGCCGTTTCTGCCGGTCTGGCTCGCTGCCAAGGGGCTCGATGCAAGTGCGATTGGAATGGCGCTGGCGATTCCCATGATCGTGCGAATATTTGCGATCCCTCTCGCAGCCCGCGCTGCCGATCGGCAGGTGGGGATGCGCGGTGCGATCGTGATCGCTGCGGCCGCGGCATCGCTGGGCTACGGGGCGGTCGGGATGGCGGACGGATCCGTCGCCATCATGGCGACCCTTGCGCTCGCGTCCGCCTTCTACAACCCGATCATGCCGCTGGCCGATGCCTACGCCTTGCGTGGGCTCGGCCGCCGCGGAAGGGCCTATGGGCCGGTGCGCCTGTGGGGCTCGGCTGCGTTCGTTGCCGGCAGCTTGGGGGCCGGGCTCCTGCTCGACGTCATTCCCGCTCGCAATCTGATCTGGCTGGTGACGGTGGCCCTGGCAGTGACCGCGGCAGCCGCATGGGCGCTGAGTCCGACTGGGGAAGCAACGGCCGCTGCAGGCGGAGGGGCAATCCCTGCCAAACCGCTGCTGCGCGATCCTGTTTTCCTCGCCGTGGCGGCAGCGGCAAGCCTCATTCAGGGGAGCCACGCCGTCTATTATGGTTTCTCGGTGCTCGAATGGCGCAATGAGGGTATGGGGGGCGCTACGATCGGTGCCCTGTGGGCGCTCGCAGTGATGTCCGAGATCGTCCTGTTCGCGGTCTCTGGGCGGCTGCGAGTGTCCTCGACCATGCTCCTCCTCGTCGGAGCGGCAGGCGCGCTCGTGCGTTGGGGCGCGATGGCGCTCGACCCGCTTCCTGCGCTGTTGCCGCTGCTGCAATGCCTGCATGCACTGTCGTTCGGCGCTACCCATCTCGGCGCCGTCGGCTTCATTGTCCGCGCCGCGCCGGCCGCTATCGGCGCGACCGCGCAGGGCTATCTCGCGGTTGCGCTCGGCCTCGTCATGGCTGCGGCGATGGCACTTGCGGGAGTGCTCTATGCACGCTGGGGCGGGCTCGCTTACGGCGCCATGGCGCTGCTGGCCGGTGCCGGGGGCTTGTCGGCGCTCGCCGCGCATCGGATGGCGCGCCCGGCTCCATGACGGGACGGGTCCCGACATGCCTTGTCGCGTCGGAACGTCGCCCGACCCGGCCCGGCCTCCGCCACCATATCAATTGCAGGTCGGATACATCGCGGCCAGCTCGCTGCCGCTGAGATACATCATGCGCCGGGACAGACCGCCGCGCCGCGCGATCCAGCCGCGCACCTGATCGGGATAGATCTCCATCAGCAGCTGGGTGGCGGCGCGGCTCGTCACCGGCCGTCCGTTGCCGCCGGGATGCCAGGCGGCGTGGAAGCCGAGCCGCGCGCGCGGGGTGACGCAGATGCGCTCACGCGGGATCACGCCGAGCACCATGGTGCAGGCCGAGAGACAGGGGCCGTCGATGATGACCCGCTCGCCCGACCCGCGCAGCGCCACCAGGGTTTGCAGGTATGGACCGATCTGGCCGCCGGCATCCGCCTTGATCCGCACCGCAGCCGGCGCAGTGGAAACCGTCACCGCCGCCGCAACGGCGCCGGCCACAAGCGCTGCAGTCCGCATGTTGTCCCTCTTCATGCTCCCGCCGCCTTCCTGGCACAGGTCGGCGGCGCCCTCAAGCCGGTGTTTGGAGGCGACTTGCGGCAAAATATGGGAGATTTGCGAGATGCCCTCGCATCTCGCTTTATCTTCCCTTTGCGGTACTCGGTAGCGGCCGCGACGGGACGGGCTGCTGTTGCGCCCGGTGTGCGTGCACCGTCACTCGGTTCCGCGTGCCGCCGCCTCGACCAGCGCGCTCATTCGATCTTGATGTTCGTCGCCTTGACGATGTCGCCCCATTTGCGGGCCTCGGTGGCGAGGAACCCGCTGAACTCCTGTGGCGATCCGATGTTGGGCTCGACGTTGAATTTCGCCAGGCTCTGCTTCATGGCCGGCGACCTCAATCCCTCGTTGATCGCGGCGTTGACCTTGGCGACGAACTCCGGCGGCGTGCCGGCCGGCGCCACCACGCCGGTCCAGAACGTCAACAGGTAGTCGGGATAGCCGCTCTCGATCATGGTCGGAACCTCGGGGAGATCGGGACTGCGGGTGCGGCCGGTGACCGCCAATGCCCGCGCCTTGCCGTCCCGAATGTGCGGCAGCAGCGACCCGATGCCGTCGATCATCATCTGGATCTGCCCGGAGACCAGATCGGTCATGGCCTGGGACATTCCCTTGTAGGGAACGAAGACGATGTCCGCGCCGGTCGTCAGCGTGAACAGTCCCCAGGCGATATGGGGCGGCGAGGCGACGCCGGCACCATTGTGCAGCTTTCCCGGATTGGCCTTGGCGTGGGCGACGAGCTCCGGCACCGTCTTCGCCGCCACGCCGGCATTCACCGCCACCACCATCGAGCCGATGGAGACCGATGCGACCGGCGCGAAGCTCTTCACCGGGTCGTAGTCGAGGTTCTTGAACACCGCCGGGCCGATCGAGAGCGACGTGGTGCTGCCGTACAGCAACGTGTAGCCGTCCGGTGCCGAAGTCGCCGCCGCGCGCGTGCCGATGGTGGCGCCGCCGCCGGCGCGATTGTCGACCACGACGGTCTGTCCCAGACGCGACGAAATGTCGTTGGCCACCAGGCGAGCGATCGTGTCGGGCGGGCCGCCGGCCGGGAAAGGAACGATCAGCTTGATCGGCCGGTTCGGATAGGACTGCGCCCCCGCCTCGCCTTGACCGAGCCCGACGCAGATGCTCGCCACGACAACCAGGACCAGTCGCTTGCACCTCATGGGCGGTCTCCTCCTGCTTCATTGACCTCGATGTTGGCCGCTTTCCCCACCGCCGTCCACCTGGCCGATTCGGCGGCGACGCCGGCCGCAATTTTTTCGCGAGATCGCGCCGGCCTGGTCCCGCTACTCCATCTGGAACGCAACCGTCTTCACGATCGGACCCCACCTTTCGGACTGCTCGGCGATCAGCGCCCCGAATTCCTGCGGCGTGCCATGCTTGACCCCGAAGCCGAGCTTGGCCATCGCCGAGCCGAGCTCCGGCGATCGCAAGCTCTCGTTGACTTCGCTGTTGAGCCTGTCGACTACCTCGGCGGGGATGCCGGGTGGTCCCATCAAGCCGTAATAGGTCACCGTCGTCATGTTGGGGAAACCGCTTTCGGTCATGGTGGGAACCTCGGGAATGTCCGGGCTGCGCGAAGCCCCCGTGATCGCGAGCGCCTTGAGCTTTCCCTCCCGAATGAGCGGGACCAGGGTCGCGGTGGTCCCGAAATTCAAATGGATGCGGCCGCCCAGGATATCGGTCACCGCCTGTGCGCCCCCTTTGTAGGGAATGCTCGCGATGTCGGTTCCGGTCTCCACCTTGAAAAATTCGCCGTAAATTCCGGTCCCGAAGGAGATGTGCCGGTTCGGTCGTCGTTGAAGATCGAGCCGTTCAGGATGCTCGTTCGCCTCCGGGTCCAAATTGGCAGCGGCCAACATAGCCATGATCCTGTCGCCCTTCTTCAATCGAACGCCTTGAAGGTCAACGTCCTTTCGCACATAGCGCGGCTTTGTGAATTGCACTGGAGACACGAACCGCAGAAACTCCTCCACCGCCAGGTTCGCCCGGTTCCAGTCTTCCGCGAGCCAGTCGCGCAGCGCGGGGTCCTTGAGAAGTTCGTAAGCCGATCCGCTGATCAAATGGGTCGTGGTCTCCGACCCTGCGCCCAGCAGGAGAAACACCATCGAAACCATTTCGTTGGCGCTGATGCGCCCGCCTTCCATTTCCACGCGCACGAGCTCGGCAATCAGACCTTCGCCGCCCTGCTCGCGGGCGAGCCGCAAACGCTCTTCCAAATAACGCTTCATGGGCGAGAGGCTTTGGATCATGCGCAGAAAACTGATAGGACCGGTGAGCCGAGCGACGGTATTCGCCCAAGCCAAAAACCGCGGCCGGTCGGCGAGCGGCAGGCCGAGCAGCTCGCAAATGACGGAGAGCGGAAGGGTTCGGGCATATCGCTGAACGAGGTCGGCCGGGCTTCCGTCCAAGAACAGCTCACCGGCGAGATTGTCAGCGATGGCACGAATGCGCGGTTCCATGTCGAGGATTGCGCGGCGGCGGAAGGCCTCATCGACGATATCTCGCAGTCGCGTGTGATCCGGCTCGTCCATGGTGAGCATACTGTTGGCAAGCGTGCGAACGAGCGGCGGCATCCACCATCGCAGTCCAGCAAGGGCGCCGCCCTCCTTCCGCATCGTGAATGTCTCACTGTCCTTTAGCACTCGGACTGCCAACTCGTAGGTCGTGGTGATCCAGACCTTGCCGATAATCGGGAATCTGGTTTCAACGACCGGGCCGGATGTTCTCAGCCTTTCGATACCGGCGGCGGGTTCGCGAAAAAACGCCTGACTGGTGAAATCGACGTGGACCGTCATTGTCTATCCTCGCTTCCGTACAACATGGGCCATGGGGCTGCGGACGGCTTGAGATCATGGCAGGTCTCCGCTTTCTTTCATTCCGGCACGGGGCAATCGCGTCGCAAACGGAGTAGCGCTTTATGAAATTGGCCTTCGAGTCCCGATGAAACTCCTATAACGCAGGTCCATCTCCCGGCAGTGGGGGGAGAATATTTGGCTAAATTCCGCCGAAAGACCCCGGCGAGTCGTTTCGACCAAAGTGTAAACGGAGAGTTAATGCTGGCAATCACCGCCGACGGTCTCAGGGTCGCCTGCGAACCGATGGAACGCACCGTTTTCAGCGGGCCCGCAACAATTCGACAGGCCGTGAACTAGCGCCTTGAGGTCCAGTCCTCATGCGCCGGAATTGGAAGCGTCTGACGCACGAAGCACCGAGCTTCGCCCTCCTTGAGCGCAAAAACGGCGAATTTTGGCCTTACGCGGGTCCGGGTGACGAACTTGGGTGGCATCGGTATGAATGCGGCGGAGTACGTGCTGAGGGGCGGTCTAGCTGTCGGCGGGCCGGACAAGCCGGCGATCGTGAGCGGCGACGGATGCGTGACCTACCGTGAGCTTGCGGTGCGTGTAAGCCGGTTCGCGGCCGCACTGCGCGCGGCCGGCATGATTCCCGGCGACCGCGTGGCCATACTCATGCCCGATCACGCTGACTTGGTGGCGATTTACCTCGCCGTCATTGCCGCAGGTGGGGTCGCCATCACGGTTTCGACACGCGCTACGAGCGACGATCTTCGATACGTCCTTGCGATTGTCCGGCCGTTTGCTGTCGTCGCCGAAAAAGAGTTCGCGCTGGTAGTGGCGGCGGCTGGCTTGGCGCGGGGTGCAAAATTGTTTCTACGCCAGCGCCACCTGCGCTCGTGGGCGCAAAGGTCGGAGACGGAGTTTGTGCCCAGTGCCCGCAAGCCGGACGATCCGGCCTATTGGGTGATGACTTCCGGCACGACCGGACAGCCGAAGGCGGTCGAGCATCGTCATGACAACGTGTGTGCTTGCACTGACTATCTCGTGCACGGCCTCACTGCCACGGCCGCGGATCGTATCTTCCCGACCTCGCGCCTCAACTTCGCCTACGCGCTGGGTGCCATGTTCGGTGCCCTGCGGCTTGGCGCCACCCTCATCTTGCATGAGCGTTGGCCGAACCCACCATCCATTGCCGCAACAGCAGAGCTCCATCAGCCGAGCATAGTGCTCAGTGTCCCAACGCTGTTCCACAAGCTTTGCGAATCCGGCTTCGCTGCGAAATTCGCGTTCCGCGCTGTGCGTTGTTACGTGTCGGCGGGCGAGCGGCTTCCGCCCCCGATCGGGGTTGAATGGGAAAAGGTTACAGGCCGGCCCATCATTGATGCGATGAGCTGCTCGGAGCTGGTACACAAGATTTTCACCAACACCCTTTCTGCGCGTCGCGCGGGATCGTCCGGCCGTCCGGTGCTGGGCGTGGAGGTGAGGCTGATCGATCAGGATGGGTCCGAAATCAGGCAACCCGACCGCAGCGGCCGACTCGAGGTGCGCGCGCCGTTTCTCTGCGCTGGGTATCGGCTTGCCGATGAGCTGCCGCACGCGCCAGCGCATCGGCCGACCGAGCGCTTTCGGGGCGAGTGGTTCGCGACCGGTGACGAATACCTGCGCGACGAGGACGGCTTCTATCATCACTGCGGCCGCAGCGACGACATGCTGAAGGTCTCGGGGCTTTGGGTCTCGCCGTCCGAGATCGAGGATGCGCTGGCAGGAATTCCCGCGATCGCGGAAGCCGCAGCAGTTTTGAGTGAGAGCGCGGCGGGGTTGTCGGAAATCGTGCTCTATGTCGTCGCGACATCGAACGTGGACGGCGAGGTTGTTGTCGCAGCGGCACGCGAGCAACTTGCGCGCAAGCTGCCGGCGTTCAAGCTTCCGCGCCAATACTCGCTTGTCCCCGAGCTGCCGCGCACCGCCACCGGCAAAATTCAGCGCAACAAGCTGCGCGCTGAACTGCAGCGCCAACGAGGGCAGCGATTAAGTCCGAGACTTTGACGCCGAGCTCGACCAAGAGATCGTCTCAGAAATCAGGCGAGCAGCCGTTCCTTGCTCCAAACGGCAGGACCGCTGTGCGGCGTTCTGAAGGCGCGGGGGCAGGACGTGGGTAGGCTGCTGTGGCGCGCGATTCCCGGCGTCCTGCTCAAGACGAGCCGGAATGCTGGCGCACCTCGCCAAAAGAGACGAGGCGCTGCCGGCCTTCATCCCATAGCACTAGCCGAACGCACTTGAGGCTTTGCAGCAGCGTCAGCCGCCCGATGCCTTCGAGATTGGGATGGTCGCGCAGCACGAGTGGCAGCCGATAACAGGGAACGCGGCTGCACAAGTGATGGACGTGATGAACGCCGATATTGGCTGTGAACCAGCGCAAAGGTCCTGGGAGGGCATAGTGGGAGCTGCCGTGGAGCGCCGCCTCGTGTAGGCTCCACGCCCGTTCGTGCGCCCATACGGTGTTCTCGAATTGATGCTGGACATAGAACAGCCAGACGCCGATGGAGGCTGCGAGGAGCGTGATCGGCAGATGCACGATCAGGAACGGGCCGATGCCGACCAGCCATATCATCGTGGCGACGAACGCCGCGATGGCGAAATTGGTCGCCATCGTGCTGAGCCAAGGCATCCAGCCGCTGCGCATGAGGTCGATCGGAAGCCGGTGCTCGACGATGAACAAATAGGCTGGGCCCAATCCGAACATGATGAGGGGGTGCCGGTAGAGGCGGTAGCGCAGTCGGCCCCATCGCGACCGCGCCAGGTATTCCTGCACGGTCAGCGTGCCGACGTCGCCGATGCCGCGCCGATCGAGGTTGCCAGATGTAGCGTGGTGCATGGCATGCTTGCGGCGCCAGAAATCGTATGGTGTGAGCGTCAAGAACTCCGATGACACGCCCGACCCAATCGTTGGCGAGACGGCTGCGGAAGAAGGCGCCGTGGCCGCAATCGTGCTGGATCATGAATAGCCGGACGAGAAAGCCGGCGGCCGGCACCGCGAGCGGCAGGCAGAGCCAATAGCCGAGATCGAGCGTCGCCCACATCAGGGACCAGAGCAGAACGAGCGGCCCTGCGGTGATCGCGAGCTCAATGACGCTGCGCGCAAGAACTCGGCGTGCGATAGCGGGCGAGGATTTGAGCCAGGACTCGGGCGTCGGGCGCAACAGGGGTGGCCTTCGCATCGTTCATGATTTTCTCGCTGGTTCATGCCCCGTGATGACACGGCGCGTCGAACCGCTGCGCCCAAATCACCACCACACTGGCGCTGATCCCATAGCGTTCGGCTGCCTCACGCCGCGACGCTCCTATCGCGATTTCTTCGATCACTCGGGAACGCAAGTCGCCAGAATAGGGCTTCGGCATCGTTCCCCTCGAAATCGAATCAAGGCGGATAGACTTGCTCATTGACAAACCTTTGGGAATCCCTCCGATTAAACCCCGACCGAAATATGCTCTCAGGAATCATTCTGGGTCATGGGCACACGAACAGCAGTCGATCTCGAACGGGCAGCATATCCTTGAGATGTGAATGGTGATCATGGCCTAATGCACCCCCGCTCCGCAATCGATGAGAACCAGAAGCGCAGAATCGAGATCTAGAGATTGCGGAACAAATCTACACGGTTGTCCGAGATGGCTTCAGCACATGGTGAGAGTAATCGGACCCTACCAACATAGCGCAGTGGCAAATGGGGCGGTGGGTTCTCCACGAAAAGCATGCTGCTGGATCCGGGCCCACTACAGAAGGGCGTGTACTCATAAATCGACGACAGTTCGGCAATGGCTGATCGATATCCGCTTAGCCTTCACAAGCGGCGCAAAAGCGGACATTTCGTAACCGCCGCTTGGTGCCGATTTTGTTGCAAAAATCTCCGTGGAGAAGCTGTGGAATAGACATTTGAAACAATCGAACCGACGCGCATGATTCTCTGAATCAACATTGCGCACTAGCGCCTGATCTTAAATCAATCTTGCGCGCCCGAATGACCAAAATCGTTTTGCAACAAAATCTGCCACAAGCAGACATAGCTGCGGTCAATTCACCGCCTGCGCCTCCGGGAATTTCCAGGTGCCGTTCAGGATTTCGGCGCGCGGGCGGTAAAGGCGGACGCACATTTGAACGCGGTGGAAGCGGCTGAAACCTGTTATGATAGCAGCAACGGCGCGTCGGCGCCGATCGGCACCTATATGAACCATATTGACGAGCGCGCTTGCACCAAGCAAAGCGGCGCCGGCGGCAGCCTCGCCGACGGGCGCAAAGCGTAGAACTCCTCCGCGCGGCCGGGAGGCGCTTTGTGCTCATCGAAAATCTCGGCGAGTTTCTTCTTTTGATCGCGATTGGATTCTGTGCGCAGCTTGTCGACGGCGCCCTTGGGATGGCCTTTGGCGTGATATCGACATCGGCAATGCTCACGATGGGCTTGCCGCCAGCGCATGCCAGTGCGATCGTGCACACCGCCGAAGTGTTTACCACCGCCGCATCCGGCGCCTCACACATCTATCATCGAAACGTAGACTGGCGGCTTGTTGGCCGCCTTGGCATGGCGGGCGTGCTTGGTGCGGTGCTTGGCGCTTGGGTGCTTTCGAACATTGATGCCAGTGTCGCACGACCGATTGTGGCCGCGTATCTTGGCGTCATGGGCGCGTTTATTCTGGTGAAGGCAGCGCGGCGTATCCCCGAGCGTGACGCGTCGTTCAGGTACGCGCCGCCGCTTGGATTTATCGGTGGATTTCTCGATGCCGACATTTCTCGATGCCACCGGCAGCGGCGGGTGGGGGCCCGTGGTAGCATCGACCCTTATTGGATCCGGTCACGCTCCCCGGATAGCAGTTGGGTCCGTCAACGCCACGGAATTTTTTGTAACGGTCGCCGCTGCAACAACGTTCTTTGTCGAACTGGACGTGGCTCCGAGAAAGGAGCTGCTTGCGCTGGCTTTAGGTGGCGTCGGCGCCGCACCGCTCGGCGGGTTTGCGGTTAAGAAAATTCCAACACGTGCGTTGACGACTGCTGTCGGCATCCTCGTGCTCTCGCTTTCACTTTGGCAACTCGCTCGCGCAATAAAGTTGCTTTGAGACTACCAAGATCGCGAATGCGTCGGAGCCTATGCGGGACTGACGACCCGCCGATACGCATCCTGGCGAGACCGACTGGACGGGCCGCATCTCCAAATGCGGCGATAAAATGTGCTGCCGAACTGACGATCTTGAACACCCTCAAGAGCGGCGCGAGAGCGGACATTACGGCACTTCGCATTCGTGTCAGAACTGGACCTGGCGGGGTCTTGAATGAACGCTCCGCGATCGTCCTTCGATCCTCGACTTTTTTGGAGGCGGCGCGCCGCGACACTATCGTTCCGGCAGCGTCATTCCAATGGTTTACTCCGACCGATACCAACCGGGCTTACCTGTCAGGACGTTATAAAGCACCACTCGATTTGGCGCGCGGCGCAGCTCCTGGAGGACTTCCGGAATTCGAAGTCTTCTGGCGACACCAGCTAGCGCTTTGAGTTGGGCTCCCTCATCTGTTTTTGACAGTAGGATCAGGCACACGAGGTCAACTGGTTGTCCGTCAACAGCGTTGAAGTCGATCGGATTTCTTAATAGCGCCATTATTCCGAATGGCTTCTCCACCTGCTCCAGTCGCACGTGCGGAATCGCCACTCCGTTGCCAACCCCCGTCGATCCGAGTTCCTCACGCTTCAGAAGAGCGTTGAAAACAATATTGCCATCGACGTTCAGCGTGTGCGCTGCCCGGTTAGCGAGATCGCGCAACAATGCCGTCTTATCAGAATAGGGGAGGTCAACGGCGCAGTCGACAATTTGGCAAATATCCTCAAAGTTCATTTTGTCGCTCACGCCATCAATGATGATCGCATCCATAGCGAGGCCTTTACGGGAGCATCGCTGTCGGTTCCCCGGAGCACGGGGTGCAGGCCAACAACTCCTGAAAGGTGATCATAGCGGCTTCGATGCAGAACGTGCGAGCCCAGTCAGCGCGCCGTCCGCCCAGCGACACCGCACGGCGGCTTTCACCGGGACTACCGAGATCGAGCGCGGAAGCTCGCCTCAATGTCTCTTGTGGGTCATCATAAGAAAGGCTCGATGCGAGCAAATCTCGTCCGTAGCACCTCAGTAACCGGACGTGCCCGCCGGCTCCGACACTTGTGCTTCGTGCCAGTGCGGACCCACGCACCGTAACAAACGCACCCCCTTATTCGATCACCTCGTCGGCGCGCAAAAGGATGGCTGTCGGCACGTCTAGCCCAAGTGCCTTGGCAGTCTTGAAGTTGACGATCGTTTCGAATTTCGTCGCCCGTTCGACCGTCAGCTCGGCTGGCTTGGTGCCTTTCAAAATCTTGTCCACGAACGTCGCGGCACGCCGGAACATGTCAGGAAATTTCACGCCATAGGAGATGAGCCTGCCCGCGACGGCGTAATCGGGCCATCCGCCCGATGGAAGGCGGTGCTGAAGCGCGAGCCTGGCCACCGTCGGTGCGTTGGCGATCAGTGTCGCGTCATCGATAACCACGACGGCGCCGACGGCGCGGCTGCCATCGCTGCGAACGCACGTTCGAAGTCGGCGGGACCGCGAACATCGAATGGATGAACCTGCAGCCTGAGCGCCTGGGCGGTGAGCTTGATGGTCGGAACGATTGGCTCGTTGATGGGATTTGCCGGATTCAACAGAAGTCCCACCTCGGTCAGACCGGGCAGGATTTCCTTGAGCAGCTCGAACCGCTTCGCTGCGAGCTCCGGATTGAAGAACGTCAATCCGGTCACGTTCCCGCCTGGCCGCGCGAGGCTCGCCACCAGCCCCGACGCTTCAGCATCGCCGCTCGCCGCCATCACGATGGGGATCGTTGCCGTAGCCTGCCTGGCGGCGAGGATGCCCGGCGTTCCGTGGGTGACGATCACGTCGACGTCGCGGCGAATCAATTCGTTGAAGAGGGCCGGCAGCCGTTCATATCGCCCTTCCGCCCAACGGAACTCGATGACGAAATCGCGACCCTCCTGATAGCCGAGCGCACGCAGTCCTGCGCGAAAGGCCTCGTAGCGCTCGGGAAGGGCGTCGGCCGTGTTCGCGCCTAGGAAGCCGATCCGAGCGACCTTTGCCGTCTGCTGCGCACGCGCTGCAAGCGGCCACGCGGCCGCGCCGCCGAGCAGGGTAATGACCTTGCGTCGTCTCATTGGCTCTTCTCCAAGGCTCAGGAGAGGAGCATCGTAATGGCCAGGACCGGGACTTTGGAAGGGCTGGATTTGATTTGACCTCGGGTAAAGATCATTGAGCGATCGGCCTATGTCATATCCGGCACACGGTGCGCTACGCCGAGATGAGTCCCGATCGGTTCCGGGATTTCTGGAAAGACTGATCGTTTGCGCGGAGAGGAGTAGTGCCGGCGTGAAATTCAGCAGACCCCGTGCCGGGGACCAGATAAGCCTGGTACCAATCCAACGTGGTTGTTGCGGAAACGGAGAGCACAAGATGTGGAGTTGGGTGCCGCGGTGGATCTCCCAGACCATGCTCTTGGCGTTCTTATGGGTTGCCGTCCCATTGGTACTGGTGGAGATGGCTATGATAGTCCTTGAGCCGTATCTCTTTAGCGGGTTCTACCAATACGATCCCGATATCGGATTTCGCGTTCGCCCTTATTACGATGGCACGAACCGGTTTGGTTTCAATGACAAGGATTACCCTCTCCAGAGAGAGGCAGGAACCTTCCGCGTCCTCGTTGTCGGCGATTTTTTCGGTTGGGCCGGCGGCAAGGACGGCAACTACACGGCACTGCTCGAAGAGAAGCTGAGCGCTGCGACACCACCCGAACGTCGCGTCGAGGTGATCAACGCGAGCTACCCGGGTACCCATACCGGAGAGCAGCTGCTGATGCTCCAAAAGTATGGGCTCCAATACGAACCGGATCTCGTCGTGCTCGGGTTCTTTGCTGGCAATGACTTCCTCGATGCGGACCCAAACCGCAAGCGGATAATCGTAAATGACGTCTACATCGATATCGACAAGCGCAAGGAGATGACCTTATTCGGCTATCCGATGGTTGCCAACTCTCGCATCCTGATGTTGGTGCAGCAGAAATACAAGCTCTTCACGGAGAGTTTCAGAAACCGGAAACACGCGCATGTTACTGAGGGCGAGGACGCCTCACCTCGAGGAACGTTTGCAGAGGACACGTTTCTGGGGATCGAGACCGGCAGGATGAGTTTTTGCAATCTCGAAGATTTCCGCCAGGGGAAGCACGCTGCCAACATCACCTTTGCTTTCGATAACCTCCGGAAAATGCGCGATCTTTTGCAGGGGAGACGCATCCCTCTCATTGTCGCTATATTTCCCGACGAGTTTCAGGTCGATGATCACCTTGCCGCCGTGCTCTTCAGTAAGTTCAATTTCGATCCCAAAAACTATGACCTTGAACTGATGCAGAAGATTTTGAGGGGCTTTCTGGATGTTGAGAGCATCCCCTATGTAGACCTGCTAGAGCGCTTTAGGGAAACGGGGAAGCGAGAGCCACTGTACCTGCTGCGCGACACGCATTGGAATGACGCAGGAAACCGACTTGCCGCCACAATTCTCCAGGAACGGCTATCGCCCGTCGTGGAAACTTTCTTTGAGTCCGGCGGGACAATCGTCAGATAGGTAGGGCGGCCGTCGAGTGAAATCGTCGGCCGCGAATAACTTGAAAGGCACTGAGACTGAGCGAGAATCACCGCGATCCTTGCGCCGGATCTCGCTCCGCTCCCGGCTCCTGCGCAGCTGCGGGCTCGCGCGGGCGTTCGCGTAGCGGTAGGCGAGCCTTTCACCGGTAGGACAACGAACTTAGCGAAGTCCTGCTTGCCGAAGCCCCTCCGCCTTTGAGTTTGAGGTCATCGGCTTTGGCGGCGTGTCCGAGATGCCAGCCCAGGATCTCTTCGCTGTGAAGTAGCCGCGGACGGGACGACATTGACGCTCTCCGCTTCCACCGTCGCCTTTGTCGCCTTGCCACGTGCGCGAGGGGTACGTACGTCATCGAGATGGCCGGAAACGGTGAATTGCCTCTCAGTGGCGTTCAATTCAGTTCTGGACCTGCCAGCCCTCATGCGGCAGCCTCAGAGTGCGGCAAACCGAGCTTACGGTCTGGCGCCTGTGCCGGTGAGCGGGAAGAGCGAGCTACAGTGAGTGTCGATGACCGGATAACGACTTGGCTTGATGGCATTGGGCTCGCGCAATACGCGAACGTCTTTGCCGAGAATGCCATTGATCTCGATGTCCTGCCCGATGTAACCGAGGCCGATCTGGAGAAATTGGGCGTTCCCCTCGGCCATCGGAAACGGATTTTTAGAGCGATCACTGCCCCCTCAGGCGGGAGCTCAGCCCCGGCTGCCGGCGCGCCCGTGGCGCAATTCAGGGCCGAGAGACGGCAGGTGACCGTCCTTTTTTGCGATCTCGTCGGCTCGACCGCTCTGGCGGTCAAGCTCGATCCCGAGGACCTGCGCGACGTGACCCGCCGATTCCAAGGCTCGTGCGCTGCGGCGATCACTCAGATGGGCGGGTACGTCGCCCGATTCATGGGCGACGGACTCCTCGCCTATTTCGGTTATCCCCAGGCACACGAGGACGATGCCGAACGCGCGGTGCGGGCTGGGCTTGACCTCGTGGCGAAGGTCAGTCAGCTCCCGCTCCCGACCGGGGACCTGCTGCAGGTGCGGGTCGGGATAGCGACCGGCTTGGTCATTGCCGGTGACACCGTCGGCGAGGAGTTGGCGCGGGAGCAGATGGTCGTCGGAGAGACGCCGAACTTGGCGTTTGGCTTGCAAGGCGTGGCGGCCCCCAACACCACAGCGGTGGCCGCCAGCACCATGAGATTGCTGGGCAATGTGTTCGTGTGCGAGCAGCTGGGACCGTTCGAGCTCAAGGGGTTTTCCGAGCCTGTGCCGGCGTGGCGGATCTTGGGGGAACGAATGGGCGAAAGCCGTTTCGCGGCGATCCGTTCGAAGAGGCTAACGCGGTTTGTCGGCCGGCAGAACGAGCTGCACCAGTTGTACGACTTGTGGAAACGGGCCAAGGGTGGCGAGGGCCAGGTTGGTCTGCTGTGCGGCGAGGCCGGCATCGGAAAGTCGCGTATCAGCAAGATTTTATTGGATCGGATCGCGGATGACGCGCATGTGCCGATACGACTGCAATGCTCTCCTTATCATACCAACAGCCCATTTTATCCGGTCATCATCCGGCACGAACATGCGGCGCAATTCCAACGACTGGATCCACCCGACGTCAAGCTCGAGAAGCTCGAGGCTCTGTTATCCCTGATCGGTCCAGAGATATTGGCAGACGCCCCGCTGTATGCCGCCTTGCTGTCCATTCCAGCGAGCGGACGCTATCCAGCGCGGGACCTGACGCCGCGACGGAAGAAAGATCTCACGATTGAAGCCCTGACCCGTCAAGTTCTGACCCTTGCGCGCACAAAGCCCGTGCTCTTCGTAATCGAGGACGCACATTGGATCGATCCTTCCACGCTGGAAGCAACGAAGCGATTCATCGAGGAGATCAGGACGGCTCCGGTGCTTCTGCTGATCACCTTCAGGCCGGAGTTCTTGCCGCCGTGGCTCGATCAGCCGCACGTGACAATGATCCAGCTCAATCGCCTTGGGCCCGATACAGCCAGCGCGATGATCCGGGATATCGCGGGTGCCAAGGAATTGCCAGCCGAAGTGTTCGAGCCGATCATCAGCAAGACCGATGGGGTTCCCCTGTTTGTCGAGGAGCTCACCAAGATGGTTCTGGAGTTCGGATTGCTCCAGGATGCAGGGGATCGCTACACCACCACCACCGTCGGCCCGCTGCCGCGTCTCGCCATTCCGACCACGCTGCATGATTTATTGATGGCACGTCTTGATCGGCTCAACGCGATCAAGGATATCGCCCAGATCGGCGCTGCCATCGGTCGTGAATTCACGTATCGCCTGCTCGCAGCTGTCGCACCAATTTCCGGCATTGCACTTCAGTCGGCCCTCGAGCAACTCACACGCGCCGGATTGATCTTCGAACGCGGTGAACCACCGGATTGCACGTACACCTTCAAGCACGCTTTGTTGCAGGATGCAGCGTACACCAGCTTGCTACGGGGGAGGCGGCAGGAGCTGCATCGTCACATCGCCGATGCGCTCGAAGACCAGTTCGCCGAGTTGGCAGATACACAACCGCAGCTCATGGCGCATCATCTCGCGCAAGCGGGGCTCACCGAACGGGCCATCAATTACCTGCGAAAAGCCGGGCAGCGTGCGAACGAGAGCTCGGCGAATGCGGAGGCAATTGGGCATCTTGAGCTTGCACTGGAGCTTCTGCAGTCGCTTCCCGACGGTCCGGAGCGTATGCGAAACGCGCTCGAACTGCACGTGATGCTCGCCCAGGCGATGATCGCAGGCCGCGGCTATGCCGCCCCCGAAACCAAGGAAGTTCTGCTCCGGGCGAAGACGCTCACCGATGGATCCACCGCGGTGTCGCAGAAGTGCGTAATTCTTTACGGAATATGGGCATGCTTCTACGTCGCCGGCGAGGTCGCCATGCAGCAGAGCGCGGCGGCAGAGTTTTTTGCCGAAGCAGAGCGGCATCACGACACTGCCTCACTCTGTCTCTCCCATCGCACGCTCGGAACCACTTATGTACAGATGGGCGAATTTGCGGCCGGGAGACACCACCTCGAACGCGCTCGGGAGCTATACGAGCCCGCGCACCATTCTCAAACCAAGTACCTCTACGGTCAGGACATCGGAGCGACCGCCCTTAGCTATCTGTGCTGGGCGCTGTGGCATCTCGGATATGTCGATCAGGCAGCGGCGGTCGGCGCCGAGGCGAAGAAACGTGCTGATGCGTTGTCACATCCGTTTACGCTGGTCTACACCATTTGTCATGCTCGCGGCATGATGGATATCTTTCGCCGTTGCCCGGAGGATACGCAGTCCTACGCCAAAGCGGTCATTTCGATCTGCACCGAGCACGACTTTCCATTTTGGGCGGCGGGCGGGCGAATTCTCGATGGCTGGGCCATCGCATTCCAGGGTAAGGCAGACGAGGGGATCGAGAAGCTCGATGAGGGGCTGGCGGGTTGGCGTAAGACCGGCGCGCGCCTGTGGTTGCCGATCTTCCTTGCGCTCAAAGCCGAGGCTCACGCCAAGGCGGGCCGGAGCGATACCGCTCTGCAGAGCATCGAGGAAGCTCTCCGCATTTCGGACGAGACCGGTGAACGCTGGGCCGTCGCCGAGGTGCTGCGGATCAAGGCTGGCTTGCTGCGGGCGACCGGGCGCGCCACAGCCGACGAAATCGAGAACCTGCTTGTCACGAGCCTGGAAATTGCGCGGCGCCAGCAGGCCCTTTCCTGGCAACTACGCGCGGCATGCGATCTTGCGTGCCTCTGGCAGGGGCAAGGTCGCACAGAGGAAGCCCTGACATTGTTGCAATCGATTTATGATCAGTTCACGGAAGGTTTCTTCACGGCCGACCTGATCCACGCCGAGGCGCTTCTCGAAAGCCTGCTTGCAAGCGGTCGCCACAGCGTTGCAGGGTCAGACGATCGGTGACGGCCTCGTGCGCCGCGTCGCCGCGGGGACGCAACGGCGCTTCTTCGCGGCGCCCTCGGTATTGTCCAGAGCGGCCTAACCTGGGAAGCAAATTGCGAGAAACCCTCGAGAAACCCCCGGTTTATGGGCACAAGTAGCGACTTGGGAAACACGTTCCGCTCTCATCCCCACAGCGCGGCCAGCGGCGGGTGGACGACGCTGCCCTCGTAGCGCAGCCCGTTCGGCCGGTCGCGCGCAAGCAGTAATGCGCCGTCGAGGTCGACCACGCGCGCGCGTTGCGCCAGCAGCATCGCCGGCGCCAGCGCGAGCGAGGTCGCGATCATGCAGCCGGCCATCAGTGCAAAGCCCAGCCGCTCGGCCTCGGCAGCCATGGCGAGCGCCTCGCTCAGTCCGCCGGTCTTGTCGAGCTTGATGTTGACCGCGTCGTACTTGCCGACAAGTGCGGCGAGCGAGGGGACCGCATGCACGCTCTCGTCGGCACAGACCGGAAGCGGTCGCGTGCGGGCCGCAAGCGCATCGTCGCGGCCCGCGGGCAGGGGCTGCTCGACCAGCGTGACGCCGGCCTGCGCGCAGGCGGCGAGGTTGCGGTCGAGCTCGTCCGGCGACCAGCCTTCGTTGGCGTCGACGATCAGCTCGCTAGCCGGGGCGGCGCGGCGCACCGCGGCGATGCGTGCGGGATCGTCGCGGCCGCCGAGCTTGACCTTGAGCAGCGGCCGGCCGGCCGCCCTGGCGGCGGCTTCCGCCATGGCAGCGGGCGTGGAAAGCGAGATCGTGTAGGCGGTGACCAGGGGCGCGGGCGCGGCGAGGCCGGCGAGCTCGTGGACCGGCCGTCCGGCCCGCTTGGCCGCCAGATCCCAGAACGCGCAGTCGAGCGCGTTGCGCGCGGCGCCCGGCGGCATTGCAGTCTGCAGACGCTCGCGGTCGAGGCCCTTGGCGATATCGGCAGCCATCGCCTCGATTGCGGCGGCCACTCCCTCGACGGTCTCGCCGTAGCGCCCATAGGGCACACACTCGCCGCGGCCGCGATGGCGTCCGTCGAGCAATTCGGCGACCACCACCACGGCCTCGGTCTTGGCGCCGCGGCTGATGGCGAAGGAGCCGGCGATCGGCCAGCGCTCGACCCGCACCGAGAGCGCGAGCGGAAGAGTGCTCACCCCGCCTTGGTCGTGCGGCTCAATCGAAGCGCCCGGCCGCATGGGCGAGCATGGTGTAGACCTTGCCGGTCTCCGAGGTCAGATAGGTGCGCGCCACCACCTGTCCGCGGTCGTCGCGCGAAACCTCCTCGAGCAGGCGCTCGAACTCGCCGATATAGCGGTCGACGGTGCGCATGAAATCGCGGTCACCGCGATACTTGCGCCGGATCTCCTCGAACGCCTTCTGGCCCTGCGTCGTGTAGATCTGGCTGTGCGCGAACGCGTTGCGCTCGCCGCGCTTGTAGCGATCCCACAGGTCGGCCGCTGCGTCGTGGTCGATCATGCGGGCGATGTCGACCGCGAGCGAGTCGAGCGAATCGATCGGATCGCGCTCCGCTCCCGGCTCCTGCGCGGCGTCCCGCGCGACTGCGGGCTCGCGCGGCTGGGCCGGAGTGCGCGTCACCGGCTCGGCATCCTGCGAGGCGCGGGTCAGAAGATCGGACAGCCAGCCGGTGCGCCCGCCGCCGGCAGCGGGCTGCGCCGGGCTGAGCGACGGGGCCTCGGCCCGCCGGGCCGCGGCGACCGGCGCGGGCACGCCGGTGATGTCGGCGCGCGCGCGCGCCGGCTCGGGCCGCGGGCCGCCGTCGGCGGCCGCGGGCTCCTCGCGCGGCGCCGCAAGGCGGCGGGGGGCCGCCTCCATCGTCTCGACGCGCCGCTGCGCCGGCTCCACCGCGTCGAATCCGCGGCCGTGGCGGGCGACGATGCGGTTGAGCTCGGCCAGCGCCTCGATCTGGTCGACGATGACGCGGCGCATCTGGGCGGCGCTGTCGGCGGTCTCCTGCGGCAATTCGAGGATGCCCCTGCGCAGCTCGTTGCGGGTCGCCTCGAGCTCCTCCTGCATCTCGGAGGTCATCCTCTTCAAGCCCTCGAGCATCTCGGCGAAGCGCCCAGCCGCATGCGTGAACATCGCGCTCGAGCGGTCCGTGACCTGACTGAAGATCGTGTTCGAATGCTCGGTCATCTGCGTGAACATCGAATTCGCGTCCTCGGTCGCCTGTTCGTAGATGCCGTGCACGGCATCGGACATGCGTTTGCGCTCCTCCTCGGTGTTGTTGCGGATGGTCTCGAAGGTCTCCGCGATCGCACGTGCGCCGCTCGTGGTGGAATCGGCGGTGAGCCGGGCGATCTCGCGCGCCCGCTCGGCCGCGCCTTCGAGCGACTGGTCGAGCACGCTGGCGAAACGCGTGAGCCGCTGGTCGAGATCGCCGCCCTTGCGGTCCAGGAGGTTGACGAGCTCCTCCAGCGAGGTGCTCCGCTCGGTCAGCGAGCCTTCGGTCCTGCGATTGCTCGTATCGATGAGCGCGACCGCCTCCGCCAGCGAGCGTCCGTGGGCGTCGAACTGGCCGGCGAGTTGCGTCAGGTCGATGACCGCCTGGCCGCTCGTGGCCACGAAGCTCGCGATGTTGCGCTCGACCTCGCTGTTGGCGTTGCCGGTCTTCTGCGCCACGTCGTTCATCGCAGCGACGAAGTCGGAGACGCGGGTCACCAGCGTGCTTTCGATGTCGCTCATGTTCTCGTGCGCGCCGCTGAGCACTTCCTGCAGGAGGATATTGGCCTCGCGCAGGCGCTCGAACAGCGCGGTGGTATCCGAACGCAGCATGTTCTGCGTCTCGAGGATCTCGGAGACGGCCGATGAGGCCGTCTGCTTGGACTGCTCGACGGCCGCGGTCGTGGTGTCCTGCAGCTCGCGCAGCGTCTTGGTGATCGTCTTGGCGGCGCTTTGCGTCGCGATCTCGGCCGTCTCGCGCAGCTCCTTGATCGAGCGGGTCACCGCTTCGCTGGTGCTCTCGGTCGCCGTGCCGTGGCTCGCCTGCAGCTCCTTGAGCGATTGATTGACCGCGGTGGTGGCAGTTTCGCTCGCCTCGTTGATGAGACGCGCGATCTGCTCGCTGTTGTCCATCATGGTCTGGGTGAAGTTGAAGCCCTTGGCCTCGATCGCCTTGACCGCATGGTCGGTCACGCGGCTCACTTCGCTCGAGAACTCCTGGCTCTTGGCGGCGAGTGCCGTCAGCAGCCCGCTCGACTTCTCGTCGAGGATCAGGGTCAACTCCGCGGCGCGCTGGCTCACATTGCTCGAGATATCGTCGGCCTTGCCGACGAAGTTGCGCGCCACCTCCGCGCTCACCGCGAGCAGGACGCGTTCGACGTCGCCGGCGTTCTGCTTGAGCACGTTGCTCACGCCGGTCGACATCCCGTTGAGCGTGCGCTCGGCGTCGTGCGCGCTCGAGCGGATCGCAGTGGTCGTGTTGCCCGCGAGCTGGGTCAGCGAACGCTCGGCTTCCGTGGCGTTGGTCTTGATCGCCTCGCTCAATTGCTGGAGCCGGCTGCTGATGACCCCGGTCGCCGAGGTGGCGAGGTTTCCGATCGAGCGCTCGGCCTCGCTGGTGTTGTTCTTGATCGCGGTGTTGAGCTGCTCGATCCGTGCACCGAGCGTCGTCGCCGAAGCCGTGGTCACCTGGTCGAGGGTCTGCGCCGCCTCGTTCGCGCTGGTGCGGATGGTGCCGCTCAGGTGCTCGGTTCGCGTGGTCAGGAGCTCGACGGCCGATTGGCTGCGGACCTCGATCTCCTTGGCCACCGCTTCGGCGCGCCCGATCAGCAGCTCCTCGAAGCGCCCGATGCGGGTGTCGAGACTGTCGGCCACCTCCATCGCACGCACGCCGAGCGCCTTGTCGATGTCGTCGATCTTGGCGCCGATGCTCTCGGCGAGCTTGGCGCCGCGGACATTGATGACGGTGGTGACGTCGGCGATGCGCTTGTCGAGCGCCCCGACCACCTCCTTGCCGCCGTCCGCCATCGTCTTGGCCACGTCCATGACGCGGGAGGCGAGCGCCTCGTTCAGCGTCTGGGTGCGGCCGTCGAGCGCGTCGCGGAAGCGGGTGAACTGCTGATCCAGGCTGGCGGTGACCTCCGCCGATTTGGTGGTGACGCGGGTATCGAAGTTGTCGAGATAGTCCCGCATCGCGCTCGAGATGTCCTGGCTGCGCTCGCCCAGGCGCTCCACCATTTCGCCGCCGTAGGTCTTCACGGTCCGGTCGAACTCGGAGAGGTGGCGCGTGATCAGATTGCCGAGCGTGGTCGAATTCGCGAGCGATGCGCTCGGCGAGGTCGGCACCGCCGTGATTGAACATGTCCTCGAACGCTTGCAGCCGCACCGCCAGCATCTCGCGCACCGCATCGCCACGATTTCCGATCACGTCGGCGAGCAATTCGGCGCTCTCGCGGAACTGATCGGTCACCCCATCGCTGCGTTGGACGATGGTGTCGGTGATGCGAGCGCCGGTCTGCTCCAGCTTGGCGACCACGTCGCCGCCGCGCAGACTGAGGTCGAGCACCAGCGAATTGCCGCTGTTCTTGAGCGTGGTGTTCACTTCCTCGATGCGGCCGGAGATGGTGTCGGCGAGCCGGTTGCCGGTCTCGATCACGAGGTCGGTCATCTCCTGCGAGCGATTGCTCATCAGGTCGAGGATGGCCGCGGACTTCTGCGCGAAGCCCTCGGTCACCCGGTCGAGACGCACCGACATCATGTGCTGGAGGTTGGCCGTGATCTCGGTGAACTCGTCGCCGATGTGGTCGGTCTTGAAATTCAAGGTCGAGGTCAGGCGGTCGCTGGCGGACGCGATCGCTTCCGAGGTGTCCTGGCTGGTGCTTTCGAGGCGGTCGAGCAGGTCGCCGCCGCGCTCGCCCAGGGTCTGGATCATGGTGTCGCCGGCGTGCCCGAGCGCGCGCGTGATGTGCTCGCCCTTTTCCGCGAGCGTGTGGGTGATCCGGCGCGACGCCTCGTTGACCTGCTCGGCCACGAGCTCGCTGATCTGGGAAATGTCGTGGCTGAGATCGAGGTGCACGCTGTTGATCGCATCGCGGATCTGCCCCGCCTGGCCCACCAGGGTGTCGCGCTGGCTGCCGAGATCCTGGAGCAGCGCGCGGATGCGCACCTCGTTGTCGTTGTAGGCATGCTCGAGGGCGGAGACCTCGTTCGCCACCAGCGTCTCCAGCTCGGCAGCGCGCGCGAGCGCGCGCTCGATGCCGTCTCCCATGGCGGCGACCTCGCGTCGGATCGCCTGCCCCACGGTGACGATCGATTCGCGCGCCACCGTCTCCGGCTCGGCCAGCCGCATGGCGACCTCGGCCATGGATTGCGTGATGAGCCGCAATTCCTGCGAGCGCCACGCCATGTGGGCGAGCACGAAGAAGAAGATGATCGGCGCGAAGAAGATCGCGAACAGCACGCCGAGCACCGGCGCGGTCAGTCCGCTGGGGCCGAGGGCGGACTGCAGTTGCGGAAGATACATCCAGCCGAGCCCGAGGCCGCCGAGCATCCACACCACCGCAAAGACGGTCGCGATGATGTAGGACGTGCGTGCGGGGCGGCGCTGGAGGGTGCGCAGGATCTGACCGATGGATTCGCGATCGTCGTTGGCCGGCCGGCGCAACGCGCCCTGGTCCTCGGCGCGTCGGATCTCCTCGTCGTCGAAGAGGTCGAGACTGGCGGGCGGGGCGGTGCGCACGCTGCGCCACGGCGGCTCCGAGGCCGGCTCCTCCACGGCCCTGCTTTCCGTCGCATGCGGGGGCGAGTAGACTGCAGGGGCGGGTGGCGGTGCAGCCGCGCCTTCCGGCTCGGGCGTGCTTTCCCGCACCGAAAGCGCATCCTGGATCGCCGACAGCGCCGCTTCCGTCGGATCCTTCATCTTCTTCGGGGTGTTCGCCATGTCGGTCGTCGCCTCGCGCTACGCTGGACCACAGCACACGGCAGGAACGATTCCTGACCGC
Source organism: uncultured Alphaproteobacteria bacterium (assembly GCA_963840535.1). Lineage (GTDB taxonomy): Bacteria > Pseudomonadota > Alphaproteobacteria > Rhizobiales > Xanthobacteraceae > VAZQ01. The sequence goes on from CAWIZJ010000060.1 coordinate 164,119, forward strand.
ACCGCAAGCGCGTTGTCCCTCGAGTTAGCCTCTGGATCCCCCTCGGGCCGCTCGGCACAACGCGCCGCGCAGACAGTCCGCTGCCGTTCGTCTATCCTATCGGCTTGGCAGACCGAAGGAAACTTCTTGTTAAGCAGTCTTTAATCATCGTTAACGGTAGGTCCCCATGACGAGAGCGTCACGGAGCGGGGATGGCGATCACGGTCCTGCTGACGGGCGCAATTTGTCCAGCCACATTGCGGCCGGCGTGCGGCCGAGCGAGGCGCAGCGGAGATATCTCGAGCGCGGCTTGACCCAAGCCGGAGGAAAGCTGCCGCTGTTCGACCGCGATGGCCGCGAAGTCTCGAAGAAGACAGTGGAATCCTGCCTGGCGAACGGTTGGGCCATGCCCTGGGTGCACAACCCGATCAAGCCGGATTGGCTGGTCTGCCGGCTCACCGAGGCGGGTTACCGGGTGCTGGGCAGTGCACCGCCGGCTCCCGTACCGGCCGCGAGGCGTCCCGGTAATCGGACCCTTGACGCGGGCTGCACAGCTTGCGCTGCGGCCGCCGCGCGCACCCTGCAGGTTTCCGCGCGCGGCGTCGGCGCATGAAGGTGGCGTCGGCTGGCGGAGGCGGTCGAATTCTCCGCACGCGGTTGCGCCCCTGCCGGCCCTTTCCGCACGCGGTCGGGCAACTCGCAGACGCCATCGCGGAGGCTCGAGAAGCTGTCGCCGCGCTGACGCGAGCATCGGATCCGCGCACCGGGCGCGCCGCCGCTGATCGTAATCGATGGCGGACCAGACGCGCGCCGTCGTCCAAAGCGCCCCGCGGCATGGTTTCGGCGCGCAATTACGCGCTGGCTCGACACGCCCGGACACTATATAGGGGCCTCCGGCGCCGGGCCTCGTTGCGCCGCCTCACCCTCCTGCTTCCCCGATGGTCAAGATCACCTACATCGACTACGAAGGCACCGCCCGTACGGTCGAGGGCGAGATCGGCTCGACCGTGATGGAGACCGCGATCAAGAGCGGTATTCCCGGCATCGAGGCGGAATGCGGCGGCGCCTGCGCCTGCGCGACCTGTCATGTGCACGTCGAGGAGGCGTGGCGGGCCGCGGTGGGCGGGCCCTCGCCGATGGAGGAGGACATGCTCGACTTCGGTTACGACGTCAGGCCGAACTCGCGGCTCTCCTGCCAGATCAAGGTGACCGCCGAGCTCGACGGGCTGGTGGTGCGCACCCCGGAGCGGCAGGCATAAACCGTTGGCCCGCATGGAGCGAGGCGCAATGAAGGATGGCGCGAGCGTGCGGCGCGGCCGCCGCGCCTTCTTCCTTCCATCCGGGCCGCGCTGACCGGATCGAGCCATGACCGAACCGATCGAGACCGACGTCCTGATCATCGGTGCGGGACCGTGCGGCCTGTTCGCCGTGTTCGAGCTGGGCCTGCTCGACATGAAGGCGCACGTCATCGACATCCTCGACAAGATCGGCGGCCAGTGCGCCGAGCTCTATCCGGAAAAGCCGATCTACGACATTCCGGGAATTCCCTACGTGACCGGCCAGGGCCTCTGCGATGCGTTGATGGCGCAGATCAAGCCGTTCGGTGCGACCTTTCACCTCCAGGAGATGGTCGAGAGCATCGAGAGGACCGGCGATCCCGGGTTCCGCATCTCCACCGATCGCGGAAAGATCTTCCAGGTCAAGGTGGTGGTGATCGCGGCGGGCGGCGGCTCGTTCCAGCCCAAGCGCCCGCCGATCCCCGGCATCGAAGCCTACGAGGGCACCTCGGTGTTCTACTCGGTGCGGCAGATGGAGGCGCTGCGCGGCAAGCGCATCCTCATCGTCGGCGGCGGCGATTCCGCGCTCGACTGGACGCTCAACCTCGCCCCGCTCGCCAGCCATCTGACGCTGCTGCACCGGCGCAGCGAGTTTCGTGCCGCCCCCGACAGCGTCAACAAGATGATGGCGCTGGTCGGCGAGGGCAAGATCGACTTCGTGCTCGGCCAGGTCGCCACGCTCGCGGGCGAGGGCGGCCGCATCGCCAAGGCGATCGTCAAGCGCGCGGACGGCTCGAATTTCGAGATCGCCTGCGATGCATTGCTGCCGTTCTTCGGCTTGACCATGAAGCTCGGCCCGGTGGCCGATTGGGGCATGGAGATGAAGGACGGCGAGTACGTCGTGGTCGACACCGCCGCGTTCGAGTTCGAGCGTGCCCGGCATGTTCGCGATCGGCGACATCAACTGGTATCCCGGCAAGCTCAAGCTCATACTCTGCGGCTTCCACGAAGGCGCGCTGATGGCGCAGAAGGCTTACGGTTACGTCCATCCCGGCAAGCGCCTGGTGTTCCAGTACACGACCTCGTCCACCAGCCTGCAGAAGAAGCTCGGCGTGGCGTGAAGCCGCCGGCTCGCCGCACGCCGGCCCACGATCGCGTCGGTTCAAGCGGAGTCCGTTCAGCGCCCCGATGCCGGGAGCCGCGGTGCAGGCGGTGCAGTCGGCGGTGGTAACGGCAGCGGCTGCGCGCGCACGGGCGCGATCGGTGCCGGCATCCCGAGCACCTCGCGCATCGCCGGCAACGCCGCGTCCGCCATCGCGGCATGGCCTTCGGCGGTGGGATGGACGGCGCCGCCGTAGACCGCGGCGAAGATGGCCCAGATCGCATCGTGCAGATCGGCGGGCTGCACCAGCGCCGGCAGCCCTTCGGGATAGGTCATGGCCGTGAAGTAGCTGTCGTTGGCGGTCCGGATCCAGCGCGCGCGCGATGCATAGGGACGAAACTCGCTCGCGGGCACGCCGCAGGCCATCGGCTCGGTGGCGGCTCTGGTCACGCCGCGCTCGAAGGTTTCGCCCCTGCCGTAGAGGCAGGTTCGGTCGAAGACCGGGTCGTCGTCGGCTCTCGCGCAGGCGCCGTGCGAGGCAAAGGCCTGCTGATGGCTGTCGACGAAGGTCATGCGCTCGCTGGCCGGGTCGCGGCAACTCCTGCCGTCCTCGCAGCGCGCCAGCACCTTGATCCCGGGCAGAAAGCGGTGCGAGACGAAATCCACGGCCTGGCGCAGCCGTTCGCTGTCGATGCCGAACGCCGGATGCACGTCGAAGCCGCCGCGGCCGCCGGGGCAGGGCGTGCCGGGCGCCGCCAGCGCGGGGTTGCCGTAGCTCACGTAGACGACCCGCGACGAGATTCCCGCCCACGAACGGCTTGAGCGCGGCACGCAGCTTGGTGAAATTCCGCGGCAGGTCGCGATCCAGAATCCTCTGCGCCTCCTCGACCGAGGCGAGGTAGCCGGCGCGGCGGAGCAGGGTGCGCTCGGCCCCCGGCTCGACGCATCACGTCGGCGATCAGCCTGGAGAACAGGATGTCATTCGCGCCGATGGTGAGCAGCACCAGATCGAGGCTGCGCTCGGCGCGACGGCGGCGAGCCGTGGCCATGTGGTCCTTCAGCTCGGCGATCTGCGCGCGAACCGTCCCGGGACAAGCCGCATTGGTTCCCGGAACCGGGCACTCGCTGGCGCGCTGGCTGTCGAGAAAGCCGCTGCTGATGGTGGCGCCGGTGCATCCCAGCGGAATGATAGGTGACGGCGAGGTGATGGTTCTCGACCGCCAACGCCAGCGCCGCGCGCATCTGGTAGCTGTAGAGCGAGCGGTGACAGGCTCCACTCAGCCAGCGCGCGCTCTGGCGCGCCCATTCGCCCGCTCCCGCGTCCTCGCCCGGGACGGTGTGGCAGGACTTGTTGCCGCTGAAGTCGGGCCCGCCCGGGACGGTAGTACTCCCCGCCATCGAGACGCCTGAAGCAGAAACCCTCGTCGGAGAGCCACACCGCCCGGTCCGGGTTGCCTTCGCCAGCCGCGATCGAGTCGCCCATTCCGGCAATGAGCACGTCGCGCACCTTGATGTCGGTCACGATGCGTTGCGCCGTGCCGTCCGGCAGCATGATATCGACGCTGACGGTGGTGACGGGGCCGTATCGAACGCGCGCGTTCACCTCTTCGTTGCAGGCACCGCCCACTTGCCGCGCCGGACCGTCGCCGTCGTCGAAGCTCCAGACGCAGCCCTCATTCGGCGGCACCCGCCCGGCCAGTGCGACGCTGATGCGATGATCGCGCGGCGAAAGGTAGATCTCGCGCTCGCCGTCGCGCTCGCAGAATTCGAGCAGCCTGCCGCTGCGGTCGAGGCAGAGCCGCTCGACCGTATCGCGCGCCCAGCCGCGACCATCGGTCTCGCGCGCCAGGCGCCGCTCCGCCTCGAGCATGCTGTCGCCGCGTGCCGCGGCCACGTGACGGTGGAAATCGGCCTCGTTGCGGAACAGGCGAAACCGGTTCTTGACCTCCCATTCGATGCGCAGCGACCCGCCGCGGGCCTCGGCTTGCGCGTCCCGGAGGCACCAGGTCGATAGGAGCAGTGCGATCAGGCCGAGGCTGAGAAGATGGTGCATGACTTTTGCCGGGATGAGCGATGACCAATAACATCGCGGTTGCGGCGGAAATGTGAGATGTCCCGCACCCATCCATGGAACCGGGGTCGCCCTGCGCCATTCGTTCCGTTCCGCCGCCGCTGCGCGAGAGCGGTCGATGCCGGAGCGGTGGGCCGTCCAGCTCGCGGCGCAATGCGCGCGGGCGGTCGGGGACGGCGCCCACGCGCATGCGACGAAGTCGCCGCCTCTGCGATATCGATTCGACCCGGTTCGAATTGGCCGGTACAATTCTGCCCGCGACGTTTCCGACTGATGTCCCGGGAGAAGGGCGATGCACAGGTTTGGAATTGGAGTGGGCTGCGCGGTCGCGCTGCTCGTCGGCGCCCCGTCGGCGCAGGCACAGGACCAGGTGAAGATCGGCTTGATCAATGTTCTGTCGGGCCAGTTCGCCGATGCCGGCATCCAGCTCGACAACGGCGTCAAGACCTACATGAAGCAGCACGGCGACAGCGTCGCCGGCAGGAAGATCGAGATCATCCGCCGGGACGTCGGCGGCCCCGCCCCGGATGTCGCCAAGCGGCTGGCGCAGGAGCTGATCGTGCGCGACGGCGTCGACATGCTGGCCGGATTCCTGCTGACGCCGAACGCGCTCGCCGCCGCCGACGTATCCGCGCAGGCGAAGAAATTCATGGTGGTGATGAATGCCGCGACCTCGATCATCATCACCAAGTCGCCGTACATGATCCGCACCTCGGTGACGTTGCCGCAGGTCATGGAGACATTCGGCACCTGGGCCGCCAAGAGCGGGCTCAAGAAGTGCTACACCATGGTGACGGACTATGGCCCCGGTCACGACTCCGAGGCGGCATTCCAGCGCGCCTTCAAGGCCGCCGGCGGCGAGATCGTCGGAGCAGTCCGCTTTCCGGTCGCCAATCCCGATTTCTCCGCCTTCGTCCAGCGCGCCAAGGACACCGGTCCGGAATGCATCTACATCTTCATTCCGGGCGGCGCCCAGCCGGCGGCGCTCGGCAAGGCGTTCGCCGAGCGCGGCATCGATCTGAGCAAGACCAAGGTGCTGGGCTCGGGCGAGACCACCGCCGAGCAGGCACTCAAGGTCATGGGCGATGCCGGGCTCGGCATCATCTCGGCGTGGCACTACGACTACAAGGGCACGGCCCCGCGCAACGTCGAGTTCGTGAAGATCTTCAACGAGATGCACGGGCGCAACCCGGACTTCTTCTCGATCGGCGGCTACGACGGCATGCACGCCATCTATGAGACTCTGAAGAAGACGGGCGGCAAGACCGACGGCGATTCCCTGATCGCGGCAGCCAAGGGATTGCGATGGGAGAGCCCGCGCGGGCCGATGTCGATCGATCCGGACACGCGCGACGTCGTGCAGACGATCTACATCCGGCGCGTGGAAAAGGTCGGCGGCGAGCTCGTCAACGTGCCGTTCGACAGGATCGAGAACGTCAAGGATCCGACGCGGGCGCGCGGGTGGCTGACGCACGACGGTCCTGGCCGGCGATGGATCGCCGCGCACGGGCGACTGAGCTTGCCTGGCCGGGGTCGGGAGGGGCCCCTGCCTGTCCGGGTGCGTGCTATTTTTTTTCCGAAACCGAAGCCCCGATGGGAGGAAGCATGCGAAGGGCTGCGTCGCTTTGCCGGCATGGCCGCCGCAGTCGTACTCGCCGCGCCGGCAGGCGCGCCAGCAGCCGATCAAGATCGGCGTGATCCTGGCCTATTCGGGCCAGTTCGCCGATCCCTCCGCGCAGATGGACAACGGCATCAAGCTCTACATGCGCCAGCACGGCGACACCGTCGCCGGCAGGAAAATCGAGCTCATCCGCAAGGACACCGGCGGCATTGCCCCCGACATCGCCAAGCGGCTGGCGCAGGAGCTGATCGTGCGCGACAACGTCGACATGCTCGCCGGCTTTGCGCTCACGCCCAATGCGCTCGCCGCCGGCGACGTGTCGGCGCAAGCCAGGAAATTCATGGTCAACATGAATGCGGCCACCGCGATCATCACCACCAAGTCGCCCTACATGGTGCGCACCTCGTTCACGGTGCCGCAGCTCAACGAGACCCTCGGCACCTGGGCATACAGGAGCGGCATCCGCAAGGTCTACACGATGGTTTCGGATTTCGGGCCCGGGCACGACGGCGAGGCCGCGTTCCACAAGGGGTTCAGGGATGCCGGCGGCGAGATCATCGGCTCCGCCCGCTTCCCGGTGGCGACCCAGGACTTCGCGGCCTTCGTCCAGCGCGCCAAGGACATCGACCCGGAGGCGATCTACATCTGGACGCCGGGCGGTCCGCAGCCGGCGGCGATCGGCAAGGCACTGGCCGAGCGCGGCATCGATCCGAAGAAGACCAAGGTCCTCGGCCAGGGCGAGCTGACCTACGAGGATGCGCTGAAGAACATGGGTGACGCCGGCATCGGCATCATCACGGCCTTCCATTACGACTACAATCATGACTCCGCCATGAACCGGTCGTTCGTGAAGAGCTACCGGGAGGCGTTCGGCCGCAATCCGGACATGTTCTCGGTCGGCGCCTATGACGGCATGCATGTCATCTACGAGGCGTTGAAGAAGACCGGCGGCAAGACCGACGGCGAGGCCCTGATCGCGGCGGCGAAGGGAATGCGATGGGAAAGCCCGCGCGGCCCGATGTCGATCGATCCGGAAACCCGCGACGTCGTGCAGACGGTCTATATCCGGCGGGTGGAGAGGGTCGACGGCCAACTCGTCAATGTCGAATTCGACAAGGTCGATAACGTCAAGGATCCGTTCAAGGCGCGGATGAAGAATGAGCGCATGGCACTCGCCGGATGCTCGGCGCAGGCATCGCACGACTGGACGAGGGATACGGCGAGCAAGCATGCCGTTTTTTCTCGACCGTAGCGTGGCATGGATCGCGCCGGCATGATCGCTTCGGCCATCGGCGTCCTGTTCGACGGTTTCGCCTACGGGATGCTGCTCTTCCTGCTGTCGGTCGGGCTGTCGGTGACGCTCGGCATGATGAATTTCGTCAACCTGGCGCACTGCAGCTTCGCCATGCTGGGCGGCTACGTCACCGTGACGTTGACCAACGAGCTCGGCTGGCCCTTCCTGGCCACGCTGCCGCTGGCGTTCCTGGCGGCGGCGGTGGTGAGCGTCGCGTTCGAGCGCGTGCTGTACCGTCGGCTCTATCGGGCGACCGATCTCGACCAGTGCCTGCTGACGATCGGCATCGTCTTCATCTCGGTGGCGGTCGCGGCCTACATCTACGGAACGATCCAGCAGCCGGTCACCCTGCCGTCCTATCTGCGCGGCACCGTCTCGATCATGGGGCAGAGCTTCGGCGTCTACCGGCTGTTCCTGATCGGCATGTCGCTTGTGGTCACGGTGGTGCTGGTCGTCGCGCTCGAATACACCCGCTTCGGCGCCCAGGTGCGGGCTGCAGTCGACAATCAGCGCATGGCGCGCGGGCTCGGCATCAACGTCGATCGCGTGTCTTCGCCGTCACCTTCGCGCTCGGCGGCGGACTTGCCGGCCTGGGCGGCGCGCTCGCCATCGAGATCGTCGGCCTCGATCACGCCTTTGCCTTCACCTATCTGGTCTATGTCCTGATCGTGGTGGCGGTGGGCGGGCTCGGCTCGATCGCCGGCTCCTTCGTCGCCGCGAGCCTGCTCGGCATCAGCGACATGGCCGGCAAGTATTATTTTCCCGAGCTCGGCGCCTTCCTCATCTATCTCGTCATGGTCACGCTGCTGATGTGGCGGCCGATCGGCCTGTTCGGGAGACGCTGAGCGATGATCGTCCGCCGCGGTAGCCGAGCCGCAGCGCTATCTGCGAGGCGCAGACCCGCTGGCGCCCGATCGAGATCGCGTTCTGGGTCGCGACGCTGCTGCCCTTCGTGGTGTTCCCCAACTACCTGCAGCTGGCGAGCCAGATCGCCATCACCGCGCTGTTCGCGCTCTCGCTCGATCTGATCCTCGGCTATGCCGGCATCGTGTCGCTCGGCCATGCCGCCTATTTCGGCTTCGGCTCCTACACCGCCGGCCTGATCGCGAAGTGGGGATGGGGTGAGCCGTTGAGCGGGCTCCTGATTGCCGCCGCCGCCGCCGGGCTGCTCGGCTATCTCACCAGCTTCATCATTGCCCGCTTCCGGCACCTTGCGCTGATCATGATCACGCTCGGCTTGGGCCTGCTGCTCGCCGAGGCCGCCAACAGCGCGAGCTGGCTCACCGGCGGGGCCGACGGCCTGCAGGGCGTGCGGATGTGGAAGCTGCTCGGAACCTTTCGAGTTCGATCTCTACGGCCGCGCCGCTACGGCTATTCGCTGGTCGTTCTGTTCCTGACGTTTCTGGTGGCGCGGCGGCTGATCCACTCGCCGTTCGGGCTGGCGCTGCGCGGAATTCGCGAGAACGCGGTCCGCATGCCGGCGATCGGGGCGGCGAGCCCGGCGCACATCCGCAAGGTCTACACCATCGCCGCGGTCATGGCCGGGATCGCGGGCGCACTTCTGGCGCAGACGACCGAGACGGTCTCGCTCGAGACGCTGAGCTTCCAGCGCTCGGCGGACGTGCTGGTGATCCTCATCCTCGGCGGTGCCGGGCGGCTCTATGGCGGGATCATCGGCGCCATCATCTACATGGTCGCACGCGATCAGTTCTCCGGCATCAATCCGCAATACTGGTATTTCTGGATCGGGGCGCTGCTGGTCGCGGTGGTGATCTTCCTGCCCAACGGCATCCTCGGCGGATTGGCGCGGCCTGCTGCCCGCCGGACGGAGCCGAACGTGAGCTGCGCCGGCGCTGTCCACGCGCGGGCTGGACAAGAGCTTCGGCTCGCTCGTGGTCGCCAGGGACATTGCGCTCGAGCTTCCGCCGCGGCGAGCGCTATGCGCTGATCGGGCCGAACGGCGCCGGCAAGACCACGCTGATCAATCTGATCACCGGCATGATCAAGCCCGACCGCGGTCAGATCTTCCTCGGCGCAGGACGAGATGACCGCGCTCGGCGCCGCAGGAGCGGGTCAGGCGCGGCCTGGTGCGCACGTTCCAGATCAACACGCTGTTTCCCCACCTCAATGCGCTCGAGGCGGTGACGCTCGCGGTCTGCGAGCGCCGCGGCTATGCCGGCACCTGGTGGCGCGGGCTGCCCGACTATGCCGACGCGATCGAGGAGGCGAACGCGATCCTGACATCGCTGCGGCTCGGCGGCGAGCTGCTATCGGCCGACGCACGAGCTCGCCTACGGCCAGCAGCGGCTGCTCGAGATCGCGCTCGCGCTCGCCACCAGGCCGAAGGTGCTGCTGCTCGACGAGCCGGCGGCGGGCGTGCCGCAGGACGAGAGCGCCGAGCTGTTCGCGGTGATCGCCGCTCTGTCCGCAGGACATCACCGTGCTGTTCATCGAGCACGACATGAACGTGGTGTTCCGCTTCGCCAACCGCATCATCGTGATGGTCGGAGGGCGGATCCTGGTCGAGGGCACGCCGAACGAGATCGCGCGGCGATCACGCGCGTGCGCGAGGTCTATCTCGGCGGGGCGCACCATGGCTGAGCCGCTGCTGGCGCTCGACGGACGTGCGCGCCGGCTACGGCGATGCGGTCGTGCTCGACGGCATCACGTTCGAGATTGCGGCCGGCGGCAGCCTGGCGCTGCTCGGGCGCAACGGCGTCGGCAAGTCCACGCTCCTGCTCACCGTCATGGGTTACACCGCTGTCGGTCGCGGAACCATCGCGTGGCGCGGCGGCGACATCACGCGGATGCCGCCGCACCGGCGCGCGCGCGCCGGGCCTCGGCTGGGTGGCGCAGGAGCGCGAGATCTTTCCCTCCCTCGACGTCGAGGAGAATCTCACCGTGGCCGCGCGGCCGGGCCGCTGGGACCTGGCGGCGGTCTACGACTTGTTCCCGCGGCTGGAGGAGCGGCGGCGGAAGCCGGGGCAACCATCTCTCGGGCGGCGAGCAGCAGATGCTGGCGATCGCGCGTGCGCTGATGACCAATCCCGCGCTGCTCCTGCTCGACGAGCCGCTCGAAGGTCTGGCGCCGATCATCGTCGAGGAGCTGACCGCGGCGATCCGGCGCATGACCGCCGATCAGGGAACCGCCTTCATCCTGGTCGAGCAGCACGCCGAGGTCGCGCTCTCGCTGACCGACGATGCCATCGTGCTGGAGCGCGGGGCGATCGTGCACCGCGCTCGCTCGCGCGATCTGCTGGCGGATCACGCGACGCTCGATCGTCTCATCGGCTTGCGCCTGGCCGAGCAGCCCTCGGACGGCGACCGGCGACACGGCGGCGAATAGGGAGCGGGGTCCGGGCGGCGGCGCGCCTTCGCCGCTCCGATTCGACAGTCACAGTTTCTCGGCGATGAACTTGAGGATCTCCGCGGATTGACCGTTGATGCCGTCGGTCGATCTTCCGCCCGGTCCCGGCGGCTCTGCTTCCGCCTGGATCGCACGCGCCACCGCCTCGTCGAGGATCGCCCGCACCGCCTCGTCGCGCGTCAGCACGCCCTTGCCGATGAGGGCTCGGAACAGTGCGACCGTGGCGCTGATCGCCGCCACCGTATAGGCCGCATCCTGGAATAAGCTCATGGGCGCAAGCTACCATGTCCGGTCGGCGGTTGCCTACGCGTGCGGAGGGCCTGCTGTGGGCAACGCTGCGCCGGGTTGGTGTGGCTCGTGGCGGGCCGCAGTGGCGGCCCATGTTACAGCGATGCAACAACCCGCTGCCAAATCCCGCTCGCTGCGATCCTTCTCTTGATTGGTCGGCCCGCCTCACGAATAGTGCAGGCGAGAGAGGGTGCGGCCGCTGCAACCAAACCGAATTGCCGATTGCGAGCCGGCACTCGCAGCCGTTGACCTGATAAGAGCGTGTCATGTCGTCGTATGCGAGGTACTGTCGCGATCAGGCAGCCGAATGTGCGCGGCGCGCGCGCCTGGCGAGCTCGCGGGAGATCGCCGCCAACTGCCTCAAGCTGGAGTTGCGGTGGATCAAGCTGGCCGAAAGGGCGGACGCGCCGAACGGCGCCGTCGGACTCTGGGGCAGGGCGACGGCGGCCGTGGCAGCCCGTGTCTTGATCCGGCAGCTGCGGATCGTCGCGACCAGCCTTGCGCTTCGAGACGCGCGCGCAAGGCGCGCGCGCGTCTGGAAGGATGGCGGCGGTCGCGCGCGGGACTACGCCGCGCGGATGACCGCCTCCTCGTAGACGCCCGAGCCCATGCCGCTGTCGGCGAAGATGCCGTGGTCGGCGATCCATTTGAAGGTCTCCTCGTAGACCTCCTTGGTGTAGGGCTCGAACACCAGGCGCTCGCCCGGGCCCCAGCGGCGCGTATCCATCGTGGCGTGGTAGCGCTGCGGGAACTCGTTCTTGTAGTAGTGGGTGTAGAGATCGGGCCGCAGGTCGATGTCGCGTTGCGCCCGCCGCAGCGCGCGGAAGAACTTGCGCAGGTCCTCGGGGTCGGGATCGCCGGTCACCATGGTGGCGATCATGAAGGTGGTGTCGATGATCTTGCGGAAGCCGAGCTGCTCGGCGAAGTAGTAGGGGCCGCTGAACAGCGCCGAGGCCTGGGCCTTGCCGTCGATCAGCTGGTCGAGCCGATGGAACAGCATGCCGTCGGCGAAGGTCAGGTTGATCTTGTCGGCCGGCATGTACGGCTCGAGCGCCTGGATGGTCGAGTAGTGGCTGCCCGACTGGTAGCCGACCGCGATCGGAACGCCGGCCAGGTCCTCCGGCTTGCTTGCACCGGCGAATCCGCGCGGCACGAACACCGCCGCGGGCGCCACCGAGTAGACGTCGGCATAGAGCCGGCCCTTGCCCTTGGACGCGGCGACGCCCACCGTCCAGTGGCAGGCGCAGCTCACGTCCGAGCTGCGTCCGCGCTCGAACGACTGCATGGCGCCGACCTTGTCGCCCTTGTAGTGGTGCGAGCCGTCGGTCGATTTGATCAGCTCCTGGAACACGTAGTCGAGCCCTTCGTCCTTGAAGTAGCCCTTCTCCTCGGCGACCCATTCCTGCAGCCGGAAATGCGGCTCGATGACGAATTTGTCCCGTGTTCATGGCGATCTCCTCCTTGGCGATGCTCGCTCGGTTTGCGGGGATAAGGTCTCAGCAGCAGTCGCGTTCCGCGCGCTGCCGGTCGCGGTGCTCGGCAACCCGCCGTGCCGCGATCATCTTGACGTGGTCCTCCATCGATCGGCGTGCGCCGGCGGCATCGCGGATCTCGATCAGCGATGCCAGCTCCCTGTGGGCTTCCAGGATGCGGCGCGCCACCTGCGGCGTCAGCGTCGGGTTGCGCGCGGGCCAGGAAACATGCTGCAGCGAGATCAGCTGCACCACCAGCACGCGGTTGTGCGATGCCTCCGCGACCGCGAGATGGAATTCGCGCCCGAGCCGCGTATAGGCTGCGACGTCGTCGATCCTGCGTTCGGCTTCGGCATTGAGCGCGCGCAGCCGGGCATGGTCGTCGGCGGTGGCATTGACCGCGGCAAGCTCGGCGGCGAGGCACTCGATGGCGCGCTGCGCGTCCATGATCTCGCCGACCGTCACGCCGGCGAGGTCGAGCTGCACCGCCAGCGCCTCCGCGAACAGGCGGGCATTTCCCTGCGCGATGCGCGCGCCGCCGCCGGCGCCGACCTTGATGTCGACGATGCCCTGCGCCTCGAGCGTGCGCAGCGCGTCGCGCGCGACGATGCGGCTCACGCCGAAGCGCTCGGCGAGGTCCTTCTCGGTGCCGAGGAAATCCCCCGGCCGCAGCTCCTTGGCGAACAATGCGTCGCGCACCTGCGCCACGATCCGGGTGGACAGGGTCGCGGTGCGGAACGGGACGACCTTGCGGTCGCCGTTCTTGATTGCCGGGTGAAGGCGCATGCGCCGCCTCGGTTGCCAGGGGCCGCCTGGCGAAAGGTAGCAAAGATGATAAAATTAATATCTTTGATCGGACGCCGCCGTCAACCCCGGCGCCGTGGGCTCGACCGCCGCCGGCGCACCGGCGAGGGCGCGCCACCCCGCCATGGCGACCACCAGGGCGGCGATCCACGCGATGCGCGCGCCGTAGCGGTCGTGCGGATTGGCGAGCATGCCGCATATGGCGGCATTGGCGAGGATCGCCAGCGCGGCGGTGACGGCGAGCGGGCCGAGGTCGGCGAAGCGCACTCGCGCCGCTGCGAGCACGATGGTGGCGAGGAGCAGGACCATCGCGGTGAGCGCGACCGGCACGTGCACGCGGTTGACGGTCGCGAAGTCGAGCTCTCCCTTCTGCTGCCGCGCCGCCCGCATCGCCGGCAAGGCGGCAGGGGTGAACTCCGCGATCATGTTGTAGGTGTGCCACGTGGAGCTGTCGACGCCTTCGCCGGTATTCACCTTCACCAGCTGCCGGACGGCGGCGCTCGCCGCTGCCTCGATCTGCAGCAGCGGATAGGCCGCGATGCTTTTCACGACGATGGTGCGCATCTCGTCGTTCAGGCCCTCGAAGCGGCCGAGCCGGTCGAACACGCTTTCGCCCCAGAAGAAGACGTCGGCATCGGCCGGCAGCTCGTCGCGGTGCCGGCACAGCCGCAGGCGCGCGTCGGGGCAATGCTCGGCCAGAAAGCGTGCAACGATGCCGTCCTGCAGCATGCGGCCGAACGACAGCGCCATGCCGCCCGGTGTCCAGGCGACCCGGCCCGCGACCGCATAATTGGCGCTCACCAGCAGGAGTGCACCGAGCACCAGGGCCGCGACGGCGCCGGGGAGGCCCCGGCGCGGCACCAGGCCCGGTCGCAGCAGGGCGACGGCGGCGGCGGCGGCGGTGAGCGCCAGCAGCACCGCCAGCGTCGCGCTGTGGGTGGCGGCCGAGAATGCGGTGAGCGCGATCAGCCCCGCACGCTCCCAGGCGGCGAGCGCATCGCGCCGCATCACCACGAGGTGGAGGGCGAGCACGCCGAGCCCGGCGAAAACGTCGGTGAGCAGGCTCGATGCCAGGACGGCGAGCGTGGTTGCGATCGACAGCAGCGCCGTGGTGGCCGCGAGGACGAGGGGCCGGCCCAGCCCATGCGCGCGCAGGATGAGCGCGAGCACCCACACCGTCAGCCCCGCCTGCACGGCGATCGCCGGCCAGAAATCGGGCCGGGCGAGCGCCGCCAGAAAGAGGCCGTAGACGGTCGAGCGGCTGACCTCCAGGGTGCCTTCGAACCAGCGCGCGAGATAGCCGCCGGTGTCGTGCTCGAGCAGCGGGAAGCCGTTCCACAGCGCCGGCGCCAGCAGGACGAGCGTTGCCGCGAGCGCTGCGGCCATGCGCGCCGCCGCCGTCATGATTGCTTCGAGGTCGTAGCCGCCACGATGCCCCCCGCGCTATGGTGCCGCGACGACCTCTCGCGCGCCGCTCCGGAAGACGACGTGCGCCGGGGCACGCTGCGGCCTGCGTGACGGTTCCGTTCGATGATCAGGCCGCCTCCGGGACGTAATGCAGGATCAGCAGGTCTGCCCGCGGGCAGGGCGCGACCGCGTAGGCGCGACCTTGGTCGTCGCTGAACTCCACGAGCAAGGTCTTGTCGTCGAGTTGCTCGACAATTGTGCCGACCTGCCCGCGCGCAAGCCGCTGCGCAGGAAGGTCCGTCAGCAATGCCACCACGTCCAATAGGGACGGCCCTTCGCTCTTTGCGCCCTTTTTCGCCTTCATCATAGCACCCAGCACGTGACGAACCTCGGCACGCTCTCGCCGGTTCGCACCATCCAGATTGTTCTTACTACAGCGCTCTTTCCTTGTCGCCTGATGGTCGCATCGAGGCGCCAATGGGTCCCCCACGCGTCCGCCGCAATCTTGGGTGGCCTCGCCGGAGCGTGCGGCTTCAAGCAGAGCATCTCGCAGCCATGCTGCGTCGCTAAGTTGAAGGTTGAGGGCCTCGCGGAATACCCGAGCCTTGTGCCGGCCGCGCGGGTGCGACAGGCTCAGGCAATAGTCATCGATCTTGCGGATATCGAGGATAGCCTCGGCGCTGTGCGGCAGACGCGCCGTCATGATTGCTTCGAGGTCGTAGCCGCCACGATGCCCCCCGCGCTATGTTGCCGCGCCATGTTCGTCACCTTCTTCCACGAGCTCAAGGCGGCCGGCGTCCCGGTGACGCTGCGCGAGTATCTCACGCTGATCGAGGCGATGGAGCAGGACCTCGCCGGCCGCAGGGTGGAGGACTTCTACTACCTCTCGCGCGCCGCTCTGGTGAAGGACGAGCGCAACCTCGACAAGTTCGACCGCGTGTTCGGTCATGTCTTCAAGGGCCTCGCCTCGCTGGAGCAGGCGCTCGCCGGCGAGATCCCGGCCGCATGGCTCGAGAAGCTCGCGGAGAAGTATCTCACCGAGGAGGAGAAGCGGCAGATCGAGGCCATGGGCGGTCTCGCCAGGCTCTTGGAGACGCTGCGCCAGCGCATGCGCGAGCAGCAGGCCCGTCATCAGGGCGGCAGGAAATGGATCGGCACCGCCGGCACCTCGCCGTTCGGCGCCTGGGGCTACAACCCGGAAGGCGTGCGCATCGGCCAGGAGCGGAACCGCAATTTCCGCGCGGTGAAGGTCTGGGACCGGCGCGAGTTCAGGGACCTCGACGACCGGGTCGAGCTCGGCACCCGCAACATCAAGCTCGCGCTGCGCCGCCTGCGCCGGTTCGCCCGCACCGGCGCGCCCGACGAGCTCGATCTCGACGGCACCGTCAAGGGCACCGCCCACAAGGGCTACCTCGACATCCTGATGCGGCCGCAGCGGCACAATGCCGTGAAGGTGCTCCTGTTCCTCGACGTCGGCGGCTCGATGGACTGGCACGTCGGGGCCACCGAGGAATTGTTCTCCGCGGCGCGCGCCGAGTTCAAGCACATGGCGCATCTCTACTTCCACAACTGCCTGTACGAGCGGGTGTGGAAGGAGAACCGCCGGCGCTTCGACGGCACCACCCCGACCTGGGAGGTGCTGCACACCTATCCGCACGACTACAAGGTGATCTTCGTGGGCGACGCCGCGATGTCGCCCTACGAGATCATGGCACCCGGCGGCTCGGTCGAGCACTACAACGAGGAGACCGGGGCGGTGTGGATGGAGCGCGTGGTGCGCACCTACCCGGCCTGCGTCTGGCTCAATCCGGTGCCCGAGAATGATTGGGACCACACCCAGTCGATCCGCGTCATGCGCGAGCTCGTGGGCGGGCGGATGTATGGGCTCACGCTCGAGGGGCTCGACCGGGCGATGCGGGAGCTGGTGCGGTAGCGCGCGTTCTGTCGACAATCCTCCCGGTCTAATTTGTCGGGGATCTACCCGGTTCGTACCGCTCGGCGCCCCCTCCCCAGCCCTCCCCCGCGAGCGGGGGAGGGAGCCGGCCGCACCCTCGGCAGGAGGGAGCCGGCCGCACCCTCGGCGCCGGGCGTTGCGGAGCGTTGCGAGCGTTGCGGAGTGCGACGGGCGGTGCCTCGGCGTTCCCTCCCCCGCTTGCGGGGGAGGGACAGGGTGGGGGCGTGCGCAATCGCCGCGGCGATCGTCGCCAGCACGCCGGCACGCACGGTTCGTCATCGCGTCATGATTGTCGAAGCGAAGTACGCGGAAGCCGCGCCGCGCGTCAGAGCTTGCTCGGCGTGCCGATCCACCGTCCCATGCGGGCCAGGTGGTTGGAGAACGCGATGTCGGTGACGCGCCCGACCAGGTTGGCGGTCGGGACCATTCCGTGCGCCGCCCCGTCGCGGCTGTCGATGCTGGAGGCGCGATTGTCCCCGAGCACGAACACGTGCCCGGCCGGAACCCTGGCTTCCCTCATGTCGGCGAACGCCGCCTGCGCCGGGCCGGCGTCGACATAGGGTTCCTCGACCGCCATTCCGTTCACGATCGCGCGGCCGCCCTTGACGGCGACGCGGTCGCCCTCGATCGCGATGATGCGCCTGATATTGTGCAGGTGCGATTGCTTGGGATGCACGTAGACCGCGACCTCGCCGCGGCTCGGCTGCCGGCTGCGATAGAACGTGGCGTCGGCCAGCAGATACTCGCCGTTGCGCACCGTCGGCGCCATGCTGGCGGCCACGGCGCGGAAATATCCGAGCTGCCCCTGGGATTGCGCGTAGGCGGCATAGAGGCAGGGGATGGCGGTGATCAGCCAGGCCAGCACGAAAACGCCGGCGTAGACCTGCCATCGGTTGTAGGGCCTCGGCGTGTAGTCCGCCATGCGGTAGGCGCGCACGGTGGCGTCGATCAGGATGAACAGCCACAGCCCGAGCAGCAGCACCAGGCTCACCGCGAACATCCAGAAGCGTGCCAGCACGCCCATCATCGCGAACATCAGCAGCGTGTCCGCGATCATCACCAGGACGAAGAACAGCAGCCCGCGCCTGGGCTGACCGATATAGAGGTGTCCAAGGCCGGGTGTGAGCACCGTCAGCAGTCCCGCCACCCAGGGAGAGGGCTCGCGCCGCTCGCCGACCGCGGCCGGCGCGTAATCGGCGAACGACGTCATGGAGGTCTCCGCGTTTTGTTGCATGCCGGACGCCGCACTGCCGGGTTTGCGGCGGCTTCACCCCACGGGCGCACCGCCGTTTGACGATTAGTGTCCCCAGCCGTGATTAGGTTCGACCGAATCCGGTATTTGTTTGCCGGCGGGCCGCTATTGGAAATGCGAGGCGGCGGGAGGCCATGCAATCGATGGTTGCGACCGCGCTCGCGTCCTGCGCGTGTCGCGCCCCCCTCAGCGGCGCCCGGCCGTGATAAAGGAGCCGAGCATCGCCATCAGCGCCGCGACGCCGAGCGCGCCCAGGTTCACCGCCAGATTGGCTGCTGCGCCCGCCTCTTTCGGGGCCGTGGCCGAATGTCCGATATCGGCGAGCAGGAGCACGATGCCGGCGCCGGCTGCCCAGCGCAGCAGGCGGAACCGGTGCCAGGGCGGGGGGAGGCGGGTGAGCGCCGCGGCGGTCGCCCCCGCCACGATGAAGGCGAGGCCGGCGATTCCCCACCAGGGGCCTGCCGAGCGCAGCTGCGGCGCGGCGCCGGAGAGCACGGTCCGCCCCAGGCTGAGCAGGTCGAAGCCGGAGCGTGCGAGGTAGATCTGCAGGGCCATGGCCGCCAGCACCCCGCAGGTAAGCGCGGTGGCATGAATGAGCGGCCGCGGCAGCTCGCCGGAAGGAGGATCGCGCTTGGCCTGCATGCCGTGATGCCTGCAGCGGGGGCCGCAAGACGAGGCGCGGGACGATCCCCGGATCAAGTCCGGGGACGCGCATGACGTCGAGCGGAGGTAGCGGCTCTACCGGCTCAGCCGCGGCGCTCGGCCTGCCAGACGCCCTCGCAGGCGCCGTTGCCGCCGCTCCACGATCCGCTGCCGGTCTTGCCGGTCAGGCGGCCGGTGCCGGTGGCGCTCTTGTCGCCGGTGTTGACGGTCACCACCAGCGCGCCGTTCTTGCCGACCTTGCCGGTGATGTTGACGCTGGTATTGCCCGCGTTCCCGATCGTACCGTTGGTGATGCGGATCGGATAGCGATAGGACGTATCGCAGATTCCGGTCTTGGTGAGGATCACGACGCTCCAGACGCCGTCGTAGCCGGGCACGGCCTCGGCCGCGCGAAATGCCGGCAGCGCGACCGCGAGCGCGAGCGTGGCCACTGCCGCGCCGCGCCCGAAGATGCGGGAATAAGTCATTGTTGCCCCTTCCTGTCTCCTGCCGGGCGCCGCCCCCTGATCCCGGGCTTGACGGCAGTGAACGCGGATTTCTTGTGCGCCACTCGGTTAGTCGCGGCATGCGCGCAGTTGGTTCAAATGACGTTATGGTCGTAGCTTGTGCGCAACATCGCAGCGGCGGGATCGCGGTGCACGGCCGCACGCGAACGCCGACCGCGGCAGTCGGCGGGCTGCGACATAACGCCGGTCGCTGCGGGCGCGACCGATCGTCTCGCAATGGTTGATCGCGGGCGGCTGCGTTGGGGAGACTTTCGTCGAGCGCGTGCACGACGCAAAGGGGCTGCTCCATGAACCTCCTGGTCATGTTTCTGGTCGTCCTGCTGGTCTGCCAGGCGGTCTCCGTCGGCCTCGGCCTGCTGGCCGAGCAGGTGTTCTCTCCCTACACCGGTCTGGTGACGTTCATCGCCCTCTACTTCCTGATGTTCTGGGTGGCGTGGAAGATCGCGGTCTGGTTCACGGCGCCGCGCTCGCAGAGCAAGACCTGATCCCCGCTCCCTCCCCCGCTTGCGCCCGCTTGCGGGGGAGGGCTGGGGTGGGGGCGCCGGGCGCGACGCGGGAAGCTATCTCGCGTCGTTGGCGCCGCGGATGATGACCTCGGGCAGGGCGTCATCGAAGGCGGTGCCCTTCTTGCCCGCCGCGACGCCGAACTCGTACAGCGCCTGCATGTACTTGCCGTCGAACGGACCGCGCGCCGGATGGTTGAATGCGGCGTCGACATGGGCGATGTGCAGCCCGATCCCGTGCCGTCGCGTCGCGGCATGGACCAGCATCAGCTCCGCCCGCAGCGCCTGCGTCAGCGCGACTGCGATCGAGCGGCCGAGCACGCCGGCGATGCTGCGGTCGGTCATGTAGAACTCGGGGCCGAGCTTCGAGTTCACGATGACGTAGAGCTCGCTGAACGGCGGACGCGACGTGCCGCCCGCCGACAGCATGGACTCCGGAACGACGAAGAACGGCGCCGTCAACGTGCCGTCGCTGTGCATTTCCTGGAATTTTCTTCCGTTCGCCTCCACCTCGATTGCGACCGGCGCGAAAATTCCGGGGATGCTGCACGACGCCAGCAGGATCGCGCGGAACAGCTCGATCGCGCGCTGGTCGCCGCGCGCGGCGATCGCTCCCATGTTCCACACCACGCGGCGCCCCGCATCGAGGCTGGTGGTGGCGACCAGCAGGCGGCGGCCGCGCGCGTGCTGGGCGGCGATCTCCGCCAGCAGCTTGCCGGTCACGTTCTGCTCGATCTGGCGCTTGAGCGGCCAGTAGTCGAACAGGCTGTCGCGCGACATGCGATCCTCGAAGATGTCGGCCGCGCTGATGGTGGTGAAGTTCTTGCGCACCGCCTCGTCGTAGCCCGGTCCGAGAAAAGCGTACGGGGCGATGAGCGCGCCGATGCTCACCCCGGTGACCATGGCGAATTCCGGACGCTTGCCCAACTCGGTCCAGCCGGTGAGCACCCCGCCGCCGAATGCGCCGGCCGATCCGCCGCCCGAGATCGCCAGCCACGGGCCGCTCGCCTGCGGCAACAGGCGTGCGAAGGGTTTCTCGGAATCCCCCCACGCGCGCGCGTCGGCGATGCCCGCAACGACCGCGGTCTCCAGCTCCTCGGCGGTGAACTCGGTGCGCTCCTGCTGATCCTTCTGCGCGTCCTTCGACGGCGGCCTCTTCTTTTCCGCTTTCTTCTTCGCCTGCTTGACCTGTGCGTGCGCGGATGCCCACTCGAGCGGCGGCGACGCGACGAGGACGGAGCAGGCCGTCACCACCGTGGCGGCGAGGAAGATGCGCAGCATGTGCAATGTCGCTCTCCGCATTCGGATTTGCGGCACGGTTGTACGAGCTTCGGGTTCGGGGCACTAGTCTGTCTAAGGCTAGTGTCCCGCTTCCGACGTTCGCTTCACATTGCAGCACGCTCGAGTGCGAACGTCGGAAGCAAAGGGACACTAGCAAGTCTATGGTGCTAGTGCGGTTTTGTCTTTGACGTTCCGATGACGGAACCGCCGCGAGACTGATCGGAACGTCAAAGACACCGCCGACTAGGGCCGCGGCATTCCGACAGGACTACAGCATTTGTGAGGCGTCCGCCCGCCCGCCCACCCGGCTCGCGGTGACCTCGAGGGATCAGCCCTGGCTCGCGCTCCACACGCCGGCGCAGGTCCCGGTATTGCCGCGGCCGCGCCAGGTTCCGCTGCCGCGGCCGTCGGCGAGCCGTCCCAATCCGTTGGCGCTTTGGCCGCCGCTCGACACGCTCACGCTGACCCGGCCCGAGGGCGAGACGCGCCCGGAGACGCTCACCGCGCCGGCGCCCATGTATTGCACGATGCCGTCGCGAATCATGATGCCGAAGCGGTTCGCCGGGTCGCAGGCGCCGCTGTGGGTGACGACCAGCACGCTCCATGGGCCGTCGAACGGTGCCGCGTGTGCGGATGGGGCGGAGCAGGCCGCCATGACTGCGAGAACACCCGCCACGCTGACGGCGCGAATGGCATGGCTCATCATGGGACCCTCGTGTTGGCCTCACCGGCGCCGACGCACGCCCGCTCCCGGTGCCGGCAGGGAGGCAAGGGAGAAGTTACTCCGGCTGCCCGCTTCCTCGTCATGGGTGTCGCGAATCATTGCGGATTCTTCAAGCCCGGCGGAATGGTTATCAGATGGCATGTGGCGAAAGAAGTGGGTTCGGCCGCGGCGGCCGGCCTGTCCCGGCACGTGATATCGTGATGCAATGGTCCGGTGCGTTCCGGGGCGACGGCGTGGTCTCTCTCGGCAGCTGATATCGTGAAGCACGGCGCGCGCCGGGCGCTCGGCACGCTCCCTCCCCCGCGCTCTTGCGGGGGGCGCGACGCCAGCGTCGAGGGCGCGCCGACCAACGCGCCGCGCCGCAATCTGCGCTAACCTGTCGGCGGACACCTCGGTCCGGGATTTCATGCCAGACGTCACCTCCCGGCGCCTGACCCGCCAGCGCTCGTTCGTGCTGTTCTGGCTGGCGCGCACCTTCACCAACGGCGCCTTCATGATGCAGGGCGTAGCGGTCGGCTGGCAGATCTACGATCTCACCGGCGACCCGCTCGATCTCGGGCTCGTGGGCCTGGTCCAGTTTCTTCCGCTCATTGCGATGTCGGTCGTCGCCGGCCAGGTGCTCGACCGCGTCGACCGCCGCCTCGTCGCCGCCGTCTGCCAGGCCGGCAAGGCGCTCGCGGCGCTGCTCTTTGCCGTCGGCACCGCGCGCGGCTCGCTCTCGCGCGACGCCATGCTCGCGATCCTGTTTCTCTCCGGCAGCGCGCGTGCGTTCGAGATCCCGACCATGCACGCGCTGCTTCCCGGCGTGGTGCCGGCGCCGCTGTTGCCGCGTGCCATCGCCGCCTCCGCCACCGCGCAGCAGACCGCCGTCATCTGCGGGCCTGCGCTCGGCGGCCTCATGTACGCGCTCGGCCCGCAGGTGGTCTACGCCGCCTGCGCGCTCATGTTCGTGGCGGCCGGTGTCCTGGTCGGCCTCCTGCGCACCGCGGCGCGCCGGCAAGAGAAACGGCCGATCACGCTCGCCACCGTGTTCGCCGGCTTCCGCTACATCCGCGGCAATCCGATCGTGCTCGGCGCCATCTCGCTCGATCTGTTCGCGGTGCTGCTCGGCGGCGTGACCGCGCTGTTGCCGATCTATGCTCGCGACATCCTGGTGGCGGGACCGTGGGCGCTCGGGCTGTTGCGCTCGGCGCCGGCGGTCGGCGCGCTCGCGACCTCGGTCGTGCTCGCCAACCGCGCCATCGCCGGCCGTGCCGGCACCGTCATGTTCGCGGCGGTCGGGATGTTCGGGCTCGCCAGCATCGTCTTCGCCCTCTCCACCTCGGTCGCGCTCTCCTGCCTGGCGCTGATGGTGTACGGCGCCTGCGATGCGGTGAGCGTGGTGATCCGCCAGTCGCTCATCCAGCTGCGCACGCCCAACGAGATGCTCGGCCGCGTAATGGCGGTCAACGCGCTGTGCACCGGCTCCTCCGGCACGCTCGGCGAGTTCCGTGCCGGCGTCGTCGCCGCCTGGCTCGGCGCCGTCCCCTCCGCGCTGATCGGCGGGCTCGGCACCGTCGTGGTGATGCTGGTATGGATGTGGGCGTTTCCGCAGTTGCGGCGCGTCGACCGGCTGGCACCGGATCGGTAGGTTGGGTCGAGCCCTTGCGAGACCCAACGACATGGTGCTCGCGCCGGTCGTTGGGTCTCGCGCCAACGCGCTCGACCCAACCTACGACGGTGCATAATCCGTAGTAATCCGTAGGTTGGGTCGAGCCCTTGCGAGACCCGACACTCTCGTGGAGCGGTGATGGACATCGACGCCGACACCGACGCGCAAGCGATCGTCCCCGGCGATCCGGTCTACCTGTACAAGCCCTCGCTGATGGGCGCGGCGTGGGAGTTCCGCCTGCGCGCGGACGGCCTCGAATGGCGCATGGGCCGCCACCACGGACGCGTGCCCTATGCGCGCATCGTGCGCGTGCGGCTGTCGTTCCGGCCGCAGACCATGCAGTCGCGCCGCTTCCTGACCGAGGTGTGGCCGGCCGACGGTCCCCGGCTCTCGATCGCGTCGGCCTCCTGGCGCAGCGTGCTCGACCAGGCCGTCCAGGACGAGGCCTACGGCGCCTTCGTGCGCGCGCTGCACGCGCGCCTCGCCGCCGCCGGCAGCGCCGCGTCGTTCGACGCCGGCTCGCCGCCGCTGCTCTATTGGCCGGGGCTCGCCGTGTTCGTCGCCGCCGCCGCGGCGCTGGCGGCGCTCGCCGTGCATGCACTGGCGACCCGCCAGTGGACGGGCGCCGCCCTGGTCGGCGGCTTCCTCGCATTCCTCCTCTGGCAGAGCGGCGACTTCTTCCGCCGCAACCGGCCCGCCCGCTACCGGCCGGACGCGCTGCCGCGCCACCTAGTGCCGGGCAGCTGAAGCGGATTCCGCTGGAATCGAGATCGATCGGCCGTCATGGCCGGCCATCTACGGCTTGCTTGCTACACAAGAGACGTGACGCTGCGAGCGTTGCGGAGCGCGACGGGCGGTGCCTCTGGGTTCCCTCCCCCGCTTGCGGGGGAGGGTCAGGGTGGGGGGCGCCGGTCAGGTGTCGGCCGCACCGCCGGCGCCGCGCGCCGCTTCCACCTCGGCGCGGTTGACCAGCACGATGTGCTGCTCGTGCGCCGGCCGCGCGTCCGGCGGAACGTCGAGGCCGAGCCGCCGCAGCGCGTAGAACAGCAGCGCGCGCCGCACCTTGATCGTGGCGGCGCCGCCGCGGATGCCGTAGTCGACGGCGATCGCGCGCGCCTGCGCCGGCGTGAGCGCGGGATGCGGCGCGATGACGAGCGCGAGGAACGCGTGCCAGTCGGCGTCCTGGCGCGGCGCGGCACGCCGAGATCGGCGAGGCGCGGCGATGTCAGACTTCCGCGGCGAAAATTGCCGCGGCCTCATTGAAGCCTGTGGGCTCGAGCATGGGCGCGCCTTCTGTGGCCCGCGCTAGCCGCGCAGGCGCTCGAGATCCATGGGTCTGGCACGCTCCCAGAATGCGTCGGTGAGCGGCGGGTTGTCGGGGTCGGCCGCGGCCGCCGCCGTGATCTTCTCCCGTGCTGCACTGGCGATGAACGCCGAGCGGGTCAGCCCGCGCGCCTCGGTGGCCTCGTCGATCGCTTGCAACAGGCCGGCATCGAGCGAGATGTTCGCCCTGGCGGGACGGCCGGCGTCGAAGATCACCGGCACGATCACCATGATCGCTCCTTCCTCCAGCGCCGCCGCCGTGTCGGCATCCTTGCGCAGCACCTCGGCCGGGCGCGGACGCGGCAGGCGTCCATTGTTGGTTTCGCGGACTGCCTCGCCCCACTCGCGCGCGACCTTCGTAGCGTTGGCGATCGCCTCGTCCTGCGTGCGCCCCATGGCGGTGCAGCCGGGAAGATCCGGGAATACCACGCCGTAGGCGCCGGGCTTGTCGTCCAGCAGCGCGATGAAACGTGTCGTGTTGCTCATGGCTCAATCTTTCCAGTTGGCGTCCCTGGCGATCTTGCGGGCGACGCCGGGCGAGAGCTCGCGGTGCCGCGGCAGTGCAATGGCGCGGTCCGCGCCGTCCGCGCCCGCTCCCGCGCCTTGACCATGGAGCCCGCGTCGAGTCATATTACTTATATGGCACTCTCGAGGAGAAAGAAGGCGACCACGATCGCGCTCGACCTGGAGGCCGATCGGCTGCTCACGCGCGCGGCGCGGGAGCGCGGGGTGTCGCGTTCGGAATTCATCCGCCGGCAGCTCGCGCCCGTGCTCGAGCAGTACCGTCGCCATCCCAGGCCGAGAAGTGCGGGAATCGTTCGCTCGCTGTCCGAGCGCGGCGACGAGAGCGAGTTGTTCGGTGGCCGTCGCTAGCACGGCTGCGTTGATCTGCGATACCGGCGCGCTGCTGGACTACATTGCCAGCGCTGCGCCCGACCACCGGCCCTTTCGATCCGCCATCGACCGCGCGCGCGCACGCTATGTTCCAGGCCTGGTGCTGGCGGAGGTCGACTACTTCCTTCGCGACCGGCGACCGGCGATGAGCGCGTTCATGCACGATCTCGCGCACGGCGCGTTCACATACGCCCCGCCCACGCTCGGGCAGCTCGTGCGAGCCATGGAGATCGACCGGCATTACGGGGATCTCGGGCTCGGCCTGGTCGATGCCTCCATCGTGGTGCTGGCCGAAGATCTGAGCATCCGCCGGCTCGCGACGCGAGATGTCCGACACTTCGCGTCGGTGCGGCTGCGCGACGGCAGCGCATTCGAGCTGGTCGTTCGCCCGACCGATCCGGACGAGTCCTAGCCGCTCGCGGTCGCTGGCCGCCGTCGGCCGGCTCGCCGCCCGACCGTCTTCCGATCCTCACGGCACCACCGCGAAGAACAGGAACACCGCGAAGATCACGAGGTGCACGATGCCTTGGAGCACGGTGGTGCGGCCGGTGCCGAGCGTGATCACGCCGACCAGCAGGGTGAGCGCCAGCAGCACCTGGTCCTTGTCGCCGAGCCCGAGCTCGAGCGGCCGGCCGAGCACGATCGAGACCACCGCGACCGCCGGGATGGTCAGGCCGATGCTGGCGAGCGCCGATCCGAGCGCCAGGTTGAGGCTGGTCTGCAGCCGGTTGGCGCGCGCCGCCCGCAGCGCCGCCAGGCATTCGGGCAGCAGCACCAGCGTCGCGATGACGATCCCCACCACCGCCTTTGGCACGTCGAGGCGGGCGAGCGCGGCCTCCACCGTCGGGGTGAGCGCCTTGGCGAGGCCCACCACCGCGACCAGGGCGGCGACCAGCAGGGCGGCGCTGACGAGGGCGGTCCGGTTGGAGGGCGGCGGCGCGTGCGCGTCGGCGTCGCCGCCGTCCGCGGCCAGGAAATAGTCGCGGTGCCGCACCGTCTGGACGAACACGAACGAGCCGTAGAGCACCAGCGAGACGATGCCGGCGAACACGAGCTGCGAGGTGCTGAACTGCGGCCCGGGCACCGTGGTGGCGACGTTGGGCAGCACCAGGGTCAGCGTGGTGAGCGCGGCCAGCACCGCCAGTGCCGCGCTGGCGCCGTGCACCTGGAAGCCCTGCTCGTGATGGCGCGCGCCGCCCCACAGCAGGCACAGCCCGACGATGCCGTTGCACACGATCATGACGGCGGCGAACACGGTGTCGCGCGCGAGCCCCGCCTTGGCCTCGGGCGCCGAGAGCATGACGGAGACGATCAGCGCCACCTCGATGACGGTGACGGCGACGGCCAGCACCAGCGTGCCGAACGGCTCGCCGGTGCGGTGCGCCACCACCTCGGCGTGGTGCACGGCCGCGAACACGGTGGCGATCAGGGCGGCGGCGGCAGCGGCGTCGAACAGGCCGCCGCCCGCGAAGGGCGCCAGCGCCAGCATCGCCCACGCCGCCACGGGGGAGGCCCATGCCCACCAGGGTGTGCGCGCCGCCGCCATGCCGATGATCCCTCGATTTGCGGAAAAGAGCGTTTCCGATCAGGTCGACTCGGTCTCTCCCCCGTCATGCGCGCACTCCCTGCGCGCATCCACATCGCACGTGTCCCGGGCGCAGCGCAGCACGAAGTGGTGCGCTGCAGAACCGGGACCGGTACAAACTCCGCCGCTGGAACGGTCCCGGCTCAGCGCTGCAGCGCTCCGCAAGAGCTTCGCGCTGCACCGCAGCCGGGACACGACCGTTAGAGACAGCACATTAGCACGCGCGGTGCGAAGTCCGCGACCTTCGCAAAGTGTTGGGTCTCGCTACGCTCGACCCAACCTACGGCCCTACGGCCCATGCACGTCGACCCGTGCGCCGTGGTGGCGCCATGGGCGGGTAGGTGGGTCGAGCGCGCTTGCGCGAGACCCAACAACGTCAAGTCACCGTCGACTCGACCCGGCACCGGACTCGAGCAATTCAACACGATGTGCAGATTTATATTGACTACATATCGCGATGGCCTAGGAGATCGTTGCCGCGCTCATCGAGGGGCGCCATCCGGAGGCGATCCCGCCGGCGGAGCGCGGCGACGGCCGAGGTGGAGCGCCGCACGGCGAGCGCACCGATCAGAAGGTGCGCGGTCGCGCCGTCGACATCGCGACAAGGAAGGATTGCGCCGGTCGGCGCTCCGCCGCCCCTTGCATCGGGTCGGAGGAAGGACACGGTCGACACCCGGGTGCCGGGCTCCGCGGGAACGAGGAATGCTGCCCCGGAGCGCGGGCAGCGGGCTGTCTGACATCGTGAGACGCAAACGCGCGAGCGCGGCTCCGGAGCGCCATCCCGTTCACCGTTATTTTGCGGGCGCCGAGTCGCGTCGGCCAAACGAACCCAACGCGCGTTGCGGGACGCTGCCGGTTCGAGTCGTGTCGGCCAAACGAACCCAACGGGAGCGGGCGCCCCGCTGAAAATGCAGCGAAAATGCAGCGTGGCGGCTCATTGCCGTGGCAGGATTCCCGGGCACCGTTGCGCGACCCTGCGTGCCGCAAGGCGGTGCCGTTTCAGTTGCGCACCACCAGCACCGAGCAGCGGGCGTAGCGCACCACGTGGCCGGCATTGGAGCCGAGGAAATAGGTGCGCACGGCATGCCGCTGCGGCCGGTGCGAGCTCATCACGATCAGGTCGGCGTCGATGCTGCCCGCCTCCTCGAGGATCTCCTGGTAGATGCCGCCCTGGCGCACCGTCGCCGACACCCGCGTGCGGTCGAGACCGGTCTCCCCGACGATGATGGAGAGCGCATCCTCGGCGGTCTTGCGCTGCTGCAGCTCGAAATCGGGCGGCACGTACTCGGCCAGCATCACCGGCGTGAGCGGCAGCACGTTGACGAGCCGGATCGTGCCCTGCGACTGCGCCATCATCAGCGCGGCGGTGACCGCCGGCTTGGCGAGATCGGGATCGGCGAGATCGATCGGAACCAGGATCCTCCTGTACATGGCAGCGTCCCTTCTGCGTGCCGGCTCGCAGGGAGCCGGGCGTGCTCATGCCCGGTCGGCCTGCGCCAGCGAGCGCGGGGTCACGAAGCGCTCCAGGCGTCCGCCGCGGGGATGCAGCTTGCGCCAGTCCTTGCCGGCGAAATCGATCACCGCCAGGCCGCTGGTGGGAAGCCCCTCGGCGAGCCGCTCGCGCTCCTCGACGTCGCCCGATGCGATCAGCAGCCGCGCGCTGTCGTGCAGGCCGGGGTTGTGCCCGATCACCATGAGCGCGCGGACCGCGGGCGCGGTCTCCTTCGCCACGGCGATGATCGCATCCGCCCCGGCATTGTAGAGGCGATCGTCGTAGCGCGCGCCCGGCGGGCGCGACAGCGCCGCGCACAGGCGGTCCCAGGTCTCGCGGGTGCGCTGCGCGGTCGAAATGACGACCAGGTCGGGGAGGAGCCGGTGGCGCTCGAGATAGGCGCCGATCGCCGCCGCATCGTCGCGCCCGCGCGCATTGAGCCGGCGCTCGCGGTCGCCGGCGCCGGGCTCGGCCTTCTCGGACTTGGCATGTCGCAGCAGGATCAGGCGCATGGCTGGCGGCAATCGGGCGGTCGCAAGCCGGTCTCGCCGACCGGCGGCCGGCAACTCCCCGTCCGGCGCCGCGATGCCGACCTGCGAGACCGCATGCTAGCAGCACGAAACGGGAATCATAGTCCGAAAGGATGCCGCGGGGATGCCGCGGCCGCGACCGATGACCGCCCCGCGCCGTGCGCTGCCGTGCGTTGCCGCCGTCCGTTGCCGGGCGGTCGATGTCTGATTACTGATGGCGGGCGATCGATCCCCGATACCGACAGGATGAACCGTGAACGCGGTGGAGCCGGCAAGCTACGAGCCGACCTGGTACACGGCCACGATGGTGCCGACGGCGGCGCACGGGCGGCTCACCTTCGACCTCGACGTCGACGTCTGTGTCATCGGCGGCGGGCTCGCGGGGCTCACCACCGCGCGCGAGATCGCGCGCCGCGGCTGGTCGGTCGCGGTGCTGGAAGGCCGCCGGCTCGCCTGGAATGCGTCCGGACGCAACGACGGCTTCGTGCTGCCCGGCTTCGCCGAATCCATGGAGCGGGTGGTGGCCCGCGTCGGCATCGATCACGCCAAGGCGCTGTGGGCGCTGTCCGAGATGGGTCTCGAGTACGTGCGCACCAGCATCGCCGAGGCCGACATGCCGGGGGTCGCCCCGCTTCCCGGCTGGCTCAAGGTGTCGAAGGTCGACCGCGGCGACGAGATGATGGCCGACCTCGAGCTCTACGGTCGGCTGGGCGCCGAGGTCGAGGGCTGGTCGACCGAGCGCGTACGCGCGGTGCTCAAGACCGACCACTACTTCCACGCCATGCACCTGCCGCGGGCCTTCCACATCCATCCCCTCAACTACGCGCTCGCCCTGGCGCAGGCGGCGGAGGCGGCGGGCGCGCGCATCTTCGAGGACACGCCGGCGCTGTCGATCGACGTCGACGGCGTGCGCAAGCGCATCGCCACACCGTCGGCGCGGGTGCGCGCCTCCCACATGGTGCTGGCGTGCAACGTCCATCTCGGCACGCTGGTGCCGCGCATCGTCGGCACGCTGATCCCGGTGTGGGCGCTATGTGCTGGTCACCGCGCCGCTGGGGGCGCGGCTCGCCGAGGCGATCGGCTATCGCGGCGCCGTGAGCGACACCGACCTCTCCAACAGTCACTATCGCGTGGTCGGCGCCGACCGGCTCATGTGGTCGGGTCAAGCCACCACCTGGGAGACCGATCCCCGGCGCCTGCTCAAGGCGATGACCGCCGACATCGCCGCCCTCTATCCGCGGCTGGGCGAGGTCGAGGTCGAGCACGTCTGGTCGGGCGTGCTCGGAAACCCGCTGCACCGGATGCCGCAGATCGGCGAGCTGGCGCCGGGGCTGTGGCTCGCCAGCGGCTTCGGCGGCCACGGCCTCAACACCACCGCCATGGCGGGCGTGCTGCTGGCGCAGGCGATCGTCGAGGGCGACGACGGCTGGCGGCTGTTCGCGCCGTTCGAGCTGGTGTGGGCGGGCGGACGCCTGGGCCGCGCCGCCATGCAGGCCTACTACTGGTGGTTCAATGCGCGCGAGCGCTTCGAGGCGAAGCAGTCGCGCCAGCGCGAGCAGGAATATCGGCGCGCGCGCGAGATCGCGGTGCTGCGCGCGGGCGAGGAGCCGGCGCGCGTGGAAGTCGAGATCGGGGCGGTGGTGCCGCCCGAGCAGCTGCCGGTCGAGCCGGCGCCGGAGGAGCTGCCGGTCGACCCGGTGCTCGCCGGCGAGCCGCTTCCGGTCGCCCCGCCGCGGCGGCCGAGGCCGCCCCGGAGAAGTCGTAGGTCGGGTCGAGCGCGCTTGCGCGAGACCCAACACCATTCTCGCGCATGTGCGCGGCGTTGGGTCTCGCAAGAGCTCGACCCAACCTACGCACGAACCACGAACGATGCACCGTGTAGGTTGGGTCGAGCGCGCTGGCGCGACGACCCGACACCCCGCGCGAGACCCGACACCATTCGATCGCGTCAGCGGCCTTCCCGGCGCGCCATGAACGCGAGACGCTCGAACAGGTGCACGTCCTGCTCGTTCTTGATCAGCGCGCCGTGCAGCGGAGGAATGAGCTTCTTGGGGTCGCGCTCGCGCAGCACCTCGGGGCCGATATCCTCGACCAGCAGGAGCTTGAGCCAGTCGAGCAGCTCCGAGGTCGACGGCTTCTTCTTCACTCCCGGCACCTCGCGGATCTCGTAGAACAGCTTGAGCGCCTCCGCGACCAGGCGCTGCTTGACGCCCGGAAAGTGCACCTCGACGATGGCGCGCATGGTGTCGGGATCGGGAAAGCGGATGTAGTGGAAGAAGCAGCGGCGCAGGAAGGCGTCGGGCAGCTCCTTCTCGTTGTTGGAGGTGATGACCACGATCGGCCGCCGCCGCGCCTTGACCGTCTCCGCGGTCTCGTAGACGAAGAACTCCATGCGGTCGAGCTCCTGCAGCAGATCGTTGGGAAACTCGATGTCGGCCTTGTCGATCTCGTCGATCAGCAGCACCGGCCGCGCCTCGGCGACGAAGGCGTCCCACAGCTTGCCGCGCCTGATGTAGTTGCGGATGTCGTTGACCCGCTCGTCGCCGAGCTGGCTGTCGCGCAGGCGCGACACCGCGTCGTACTCGTAGAGGCCCTGCAGCGCCTTGGTCGTCGACTTCACGTGCCATTCGATCAGCGGCGCGCCGAGACTCTTCGCCACCTCGAGCGCCAGCACGGTCTTGCCGGTGCCGGGCTCGCCCTTGACCAGCAGCGGGCGCTCGAGCGTGATCGCGGCGTTGACCGCGACCTTGAGATCGTCGGTCGCGACGTAGGCGCTGGTTCCTTCGAAGCGCATTGCATGTCCTCTCGCCGCGGCATCGTCCGGCGAGCCTCGTGCTCCGCAAGCGCGCTCCGACCCGGCCACGGTGCATAAATCGTATGTCGGGTCTCGCGCAAGGTGTCGGATCTCGCGCCAGCGCGCTCGACCCGACCACTACCACGGTGCATGGATCGTAGGTTGGGTCGAGTGCAGCGAGACCCAACGCTCTCGATTGCAGCGAGACCCCACTCTCACGCCGGCATCGCAGGATCGTGAGACGAATTGTTGGCTGCGGAAATGGCGCGCCGGCGTATAGTGCGGGGACACGCCTGACGGGAGGATCGCATGTGGGCTTTCGGGATCGGTCTGGCGCTCTGGTTGCTGCTGGCCGCCGCCGCCGCGGGGCAGGGGGCGTCGCCGCCGAAGACCGCCACCGCGACCTTCGCCGGCGGATGCTTCTGGTGCGTGGAGGCCGATTTCGACAAGGTCGCGGGGGTGGTCGGGACCACCTCGGGCTATATCGGCGGCCGCACCGCCAATCCCGCCTACGAGGAGGTGGTGCGAGGGGGCACCGGCCACGCCGAAGCGGTCGAGATCGTGTTCGATCCCGCCCGGGTGACCTACCAGCAGCTGCTCGACGTGTTCTGGCGCAACATCGATCCGCTGGCGAAGGACCGCCAGTTCTGCGATCGCGGCGACCAGTATCGCAGCGCGATCTTCCATCACGGCGACGAGCAGCGCCGGCTGGCGGAAGCCTCGAAGGCCGCCGTCGCCGCCCGCTTCAAGCAGCCGATCGCGACCGCGATCGTGGCGGCCGGGCCGTTCTACAAGGCCGAGGACTATCATCAGGACTACTACCTGAAGAATCCGCTGCGCTACAATTTCTATCGCGCCGGTTGCGGGCGCGATGCGCGGCTCGAGGAGCTGTGGGGCGCGAAGGAGAAGGAGCGATGATCGATCGCCGTCTCATCGCGGCGGGTGGCGGTGCCGCCGCGCTGCTCGTGGGGCTGCGCTGGTGGCAGGGCGGCGAGGCCGGCGCCACCTCGTTCGAGATCGAGCGCAGCGACAGCGAGTGGCGGCGGCTGCTCACCAGGCCGCAATACGAGGTGCTGCGGCTGCACCGGACCGAGATCCCGGGCTCGAGCCCGCTCAATCACGAGACGCGCAAGGGTGTCTTCGCCTGCGCCGCCTGCGATCTGCCGCTGTTCTCGTCGGACACCAAGTACGACAGCAGGACCGGGTGGCCGAGCTTCTACCGGCCGCTGCCGAACGCCATCGGCACCAAGGCGGACTACGCCATGCTGGTGCCGCGCACCGAGGTGCACTGCCGGCGCTGCGGCGGACACCTGGGCCACGTGTTCGAGGACGGGCCGCCGCCGACCGGGCTGCGCTACTGCATCAACGGCGTCGCGCTGACGTTCACGCCCGACGCACCGGCATAGCGCGTCGCCGTCAGCGCACCGTCACGCGGTAGGTGAGAACATCGAAGGTCGGGTCGGATGCGTTCCTGGAAACGAACACGATGCCAGGACCCAGGTCGGCCTCGCCCACGATCGGGAAGATGCGCTGATCGCCGTCGGTCATGGAGCATTCCAGCCGTGCCGAGACGGCGGACTTGCTCCTGAGCACGTCGAACAGCCGGCCCCTCGTCAACGTGAACCGCGGACCCGGGGGAAGATCGGCGGTCGCCTGCTGCACGCGTTTCTGGCGGATCGCGCCGTCATCCGCACGCGGTCCGAAGCGGCGCTGAACGATTGGCGTGGCGCTGCCGCTCCGACTGGAACAGCACCGGACCGTTCTGCACGAACGCGCAGGGATCGTCCCCGGTCATGCGCAGGCAGCGCGGCTCGCCGCTGCGGTCGTTGACGTCGAGCAAGACATCCGCCGCGGTGGGAACGATGTCGGCCGTGCAAATTCGTGTTCCCCCGCCGCCGCCGGCCTCGCACGATCCGACGGCACGCAGGTCGATCGGCGTCTCGATCGTCCGTGCCGTGGTTTGAACGACGACGCAGGTGCCGATCGCGGCGCCGCCGCGGTGGATGGCCGCGCCTGCGCGGCCGCCGGCCCGACGACCGCGTGGACGAGCGCCATTGCGGCAAGCGGAGCCTTCCAGCCTCGAATGATGCTGCACCTTCGTTGTCCGCGTACCGAAGCCGGGAGGGGCGGCGGAACGCACGTCGCGGGCGCGCGCTCGACGCCCAGTCACGCGTCCGACAGGCTCATGCGAGCGGGCTGCCGCAACGCAACGGCGGCGCTTTCCCGCAGTGCACAGGCCTTCTCCGCAGGCGCGACTTCGTTCGGTCGCAATTCCGTTATTGTCCGGCAACGCGCGGGCGGATATAAGCCCCCCGCGAGCAGGGGTTCGCGTCAGTTTCGCACGGGGTTGCAATGTCTTCGCCCAAGAACGGTGCCGCCGTACTCGACAAGAACAAAGGCTACCGACCTTCCGACAAAGAGCCTTTCATGAACGAGCGGCAGCGCGAGTACTTCCGCGACAAGCTGCTCACCTGGAAGGAGGAGATCCTCAAGGAGGCCAGGGAGACGCTGGCCCATCTGCAGGCCGAGAACGAGAACCATCCCGACCTCGCCGACCGCGCCTCCTCGGAGACCGATCGCGCGATCGAGTTGCGTGCGCGCGACCGCCAGCGCAAGCTGATCGCCAAGATCGACGCCGCGCTCGCCCGCCTCGAGGACGGCAGCTACGGCTATTGCGAAGAGAGCGGCGAGCCGATCTCGCTCAAGCGGCTCGAAGCGCGTCCCATCGCCACGCTCTCGGTCGAGGCGCAGGAGCGGCACGAGCGGCGCGAGCGCATCTATCGGGACGAGTGAGCGTGCCGGCATGGCCATCGTCCGTGGCGCGTGGCGCGGCCGTTCTACGGTGTCCGGCGCGTGGCTTACGCGGCGCCGCTCGCGGTCGGCGCGTGGTCGTGCACCCGCTGGGTGCCGGTGCTGACGCCGTGGGGTTACCAGGTGCGTCCGGTGAACGTGTGCTACGACTACTGGTGAGCGCATCAGGCGGCGCAACGGCGTGAGGCGGGTCGCGGCGCGATCGTGCACGCACGACCCGATGCGACCGTCGCCATCGTGACCGACTCCACGTCGACGCCACCTGGAGCGATGCACCGACTTGCGCGTGCATTGACTTGCGCGTGCATTGATTTGCGCGTGCATTGACTTGCGCGCATTGACTTGCGCCGCCGCCGACATCAGCTTGCTCCCCGCATCACCAAGGAGAAGGCCGATGGCCGGCGGAATCAATCGTCAAGTCCTGCTCAAGAGCCGGCCGGACGGAGCGCCCGGCCTCGACAACTTCGAGCTGACGCAGGCGCCGGTGCCGGAGCCCGGCGAGGGCGAAGTGCTCATGCGCATCCTCTACCTCTCGCTCGATCCCTACATGCGCGGTCGCATGAGCGCGGCGAAGTCCTATGCCAGGCCAGCTGCGCTCGGACAACCGATGGTCGGCGGGACGGTCGGGGAGATCGTCGCCTCCCGCGCCCCGGGCTATGCGGTCGGCGACATCGTGCTGGGGTTCGGCGGCTGGCAGGAATTCGCGCTTTCGAGCGCCAACGTGCTGCGCAAGCTCGATCCCGAGGCGGCGCCGGTCTCGACCGCGCTCGGCGTCCTCGGCATGCCGGGCATGACCGCCTATGTCGGCCTCACCGAGATCGGCCAGCCGAAGGCGGGCGAAACGGTCGTGGTCGCAGCCGCCGCGGGCGCCGTCGGCTCGGCGGTCGGGCAGATCGCCATGATCAAGGGATGCCGCGCCGTCGGGATCGCCGGCGGCGCCGAGAAGTGCCGCTTCGTCGCGGGCGAGTTCGGCTTCGATGCCTGCGTCGATCATCGTGCGGGCGATTTCGCGCAGCGGCTCGCTGCCGCCTGTCCCGACGGCATCGACGTCTATTTCGAGAATGTCGGCGGCGCCGTGCAGCAGGCGGTGTGGCCGCTGCTCAACGATTTCGCCCGCGTTCCCGTGTGCGGGCTCATCGCGCAATACAACGCGACCGCGCCGGTGCCCGGGCCCGACATGGTTTCCGTGCTGCGCAAGCGCCTCCTGCTGCGCGGTTTCATCGTCTCGGATTTCGCCGGCCGGCTCGCCGATTTCCTGCGCGAGGCCGGTGAATGGCTGCGCAGCGGCCGCCTCAAGTATCGCGAGCACGTCGTCGACGGCATCGAGAATGCGCCCGCCGCGTTCCTCGGCCTTCTGCAGGGCAGGAACTTCGGCAAGATGCTGGTCCGGGTGGCGAGCCCGTAGGGCGCAATGCGGTCACGGCTTGCCGGAGGGACGACCCAGCAAGCTCGCCATCTCCTGCTCGAGGCTGTCGTAGAGCGACTTTGCTGCGGTGCCGGCTGGCCGCCGCCGGCGCGTCCTGCGCGCGGCTCGCCACGCGAGGGGCGCGCCGGCTCAGCCGGCACTGTCGCACGCGGCGGCGAAGCCGGGGGCTCCGGCACATGATCCTCCGTCGTCGCCGTGGCGGGCTCCGTCCGCACTGCGGGCGGGCGCGGTACGTCCGTCCTCGCTCCTGGGGGGACGGCGCAACGCGGCCTCCAGCCGCTGCGCCATCTCGGCGAGGTTCTGGTCGGCGGAGGCGGCGACCTCGGCTTCGGCGGCCGGCGCAGGAGCCGGCGCGGGCCGCAGCGGGTCGCGGCTCGCGGCGAGGGGGCTGACGCACCGGCTGCTGCTCGCCCGACCCGGGATCGGGGGTCACCGGCGCGCGCGCCAATTCCTCGGCGAGGCCGGCGAGCGGGTCGGCGCCGCGCATCCTGCGCTCGCGCTGTGGTGGGGGCGGCGCAGGTGCCGGCGGTTCAGGCTCCGACCATTGCGCCGGGTCCTCGACCAGCGGCGGCGGTGTTGCCCGGTGTGGCCGTGGCGGCGGCTCCGCGCGCGCCACCGGCTCGATCCTGGCGCCGGACTCGGGCCGCGGCGCCGGTTCGGGTTGCAGCGGCCACATGCTGCCCTCGCCGAGCGGAACAGGGCGCGGCAGCGGGTCGGCGGCGGCCGGCGGCCGCACCGGTTGCGGTTCGCGTACCGCGGCCGCCGCGCGCACGATGTTGAGCTCCACCACGACGTCGGTGGGACCGCCGATCATCAGGAGATGCTCGACATTGTCGCGGCGGATGAGAACCAGGCGACGTCGCCCGTCGACCGCCGCGGCGTCGATCACGGCGAGGCGGGGTTGCCGTCCACGGGCAGTGGCACTGCCGAGCCGCTCGCCGCTGAACCGGCGCACCAGCCACACCACCAGCCCGA
The DNA here is from genome assembly GCA_963840535.1 of uncultured Alphaproteobacteria bacterium. Taxonomy (GTDB): domain Bacteria; phylum Pseudomonadota; class Alphaproteobacteria; order Rhizobiales; family Xanthobacteraceae; genus VAZQ01. Next base: position 201,165 of record CAWIZJ010000060.1, read on the forward strand.
TCAGGCCGACGACCAGGACGAGCGCAAAAATCGCTCGCACGGGGCTCGATAAGTCGAAGTCCATTCTACCTCCCTGCGCCTCTGCAGACGGCTCGTTGATCGGAATTGCCCGAATGGTCAACACGCGCGACGATATCGGCCGCCCTGAATACTAACAAAGAATTAAGGAAGATAGGTCGGAAGTTTTCACCCTGCATGTTGCAAAGCCCAGAGTGGTAAACGGCGGCTTTTGGGGGGCGCCCACCCACGGCCCTTAACCGGCCATTAACCCTATACCCGGCAATTTCCGCCGAGTCCCGCTCCGCGGCAATGCCCGACGAGTGACGACGTAGCGTCCGAACTCAGGGCACCCGCCCGGATACCGCCCGATCACGCTCCTGGCCGGGCGCGGTCGTGCTCGACCAGGAATTCCGGCCGACACCGCCTGGGCTCGAGCGGGCGACCGACGGCGGCAGGAGACTCTTGCGCCGATGCATGGGCTGGGGCACTCAGAATCCAGATGGACGGAGGCGATTCCAAGCCGATCATGACGCAGCAGCAACTGCTCGACGACACCAGCCGCGTGCCGATCGACCGGACCGCCACGAGCCGTGGCGGCGGCAGCATCGGCCTCGTGCTTCTCATCGCGCTGGTGCTGGTGGGGGCGGCCGCCGGCCTCCTGTATCTCGGTCGGGTCCGCGCCGAGCCCTATCTCCTGGCCCTGCTCGCGGTGCTTGCCATGGCCGGCGTTTTTCTGCTGTTCGCGCTCGCCGCCGGCATCCTGCGCATGCCGGGCGCAGAGGCTGCAAGCCCGCTCATCAAGGCCGTGGTCGACCATGCCAGCGAAGGGATCCTGCTCACCGACGCGCGTGGGCGGGTGCTCTACGCCAACGCCGCCTATATGGGTCTGGTCGAGGCGGCCAATGCCGATAACGTGCGTCCGGTCGAGCGCGCCTTCATCGACGACCCCGGGGTATCGGAAGCGGTCTATCGGCTGCTCAAGGCGTCGCGCGAGGGGCGCCGTGGCCAGGAAGAGGTACGGGTGGGGGCGCACAAGGGCGAGCCGGGGCGCTGGCTGCGCATCCGCGTGCGTCCGCTCGGCCCCGACAAACGCGAAGCCGGCCACACGGTGTGGTCGCTCGCCGACGTGACGCGAGAGCTCGAGCGGCACGAGAATGTCTTCCAGGAATTGCAGCAGGCCATCGATTATCTCGATCATGCGCCGGCCGGCTTCTTCTCCGCCGAGGGTAGCGGCAACGTCGTCTATCTCAATGCCACGCTGGCCAGCTGGCTCGACCACGACCTCGCGCAGGTCGGCTCCGGGGGCCTCAAGCTGGAGGACATCGTCGCCGGCGAGGGCGCTGCCCTGCTCACCACGCTGGCGGCGGTGCCGGGCGACGTGAAGACCGAGATTCTCGATATCGACCTCAAGACCCGCAGCGGACGGCCGGTTCCGGCGCGCCTGTACCATAAGGTCGCGTTCGGGGTCGACGGTGCGCCCGGCGCCTCGCGCACCTTGGTCCTCAACCGCGCACGCGACGACGGCACCGACCCGCTGCGCGCCGCCGAGGTGCGCTTCATGCGCTTCTTTCAGAACACGCCGATGGCGATCGCCACGGTGGACAAGCAGGGCCGGATTGCGGATTCGAACGCACGCTTCGCCCGGCTGTTCCATCCGGCGTTCAAGGGCGAGGGCCAGCGCTCGATCCTCGCCGTGGTCGCCGAACGCGATCGCGGCATGCTGGAAGCCGCGATCCGCAAGGCGGCAGACGCGCAGAGCGAGATCGCCCCGGTCGACGCCGCGCTCGAGGGTGCGGGCGAGCGCTTCGCCAGCTTCTTCGTCACCGCCATCGAGCAAGCGGGCGAGCGCGATCGGGAAGCCGCGATCGTGTATGCGCTCGAGACCACGCAGCAGAAGACGCTGGAGAACCAGGTCAACCAGCAGCAGAAGATGGAGACGATCGGCCGGCTCACCGGCAATATCGCTCACGACTTCAACAATCTGCTCGGCGCCATCATGATGGCGACCGACTTCCTGCTCAACGCGCACAAGCCGACCGATCCCTCCTTTCAGGACATCATGCAGATCAAGCAGAATACCAACCGGGCGGCGAGCCTGGTTCGGCAGCTGTTGGCCTTCTCGCGCAAGCAGACCATGCGCCCTGTCGTGCTCGATCTCGGCGAGGCACTGTCGGATCTCACCGTGCTGCTCAAGCGCCTCATCGGCGAGAACGTGACGCTCGAGGTCCCGCAGGTGCGCGATCTGTGGCCGGTCAAGGCCGACGTCCACCAATTCGAACAGGTGATCATCAATCTTGCGGTCAACGCGCGCGATGCCATGCCGGAGGGCGGCAAGCTCACGCTGCGCACCTCCAATGTCGGCGCCGGCGACGAGATCACGGGTCCCTACAAGGGAATGCCGCTTGGAGAATATGTGCTGGTCGAGGTCGAAGACACCGGCAGCGGCATTGCGCCGGAGATCATCGACAAGATCTTCGATCCTTTCTACACCACAAAGGACGTCGGCAAAGGGACCGGGCTCGGGCTCTCGACCGTCTATGGCATCGTCAAGCAGACCGGTGGTTTCATCTATGTCGCCTCCGAGGTTGGCAAGGGCACGACCTTTCGCATTTTCCTCCCGCGTTACGTCGCGGCGGCTGACGACGTGCAGGCATCGCCGTTGCAGGAGACGACCTCTCCCGCGATCGCAGGTGCCATCCCCGCGGCCGATGAAGTGCGCAGCGCCACCACCGACCTCACCGGCGAGGGCACCATCCTCCTGGTCGAGGACGAGGAGGGGCTGCGCACGCTCAACGCTCGCGGGCTCGCATCGCGCGGTTATACCGTGATCGAGGCCGGCAACGGCGTCGAGGCGCTCGAGGAGTTCGAGCGCCGGAGCGGCCAAGTCGATCTCGTGGTCTCCGACGTGGTCATGCCGGAGATGGATGGCCCGACGCTGATGAAGGAATTGCGCAAGCGCAAGCCCGACATCAAGATCATCTTCGTGTCGGGCTATGCCGAGGATGCCTTCGACAAGGGCGTGGCCGACCAGAAGCAGTTCAATTTCCTGCCCAAGCCGTTCACCTTGAGGCAGCTCGTCACCGCAGTGAAGGAGACGATGTCGGGGTGAACGCTGCACGGTGCGCTCGCGCGCCGGCAAGAGGATCGAGCCCGGAGGCCGGTCGTGGGTCGCCTGGGAACGATGCTGTTCCGCGGCGGCGTGCGCTGCGGTGAGCCATGGACGAGCCGGAGCCCCCGAAGCAGGAGCAAGCCGCCGCCGAAGACCGCGACCGCCGGATCGCCAATTTCGTCCTGCTCGCGTTCTTCCTCGTCGTCGTGGGCATCGGGATCTGGCTCGCCAATGCCATGATCGATTACCGCAAGACCGACGATTGCCTGGCGCGGGGCGCGCGCAACTGCGGGCCAACCGATCGATGCGCCGGCGCGGTGATCCATCGGGCGCACCACCGAACGCCGGCGGTGAAGCCGGATCGAGATGTGCATCAGCTTCGAGGCGTCGTCCCGCGCCTTGCTCGCCGCTGCGCCTCGCATTTGACGCACTTGCATCCGGCGCGTTTCAGGAACAGCTCGAAATATTCCTCCCCGTAGTCGTAGGTGATCTCGTCGCCCGGCCTTATGTTCCTGATCGCGCGCAAGATCACCTTGCCCCCGACGACGTCGGATTCGGCATTCGGTCGGCACGAGTGATTGGCCCAGCGTGCGAGGTTCCTGCGGCTCGAGCCGTCGATGGTCCAGCGCTCGTCGAGCTCGAACATGTAGCGGCTGCCGCGGGCCTCCAGGCGCTGTGCACGCGCTGTGGTGATGCGCCGTCCCCTGTATTCGACGATGAACGCGCCCTTGGCAATCGGCGCGGTCGCGAACAGCCCGAGCCCGGTGCGCTGAGCGGGCGATGCGAAACGGCCGTCGGGGACGAGGCCTGGCTGCCATCACCGGCTGTGCCTCTCACACGCGCCTTCGAAGCGGCTGCCGACCTCGGCCATGGCGACGCCTGGGCGCGTCTTCGACCGGGCGGAGCGCGTCGCGATCCTCGGGTCAACACCGTTGCTTTCAATCGGCCTCCGCACTGCGTAGAACGCGGACGTCAGATGAGGGATGCCCGGTGAAACGCAGCGCGAGCAAGATCCTGACCACCCATGTCGGAAGCCTGCCGGAGCTCGAAAGCACCGAGCGGATCGCGGACGAGGATCCGCGCGAGCTCGAGCTTGCGGTGGCATCGGTGGTCGAGAAGCAGCGCGCGATCGGCCTCGATGTGATCAACGAAGGCGAATATACCAAAGGAGGCGACTGGCTCTCCTATCTCGAGCAGCGGTTCGCAGGCTTCGAGCAGCGGCCGCCGAAGGGCGGCAAGCCGCTGCTGCTGCAAGGCAAGGACCGCGAGCAATTCGCCGACTTCTATCGTGATGCCGGCGAGCGCGGCACCCTGTTCCATGGACAGGCGGGCCAGATCCGGCCCTCGCGTCCGCACTGGACATGCACCAGTCCGGTCTCCTACCGCGGACAGGCTGCGCTCGCGCGCGAGATCGAGCTGTTCTCGAGGTTCGTCGTTCCCGCAGAGGCGTTTCTCACGACCACGGCCCCGGCGAGCCTCGAGCCCTATCGCGAGAACGAGTACTACGGGAGCGAGGAGGAGTTCGTGTTTGCCATCGCCGGGGCGATGCGCACCGAGTACGAAGCCATCGCGCGCGCAGGCTTCCTCCTGCAGGTCGACGATGCCTGGCTGCCGGCGCTGTGGGACCGCATCGGAATCGCGATGGGCCTCGACGCGTTCCGCCGGCGCTGCATGCTGCGGGTCGAGGCGCTCAATCATGCGCTCTCCAACGTGCCAGAGGATCGGATTCGGTATCACCTGTGCTGGGGCAGCTGGCACGGACCCCACGCGTATGACCTCGAGATGGCCCACATCGTCGATATCATGCTGAAGGTGAAGGCGCAGGCCTATCTGTTCGAGGCGGCGAACGCGCGCCACGAGCACGAATACGCGGTATGGGAGACCGTGAAGCTGCCGGAGGGCAAGATCGCGGTCCCGGGCGTCATCACCCATTCGACCAACGTGGTGGAGCACCCCGAGCTGGTGTCGCAGCGCATCCAGCGTTTCGCCGGTCTCCTCGGTAAGGAGAACGTGATGGCCGGCGCCGATTGCGGGTTCGGCGGCCGCTCGCATCCGCAGATCGCCTGGGCCAAGCTCGAATCGTTGGTGGCAGGCGCCGAGCGCGCGACACGTGCGCTGCGTTATCGGTGACTCACCACAGCTGCTGCGACGCCAGCCTGGCGCCTTCGGCGAGCGATGCAAGCTTCATCCACACGATCTTGCTGTCGACCTGCAGCCGGCCGGCGAAGGTGCCGAAGCCGCAGTCGACGCCGGCGATGACATTTTCCCTGCCGACCACGGCGGCATATTGCAGGATACGGTCCGCCACCAGCTCCGGATGCTCCACGAAGTTCGAGGTCGAAATCGATCACGCCGGGTATGATGATCTTGCCTTCCGGAAGCTTCACGTCCTTCCACACCTTCCATTCATGCCCGTGGCGGGGGTTGGCGCCGGGAAACGACACCGCCTGGGGGCGTCCCGCGAGCACGATGTCGACGATGTCCTTCAGCGGGACGTCCTTGTGGTGCGGCCCCTGGGTCGAGGCCCAACAGATGTGCATGCGCATGCGCTCGGGCGGGATGTCCCTGACCGCGTGGTTGAGCGCCTCTACGTGAGTCATGATGACCTTGCGAAACTCCTCGAGGCTCAGATGGGCGAACACCATGTGGCGGCTCAAGGCGAGGTCGGGGCAATCGAGCTGCAGCACAAAGCCTGCGTCCACGATGGCGCGGTACTCGCGCGCCATCACCTCGGCGAGCGCGTAGAGATAGGCTTCTTCGCTCGGATAGTGCTGGTTCCTGAGATAGCGCGCGATCTGCCCGGGTGAGGGCGATGTGAAGAAACGTTCCCGTTTCCCGGCGCCCGCCATCGCTGCCCTCGCACGCGTGATGTCGGCCTCGAGCGCGGCAAAATCCTTCCAGGCGACCGGGCCCGCGCAGGCCGGGCGATGCTGGAAGGGTGAGGCGAAGTAAGCGAGCATGGCCGAGAGCTCGGGAAAATCGGGTTCGCCGGTGCCGAGTGGCGGTGCGCTCGGGCCATCGAAGCCGGTCAGGCGATCCTTGACGTGCGTGGTGTAGTCGGTGCGGCCCTGCTCGCCGTCGTTGATGATGTCGATGCCGCAGTCGATCTGCTTCTCCACCACCTCGACGACTGCGGCGGCGACGGCCCGATCGAGCTCGGCCGCTTCGACGCCGGGATTCGCCTGCTCCGCGAGCAGCAGCTCCACCACCCGCGGCGGCCGCGGCAGGCTCCCGGTATGGGTGGTGAGTACGCGCTCGGTGCTGCGCTTCACTGGCGTCACCTTTCCCGCCTCGTGGGCAGCCGTCAGGCCGCCTTCGCCCGGCGGCGGCGGAGGAAATCGGCGAACAGCGCGGCCATCTGGGCGTCCTTGCCGGCCCAATCCTCGGGCGGGACCAGGTCAACGTCGAGATCGCCTGGGAACAGATCGAACAGCTCGCTTTCCCCGATCATGCGATGGGCAGTCTCGCCGACCGCGTGATTGTGGGTCCGGTCGTTGCCGGGAACGATGCAGGTCGGGACCTTGATGGAACGCAGGTCCTGTGCGCTCGCGCCGATGATCGGCAGCTCCGCACCTTTGGCGAACTGCTCGCGCCAACGCTCCATCGCCGCGATGAACGCTTTCGGGTCCATCGCCATGAGCACCGCGCGGTTCGCGGGCTTGGCCTCGATGCGCTCCTTGAAATGATCGAGCTCGCATACCGCAGTCATGCCGCCGTTCTCCGCCGCGCGGATGTACTTGCTGTAATAGTTCTCCGTCAGGCGCCTGGCCGCGAACTCCCCGCCGGTCACCCGCCACAACAGCAGCGCGCGCACCGCCTGCGGATATTTCAGCGCGAACAAGAGCGACAGCCGGCAGCCGGACGAGCCGCCCCCGACGATGGTGGGCAGTGCCTCGAGCTGCTTGAGCAGCTGGTGGAGATCGTCGGCCCAGATCTCGTACTCCGATTGCTCGCCCCCGATCACGATGTCGGAGAGGCCGCAATTCCTGCGGTCGTGGACGAGCACGCGATAGCCGTGATCAGCGAGGTGCCGTGCCAGCGGCCTGACGTTGTCGAGCGCGCGCCGGCCGCCGGGAGAGAGCGCCACCCAGGGGCCGTGCGTGCCGAGGACCTGGTAGTTGAGGCTTATTCCGCGCACCTCGGCGATCGGCATGGGGCTCCTCCGTTTTCTTGCGTGCGGCAGACTATACCCGGCCGGCGACGCGGAAATAGTATACCGCACCCCACGCTATCCGAAGGAAGCAGCTCCATGCGCTACGAGCTCTACTACTGGCCGACCATCCAGGGCCGTGGCGAGTTCATCCGCCTCGCCCTGGAAGAAGCCGGCGCCGACTACGTCGACGTCGCGCGCCGCTCCGGCAAGCGCGGTGTTCCTGCGATGCTGCAGCTACTCGACGGCAGGCGCATCGCACGTCCGCCCTTTGCGCCGCCATTCCTGAAGGCCGGCAAGCTCGTCATCGGCCAGACCGCGAACATCCTGCACTATCTCGGGCCGCGTCTCGGTCTCGCGCCGCGTAACGAAGCCTCCCGGCTATGGGCGCATCAGTTGCAACTCACCGTCACCGACCTCGTGGTCGAAATCCACGACACCCACCATCCCGTCTCGGGTTGGCTCTATTTCGAGGAGCAGCGCCCCGCCGCCAAGCGGCGGACCAGAGACTTCTGGCGCCATCGCGTACCGAAATTCCTGGGCTACTTCGAGCGCGTGCTGATCAAGAGCGGCGGTCCGCATCTTCTCGGCCGCAGGTTCAGCTACGTGGATCTGTCGCTGTTCCAGATCGTGGAAGGGCTGCGCTATGCTTTTCCGGGGCGCATGAAGCGGTTTGAGCGCAGGGTGCCGCGCGTGATTTCGCTGCACGATCGCGTCGCCAGGCGCAAACGCATCGCCGCGTATCTTCGGGTCCAGCCGCCGGATCGCGTTCAGCCAATGGGGCATCTACCGCTATTTCAAGGAGCTCGATGTGTAGACGCGCAAGCCCGGCAGGCGCGCCTCCAGGATTCAGGCCGGTCTACGATTGCTTTTTCCGGCGCGCTGCGCGCGCCTTCTTCCGCTGCGCCCTGCGCACAACGCGCCGCTTCTCTCGGCACTTTTCACACCTGCAGCGGCTCGGCGTGATGACGTTGAGGTAGTAGTCCCGCCCGTAGTTCCAGGTGATCTCGTTGCCCGGCGCGATGTTCTTGACCGCGCGCAGGAACATCCGATGCCCTACCTGGTGGGATTCGGCATTCGGGCGGCACGAATGATTGGCGTAGCGACCGAGATTCCTGCGCGTCGAGCCGTCGATGGTCCAGCGGCTGTTGATTTCGTAGAGGTAGCGGCTTCCGCGCGACTCGAGCTCGTCGGCCGCTTCGGTGGTGAGCTTGCGGCCCTTGTACTCGACGATGAAAGTGCGCTTCTTTATCGCAGCGGTGGCGAACAGCCCGAGGCCGGTGCGGGAGCGCCCAACTCGAAAGGGCCGCTTGCGCGGCAACCGCGGGGATCGCATCGGCCCGATCGAACCCGTCAGCCTATCGCATCGAGCGGCTTGCTGCCGGCGGTTGCGGGCTCGGCCGCAACCAGCACGAACGCGATGACGCAGGGCGCTGTCCCGCTGTTCACCCAGTTGTGGATGGTGCCGCGCTGCACCAGCACGTCGCCGGCCCTGAGATGCACGCTGTTGCCGTCGTCGAGCTCCATATCGATCTCGCCCGAGATCACCGTCGCGTAGTCGATCGAATCGGTGCGATGGTTGCGCGGCGCCACCCCGGGTCCGAAGCTCACCACCCGGAACACGGTGCCGTTCGCGAGCGTTGTGCCCACCTTGCGGGTGGAGGCGTCCGCGTTGCCGTCGTTGTCGACCGGAAAGCCCTCACTGGTCCAGATCACCGCAGCGTGCGCGCCCGGCCGCGTCTGCACTACGTTATTGGCGATCTCGTCGATCGCCACTACGGCGCGGCCGTCGTGATCATGCCCAGTGACGACGCGACGGACAGACAGGCTCATTGTCGGCTCTCCATAGTCGTTGCGCGCACCAATCATTAGCCGGATGTTCTTGCGGATTGCAATGCGTTGGTCTAAGCGCGTTCGAGCGTTTGCCTCGAGCTCCCAGCATGTCACAGAGCATGTCATGAATGCCGCCGCTCCCAGTACCCCGCCGTATCGCCACACGCCGCTGTTCCCTCTCGGAGAGGACAATGCTCCGTACCGTGAGCTGACGTCGGAGGGGGTGGGACTCGAGCAGATCGAGGGCCGCGAGGTCGTTACCATCGAGCGCGAGGCGATGCGCGCGCTGGCGGAGGCGGCGTTCACCGACATCAACCATCTGCTGCGGCCCGGGCACCTTGAGCAACTGCGACGGATCCTCGACGACCCGGAAGCGTCCGACAACGACAAGTTCGTCGCCTACGATTTCCTCAAGAACGCGAACATCGCGGCCGGTGGTGTGCTCCCCATGTGCCAGGACACCGGCACCGCCATCATCATGGGCAGGAAGGGTAGGCTCGTCTTCACCGACGGGGACGACGAAGCGGCGCTCGCCGAAGGCGCGCGCGACGCCTACCTCAAGCGCAATCTGCGCTACTCCCAACTCGCACCGATCTCCATGTTCGAGGAGAAGAACACCCGCTCGAACATGCCGGCTCAGGTCGAGATCTATGCCGAGGGCCGAGGAGAGAACGAAGCCGCCTTCAAGTTCCTGTTCATCGCCAAGGGCGGCGGCTCGGCCAACAAGTCGTTCCTGTTCCAGGCCACGCCGGCGATCCTCACCCCGGAGCGTCTGCTGGCATTCCTCAAGGAGAAGGTGCTGACGCTGGGCACTGCGGCCTGCCCGCCCTACCACCTCGCCATCGTGGTCGGCGGCACCTCGGCGGAGCTCACCATGAAGGCGGTAAAGCTCGCCTCCTGCCGTTACCTGGACAACCTGCCGAGGAACGGCTCCGAGGACGGGCACGCCTTCCGTGACGTCGGAATGGAGCAGGAGGTGCACAGGCTCACGCAATCGCTCGGCGTCGGCGCCCAGTTCGGCGGCAAATATTTCTGCCACGACGTGCGGGTGATCCGGCTTCCCCGCCACGGTGCTTCGCTGCCGATCGGGCTCGGAGTGTCGTGCGCGGCGGACCGGCAGGCGCTCGGCAAGATCACCCGTGACGGCGTGTTTCTGGAGGAGCTCGAGCACAATCCGGCAAGATACCTTCCCGATGTCGACCAGGAGAAACTCGGGGGCGAAGTGGTCGAAATCGACCTGCGAACGCCGATGCAGGACATCCTGGCTCAGCTGACCCGGTATCCGATAAAGACCCGGCTCTCGCTGACCGGTCCAATGATCGTCGCCCGCGATCTCGCGCATTCGAAGTTGCGCGAGCGCCTGGAGCGAGGGCAGGGGCTGCCCGATTACTTCAAGGACCACCCGGTCTATTACGCGGGTCCCGCGAAAACGCCTACGGGCTATGCGTCGGGCGCCTTCGGTCCCACGACGGCCGGACGCATGGATTCCTTCGTGCACGATTTCCAGGCGGCCGGCGGTTCCCTGGTGATGCTGGCCAAGGGCAACCGCTCGCCGGGGGTGCGCGAGTCCTGCCGCAAGCATGGCGGGTTCTACCTCGCATCCATCGGCGGATCCGCGGCGAAGCTGGCGGAACACTGTATCAAGAAGGTGGAGACCGTCGAATATCCCGAGCTCGGCATGGAGGCGATCTGGAAGATCGAGGTCGAGAGGTTTCCCGCGTTCATCGTGATCGATGACAAGGGCAATGATTTCTTCAAGGAGCTGAACCTCGCGTAGTTCCGATGCTCGGCGCGAGGTTGGCGGCGCGCGTGGTTTGTGCAAGTCTTTCGACGCGGTACAGGGAGAGCCAAGGCATGCCTCACATCAAAGCTACCGACATCGCCTACGTGCGCCTGCGAGCACCCGATCTCGATGTCATGGAGGAATTCCTGACCCGGTTCGGGCTGGTGCGTTCGGAGCGCACGGCGACCGCGCTCTACATGCGCGGCACCGATCCCGTCCATCACCTTCACGTCACGGAGAAGGGCGACCCGAAAGTCGTGGGCCTTGCCTACTATGCGCCGGGCGAGGCTGATCTCGGGAGCCTCGCAAAGGCGTCGGGCGCGACGGGGATCGAGAATCTCGACGAGCCCGGTGGCGGCAAACGGGTGCGGCTGACCGAGCCCAACGGCTTCCAGATCGAAGTGGTGCACGGCATTGCGTCGGTCGATCCGATAGTGACCAAGCGGCAGAAGCTCAATACCGGCAACGAGCCACTGTCGCGCGCAGGCGAGTTGATGCGGCTGCCGAAGGGGCCTTCGCACGTCAAGCGTATAGCCCACGGCGTGATGATGACGCCGAAATTCGACGAGACGATAGCCTGGTTCCGGAACACGCTGGGCTTCATCTGCTCGGATGACGTCTATGCCGGGGAGAAGAACAACCTGATCGGCTCGTTCAACCGCTGCGACCGCGGCGACGTCTACGTCGATCACCACGTGTTTTTTTGCCTGCGACACGAGAAGACCGGGCTCAACCACGTGTCGTTCGAGGTGCAGGACATCGATGACGTGGCCATGGGTCACGACTACCTGGCGCAATTCGGCAAATACGAGCACATGTGGGGCATCGGCCGCCACGTGCTCGGCAGCCAGGTATACGACTACTGGGCCGATCCCTGGGGCCGCGTGCACGAGCATTGGGCCGACAGCGACCGCCTCAACCTCGCGAACGGCTCCAATCTGGTGCCTGTCGAGGAGGCACTCGTTTCGCAATGGGGAGAGGCTCCACCGGAGAAATTCATCAATCACGCAAGCGTGTGAAACGAACGGAACAGTCCGTGTGGCCCGTGCGTGCGAACTCGGGGCTGGCAGGGACTTCCGCCGCTCCCGTCGGCATGCTCGCCGGCGAGCCGGCGCGAGGAGCGACATTACATGATCCCGTTGAGATCGATGATCGCTGCGAACAGCAAGTGGCACCTGCAAGCAGCCGGAAGGCATGCAGCCGGAAGGATGACAATAGGCGAACAAGTCACTACAAGGATGCCTGCGACATCTGAGGAGAGGCGCCATCATGATTACCGCGCTGGTGCAGTTCCAATTGCCTGCGGCCATTTCGCTCCAGGAGGCTACGCGGCGCTTCGAAGGTAGCGCGCCGAAATATCAGAACCTCCCCGGCCTGATCCGCAAGTACTACATCCGCTCGGAGGATGGCCGCATTGCCGGCGGCATCTATCTTTGGGAATCGCGGCAGGCGGCCGAACGTGTCTACGATGGCGAATGGCGCTCGCGGGTGGAGAAGCTCTACGGCGCCGCACCGACGATCGCCTGGTTCGACAGCCCGGTGGTCGTCGACAACGCGATAGGGGGCACCATCACCAAGGCGGCGTGACCGTGCGGCACGACCACAGGACCGGAGCCGCTCCTTCCCTCGCCGCCGAGGCGACGCTTGCGGCCGCAAGCCCCGCACCGGCCGCGCGAGGCATGGGCCCGATCGTCTGGCTGGACATGGACCAGCAGGCGCTCGACGACGCCTACGACCAGCTGGCGTATGCCTCGAACCGCGACCAGGTTGCCAAGCGCCGCATGGTCAACAGCGAGCGGGCGCGCGCCGCCATCGGGCCGCCGCAGCGGCTGGCCTATGGACCGAGTGAGATCGAGCAGCTCGATCTCTACCGCAGCAGCAAGCCGAACGCGCCGGTCAATATCTTCGTGCACGGCGGAGCGTGGCGCGCCAACCGCGCCGCCGACTATGCGGTGTTGGCCGAGCCGTTCGTAAGGGCCGGCGCCCATTACGTCATCCTCGATTTCGTCAATGTGGACGAGTGCGGCGGGTCGCTGTTTCCCATGGTCGAACACGTGCGCCGCGCGGTCGGCTGGGTCTATCGCAACGCTGCCAGCTTCGGCGGTGATCCCGGCCGGCTCTATCTCACCTCGCATTCCTCGGGCTCGCATCTCGGCGGCTGCGCGGTCACTCACGATTGGCAAAAAGACGGGCTGCCCGGAGACATCCTCAAGGGTGCGATGCTGGGCAGCGGCATGTACGACCTCAAGCCGGTGCGGCTGTCGAAACGCTCCAAATACGTCAGGTTCACCGACGAGATGGAACAGTCGCTCAGCCCCCAGCGCCACCTCGAATGGCTCCGCACTCCGCTCATTCTCGCCTATGGCACCTGTGAAACGCCGGAATTCATCCGCCAGACCCGGGATTTCTACGCCGCCGTGCAGCGGGCGGGAAAACCGGTCGCGCTGCATTATCGGCGAGGGCTACAACCACTTTGAGATGCTGGAGACGCTGGCCAATCCCTACGGCCTTCTTGGCCGGGCCGCGCTCGCACAGATGCGATTGACATGATTAAGGGGGACCCAACGCAGGGTGCTTTGGCCCGCAGCCTTGGTCCGTGTGGCCAAGTGGCCACAATACTTATATGACTTATGACGACTGCATTTTTGGGGGTTGGCTTTCGGGCCAAATTTGATAAGGCTGGTACCGCCTAATCATGGGCGTTTCCTCCCTTAGACTTGAACCCTGCCTCGGCGGGGTTTTTCTTTTTGACACCCGTCTGGAAGGGCCCTGATAAGGCAAGGTTGTCAATCAGTTGCGCTCGTGAGATAAGGTGGGTTGTAAAGGCTCGATGTGCTCCGAACTCCCCGGCGATCAATAGGGGACCGAATCGGAGGAAGCTCTGCGGTGGCGCCTGGGCTGGCTTCTTTGCGTCGCCGAAATTTGGAGCTTGAACCTTTCCGCACAGTCGAGCCATCGCTCGGCCATTCGGGTCCAGGTCGCTCTGCTCTCCGGGTCGCGCGTGAACTTGGCCATCTTCTCGCAATCGGCGGCGTGTCGAAGAAATTCTTCGGACGGATTCATCGGCTGGCTCCTCCTGACTGATCGGATCTTTAGGCCTATCGCTCGTATTCGAATCGTTTGTGTCAGAGCGACACTTCTCGCCAAATTCGGCCCGTTGCCGCCAGCGTTGCGCCGGGCCGCGCAAGGATGGCGGGCGATCGCTAGGCATGGCGACGTTGGCCTGGAACCCGAGCGCACCCAGCCGCGGCGTCCGTGCCTTTGACAGTGCTAAATCACGGTCCGGCCGAAAGGTTCCTGCCGGGATGGTGGCGGGTCCCGTTCGCGCTCATGTGCGATCGCGGTCGCGCGTCCCCCCCGTCGTAGGGACCTTCAGATCATTGCGGAATAGCCGCCATCGACCGGGATTGCTGCCCCGGTTACGAAGCCCGACGCCGGACTTGCGAGAAACAGCGCAACTCCACAGATCGTCCTCGGGGGTGCCCCAACGTCCCGCCGGGGTGCGGCTCAGCACGCGCTCGTTGAGGCCGGGCACCTGCGCGCGCGCAGAGCGGGTGAGCTCGGTATCGATCCAGCCCGGCAGGATGGCGTTGGCTTGGATATTATCCCTGGCCCAGGCGCAGGCGAGCGCTTTGGTCATCTGTACGATGCCGCCCTTGCTGGCTGCATAGGGCGCAGCGAAGGATGCGCCGAAGATCGACAACATCGATCCGATGTTGATGATCTTGCCGCCGCCGGCGCGCGCCATTTGAGGGTAGGCGGCTTGCGCGCACAGGAATGCGCCAGTGAGATTGACGTCGATGACCCGCTGCCATTCAGCGAGCGTATAGTCCTGAGGCTGCCTGCGATTGGCAGTTCCGGCATTATTGACCAGGATGTCGAGCCCCCCCAGTTGCGCAACCGTCTCCACCGCGAGTGCGCGGCACGCTGCCTCGTCCGCAACGTCGGTCTCGACCGCCACTGCGCGGGCACCGCAGGCGGTGAGCTTGTTCACCGCCTCCCTATTTTGCTCGGCGCGGCGTCCGGCCACCGCGATAGCGGCTCCCGCCCGGGCAAGCCCTTGCGCGATGCCGAAACCGATACCCTGGTTGCCGCCGGTCACGACGGCCACTCGCCCGCTGAGATCGAAAACCTGCATTTTCATCCTCTCGCTTGGTTGGTCGTTGGGGCGCACCTTCCTTGCGGCACGTGCATCCTGCTGCGAAGAGGTCGCTCGCCGACGCCGAGCCTAGGGAGGCGGGAGCCGGGGAGGGAGGTTCTTTGCGTTCGATCTATGGCATGTCATACTCTTTCCGTTCGTGCGAACAGCTTTTTCGCGGTGTCGATTTTTCGGGTCGATGCAGCAGCGTGCTCCGACTCGGGGTGGTCTGAGGGGAAGCGATAAATGTCGCAACCTGCGAAGGGTCAAGAACCCTCGATGGAGGAGATTCTCGCCTCGATTCGCAGAATCATTGCCGACGAGGATCCGGCCAAGGATTTCTCAGCGGAGAGGCCGACCAAACCTGCCGAGCCGGGGGGGTTGGCGCCGGCACCGGTCGCGTCATTGCCCGCTTCAGTTCCGCCCTCGCCAGCGACGCCGGGCGAACCGGAGCTGTCACCGGCGGAGGAGATCGATTTGATTCTCGCACAGCTGCGCGCAACCGCGTCGAGGCGGGCGATTGCATCGGTGGAACAGGGGGAGACCGATATTCTCGCTTTGACCGAGCAGACGGGGGAACAAGAGGACATGCAGCCGCCACAAGAGCCGATCCCGGAGCTGCCTTCGGCCTTTCACGCCGTCCCCGCAGAGCCGGTTGTACCGCTCAAGGAAAGTCTGCCTGAGCCGCCCACGTCCCCGAGCGCCGTCGCGAAGCTGCAACGGACGGCGGTGGCGCCCGAGCGTGGCCTGATTTCGCCTGCGACTTCGGTTGCGGTGGATTCCGCTTTCAATACCCTTGCCCAGACGGTGCAGGTACAGAACGGTCGCACGCTCGAGGACTTGGTCCGCGAAATACTTCGTCCGATGCTCAAGACGTGGCTCGACGACAATCTTCCGAGCATGGTCGAGCGCCTCGTGCGGGCCGAGATCGAACGGGTTTCGCGCGGGCGAGGATGAGTCATCGAGGATCGCAGACGGCCAACAGCCGGTAGCTAAACTAAACGCTTGTGTTTTCCGCCCTCTGCCGACTCCATCGTCACCCGGCGGCCGAGCCTCGCTGCAAACCAAAGTGCCAGTAGCGGGAGCGCGATTGCCGTAACCACAAAAAGCGGCACCGCGGTGAACCGATCGAATATCAGGGCCGCGGCCGCTACACCCAGCGTTTGGCCGATATAGATCGCCGAGGAGAAGATTCCGATCGCGGTTCCACGCGCCTCGGGCGTCATCTGCGTGGCGTTGGTCTGCATGGTGTTGTGCAGGGCGTAGAAGCCGAGCCCGATTGCCGTCACCGCGATCGGCGCCAGCCACCACGCTGCCCCGATCGCCAATGCGAGGTAGGCGATGCCGAGCAGCGCACCGCCGAAGATGGCCAACCCTGGCGCTCCGAGCCTATTCACCAACTGCTGCACCGACGCGGCGTAGAGCAGGCCGCCGATCCCGAACGTGCCCACGATCAGCCCGATCGCTGTGAAACTCAGGCCGAAGCGAAGGTGCAGGTCGGCACCGACGTAAGCGAAGGCGCCCCATCCGATACTCGCCTCGATGAACACTGCGAGAATGATGAATCGTGCCCACGGGTTGAACAGCACGGCGGCGTAATCGGCCATGAATTCACGTGCGGTTTCTTCGGGGCGGCTCGGCATGCGCGTACGCGGGTTGGCAACCAGTTCGACGATGAGTCCGACCGTCGCAAGTGCAAACATGGCAGCAAGCACGAAGAAGACGTTGCGCCAGCCGAACAGGTCGCCGAGCACGCCACCCGCCGCCTGTCCAAACAGCTGTCCGAAAATTTGCCCGGAGAGATAGCGTGCGAGAATGGGTTGCCGCCGCTCATAAGGCGTCACGTCGCCGACATAAGCCATCGAGATTGGAATGATCCACCCGGCCGCTGCCCCCGAGGCAAGACGCGCGAACGCCAGTGCCGGGAGCGACTGCACGGTGCCGCAGATCGCTACCAGGACGGCCGCGAGCGCGCACGTTACGGCGACGGTGCGATACTTGCCGAACCGGTCGCCTACCGGGCCTATGATGAGCTGTATCGAACCGTGGCTGATGGAATAGGCGACGACGACGATCGAGGCCTCTCCGACGGTGGTTCCGAAGTCGGCCGCGATCTGCGGCAACAACGAGTTGGTCACGCGCACCATTGCCTGGCTCGCAAAGCCGGCGCCCGCGAGCAGGACAATGGAGCGCGTCGGAACTTTCCGGGCTTCCGGCGGTGAGATCACGAGAGGTTTGACTTCTTTGGCAAGTCACGCCCTATCGATCGCGGCCGTTGACAGGGCGGAGCGCGGCGGGCTTTTTACCGCGAATTCGCCGGAACGAAACAGCAATGATCGACAAGACCTATCAACCCTCCGCGATCGAGGGGCCAATCTACGCCAGGTGGGAAGCAGCCGGGGCGTTCCGTTGCGGACGACCGGAGCGCCGTGGCGCCAAACCGTTCTGTATCGTCATTCCGCCTCCAAACGTCACCGGCTCGCTGCATATGGGGCATGCGCTCAACAACACCCTCCAGGATGTGCTCGTGCGCTTCGAGCGCATGCGTGGCCTCGATGTGCTCTGGCAGCCCGGCACCGATCATGCCGGCATCGCCACCCAGATGGTGGTGGAGCGCCAGCTCATGGAACGCCAGGAGCCTGGGCGGCGCGCGCTCGGTCGTGAGAAATTCCTGGAAAAGGTGTGGACATGGAAAGCGGAATCGGGCGGTACCATCACCAATCAACTGAAGCGCCTCGGGGCCTCCTGTGATTGGTCGCGCGAGCGCTTCACCATGGATGAGGGGCTCTCGCGCGCCGTGCTCGAGGTGTTCGTGGCGCTCTATCGCAAGGGCCTCATCTACAAGGACAAGCGGCTGGTCAATTGGGACCCCAAGCTGCTCACTGCGATTTCCGATCTCGAGGTGCAACAGGTCGAGGTGAAGGGGGACCTTTGGCATTTCAAGTATCCCATCGAGGGGGATGAAGGAGCCTTCATCACGGTTGCGACGACACGGCCCGAGACCATGCTCGGCGACACCGCTGTCGCAGTACACCCCGACGATGCGCGCTACCAGCATCTCGTCGGCAATTACGTCATCCTGCCCATGGTCGGGCGGCGCATCCCGATCGTGGCAGATGAATATTCTGACCCTGAAAAGGGCACTGGTGCAGTCAAGATCACGCCCGCCCACGACTTCAACGACTTCGAGGTCGGGCGGCGTCACAACCTGCCGCAGATCAGCGTGTTCGATGTCGAGGCCAAGCTGAGCCTCGACGGCAACGAAGCGTTCTTGCGCGAAGTGCCACGCTCGGCCGTGCTCGAGCAAACTTTGGCTTATCACGGTCTCGATCGCTTTCTGGTGCGTAAGAAGATAGTGGCGCGCATGGAAGCGGCAGGGCTGATCGCCAAGATCGAAGGACACGCTCATACGGTGCCCCACGGCGATCGCTCGGGGGTCGTGATCGAGCCCTTCCTGACCGACCAGTGGTATGTCGATGCCAAGGCGCTGGCGCAACCGGCGATCACCGCGGTGCGCGATGGGCGCACCGTCTTCGTGCCGCGCAATTGGGAGGCCACCTACTTCAATTGGATGGAGAACATCCAGCCGTGGTGCATCTCGCGCCAGCTGTGGTGGGGACACCAAATTCCGGCCTGGTATGGTTTCAAAGTCGACCAGCAGGACCTCCCTCTCATTGCCAGTGGTCAACAGTTCAAATCGGTGGTCGAGACCTTCGTCGCGGCCTCCGAGGAGGAGGCGATCGCGCAGGCGCGCAGGTATTACAGCGCGTCTGACGTCGCTGTTGTCTCGAGCGATCACGAGGCGTTGGAGACGGTCTATGCGCCGCAACACGGTCGCACGACTACGAGGTTTGCAATCTGGCGCGACCAGGACGTGCTCGATACTTGGTTCTCCTCCGCCTTGTGGCCGTTTTCGACGCTGGGCTGGCCTGAAGCCACCAAGGAGCTCGCGCGCTACTACCCGACCGACGTTTTGGTCACCGGATTCGACATCATCTTCTTTTGGGTCGCGCGTATGATGATGATGGGTCTCGAGTTCATGGAGCAGGTTCCGTTCCGTACGATCTATATCCACGCGCTGGTGCGTGACCAGCATGGTGCCAAGATGGCGAAGTCGAAGGGCAACGTCATCGATCCGCTGGAGCTGATCGACGAGTACGGCGCCGACGCTCTGCGTTTCACCCTGGCCGCGATGGCCGCGCAAGGCCGCGACATCAGGCTGTCGACGCAGCGAGTTCGAGGGTTATCGCAATTTCGCGACCAAACTGTGGAATGCGTGTCGCTTCGCCGCGCTGAACGATTGTGTCGTGGTAGTCGGCTTCGATCCGAGATCGGTGACGGAGACCGTCAACCGCTGGATTGCGCACGAGACGGAAAAGGCTGCGCGCGAGATCACCGAGGCGATCGAGGCCTGTAAGATTCAATGAAGCTGCCGGGGCGGCCTATCGTTTCGTGTGGAATATCTTCTGCGACTGGTACCTGGAACTGGCGAAACCCGTACTGCAGGGTCCAGAAGGGCCCGTCAAAGACGAAACGCGCGCAATGACCGCGTGGGTCCGCGACCAGATCCTCCGGCTACTCCATCCGTTCACGCCATTCGTGACCGAAGAGTTGTGGCAGCTGACCGCGGAAACCGGTGTGGCGCGCGAGAGCCTCCTGGCGCTTTCGCATTGGCCCGAGCACAAAGGTCTCCTTGATCCGGAGGCGGAAGCCGAGATCGGTTGGCTGATCGATCTAGTGACCGCCATTCGCTCGGTACGCGCCGAGATGAACATCGTGGCGGAGATGCCGGCTGTCCTAATCGGCGTCTCGGCTGCAACCGCGGCGCGGGCCGGGCGATGGAACGAGGTCATTCGACGTCTCGCCCGGCTCTCCGAGCTTTCGCTCGCAACGTTGGCGCCACGGAGCGCGGTACAGGTCATCGTGCGCAGCGAGGTTGTGGCGCTGCCGCTCAAGGGCGTGATCGATTTTGCGGCCGAGAATGCGCGACTGAAAAAAGAGATGGCGCGGGCGAGCTCCGACATCGCCCGCATCGACGCCAAGCTGGCCAATCCTGATTTCATAGCCCGCGCACCTGAGGAGGTAGTCGAAGGCGAACGTGAGAAACGCGAGGACGCCGAGTTGCGCTGCGCCAAGATCAGGGAGGCGCTCGAGCGACTTGAGAGGGTTGAGTAAGCGGGCGCGTCCTCGCCGAACGAAGGAACGAATCGTTCCGCTACCAAACGAGTACGGTGCAAGCCGCCTTCGGGAGCCTTCATGTACGGATTCTGGACTGCAGCAAGCCTTCTGTGGCTCGCGGGCGTGGGGCTGCGGCTGACCGTCCTAGCGGTCCCGCCGGTCATTGCTTTCATCCAAAGCGATCTCAATCTATCCGGAACCGAGGTGGGCATCCTTTCCGGCTTGCCGGTGATCCTGTTCGGCATTGCGGCGTTGCCGGGGTCGCTGCTCATCGCGCGCTTCGGTGCGCTGCCGACTCTGATCGGCGGATTGCTGATCGCGGGCTTGGCATCGGGCCTGCGCGGCGCCGTCCTGGATGTCCTTGCGCTCTATGCAGCCACCATTCTGATGAGTGCCGGCATTGCGATCATGCAGCCGGCGCTGCCACCGCTCGTTCGGCAATGGATGCCGCACCGGGTGAGCTTGGGCACCGCACTCTGTACCAACGGACTCCTGGTCGGCGAAACCGTGCCGGTGATGCTGACGATCCCCCTCGTGTTTCCGTTGGTCGACGGGTCGTGGCGTTTGAGCTTCGTGATCTGGGGCATGCCGTTGGTGTTGATCGCGATCATTGCGCTCGCTGCGGCGCCGGTGCCGAAGGCACCGGTCTCCAACGATCCGGCGATCGGCCGCAACTGGTGGCCCGACTGGCGCAACAAGCTGATCTGGCAGATCGGTATTCTGTTCGGCAGTGTCAACAGCGTTTATTTCTGCACCAATGCCTTTCTCCCCGGCTATCTCACCGGGGTCGGCCGGCCGGAACTGATAAGTGCCGCCCTGACGGCTCTTAATTTCGGCCAGCTTCCGGCTTCGTTCGCGCTCCTTGCACTTTCCGGCCGGCTCGAGCGCCGTGCCTGGCCATTCGTCTGTTGCGGCATTCTGATGTTGAGTTGCCTGGCCGGCATTGTCACGACCGCAAGTGTCTGGACGATCTTCTTTGCCGGGGCGCTTGGATTCCTCGGCGCGGCTGTCTTGACGCTCGGATTCGCACTACCGGCGCTCTTGAGCGCGCCTTCGGACGTGGCGCGCATGTCGGCGGCTATGTTCACTATCAGCTACAGCGGGGGCTTGTTGATCTCGGTGCTGAGCGGTGCCGCATGGGATTTGGGAGGCAGCCCACGTTTCGCCTTCTTGCCGATCGCGATCAGTGCTCTGCCGCTGCTGTTCGTGCCGGCTGCGATTTGCTTTCACCCGCCGTCCGGTGCCGCAGCGGAGTAATGCACCCGCCCCCTGACCAGTGGATTTGCGCGTGAGCCGGAGCGCATCGAGCTTGCCATCCGCATATTGCGCCCGCGCCAGTTCCAACACATCCTCGATGACCACGAATAACGGGTCGGAGTTGTCGCGTCTGGCGTAGGACAGTTATTGAGTTGTCGGCTCTACATTTGGAGCAAGCTGCGATTTCATCAGGGCCTGTCACTGACCTGGGGGCCTGAATGGTCTACTGAGGAAGCGAGAGCCGGAGAGACCGTAGCGCCAGGGATGATCCACCGCCTTGGTGATTCCGATGCGAGGGCCGACCGCGAGCGAGATCCCGTCGGTCCGCATGAGAAGGCGGAACGGACGCTGAGTGAGCGCCAGTCCGTTGTGAGCGCCGGTGATGCCGAGCGCCTCGCACAGCCGGCCCGGGCCGGAACATAACAGCCGCTGGTCGGTGACCCGACGACGGCGGTGCATGGCGTCGTGACCGCAAGTTGGCGCGAGTGCGCGGATCAGCACTGCGCTCGCCGAGCCCGCCGGCTCGCAGACGAAGTTGAGGCACCAGTGAATGCCGTACGAGCGGTACACGTAGGCATGGCCAGGCGGCCCGAACATTACCGCGTTGCGATCGGTCCGTCCTCGAAACGAGTGCGCTGCCGGATCGGTGTGATGATAGGCCTCGACCTCGACGATGAGGCCACCGGCACCGTTGAAAATCAGCGTTGCACCGATCAGCTCGGGAGCGACCTGATGCACGCTGCGAGCAAAGAATGGGCGCCGAATTGGCCGGACGTCTGGCATGGCGAAGCCACCATGCCGCGTTCGGGCGTTCGAGCCAAATCATAGAGGGCACTTCCTATGGCAGGCTGGCCGCGACGCGGAGGCATGCGGACGCCGATCTCGACAAGCTGACGTGTTCCATCGATACTTTCCCGATGCGAATATTCCTTGCAGGAGCGTCGGGCGCCATTGGGCGGCGATTGGTGCCGCTGCTGT
Organism: uncultured Alphaproteobacteria bacterium; assembly: GCA_963840535.1. GTDB lineage: Bacteria > Pseudomonadota > Alphaproteobacteria > Rhizobiales > Xanthobacteraceae > VAZQ01. Next base: position 223,591 of record CAWIZJ010000060.1, read on the forward strand.
TGCGCGCTGGGCATGCCGTGACCGGCACGACCCGTTCAAACGAAAGGGCCAACCAGCTCCAGCTTGCAGGGGCCGTGCCATCCGTCGTGAATGTCTACGACGTCCGGGCTTTGGGAGACGCGGTTCGCGCTGCCAGGCCTGAGGTCGTCATCCACCAACTCACCGATCTACCGAGTGAGCTCGACGACGCCAAAATGGCGGCCTCCTACGAGAGCAATGCCCGTATTCGCGTCGAAGGCACGCGCAATCTTCTCGTGGCGGCGGCGGCCGCAAGTGTGCGCCGCTTTATCGTCCAGAGTATCGCTTTTGCCTATGCACCCGGCGGCGAGCCGCACACCGAGACTGATCCCCTCGATTTCGGCGACTCGCGGCGAGCGCTGACCGTGAGGGGGGTTGCCGATATGGAGGGCCAAGCTCTGCGCGCGCACCTCGATGCCATAGTGCTGCGCTACGGCCTGCTGTACGGACCGGGCACTTGGTACGAGACAGCCAACCGCAAGCCAGCGCTGCATGTCGACGCTGCTGCCCACGCGGCACTGCTCGCGCTCACCCGCGGCGCTCCCGGGATCTACAATATCACCGAGGATGACGGCGCCGTTTCGATCAGGAAGGCGCGAGACCAGCTCGGCTTCGATCCGCAGTTTCGATCGGAACGGAGAGCTGCTGACCCGAGTGTGACATCAGTCATTAACTGATCGTTAATCGTGTTGCTTGAGCGCAACATAGCTAAAACATTGACGCTATGGCCGGAATTCGGCGGCCCCATGCCGCGTTTTGGCCATACGGTCCCGCGAAAGCGTCCATGAGATCCCGCGTAAACAGATGCGAAGGGCCAAGCCGGGGCGAACAAGGGCGAAGACGTTTCAAAATGGACGCCAAGACCAACCTCAAGGCAAAGCTGCCCAGCCGGCACGTGACCGAGGGTCCCGAACGGGCACCCCATCGTTCCTATTATTACGCCATGGGGCTCACTCGCGAGCAGATCCATCAGCCCTTCGTTGGGGTTGCCACCTGCTGGAACGAGGCTGCTCCTTGCAACATTTCGCTGATGCGGCAAGCGCAAGCAGTCAAGAAGGGCGTGGCGGCCGGCGGCGGAACCCCGCGGGAATTTTGCACCATCACTGTCACCGATGGCATCGCTATGGGGCACGAGGGCATGAAGTCCTCGCTGCCGTCCCGCGAGGTCATTGCCGATTTGGTCGAACTCACCATCCGCGGGCATTCCTACGACGCGCTGGTCGGACTTCGCCGGCTGCGACAAGTCGCTGCCGGGAATGATGATGGTGATGTGTCGTCTGAACGTTCCATCGATCTTCATCTATGGGGGTTCGATCTTGCCCGGCACCTTCAGGGGGCGGCCGGTTACCGTGCAGGACGTGTTCGAAGCGGTCGGGAAGCATTCGGTAGGCGAGATGTCCGACTCCGATCTCGAAACGCTCGAGCAGCATGCTTGCCCGTCGGCGGGAGCGTGCGGCGCCCAGTTCACGGCCAACACCATGGCGACCGTGTCCGAGGCGATCGGGCTTGCATTGCCCTATTCGACAGGGGCGCCAGCGCCCTATGAGATCCGTGATGCCTTCTGCATGACCGCGGGCGAGAAGGTCCTCGACCTGATCAAGACCAGTGTCCGCCCGCGCGACATCGTAACCCGCAAGGCACTCGAGAACGCGGCCGCGGTGGTGTCAGCTTCTGGTGGATCGACCAACGCGGCCCTGCACCTCCCGGCGATCGCCCACGAATGCGGGCTGAAGTTCGATCTTTTCGATGTAGCCGAAGTCTTTAAAAGGACACCATACGTCGCGGATTTGAAACCGGGCGGCCGCTATGTCGCCAAAGATATGTTTGAAGCTGGGGGCGTTCCATTGCTGATGAGGACGCTCCTCGACCATGGCTACCTCCATGGCGAGTGCTTGACCGTCACAGGGCGTACGGTCGCTGAGAACCTCAAGCGCGTAAAATGGAACAAGGACCAAGACGTGGTCCATCCCGCCGACAAGCCGCTATCCGCCACCGGCGGCGTCGTCGGGCTCAGAGGCAACCTCGCGCCGGACGGTGCGATCGTCAAGGTTGCCGGGATGGCGGACTTGAGATTTTCCGGTCCAGCACGCTGCTTTGACGGGGAGGAAGCGTGCTTCGAGGCCGTCAAGAAAAAGAAGTACAGGGAAGGCGACGTGCTCGTGATCCGCTACGAAGGGCCCAAAGGCGGCCCCGGGATGCGAGAGATGCTGGCGACCACCGCGGCCCTCTACGGACAGGGCATGGGCGGAAAGGTCGCCCTGGTCACCGATGGTCGTTTTTCGGGCGCGACCCGCGGCTTTTGCATTGGGCACGTGGGCCCGGAAGCCGCAGTCGGCGGGCCGATCGCCCACATTCGTGATGGCGATATCATCACCATAGATGCCAGGAAAGGCAGCTTGGACGTCAAGCTGACGAAGTCCGAGCTCGAGGCACGCGCGAAGTCGTGGGAGCCGCGCGAGACCGCCTTTTCTTCAGGATACCTTTGGAAATACGCCCAGCAGGTCGGGCCGGCGCGGCAAGGCGCCGTGACCCACCCCGGCGGCGTGGCCGAGAAGTCGTGTTATGCGGACATCTGATATCCTGGTGACCATTGGGCTGCTCGGGCTTGCCTTCGGCCTGTCGCCGGCGGTGAGCTTCGATGGGACCCGCACCCCGGAGGCGGCGACGGTTGCCGTTCCGCTGCCAGAGTCGGGCGCTGGCCTCGCACCAGCCGATCATCCCCTCGGCGCTGCAACTCCGCTCGCGCCACTACCGACCACCCCGGTCGCGCCGTTGGCTAACCCGCCGTCGCGGTCTGCGATGCCTTCGTCACCGCTCGAGGCGTTCCGGTCCGGAACCCAGGCCCTGCGTCAAGGCCGGACCGACCAGGCGCTGATGGCTCTTGAATACGCCGCCGAGCAGGGTATTCCCGGTGCCCTTTGGAAGCTTGGCCGAATGTACGCGGACGGCGACAGCGTCAAGATGAACAAGGCGCGCGCCTATGAGTACTTTCGCCAACTGACCCGCAAGCATGGCCATGACAGTCCAGGGACACCCAATGCCCGGTACGTGGCGAACGCCTTCGTGACGTCTGGGACTATATCACCTCGAAGGGATTCCCGGCACGTTGAAGGCGGATCCCGCCGTCGCTCGCGAAATGTTCCTCGAGGCAGCATCATATTACGCCCACCCGGAGGCCCAGTATCATCTTGGTCTGCCTCTATCGTGCTGGGAAGGGCGCGCAGAAGGACGCGATTCAGGCTGCACGCTGGTTGGGACTCTCGGCAAAGAATGGTGACCATCGAGCCCAGGCCGTGCTCGGCGGGATGTTGTTCAACGGCGATGAAGTTTCGCGGCAGGCAGCGCGCGGGCTGTTCTGGCTCATCGTGGCCAAGGAAGGTGCGGGCCCGGAGGAAGGCTGGATCACCGACATGTACGCGAACGCGTTCGCCCAGGCCAGCGAAAGCGACAAGGCGATGGCCCACAAATACTTGGTGGATTGGTTGAAGAATCGCCGGGAATAATGGTGGTCTGTGGCGCCGCAGCCACAGGCACCGGGAAATCGGCCCTACAGACATTTCGAGCAATAGACCGCACGGTGGTGTCCGCGTATTTCTATTCCAATGCACAATGCGTCCAGAGGTCATCGATGAAGACGTTGCTGTGCGTGGGCACGGCCGTCGTATTCGCGCTGGCGTCGTCGGGGTCGATGACGCCTGCCCGTGCTGCTGACCTCGGGGTTGACCCGATCTACAAAGCGCCTCCGGCCGCCACCACCTGGACCGGTTCTTACATCGGAGCAGCAGGAGGTGGCGCATGGGGCAGCGCGGTGGTGAGCAACGACGCGGCAGGCGTTGACGCTTTCCGTATCGGTACGACCAGCGTTACCGCTGGCTTCGGTATTCAAAGCGGCAACCTCGTACTCGGCTACGAGGGCGACACCTCAATTAAGAGCAGGAATGGTTCCACGTTCGATCTTCCGCCGAATTCTGCATTCAGCGACGCCGTCAGGGAACGATGGCTTTCCACCTTCCGGGGTCGCCTCGGCTTTGCCCAGGACAACTGGCTATTCTATGCGACGGTCGGGGGCGCCTTTGGAAATCTGGAGCGAAGCATCGTGGGTCCGCCCGGCCAGATTTCGGAACGGTATTGGCACTGGGGCGTGGCAGCGGGTGGAGGGGTCGAGGTCAAGATCACTCATGATTGGTCCGCGAAGGTCGAGTACCTCTACGTCGGATTGCAAGACAAGCCTTTTTTCAACCCGGCGCCAAACACGAGCAATCAGCGCGTTCACCTCGACGATCACATCGTCCGCTTCGGCGTGAACTACAAGCTCCCGTGGAGTGTCCTGGACACATTTTTCAATCGTTGAGCCGAGTTGAGTTAGTCGCCCATCCGCAGGTCGGCCCATACCGGGACGTGATCCGATGGCTTTTCCCAGCTACGTACATGCTTGTCGACGCCCGCAACAGTCATCCGGTCGGCGGCCTGTGGCGAGAGGAGAAGGTGGTCGATTCGGATGCCGTCGTTCTTTTGCCAGGCGCCGGCTTGGTAGTCCCAAAAGGTGAATGGGCCCGGCCCGTCGCCGACCGCTCGAACAGCATCGGTCAGGCCGAGATTGCACAGCGCATGAAATTCTTCACGGGTGCGCGGGAGGAACAGGGCGTCTCCCACCCATTTGGCCGGATTGCGGGCATCGAGCGCACTCGGGATGACGTTGAAGTCCCCGGCCAGGACCAACGGTTCCTCCAGTAGAAGACGCTCACGTGCATAATCAATCAGACGGTGCATCCACGTGATCTTGTAGGAATATTTGTCGCTATTTGGCGGGTTGCCGTTGGGCAGGTAAATGGACGCAACGCGCAGCACCCCCCTGGCGGTCGAGATCACCGCCTCCAGGAAACGGGCGTGATCGTCTGCGGCTTCGCCGGGCAGGCGGGGCGTTACCGCGTCGAACGGCGTCTTCGAGAGCACCGCCACACCGTTGAACGCCTTCTGACCGTGCACTGCAACATTGTAGCCAAGGGCCTCCAATGGCTCGCGCGGGAAAGCGTCGTCGACGCACTTGGTCTCCTGCAGGCAGACGACGTCTGGCTGCCGCTCCGTGAGCCAAGCGGTCAGATTGCCGAGCCGCTGCTTGATGGAATTGACGTTCCAGGTGGCGATGCGCATGAGGGACGACCAGAAGCCCGTTTCAGTGTTAGTTTGGCAAGAAGCAGGTGCATTCTGGCGTGTTCTTACGAAAGTTACGGCGAATTTACGATGGTCAATCGCTGCCGCTGATGCGCTGCCCATAGCGATATGTTACCCATGGCCGTATGTTAGAGGGACACTTGCGCAATAAAAAACACTTATGCGCGGGTACCAGGAAAGAGGGAGACCGAGCGGGCCGAGCGCGGCCACGATCGGACGGCGATGAAGACGCGGATCTTGATGTTGGGCGCGGTCGTGGCAATCGCAGCAGCGGGGGTTGTTGCATTCACCCACGGCGGGCTTTGGAAGCCCCAGGGTGCCATCGCTCAGGCGCCCGCCGGCGGCCCGCGGCCGGTCCCGGTCGAGGTCGCCAAAGCGGAGAAGAAGTCAGTGCCGCTGCGGGTCGAGGCACTCGGCACCGTGACGCCGATCAGGGTCGTTGCCATCAAGGCTCGTCTCGAAACGGTCATCACGGACGTCCATTTCGCCGACGGGGCCGAGGTCAAGGAAGGCGATCTCCTGTTCACGCTCGATAGTCGGCAGATCGAAGCGGAGATCAAGCGGGTTGAAGCCATCATTGCCGGTGCGCTGGCACAGTTGCAGCAGGCCGAGCGCGATGTGCAGCGTTATGCCGAGCTCGCTGCCAAGAACGCGACCACCGTGGTCACGCTCAACAATGCCCAAACTCAGGCGAATATGTCGCGTGCCACGGCCGCGGCCAACAGCGCCACGCTGCAAAATCTCAAGGTTCAGCTCGACTACACCAGAATCCGCGCGCCCTTCTCCGGTCGCATCAGCGCCGCAAATGTGAAGGCGGGCAACTTCGTGCGGCCGAGCGACACCATTCCGCTGGCCACGCTCATTCAGATGGCACCCGTCTACGTGACGTTCACGGTACCGCAGCGAACCCTGCCGGACGTGCGGCTGGCCGGTGACAAGGCCACCGTCGAGGCCGTCGTTCCCGGGGAGCAGCGGCGCGCGACAGGTCAGGTCACGATGTATGACCCCGTGATCGATACCGCGACCGGAATGGTCGCAGTTCGTGCAACGATGCCGAACGAGGACGAGTTGCTGTGGCCGGGGACGCTGGTGACGGCGCAACTGACGCTGCGTAGCGATCTGGCCATCGTCGTCCCATCGCCAGCGGTACAAATTAGCCAGACCGGGACCTTCGTATTCGTGGTGAAGGACAACGTAGCGACGGTGCGCCCCGTCAAGGTCGCTCGCACTCAAGGCCATGAATCCATCATCGAAAGTGGTTTGGAAGGCGGCGAGACGGTCGTGACCGATGGCCAATTGTTGCTGGGTAACGGTACGCGCGTGTCGCCGCGCGAGATGAGGGTCGGTTCTTGACATGACGCTCTCTGAACTCTGCATCCGCCGGCCGGTCTTCACCACGCTGATCACCGCATCGTGTATCGTCTTTGGCGTATTCGCTTATCGACTGTTGCCGGTGTCAGCGCTGCCGAAAGTCGACTTCCCGACCGTTGAGATCACGGCACAATTGCCGGGCGCAAGCCCGGAGACCATGGCGGCGTCGGTCGCTTCTCCGATTGAGAGGCAGTTGTCGACCATCGCCGGAATCAGCTCGATGGTGTCGTCCTCCTCCCTCGGCACGACCCGCATTGCCGTCCAGTTCGACCTCAACCGCGATATCGACGCAGCTGCGCTCGACGTACAGACCGCTCTTACGATCGCGCAGCGACGCTTGCCGGTGGAGATGACCACTCCGCCGAGCTTCCGTAAGGTCAATCCTGGCGACTTTCCGATCCTGTTCATCGCCAACATCTCGGCGACGTTGCCGCTGTCGAGCGTGCACGAATATGCGGACACGGTGCTCGCCCAGCAGATTTCACAGATTCCCGGCGTTGCCCAGGTGCTGGTCTACGGCGCTCAGAAATTCGCGGTTCGAGTCCAGGTCGATCCCACTGCAGCTGCCGCCCGCGGACTATCCTTCGACGATGTACGCACCGCCGTGGCCAAGTCGAACTCCAGTTCCCCCGTCGGTACGCTCAGCGGTCCGCGTCAGAGCGTCATTCTGCAGGCCTCCGGTCAGCTCGAGAAGGCAGCCGACTATCGCAGCGTCGTGGTTGCCTGGCGCAACGGCGCTCCGGTAAAGCTGTACGAGATCGCCCGCGTCATCGACAGCGTCGAGAACGATAAAGTCGCGAGCTGGTTCAACGGCGAACGCTCGATCGTGCTCGCCATCCAGCGCCAGCCCGATGCCAATACGGTCGAGGTGGTGGACGCCATCCGCGCCAAGCTTCCTGTGCTGCGCGCGCAGATTCCACCGGCGATCCAGCTCGAAACGCTGATGGACCGATCGATCTCGGTCCGTCAGGCGGTATTCGACGTACAGGAGACGCTGCTGATCGCCATCTCGCTGGTCATCCTGGTGATCTTCCTGTTCCTGCGTTCCGTTTCGGCAACTCTCATTCCCGCGCTCGCCGTCCCGATCTCGCTCGTTGGCACCTGCGCCGCGATGTATGCCTTCGGCTTCTCCATCAACAACATGACGCTGCTGGCGCTGACCCTGTCGGTCGGCTTCGTGGTAGACGACGCCATCGTCATGCTGGAGAACATCATGCGCCACATCGAGGGCGGTATGCGCCCCTTCGATGCAGCGCTCAAGGGCGCGCGAGAGATTGGATTCACCATCATCTCGATTACCTTCTCGTTGATCGCGGTGTTTATCCCGGTTCTGCTGATGGGCGGCGTCGTGGGCCGGGTATTCCGCGAGTTCGCGGTAACGATTTCGGTCGCCATCGTGGTGTCCGGTTTCGTTTCGCTGACGCTCACGCCGATGTTGTGCGCACGCATGTTGCGTGGACATCGGCAGGGCGAGCGGCAAAACTTGGTCCTGCGTGCGTTCGAGGCGGGATTCAAGGGTTGGCTTTGGGCCTATGAACGGACTCTGGACAAGGTGATAGCCTACAAGGCCGTCATGCTGACGGTCACCTTTGCCACCATCATCGGTACCGTTTGGCTGTACATCATAATCCCCAAAGGCTTCTTTCCCAGCGAGGATACCGGCTTCATGCTCGCAATCACCGAGGGGGCGTCGGACAGCTCCTTCGAAGCGATGGTTGCGCGCCAGGGTCGGGTGGCCGCCATCATTCGCCAGGACAAGGCGGTCGACTACATCAATTCAACCGTTGGCGTTGGCGGTCCGAATGTGACCACCAACTACGGGCGCATTTTTGTCGTGTTGAAGTCGAAGGCCGAGCGTGAACCGGCATCCGTGGTCGTGCAGAGATTGCGACGCGCCGTCGCCGCCGTGCCTGGAATGAAGACCAATTTCCGATTCATTCAGAACATCAATATCGGTGGACGTATCACCAAGGGCGAATACCAATACACGCTGCAGAGCGGCGACACCGATGCGCTTTACCGGTTGGCCCCGGAGATGCGGGACAAGATCGCCCTGATCCCGGGACTGCTGGAGGTCGAGACCGATCTCTACATCCAGAACCCACAGATGACGGTGGAGATCGACCGCGAGAAGGCCGCGATTTACGGTATCACCTCCGAACAGATCCGCCAGGAGCTATACAATGCGTTCGGCTCGCGGCAGGTGGCGACGATCTATACGCCGTCCAATGACTACCAGGTCATCCTGGAGAGTCTGCCGGATGTGCAAGCCGATCCGTCGGGGCTATCGAAAATCTATCTCAAGACGAACGTCAACGTAACCGGCGGCGCTGCAATCGGCGGCGACGGGAACAGTTGCACCGGGGGGAGGCGTCGCAGGATCGGGAAACCTCCAGGGGCCGACGATTCCGCTTTCCGCGGTCACGCGGCTCTTGCCGACGGTCGGGCCGTTGCAGGTGAACCATCAGGGTCAGCAGCCGTCGGTTACCATCTCGTTCAACCTCGGTCCCGGTTATTCGCTCGGATATGCGGTGGATGCCGTAAAAAGCATCGAACGGGAATCCCGACTACCGGCAACCATTGCGACGGGCTTTCAGGGAACCGCACAGGTGTTCCAGGAATCGCTCAAAGGGCAGGGTATCCTGGTGCTGGCGGCAATCTTTGCCGCTTATGTCGTCCTCGGCGTCTTGTACGAAAGTTTCATTCATCCGATCACCATCATCTCCGGCCTTCCATCCGCCGGCATCGGTGCGTTGCTCATCCTGATGGCGTTCAAGATGGATCTTTCGGTGATTGCCATGATCGGCATCGTGATGCTGGTCGGTATCGTGAAGAAGAACGCGATCATGATGATCGACTTCGCCATCGAGCGCAGGCAAGTCGGCCTCTCTGCCGAGGCTGCGATTCGCGAGGCCGCGCTCCTTCGCTTCCGTCCGATCATGATGACGACTTTCGCCGCGATCTTCGGCACGCTGCCGATCGCGCTCGGCACTGGCGCCGGCGCGGAGTTGCGCCAGCCGTTGGGAATTGCCGTGGTTGGCGGGCTCGTGCTCTCCCAGCTACTGACGCTCTACATCACGCCGGTGGTCTATATCTATCTCGACCGTATCGACCGACTGCTCAAGCATCGACTCGAGCCCCAACTCGAGGCGGTCGCGGAACCTGCGCCGCGGCCGACTGCGGTCGCGGCGGAGTAGTCCCGGCGGTGAGTTCCTGATATTGGAGACGCGTCATGCCAAGGCGGCTCGCATTGATGACGCTGCTCTTGGTAATCGTGCCGAGCGGCACATTCGCGCAGGCATGGCCGAGCAAACCAATTCGCGCGGTCATTCCGTTCGGTGCCGGCAGCGCCACCGACGTCGTTCCACGCATCGTGTTCGATCAACTTTCGGCGCAACTGGGACAGCCGATCGTGGTCGAGAATCGGGTCGGAGCCGGTGGCACCGTCGCAACCGGTGCAGTGGCCAAGGCGGATCCCGACGGCTATACGCTGCTGGCAACCTCGTCAGCCCACACCATCACACCCGCGGTCTACGCGAACCTGCCCTACGATCCGGCTGCTGATTTCGCGGCGGTCATCCCTTTCGGCAGCCTTCCGAACGTACTGGTGATCTCGCCGACAAAGGGCTTCAAGACCATTCAGGAGATGGTCGCCGCCGCCAAGGCCAAGCCGGGATCATTCAACTACGCATCGGTTGGGGTCGGCTCGGCCACCCACTTGAGTGTCGAGCGGTTGCGTCTCAGCGCCGGGTTTCAGGCGGTGCATGTCCCATTCCGTGGCGGGCCCGAGGCGCTGACCGAGGTGTTGTCCGGGCGGGTCGAGTTCTACTTCTGCCCAATCAACACCGCGCTGCCCTACATTCGGGATGGCAGATTGCTTGGATTGGTGGTGAACAGTCCGAAGCGGGCGGTCGAGTTGCCGGACGTGCCGACCACGCTCGAGGCCGGTTACCGCGATGCAGACTTGCCGATCTGGATCGGCATGTTCGTGCCGTCAAGATCGCCGCGCGAAATCGTCGGCAGGCTCCACGCCGAAGCCGTAAAGGCTCTCCAGACTCCGGTGACCCGCGACAAGCTCGCGAAGACGGGAATCGAGCCGATGATCATGAGCCCGGCCGAGTTCGATGCGCGGGTCAGGCAAGAGATCGAGACCAACGGTGCGCTGGCCAGGGCCGCCGGTATCAAGCCAAATTGACGATGCAAGCCGGCGCCCAAGGGGGGCTATCGATCAAACCGAGAAACTGGTCCCACAGCCACACGAGGCCGTGGCCTGCGGGTTGTTGACACGGAACGAGGAACCGATCAGGTCATCGACGAAGTCGATCTCGGAGCCGGCGAGGTAGCCGAGCGAAACCTGGTCAATCAGAACGGTCGCCCCGTCGCGCCGTATGACGACGTCGTCCGCCACCTGCAAGTGCTCGATGTCGAACTTGTATTGAAAGCCGGAGCAGCCGCCACCCTCCACGCTCACGCGCAGCATGCTGCCCGCGGGCTCGCGGCGCAAGATCTCGCCAATTCGGTGGGCTGCCCGGTCAGTGACCGTGACGTTGCTGACGGAATTGTTGTCCATCCTGCCATCCGCCTGGGTGCCCGCCTGATTGCCAGAGGGTCTGACCGATAGTTAAGTGCGCCGGGGGCGTTGGTCAATTGGTTCGGGTCAGTCCGGCGGTGCGGCATGGCGGTCGAGGCGGCAGTTGCGCGGGAACCCTTTGCGTCCGATCCGACGCGCAGTCGCGGTCGTTTTCACGCGGAACCGGTGAGCCCGACGCGAAATGCCTTTCGCCGCGACTGCGACCGCATCATCCATTCATCTGCCTTCCGTCGCCTCGCTCACAAGACCCAGGTCTTCGTCTTCCACGAAGGTGACCATTTCCGTACGCGAATGACTCATACCTTGGAGGTCGCCCAGATCGCCCGCTCGCTCGCCCGTTCCCTCGGGCTCGATGAGGATCTAGCCGAGGCGCTTGCGCTTGCCCACGACCTCGGTCATCCGCCGTTCGGCCACGCCGGTGAGCGGGCGCTCGATCGTTGTCTCGCCGACTGCGGCGGGTTCGACCATAATGCTCAGACTCTGCGTGTGGTGACCGTGCTCGAGCGACGATACGCGGCTTTCGACGGATTGAACCTCTCCTGGGAGACGCTCGAAGGGCTGGTCAAGCACAATGGGCCGCTCACCGACCCTGCCGGCAAAGCGGTTGGGCGGCATCGCGAGCGCGGCGTGCCGCACGGCATCAGACTCTACGGGGCGACCCAGGATCTCGAGTTGTGGAGCTTTGCCAGTGCCGAGGCACAGATGGCCGCGATCGCCGACGATATCGCCTATGATGCCCACGACATCGACGACGGTCTGCGCGCTGAACTGTTTGACGTCGATGATCTCGCGAACGTGCCGCTGATCCGCGCCATTCTGAGCGACATCCGCGGTCACCATCGCGGGCTCGATCAGGGCCGGCTCGTGCACGAATTGGTGCGTCGGCTCATCACGCAAATGATCGAGGATGTCATCGCGGAGACCGGACGGCGCCTGCGAACAGTGGCGCCGCGCTCGGCCGACGACGTGCGCTACTTCACCGGCGCGATCGGCGCATTCTCGCCGGAGATGGCCGAGGCTGACCGCGCCATCAAGGGTTTTCTCTACCCCCGTATGTATCGGCACCAGCGCATCGCGCGCATCATGGGTGACGCTGAGCGCGTCGTATGCGACCTGTTTGCGCGCTATGCCTCGAAGCCCGATGACATTCCGGCGGAGTGGGTGCAGAGCGCGCAAATCGGAGACGAGGCGGCACGACTACGCCTCATCGCCGATTTCATCGCCGGCATGACCGACCGTTATGCCCTGGGCGAGCACGCGAGGCTGTTCCCTTGCACGCCGGAGCTGCGTTAGCCCCGAACTCACTTTGCCTGCGAGGCAAATTGCTGTAACAGCGGGTTCCAAGTGCGTTGCTGGTCGGCGACGAACGCGATGACCTCGTCCGGCGACATTGGACTCGGATATCCGCCTCGCGTCGCAAGCTGTTTCTTAACCTCCGGCTGTGCCAGGACGTCGCGCAGATCCTTGCCGACCTTGCGCACGACAGCTTCGGGCGTGCCGTTGGGCGCCACCAGTGCCTGCCAGCCCACGGAGTTGAACCCGGGCAGCGTCTCCGACACGGTCGGCAGATCGGGGAAGTCCGGCAGGCGCTGCAACGAACCAACCGCGATCGGCTTGAGCTTGCCGGCTTGCACAGCGCCGGCGAGTCCCGAGTAGGCCTCGATGATCACGGGAATGCGGCCGCCCAGTACGTCGTTGAGTGCGTGCGTGGGGCCGCCGGAATACGGGACCAGCAGCAGCTTGATGCCGGCGCGGTCTTGCAGCAGCTCCCCCGTCAGATGGGTCAACCTCCCGACCCCGGTTGCCGCGTAGGAGATTTCACCGGGTCGCTGTTTGGCGAGCGCGATCAGCTCTTGCAGCGTAGACAACCCGAGGGAGGGCGCCACAGCGATGAACATCGGTTGCTCGGCCACCGACCCGATCGGAATGAAATCGCGCGGCAGCTCGAGCGGGAGATTGGCCGCCCGGCCCGGTGTCGCCAGGAAGACCGACAGGGCAGGCAGGTAGAGCGTGTATCCGTCCGGCGCAGCCTCGGCTGCCGCGCGGGCCGAGATTGCGCCCCCGGCGCCTGGTTGATTGATTGCGAGGACCTGATGGCCCCAGACTTGGCTCAAACGGTCGGCGATGAGACGCAAGGTCACGTCCACTGAGCTACCGGGCGCGGAGTCCGAGATGATCTTCACCGGCCTGGCCGGGTAGCTCTCCACCTGCGCCGGTGTTGCACCGCCAACCAAAATGGCCAGCAAAGACAGCGACAAAGTCGCGAAACGGAACCGTAGAGTTTTCATGCCATCCTCCCATAGACCGATGCCACGGTTGCGCGCTGATTGGGCAACGTGACTATTCCAACCTGCCGGCCATGCCCGCGCGCTCGACTATCCCGCTCCAGCGCACAATCTCGGATCTGACGAAGCCTTGAAGCTCGTCGACCGATGGATTGTCGAATGGCAGCATGCCTAGTCTTGGGATCTCGGCCTTGACCTCCGGCAGCGCGAGAATTCCGGTCAACTCTGCGTGCAGCTTGTCGATGATGTAACGCGGGGTCTTGGCGGGCCCGACCATCATGTGCCAGCCGGCAACGTCGAACTCCGGCAGGCCGCCTTCGGCGATCGACGGGACCTCCGGAAGTGCCGGAACGCGGTGCCTAGTGGTGACACCAAGCGGTCGTACCTTGCCGGCCCGCACCATTCCGATCGCCGGCGGAATATCGGAGAACATCAGAGGAATGTGCCCGGCAACGACATCGTTCAACGCGGGTGCGCTGCCCTTGTAGGGAACATGGGTCATCTCGATGCCAGTCATGCTCATCAAGATTTCGGCGTAGAGGTGATGGGGCACTCCCGGCCCGACCGATGCGAACGAGAGTCGTCCGGGCCTGTCCTTCGCGTACTTGATGAATTCCTGCAGCGAATTGGTTGGGAGCGACGGATGTACGACCAAGATGAACGGTACGTGCGCAAGGCCAGCGACTGGGATCAAATCGGTTGTCGGATCGTAGGGCAGCTTCTTGTAGAGGGCGACGTTGACAGCCATCGTCGAGCTTGGGGCCATCAACAAGACGTGGCCGTCCGGTTCAGCCTTGGCGACGGCGCTGGCTGCGATGAGGGTCCCTGCGCCCGGCCGGTTCTCGACCATGAACGTCTTGCCTAGTCTTTGCTCGAGTTTCTGTCCGAGCGTACGGGCGAGCATGTCGGTGCTGCCGGCCGGGCTGAAGGGCACGACAATGGTCACGGCATGCCTCGGGTAGCCCTGTGCGGATACATTCGACGAAACTGCGAGGCCCGCGACGGCTGAGCCCGTCAGGCCTAGAAACTCTCGGCGTCGGAGCTGCATCGGGCTCCCCTTCAATATTTCGCGATTGCGCCGCCGGGGCAGGCGCTCGAACGAGGGTGCTGACGGCACCGGGGAAGCAGTGTTTTTCTGAACAGTTGTTGCGCCTGCCGACGGCGCTTGCGCAGGCCATGATCTCGAGCGGGGATTTCGGCACGTCCTCGCCGAAAGGGCAAGACCAAGACAGAGACTACACCACTCTTCGTTCGAATGCTAAGGGCGGGCGGAAGGCGTCGGCACGATCGTCCGAGTCATCGCCGTCGAACCCCGATCGCGCGTACGAGGGTCGGGAATTGAAAAAGGCGGTTGCGGGATAGTCGCCGACGCTTTGACTCGACAAGTGAATTGCGTTACCCGCCGCCCCACCCGGACCATCCCGGCCTGCCGACTGTCGATGACGCCCCAGAATATCTTCGCATTGATTCTCGACCGCGTTCGCGCCGCCAACGATGAATTGGCCGCGGCAGGGATCCTGCCGGTCGGGATCGATCAGTCCCGGATCGTCGTCGAGCCACCGCGCGAGGCCGGGCATGGCGACATGGCGACAAATGCTGCGATGGTCCTGGCAAAGGACGCTCGCAAGAAGCCCCGCGAGCTGGCGGAGGCGATCGCTGAAAAGTTGCGCTCCGACCGGCTCGTGGCGAAGGTCGAGGTGGCCGGGCCGGGCTTCATCAATCTCACGCTCGAGCCGCAAGCCTGGATCGACGCCCTGCGCGCGGTGCTCGGAAGCGGCGCGAATTACGGACGCAGTGCCTTGGGGCAGAACACCTCGGTCAACCTCGAATACGTATCGGCCAATCCGACCGGCCCAATGCATGTCGGCCATTGCCGCGGCGCAGTATTCGGCGATGCGCTCGCCAATCTGCTCGCCTTCACAGGCCTGCAAGTCACCCGTGAATACTACATCAATGATGCTGGCGTCCAAGTCGACACCCTCGCGCGTTCTGCGTTTCTGCGCTACCGCGAGGCGCTCGGTGAGGACATCGGCGCAATACCGGAAGGATTCTATCCTGGTGAATATCTTGTTCCGGTCGGAGCCGAGCTGGTCAGCGAATACGGCGCGACCCTGAAGGACAAGCCCGAGGCGGACTGGTTGCCGACCGTGCGGGCGCGAACCATCGACATGATGATGGCGGAGATCCGCAAGGACCTCGGGTCACTCGGCGTTGTGCACGACGTGTTCTTTTCCGAGCGTTCGCTGATCGAAGGACCGCGCGACCGAGTAGGCGAGACCATCGCGGCGCTGCGCCAGTCCGGATATGTGTATGTAGGCCGCTTGCCGCCGCCGAAAGGGCAACCGATCGAGGATTGGGAAGACCGCGAGCAGACGCTATTCCGGGCCACCGATTTTGGTGATGACGTCGACCGGCCGCTGATGAAGTCGAACGGTAGCTACACCTATTTCGCTTCCGACATCGCCTACCACAAGACCAAGATCGATCGCGGCTTTGGAACGATGATCGATGTATGGGGTGCCGATCACGGAGGATATATCAAGCGGATGCAGGCGGCGGTGAAGGCGCTGGGTAACGTCACCAACGCGGCCTCCGCAGATCTCGACGTCAAGATCGTGCAGCTGGTGAAGCTCCTCCGCGGCGGGGAGCCGGTGAAAATGTCCAAGCGGGCAGGCGAGTTCGTGACGCTGCGTGAAGTCGTGGACGAAGTGGGCCGCGATGCTGTGCGCTTCATGATGCTGTACCGCAACAACGATGCGGTGCTCGATTTCGATCTTGCCAGGGTAATCGAGCAGTCCCGCGACAATCCGGTCTTCTACGTGCAATACGGTCATGCTCGTGGCCGGTCGGTTCTTCGCAATGCCCGCGAGGTAGTTCCCGGGCTTTCGGCCGGCCTCGCCGGCGGTGTCGCGGTTCTTTCGGACGCTTTGCTCGATCGGCTGCGGGATCCGGGAGAGCTCACGCTCATGCGGCGGCTGGCACTCTATCCGCGACTCGTCGAATCTGCCGCGATCGCCCACGAGCCGCATCGGATCGCGTTCTATCTGTATGAACTTGCGAGTGATTTTCACGCCCAGTGGAACCGTGGGAAAGATGCGCCACATTTACGCTTCATTATCCAGAATGATCCACAAATGACCTTGGCTCGCCTCGCTCTCGTGCAGGGCGTTGTCATCGTTCTCGCCTCCGGGCTCGCCGTGCTCGGCGTCGGGGCGCCTGAGGAGATGCGTTGATCTCGCTCGGTGCCGTAGGGCAGTGGACCCTGAATTCGTAAGGATCCACCCAAAGCCGATCGAGTGTGAAACCAGTTACCGGAAATGGGATTGAGTATGGCGGACGACGAAATTCTGCGATCATATCGCTCCAACGATCCGTACCGGCCCGTGGCAGAGCCAGAGCGGTCGAGAGATCATGCCAGCACCGGGGATCCGTTGGTCGAACTTGCACGATTGATCGGGCAGAGCGATCCGTTCGTGGAATTCGGCCGCAATGCTCAGCGTCAGTCGGAGCCGCGCAGCTATCCGCAGCAGGAATCGCGGCAGGATCGCTATGCCGCGCCGGACCACGACGATTGGCAGTTTGCTCCGGCACGCGGCGCGCAGAGCGGGGACTATTCGCCCCGACTAGGTCGCGACAAGTATGATGCGAGCGAAGATTACGCGAGTCATGCGTCCGAGGCGGCGGCTGATGGCAGGCGGTCCGACCTCCGTGAGGACCTGCGTATCGATCCCGACTATCAAGATTCGCACGACGATCGAGGCCAGCGCCATGCCCATGAGCAGGCGCAGGACGGCAGTCACGATGCCGATCCCTACGAGCCGGTCGACTCCCCGCTCGAGCCGCACGAAGATGAGATGTATGACGACGCGCCGCGCAAGCGCCATCATGGTCTCGCCACGGCGCTCGCCTTGATCGGCTGCGCAGTCCTGGGGACTGCCGCTGCCTATGGCTATCGCAGCTACTACAGCCATCCAAATTCCGCGCAACCGCCGCCCGTCATCATCGCTGACAGTTCCATGCCGACCAAGATCATGCCCGCTTCGGTCGGCGATCAGCAATCGAGCAAGGCCGCTCAGGATCGTGTGGCGCACGCCGGCAAGGAACAGATCATCTCCAAGCAGGAAGAGCCGGTCGTGCTCAAGGAACTGGGGACCCAGGCTGCTCCTCGCGTGGTGCTGCCGGCACCGGTCGCACCGGCGCCGCCTGTGGCCGGTTCCACGACGCCTTCTGCGCTCCCCCCGTCCGCGAGCGGTTCGACCGAGCCCAGGAAGGTCAAGACCGTGACTATCCGTCCGGACGGAGCCGACCTCGCCGGCCGGCCGGTTGCATCCCCGGCCGGGCGTCCGATCACGCCGCCTGCGCCCAGGGCAGCGCCGGGACGGAACGGTGGCCCGATCTCGCTTGATCCCCAGTCGCCGGTGGGCGATCCAGCGGCGCCGCCACGAAGCAGGACCGCGACCGCACCAACCGATCGGATCGGATCGGAAACCACCACCAATTCGACGGGCGGGTTCCTGGTCCAACTCTCCTCCCAGCGGAGCGAGAGCGAAGCGCTGACCGCATTCCGCAGCCTGCAGACCAAGTTCCCCAACGAACTCGGGGGTCGGCAACCGGTCATCCGACGCGCTGATCTGGGCAGCAAGGGCGTCTTTTATCGAACCAATGTAGGGCCGTTTGCTTCGGCGCACGAAGCAAGCAGATTCTGCGCGAGCTACAAGGCGGCCGGCGGCCAGTGCGTCGTTCCGAATAACTGAGGCCTGTCAGGCCATAAAGGCGTGGATGCGGGGTGGAATGTCGCTTGCCGAGGCAAGTGACAGCTCTCGGCGGACCAGCTTCCACTTTGCTGGAAACCGATATATTTCCCGATGACCGCACGCGCGTTCATCACCGGTATCGCAGGCCTGAGGCTCACGCCTGCGGAGCGCTCGTTTTTGCGCGAGAGCGACCCGTGGGCGCTGATTCTATTCAACCGCAACATCGAAAGTCCGGCTCAGGTTGCCAATCTGACGTCGTTCTTTTCGCGAGGTGGTCGGGCGTGATGCGGCCGTCCTCGTCGATCAGGAGGGTGGACGGGTCCAGCGCCTGGGCCCACCCCATTGGCGTGTCTATCCACCCGCTGCCGTCTATGGCCGTCTATACGACCGCGATGCCGACGCCGGCCGCAGGGCTGCCCACCTTGGTGCTCGCTTGATTGCTGCCGATCTCGTCGGCGTCGGCATCGATGTGGACTGTCTGCCGGTTGTGGACGTGCCGGTGGGAGGCGCTGACTCGGTCATCGGCGATCGCGCCTACGGGGAGACGGCCGAGAAGGTCGCTCTGTTGGCGCGTTCTGCGGCAGAAGGGCTGCTGGCAGAGGGAGTATTACCGGTCGTCAAGCATATTCCCGGGCACGGTCGTGCGATGGTGGACAGCCACGGTATGCTTCCAGTCGTCGAGACTGGTCGCGCCGACCTAGAGACGACCGATTTCGCCGCATTCCGGCCGCTTTTCGATCTGCCGCTCGCAATGACGGCGCATGTCGTTTACGCCGCTATCGATCCTATTGCTCCTGCCACCACTTCGGTCACTGTGGTCGGTGACGTGATTCGGAACTGGCTGGGATTTCGCGGCCTCCTCATGAGCGACGATATCTCGATGGGAGCCCTCACGGGTCCGATTGGGGCACGGTCACAGGCGGCTATCGCGGCAGGCTGCGATGTCGTCCTCCACTGTAACGGTAAACTCGGAGAAATGCTCGAGGTGGCGGCTGCGGTCCCGATGCTCGCCGACGAGGCCGCGAAACGTGCCGAGGCGGCGTTGAGACGGCGATTACGTCGCTCGCGCGAGCATGTTGCGGCGCTGAGGGCCGAGTGGGAGGCGTTGATGGACACACCCGCCGCAACCAGGAGGGCGACCTCTTGAACGGTGAGGAAACCGGGTTCGCAGCCGATCTGGCGGTGGAACGGGCCGTTGACGAGCCCGCTTTGGTCGTGGATGTCGAGGGTTTCGAAGGGCCCCTCGATCTCCTGCTTGCGCTTGCCCGCCAACAGAAGGTCGACGTCGCCAAGATCTCGATCCTGGCGCTCGCCGATCAGTATCTGGCCTTCATCGAGGAAGCACGCAAGCTCAGGCTGGAGCTCGCTGCTGACTATCTGGTGATGGCGGCTTGGCTTGCCTATTTGAAATCGCGACTGTTGCTGCCGGACCTCCATGCGCCCGCCGGCCAGAGCGCGGAGGAGATGGCAACAGCGCTCGCGTTGCGGCTGAAGCGGCTAGAGGCCATTCGCGACGTGGCCGGACGGCTGTTCGATCGCGCCCAGCTCGATCGTGACGTATTCCGTCGCGGCCGTCCCGAGCCGATCGCCCATATCAAGCATCCGCAGTGGACCGCGACGCTCTACGATCTGCTGTCGGCCTATGCCCAGCAGCGCCAGCGGACCGCGCTTGCGCACGTCCGCTTGGCGAAGCGCGCTGTCTGGTCACTGGCCGAGGCACGCGAGGCGCTCGAGCGATTAATCGGCCAGTCGGCGGATTGGGCAAGGCTCGACGAATACCTGATCTCGTACGTCGTCGAACCGTCGCTTGCGCCGACGGTGCTCGCGTCGAGCTTCGCCTCGACGCTCGAGCTTGTGCGCGAGGGGTTGGTGGAGATGCACCAACAGGGTGCATTTCAACCACTTTACATTCGCAAGCGGCGTACGATCGAGAATGGGGCGGTCGATCCGAGCGGTGTGGCGGCGCCGCCCGGCGACAGCCGGTGATAGAGGAGGGGACAGCAATGCCGAGCCTGAAGGTGGTGATCCCGATTGAAGAGCCCGAGGATGTATCGCACACGCGAGCGGAGGAGCTTCGTTTGCTGGAAGCGATGCTGTTCGCATCAGCCGAGCCACTCGACGAGAAGTCGCTCGCGGCACGGTTGCCGCAGGGCATCGACGTGCATAAGGCATGTCTGAAGTCTGCAGGAGGAATACGCGGCTCGGGGCGTCAATCTCGTGCGCATCAATGGCAAATGGATGTTCCGCACTGCAAGCGACCTCTCCTGGCTGTTGAGCAAGGAGACGGTCGAGACGCGCAAGCTTTCGCGCGCGGCGATCGAGACCCTCGCCATCATCGCCTATCACCAGCCGGTGACACGTGCTGAAATCGAGGAGATCCGCGGAGTCACCACCTCGAAGGGTTCGGTCGACGTGCTGCTTGAGACCGGGTGGATCCGTCCGCGGGGCCGGCGCAAGACCCCAGGGCGACCCGTGACCTACGGTACCAACGAGGCTTTTCTGTCGCATTTCGGTCTGGACGCGGTGAGCGATCTGCCCGGGCTCGAGGAACTCAGGGGCTCGGGCCTGCTCGACGGGCGGCTGCCGCCGGGCTTCTCGGTGCCGATGCCGTCCGACGACCCGACCTTGTGCGATGACGAGGATCCGCTGGCGCCCGGAGATCTCGATCTCGGCCTCGCACCGCGGTCGGAGCACAGCGGCAACGAGTGAACGCCCGGCGAACGAAGATCACTAATAGCCAGGTGCAGGACAGTCGGTGGAGCATTCCGGAGGCTCTTGAGCCACGCGCGTCCGTCGAGGCCACCGGTGAAGTCCTTGTTTTTGCCGCTCCCCGCGCCTAATTTCCTGTCGACGCCTTACACGGTTGGGCCCGTGCGGCCCCGGAGGGCCCCCTGCGGCCCCATAGCTACTTGAGGATATGTGCATGGGTTCAATGAGCATTTGGCACTGGATCATCGTGCTGGCGGTCGGCCTTCTGCTGTTCGGCGGGCGCGGCAAGATCTCCGAGCTGATGGGCGATTTCGCCAAGGGCATCAAGTCGTTCAAGAAGGGCTTGTCGGAAGAGGACAAGGCCGAGGAAGCGCCCAAGGAACCGGTGAAGACCATCGACCATCAGCCGTCCCAGGCAACAACCGGTGCACCGGTGACGGGTGGAGCTCCGGCAGCAGCCGCAGCCCAGGCGGATACGCGCAAGGTCGGCTGAGCGGACGCGGCGCCACGCGGCCGGCACCCACAGGACGCCGGGGCGTGAGGGCTGCTTCGCTCCGTGCACCTTGGAGTTGATGCGCGATGTTCGACATCGGTTGGAGCGAGCTGCTTCTCATCGGTATTGTTGCACTGATCGCGATCGGCCCCAAAGAATTGCCGGGCGCATTGCGTTCGCTCGGGCAATGGACCGGCAAGCTTCGTCGCATGGCGTCGGAGTTCCAGAAGTCAGTTCCACGAAGCGATGCGCGAAGCCGAAATGGCCGACCTCAAGAAGCAGGTCGACGAGATGACGAACCAAGCGCAGAGCTACGCCAATTTCGACCCGATCGGCGACGTCCGGAAGGAATTCGAAAGCACGCAGCGTCAGATCGAAAGCACGATTGACGACCGAGCAACCCTTGCGGGAGGGCCGGAGGGCACGCCATCGCCTGCGACTGACGTCGCATCGGCGGAGAGTAGTGTTGCTCCAGGCCAGGCCGACGATGAACCGATCCTGCAGCCGGCCACCGATGTGCCTGCCGCCCCGTCACCGGCGCCGGTCGGACATGCCGCAACCGAGCCCGCCGATAAGCATGCGGGAGACAAGCCGGCATGAGCCGCGAGGACGAAGAGAAGGAGATCGAAGCGACCAAGGCGCCGCTGATGGAGCACCTGATTGAGCTGCGTTCGCGGTTGATCAAGGCACTCTTGGCTTTCGCGGTGATGTTCGTCGTTTGCTTCTTCTTCGCCAAGGACATCTACAACGTGTTGGTGTGGCCGTTCGTATGGGTTGCCGGGTCCGAGAGCAGCAAGTTCATCTACACCGCGCTGCTCGAATATTTCATCACCCAGCTCAAGCTCGCGATGTTCGGCGCGGCGTTTCTGTCGTTTCCGGTGGTGGCGACGCAGATCTACATGTTCGTCGCTCCCGGCCTGTATCGGCACGAACGGCAGGCGTTCCTGCCCTACCTGGTGGCGACGCCGGTATTCTTCGGGCTGGGCGCGGCAGTAGTCTATTTCATCGTCATGCCGATGCTGGTGAGGTTCTCGCTCGGGATGCAGCAGAGCCCCGGCGACGGCGGTGCGGAGATCGCGCTGTTGCCGAAGGTCGGCGAGTATCTTTCGCTTATGATGCAGCTTGTCTTTGCGTTCGGCATCGCGTTCCAGCTGCCGGTGATCCTTACCCTCCTTGGCCGCGTGGGCATCATCACTTCCGAGCAGCTCAAGGAGAAGCGGCGTTACTTCGTCGTCGGCGCTTTTGTTATCGCCGCAATTCTCACGCCACCCGACGTGCTCAGTCAATTGGCGCTCGCTGTACCACTGGTGCTGCTCTACGAGGGCTCGATCTGGTCGGTTCGGCTCGTGGAGAAGCAGGCGGCAGCCGACAAGGCGCGCGAGGCGGCCAAGGCACAGCCCGATCCGGCGGAATGATGCCGGCCACCACCCAGGCGGCCCTGCTGCTATAACCTTCCCGCGATTCTCTCCGAGATTTCCGCAATGCATGACATCAAATGGATTCGCGACCATCCGGATGAGTTCGATCGGGCACTCGCGCGTCGCGGACTGGCTCACCTGGCGCGCGGCTTGATCGAGCGTGACGAGCGCCGTCGTGCCGCTATTGGAAAGGCGGAAGCCGCTCTTGCGCGACGCAACGCGGCATCGAAGGAAATCGGTGCAGCCAAGAAGGGCAATGGAGAGGGTGCCGCGCAAACACTTCTGGCTGAAGTCGCGCAATTGAAAATCGATATCCCTGCGCTGGAAGCAGAGGAAAAGAAGCTCTCCAAGGCGCTCGACGAGGCATTAGCGGAGATCCCAAACCTGCCGCTCGACGACGTTCCTTACGGCAAGGAGGCGGAGGACAATGTCGAGCATCATCGCTTTGGGGCAAGGCGCAGCTACGGCTTCGCACCCAGGCAGCATTTCGAGCTGGGCGAAGCGCTCGGACAGATGGATTTCGCAACCGCCACCAAGCTGTCCGGCGCACGTTTCGTTGTCTTGAGGGATGGCCTGGCACGGCTCGAGCGAGCACTTGCGCAATTCATGCTTGATCTCCACACCGCGGAGCATGGCTATACCGAGATCGCGCCGCCCCTCCTGGTGCGTGACGCGGCGATGTTCGGAACGGCACAGCTTCCAAAATTCTTCGACGATCAGTTTTTCGTTCAGGCAGGATCGGCAGGCAAGCAATTTGCGGAACTCCTTAGCCGGAGCGGGCCGCAGGAAGATATCGAGAGAACGGCAACCCCGTTTTGGCTCATTCCCACCGCCGAGGTCCCGTTGACCAATCTCGTTCGCGAGACGATTCTCGACCACGACTTGCTCCCGATGCGGTTCACCGCCTGCACGCCCTGCTTCCGCGCCGAGGCGGGGGCGGCGGGCAAGGACACCCGTGGTATGATCCGCCAGCATCAATTCACCAAGGTGGAGCTCGTCTCCATCACAGCACCGGAACAGAGCCGGGACGAGCACGAACGCATGCTTGCGTGCGCCGAGGAAGTGCTACGGCGCCTCGACCTGCATTACCGTGTAGTGACACTGTGCACCGGCGACATGGGCTTCGCCGCGCAAAAGACGTACGACATCGAGGTCTGGTTGCCGGGGCAGAATGCGTATCGCGAGATTTCATCGTGCTCGGCATGCGGTGACTTCCAGGCGCGACGCATGAATGCGCGCTATCGTGGGAAGGAGAACCGTCAGGTGCGTCACGTGCACACCCTCAACGGCTCCGGCGTTGCCGTCGGCCGTGCGCTCATCGCCGTTCTGGAAACCTACCAGCAGCAGGACGGCTCGATCGCGGTCCCGGACGTGCTGCAGTCTCGTATGGGCGGGATGAAGACGATTGACCGCACGTGATATGCGAATCCTGATCACCAATGACGACGGGATCCATTCCGAGGGGCTCGACGTCTGCGCCGAAATCGGCCGTGCACTGTCGAATGACGTCTGGGTGGTGGCACCTGAATTCGACCAGTCCGGCGTATCGCACTCACTTTCGCTCAACGATCCGTTGCGTCTACGTGAAGTCGGCGAGCGGCGTTTTGCGGTCAAGGGGACACCTACCGACTGCGTGATCATGGGGGCTCGGCACGTCATCAAGAATCGTTCGCCCAACCTGGTGCTTTCCGGCGTCAATCGCGGCCGTAACGCCGGCGAGGACGTGATCTATTCCGGTACGGTTGCCGGCGCGGTGGAAGGAACCATTCTCGGCATTCCGTCGTTCGCGCTGTCGCAGGCCTACAAGTCGCGGAGCGGGGAACCGCCGCACTGGGCGACCGCGGTCCGGTACGGCCCCGACATCGTTCGTCGCGTGCTTGCTGAAGGAATTCCGCGCGACGTGCTCATCAATGTCAATTTTCCCGACTGTGCACCCGGCGACGTGAGAGGGATTGCCGTGACCACGCAGGGCCGCAATCGCCAGGAGCGCCTGCAGATCGAGGCGCGCCACGACGGCCGCGGCAATGCCTATTTTTGGATTGCGTATGTACGCATGCGCGGTTTGCCGCCGGCCGACGGCAGCGACATCTCAGCGCTCGCTGACAATCGTATAGCAGTAACACCACTGCGGCTCGACATGACCGACGAGCCGTTTATGACGCGGCTTGCGGAATTGTTCGATTGAGGCCGGAGCCATCCTCGTTCGATCGAACGGAAGTGAGATCAGATGTCGCGTGCCGAAGCGATTGTCGGGTTCCGCAGAAATCGGATCGAGCCTACTTGCCCTCCAGCGCGCGACGGAGCACATGCTCGAGGCCATCCACCTGGAACGGCTTCTTGAGCGTAGGCCGATCGCGATAGGGTTCGGGTAGGCCGCGCTCGCCGTAGCCGGTGGCGAACACGAACGGGAGACCACGAGCGACCAGCGCATCGGCCACGGGCGAGATAGTCTCGTTATTGACATTGACATCGAGGATCGCGAGATCGAACTCGGCGGTCTTCGCTGCCTCCAAGGCTTCATCGATCCGCCCTGCTTCCGCGGTGATGGTGTAACCGAGCTCGCTCAGCATGTCCTCTAGCAGCATGCGGATCATCAACTCGTCTTCGACGACGAGGACGCGTTTGCCTTGCGGCGGGGGTCGAGCTTCGGACATGGTCTTCGTCTTCCGGTCGAAGCGGACGATGAAACTACCGGACGAACCGATCGCTGAATAGACCGGGATGATTCGAGACCGGGCATTGAGCGAGGTTGCGCTGGAAGGTGACGATGGCGCGGAATCGTCCTGGTCGCCACCGACGCCGAGTTCGAAGTTCCAAATGCTTGGCGTTACGGGGTTTTGGTTTGCTATGAGCTCAGGCTTGGTCCTTGGGCTAGACTATAGACTAGATTTGGTCAGGAGGCTCTGTGTGCCCAAACAAACGCCTGGCGATGACAATGTCGGCCGCATGCAATTCCTGCTGGCGTTGCGCCGCCGCGGAATCAGTGACCCGGCGGTGCTGCGCGCCATGGACGAGGTTCCGCGCGAGCACTTCGTGGAGCGCTCGTTCGTCGACACTGCCTATTCCGATCAGGCACTGCCCATCGCCTGCGGCCAGACCATCAGCCAACCCTATGTCGTCGCCTATATGACTGAGCAGCTCGGCGTCGAGCCCCGCCACCGCGTTCTCGAGGTCGGCACCGGCTCCGGCTACCAGGCGGCCATCCTGTCGCGGCTCGCGCGCGAGGTGATCACGGTCGAGCGCTACCGGACGCTGGCAGAAAGCGCGCGTACGCGGTTGGCGTCACTCGGCTACGACAATATCGAGGTGATCGTCGGGGATGGTCTGGCAGGCATCCCGGAAAAGGCCCCCTTTGATCGGGTGATCGTCACCGCGGCGGCCGAAACCGTTCCTGAAGCGCTGGTCGAGCAACTCGCCGAAGGCGGGGCCCTGGTGCTGCCGCTTGGACCGCATGCCGGTACCCAACAGCTGGTCAAGCTCACCAAGCGGGCGGGCGGACTCGGGCAGGAAACATTGATTGGAGTGCGGTTCGTTCCGCTGTTGCCCGGCCAGGCGCGCGAATTGTAACTATCTCGGTGATCGGGCGGTAGGGTTGAAAACTCGTAATCGCTTAAAGTCTTGTTTACCCGCGAGGTGTTAACTCTGCGCATGTCGTGCGTATGAGTAGGTAACAATGTCCTGCGTGCTCGAGCTATTGCGCGCGCTGCCTTCGTCGCGGGTGGCTGCCCTGGCGTTGATCATGATCGGCGTTGCCGGTTGCAGCAGCGAGTTCTCTCGATTCGGTGACAATCCGCTCTTCCCCACGAGCAATCCAGAGGCCACCGGCTCGATCTCGTCGAGGCAGGGCGCGACGGTCGAAAGTCAGCGCTCCGAGTGGACAAGCGCTCCCCAGCCGCTTCCGCGGGCGGCCGCGGCAAAACCCGCCGCCAGCGGCCATTGGAGCTGGGACGGCGGCACCGCGGTCACCGTTGCCCAGGGGGAGACGGTCGAGACCATCGCGCGTCGCCATGGTGTGCCGGCATCCGCCATCATCCAGGCCAACGGCCTTTCCGCGCCGGCGGCCATCCATCCCGGTCAGCAATTGGTGATCCCGCGCTACAGTCCAGTCGCCGGTCGCAGCCGCCGGGCCGGCAAGTCGTCCCGCTCCTTCGGTGCAGCGACCGTCGCCGAAACCGGCCGCGAGCCAAGCCAGCAATCCGGGGGTGCACGTCGTCGCTGCCGGCGAAACGCTGAGCAGGATTTCCCGCCGCTACGGCAGGCCTATCAACGAAATCGCCAAGGCCAACAACATCCAATCGACCGCGCCGCTCAAGGTCGGGGATCGTCTGGTGATCCCGGGCGTCCGCACCTCCGCTGCCAAGCCAAATGTTTCGACCGGGACGGCGACTCCTGTCGTGGCGCAGGCGAAGCCGCCGATGCCGGCAGCCGTTCCCAAGGAGTCCGCGCCGACAGCGAGCGTTTTCACACCGGTGACGAATGCGCAATCTCCGGACAATTCCGTGAAGACGGCGGAGGCGAGCGGTTCGCTGCCGAAATTCCGCTGGCCGGCGAATGGCCGGGTGATCTCCGGCTTCGGCCCCAACAACAGCGGACAGCAGAACGACGGCATCAATATCGCATTACCGGAGAACACGCCGGTCAAGGCGGCCGAGGAAGGCGTCGTGGCCTATGCCGGCAACGAGCTCAAGGGCTACGGCAATCTCGTTCTTGTGCGTCACCCGAACGGGTACGTCACGGCTTACGCCCATGCCAAAGAACTGCTGGTGAAGCGTGGCGATCAGGTCAAACGCGGGCAGGTGATCGCGCGGTCGGGTCAGACCGGAAACGTCAACGCACCCCAGCTGCACTTCGAGATCCGCAAAGGCGCTGCGCCGCTCGATCCGACAAAATTCCTCGGTGGATAGCGAACAGCCTATTTCCGCAATTCGCCAGTCGCCATTGCTGTCAATCTGACGCCGAGCCTTCCCGCCAGATCCTGTACGAATTGCCAGGCCACGCGTCCCGAACGCGCTCCGCGGGTGGTTGCCCATTCCAGGGCCTCGCGACGGATCTCGTCGCGCGGATACGCAATGCCGGTAATGGGTGATGTAGCCGTCGACCATGGCGAGATACTCATCCTGGCTGCAACGATGAAAGCCGAGCCACAGCCCGAAGCGATCCGACAACGAAACCTTCTCCTCCACCGCCTCGCCGGGATTGATGGCAGTCGAGCGTTCGTTCTCCATCATCTCGCGCGCCATCAGGTGGCGCCGGTTGGAGGTGGCGTAGAACACGACATTATCCGGCCGGCCTTCGATGCCGCCTTCGAGCATGGCCTTGAGCGACTTGTAGCTGGTGTCCTCGGCCTCGAAGGAAAGATCGTCGCAGAAAACGATGAAGCGATAGGGAGCATCGCGCATCAGAGCCATCAAATCGGGTAGAACTCTCGATGTCCTCGCGGTGAATTTCCACCAGCTTGAGCAACCCATCGCCCTTCCCGCGTCCCGCACGCCGCCCGAGCGTGGCATTCACCGAGGCATGCACCGCCTTGACCAGCGACGACTTGCCCATTCCGCGAGCGCCCCACAGCAGCGCATTGTTGGCCGGCAGCCCGCGCGCGAAGCGTCTGGTGTTCTCGACGAGCACGTCGCGCATGCGATCGATGCCTTTGAGCAGCGACATCTCGACACGATTGACGTGGGCGACGGGAACGAGCCGTCGCCCGTCCGGGTGCCAGGAAAAGGCGTCGGCCGAAGAAAAGCTGGGGGAACCCGGCGCATCGGGTGCAAGGCGCTCGAGCGCAGCGGCGATGCGCTCGAATGTGTCCGGCGAATCGCTGGATCCAGTCGCTGCGCGCAAAACGCATTTAGGCAGGGGATCTTTGACGCGTTTGGCCATGGGATGGGATCGTTTGTTCCCGACCCTTAACGAGACTGCGGCGTGCCTGCAAGATCGCCACCAAAACGGGCCGATTCAGGCCGGATTCCAACGGTAAAGTGACGTTGCAATTGGACGGACGGCCGTTATAGTCCGCGCCGATTTCATCGCCTGGATGCCGGGCCGGCGCCAAGTCGCGCCCCGATCCAGGACCAAAGGGATGGAAAGATGTTGGTGACGCCCGCTTATGCCCAGGCGAGTCCGTTCGGCAGTGACAGCATACTGGTGCAATTGCTGCCCTTCATCCTGATCTTCGTCATCATGTACTTCCTGATTTTGCGCCCGCAGCAAAAGCGGGCGCGTGAGCACCAGGAACTGGTCAAGAACCTGCGCCGCGGCGACACCGTGATCACATCCGGCGGGCTGATGGGTAAGGTGACCAAGGTCGTCGACGACGACCAGATCGAGGTGGAAATCGCGGACGGAGTTCGAATTCGTCAGGTCCGCTCAATGGTGTCGGGCGTTCGCGCCAAGGGCGAACCGGTCAAGGACGAGAGCTGAGGTTAGTGTCGTCCCCTCCGCTTGGATTGGAGGGAGGAGGAGCCTGCGAAGTGGTTTGCCGTGCAAAGCGTGCAAGTCACGAGTGATCCGGCCAGCCGACGCCAGAACCGGGACGATCGATGCTCTATATCTCGAAGTGGAAGGCGACGGCGATCCTGCTGACGGCCTTTGTCGTCTGCCTGTTTGCCGTTCCCAATTTCTTCCCCGACAGCATGGTCAAGCGTTGGCCAACCTGGGCGCAGCGTCACATCGTGCTGGGTCTGGACCTGCAGGGTGGCTCGCATATCCTGTTGCAAGTCGATGCCAACGACGTGCGCAGGCAGAAACTGCAGGCCTTGCAGGATGATGTGCGCAAGATCCTGCGAGAGGCGCGCGTGGGCCTGGCCGGCGCTCCGGTCATTCGCGGCAACTCTGTCGAGGTACGCATTCGTGAAAGCGATCTGCAGCAAGGCCTGGCAAAGCTTCGCGAATTGTCGCAGCCGCTCGGCGGATTTCTCGGTACCACGGGCGCTCGCTCGCTCGATATCGAGAATGTAGGCGCGGGTCTGGTCCGACTGACGGTGACCGAGCCCGCGCTCCTCGAGCGTACTCGTCAGGTCGTCGATCAGTCGGTCGAGATCATCGAGCGCCGCGTCAACGCTCTCGGCCTGGTCGAACCTTCGATCCAGCGCCAGGGAGTGGACCGGGTTCTGGTCCAAGTGCCCGGCTTGGGCAATCCGGAGGAGCTCATCAAGGTCATCGGCACCACGGCCAAACTCACCTTCCGGCTGGTCGACGGGTCGATGACGCCGGAACAGGCATTGCAAAGCCGCCCGCCGCCGGAATCCGAGATCGTCTACGGCTCGAAAGCGGAGAACCGTCAACCCTATCTGCTGGAGAAGCGGGTGATCGTATCGGGCGAGGAACTCACCGATGCTCAACCCGGCTTCGACCAGCGCACCAGCGAACCGATCGTGACCTTCAAGTTCAACACCTCAGGCGCGCGTAAGTTCGCACAGGTCACCCAGGAGAACGTCGGGCGTCCGTTCGCCATCGTACTCGATGACGAGGTGATCTCGGCCCCCGTCATTCGCGAACCAATTCTCGGCGGAAGTGGCCAGATTTCTGGCAGCTTCACCGTCGAATCGGCCAACAACCTCGCCATTCTGCTGCGGGCCGGTGCGTTACCTGCGAAGCTCACCGTGATCGAGCAGCGCGTGGTGGGTGCCGGCCTCGGCCAGGATTCGATCGAAAAGGGAAAGTTGGCGTCCTACTTCGGCGCCGCGCTTGTTTCCGTCTTCATGATTGTGACCTACGGACTATTCGGCGTCTTCGCTACCGTTGCGGTCGCCATCAACGTCGGGATGATCTTCGGAGTTTTGTCGCTGCTCAATGCGACCCTTACGTTGCCTGGCATCATAGGCATTGTCCTCACCATCGGCATCGCAGTCGACAGCAACGTGCTCATCTACGAGCGTATTCGCGAGGAGGTGCGCACCGGGCGGACGCCGATCACGGCCATCGACGCCGGGTTCACGCGTGCACTTGCAACCATCCTGGATTCGAACATCACGACCTTCATCGCAGCTGCGGTGCTGTTCTTCGTCGGGACCGGGCCGGTGCGTGGCTTCGCCGTGACGCTGGGTATCGGCATCGTCACCACGGTATTCACCGCATTCACATTGACCCGTTTGATCGTGGCCTGGTGGGTGCGGTGGTCGCGACCCCGTCAGCTTGCGATTTCATAGGCCATCGAGCGTGCGGCTGCATCCCTCAATCCCGCTACTGCGGATCGTCCCGGACGACACCAAGTTTGATTTCATGCGCTTTCGTCGCATAAGCTTTCCCATCTCCGCGCTGTTGTCGATCGTGGCCATTCTGCTGTTCTTCTTCAACGGTCTCAATTTCGGCATCGATTTCGTCGGCGGCACGTTGATCGAGGTGCAGTCGAAATCCGGAGCCGTCGATCTTGCCAGGATGCGCACAACGCTCGGCGGCCTCGGTTTGGGCGACATACAGTTGCAACAGTTCGGCGGTCCGGAGAACGTGCTGATCCGTGTCGCGCAGCAGCCCGGCGGCGAAGAGGCACAACAGGCCGCCCGCGCCAGGGTCCGCGAAGCGCTGGGGGGCGAGGTGGAAGTGCGCCGCGAGGAGGTCGTGGGCCCGCGCGTGTCGAAGGAGTTGCTTGCCTACAGCACGATTGGCTTGATGGTCGCAATCTTCGCGATCCTGATCTATCTCTGGTTCCGTTTCGAATGGCAATTCGCGCTCGGCGCGATGATCGCTAACGTCCACGACCTCGTTCTGACGATCGGCTATATGTCTCTTACGCAGATCGACTTCGATCTGTCGAGCATTGCAGCGCTGCTCACCATTCTGGGCTATTCTCTCAACGATACGGTGGTCATCTATGATCGTATTAGAGAGATGCTGCGCCGCTACAAGCGGATGCCCACCGCCGACATGCTCAACATTTCGATCAATTCCACATTGTCACGCTCGATCATCACCCATGCTACCGTGACCCTGGCGCTTCTCGCGCTACTGATGTTCGGCGGCCATGCAATCCACAGCTTCACGGCAACCATGATTTTCGGCGTGGTGCTGGTCGGGACGTACACCTCGGTGTTCATCGCCGCGCCCATTCTGATCTATCTCGGTGTGGGTTTTGGCCGCGCCGACGCGGCCGAGCCCGCCGAAGCGCGGTCGGCTCGCCGCTAGATCAGTCGCGGAGACAGGGACCCGCACGCGGTGGACCTTCCGGCCATGCGGGATGCATTTGCGCACTGCGAGTCTCTGGTAAAATCGGCAGACAAGGATCGTTTTGTCGCAACTTTGTTCGCGCCGGCGCCGCACCGCGCTGCGCTGCTCGCAATCTACGCCTTCAACGTGGAGGTCGCGCGCGTACGTGAGGCGGCGCGAGGTCCGCTCGCGGGCGAGATCCGGCTGCAGTGGTGGAGCGATGTGCTCGCTGGTGTCGGCCGGGGCGAGGTCGAGGCCAATCCGGTGGCGGCGGCGCTGCTGGCCACCGTTACCCGCTATCGACTGCCCGTGGAGCGGCTGAAGGCCCTGGTCGAGACACGGCGGTTCGATCTCTACGACGAGCCGGTGCGCACGCTTGCCGAGCTCGAGAGCTATGCCGTCGGCGTTTCCGGCAGTCTCTTTGCGGCGGCCGCGCGCGTCCTCGGCGGTGGGGCGCAGACCGATGCGCTCGCCGATCACGCTGGGGTCGCTCACGCGATTGCCGGACTGCTTCAGGCATTTCCGACTCATGCCGCTCATGGCCAGCTATTCGTGCCGCTCGAGCTCCTGGCGCGTCGAGGGACGGATCGCGAGAGTGTCACGAGCGGGCGGGCGATTGGAGAGCTGTGCGCGGCCATGGCTGAGTTGCGCCAGGTTGCTTTTCGAAATCTTGCTGAAGCGGGGCGATTGATCGAAGCGGCTCCGATCGATGTCGTCCCGGCGTTTCTCCCGGTAGTGCTTGCGCGGGCGACTCTCGGGCGCATGGAACGGAGCGGCTACAATCCGTTCTTTCCGGTGGAGCTCCCGCGTTGGCGACGACAGTGGCTCATCTGGCGTGCGGCGAGGCGACCCCAGCGAATATTCGGCTCTCGTCAGTCGGCCCGCCAGGGCACCTAAAATGCGATGCGGTCGCGCAGGTTACGGCGATCGGCGAGGATTCGGGCGACCAGGTCGCGCTCTTGCTCGTCCGCAATCAGCGCCTCGAGTTGGTCCAATTGGTTCATTGCCACAAGCTCGAGGATCTCGTTGCGCACCTTACCAGACGGGAGGCGCGGCAATGCATCGAGCACTTGCAGATGCTCGGGCGGTTTCGGTGCCGGCCGCGACGGGCTTTCGCAGGGTCCGTCGGCGACCATGAACTCCCGCAGCTCGAGCTCGGTAAGCCCCGCTGCACCCTCTACGAAGGCATATAGGCCGGTTCCGGTCCGGCGGTCCGGAAAAGCCACGACCACCGCCTCACGCACCTGCGGATGTGCCTTGAGGCGAGCCACGATACAGGGCGCATCGTAGACGAGACGTGAACCGCCACCCTCCCGATCGGCAAAGCGCAGCACGTCTCGGGTGATCCAATAATACACCTTCTTGCCGGTCGCCATCCAGACTCTGGTCAGAATGCTCTTGTTCGCCAGCATCCGCCGCTCGGCGGCAGTCAGAGCTTCAGGCGCATAGCGTCGTTTATGCTTGAGGAGATGGCGCAGGTCCTCGTAAGCCGCGATCCGAAACAACCTACCGCGGCGCGCAAAGTGGGCAGCGAGCTGGAAATCGGTGAGGTACGCCCGGCCATCATTACCGCGCAGCCAATTCTGCTCCTTGGCGAGGTCGTTGTGGCAAATGCCGGCACGATGCAGCTTGCGCAAGGCCGTTTTGGCGGAGCGGAAGTAGCCGCAATCACCGTGGGGCTTGGCGAGATGAAGCGGCAGCCCGTCGATCCAATCGCGCACCAGCACTCGACGTCCGGCGAACAATAGCGTCGGCGCAACCCCGAGTTCGCCCGCAATGATGAGCGTGCGTCGCTCACGGGCGAACAGGTGACGAGCAAGGCCGAAGCTCCACCACGGTACCTCGTCGATCCGGCGCAACACCGCCGGCACCTCGCCGACTGGCGTCTTGAAACGGCCGCGCTCGATGCTCGACAACAAGTCACGCTTCAGCACGACGCCGCTCGCCCAGCGGCCTTCGATCTCGCTCGGCACCGGCGTCATTCAGCCGCCGCCGCGTGTTCGTGGCCGGCGATCCAGCGCTCGAGGTCGACCAGCGCGCGTGCCGCGAGCGCGTGCTTTCTCGCCAGTGTCTTGTCTGTACCGCGCAGCCGCTTTCCATTCGCTCGATTGTCGACATGGGCGAGCGGTGGGAATAGACCAAAATTGACATTCATCGGCTGGTACGAGCGCGCGCCGGCGTCGAGCGTTTCCAGGTGGCCGCCGGTGATGTGGGCGAGCAGGGCGCCATGTGCGGTAGTCGGAGGGGGAGGCGCAGGGCGCTCGCCGCGGCACTCGGCGGCCGCGAACCTTCCGGCAATGAGCCCGATTGCCGCCGATTCGACATAGCCCTCACAGCCAGTGATCTGACCGGCGAAGCGCAATCTCGGCTCGGCGCGCAAGCGCAGCCGG
Organism: uncultured Alphaproteobacteria bacterium; assembly: GCA_963840535.1. GTDB lineage: Bacteria > Pseudomonadota > Alphaproteobacteria > Rhizobiales > Xanthobacteraceae > VAZQ01. The sequence goes on from CAWIZJ010000060.1 coordinate 257,930, forward strand.
TCATCGATGAGCCTCGGTGCGTTGAGGAAGGTGTTGCGGTGGAGGCCGCCCAGCCTGGCGAACTCGGCCCGTTCCAGACCGGGAATGGTGCGGAAAATGCGGAGCTGCTCGCTATGCGTGAGCTTGGTCTGGAAACCCACCATGTTGAAGAGCGTGCCGAGCCGGTTGTCCTGGCGCAACTGCACGACCGCATAGGCCTTGACATCGGGTGCACGCGGATTGGTCAAGCCGAAAGGTTTCATCGGGCCATGGCGCAGTGTCTCGCGGCCGCGCTCGGCCATCACCTCGATCGGCAGGCAGCCGTCGAAGTAGGGTGTCTGTGCCTCCCAGTCGCGGAAGGCGATCTTGTCACCCGCCAGCAAGGCATCGACGAAGGTGTGGTACTGCTCACGCGTGAGCGGGCAGTTGACGTAATCGGCGCCCGTGCCGCCCGGTCCCTTCTTTTCGTAGCGCGACTGAAACCAGGCAACCGACATGTCGATGGAGTTGCGATAAACGATCGGCGCGATGGCATCGAAGAAAGCAAGTGCGCCCTCTCCGGTGCGCTGCGTGATCGCCGCGGCGAGCGCGGGCGATGTGAGGGGTCCCGTAGCGATGATGACGTTGTTCCAATTCTCCGGCGGCAGGCCTGCGATCTCCTCGCGCCGGATGTCGATGAGCGAATGGGCGACGAGTGTGCTGGTGACCGCTGCCGCGAAGCCGTCGCGGTCGACCGCCAGTGCCCCCCCGGCCGGCACCTGGTTGGCGTCGGCCGCGCGCATGACCAGCGACCCGAGCCGGCGCATCTCCTCGTGTAGGAGCCCGATCGCGCTGTGCTCGCGGTCGTCGGAACGGAACGAATTCGAGCAGACGAGTTCGGCGAGAGCTCCGGTCTTATGGGCCGGGGTGGAGGTGAGCGGCCGCATCTCGTGCAGCACCACCGGGACCCCGCGCGTTGCGATCTGCCAGGCTGCCTCCGAGCCGGCGAGTCCGCCCCCGATAATATGGACAGCCTGACCGCGTGCGATCATCATGCGCCGAAATTATGCCCGTTCCCGCTGTGCGACAATGGTCGCGGCGCGGCTCGACGCTCACAACGCCGGCGGAGGCCTCGTCGGATCTCCGTACTTTCAGCGGTTGGCTTCGTCCCAGGCGATACGCGGGATGTCCGCTCGGGTGATGCCGATATCGGCCAATTCGCGGTCGCCCAGCTGGTAGAGCTCACGCAAGCTGGCGTTGTAACGCTTCCAGGCATGGATGAAATTGATGATGGCGACAAACATGGATGGTTGCCTTTCTCAGGGTGGCGGTAGCGCCGAATTCGAGACTGGAATAAAAATAGGATCTTATTGCGCCGCAATAAGTCACGATGCTGCGCTGCAGTCATGCGTAAATTGCATAACTTAAGTCATTGGTTATTCACAATACCTGACGATTGCGCCGTACTTGCTGGCGATTCGTTACGGGGCCTCATGTGCGTTACCGGCGACGCTTGAAGGCTTCAGAGGTTACTGACTGATGCTGGCGCCGCCGAAGCGCTCCCTCCAGCGCGGCACTACCTCCCGGTTGTAGACATTGTCCGGGATGCCGCCGGCAAGCGCGGTAACCACTGAGCGCGCAGCCCAAGCGACGCCCTGCCGCAGTTCGCCGCCCTCGGTGTAGGAGGCCGAGTGCGGCGAGAGAATTACGCGGTCGCCGAGCTTGCGCAAGGGTGACTCAATGGGCAGCGGTTCCTCCTCGAACGCGTCGATGGCCGCGCCGCGGATGCGGCCCTGCTCGATGGCGCGGGCGAGCGCCCGTTCGTCGATGACCTTGCCGCGAGCGGTGTTGATCACGATCGCGTTCGGCTTCATCAGCTTGAGCTCGTTCTCTCCGAACATGCCGCGGGTCTCCTTGGTGAGCACGACATGAAACGACACCACGTCGGACTGCCGCAGCAGCGTCTGGTAATCGACCGCCGTCACCCCATGGGTAAGAAAATGCGCCGGCGGCACGTACGGGTCGTAGGCGATCAGGTGCGGACGCCAAGGCGCCAGCAACTGTGCGACCCGCGTTCCGATCCGCCCGAAGCCCACCAGGCCGATGGTCTGGCCGGGAAAACCGTCGGAAGCACGGCTTCCGACGTAGTAGGCAAAGTTTTCGGGCGTGCGCCACTTTCCAGCGCGCACGTCGGCGTCGCGCTCGGCTACTTTCTTGAGCAGCGACAGCATGAAGGTAACCGTGGTCTCGGCGACGCCGAAACAATTGGACTCGGTGGGCGCGTGGCACACCATCACGCCGAGATCGTTTGCAGCCTCGATATCCACGTCGTCGACGCCGACAGTATATTTCGCGACGATGCGCAGGCGCTGCGAGGCCTGCATGATCCGGCGGCTGATCGGGGTATGCCGGATGGAGGTGCCCATGAGCGCGACCGCATCGCGTGCAGCTTCGACCACGGCTTCCTCGCAGGAGGTGCGCGGCAATTGCCAGCCGCGGTCGCCGAATACGACCTCGCAGCCGATGCCTTCGAGCGCCTCGATGGTCTCCAACGGTTCCTCGCGGGGGGCAAAGATCAGGATCTTGGGCTTGGACATGAAGGCTCCGTGGGCTGGGGCGTCGGGCGCTCGCGTGTGCGGGCGAGGAGGGGCGAGGGAGCGCCGACAGGTTAGGCGATCTCCTTATTGGTGAGCAATGCTCGAGAGGCTGCCGCTTGTCTTGTCTTGCGCGTTTCTTGGAGCGGCTTATCCAGCTCGGTATCTGCCGTCATTCCGGGATCTCCGCCATCGCCGTCAATGGGTGGCGCACGTCGACGCGAACGCTCGCGAGGACCAGGGATGGGGCGGCTCCTGTCAGGGGGTGGGCGAGGAGTGGGCGGGCCGGCGTGACTCCTGCCAGTAGAGACTGTTGTTCTTGCTGCGCCTGATGCTAACGTTGATTGACCACCCCAGGCTCAATCAAGCTTGATCAGGGGCACGGCGTCGTCGTCCGCGTACTGCAAGGATGTCCGTCGCCCAACAAGGAACCAACGATAGGACAGGGAGGATAACCAGGATGTTGAATAAACTACTTGTAGCGACGGCTCTGGGCTCCGTCTTGGCCGCGGGCGCGGCACAGGCGCAGGAGAAGTTGAGGATCGGCGTTCTCGCCACCCTCGAAGGAGCATTGACCACGCTCGGCGAGGATGCCTTGCGCGGCCTCGAAGTCGCCATGCGTCAGGCCGGCCGCAAGGCCGGCGGCCGCGACATCGAGATCATCACGGTGGCCACCAATGCCAGCCCCGACTCGGCCATTCGCGGCATCCGCAAGTTGGTGGAGCAGGATCGCGTACCGCTGGTCATAGGTCCGGTTTCCGGGTCCGAAGGCATCGCCATCCGCGATTACTCCAAGACCCAGCCGGGCGTCACCATCATCAACGGCACCTCGGCGGCGATGGAGACGACCTATGTCACTCCCTCGGAGAATTTCTTCCGCTTCAATACCCAAGGTGCCCAATGGATGGTGGGGGTTGGCGACTACATCTACAACGTAAAGAAATACCGGAAGATTGCGGCGCTGGCCGAGGATTACTCGTTCCCCTACACGCAGCTGTTCGGCTTGACCCTCGAGTTCTGCCAATTGGGCGGCCAGATCACCGAGCGCTTCTGGGTGCCGCTCGGCACCAAGGACTTCGCCTCGATCATCGCCAAGCTGCCCGAGGATGTCGACGCCATCTATCTGGGCCTCGGCGGCGGCGACGCCGTCAACTTCCTCAACCAATATACCCAGGCCGGCGGCAAGGCGAAGATGATCGGCGGCTCGATCATGGTCGACCAAACGGTGCTGAGCTCGAAGGGAGCGGCAAAGCGTGCCTTGATCGGCACGCCCACCGGCGGGCCGCAGGCCGACACGTGGGATAATCCGAAATGGCAGGCGTGGGTGAAGGCCTATCAGGATGCGTTCCCGGCCGACAAACGGTTTGCGTCGCCGTCCTTGACCGGAACGAACTATTACAATTCGACCAACGCAATGTTTGCGGCGCTCAACTCGGTCAACGGCGATCTCAGTGACGGTCACAAGAAGCTCAGGGCCACGCTCACGGCGATGGAGCTCGATGCGCCGAATGGCAAGATCAGACTTGACGACAAGCGCCAGGCAATCGCCTCGAACTTCGTCACCGAGGTGGTCGAGGCGCCCAACGGCGACCTCGTCAACAAGATGGTGAAAGTCATCCCGGAAGTGCGCCAGACCCTCGGCTTCGACGATGCGGCTTTCGCGAAGCTGGGGCTCCCCAGTCGAACCAATCCGGAGTGCAAGCAGAAGTATTGACCGGAGCCGGAGGGGGCGGGGGTTCGATATCCGGGCGGCTGACAGCCGCCCGGATTGCGTTGGACTGGCGCAAGTCCGACCGGCTTGTCGGCCGGTTGCGTGGCCGCCTGCAAGCGAGCCTCCCGCCCCCAGCGAGTCGGCCCGGTCGCGCGGATAGCCCGGGCACCGACAGCCAGCCTCCACCGCAATTGCCGCGTCGGTCAGCTGCGGATCTGCCGCGGTGCGGTCCAATCTCGCCGGCATCGGACGAGCCGACACCGTCTATTGCCAAAGCCGCCTGCAATGCGGAATGCTAGAGAAAAACCAAGAAATTCGGGAGGGAGTTCATGAGTAGGGCATCGCCCGCCGCCCCCCGCCACGCCCTTAGGGGCAGGGCGGCATGAACAATTTCATCGCACGCCATCCGGTCTGGGCGCTTGCCGCCCTGCTCCTGCTCGCGGTCCTGCTGTTCCTGATATTCGCGATATGGCCGCCCGAGCTCGAGCAGCTCGTGGGTCGCAAGCGCGTATTCCTCAATGCCCTTCTCAACGGCATCACCCTCGGCGGATTGTACTTCATGGTCGCCAGTGGGTTCACGCTCATCTTCGGCTTGATGCGTAATGTCAATCTCGCGCACGGGTCGCTCTACCTGCTCGGCGGCTATGTCGGGTACGAGATTGCGGTCCTCACCGGCGCCTGGCTGTTCAGCCTGGTCGTGGCGTTCGTCATCATCGCCTTGGTCGGCGTGGTCCTGCAATTCGCCATCTTTCGCCGGATGGAAGGTCAGGATCTGCGACAGACCCTGGTCACCATTGCCATTTCGATCATCCTAGCGGACCTCATGTTGTGGGTCTGGGGTGGGGATTTCTACCAGGTGCCGATGCCCAACTGGCTCAGCGGGCCGGTGCAACTGCCGCTGGTCACCGCTGCACGCAGCAGCGGCGAATTCGTCTATCTGCAGTATCCGATGGTGCGGCTCCTCATCTTCTTCGGCGCGCTCGTCATCGGCGTATTGATGTGGTGGGCGCTCAACCGCACCAGGATCGGAATGGTGATCCGCGCCGGCGTCGACGATCGCGACATGCTGTCGGCGACCGGAGTGCCGGTGCAACTCGTGTTCATAGGAGTGTTTGCGTTCGGTGCAGGGCTCGCCGGCTTTGCCGGCGTCATCGGCGGCACGTTTCAATCGCTGCAGCCCGGCGAGGACATCAAGATCCTGCTGGCGTCGCTGGTCGTGGTGATCGTGGGCGGAATGGGTTCGATCACCGGTGCGGCGCTGGGCGCGGTGCTGATCGGGCTCGCCGAGCAGTTCGGCTCGGTCTACATGCCGACCTACGCGGTCGTGCTCACCTTCATCATCATGGTGATCGTGCTCGCCTTGCGGCCGCAAGGCCTGTTGCGCGGACATTGAGCCATGGCCCTGGTCGAAGCTCCCTCAGCGCCAGCCGCGACGCCGGTCGCGCCGGTCGGATCAAGCATGACGGCGGCGCTGTCGGCCCATCCCGCGCTGTGGCTGCTCCTGCTCTTTCTGTTGTTGCTGCCGGCCTTCGCAAGCAACTTCGTGCTCGTGGAGCTCTTCGGCTGGGCGCTCATTCTCGGCATGATCGCCTTGAGCCTGATGTTCCTTGCCGGCTACGGCGGAATGGTGAGCCTGGTGCAGATGAGCATCGCGGGCTGCGCGGGCTACATGGTTGCGATCTTCGGCACCAGCGCGGTGGCCGAGATCAGCCTCGGCTGGCCATGGTGGCTCGCGATTCTCGTCGCGGTTCTGATTGCGGTCGTCTTCGGAACGCTCAGCGGTGCGTTGGCGGTGCGGACCGAGGGGATCTACACCATCATGATCACGCTCGCGATTGCATCCGCGTTCTATTATTTCGTGCACCAGAACTATACCATCTTCAACGGGTTCAGCGGTTTCAACGCAGTGCGAACGCCGCACGTGTTCGGCGTCGAATGGCGCGCGCCGGTGCCGTTCTACTATCTGACGCTGTTCTGGGCCGCCATGGCCTATCTTGCAGTAGTCTACGTCGCGCGCTCACCGTTCGGCCTGGCGCTCCAGGGCACGCGCGACAACGCCCGGCGCATGGCCGCCCTCGGCTTCAACGTCGTCGCGCACCGGATCGCGGCCTATGCCTTTGCTGCGCTGATCGCGGCGGTCGCCGGCGTTCTGCTGGTCTGGCACGGCGGCCAGATCTCGCCAGGAACGGCCGGTATCGGGCCCGTGATCGACATTCTCATCATCGCCGTGGCGGGTGGACTGGCGCGTCCGATCGGGCCGTTCATCGGCGCGCTCATCTACGTCGTCCTGCGAACTTTCGCCCTCGACGTCCTCGAAGCGGTGGGCCTCGACGGCAAGCGCTTCCAGCTGTTGATCGGGGTGGGATTCCTCCTGATTGTGTTGTTCTCGCCCGATGGCGTGCTCGGCTTGTGGTCGCGCTGGCGTCAGCGGTTGCTGCGGCCCAACGGCAACCGGCGCGCCGGCGCGGGGGGGCTCGACTGATGCCGACCTCGGTGGCTGCACGTCTCAACGTTGTCGGTACTGCCAATGCCATCGAGCTGCGCGGTGTCACGCGCATGTTCGGTGCGCTGGTGGCGTTGAACGACGTCACGCTGAGCATCCGTCCCGGTGAGCGGCGGGCGGTGCTCGGCTCGAATGGGGCCGGCAAGACCACGTTGTTCAACTGCATCACCGGAGATTTTCCGCCCAACTCCGGAACGATCCGTTTCTTCGGCGAGGACGTCACGGATTTTCCGCCTTACGAGCGTATCCGACGTGGTCTGCGGCGGACCTACCAGATCTCGGCGCTTTTTACCGGGCTGTCGGTGATCGACAATGTCTATCTTGCCTGCCGTGGCGTGTCGCGCGGCCGCTTCTCGCTGCTGCGGCCGCGGCGAAACGAACCGATCATGCATTCGGCCCTCGGTCTGGTCGAAGCCGTGCATCTCACGCCGGTCAGGGATCGTCTCGTCGCGGAATTGAGCTATGGCCAGCAACGCCAGCTCGAGGTTGCGCTCGCACTTTCCGGTGCACCGCGCTTCATCCTGTTCGACGAGCCGGCTGCGGGCTTGTCGCCGGCCGAGCGCTCGGAACTGATCGAGGTGCTCACCTCGCTCCCGAAGCACATCGGCTACATCATTATCGAGCACGACATGGACGTGGCACTGCGCGTGGTCGAAAGCGTGACGATGATGCACAACGGCCGCATCTTCAAGGAGGGTCGGCCGCAGGAGATCGAATCCGACCCCGAGGTTCAGGAGCTCTATCTCGGAGGGGGCCATGGCTGATCGCTCCCCTGCACGTGTAGCTTCGCACGGCGCGACGCCAATCCTCCAGGTCAAGGGATTGAACGTCTACTATGGGCACTCGCATGCGCTGCAAGGGGTCGACCTCACGCTCGATCACGGCGTGCTCTCGGTGGTCGGCCGCAATGGCATGGGCAAGACCACGCTGTGCAACGCCATCATGGGCCTGGTGGGTGTATCGAGCGGATCGATCCGCTTCGCAGGCGAGGAGCTCGCCGGGCGCAAGCCGGCGGATGTGGCGCGCCTCGGCATCGGCTACGTCCCGCAGGGACGGCGGCTGTGGCCGTCGCTGACGGTGGACGAGCACCTGCGGCTGGTGCAGGGATCGAAACGCAGCGGATGGACCATCGAGCGCATCTACGAGGCCTTTCCACAGCTCGCCGGGCGCAAGAGCCATCGCGCTGGACAACTGTCGGGCGGCGAACAGCAGATGCTGGCGATCTCGCGTGCGTTGCTGCTCAATCCGCGACTGCTCGTCATGGACGAACCGACCGAAGGCCTTGCGCCGGTCATCGTCGCCCAGGTCGAGGAGATCCTGATTGGTCTCGGCGAGGACGGCGATGTCGCCGTCCTCGTCATCGAGCAGAATATCGGCGTCGCCACCGTGGTGGCGCGTCGCGTCGCCATCATGGTGAACGGCCGCGTCAACCGCGTGATCGAGTCCACACGCCTGGCCGCTGATCCCGAGCTGCAGCAGCGTTTACTGGGTGTTGGCCGGCACAGCGCCGACGACCACGCGCCCACGGCCGATCCAGGCAATGATTCATCGTCTGACTCGACGATGCGCCCGGCGCCGAGCGGTCCGCAGCGCGTCTACGTCTCCAATCCCGTGCTGCCCACGCGCTGGTCGCAACCGGCGTCGGTGGCGCAGATCGAGGCACGGGCGCGTACGAGCTCGGGAGCGGGCTTGCGCCGCCTCGACCGCTCGGAGGAATACCCCCGGCCTGCACCAATCGCGTTGCAGGCCGCACCGGTCATTCTCGTGGCCGGTACGCTCGACACCAAGGGCGAGGAGCTGCGCTTCATCCGCGATATCCTCAAGGACAGCGGTATCCGCACGCGGTTGGTCGATCTCTCGACCGGCGGCCGGCCTTCTGCGGCCGACGTGGTTCCGACGGAAATCGCGCTGCATCATCGGTTCGGGGCCAACGCCGTGTTCACCGGCGACCGCGGCGACTCGGTCGCCGGCATGGCGCAGGCCTTCGCGGCGTGGATCGCTCGTCAGAGCGGGATCGCCGGCGTCATTGCCGCCGGCGGATCCGGCGGCACCTCCATGGTGGCGCCGGCAATGCGCTCGCTTCCCGTTGGCGTGCCGAAAGTCATCATTTCGTCGGTCGCCTCGGGCGACGTGCAGCGCTACGTCGGAGCATCCGACATCATGATGATGTATTCAGTTACCGACGTGCAGGGCCTGAATTCCATCTCGCGCCAAATCCTCGCCAACGGAGCGCATGCCCTCCTCGGCATGGTCAAGGCGCGTGCGGTTGGGTTGCCGCGGCAGCCGACGCCCCGGCACGCGGAGCCAGCCGCGATCGGCCTCACCATGTTCGGCGTCACCACGACCTGCGTGCAACAGATCATCAGCGTGTTGAACGACGAATACGAGTGTCTGGTGTTCCACGCAACCGGCGTCGGCGGACAGTCGATGGAGAAGCTTGTGGAGTCCGGCCTGCTCACCGGAGTCATCGACGTCACGACCACGGAGGTCTGTGATCTCCTGTTGGGTGGCGTGATGGCTGCCACCGAGGATCGTTTCGGATCAATGATCCGCGCGCGCATGCCTTATGTCGGCTCGTGTGGGGCGCTCGACATGGTCAACTTCGGCGCGCCGGAAACCGTACCCGCTCGTTACCAGGGCCGCACGCTCTACCGACACAACCCCGAGGTCACCCTGATGCGCACGACGGTGGAGGAAAACGACCGGATCGGCAACTGGATCGGCGAGCGCCTCAATCTGATGGATGCACCGGTACGCTTCTTCCTTCCCGAGGGCGGTGTTTCCGCGCTCGATGCGCCGGGTCGCCCATTTCACGACCCGGCTGCGGATGCCGCGTTGTTTGCAGCCCTGGAACGAACGGTGCGGCAGACCGCGACCCGCCAGCTCGTCCGCGTTCCGCTGCACATCAATGATTTGCAATTCGCTTCCGCCGTCGCACAAGCCTTCCGAGCCGTGCATGGTGCTCGCGGCCAGCGGCGCCGCGCCGTAAGGTAGCCCCATGCCGCGTATCGAACGCAGCGAATTGCTCGAAAAGTTCCGCGCCATGATCGCGCGTGGCGAACCGATCGTGGGCGGCGGTGCCGGCACCGGGCTATCCGCCAAGTGCGAGGAAGCGGGCGGGATCGATCTCATCATCCTCTACAATTCCGGACGCTATCGCATGGCCGGCCGTGGCTCGCTCGCCGGCCTCATGCCCTATGGCGATGCCAATCAGATCGTCGTCGACATGGCTGCGGAGGTGTTGCCCCTGATAACGCGGACACCGGTGCTCGCAGGTGTAAACGGCACCGATCCGTTCCGCGTGATGGATGTGTTCCTCGACCAGCTCAAGGGGATCGGCTTTTCCGGCGTCCAGAACTTCCCGACCGTGGGCATCATCGACGGCACTTTCCGCGCCAATCTCGAGGAGACCGGGATGTCCTACGGGCTCGAGGTCGATATGATCAAGAAAGCCCGCGCCAAGGATTTGCTGACCACCCCCTACGTCTTCTGCGAGGACGATGCGCGGGCGATGGCGCAGTCGGGTGCCGACATCATCGTCTGCCATCTCGGCCTGACCACCGGGGGCTCGGTCGGTGCGCAGACCGCGCTCGGGCTCGCCGACTGTCCTGCGCGGGTGGATGCCTGGGCCGAGGCTGCGTTGCGCGTCCGGCGCGAGGTGATCGTCCTGGTGCACGGCGGCCCGGTGGCGGAGCCGTCCGACGCGGAATTCATCATGCGGAACACCAGGAACTGTCACGGCTTCTATGGCGCGTCGTCGATGGAGCGACTGCCCGTCGAACTGGCGCTGACCGAGCAGACCCGCCGGTTCAAGCGGATCGGCCGCGGCTGAGCATGCCGCACCGTGTAAGGATAAAGCGTTGCGACCAGGGAGGAACGGACGATGTCGGGTCAATTCATCGGAGCCCTGATACTCTGGCTCATCGTCGCCATCATCGTCATTGCGATCGTCGTCTACCTCGTGAACTGGCTCTATCGCCGGTCATCGAAGGAGGTGTCGTTCGTCCGAACCGGATTCCTCGGAGAGAGGGTCGTCATCGATGGCGGTGCCTTCGTGCTGCCGATCATCCACGACATCACTCCGGTGAACATGAACGTCCTTCAGATGGAGGTCATCCGCGAGAAGGAGGATGCGCTGATCACCAAGGACCGCATGCGTGTCGACATGTGGGCCGAGTTCTATGTGCGAGTGGCGCCGACCAGACAGGCCGTTTCCGTAGCCGCCGCCACACTCGGTCGGCGCACCATGGAGCAGGACCGGCTGCACGCGCTCCTGTCGGGCAAGTTCATCTCCGCGTTGCGTTCGGTGGCGTCGGAGATGACGCTTATCGGTATGCACGAGCAGCGCGGCGAATACGTCAACCGTGTGAAGGAAGCCGCGGCGGAGGCATTGGCGCAGAACGGCCTGGTGCTCGAGTTCGGTCGCCATCACCGACCTCGATCAGACCGACCTGCAGTACTTCAACCCTTCGAATCGGTTCGACGCGGAAGGATTGACGCACCTCATCGAGGAGATCGAGGAGCGCCGCAAGCTTCGCAACGACATCGAGCAGGATACGATGATTCGGATCCGCTCGCGCAATCTGGAAGCAGAGAAGCTGGCGCTCGACATCGAGCGCGAGAGCGAAACCGCTCGGCTCGAGCAGGAGCGCGACATCGAGAATCGTCGCGCGGCGCAGCGCGCCCAGGTTGCGCGTGAGCGGGCCTTGCGCGAGACCGAATCCGAGCAGGCTCAGATTCTCGCCCGCGAGGAGGTCGAGAAGTCGCGCATCGCCAACGAAACCGCGATCAGCGAGGCGCGCATCGCATCCGAGCGCGAGGTCCGGCAGCGCGAAATCGAGCGCCTCAAGACGGTCGAAGAGGCCGAGATCGCCGCCCGCGAGCGCGTCGAAATGGCGCGTATCGCGCAGGAGAAGGCATTGACCGAGGCCCGCATCGCCAAGGACGAGGATACCCAGCGGCGCGAGATCGAGCGCGCCCGCGCCGTCGAGCAGGCGGACATCGCGGTGCGAGAGGCGACCGAGAAGCTTCGTATCGCACAGGAAAAGGCGGTCACGGAGGCGCGCATTGCCAAGGACGAGGACACCAGACGGCGCGAGATCGAGCGTGCCAGGTCCGTGGAACAGGCCGAGATTGCGGCTCGCGAGGCCACCGAGGCGGCGCGCATCGTGCAGGAGGAACGGGTGCGCAGCCTCGAGATCGCGCGCAACAAGGCGATCGACGAGGCCGATATTGCCGCACGCGAGGAGGTCGAGGCGGCCCGTATCGCGCAGGCCAAACGGATCGCAAGGGAGCGCATCGCGTCCGAGCAGGAGACCCGCGGATTGGAGATCGCCCGCAACGAGACCATCGAGGTATCCGAGATCGTCTCGCGCCAGCAGGTGGAGATCACGCGCCTGGCGGAGGATCGCAAGGTATCCAGCGAGCGGATTGCCCGCGACGAGGCCGTTCGAGCCCTGGAAATTGCGCGCAACAGGACGATCGACGAGGCCGATATCACGGCCCGTGAGGCGGTCGAAGCCTCCCGCATCGCGCAGGAGAGGAAACTGGCAGCCGAGCGCATTGCTGCCGAGGAGGCGACCAAGACGCGCGACATCGTGGCGCGCCGCGGCGTCGAGCTGTCCGAGGTCGCTCGCGACCAGGCCCTCGACACCGCGCGGCTGGAACGGCGGCGGGCGATAGAGCAGCTCGAGGTCGCTCGGCAGCAGTCGCTGCAGGAGGCGGAGATCGGGGCCCGCGAGGAGGTGGAGCGGGCGCGCATTGCCTCCGACCGCGGCATCGATGAGGCGCGTGTTGCGCGCGAGCGCGACTTGCGCAAGCTGGAGGTCGAGCGTGAGAAGTCGGTGGAGCTCGCGCTCATGGACAAGGCGATCGTGCTCTACCAGAAGGTCCTCGAGGAGGCGGCGGCGCAAGTCCAGGCGGAGACGGCGCGCGCCAAGGCGGCGGAAGCGCAGGAGCGGGTGCACACCGTCCGAGAGAGCGAGCAGGCCAAGCGGCGAAAGAGCGTAGAAGTGCTGCTGGCGGAGAAGTCGGCCGAGGAGAAGAAGATCGCCGCCCAGGCCGAGAAGGTGCGCGCGGCGGTCGAGGCGGAAGCGCAGCGCCTGCTGTACGAGGCGGAGAACGTGCTTACCAATGAAGCTCGGTACGGTCTGTTCCGCCGTCGCCTGCTCGACCGCATCGAGGGCATCGTGCGCGAGAGCGTCAAGCCGATGGAGAAGATCGAAGGAATCCGCATCCTGCAGGTGGACGGCCTGACCGGCAACGCCGGCGGACAGAGCCGCAGCCCCACCGACGAGATCGTCGAGTCGGCGCTGCGCTATCGCATGCAGGCTCCGATGATCGACCAGGTGCTCAAGGAGATCGGCATCGAAGGCGGAAGCCTGGCGCGACTGGGGGGCCTGATGCGTGAGGCGAGCGACATGCAGCGCGTCGCCAAGGAAGCCGGGTCCGACAAGGACGGCGATCCCCGGCCGCGGAGCCGTCCGAAGGGCGGCAGGGCGCGTCGCGACGAACCGCCGGGCGGTTGAGGATCGACGATGGCGAGAATCTACGTATCGAGCGTCATCGCGGCGCCCGCTGCCAAGGTCTGGTCGCGCGTGCGGGACTTCAATGCCTTGCCGAACTGGCATCCGGCCATTGCCGAGAGCCGGATCGAGAATGGCGAGCCGTCCGACAAGGTGGGGTGCGTTCGCGATTTCCGCCTGCGCAACGGCGATCGCATCCGCGAGCGGCTGCTCGGCCTCTCCGATTACGACATGTTCTGCACCTATTCGATCCTGGAGTCCCCGATGGGGGTCGACAACTACGTGGCTACATTGCGTCTGACCCCGATCACCGACGGCGAGCGCACTTTCATCGAATGGACCGCCGAGTTCGATTGCGCGCCGGAGCGCGAGCCGGAACTGGTCGCCAACATCGCCAACAACGTGTTTCAGGGTGGATTCGATTCGCTCAAGCGCCAGCTCGGAAGCTGATTCCCCCATGCTCAAGGTCATCCGCAGCACGATCCTGAACGTCCCGGTCGATCGGGTATGGGCGTTGATCCGCGATTTCAACGGTCACGACCAATGGCATCCGGCGGTCCGGCGCAGCACGATCGAGCGCGCTCAGCCCGCCGACAAGGTCGGCTGCGTGCGTCGCTTCGTGCTCTCCGACGGGGCGGAATTGCGCGAGCAGCTTCTCACCCTGTCCGACCTCGAACAGTGCTACAGCTATTGTCTGCTCGATACGCCGCTTCCTCTCTTCAATTATGTCGCCCATGTGCGGTTGATGCCGGTGACCGACGGGGATCGCACGTTCTGGAGCTGGGAAGGGCGCTTCACGACCCGACCGGGCGAGGAGACGCGGATGACCAAGCTGGTCGGGGAGCAGGTCTACGAGTCCGGCTTCGAGGCGATCCGCCGCCATCCGGCCCTTGCCGCATGACGGGGACGGAGGAGACTGCGTGAACCTCTCGATTTACACGGCTCCAGATGTTAGACAGTTGGAACACGAGACACCGGCTTCACCTCGTACACGGGCTCCTCCTGTTGCCAGATGGCTTCAGTTGGAAAGTGGACTCGGTTGAACAACGCAGCGACTTAGGTACAGCGACATAACAGAGCTTCATCCATACGACGGGCCACTCCGCCACTGTGCTCCGCATCGGTACTCTAGTACTCGCGGTTTTGGCAGCTTGAGACTTCTCCCTTTAAATAGGAGAGACAGGTTCTCACGTTCAGTACAAGAGAAGGTTGAGCTTAGCGCAGCCTACATGCCGGATGCCGCTCGGGCAGCCTTCAGGGCAACTAAAGAACTTGTACAGGGAGAAGGGTCAACGAAAGGTTTAGACATCGTCTAATACGATTTAGACACTTAGTCAGAAGGTTCGCTTGCGCTCGCCTCTCTCAACCTCACGAGCTGGGATAGGTAAAAACGTTAGCTGCAACGCTCACTACATCGCTTTTGACGACAGCAGCTTGCAGTGGTTTGAGACCTGCAACTGACGGCAGGCTAGAAGGGCGCTCCTTCATCTCTCGTACAGTTGCGCAAGCCGTTTGGACAGGCGATGCTAGTGACACAAGACAAAGGCGGACATATCGCCTCGATAGACAGACACACGCTATACAGACAGCGACAGGTGCGGGGGCGTTAGTGCGGCAGACAGATGATGTAAACGCGTCACAAGTCTACACCTGCCTCGGCGTGACGATATAGAACGACAGATAGAAGCTGTAGAGATAGCAGACAAACTACTCAAGCTTGGTACTGTTGCAGGTGAGCTTGACGGCTAAAGAACGAACGGCGTCGTTCAATTTCGTCGTGCAGAGGATGATGCCGTTCAGCGTATCCGGTTCATCGACATGCTCGACGTAGGCGTTGAAGGAAAGTAGACAGGCAGTATGGTTGAGCACGCCGTTTTACAGTTCGAGCATGTAGGTGAAGCAGCAGGTCTGGCAGAGATAGACGTTGAGCACCATGCGGGCGTCTACTGCCTTAGTACGGTTGACGCGCACGCTGAGGTAGTAGAAGAACAGCTCAGGCGTCATGGCACTCACAGTATAGGCACTGGCAGTATAGGGCGTAGGCAGATTTATGCAACGCAGTAGCGAAAGTTACTTCGCTCGAGTGAGATAGAAGTTCAGCCACGGCGAGGCTATAGGCCTGGTAGAAGAGCTGCTAGAGCGCATAGCCTAGCAATCTGCTTGGAAGCAGTAGTTGCTCAGGATAGGCGAATACGACGTGGTTGACCACCTCGGCGACAAAGCGGTAGTAGCGAGCGTCGTAGGACTATCTTGGACGTTCGAAGAGAACAGCGTCCGCTCAGCCAATGAACTCGACGTATTACTTAGCAGAATTCGACAGGCGGCAATTCGTGAAGGTAGGCAGGGTTTAAGTCAAAACCAGCGGAGATAACAGCACATAGGTGGCTTTCACATTGTGGCTGACAGAGCTGTAGAAGCCGCGAAATGGCGAGAGATAGGCAGGCCGTTAGGCAGCTTGAACTGCTCGGCGATCTAGATCGCGAGTGAAGCCGTGGTAGGCGAGGCGCAACGTTAGTCGTAGATGTACGAGTAGAGAATCAAGCAGCACTTATAAGAAGATAGACCACCTCGGACATAGACGAAAGTCGGCCAGTGATGCTGGGCGAACATCACTTCGGCTTGTCGCAACACATAGACGATCGCCTTGTTGAGATACTTAGACAAGGAGCAGCGGTTCGCGGATCTTAGCGCAGCGAAGCGAGTAGGTGTTGTGCAGCGTGTGTGTAAAGAACTCGGCAGCGGCGATCGCTCTCTTTTACTACAAGAATAAACCAGAGCATCTCGGCCGGAGCTTAGGAGAAGGGTGCCATCAGAAACTCGTAGGTGAAGGCAGTCAATATTTGTGCTTCTAGAAAGGTATTCCTTGACGATGTCGGTCGGCGGGATCAGCGTCACAGTGCGAGCAGACGTCGTCGTGCAGAGGAAAGGCACACACCTGGCGCTTATAGCTCGAGGCGGCAAAAGGTTGCAGTACATAATAGCTGGCGCGCAGGCTCATAGCAGTGCCGGCGATCACGTTCTCCGCCACCGCGGCTTCCAGGAAGCCTTCTGGGGCATAGATCTTGAGCTAGACGGAATCTCACGTCGGCTTCGTCTACAATAGCCACGCACGCCGCCATAGTGATCGACATGGCTGTGAGTGTAGATCACAGCGTGGACAGGCTTCTGGCCGCGGTTCTTGTAGTACAGGTAGATCGCAACTTGGCCGTTTCGGCAGAGATCGAGTGGATCGACCACAACGATGCCGGTGTCGCGCTCGATGATCGTCATGTTGGACAGGTCTTGATTGCGAACTTGGTAAAGTCGTCAGCGACTTGAAGAGGCCGCTGATATAGATCAGCTGCGCGTTGCGCCAGAGGTAGGATTGACGTATCCGGCGCCGCGGCGCGCTCCTTGATGAAACTGTACTTTCGCGGATCGCAGATGAGGTTTCCTTGCTGGCTCTTGATTTGAGCGGAGGGGAGCGCCTCGACGAAGCCTCTGTGGGCGTTTTCAAAGTCGGACTTGTCGGAGAATGGCAGTTCCTTCAGCAACGCGTTATTGGCCGACTTGGTGGCTTCGGATGCGCTCTTGCGCATTGCAGACGTTTGCAGGGAACAGGATTGGGCGTGAACTTGGCGTGGGGCGAAGCTGGTGCCAAGGGCGGAAGCCGCGGCGATCGCCGAACCGGCCAGGAGCATTTCGCGGCGCTTCAAGCTGAAGCTTCGACTTTCTTCGGGGTCAGTCGAAGCAGGACTTCTACTTGTCTGGATGCTAATATGTGATAGTATAAAAGAAAGAAATAAGGCTGGGAGATCAGTAAAGGGGAGATAGAAGGAAAGAAGAGGTGAAATAGAATAGAAAGGGGGAGAAGAAGAGAACAGAACGAAGCAGAAAGACTTCGTTCGACTAGGAACGAAGGCTAGAGACGCCCGTCGGCCTAATACGCGACACCATCCAAGCGACGCAAACTGGAAGAGAAAGCTCGCAACGCAAAAGAGAAAAAGAGAAGGCTCTGGAGAAGCAGACAGCGACCTCAGAGATATGCTTAGAGTAATCAAGATCTCGCCGACAGAGCGTGAAACCGGTGTTCGAGACGATACGTGAGAGAACGCGGTACTATATCTGCGAGCAGACAAGTTTGAGAACGTGTACCGTTTACGACGGTGAGCTGCTCGCATTAGTTGCCGGACACAAAGTAGGTCCAAGCTACGTGGAGCTGCTCCAGGCGTAAGTACCCAATGAGGAAAGACGCTGCGCAGATAATCCGCAAGGATCGCTAGACTCACCGAAATCAGAAGGTCCGCCTGGAGGACGTGCTTGGTGAACCTGACTACGACCGAGAGCGATATATCCACCAGAGAAATGGGCTGGCGAGCGGAATGCTGGGCGTGCAGATGATAGAGGAAAGAGCGAACCAGATAGGCGACGATCGTGATCGGTATGGGCTAAGAGCTAGCGAAACAGTCGCGAAGGCGCAGGAAGGAATTGCTGAAGCGAATTCGCCGAGCAGGCGGTGATCGCGATCGAGAACGTACGTCTGTTCAACGAGCAGAGAGCACGCGCGAGCTCCGATAGCTGGAACAGCAGAGGGAGACTTCGGAGGTGCTGGAGAGTCATCTCAAGCTCGCTCGGCGAGCTGAAGACGGTATTTCGAAGCCATGCTGGACGAAGGCCGACGCGCATCTGCGAAGCCAAGTTCGGCATAAAGCTCTGTACGAGGGAGATACGCTTCCAGCGTCGGTTGCGATGTACAACGCTGCCGCTGGCCTAAGAGGAGGAAGAGGCGACGCGAACCTGTAATCCGACACGAGGCGGAAGATCCGCTCATCCGAGCTCTGTAGAGACGAAGCAGTCGATACACATCGCCGACATCGAACGGAGGGAGGCTTATATCGAAGGCGAGACGACGCTAAGTGGGTATAGAGGAAGTCGGCGGTGGCCGGACGATGATAAAAAGTACAGATGTTGAAGGAGAACGAGCTGGTCGGAGAGATAGCTATCTACAGACAGGAGGTACGACCGTTCACCGACAAGCAGATCGGCTGGTTAAGAATTTCGCCGCGCAAGCTGTGATCGACATAGAGAACACACGACTGCTGAGAGAGCTGCGACAGAGAAAAGATGATCTAAAAGAGACACTGCAGCGGCAAACAGCGACCTCGGAGGTACTGCAAAAGTCATATACAGCTCGCCCGGCGAACTGGAACCGGTATTCAAAGCGATGCTCGAGAATGCAATGCGTATTTGCGATGCCAAATTCGGCAATATTATTTTCTTAAGAAGGATATACGTTTCGCAATGTAGATTCGCAGAAAGTGCCGACAGAAATAAGATCAAAGCATTGCAGCGAGAAACGGCGTTTGAAAAAAGACCGAACCGCTTCTGAGATCAAGATCGCGAGAACGAAGAAGATCTCGCACATGTTGCCGATCTCGAGACTGACCGAGCCTATATAGAACGAGAACTGAACCTAGCGTGGCATTAATTGAACTCGCGAGAGCACGGACTAATTTGAATGTGCCGATGCTCAAGGAAGATGAGCTGATTGGTGCGTTCAGAGAACTACCGTCAGGAAGTTAGGCCGTTCACGGACAAGCAAATAGAGTTGGTTGAGAACTTCGCCAGCCAAGCCGTCATCGCCATCGAGAACACCCGACTGCTCAACGATCTGCGCGCGCACCGCGATTAAAGTAGCTGGAGCAGCAGACAGCGAACGTCGGAGGTGTTACAAGGTCATCAGCCGCTCGCACGGGGAGTCTGGAGAGCGGTATTCGAGACGATGCTAGATAACGCGATCAAGCATCTGCGAAGCGCAAGTTCGGACATAGTACCTGAGACGATGGGGAGTTGTACCGCGTCGGCTGCGTGCACAACACGCGCGTCGGATTTCAGTCGAGAATCGCAGAAAGCGCGACCTCTTGCGGACCGAGAACGGGAAAGCTTCATTGGCGAGCATCGCGATAGAGCGAAGCAGATGCTATATGTAGTGGATCTCGCAGGCGGATCCAAACTATGCGTAAATCGCAAATGCGCGGCAGTTGATCTCGGCGTGGTACGGACTATGATTTTAGTACCGATGCTACAAGGAAGACGATCTGGTCGGTGTCGATCGTCTTTTACTAGCCAGGAGGTTCAACTCGTTCACCGAGAGGCAGATCGAGCTGGTCAAGAACTTCGCGGCTCAGGCGGTCATCGCCATCGAGAACACGCGCCTGCTCAACGAGCTGCGCACGCGAATTCCTGCAGCAGCAGACCGCGACTGCCGATGTGCTCAAAGTGATCAGCCGCTCGACCTTCGATCTGCATACGGTGCTCGACACGCTGGTCGAGTTGGCGGCGAGACTGTGCGGGGCGGATCATGCACGGTCATCGCGAGATGCCCGGGCGGCACTCTACCATCACCTCTAGGATTACGGCTTCCTGTCACGAGGCATCGAGACGCATGAGGCGATGAGCCGCATAGAGCCGGACTGTGGGACATGGTTGGGCGGAGTCGTGCTAGAAGGCAAGGCCGTTCACATCGCGGATGCGCAGAGACGATCCGGATAACAAGAGGAAGATGGCGCAGAACGAAGGTGGCTCGCTATCGCAACGCTCCTCGGCGTACCAATGCTGCGGGAGGGGACGCCCGATCGGCGTACTGGCTTTGCAGCGCAGCGTCGTCCAGCCGTTCACGCGACAGGCAGATCGAACTGGCGACCGACCTTTGCCGACCAAGCTGTGATCGCGATTGAGAACGTGCGCCTGTTCGACGAAATCCAGGACAAGAGCCGCCAACTCGAAGCGGCGAGCCAGCACAAGTCGCAGTTCCTCGCCAGCATGAGCCACGAGCTGCGTACCACGCTCAACGCCATCATCGGTGTCACCGAGATGATGCGGGAGGACGCCGAGAGCCTCACACCAGGACCTCGAACCGCTCGACCGCGTGCTCGGTGCTGAAAGTCACCTGCTCGGCCTCATCAACCAAGTGCTCGACCTCTCCAAGATCGAGGCGGGCAAACTTGAGCTAGATCCGGAAGTCTGTGAAACTTTGCGCCACTTCATCGAGGAGGTGATAGGCACAGCCCGACAGCTCGCCGAGCAGAACAAGAACCGGCTCGTGGTGGAATGCCAGGAGAAGCTCAATCCGATCACCACCGATTCATGCGGCTGCGGCAGATACTGCTCAACTTGCTGAGCAATGCCTGCAAGTTCACCAAGGAGGGTCTAGGTCGACGTTGCGAGCGTGCGAGGAGTAGCAGACGGGCAGGGACTGGTTCGAGTTCGCCGTCTCAGATACCGGCATCGGCATGACGGCGGAGCAGCAGGCCAAGCTTTTCGAGGAGTTCAGCCAGGCCGAGGCCACCACGGCCCAGCGGTTTGGCGGGACCGGATTGGGACTTGCAATCACTCGCAAGCTCGCGCGCATGATGGGCGGTGACGTGACGGTGGCCAGCGAGCTGGGAAAGGGCTCAATCTTCACCGTGCGCCTGCCAGCCGGTGCGGACACCTAAGCTGAATGGGATGCTTGACCAACGGACGCGCTCGCGGACCATGTACCGCACCTGGCACGTCGCGTCAATCCTGGGACTGCTCGGCATGGCAGCTATCGAAGGGTAAGCGGACCACTTTGCTACATCGGAAGACAGCTGCCGCGAGGCGTAGCGCAAAGTCGCAGGCCGTCGGGGGATCCATCGATTGGAGCGCACAACGTGCTGCGGCATCATAAGGGCGCGGCGAACGAAAAATCGACGAGCGGCTGCGCCGCGGCTCACGCCGCGTTTTTTCGGCTCGGTCGGATCAGCACTTCTGCCGAGATGCCGAGGCGCTCGTGCAGGCGTCGGATCATCGCAACCGACAGTCCGCGCTTTCGATTCAGAACCTCGGCGATGCGGGTGCGCGTGCCGATGATCCCCTCCAGATCCCGCCGGGTGAGCCCCTGCTGTTCCATGCGGAATTTGATCGCCTCGATGGGGTCGGGCGGGTCCATCGGATAGTGCTCCGCCTCGTAGGCATCGATGAGCGTTGCGAACACATCCAATCTGTCGCCGTCGCGCGTTCCCGCCTTGGCGCCCCAGAGGCGCTCGACCTCCTTGAGCGCAGCCTCGTAGTCACGCTTTATCCGGATCGGTCTTACCTCAGCCGTCATGCTGCACCTCTTTCGCGTCGATCTTGTCGTAGTCCATGTACCCCCTTCCGTTCCTGACACACAGATCGTTACGTCACCTCTTCTAGCCTGCCCCTTGGCGCCCGCTTGAAATCTGGGTAAGGTCAGCTCATGCCGATCGCAGTCAAGACGTTTGCTACTCTCGGCGAAGCCGCCTCGGCGCTCTCGCGGGACCGGGATGCGCGCTTCATCGCTGGTGGTACATTGGTGATGCGCGCGGTCAACGAAGGCGACAGCTCCTTCGCGACCATGGTGCGATCGACCGATCGCGCTCTGCTGCAGATCAGATCGGCCGGCGGGCGTGTCGAGATCGGCTCCGGCGTAACCATGGCGCAGATCCTCGCCGACCGTAGCCTCGTTTTCCTGCATCCAGCGGCTCGCGCGGTGGGCGGCCCGGCGATCCGCTCGATGGCGACCGTGGGGGGCAACCTGTTCGCTCCCGCCCCCTATGGCGACTTGGCCGCCGCCTTGTTGGCGCTCGACGCCATGGTGCTCGTGGAAGGCAGCCATGGCCGGCGCGAGGTCACACTCGAGGAATTCCTCGCGGCTCGTGAGCGCGGCACCCGCGACCTGGTCGCAGGCGTGTCGCTGGCGCAACCCGGCGCCGACACCTTCCGCTTCCGCAAGGTCTCGCGGGTGAGGCCGAAGGGAATTGCGGTGCTGACGATCGCGGCCAAGCTCCCGATTGCCGGAGGGCGCGTTGCCGGCGCCCGCGTCGCATACGGGGCCATGGGACCGACGCCGATGCGGGCCCGCGCGGTCGAGCGTGCGCTCGAAGGGCGGCCGCTCGGCGCCGCCGAGATCGCCACTGCCGTCGCGGTCGCTGCCGACGGGACCGCGCCGCCGAGTGACGCCATCGCCAGCGATTGGTATCGGCGGGAAGTGCTGCCCGTCCACCTGCGGCGCCTGCTGCTCGACAGGACGGGCTGAGGAGGTACGCGTGAGCAAGGCCGCGGTCCAATTCCGCCACAATGGCCGCCCCGTGGCGGTCTTCGTCGACGGCGGTGCCAACCTCCTCACCGTATTGCGTGAGAGCGTGGGCGATACCGCGCCGAAATACGGTTGCGGGCAGGGCACCTGCGGCGTCTGCACGGTGCTCGTCGACGGCGAGCCGCGTCTGAGCTGCCTGACGCTGGCCGAAGCCTGCCAGGATCGCTCGGTCGAGACCGCCGACGGACTGAAGAACGGGCCGCATCTGCATCCGCTGCAGGTCGCCTTCATGGAGCATTTCGCCGCGCAGTGCGGCTTTTGCACGCCGGGCATGCTGATGGCGGCCAAGGCTCTGCTCGATCGCAACCCGTCGCCGACCGTCGAGGACGTGGTGGAGGCGATCTCGGGCAATATCTGCCGCTGCACCGGCTATCAGCCGATCATCGACGCCATCCTGGCGGCCGCGTTGCAGCGCGGCGCGCGCCGCGCCTGAAGGCCCGCCATGATCGAGTTCCGCAAAGATCTGTTTGCCGACGAGCGTGACGACAACCTCAAGGAAATCGGCAAGGGCACCCAGCGGCAGGACATGCTGGGCCACGTGACCGCCACCAGCAGGTTCTTCGACGATCACAGGCTGCCCGGCCTGCTGCACCTGAAGGTCCTGCGCAGCCCCCACCATCATGCGCGTATCCGTTCCATCGACGTCTCGGCTGCCGAGCGGGCACCCGGCGTCCGCCGCGTCATCCGCGCCTCGGACGTGCCGGTCAATCGCAACACGCTGCTGAGCCTGCTCGACTTCGGCAAGGACGACGAGCCGTCGCTGGCGGTCGACAAGGTTCGCTACCGGGGCGAGCCGATCGTTGCCGTGGTCGCCGACAGCGAGCGCGAAGCCCTCGAGGCGATCGCGAAGATCAAGGTCGACTATGATCCGTTGCCGGCGGTGTTCGACGTCGAAGAGGCGCTCAAGCCGGGCGCGCCGGTGGTAAACGAGGTCTATCCGCGAAACACCTTCGAATATCACGGCAAATACGATCACCAGAAGATCCGCTATGGCGACGTCGGAGAAGGCGTTTACCGCCGCCGACCACGTGCTCGAGCAGCGCTACCAGATGTCGCCCATCGAGCACGCACCGACGGAGACCAACGGCTCGATCGCCGCGCCGGACACCGACGGGCGCTACACCGTGTATACCGGTACGCAAGCGCTGTTTTTCTCGCTCGATACCTCGGCAAAGATCCTCGGCGTTCCCTCCAACAAATTGCATTTCGTCGGCGGCACGGTTGGCGGTGCGTTCGGAGGCAAGGTCGACACGCTCACCGAGCCGCTCGCCATTCTCGGCGCCATGCTGACCGGCCGCCCGGTGCGCTACGTGCTCAATCGCGAGGAGGAGATGCAGTTCGGTCCGCCGCGTGGCGCCGAGCGCATCTACATCAAGGATGGGCTGATGAGGAATGGCCGCATCGTCGCCCGCAAGGTGACATGCTACTTCGACAGCGGCGCCTATACACGGCTCTCGAGCTATGCGGCCGTCAAGTGTGCGGCACACGTTCCCGGCCCCTACACGATCCCCAACGTCCATGCCGACGTGTACTGTGTCTTCACCAACCGAACGCCGTCGACAGCCATGCGCGGCTTCGGCGTCACCGGGGTCGATTTTGCCCTAGAGGTGCAGATGGACAAGCTGGCCGATCTCGTCGGCATGGATCCGATGGAGTTCCGCATCCTCAACGCCTATCGCGACGGCGACATGAAGGCGCATCGGCGCGTGGCCAAGAACTGCGCCCTGATCGAGTGCGTGCAGGTGGCGGCCGAAAAGGCCCGGTGGCCGATCCGCGAGGAGTTCAAGCGGATGTCCTCGCGCGCCGACGGCGGCGTGCAGGCCGCGCTCCCGCCCGCCGGCCTCGCGGCGTCGCAGTCGCCGTCGCCGCGCCCGAGCCAAGAGCGGCCGGCCCCGCCGCCACGCCCGATGACGCCGCCCTCCGGCTCGTCCGGGCCCGCCATCGGCGCGACGACATCTCAGGCGGGTCCGCCACCGCCTGCGCCGGCCAAGACCCAGCACGGCGCAGCGCGCTTTTCCTCGCTTTTCGGCACGCGGAGGCGCTGACGATGGCCAAGCATCGCGGACGCGGGATGGCATCGGTCAACTACCCGATCGGGATGAATCTCGGCGGCGATCCGAGCCAGGCGCTCGTGCACTCGAACCCGACCGGCAAGTTCACCGTCACACTCTCTTCGATCGATCTTGGCCAAGGACTGAAATCGGTCACCAGGCAAATCTGCGCAGAGACGCTCGGTGTGCCGGTCGAGGACGTCTATGTGGACACCGCCGATTCCGACACCGGGCCCCATTGCATGGGCTCGTTCGCGTCGCGCGGTACGCACCGTGTCGGCAACGCGGTGATCACCGCCGCTCAGGAGGCGCGCGGGGTGATGATGGAAGCCGCGGCCGAGCAGCTCGAGGTCGATGCCGGCGACCTCGCGACCGACGGCAAGGGCAATATCCACGTCCGTGGAGCGCCGCACCGTTCGATCTCGGTGCGAGACGTGGCCATTGCCGCCCAGTTCAAGCAGGGCCGCACGATCTCCGGTCGTGGAATTTTTCTCGTGCCGCTGTCGGGCGTCGATCCCGAGACCGGCGAGATGACGCCCGCAACCTGTTACGCCCATGCCTGCCTGGTCGCGGAGGTCGAGGTCGATGACGAGACCGGCGAGGTGCGGATGGTCGAGATGACCTCCGCCTACGAGCTGGGGCGGGCACTCAACCCGCGCCTGGTCGAGCAACAGCTCGTCGGCGGCGCCTGGATGGGTCTCTCGCATGCCATCTACGAGACGACCGAGCCGTACTATCCCGACCGCAAGCATGGCCCGCGCGACTTCAACGAGTATCTGATGCCCGGGCCGGGCGACATCTGTCCGCATCACATCACGGTGCTGGAACGCCCGGCGCCGGATGGCCCGTTCGGCGGCAAGGGCCCGGGCGAGATGTGTGCGAATCCGGTGCTCCCCGCCGTCGCCAATGCGATCTTCAATGCGGTAGGTGTGCGCATCGACGAACTGCCGATCACGCCGGAAAGGATACTTCGCGCGATCAAAGCACAGGGCGGCGCGCGACCCCAGATCCGACGCTCCGGGAGCGCATGATGGCTGTCCGCAGCAGGATCGTCGGGATCGACCGGCCGGAAATGCTCGCCCAGGCATTCCGCTCCGCACTCTACCTTGCCGATGACGGCCTTGCGACTGCTGCCTACCTGGCGCTTGCACTCGGCAAGCCGCTGCTCCTCGAGGGCTCGCCGGGCGTGGGTAAGACAGAGGCAGCCAAGGCGCTGGCCGGCGTGCTCGGCCGCGATCTGATCCGCCTGCAGTGCTACGAGGGGATCGACGCCGCGGCGGCAATCTACGAGTGGAACTACCCGCGGCAGATGCTGGCGATCCGTCGCGCCGGCGATCAGCCGATCGACGTCTATCGCGACGAGTTCCTGATCGAGCGGCCGGTGCTGGCGGCGCTGCGGTCCCCGGAACGGTCGGTTCTCCTGATCGACGAGGTCGACCGCTCGGACCACGAATTCGAGGCATTCCTGCTCGAGTTCCTGTCC
Organism: uncultured Alphaproteobacteria bacterium; assembly: GCA_963840535.1. GTDB lineage: Bacteria > Pseudomonadota > Alphaproteobacteria > Rhizobiales > Xanthobacteraceae > VAZQ01. Next base: position 283,872 of record CAWIZJ010000060.1, read on the forward strand.
GATTTCACGATCTCGATTCCGGAGCGCGGAACGCTGCGCGCCTACGAGCGGCCGGTCGTGGTGCTCACCTCCAATCGCACGCGCGAGCTGCACGAGGCGCTGCGACGGCGATGCGTGTATCACTGGATCGACTATCCGGACGCCGAGCGCGAGGCGAGCATCGTCATGATGCGGGCCTCGAGCGTGGCCGAGTCGACTGCGCGTGCCGTTGTCGCAGCGGTCGGGAGGCTGCGCCGCGAGCCGCTGACCAAACCGCCGGGCGTTGCCGAAACGGTGGATTGGGCCGAGGCGGCCACGCTGTTGGCTCGGACCGGCGCCGCCTGGCCCGAGGCATTCAAGCGTTCTATCGGAGTCGCGCTCAAGGACGAGGCGGATCTCGCCCATGTCGCGGGGCGTCTTGAACTCGTTCCGGAGATCGCCGCATGAGCGACACGCTGCCGCGCGCGGCCTGGCCGTTCGTGACCTTCGTCGCGCTGTTGCGGCGCAATGGTTTTGCGGTAGCTCCGGAGCAGACCGCGGCGTTTCTCGCGGCGATCGAGCTGCTCGGTCCATCCGGCATTCTCGACATCCGTCGTGCCGCGACGGCGACGCTCGCCCCTCCGCCACACCGGCGCGCGGCGTTCGATGCTCTGTTCGATGCACATTTCCTCGGCGTCGAAGGCGGGGTGGAAGCGGTCGCGCCGAGCAAGGACGATGACATCCACGTCCGCGACATTGGCATGGGCGGCTTCGAGCCGCCATCGGTGTCGGAGGAACGCGGGGAGTCCGGACAGGCAGCGACGTTCGCCGAGTTGCTCTCCGGACGGAGGTTTGGTCCTGAGAACGAGACCGAAGTGTTGCGTCGGTTCGAGCGGGCGTTGCCGGAGCGGCTGCCGCGCCGGCGCGGCTATCGACGGCAGGCGGACCGGCGTGGACGCGCCTTCGATCTGCGCCGCAGCCTGCGCGAGGCCGTCCGCAACGACGGCGAAGTGATGCGGCTGCCGCGCCTGCGCCGTCGCCTGCGCCAACGCAGGGTCCTGCTCCTGATCGACGTATCGGGCTCGATGAAACAGCGCACCGAGGCGCATCTGCGGTTCGCGCACGCGCTCGCCCGGTCGGTCGAGCAGATCGAGGTCTTCACCATCGGCACCCGGCTTACCAGGGTGACCCCGGCGCTGCGGTCGAGGAACAGGGAATTGGCGCTGGCCACTGCTGCGACCGCCGTCGCCGACTGGGACGGCGGCACGCGCATCGGCGACGCGTTGCAGGCCTTTCTGTCGGTTCCGCGCTTTGCCGGCTATGCGCGCGGTGCGCTCGTCCTCATCGTCTCGGACGGGCTGGAGCGCGGCAGTCATCGGGCCATGGTGGCTGCAGTGTCACGCCTGTCGTCGCTGGCATGGCATGTCTCATGGCTCACGCCGCTCGCCGCCGATCCGCGGTACCGGCCCGAGACCGGCGCGCTGGCGGCGATCCTGCCGCTGATCGACGAACTGGCCGACGGCAGCTCGACCGAGCGGTTGTGCGCGCATGTGCTGCAGCTGTCGAGGACGGCCTGAAACGAGCCCGACGCCGCGCGGGGCCGACCCGGGGATCGAGAAAAAGGTTGCGAGGGAGAGGAACGAACATGGCGCTCGAGATCAAGATACTCGACTATGGCGATATCGAGCTCGAGTCGAGCTTTCTCGTCCTGGCGCGCGATTGCGGGCGCACGCGCCGCGTGCTCACGCTGGGCTTCCTCATCCTCGGCGGCCCCTGGCCGATCGTGGTCGACACCGGCTATCGTTCCAATCAGATCATGGAAACGCTGGGAATGCGCGGCCTGCAGTTCCACGAGAACATGATCGAGAACCAGCTCGCCCGCCACGGCGTGAGGATGGGCGACGTGCGTTTCGTGCTGCACACCCATCTGCACATCGATCACGCCGGAAAGGATGATCTCTTCCCGCACAATACCACCGTCGTCGTCAACCGCCGCGAGCTCGAATACTCGGTCTCCGGGCTGATGCATCCGCAGTATCCGGCACCCGACATCAAGCACCTCATCGACCGGCTGCATACCAAGAATGCGCTTCGTCTGCTCGATCTCGAGCTGTCGGGACCTACCGAGATCTGCCCCGGGGTGCATTGCGAGGCGGCCAACGCCCATACCGAAGGGTCGATGAACGTGCACGTGCAGACCGCCGAGGGCATCGCTACCATCTGCGGCGACGTGATCTACGATTTCAACGATCAGATCGTCGAGCCGTTCCGCATCACTCAGGCGTTCGAGCCGCAGGTGACCGGCAATCACGGTACCACGAAGCGTCAGGAGAAGGCGGCGATCAAGAAGCTGCTCAGCACGGCTCGCTTCCTGCTGCCGGTGCACGACCGGCCGGCGATGGTCGACACCGGTCAGGTCGTCGCCCGTCTGCAGGATTCGGTGCCCGGCCCGATCACGCAGTCGCTGCCGCGGCGAAGCTGGTTCCCTGCCTGATCGGAGTCACGGCATGACTCATACCGCGGTACGCAAGGAGTTCGAGAGCCTGGTCGACCCGTATGCTCCGGTCGCTCAGATCGGCTCCGGCTTCACCTTCACCGAGGGCCCGATCTGGCATCCGATCGATCACTACCTCCTCTTTTCCGACATGCCGGCGGACGTCCGTCGCCGTTGGGACGCCCGCGGGGGCGTGCGCGAGGTGATGCGTCCGGCGAACAAATGCAACGGCATGTCCTACGATGCCGACCTCAACCTGATCGTGTGCGAGCATGCAACCTCCACCGTCGTGCGCGAGCGTCCGGACGGGCGACGCGAGGTGGTGGCGTCGCATTTCGACGGCGTGGAGCTCAACAGTCCCAACGACCTGTGCATCCATTCCGACGGGGCGATCTATTTTTCCGATCCCTGGTACGGTCGCATGCCGGTCTATGGCGTCGAACGGCCGCGGCAGCTCGGCTTCCAGGGAGTCTACCGGGTGCCTCCCGGCGGGGGAGAACCGCAGCTCCTTGTGAACCGGTACATGTTCGATCAACCGAATGGAATATGCTTCTCGCCCGACGAGCGCCTGCTCTATGTCAACGACACGGTTCAGGCCAACATTCGCGCGTTCGATGTGAAGCCCGACGGCTCGCTGGGGTTCGGTCGGACATTCGCGAGCGGCCTGAAATCGGATCGAGAGCCGGGCGTCCCCGACGGGATGAAGTGCGATTCCTCCGGCAATGTCTGGGTCACGGCGCCCGGCGGCGTATGGGTCTTCGCACCCGGTGGCGATCTCATCGGCAAGATTCGCATCCCCGAGCTCGCCTCCAACCTGCATTGGGGCGGCGAGGACCTCCGCACGCTGTTCGTCACCGCCACCCACTCCGTCTATGCGGTCAAGACCAAGGTCGGCCCGCGCCTGGAGCCGTTCATGCGCCCGCGCGTCCCTGCGGCCAGGACCGAGCCCGCCCGTCCGTCCGCGGCCGCGGGGCAGCCGGCGTCGACGCCGGGGGCTTCGCTGCGCCTCGACCCGATGCGCTGCGCCCTGATCGTGCAGGACATGCAGAACGACGTGGTGATGGATGGAGGCGCGTTTGCCGCCTCGGGCTCTCCCGCGCACTGCCGGCAGCAGAACGCCATCGACAACGTGCGCCGTCTCGCCGAGGCGTGTCGCAGGCGCGGCGTCATCGTGATCCACGTCTGGTTCATCGTCGAGCCGGGGGCACCGGGGGTCACGCTCAACGCGCCACTCTTCAAGGGCCTGGTCGAGGGCAACGCGATGGTGCGCGGGACCTGGGGCGCCGCGCCGGTGGCCGGCCTCGAGCGGCAGGCCGGCGACTACGTGGTCGAGAAGATGCGCATGAGCGCCTGGGAGGGCACCTCGCTCGAGACCATCCTGAAAAGCGCCCGGCGTGATACCGTCATCGTAACCGGCGCATGGACGAACATGTCGGTGGAGCACACGGCGCGTACCGGCGCCGACAAGGGCTATGTCATGATCGTCCCGGAGGACGGCTGCTCCACGATGAACGCCGACTGGCACAGCGCGTCGATCAACTACGCGCTGCAGAACGTGTCGACGGTGACCAAGGTCGACGAGGTCCTTGCAGCCATCGGCTAGAACAGCGCGCGCTCGCCGGCCCATGCCGGGACCGGGGAACGATTTGAAGCGGTGCTCATTACCAAGCAGGCGGAAAGGGAGTACGCGCCATGAAACGCACACTGCTGCCCAGCTGGACGGCGGAGCAGATCGCGGAAGGCAATCGGTTTGCCCGGGCGTGGATGGACTTTTTCGGCGGTCCCGGCGCCCCCGCGCTCGAGGCGCCGGCCGAGCTCGACGTGGAAGCCGGGAAGCGCGCGACCGTGCGCGCGAAGCACGAAGCACGGCTGCTTGCCTATCCGAATGTGGTGGGTGTCTCCGAGGGATTGCGGATGCGCAGGGGAAAACCCGCCTCCGAGCCGGCGATTGTCGTGCTCGTGTCCCGCAAGGTGGCGCGCAAGAGCCTGACCGCAGCCTCGCTGCTGCCCTCGCATATCGAAGGCGTGCCCGTCGACGTCGTCGAGGTGGGTCCGGTCGAGGCCCTCGAGGTGGGCGCGGGAAGAAGGTCCGCGCCAAGCCCCGAACCGGTGGCCGGGCCCGCCGCAAGGGAGCGAGGCGGCGCTGATTCGCTGCTGCGTCAGCGTCCCTGACCCTAGGTGGTCGTCGGCGCACAAACCGGCCGGACGCCGAGAGCATTCTCGACATCGGCGATGTGGTTGTGGATCGTGATGCGAGACGAGCCCGCAAACAACAGGCCGATCGCTCTGAGGTTGCGGTCCATGAGCAGGCTGCCGGAGTCGCCGCCGGCGGCCATGGCCGTTGTCAGGATCTGATGGCGGAACAGGCCGAAGCCGGCCGCTCCGTATCCCACCACGACGGTCGCGTTGACCGCGATCACTACTCCCACGGTCACCTGCGTCGTGCGGCCGGCCTTGATCACGACCGAGCCGACACGCGCCTGGTCCACACCTTGCGGCATGATCGCGCCGATGATCGACGCAGTGATGTTCCGGCTGTACGAAGGCCTGGCGACCGCGGCGTCCACGAGGTTGTATCCGGGCCCGACGAACTGGCTGAGCACGATCGGCTCGAACCGGTCCAGGGTCGCGATCGCGTCGGAGGGAAAGAGCCCGCCGTCGAACGGACCCGGCTGCAGGATGAGATCGCCTGGCTTGCCGGCGTTGACGTCGGCGAGGACGTGGTTGTTGCTGAGGATCAGGTAGTCGCTCTCGCCCGACTGCGGATCCCCACGGCGAATGTCACGCACGACGCAGCCGAAGGTCCCCGCGGTGATGGCGTGGTGGCCGATGCTGAACCCGGGCAGAGCGGGCCGCGTCTTCGCATTGAAGACCAACGCCTCGATCTTGCCCACCTCCACCACGTCGGTTGGAACCCCGTCGATCTCCGCCGGCACCAGATCGCTCTTGCCGACCTCGGATTTCCGGCGCTTGTCCTCCACGAGCACCATGACCGCCCACTCCTTGGTGGGTCTGCCTCCCTTGACCTTGTAGCATTCGGCCACTCCGACCACTCCCTCGAGCGTGAGCAGCTCGAGCTCGTGCAACTGACGCACCTCGACGACGCGCCCCACCGCCTCGAGCTCCGTTGCTTGGACGGTTCCCGCGGCGGCGCTTTTTGCAAAGAAATCTTGCCAGGCCTTGGTCGAGGTCTGTGCGATCTTGCGCTCCGAGGCCGGCCATTCACGCATCTTCTTCGCCATTGGCTCCTCCTTTGCTTGCTGCCGAGTACCTTGCGCCAACCTTCACCAGCCGCTCCTTTGGAAGGGTGTAGTGACGCAGCGCAAGCGTTCATCGTTGGTGCAGTGATGAGCGATCTCTCTCAAGGCAATGCCGACCGCTTGTGTCATCGAAGCCAACGCGTTCCAATCCGGATCGGCGCGGCAGCACGAGAACGTAGCAGCGGTCGATCCGCGCCAGATGCAGGATGATCCGCTCCCGCTCGGGCTCGTAAACGATGAACCAGGGGTCGCCCTCGTCGGTTCGGCTACCCTCCAATTCGAGGTCGGGGTGATCGACGCATGCGGCACGAATACGCTCGATCTCGCGCTGCTCCGGGTCGTTCCAGTCCTCGTGATCGGGTGGCAGCCATGACAGCATCGCGCCAGCGGCGATCTCGTGCGGCTGCCTGCGCATGGTGCCTCCTCTGGTGGAGAGGCGCACCCTAGGTCGATCGCGCCGCACAGTATGTGATGGAGATCACATTTTTCTCATTGCTCTCGCATCCTCAATGCCGGCCTCGCGATTGAACAGATGACCGGCGAGCCGCGTGGTGATGATGCCGGCGCCGTAGTTGAGCTTGCCGGGAGCGGCCTTGGCGCGCGCGATCAACTCCTTCACCGTCTTCGGACCGTCCTCCGCCCGCACCGTTAGCAGCGATGTGTTCTTGGAACCGAGCGAAATCGGCGCAAAATCCTTGAGCGGATCGTAGGGCAGGCTCTTGTTGGTGATAGGGATTGAGCACCATGGTCACATCCATCACGGCGAACAGGGTGTAACCGTCTGGCGGCATCTTGGCGACGCGCGCCGCCGCGATGGCAGTATTGGCGCCGGGCTGATTCTCGATCACCACCGGCTGACCCCATACTTCGCTCAGTCGTTGCGCGACAACGCGCGAAAGAATGTCGGTTGGCCCGCCTGCCGGAAACGGCACGATCAGGCGAACGGCGCGATTGGGATAGCCTTGGACAGCTGCATCTTGCAACTCCGCGTGCGCACATGTGAGCATGAAAGCCATAAGCGCCGTCACGAGTGCACTCGCAATGGCGACGAAACGCCATCGGTGTGCTTGTGTCGCTTCGAACAGGCGCATCCCTGGAATGCCTTGCGTCGTTCGACATGTCTTCTCCGCAGGCGAAGCAGTAAGCGACCGGCCTTCACCCTTCGTGCCCAATCTAGGGTGTGCTTTCCGTCGTTGCGTGGGCTAGCCTCACCGAAGGTTCTCGGCCGTCATCGAACGACGCTCAGGAGGAACCGTTGCTCGCTCCCGCTCCATCCAGTCACGACCGTGCGTCGATGCACAATTCGAACAAGCTCAAGATCGGCTTGTTCGGCGCCAACTGCTCGTCGGGACGGGCAGTGACGCTGGTTCCGGAGCGCTGGTCGGGAAGCTGGGCCGACAACCTGAAGCTCGCCAGGATGGCCGACGAAGCGGGCATCGATTTCCTGCTGCCGATCGGGCGCTGGAAGGGCTACGGCGGCGTCACCGATTACCAGGGCGCGACGCTCGAGACCATTACCTGGGCTACCGGCCTGCTCGCCTCGACCAGGCGCGTCACCGTGTTCGGAACCGTGCATGCGCCGCTGTTCAACCCGGTCATCGCCGCCAAGGAGATGGTCACCGCCGATCATGTCGGCGAGGGCCGGTTCGGGCTGAACATCGTGGTAGGCTGGAACGAGGGCGAGTTCCAGATGTTCGGCGTCGAGCAGCGCGATCACGAAGCGCGCTACGAATATGCCCAGGAATGGATCGATGTCATCAAGATGATCTGGTCGGACAAGGAGGATTTCGATTTCGACGGCCGGTACCTGCATATGAAGGGCATCCGCGGCAAGCCGAAGCCCTACGGTGACACCCGCCCGGTGATCATGAACGCCGGCGCCTCGCCGGTCGGGCAGGCCTTTGCCATCCGCAACTGCGATGCGTTCTTCCTGCAGGCGTCGCGCACCTCGCTCGGCGAGACGGCGCAGAAGGTCGCCGATGCCAGGGCGCAGGCGAAGGAGCAGGGCAGGGAGCTCGGGGTCTACACCGTCGGCGTCGTCACCTGCCGGCCGACCAGGAAGGAAGCCGAGGACTATTATCACTACTCCATCGTCGAGCATGCCGACTGGTCGGCGGTCGACGATATCCTGGCGCTCAAGAACATCACCGCGCAGAACACGCCGCCGGAGAAGTTCCGCCAGATCCGAACCGGATACGCGCAGGGAATGGGCGGCTTGCCGATCGTCGGCGATCCGGACCATGTCGCCGGCCGGCTGATCGATCTCAGCAAGGCCGGACTGACCGGTGCCGCGATGTCGCTGGTCAACTATATCGACGAGTTGCCGTTCTTTTGCGACGAGGTCCTGCCGCGGCTCGAGCGCGCGGGCCTGCGCGCGAAGCGGTGAAGATCCTCTCCCCGGCCTCCGAGCGGCACGCACCTCGCCTTCCGGAACGAGGGCGCAATGCGAGCTCGCTCGAGGGCGGCGCCGCATGCAGATGCGAACCTGAGCGATGCACCCGTCGCTGGCCGGCGCTTGGCATGCAAGCGCGCAAAGTCCATGATGGGAGGCCGCGCGGCTTTCCCGGCGGCAACCGCGACCCCGAATGCAGGGCGCCGGCTTCTACAAGGGAGGATTTAATGACACTTGCGAAATTCGCTCTGGCCGTCTCGGCCCTGGTGCTGACGGCGGGCCGCGCGCCAGCCGCCGACGTGAAGCTCGCCTATGTCGGTGAGATCTCGGGCAGCATCGCGGTATCCGGCGGCAATTTCCGCGACGGCATGATCCTTGCGGTCGAGGAGATCAACGCAGCGGGCGGCATTCTCAAGGACAGGATCGCGCTGACGCAATTGGATACGCAGACCAATCCCGGAGTTGCCCGCTCGCAGATGCAGAAGGCGATCGACGGTGATCCCTATGTCATCCTCGGTCCGATCTTTTCCGGCAACGTCAAGGTCACCCTGCCCCTGGTAAAGCAGGCCGAAGTCCCGCAGTTCATCGGCGGCGAGGCGGCCGAGCTCACCACCTTGGGCAATCCCTACATGTTCCGGACCTCCTTCGGGCAGCAGATCGGCATGCCCAAGATCGCGAACTACATCCGCGACGAGATCAAGGCCAAGACCATCGCGCTGATCTGGGTGAACAACGATTTCGGCAAGGGCGGCCGTGACCGGCTGATGAAGGAGATGGCTGCGCGCAACATCAAGATCGTGGCCGACGTCTCGACCGAATCCGGCCAGGCCGATTTCGCCGCCGACGTCGTCAAGCTCAAGTCGGCGAACGCAGATGCGGTATTCGTCTACAGCAACGAGGAGGAATGCGCACGCATCATGCGCGAGGCGCGCAAGCAGGGGCTCAAGGGCCCCTTCGTCGGCGACACCACCCTGCTCAGCCAGAAGACCATCGAGCTCGCCGGCGATGCCGCCAACGGTGTGCTCGGCCACGTCGGCCTTACCGCCGATGCTCCCATACCCGAGGTGGCGGACTTCACGGGCCGCTTCCAGAAGCGCTTCAACTACAAGCCCGATCACAACGGCATCAAGGGCTATACCGCCGTCTATGCCGTGCGATACGTCACCGAGAAGAAGCTCGGCAGGTTCGATCGCAAGGCTCTCGCCCAGACCATGCGCGGCCTCACGATCACGCCCAGGGACGAGCCGTCGATCCTGATGGAGACGACCTGGGACAACGTGGGCGAGATCGACCGCATCAGCTTTCTCGCCGAGGTCGTCAACGGCCAGCAGAAGATCATGAAGATACTGCCCAAGCTCGGCAATTGATCTGAGATCTCCAGCAATCGGGGCGGCCGGCTCGCCGCGCGGCCGGCCGGGGCCGAGCGATGGCCGACATTCTGCAGCTCCTCGTCGCCGGGCTCGCCACCGGCGCGATCTACGCGCTGGTGGCGATCGGCTTCACGCTGCTCTGGCAGACGTCACAGACCATCAATTTCGCGCAGGGCGAATTCGTCATGCTGCCGGCGTTCTTCGTGCTGATCGGCATGAGCTACTTCGGCCTGTCGTTCTGGCCGGCGGTCGCGGTCGGCGCCGTGGTCTCGATCGTCACGCTGGGCCTCCTGTTCAAGCGGCTGATGGTCGATCCGATGATCCGGCACGGGGTGCTGCCGCTCGTCATCGCCACCATCGGGCTGGCTATCTTCATGAAGGAGGCGGTGCGCGAATTCTACGGCGCCGACGCGCAGCCGTTTCCGCCGCTCGCGGCCGTGACCAACGTGAGCGTGCTCGGCGCCGCGATCGACGTGCAGAGCCTCATCGTGCTCGCGATCGGCATCGCGGCGGTCGCCGCCCTGCAGGTCTTTCTCTCCGGCACGCGCACCGGACGCTGCATGCAGGCGACCGCGCAGAACCCGAGCGTCGCCCGCCTGCTCGGCATCCCGGTCGAGCGCATGATCCTCTACACCTTCCTGATCAACGGCGCGCTGGTCACGCTGGCGTCGATCCTGATCACTCCGATCTATCTCGCCAAGTTCACCAATGGAGAGTGGCTCGGCCTCTATGCCTTCATCGCGGCGATCGTCGGCGGCTTCAACCAGATTCGCGGAGCCATCGTCGGCGGGCTGCTGCTCGGCGTGGTCGACAATTTCGCCGCCGCCTATCTCTCCTCGCAGTACCGGATGGCAATCCCGCTCCTGATCCTGATCGTGGTCATCCTGTTCCGGCCGCAGGGCCTGCTCGGCAGGATCGAGGAGCGCACGGTATGAGCCGCCGCGGCGTGCTCGCCGGCATTGGGCTCGCGCTCGCCGCGGCGTTCCTGGTGGCCGCACCGTTCGGCTTCAAGCCCTACGGCATCTTCATTCTCAGCATGTGGGCGGTGATGACCATTGCCGCCATCGGGTTGAACCTGACGCTGGGCTATGCCGGGCAGATCTCGCTGGCGCAGGCGGCCTTCGTCGGGATCGGCGCCTACATCACCGCCTATCTGACCACCAGGGGATGGCCGTTCTGGAGCACCTATGTGCTGGGGGCTGCCGTTTGCTTCGCGATCGGATGGCTGCTCGGCTACCCGGCGCTGCGGGTGCAGCACCATTACCTCGCATTCGTGACGCTCGCCTTCAACACGCTGGTCTATCTGATTTTCCGTAACGAGGAATGGCTGACCGGAGGCATCTACGGGATCAGCAACGTCCCGCGACCGGACGTCCTCGGATGGCCGATGGAGCGGCCGCGCGAGTTCTATTATTTCTGTCTCGCCCATCTCGCGCTGGTATCGTTCGCGGCCTGGTGGCTGATCCGCTCCCCCTGGGGCCGCGCCTTCGTGGCGGTGCGCGAGAATCCGATCCGTGCCCTGTCGCTCGGCGTCGATACCCGCCGCTATACGCTGATGGCCTTCGCGATCGGCGCCGCGCTCGGCGGCATTTCCGGTGCGCTCTATGCGCCGCTCGTGCAATTCGTCGATCCGACCCCGTTCGCGCTGGGCCTTTCGCTCAATCTCCTGCTCATGGTCGTGGTCGGCGGGTCTGGCTACTTCTTCGGCCCCTTCCTCGGCGCGATCGTGGCGGTCCTGCTGCCGGAGTGGCTGCGCTTCACGCAGGGCTTCTACCTCATGGGCTATGCCGTCCTGGTCGTGGTGCTGATGGTGTTCTGCCCTTCCGGACTGCTCGGCCTCGTCGAGCGGCTGCTCAAGCCGGCTGCCGCGGCGGATCGCGTCACGGCGAGATCCGATGCCGCGGTGGAGCGCGAGGGCGCGCGATGAGCACTGTGCTCTCGGTGCGCGAGCTCAGAAAGAGCTTCGGCGGGATCGTCGCGGTCGACGGGGTATCGTTCGACGTCGAGGAAGGGGAGATTCTCGGCATCATCGGGCCGAACGGCAGCGGCAAGTCGACGCTGTTCAACTGCATCCTCGGACAGCTCGAGCCGTCGGACGGCGAGGTACGGCTCGACGACCGCACGGTCACCGGCATGCGGCCATGCGACCTCAATCGGCTGGGAGTGAGCCGCACCTTCCAGCTGCTGCAGATATTCCCGCAGTTGAGCGTGCGCGAAAACCTGATCCTGGCGGGCCAGGAGCACCAGGGAACGATGCTCTCCCGCCTGATCGGCCGCCGCGATGCCGGACTGTCCGGATCGGCGGAACGGATGCTCGACTTCTTCCGGCTCGACCATCTCGCCGACGAGCTCGCCGGCGGCCTGAGCTATGGCCAGCAGAAGCTGCTCGACGCGGCGATGGCGTTCATGGCGGGCCCACGGCTCGTGCTGCTCGACGAGCCGGCGGGCGGCGTCAACCTGACCATGCTCGCGAGCCTGCGCGACCGGCTCGAGGCCATCAATGCCCAGCAGGGCGCGACCTTCGTGGTCATCGAGCACAACATGGAATTCGTCATGGCGCTGTGCGATCGCATCCTCGTCCTGGCCGAGGGACGCGTCATCGCGCAGGGCGATCCGGCGGCGGTCCGTCGCGATCCGAAAGTGATCGAGGCCTATCTTGGACGATGACGATATCCTGCGGTTCGAGGACGTCGTCGCCGGCTACGGCAGGGAGACGATCCTGCACGGATTGTCCTTTGCCGTGCGGCGCGGCGCGATCACCACCGTCATCGGTCCGAACGGTGCCGGCAAGTCGACCGCCTTCAAGGCGGCTTTCGGCATGCTGCCGGTGCGCGCCGGGCGCATCGTATTCGGCGGCCGGGAGATCACCAACCATTCGCCGCGCACACTGATCGCGGCCGGCATCTGCTACGTGCCGCAGGGCCGCAACATCTTTCCGGAGCTGTCGGTCCTGCACAATCTCGAGCTCGGCGGCGCCGCCAGTCCACGCGGCTTCGACCTCGGCCCGCGCATGGAGGCGGCGATGGACCGTTTTCCGGTCCTGCGCCGCAAGGCCCGACAGCAGGCCTCGACGCTCTCCGGCGGCGAGCAGAAGATGCTGGAGGTCGCGCGCGGGCTGATGCTCGAGCCCAGGCTGATGCTGATCGACGAGCCCTCGATCGGCCTCTCGCCGATCCTGGTGGAAGAGCTGTTCGGCCTGCTGCGGGAGCTGCGCGCGGGCGGCATCACCGTGCTGATGATCGAGCAGAACGCCAAGCGCGCGCTGGAGAGCTCCGACTTCGGGATCGTGCTGGAGCTCGGCCGCACCCGCATGGCGGATCGCGCGCAGAGCATCCTCGCCGATCCGCGCATCGGACAGCTGTTTCTCGGCGGCGGCTTGGAGCCTGCGAGCGCGTAGCGGAAGGAGGAGAGACAGCACATCGTTGACGAGCACGGTGTCGTAGCGGAGAAGATGAGTTGATCATGCAATTTCGAACTTGTCGTTGTGCGAAAACGGATCGATCTCCAGGCGCAGCCTGCGTACTTTCGGAACGGGAATTTTGCGTTTTCCCGACGACCGCATTTCAATGAGGCCCATGGCTTCCAGCTTGGCAAGCGTGCGCAGGAGATTGGGACTGGCACGGTGCGTAAGGCGCGCAAGATCGGCGACCGATTGTGGGCGCTCGTCGCGAATGACCTTCAGGAGATCGCGGTTCTCTGGCGTCAACAAACGAAGCAGTACTTCCGCCGATTCCACGCTCGGGAGGGCAGCATCCACAGGCGCGGGCTTCTCGCCCCGCGCGACGGCCCGCATCTCCTTTTCCAGTTCCGCCGTGCTCTTAATCCGGTACCTTGTCATTTTCGTCTCCATCCTCGCTGACGCGGGTTACGGTCTCGGGAATGCCTCTCTCGGACAGCACACGTCTCACCTCGCGGAAGAAGTCTTGCAGCAGCGTGTCGGCATCTATGAATTCGTAGGGCCGCCGTCGTCAGCTTCCACGACCTCGAACTTGAGCCAGTAACCCTGCTCCAGCCAGTGAATGCGATCGTTAAACGCCAGCAGAAATTCAAGGGTATGCTCTGCCGCAGCATTCATGCAATCATATCATGACAGGATATAATTACCAGATCAAGGAAATTCGCGCAATCAAAGGGGCGCCCTTCAGGCTTGACCGAGGGCACCGGGCTTCCGACAGGAACAGGCGCAAGATCAGGGAAGCTGAAACGCGCGGTGGTTCGCCCCGATAGGGGCACGTCATCAGGGAGAAAGCGCCATGAACGCCGTTGCGTCGCGCAACATCAGCTTCGTGAGCCATTGCGACCTGGGCGGGCGCGGCGACGGCGTCCAGGTGATGGTGCATCGCGGCTACGCCTATATCGGCCACGGCTTCAGCAACGGCATCACCACGGTCGACGTGCGCGACGCGCGGCACCCGCGGGTGGTCGACTTCATCGCCTGTCCGCCCGGCACGCGTGCCTTTCACCTGCAGACCCACGACGACCTGCTGCTGGCCGTCAACGCGCCGAGCGTCTGGACCATGCAGGAGTTCCAGAACGAGAAGGCCTATTTCGGCGGCTCGCCGGCCGACAGGCTCAAGGACCAGACCAGGTTCACCGCCGGCATCCGGGTCTACGACATCTCCAGGCCGCAGCAGCCCGCCGAGATCGGCTTCATGCCGGTCGACGGGCTCGGGCCGCACCGCATCTGGTACACGGGCGGGCGCTATGCCTATGCCTCCATCCATTTCGCCGACTTCACCGACCACATTCTCGCGGTCATCGACATGTCCGATCCGCGCCGGCCCGAGGTAGCCGGCCGCTGGTGGCTTCCGGGGATGTGGCGTGCCGGCGGCGAGACTCCGACCTGGCGCGCCGGCAAGCGCTGGGCGCTCCACCATGCTCTCGTCGCCGGCGATCTCGCCTATGCCGCCTGGCGCGACGGCGGCCTCACCGTGCTCGACGTCGCCGAGCCGCAAAAGCCTCGCCTGCTCGTACATCGCAATTTCGACCCGCCGTTCGGCGGCGGCACCCACTCGCCGCTGCCGTTGCCGGATCGCGATCTGCTCGTGCTCGCCGACGAGCCGACCTTCGCGAATTGCAGCGAGGGCCTGCGCTACATCTGGATGCTCGACGTCCGCGAGCCCGGCAATCCGGTCGGCATCGCGACATTTCCGCAGCCGTCCGAGGCCGACTATTGCGCCAAGGGCGGCAGCTTCGGGCCGCACAATCTGCACGAGAACCGGCCCGGCTCGCTGCAGAGCTCGCGCCTGATCTTCGCCACCTATTACAATGCCGGCGTGCGCGCCTACGACATCGAGAACCCATTCCAGCCGCGCGAGATCGGCTTCTTCGTGCCGCCCAACCCCACCCGCATGATGGATCCGCGGCCGAACCGGCCGCAGGTGATCCAGTCCTGCGACTGCTATGTCGACCCCGGCGGTCTGATGTATCTCACCGACCCCAATGCCGGGCTCTACATTCTGCAGTTCGAGGGTGCCCGCGACTGACCGCAACGCACCGGTTGGGTTCGTTTCGCCGATGCGACCCAGCTGCCGCATATCGCGGAACCGGTCCGGCTGGATCTCTCCTTCGGCTCGACCCGTGTCGATATCCGCTGATCGGAACGCATCTTACAATCGAGCTCACTTCGCTAAGCCTTGGCAGATGCCCGGTTTTTCGCCGCAGTCCAGCCCCCGCCGCTGTATTTTCGCTGTATTTTCAGCGGGACCCGCTTGTGTCTGACACCAGCCCAGACCCTGTGCCGTGGCCGCTTCCGTTCTTCGAACGAACACAAATCCCACTCCGGTTGGCGGATCGCTCTCGGGAAGTGCGACCGCGCGCTGGAACGGTCTGCCTTACCATCAATGCAAAAAGTAGTCAATATCTATGTTCAATACGTGGACATGATTAGTCGGCGAGGTCCGATCCGCGCCCGTGGAGGACGCGGTTCAAGCGGCGGTCTCCAGCTCGGCGTCGCGCACCAGCCACTCGTGCCACTTGCCGCAGGCCGGGCAATGCACGCGCACGATCTCGTTGCGAATGCGCAGCAGGGTGCCGATCTCGCTCTCGAACCCGCTGTCGACACGCCGTCCGGACGTAGGGCAGACAAAGATGAGATGTTCCACGACCGCCTCATCGGGAGGACCGGGGCTTATCATGTCGCTCGCAGGGTCTCGGCACAATCGCGCGCGCCGCTCCCTCGCAGCATTGTGAATCGTCCTGCTCGACGTATCATGCGCGCAAATGTGGCCGGACCGCCGCCTGATCGAGCTCTTCGGGATCGAGCTGCCCATCGTGCAGGCGCCCATGGCCGGGGCGATGGACTGGGAGCTGGCGGCGGCGGTGGCGCAGGCCGGCGCGCTCGGATCATTGCCTTGTGCGATGCTCAATGCGGGGGAGATCCGCGAGCAGGTCGGCAAATACCGCGCCCGCACGAGCAAGCCGCTCAATCTCAACTTCTTCTGCCACCAGCCGCCGGTGCTCGACAACCAGCGCGAGGCGCACTGGCGTGACCGGCTGGCACCCTACTACCGGGAGCTTGCGATCGACCCGGCCGCGCCGGTGCCGTCGAGCAGCCGCACGGCCTTCGATCCGGCGATGTGCGAGGTCGTGGAGGAGTTGCGGCCGCAGGTCGTGAGCTTCCATTTCGGGCTGCCGGGCCCCGACCTGATCGCGCGCGTCAAGGCCGCGGGCTCGATCGTCATCGGCTCGGCCACCACCGCGACGGAGGCACGCTGGCTCGCGGAGCATGGCGTCGATGCGGTGATCGCGCAGGGCTGCGAGGCCGGCGGCCATCGCGGCATGTTCCTGACCGAGGACCTCGCCGCGCAAGTCGGCACCTTCGCGCTCATCCCGCAAGTCGTCGATGCGGTGAAGCTGCCGGTGATCGCCGCCGGCGCGATCGCCGATGCGCGCGGCATTGCGGCGGCGATGGCGCTCGGCGCGGCGGGAGTGCAGATCGGCAGTGCCTATCTCTGGTGCCCGGAGGCGAAGATCTCCGCTCCGCACCGCGCGGCGCTCGCGACCGTGCGGGACGACGGCACCGCCGTGACCAACCTGATGACCGGCCGCCCGGCGCGCGGCATCGTCAACCGCGTGATGCGCGAGATCGGTCCGATCTCGGATGCGGCGCCGCAATTCCCGCTCGCCGCCGGTGCGCTCGCGCCATTGCGCGCGAAGGCCGAGGCGCAGGGCTCGGGCGATTTCTCGCCGATGTGGGCGGGACAGGCGGCGGGCCTCGGCCGTGCCTTGCCGGCCGGCGATCTGACCAGCCGGCTCGCCGAGCAGGCGCTCGCGCGCATGCGCGCGCTCGGAGCTTCATCTTAAAGAGAGAGGGAGCTCACGCGCGCACGATGCGCACGCGCGTCCCCCAGGGATCGGCGGCTTCGATTCCCGCCGGAAGCGAGGTGAGAGCAATTCCCGCCCGCTCCAGGCCTGACCTGGCTGCCGCGAAGGCAGCGTCGTCGCCGGCCTCGAGCGAGAGCCAGGACAGTCCCGCGCGATTTTCGCGGCGCGCTCCGGCGCCGGCGCTGTGCCAGACGTTGCCGGCAATGTGGTGGTGGTAGCGCCCCGACGACATGAACGAGGCGCCGTGGCGACGGCGGGTGACCTCGAGCCCCAAGGCATCGCGATAGAAAGTCTCCGCGCGACCGACGTCGCCCACCCGCAGATGGATGTGGCCGATGCGCAGCCCGTCCGGCGCGCCTGCGAACGCCGCGGTCGGCGGCGCCTCGCGCAGGATGTCCTCGATGTCGAGCGCCTCGGTGACCATCCTCAACTCGTTGCCGGTCCACTGCCAGGTCTCGGCCGGGCGGTCGTGATAGACCTCGATGCCGTTGCCTTCGGGATCGTCGAGGTAGAACGCTTCGCTGATCCCATGGTCGGAGGCGCCGGTGAGCGGCACCTTGTTGTGCGCGACGTGCATGACCCAGCGCGCGAGATCGCCCCGCGTCGGCATGAGAAAGGCCGTGTGATAGAGCCCGGCTTCGCGAGCATCGTCGGGCTCGGCGTCCGGCCGATGCTCGAGGTGGACGAAAGGCACGCCGCCGGCGCCGAGCACGGCCCCGTGCTTGCCGCGGTCGAGCACCGAGAGCCCGAGCACGTCGCGGTAGTAGGCGGTGAGCCGGTCGAGATCGCGCACCTTGAGCGCGACCGCGCCGACATGCAGCGGGGTCCGGCTCGCGAAGGTCGGCGTTGCGGATGGGTTGGGGGCGTCCATGCCGCCTATATCGGCGTTCCCGGCGGTCGGTGCAATGGGCTCGGCGGGACGTGACGAAGCGCCGTTCCCTTGTCTTCCCGCAACCGGTTGCCACATTGGGTGGGCAGCAAGCCTCGCGGAGCGAAACATCAGATGCACACCCATTCGATCGATCGCTGGCAGCACGATCACGTTTTTCTCGGCGAGAAGCACGAGCTTTACGAGCGCCGCACTTGGCTCGTGGTGGCCCTGACGGTCGCGACCATGATCGCGGAGATCGTCGGCGGCACGATCTATCATTCGATGGCGCTGGTTGCCGACGGATGGCACATGGCGACCCATGCCGGCGCGCTGGCGATCGCAGCACTGGCCTACCGGTTCGCCCGTCGGCACGACCGCGATGCGCGCTTCTCGTTCGGGACCGGCAAGCTTGGCGAGCTTGCCGCCTTTGCGAGCGCGGTCATTCTCGGCTTGATTGCGCTGCTCATCGCATACGAGTCGCTGCAGCGACTCTTCTCCCCGGTCACCATTCAGTTCGAGCAGGCGATTTTGATCGCGGTCATCGGCCTCGCGGTCAACCTCGGCAGTGCATGGCTGCTCTACGACAAGCAGCACCACGTCGAGCATTCGCATCCTCATGGCGACGCAAGCGATCACAACATCCGTGCCGCCTACCTGCACGTCCTGGCCGATGCGACGACTTCGGTTCTTGCAATCGTCGCGCTGGTCGCGGGCAGCATCTGGGGCTGGGTCTGGCTCGACCCGATGATGGGTCTCATCGGCGCGCTCCTCATCACGCATTGGTCGATCGGAATGATGCGGTCTGCGGGCGCCATATTGCTCGATATGGTGCCCGACCTGGAGCTCGATCGACTGATCCGCGCAAGGCTCGAACTGAAGGGCGATCGCGTGAGCGACCTCCATATCTGGCGACTCGGGCCGGGTCACACCGGTCTGGTGGCGGCGATCGTGTCCGACCGCCCGCGACCGCCCGCCGCCTACAAGGCCCGGCTGGCGGGGATCAGCGGCCTTTCGCACATCACCATCGAGGTGCATCCATGCGGCGGCGCTGATCCGGAGCGCATGCCGACTTGAGGCACCTGCCGGTGCCGGCCGCGCTGCCTGTCGCTCGGTACTGTCGGACCGCGGACCGCCAATCCCGAGCGCTCGCCGGCATGGGTGAACGTCACGCTGTCATCGCAGGACGGAAACGCCGTGCCGCTGCCTGCGTCCCGGTGACGTTCGTCACTTGCAGCACGCGAGTCGAACACCAAGCGGGGGACACGCGTCATGGTGCTATGCGGTTTGCCTGAGCCCGATGACGGCCGCTGCGAGCCGGGTCGGAACGCCGGTCGCCGCTGCTAGCGAGGCCCCATGTCCGTCGATGCCGAAACCGTGCGCCGGATTGCTCATCTCGCCCGCATCGCGGTCGAGGAGGAGGACATCGAGCCCTTGCAGAAGGAGCTCAACGCCATCCTCGCCTTCGTCGAGCAACTCTCCGAGGTCGACGTCGCGGGCGTCGAGCCCATGACCTCGGTGACGCCCATGGAAATGAAGAGGCGGCCCGACCTGATCACCGACGGCGGCATTCCCGACGATATCGTCAAGAATGCGCCGGCCACCGAGGACCATTTCTTCCTGGTCCCCAAGGTGGTGGAATGAGCCGCATCCGAGCGCGGGTTTACCCGGGCTCGATCAGTATCTAGAGTGGCCGGACTCGGAAACGTAAGACGTCGGCTCGAGAGACACCCATGTGCCTTGCTTGCGAGCAGCAGGAGTACTTCTTCCGCCTCTGGTGCGTGGATTTCCTCGAGCGGGGGGAAATGCCGCCGGGCGTGACCGAGCAGGACTTGCAGGCGCTCGGGCTGCCGCCGCCAAGGGCGGCCGGCACCTCGCAGGATGAATCCTCCAAACGTCCGCCCGCCGGCGGTTTCACCTGCGATAGCCCCGGCGAATGACCGATCTCACGGCCCTGACGCTCGCGGACGCTCGCGACCGTCTGCGCGCGGGAGATTTTTCGGCGGTCGAGCTGGCGGAGGCGCATCTCGCGGCCATCGAGCGCGCGCGCACGCTCAACGCCTATCTGCTGGAGACCCCGGACCGGGCACGCGCGATGGCGAAGGCGGCGGATGCGCGCCTCGCGGCGGGCGACCCGCGGCCGCTCGAAGGCATTCCGCTCGGCGTCAAGGACATGTTCGCGACCAAGGACGTGCGCACCACCGCCGGCTCGCACATCCTCGACAATTTCGTGCCGACCTACGAGTCGACCGTCACCGCCAACCTGTGGCGCGACGGCGCCGTCATGCTGGGCAAGCTCAACAACGACGAGTTCGCGATGGGCTCGTCCAACGAGACCTCGCATTTCGGTCCGGTGATCTCGCCGTGGCGGCGCCGTGGCGCCAACACGCCGCTGGTGCCGGGGGGCTCCTCGGGCGGCTCGGCCGCCGCGGTGGCGGCTCATCTCTGCCTCGGCGCCACCGGCACCGATACCGGCGGCTCGATCCGACAACCCGCGGCCTTCACCGGTATCGTCGGCATCAAGCCCACCTACGGCCGCTGCTCGCGCTGGGGCATCGTCGCCTACGCGTCCTCGCTCGACCAGGCCGGCCCGTTCGCGCGCACCGTGCGCGACGCCGCCATCCTGCTCGGCTCCATGGCCGGGCACGACCCCAAGGACGCAACCTCGGTCGAGCGGCCGGTGCCGGACTACGAAGCCGCCGTCGGCAGATCGGTCAAGGGAGCGAAAATCGGCGTTCCGAAGGAATACCGTGTCGACGGCATGGCGACCGAGATCCACCAGCTGTGGGAGCAGGGCGCCGAGTGGCTCACCGCCGCCGGCGCCGACGTGGTAGAGGTCAGTCTCCCGCACACCCGATACGCGTTGCCGGCCTATTACATCGTGGCGCCGGCGGAAGCCTCCTCCAATCTCGCGCGCTACGACGGCGTGCGTTACGGGCTGCGCGTGCCCGGGCGCGACATCGGCGACATGTATCGCAAGACGCGCGCGCGAGGGTTCGGCAAGGAGGTGCGCCGGCGGGTGATGATCGGCACCTATGTGCTCTCGGCCGGCTACTACGACGCCTATTATCTGCGCGCCCAACGAGTGCGCACGCTGATCAAACGGGATTTCGAGGAGGTATTCGCCGCGGGCGTGGATGCGATCCTCACGCCGGCAACGCCCTCGGCCGCATTCGGCATCGGCGAGAAGGGCGGGGCCGACCCGGTCGAGATGTATCTCAACGACGTGTTCACGGTGACCGTGAACATGGCCGGCCTGCCTGGGATCTCCGTTCCCTCCGGCTTGTCGGCGGAAGGGCTCCCGCTCGGCTTGCAGCTCATCGGTCGCCCATTCGACGAGGAGAGCCTGTTCGCGCTCGGCCACATCATCGAGCAGGCGGCGGGACGGTTCTCGCCCCCGCGATGGTGGTGAGCAGGGCGATGGCGTCGTGCGCGTCCCGGCCTCGATTGAAGGGGGATTTGTCCGCGCAACTAACCGAGTCTTTCGTGTAGAGTAGGGGCGAGGATGGTCGGGCCCGCGCTGGTAGGAGAAGTCGATGAGAATCGCACTCGTTGCCTTGGGCTGCATGGCCTGCACGATGACGCCGGCCGCGGTTGCGCACGCATCGCAAACCAACGCGATCGAGATTGTCTACGTGCTGCCGAAGAATCCTTTGCACCAGCCGATCTACGAACGGCTGAAGGATCACCGCGCACTCGAGCGGTTGCAGCATTTGCTCAGCCCGTTCCGGCTCCCGCGCACGCTGACGGTGAAGGTCGAAGGTTGCGACGGCGAGATCAATGCGTGGTTCGAGGACGGAGCCGTGACGGTCTGCTACGAGTATCTGGACTATGTCTGGCAGAACGCGTTCAAACGGACGAGGTTCGAGGGTGTAGCCCAAGTCGACGTAATGCTCGGCCCGCTGTACGACGTGTTCCTGCACGAGTTCGGCCATGCCCTGTTCGAGCTGCTCGACCTGCCTTTTTTCGGGCGCGAGGAGGACGCCGCCGATCAGGTGTCGGCCTACATCATGCTGCGTTTCGGCAAGGCGGAGGCGCGCCGCCTCATCCTGGGGACCGCCTATTCCTACAAGCTCGAGGCCGAAGACCCGGACGAGAAGACCGCCATGACGCGTTTCGCCGACGAGCACGGGACCCCCGCGCAGCGCTTCTACAATCTCCTGTGCATTGCCTACGGGGCCGACGCCGAGCTGTTCGCGGACCTGGTCAAGAAGGGCTATCTGCCGAAGAATCGGGCGGAGGGCTGTGACGGCGAGTTCGCGCAGGTCCAGAAAGCGTTCCAGAGGCTGATCACTCCGCACATCGACCTGCAACTCGCAAAGGAGGTGCTGGACAGCACCTGGTTGCCTGACAGTGCGACCAGGCTGCAGGCGCGTCCGGTGCCGAAGCGGGACAGGTCGAGATCATCGCGCTCCAGATGACGAGCGACGTCGCGCGCCTCGGTAGCGACCGAGCTTGGGATTTCGCGCTCGCCCGTTTGCCGCGCGACGGGCGGCCGATCATCGTTCGACCTTGATGCCGGCCGCCTTGATCACCGGCGCCCACTTCTCCATCTCGGCCTTGAGGTGCGCCCCGAGCTCTTCCGGCGTCGAGCCGACCGCTATGAGGCCCTGCTGATCGAGCTTGGCCTTGATCGCCGTCTCGGCGAGGACCGCGACGATGTCGGCGTGCAGCTTCCTGATGATATCCGCAGGCGTTCTCGCGGGCACGAAGAACGCGAACCACGACGAGGTCTCATAGCCGGGCACGCCCGCCTCGGCGATGGTGGGCAGGTCGGGCGCGACCGCCACCCGGGTGGCCGTGGTCACACCGAGCGCACGCAACTGCCCGGATTGGACGAGCGGAAGTCCGGATGCCATGACCGCGAAATACGTATCGGTTCGCCCGGCCAGGAGATCGGTGTAGGCCGGCGAGGCGCCGCGGTAGGGGACGTGGACCAGGTCGACCTCGGCCAGGTACTTGAAGAGCTCTCCGCTCATGTGCGGCGAGCTGCCGTGGCCGGGCGATGCGAAGGTCAGCTTGCCCGGGTTCCTCTTGGCATCGGCGATGAGGGCGGAGACCGAGCGCAGCGGTGAGGAGGGCGGGACCACCAGCATGTTGGGGAAGGTGCAGATCAGCGTGACCGGTGCGAAGTCGGCGATCGGATCGTAGCTGATCGAAGGAAACAGATAGCGGTTGATCGCCAGTCCCGCCGCCGTGATGTACAGGGTGTAGCCGTCCGGCGTGGAGCGGGCGACCATCTCCGAGGCGATGTTGCCGCCGGCGCCGGGCTTGTTCTCCACCACCACCTGCTGTCCCCAGATCTCGGACAGCCGCGCTCCGACGATACGGGCGACGCCGTCGATGCCGCCGCCGGGCGTGAACGGCACGACCAGCTTGACCACGCGGGCCGGCCAGGCTTGGGCGACGGCAGGGCGGTCGAACAACAACGGTGTCAGCGCCCATGCTGCGGCCATTCCGGCAAATTGGCGACGGTCGAGCATGGGTCTCACCCCTGCGGCTTGATTCCGGCGGCCTTGATGACCGGCCCCCAGAGCTCGGTCTCGGCCTTGAGTTGCGCCGCGAGCTCCTCCGGCGTCGAGCCGACGACCAGGACGCCGGTCTTTTCCAGCTTCTCCCTGGTCGCAGGCTCGCGCAGGATCGCGACCGTGTCGTCGTTGAGCTTGCGCACGATCCCGGCCGGCGTCCTGGCAGGTACGAACAGGGCATACCACGACGAGACATCGAAGCCCGGAACGGATTCAGCGACGGTCGGGAAATCCGGAGCGGTCGGAAACCGCTGCGCCGAGGTGACGGCAAGCCCGCGCAATTGGCCGCTTCGCACCTGCTGCAACACCCCGGCCATGGTGTTGAACATGACGTCGACCCGGCCGGGAATGACATCGTTCAAGGCGAGCGCCACGCCGCGATAGGGCACGTGCGTCATCTCGATCCCGGTCATTCGCTTGAACAGCTCGCCGGACAGGTGGGTCGAGGTACCGACGCCCGACGACGCGAACGTGATCTTGCCCGGATTCGCCTTGGCATGGGCGATGAACTCGGTAACCGATCTGCGCGGGCGAGGAATTGGGGACCACCATGAGATTGGGATAGACGGCGATCAGCGTGACCGGCGCGAAGTCGGCGACCGGGTCGTAGCCGAGCGATGAATAGAGATAACGATTGACCGCGAGCGGAAGCGAGCCGACCAGGACGGTATAGCCATCGGGGTCGGAGCGCGCGACCGCTTCGGCGCCGAGGTTGCTGCCGGCGCCGCCCTTGTTCTCGATCACCATCTGGTGGCCCCAGACCTCGGAGAGGCGGTTGGCGAGAATGCGGGCCACCGCATCGGTCCCGCCTCCCGGGGGGAACGGGACGACCAGGCGCACGTAGCGATTGGGCCAGGCTTGCGCGCACGCAAAATGCGCGGCGGCGTCTGCCACGAGCAGCGATGCGGCAGCGCCCTGGATCAGGCGGCGGCGGGTGATCATGCTGCTCGTGCTCCTGCGGCCTCTCGTGATCTGCCTCGACCGGTCGCTTCGTCCGCCTGGACGCTCGATCTCAATTGCGCAGGCTGATCCCCGCCTCCCGGATCAGGGGACCCCATCGTTGCCATGTCCGCTTTGCACCTGCGCAGCGAGCTCCGCCGGCGTCGATCCGGACACCACCACGCCCATGTCCTCGAGCTTCTTCTTGGTCGGGGGATCGGCGACGGCGGCGGCGGTGTCGGCGTGGATCCTGGCGACGATCGGTTGCGGCGTCCTCGCCGGCACGAACAGCCCGATCCATGACGACACGTCGAAGCCCGGCACGCCGGATTCCGCGACCGTCGGCAAGCTCCGGGGCCACCGCGACCCGCTTGCGACGTCGCGACCGCGAGCGCGCGGATCTTGCCCTCCCGGACCAGCGGCAGGCTCGAGGAAATGAGATTGAACATCACGTCGACGCGCCCGGGGATGAGGTCGTTGAATGCGGGCGCCGCCCCACGGTAGGGGACATGCGTCATCTCGATCCCGGTCATGCGCTTGAACAGCTCGCCCGCGAGATGCGAGCGAGGAGCCGTGGCCGCCGGACGCATAGGTGATCTTGCCCGGATTGGCCTTGGCGTGGGCGATGAACTCCTTCACCGAGTGCGCCGGCGAGGAGATCGGCACCACCATGATGATTGGGATAGACGCCGATCAGCGAGACCGGCGCGAAATCGGCGACCGGATCGTAGCTGAGCGACGGAAACAGGAAGCCTGCCACCGACAAGCTCGAGGGAGCTGGCGAAGATGGTGTAGCCGTCGGGTTCCGAGCGGGCGACCGCCTCGGCGGCGATGTTGACGCCGCCGCCGGTCCGGTTCTCGACCACGACCTGCTGGCCCCAGGTCTCCGACAATCGGCCGGCGATCAGGCGGGCGACGGCATCGATCGCGCCTCCCGCCGCGACCGAGCAGATGACGCGCACCGTGCGGTTGGGCCAACGGGGAGGCTGCGCGCAGCGCGGCGCGCGCGATCAATCCCGATCCAAGCGCCGACGCGGCGGCAAGCCCAGCGAGACGGCGGCGGGTGATCATGGGCTTCCTCCCCTCGCTCGGGCGAGCGAAGCGAAAACCGGGCGCCCGCCGTCGGTCGATCGAGACCGGACCCGAAGCCGCATGCCGGCAACGGCCGGCACGCGGGCGCCGCGCCTCGCGACTTCATTTTCAAGAGAGGCTACTGCCGCGGGGCGTTTCCCACAACCGGCCGATATGGCGTGATGGCGCGTTAGGTGAGCGGGTTATTTCCTTTGCCCCGAGCCGGTTGCCACCGGCGGAAGGTCGTCGTCGCTCTGCACCGTCTTCTTGCCCAGATACTCGCCGCCGTTGAGCAGGAGGATGGCGAGGGCGACGGCGATCACGGCGCCGATGATGGCGCCAATCTTTCCGCTCCGTGGCCTGTTGTCAGTCATCGCAGCCTCCGATAATCCGGCCTCCGGGGCCAACGCCCGCAGCGGAACGAGGTTCCTGCGCCGAGCGGCACGAGGGAGATTGCGGCGGACTTGTGGCACGACGCCCGCGGGATAGTTCAATCGGCAGGGATGCCGCCCTTGGACCAGGCATCTCGAAGGATGGTGATGAAGGCTGCATCGACGAGATCGAATCTGATCAAGGGCGCGACCGGAGATTGGGAGGTCGTCATCGGGATGGAGATTCACGCCCAGGTGACGTCGCGATCGAAGCTCTTTTCCGGTGCTGCGACCGCGTTCGGCGGCGAGCCCAACTCGCACGTATCGCTCGTCGACGCGGCCATGCCCGGGATGCTGCCGGTGATAAACGAGGAGTGCGTCAGGCAGGCGGTTCGCACCGGTCTCGGCCTCAAGGCGCGGATCAATCTGCGATCGGTGTTCGACCGCAAGAACTATTTCTATCCCGACCTGCCCCAGGGCTATCAGATCAGCCAGTACAAATCGCCGATCGTGGGCGAGGGCGAGGTGGTGGTCGAAATGCCGGACGACGAGGTCGTGAGGGTCGGCATCGAGCGCCTCCATCTCGAGCAGGATGCGGGAAAATCGCTGCACGACCGGCACCCCACGATGTCGTACGTCGATCTCAACCGCTCCGGCGTGGCGCTGATGGAGATCGTGACCAGGCCCGATCTTCGCTCCGCCGACGAAGCCAAGGCCTTCGTCGCCAAGTTGCGCACCATTCTGCGCTATCTCGGAACCTGCGACGGCGACATGGAGAAGGGCAGTCTGCGTGCCGACGTGAACGTGTCGGTCCGCAAGCCGGATGCGCCGTTGGGCACCCGCTGCGAGATCAAGAACGTCAACTCGATCCGCTTCATCGGCCAGGCCATCGAGCACGAGGCGCGCAGGCAGATCGAGATCCTGGAGGACGGCGGCACGATCGAGCAGGAGACGCGGCTGTTCGACCCGATCATGGGCGAAACGCGCTCCATGCGCAGCAAGGAAGAGGCGCACGACTATCGTTACTTTCCCGATCCGGATCTCCTTCCGCTCGAGCTCACCGCATCCTACGTCGGCGATCTTGCGGCGCAACTTCCCGAGCTTCCCGACGAGAAGAAGCTGCGTTTCATGCGGGAATACGGTTTGTCGGGCTATGATGCCGGGGTCCTGGTGGCCGAGCGCGCCACCGCCGACTTCTTCGAGGCAGTCGCCAAGGGGCGCGACGCCAAGGCGGCCGCCAACTGGACGATCAATGAGCTCGCCGGGCGACTCAACAAGGAGGGCAAGGACATTGCGGCCTCTCCGGTCTCGTCCGGCCAACTCGGTGCGATCCTCGACATGATCTCGGCCGGCACGATTTCCGGCAAGATTGCCAAGGACTTGTTCGACATCTGCTGGAGCGGGGGCGGCGACCCGCGTGCCATTGTCGAGGCGCGCGGCATGCGGCAGGTCACCGACCTCTCCGCCATCGAAAGAGTGGTGGACGACATCGTTGCCGCCAATCCGGACAAGGCGGAGCAGGCGAGGACGAAGCCGGCGCTGATCGGCTGGTTCGTCGGCCAGGTCATGAAGGCGTCCGACGGCAAGGCAAATCCGCGGGCGGTGAACGATCTGCTCAAGTCCAAGCTCGGGATCTGAGAACAGACGCGCGAACGGGAAAAGCGCGCCGCAAGTGCGTGCTCGGAATTCGCCGTCGTCCGGTCGCCGTCGTCCGTCTCGACGTCCGCGGCAGCGAATCACCGGGCGGCGATTCGCGCGATTCGCTCAAAATCGCCCGCTCGGGAGCCAATTTGCAGGCCTCTTGACAGAATTTTTTTGCACAAGCCATCGGCATGCTTAACACACCGTCAGCGCGCGCATCCGGGGTCGCACCGGTATTGCAGTGCGAGCTTTCCGCGATGTCGGCGCAGAATGATCCGCATTTCCGAAAACCCATATTCCATCGATGTTTTCGACAAGTCGGAAGAATTCGGATCTCGGTTTGCTGCAGTCACGCCGCGGGGGCGTTTGCGCGCGGGCGATGCGCTCGGATATGCGCAACATCTGGTGTCTCCGCGTGTGCGAACATGCTGCATCGAGCGAAAACACTGGTTTTTTTGTCGCGCTGTAGTAATCCGAATGCAGTGCTCGCGATCCCCGCGGGCACTGATACGACATCGCCACTCACTCACGGCTAGGAGGGCAGCATGGCGAAGAAGCGAAAGACGAAGGCGAAAGCGGCGGCGAAGAAGGGCGCGAGGAAGACCAAGCGTCGGAAGAAGAAGTAACCACGCGCCGCTTTCCAGTCTTCGACTTCGAACGACGTCGATGACTGCGTCACACGGGCCGGCGCGAGTCGAAGAGCGGTGAGCGCATCGCGATCGCACTTCGGCACCGCCGGTCCCGGTCGAGGGCGTCGGCGAGATCAGGGGTTCGAGCTTCATCGTCCCGTGCCGTGCATGCGGACGGTGGAGCAGAGGGGCAGACACTTTCCGCACCTCGCCGTGACAGGAACAGCTGCCACGGATTCGACTCCCGACCTCTCACCGACGCCCTTGGTTTCAGAAAGCATAGGTTGCGAGCATTTTTCGACCATTCGCGTCATAGATTTTCCGCAAGCCCCTTGCCCTTCGTGAATGTCCGCATGGTCCGCGTACCGCCACGAAGCGGCGCCGCAGCGCAGTCGAGCCCGGCGCGCGAGCCGTCCGCAACAGCGCGCCTGCGCGCGGCAGCAAGCCCATCGACCTTTACTTCTGGCCGACACCCAACGGCTGGAAGATCACGATCATGCTCGAGGAGTGCGCGCTGCCGTACCGGATCATTCCGGTGAACATCGCCAAAGGCGATCAATTCAAGCCGGAATTCCTGGCAATTGCGCCGAACAACAGAATGCCGGCGATCGTCGATTACGACGGCCCGGGGGGCCGGCCGATCTCGGTGTTCGAGTCCGGGGCGATCCTGCAATATCTCGGGCGCAAGACCGGCAGGTTCTATCCCGACGACGAGCGCAGCCGCGTCGCGGTCGACGAGTGGCTGTTCTGGCAGATGGCGAACCTCGGTCCCAAGGCCGGAGAGGCCAACCACTTCCGCACCTATGCGCCGCAGAAGTTGCCATACGCCATCGATCGGTTCGCCAACGAGATGAATCGTATCTATGGCGTCATGAACCGGCGGCTCGAAGGACGCCGTTTCCTCGCCCGCGCTTATTCGATTGCGGACATCGCTTGCATCGGATGGGTCAGTCGTGCCGAGCGCTTCGGCCACGATCTGGGCGCCTTTCCGAACCTGCGGCGCTGGCGCGAAGTCTTGCTGGCGCGCCCAGGGGTGAAGCGCGGACTGTCGGTCAAGGTGGAGGCGGCCTTCCATGTCGACATGAGCGATCCCGCGGTGCGCGCCGTGCTGTTCAATCAGCGCTGATCGTAGGGTAGGCATAATCATGCGTCATGCGCGGGCTCGTTCCCGCGCATCCGCGCCTTGCTTGTGGTGCAACAAGGCGTGGTCCCATCGAAACGCACGTCCGGCGCCTTCGCTCGCTCGTCTCTTGCTGCTTATGGTTATCGCGCTGCCAACGCCGGTGGTGACGAGTGTCGGCGGGACGGGTGAGAATTCGCAATATCGCCGGGACTTGCGTGCTTAACGAATTGAAACGCGACATCATCGCGCGCCGGCGTTCAGATTTGATTTATCGCGACGCTTAAAACACCCTTCAAATTTTAGACCGATATTCACTGCGCCCGCCGGGGGATGGGCGTGCAACCGCAGCGTCCTGCGGCGAAGCCAACACCGGTTCGCCGCAGGACCGCTCGAACGCAACGATGCCGCGTGAAGTCCGCTGTCGACGGATGCGGCGAGGGGAGACCGACATGGCTCGTTTCGAGATCGCCGACATCGAATGTGCCTCGCTCGGCGAAGCGCCCGCCGACGGCTTCTTCGCTCTCGGCTTGATGTATTCGGTGGGGCGCGGCGTGCCGATCGACTTGGTGACCGCGCACAAGTGGTTCAATCTGGCGGCGATGCGCGGCAATGGGCACGCCGCTCGCCTGCGCCGCGAGATCGCGGACCAGATGTCCGAGCGGGAGATCGCGCAAGCCCAGCGTGCCGCGCGCACCTGGCTCCGGGCAAGCTGATCGCGCTGACATTGCGGTCCTTGACCGTTCCCGGCGCTCAGCGCCGCCGCATCTCCAGGCAGTACGCCCCGCTCTGAAACCAACCTGACGGACACTGTCCCGTTTTCGGGATCGCGGCCGGGGCACGCGCCGACATGGGCGCGCAATATCCGCCGCTCTCACGGTAGCCCGACGGACATTGGCCGACTTTCGGCTGCGGCAGCGGTTGAGCGTCGGCCGACATGACGAGGATCGCAAGCACGGTGACCGCGGTCAGGTGGGTGATCATCGTTCCTCCCTTCAGTGCACGAGCCGATACCGTGGCGGCGGCTAGAGGCTCGCCTCCTCCAGCGCTGCTTCCACTTCGGCTCGCGCAAAAGCTCGGGGATAGCGACGCATGAAGTGTTGCAGCACCCACTCCCGCACTTGCGGGTCGTCCAGTCGCAGCGGCCAAAACCCCTGCCCAAACTCCTCAGCCGCGTCTTGCTTCACCCAAGAGAGGCGCGTCAGCAACATGAACTTACGCCACTCCTTAGATCGGTAGTCGATTGACATTGCTTGCTTCACCTCAGGAGGGGACGTTGGTACACATAGCAGCGACGCGCCAGCACCGAGGAAGATGCTTCTGCGCGTCATTATGCTCGCGGTTGGTTCCGTTGTCGGGTTGCGTGCAGTGGCCATAGAAAACCCTCCTGGTTCTGCACCTAGGAGGGTGTGGACTGCTCGCGCGCCCATTCGTTGCCGATTGGCCGCATCCCGTTTCCGGAACCACCTTGCCGGGCAGGCAGGTTGGCGAGGGCGTCGGCCCTCCTCTCGATGCAGGGTCAGCTGAAGCACGTTCGGGGAGAGTTGTGCAAGGACGGCGGTGCGCTGCGGTTCCTAAGTCAAGGAACCAAATCGGAATCTGACCGTTTGTGCTCCGCGAAGGAAGAAGGGAACGATGATGGACCACCTCTACACCGCACGACCTGGTATGCGACCCATTACGGGACTTGCGGGCCTATTCGGCCTTGCGCTGATCCTTCTGTCGCTGCCCGCCGCCGCGCAGGGGACGCCGGAGCAGCGCGCAGCCTGCGAAGGCGATGCGATGCGGCTTTGCAGTCAATTCACGGACGTTCAGCAAATCACGGCCTGCATGCAGAAGAACCGCCGTTTTCTCAGCCCTCGCTGCCGCGCCGAGTTTGGTAAGCGGAGAAGATAGGCGAGTACCGAGCGCAGTTGGGCATCGGTTAGTCTGGTTCGTCAACCGCCATCGAGCTTCGCGCCTGGGCTTGAAGAGTTCGATGGCATTGCTCGCCGCTATTCTCTCTTGGGATTGCCGCTTGGCCTCCAGCGGAGGCGTGGGTCCGCATATTCTGATGCCCGAACCATTTAGGGTTGGCGCCCCAGGGTGGCGATGGTTATAGAGAAAACGCCTCAGCGGCGGTCTGGCGACCCCGGGACCCCGGTTGTCACCCCAGGCCGATGGCTACCCAGGGCAAGGCTGAGTGAAAGTTGATGAAAAGCCCGTCGTTACTTGGGTTCTTGCGTTTCGGAGACGTGGCCGAGTGGCTGAAGGCGGCGGTTTGCTAAACCGTTATACGGTCTAAAGCCGTATCGAGGGTTCGAATCCCTCCGTCTCCGCCAATTTGATCCCTCCCGCCGTCTGCCCATGTTTCCCGGTGTCTAGAGATATCCCCGTCTTGCTGGGACTTGTTGCAAACTTACGTCTACCAATGTCCGCCAAAGTATGCGACCATCGTCCTAATCCATATGGGCAAGGATATGGGCTGGGGCATAGTTTGGCGGAGGGTTTGATGGCACGCACGCTCGGACGGCTCTCGGCGGTCAAGGTGCAGGGCATCAAGCAGCCCGGCTACTACGCGGACGGTGGCAGCCTGTACCTGCGCGTCGCACACGGTGGCGCGAAAGGCTGGATATTTCGCTTCGTGATGCACGGCCGGACCCGGGACATGGGCCTCGGAGGATATCCCGCCATTGGCCTGGCCAAGGCCCGGGAGCTCGCCGGCGAGTACCGAGGCACGGTTGCCGCCGGGCTCGACCCGATAGAAGCCCGTAACGAGAAGCGTGCGGCTGCCACCGTCGAGGCCGCGAAGGTGATGACGTTCGATGCCTGACCAAGGCCTACATCACGGCGCACGAAGCGGCATGGCGGAACCCCAAGCATCGGCAGCAATGGCGCAACACGCTGGCGACGTATGTCAGCCCGGTGTTCGGCGCGTTGCCGGTGCAAGCCATCGACACCGGCTTTGTCATGAAGGTGGTCGAGCCGATGTGGTCGAAGAAGCCCGAGACGGCATCGCGCGTGCGTGGCCGCATCGAAGTGGTGCTCGACTGGGCCAGGGTGCGCGGCTATCGCCAAGGCGAGAACCCGGCCCGCTGGCGCGGTCATCTGGACCACCTCTTGCCGGCGAAGTCCAAGGTCCGCAAAGTCGAGCACCACGCCGCGCTACCGTATGCGCACCTCGGTGCGTTTATGGCGGCGCTGCGCGAGCAACAGGGCATCAGTGCCCGCGCTCTTGAATTTCTCGTTCTCACCGCGACCCGTACCGGCGAGACGTTGGGCGCGACCTGGGATGAAATCGACATCAGACGCGAAGCTGTGGACTGTCCCGGCTTCCCGCATGAAGGCGGGAAAGGAACACCGCGTCCCGTTGTCCGATGCCGCGCTCGCGGTGCTGAAGCAGATGTACGCCATCAGGCACTCTGACTACGTGTTTCCCGGGGGCCGCGACCGCCGACCGCTCTCCGAGATGGCGCTGTTGATGTTGCTGCGGCGCATGAAACACGGCGACATCACCGCGCACGGTTTCCGCTCGACCTTCCGCGACTGGGCCGCCGAGTGCACGGGCGTCGCTCGCGAGGTTGCCGAGGCTCGCGCTCGCTCACGCTATCCCCGATGCCGTCGAAGCGGCGTATCGGCGCAGCGACTTCTTCGAGAAGCGCCGCAAGCTGATGGCCGCATGGGCCGAGTACTGCGGCAAGGTCGAGACGGACGGCGCTGGCAAGGTGGTGTCGCTCGCGCGCAAGGCCAGCAACCGATAGGGGGCGGGGGACGGCAAAAATGTACCGCCGCCGGGGGGATTTATTGGGTCCCATCCGCTCATAGAAACTTGTCCCTACCCCCACATACACAATCCGGGTCCCATGCTCACCTCCTGCACCTGTTAGTGAATTTGAGATAGCTTCACGCTCGGCGCGGGGCCGGTCGGCCAGCCGTGGAAAAGCGGGACAAAATAGCTTCACGAAGTTTCGGCGCGTTCAATTTCGTGAGCGTCCATGTAGAGGACGATGGGTGGTTGGTCATCAACCACCGACGCACACATGGACGCTACGATATGAAAGATACTCCGCGCCCTCACTCTGACCGAGTTCTGCGACGCCTATCGCCTGTGCCGCGAAAGCGCCTACAGACAAATACGGTCCGGCAAATTGCGCGCTCTGAAGCTCGGCCGCAAGACGCTCATCCTCCGCACCGACGCCGACGCCTGGGCGGCCGCTCTGCCCGAGCTGCGGACCGGCGCACGCGACAAGCGAGCGCATGACCCATGCCCGGCAGATATGGTGTGGGCGCCGCAGTCCCTTCCGACTGCGACGCCCAACAGTGTGCCAGGCTGGCGGCCGCGAGCACCACGGCGATAGCATAGGCGACCGGCCGGCAGCAACGGCAGTGCGGCCATGAGCGCGCCGTCTGCCGCACCGATGGTGTCGGTCTACGATGGCCGGCAGTGCATCGGCTTCGTGCTGTCGCGCGGGCAGCAAGGCTTTGAGGCGTTCGACGCTGACCAGCATTTACTCGGCATCTATCCAACTCAACGCGAGGCAGCCGCCGCAGTCATCCGGGGGGCACCATGAGCGGGAGACGCCACAAAGACAAACAGCGTCTGCCACCCTTCGTCCCGCTGTTCAAGGACACGCTGGCGTCGCCGGCATGGCGCGCCATGTCGCACGGCGCACGCTCGCTCTTCGTCACTCTGAAGTTTCGCTACTCGAACAACCTTAAGAACAACGGCAAGCTCTACCTGTCGCAACGCGATGCGCGGAAGGAACTGGGCTCCGGTTTCCAGGAGGTCGGCAACTGGTTCAGGGAGCTGCAGCACTACGGCTTCATCGTGATGACCGCACCCGGTTGCCTGGGCGTCGAGGGCATGGGCAAGGCACCGCATTGGCGGTTGACCGAGGTGGGTTACATGACCGACCCACCGACGCGAGACTTTCTGAAATGGGAAGGAACGAAGTTTGAGCGCCGGCGGCGGCGCCGGAAAAGAACAGAAACCCGCACCGGAAAGCCGTAGCACCACGCACCGGAAAGCCGTAGCACCTCCGCTACGGAAAGCCGTAGCGGTCCCGACGGAAAGCGCACCAGAAAGCCGTAGCATATACGGCGACCACCCTGCACCGGAAAGCCGGTGCATAACTAGTTTGCCACTCGTAGACGACATGCCAGACATCGCGCCGTTCTTGCGCCGGTGAGCCTAAAACGCTGAATGCGACAGCTTGACCAACGGACTGTTCTCACGGCCATGTCTGCACTCGGCAGAACCGGGCGTGCGACCCCCAAAGAGGCGTTCGGGCTTTGTGCCGATTTGGACATCGGGCCGTCACCAAAAGGTATGCCGAACACCCCCCTCCCGGCCGCGATTGAGCGTCGCCCGTGGGGCCGAGTGGCACAACGGCAAGTCTATCACCGCCAATCGGCTCGCGCGCCTGCTAGCGCCATACCACATCGCACCCACCACGATCCGCTACGCCGAGGCCGTTAGCTGGAAGGGGGCGAGCGAACAGCCGACCCGGCGATGCGATCACTGAAGCAGAATGGGCCACGTTGCGTCGAACGGCGCCAGCAGGCGGGCGAGCCTATTTTGGGGGCTCGAAGGCCTCTAGCCTTGTGTCCGCCCCTCGCGCGCGCAAGATTGAGGCCATAGGCGCGGGCGAGAAGCCGGAAGGCGGCGCGGTGAGAGGAAGATAATGACGAAAGCGCTTCGCGTAACGATCGTCGGTGTCGGTAGCGCGCTTGCGTTGATCATTTTTATGATCCTGTTTGCAGCCGCTACGACGTTCTTGGAAATCAAAGAATGGGGGGAACGCGGCTTGCTAGTCCTCCTAGCGCTCTCGTTCAGTTGCTGGGCAGCAACTCACGTCGCGTTAAAACGATGGTTGTTGCCACTAACCACGCTGCCGCCACCACCACCGCCGCCGCTACCGTGGTGGTTTCGTTATCTGTATCATCCCATCTTAGCACCGACAATTCTCCTCATTCCGATGGTAGCCCTATGGCTGTACTGGGAAAGAGCCCCATGGTCGATGACCGCCATACTCATGGGCGTGGCGCTCAACACATCCGTCGCGGTCGTAGGGGGCGTCCTGATCAAACGATGGCTGCTCGATCGCTCGGCGCAAACGCCGCGCGGCCTCATCATGTATTTCATCATCGTCAGCCTGTGGATCGCAACAATCTTTGGATCGATTGCGTGGACCTATCTCGACAAAGGAACCCCTGAGGGCCCCGCGTTTATCGCCACCGTGCTGGAGGCCGCCAAGCGCGCGGTAACGACGGCGCCGAGGCAGGGCGCGCCCGATCCCTACAAC
Source organism: uncultured Alphaproteobacteria bacterium (assembly GCA_963840535.1). Classification (GTDB taxonomy): domain Bacteria; phylum Pseudomonadota; class Alphaproteobacteria; order Rhizobiales; family Xanthobacteraceae; genus VAZQ01. The sequence continues at coordinate 319,123 of CAWIZJ010000060.1, forward strand.
TCGGAGCTGGAGCGGAGCTGGAGGGCGCAGCTCGTTGCGGCGATACAGCGCAACCAAACGCGCTATCCGGAAGCGGCCCGCTCACGCGGTGAACAGGGCGACGTCCATGTCTTGTTCAGCCTCGATCGGCAGGGGCGACTGCTTGAGAGTTGAGTTGTGCAATCGTCGGGTGTGGTCTCGCTCGACGAGGAGGCGTTGGCATTATTGCGCCGCGCGGAGCCGTACCCGCCGCCACCGCCGGGGCCGGGCGAGCGTGTGAATGTCAGGACGGCGATACGTTTCAATCTTAAATGAAACCGTTAGCCCCCCGAAGTGCTGATATTTCAGTGACTTAGGAGCAAAATAGGATTTACCAGGAATATCAAATTGTTACCGTGCCCGTCCCATACCGGAGACGTGCGGAAGCCCGCCGCGTTACCCATTATCATTGCCGGTGTAGAAACCCGGAGTAGGTGCGGCATGGGTGCCCGAAGCCGCCATCGCGCCGAGCGGCATGGGCAGGGGCATGGGCAAGAGCCAGTCAGTTCCAAAAATAACAGCAATATCAATTATATTGGGCGAACTCCGTCTCCGCCAGATCCTCACACCACAACTTTGCACGGGATTTCACGGAATCGGAATGATGTCGTTGCGTCTAGCCTTCGGCTCGACCCAACCGGATTCGTGTCGTAGTCGTAGGATTCGTGTCGTAGTCGTAGGTGGGTCGAGCGTAGCGAGACCCAACGACGGGAGCGCAGCGACATCCAAGGACCCTCGCGAAGCCGATTCGCACTGTTGCGCGCCGGTTGGACGCTCGGGCGAAGCATCAAGAATTGCACTAGGTCGCCATCGATGGCGCTGCTCTGGCAGCCTTGCGCCGTTCGCGTCGTGGGCTCCGAAGTGCGATCCGGACTCCGCCAATTCGTCCAGTTTTTCAAGCAGTTGATTGACGCGCCACGGATGCGATCGGGGACGCGGGCGAAGGCAAGAGAGCCTGGTTTCCGCCGTCGCCATGCAAGTGATTTTTCAGCAACACCCGTCTGAAAACTGCATTCCGCGCTGTTCAAAGCGCCTGTTCTTCGTTGCGTGTCGGAACTTCTGAGCTAATGTGACGGTGCGACGGAGGGGGGCGTCCCCATGTCGCTCCTTCCGGTCGGTTCGCTGCCTAGGGGACAACGAAGGCAACGGAACGGCCGGAGGGGTGAGGGGAGTAAAGGGGAGCTTCCTGGGTGAGCAGAAGCCCGCGGAAACCGAACCCTCCCACGACAACACATGGAGGTTGAGATGAAGATGGTGAAAAGTCTTCTCCTCGGTACCGCCGCGGGGCTCTTCGCGGTCGCTGGGGCGCAGGCCGCCGACATGCCTGTGAAGGCAAAGCCGGTGCAGTACGTGAAGATCTGCACGCTCTACGGGGACGGCTTCTACTACGTCCCGGGCACCGAGACCTGCCTGAAGCTGGGCGGGTATGTGCGTGTCCAGGTCGAGACCCACGCCGGCGGCGGCGGCATCGTCGACGGCACGCTGAGCCAGGTCGTTCAGGCGCGCTATAACCGGGTCGACACCAACGACATCGACTACCGGGTGCGCGGTGCGCTGTCGCTCGACGTGCGCGACCAGACCGAGTACGGCACGCTGCGGTCCTACTTCCGCATTGGCGTCAACCAGACCACCCCGACCGACCCGATCGGCGGCGTGGTGTTCTGGGACCGCGCCTTCATCCAGTGGGCGGGCTTCACGGTCGGCAAGGCGCAGTCGTTCTTCGACACCGTCACCTACGGCGGCGCCTACAGCTACCACAACGTGCGCACGGTGTCGGATACCGGTGCCTCGGGCTGGAACGTGTGGGCCTACACCGTTCAGTGGGGCAACGGCTGGTCCACCACGCTGTCGCTGGAAGACCCCAACCGGTTCCGGTCGGTCGTCGATGTGTCAAACACCGCGGGGCTTGCCTTCAACGTCTTCAACTTCGACAACGCCTTCGGTGCGCAGACGCCGGCTAACAACGGCATGCGGATGCCGGACGTGATCCTCAACATGCGTCTCGACCAGCAATGGGGCTATTGGAGCCTCAGCGGCGCTCTGCACGACGTCGCCGGCGCCTACTACAGTCCGGGGGTCGGAACGCCTGTCACCTTCGACAACAACGTCAACAACGGCCACCCGACCGACACCAAGGGCTGGGCGGTCGGCACCGGCGTCCTGCTCAATCTTCCGGAGGGCGGCAAGTTCGGCGTCAACTTCCAGTATGCGAAGGGCGCGGCCGGCTACGGCAGCGCGGGCGGCAACTGGTTTCTCCTCGATCCGGGTAAAAGCGTCGGCATCGGCTTGATGGCGGACGGCATATTCGACGTCGGCACCGACATCGCCCTGTCGACGGTGTGGAACGCCATCGCGTTCTACGAGTTCCGCTGGCCAGGTGCGCCCAGGTGGAAGACCAGCTTCTTCGGTGGCTATGTTGACATCAGCTACGACAGCTCTGCTGCCAACCATATCAACCGGCACCTGCCGGGCACCACTGGGCAAGTGATCTGCGGCGGCGTGCCGGTCGGCGGTGCCGTATTCGCCCCAGGGCTCACGATCGCTCCGGGCGGCCTGAACAACAGCTGCAGTCCCGACTTCAGCTACTGGCAGGCCGGCACTCGGACGCAATGGAACCCGCATCCGAACCTCGATATCGGTTTGGAGGTGCTCTACACGAAGCTCAACACCGCCTACAAGGGTGCGCTCATTGCGCCTGGCTTCAATCCGGGGCTCCCGCAGAACCCGGTCTTCGCGCTCGAGGACCAGGACGTGTGGTCGGCGTTCTTCCGCTGGCAGCGCAACTTCTACCCATGATCGCCTGATACGGACGATAATGGCTTCAACCTCCAGACCCCCGGCGGGCAACCGTCGGGGGTTTCGTTATGTCACCCACTCCTTCGGAAGCCTCTTGCCGTGCAAGCAAGACCTCCCGGCCGCCGCAGTTGGTCAGTGCGGTACTACATTTGCTGTGAGGATAGGCTCACGTGGCGCATACCGGACCGGCTGCACAGCGATCTTGCAGCTGGCAAGCTCGCGTTGCCGCAATTCGCGAGCACCAGGCAGAAGATCTTGAGGGTCTTTTTCCGCGGCGCTCCTGATGGACCGGTTTTGATTGATGTTCGCGGCAGCTTCTACTCTTTCGACCCGGACGGGATGCTCGATCTACTGCCATTTTCCGCGGCCTATGCAAGTTCCCTTGAAGGTTCTCGTCCTCGCCGCCTGCAGGAACGAGTAATCGATATTGGACCGCCTTTGCGTTACCGGCGATGGATCACCGAGCAGAGTTGGCAGCCAGTCCCCCACGTGTTGCGCGCCGTGAGAGCCGACCTGCGCGCCTCGGCGGCATCCGATCCTGGAAGGGTGCCAGCGCTTAAACGACCTGCAGCGCCGCGTCAGGGTTCATGATTGCGCGCACCGCGGGCGGCACGCTCGACCTGACAATGCGGTGTGCAGCAGAGCGTTGGAACGGCTCGTGTTCCAGCCGTTTCAGGCGGGCTCTAGCGACGAACCGGAGAAACCGGACTTCGGCATGAGGGTTCCTCCCGCGAGGATGGAGGGCCGCCCCCGCGCATGAGGACGAGGGAACGGCCCGGCGCGGGCCCTAGGGCGAACTGCCGCGACTACCCGCCGCGCCTCCACAGAATAGGAGACGGAGGCCGCGGGTTGTCGGCGTTGTTGAACGGACACCTCCGACTGGTCCGCTCCGGCGTATGTTGCCCGCAGCGGGATGCCGCGGGGGAGACCACCGAAGCCCGCCGCGCCGGGTGACGAAGCCGACCGCGGGTTCCTGCGCCGTTACTCTCCCGCCACCTGCGCAGTGGGCGGCCCTGGCCAGCAAGCGAAGCCAGGGAGAAGATCACTCCGCCGCCTCGGCCAGCGCCTGGTCCTCAGTGGTGGTCAACACGGCCCAGGGCGAGGCCTCAGGCCGCCGCTGGACCTCCAAGCCTGCGTCGAGCGCCATCATCACCAGCCGCTCCTCGGCGATCTCGAGACCGTAGATGCGCGCCTCGAGATCGCGCATGCGACCGGGACGATCGGCGCTAGAGATGGCACCGGGAACGTCGGCGACGCCCGCGGTGAGCAGCTTCTCCAGCTGGTCGGGGAACAGCGCGCACAGCAGCTTGCTGGCCGAGCCGCTCGGTGCCGTGAACGCCTGATTGGGCCCGGCGTAAAGCTGCACGTCCGGCCAATGCAGAGCGACCTTGCCGCCCTCGACCCGGATCGAGGGCCGCGCCTCGCGCGCGAGGCGCTCGACCTCGGCCGCCAGCTGCGCCTTGATCTCGTCCGCCGGCAGCGGTGCCGCCCGCACCATCATCAGCTCGGCCTGGGTGGACCGGATTTCGTCGCGCACACGCAGCAGCGCCTCGGTCACGCTCTCGCCCGGCCGCTGGCCCTCTGGCACGCTGTCCGGCTGCAGTTGCGGCGGCGGCGCAACCTCGAAGCCGCTGAACAGCCGCAGGACGAAGCTGTCGATGGGCTTTTGCTGGGGACAGCCCTCAGGTCTTATGTGGGCGACAATCCTCAGGCAACGCAATACTTCGTCCCCTCCTTGGCGGGGCGGTGCGTTGTGCGGCCTCGCCAGCTACCTCGGTGCCAGCGCCTACGCCGACGCGCTCGCCCGCGCGACCGCCGACGACGTTTTCCTCGATGATGCGGCGGCGGCAACCGCAACGCGCCGGGGATGCCCTTCTCGCGCGGTGCCGTCGGTATGCGCCACGTGCCGTCTTCCGACAGGTCGGACCAGTTCATCGTCACGAGCTTCTGGCGGCGCTGGCCGGACAACAGCGCCACGCGCAGGAGGGCACCGTAGGGACGTCGTCGTCGGCCTCGGCCGTCTTCCAAACTGTGCGTCAGCTCGGCGTCGTCCACATGCGCGAGCGCTTGCGGGCGTGCGCCGGGACGCGCCGCATATTCTTGACGAACGGCGGCTGGTAGCTGTCGTGCCTGGAGGCGAACCAGGACGCCACGCGCGCAGCGTCATCAGCACGCTGTCGGCCACCCACGCGCCGTGCGCGTCCTCGACCGCGTCGAGCAGCCGCGCGATGTCGCTGCGCGTGATCACGGCGAAGGCGAGAGCGGCCCAGTACGGCAGCACATAGCGGCTCGAGGACGCGCTGCAGCTCGTCGCCGGTGCGCAACCCCTTGGCCTCGACGTGGCGCTTCATCCACGTCGCCACCACGTCGGCCACCGTATCCGGCCGCACCGGCGGCGGCTCGAACGGATCAAGCCCGGCCTTGAGCCGACGGATCACCGCTCGCGCCCGCTCGCGGCTGTCCTCGATCGACAGCTCGGCGGTGCCGCCGAGGCGGCACCCATCGCTGCTTCCGAAAGGCGTCGCGAGAGATCAGCGTAGTAACCGCTCGGCCCCTGCGGCAGCACGCGCACGCCGTGGCCCGGCAGTTCGGGGTCGGGGTGGAAGTAGCGCGCGCGCCGACGCGGCAGCCCCGCCACCATCTTGTCGGTGAGTACTTGCGGCGCTGGCGGCGCGTCGTCGGCTCGGTCATGGAAACACCTTCGGGCTAACCCACGGCTATCTGCGGAGCGACGCTGACGCTGACAAACGCCAAGTCAAGCACCGCTCAAGTTTAGCCGATAAATGGTGGGTTTCCGCGCTTGCCGAAAGGACAAAGTTGCGCGCGCTGTTAGCCGACGTGCGCCCTCGTCCTCTCTTTGATGACCAGAGGTGCGCCCACCACCATGCCTCGGCTTATTCCGAACGTGCGTACTCTGGAAACACCTAGGCTGCTGCAGTTCATTCTGGACTGTGGACGATCTACGCGGATCGCGGTCGTCGTTTCTGGGCGGTTTAGGTGCCTGTGAAAAGCATGAGATGGTGCGGTGTCTTAATCGGGGGCTGGGATGCCGCGAGTTCAGCTTACAACGCGCATAGTTCGAGAGGGTCATCTGTCCGCCTCAGCGCCCGAAGCTTGACCTCTTCGATACTCGTCAAACGGGCTTCTTGCTTGAGGTCAGGCGATCCGGTGGCAAGACGTACTATCAGCGCTATACGGATGCGCGAGGACGGACACGACAGTTCAAGATCGGCCCGGCAGACGTGCTGACCCTGTCCGCCGCGCGCCGCAAGGCGAGATCAATCTATGCGCAGGCCCTGATCGGGACCGACCCTCAGGAGCATCGTGCCAATCTACGCTCGATCCCGACGCTCGGTGAGCTGGTCCGCGACCGCTACTTGCCGCACGTACAGACTTACAAGCGAAGCTGGAAGACCGACGAGACCGTCCTTCGCGTCCACATTCTCCCAGCTTTCGGACGGCAGTACGTCGATCAGGTGAGAGCCGATGCAATCACTGATCTGGTGCGTCGGATGCGCGAGACCGGATATGCACCGGGCACAACCAACCGCGTCGTAGTCGTACTGCGCCATCTTTTCAATCTCGCCCGGAAGTGGCGCGTGCCCGCCGTCAACGACAACCCGACGGAAGGGATCAAGCTCGCGCCGGACGTCATTCGCGAGCGGTTCCTGAGCAGCGAGGAGGCCCAGCGGCTGGTTGCCTCGATTGAGGAGGACGAGAACAAGGTGGCCAGCAAGGCGATAATGTTGTTGCTGTTAACCGGAGCGCGCCGCAATGAGGTCACCTACGCTATGTGGAAGCATGTGGACTGGCAACGAAAAATGTTGCTGGTCCCGCTTTCCAAGTCGGGCACGCGCGCGGTCCATCGCTCTCAACGCGTCGGCAATCGAGCTGCTGCAATCAATCAAGCCTGTTCCAGGCAATCCCTATATCTTCCCGGCGCCGACCACCCAGCGTCCATCGCCCTCGCTCCACTTCCCCTGGAGCCGCATTCGCGTCCGCGCAGGCCTGCCCGACCTTCGACTGCATGACTTACGGCACTCGTTTGCCAGCTTTATCGTGAACAAAGGCTACTCTCTCTACATTGTGCAGAACCTACTGGGGCACTCGCATAGCCGATACACGCAACGCTATGCCCACCTCAGCCCTCAGACGCTCTTGGGAGCCGCTGAAGCAGTCAGCGAGCTTGTGTTGCGGAAGCGCTGAACGAGGACGCACCTACGCCCCACCTACGCAGCCGTCGTCTCTCAGTCCACTGGCTTGTCGAAGTCGGCCTTGGTTTCATTCGGGTTGTGGCCGTACTGTATCCTGCGGCCAACCTATGGGCATTAGTCGCTTCTTCTCCTCGGTACCGCCGCGGGGCTCTTCGCGGTCGCTGGGGCGCAGGCCGCCGACATGCCTGTGAAGGCAAAGCCGGTGCAGTATGTGAAGATCTGCACGCTCTACGGGGACGGCTTCTACTACGTCCCGGGCACCGAGACCTGCCTGAAGCTGGGCGGTTATGTGCGTGTCCAGGTCGAGACCCACGCCGGCGGCGGCGGCATCGTCGACGGCACGCGAGCCAGGTCGCTTCAGGCGCGCGACAACCGGGTCGACACCAACGACATCGACTACCGGGTACGCGGTGCGCTGTCGCTCGACGTGCGCGACCAGACCGAGTACGGCACGCTGCGGTCCTACTTCCGCATCGGCGTCAACCAGACCACCCCGATCGACCCGATCGGCGGCGCGGTGTTCTGGGACCGCGCCTTCATCCAGTGGGCGGGCTTCACGGTCGGCAAGGCGCAGTCGTTCTTCGACACCGTCACCTACGGCGGCGCCTACAGCTACCACAACGTGCGCACGGTGTCGGATACCGGTGCCTCGGGCTGGAACGTGTGGGCCTACACCGTTCAGTGGGGCAACGGCTGGTCCACCACGCTGTCGCTGGAAGACCCCAACCGGTTCCGGTCGGTCGTCGATGTGACGAAACCCTGCGGGGCTTACCTTCAACGTCTTCAACTTTGACAACGCCTTCGGTGCGCAGAGCGCCGGCTACCAACGGCATGCGGATGCCGGACGTGATCCTCAACGTGCGTCTCGACCAGCAATGGGGCTACTGGAGCCTCAGCGGCGCCCTGCACGACGTCGCCGGCGCCTACTACGGGACGCCCAGAACAACGTCAACAACGGCCACCCGACCGATACCAAGGGCTGGGCGGTCGGCACCGGCGTCGTGTTCAATCTTCCGGAGGGCGGCAAGTTCGGCGTCAACTTCCAGTATGCGAAGGGCGCGGCCGGCTACGGCAGCGCGGGCGGCAGCTGGTTTCTCCTCGATCCGGGTAAAAGCGTCGGCATCGGCGTGATGGCGGACGGCATATTCGACATCGGCACCGACATCTCGCTGTCGACGGTGTGGAACGCCATCGCGTTCTACGAGTTCCGCTGGCCAGGTGCCCCCAGGTGGAAGACCAGCTTCTTCGGCGGCTATGTTGACATCAGCTACGACGGCGATGCTGCCAACCATATCAACAGGCGCTTTCCGGGCACCGCCGGGACCTTGGTCTGCGGCGGCGTGCCGGTCGGCGGTGCCGTATTCGCCGCCAGGTTTCAATATCATCCGGCCGCCGCCGGCAACAGCTGCAGCCCCGACTTCAGCTACTGGCAGGCCGGCACTCGGACGCAGTGGAACCCGCATCCGAACCTCGATATCGGTGTGGAGGTCCTCTACACGAGGCTCAACACCGCCTATAAGGGTGCGCTCATTGCGCCTAAGGCCTCAATCCGGGGCTCCCGCAGAACCCGGTCTTCGCGCTCGAGGACCAGGACGTGTGGTCGGCGTTCTTCCGCTGGCAGCGCAACTTCTACCCATGATCGCCTGATACAGACGATAATGGCTTCAACCTCCAGACCCCCGGCGGGCAACCGTCGGGGGTTTTTGTCGTCCACCGGATCACCTCCTTCGGAAGCCTCTTGCCGTGGGCGAGCAAGACCTCCCGGCCGCCGCAGTTGGTCAGTGCGGTACTACATTTGCTGTGAGGATAGGCTCACATGGCGCATACCGGACCGGCTGCACAGCGATCTTGCAGCTGGCAAGCTCGCGTTGCCGCAATTCGCGAGCTCAAGGCAGAAGATCTTGAGACGTTGTTTGGGCTGACCGTTTTGATCGGTACACGGCAGACTTCACTGTGCCGACCCGAGACGGGATGCTCGATTACATGACGCCGGAAGGATCGGCTAGCGTTCTTGTGCGATCGCAGTTCAGAACGCAGTCGAGCGGCGCGATGCGACAATGAGCGTGGCCCCGGAGGTATTTCTCAGCCGGCCCGTGAAACCTGCGGTACGCGAGAGATCGGTCAAGAGTTCCGCCAAGCAAGATCTATGCGCACATGATCATCGGTCACGATCTTGTGCTTAGCGCGCTGCAAGCGCACGCCCGCTCCTCCGCCATTTTCGTCGATGAAAATTACGGTCCTGCCCTTTCGCAAGCTTCGGCTCGATTGATGTCCAGCACTTCTGCGGCATATCGACGAGGTGTTCACGGCTGGGCCGTGGCTCGGGCGAGTGAGGCGATGCTGATTGCGGCAAACTCCATTAATCTGAATTCAGCCCAGTTGTCACCGGCGTTCCCGTTTTTTGGAATGGACCCGAAGGCGTACGCCCGGTCCGCTGCCGTTCGTGAACTCAATCCCAGCGGACTCGAAAGCACGTCTGAGCGCAGTCACGGTCGAGCTGTGCGCAGCTAATACGCCAGACGCAGCTTCGAGACGCTTTATCGTTGGGAGCGATACCCCTGAGGCTTCGGCCAGGTCGCGCTGTTCCCACCGCAGCAACGCGCGGGCTGCCCGGATGAGCTCACTTGTCACCGCTAAAGAGTCCAATCTTTCAGGCATCGACATGTGGTCTTGAAGTATCGTATTCAATACCTGAGGTATTGACATTCGCATCTTTTGCCCGTAAAGTAGGGGCCGTTGTGAACCTTGAGAGCAGGCGATATGCAGAATAGGCGAACGTTCATCGGCGGCTCCGATGCTCGCATCATCATGGGTGACGACGAAGCCGCCCTGGTTCGGCTCTGGCGGGAGAAGCGGGGCGAGGCCGAGCCACAGGATCTCTCCGGCAACCTCGTGGTGCAACTCGGGGTCGCCACCGAGGAACTCAATCGCGGCTGGTACGAGCGCAATACCGGGCGCCGGATCACGAGCGTCCAACGGCGGGTCAAGCATTCCGCCATCCCCTGGATGGTCGCGACCCTCGATGGGATCGTCGAGGGCACCGAGGCGGTGTTCGAATCCAAGTTCATGCTGCCGTGGTCGTTCTCCGAAGAAACGGCTGCCGACAAGTACATGGCCCAGCTCCAGCACAACATGTGGGTCACCCATTTGCGCTCCGCGGTGCTGTCGATCATCACCGGCGGTGGGAAGTGGGTGGAGATGACGATTCCCATGGACCCACTCTACCTGAGCGTCCTGGTCGCGGCCGAGAAGAAATTCTGGCGCTGCGTCCAGTCTGGGGAAACTCCCCACCTGATCAATGCCGAGGCCCCGCGGCCCCGGATCGAGGCGCTGCGCATCGTCGACATGAGCGCGTCCAACTCCTGGGCGGAATTCGCAACGTTGTTTCGCAGCACAAGGGGCGCAGTCCTCGACCACGAGCGGGCCAAGAGCGAGCTCAAGGCCTTGCTGCCGGAGGATGCCAAGGAGGCCATCGGACACGGGGTGCGCGCCAAGCGCTCGAAATCGGGGGCGGTGAGCTTTGATCTCCTAGAGGCGGAGGCCACCCATGCACCGCTCCAGTGAGTCGGTCGCGGCACTGGCGTCAGCGCTCGCCAAGGCGCAGGCCGAGCTCGTCAATCCCGAGAAGTCGTTGACCGCCGTCATCCGCAGCGGGCGGGCAGGGGAGGGCGAACGCACCTTCCGCTATGCGCCGCTCTCGAGCGGCCTCGACATCGTGCGCCGGACGCTGGGTCAGCACGAAATCGCCACTGTGCAGACCACCGTGGTCGATCAGGCGTCTGGGATGGTCAATCTGACCACCATGCTTGCGCACGCCTCGGGCGAGTGGATTGCGTCAGATTGGCCGGTTTGCCCGGTGGCAGAGGTTGCGAACCCGCAACGGATGGGCACTGCGCTGACCTATGCCCGCCGCTATGCCCTGTTCACGCTGGTTGGGATCGCCGGCGAGGATGACCTCGACTGCCCCGATATGGTGGCTCCCTTGGCACCCGCGCCTGGGAACTCAACGCGGGCCTCCTATGACCAAGCTCCAAAGCCGCCTTCGCGCAATGCTGCGAATGGTCGAGCAATCACGATCAAGGAATCGAAACCCGCAGTGCTTGCTCCCGGAGCAGTCGGAAGTCTTGCGATGCCGGCTCCTGGCGGAAGTGGCGAACCTGTCGTCTGTCAAGATAGCCTCTGCCTGGGCGCACGCGGCGCTCAAGGACAAGAACAGCTTGAACGCCGGAGATGCTAAGGCGGTTGAAGACGCGTTCGAGCAAAAGCTCGAAGAGCTCGCACGATTAGGATCTGCCGCTGGCTGCATTGGAGATCCCGTGCGAGGGGTGACAGAGCCGGGAAAAAGCAGTGCCGTCGAGGGCGGACCTGACCAGTCGAACCCCATCGACAAGGGCAGCTTCTCGGCGGCCACGCCCCGCCGCCGCAGCCGTGAGCACCTGCGGTTCGTCAGGCAGCAGCCGTGCCTTGTCTGCGGCCGCAAACCCTCGGACCCCCACCACCTGCGCTTCATGCAGCCGCGCGCGCTCGGCCGCAAGGTCAGCGACGAGTTCGCGGTGCCGCTCTGCCGTGGCCACCACCGCGCCCTCCATCGAGCGGGCGAAGAGCTGCCTTGGTGGCAGGCAGTGGGCATCGACCCGATCGAGGCCGCTCGCAAGCTGTGGCAGCAAACCCACATGACCGATACTCGTTTGCTGGAGGTGGATGCGATTGCCCAATTGAATGGCGAACAGCGCCAGCCAACGGCGTAGCCGGGATCGACATGCTGGTCGACTTGGCAGCAAGTGCAAAGCTGTTCCACACCGCCGATGGGACAGCCTTCGCGGACCTTGCGGTTGACGGGCACCGGGAAACCTGGCCCGTGCGCAGTAGCCGCTTTCGGACTTGGTTGCGGCGCCGGTACTACGCCGCAACCGGCAGCGCCGCCAGCGCGGCGGCCATGTGTTCGGCGCTCGATCACATCGAGGCTCAAGCGCAATTCGACGGCGCCGAGCACGCCGTCCATCTCCGCGTCGCGGAACACAATGGTCGCATCTATCTCGACCTCGCCGACCCGTGCTGGCGGGGGTGGAGGTCGGGGCAGCTGGATGGCGCATCGTAAAGTCTCCGCCCGTCCGGTTCATTCGCACGCCCGGCATGCTCCCGCTTCCCGTTCCGGCGCGCGGCGGCTCCCTTGAGACCCTCGCAAGATTTCTCAATCTTCCCGGGCGCGACGAATTCGTTCTGGTGGTCGCGTGGCTGTTGGCTGCGTTGCGAAGCGGCGGGCCCTACCCATTATTGGCAGTCGCGGGCGAGCAGGGATCGTCAAAGACGTTTCTGACAAAAGTGCTGCGAGCCCTGATCGATCCTAATGTCGCCCCGGTCAGGGCTGCGCCACGCGAGGAGCGCGAGCTCTTCATCAGCGCCCGCAATAGTCATGTGCTGGCATTCGACAACCTTTCCAACTTGCCGCCTTGGATCTCCGACGCGCTGTGCCGGTTGGCGAGTGGCGGCAGTTTCGCGGTCCGCCGGCTCTATACCGATGAAGAAGAGGTGCTGTTCGAGTCGGCGCGGCCAGTGGTGCTCAACGGCATCGAAGAAGTCATTAACCGGCCCGATTTGGCCGATCGCGCCATCTTCCTGACGCTCGGACCTGTTTCGGAAAAGTGGCGGCGGCCAGAAAAGGCGCTGTGGCGAGAGTTCGAGCTACAAAGGCCCAAGATCTTGGGTGCGATGCTGGACATCGCCGCGCATGGACTACGGACTTGCTCCGACGTCCGCATTGAGAAGTGGCCGCGGATGGCTGATTTTGCCTTGTGGTCGACCGCCTGCGAAACAGCCCATTGGTCTCCTGGAACTTTCGGTCACGCCTATTCAGCAAACCGCCGGGCCGCGATCGAGGGCAGTATCGATGCTGACCCGGTTGCTGCTTACGTGTTGGAGATTATGGCTGCCCGTAACTCATGGACTGGTACCGCTGCCGACCTACTGAGTGTCAGAGTCGATCGTGGCAGTGCGCGCATTTCAGCGGAGGGTACTCGTTGGCCGAGAAGTCCCCGCGCTCTGGCCGGCCGCCTGCGTCGTGCCCAAACCTCTCTGCGTGCACTGGGCATCGACATTTCGTTCAGCCGCGAAGGTCGAGCCGGAAGCAGGATTATTAGGATGCGAGCGACGGGAGAACACCGTCTGCATGGTCAGCTTGGTCAGGGATCGTGACACCCTGGGTCAGGACACGCGCCCGAGAGACTGGGTTCGTTGACGACGTGGGCGCGCCGGTATTGTCAGCTCGCGGTTTTAGTTTTCCGCACGAAGGCAGGTGAAGCTGACAAGCTGACGATGCTGACGGTGCTGACGGTGCTAACGACAAGTGTGCTTCCATCGTTTAGGAGAGTCCAAGTAAGGGCTACATGATCTTCGATCGCCTTAGACGATCAGGTACAGTGAGATTGAGCCGTGCCATTCAAGCGCAATCAGGTCGAAGAGGCGATTTCCCACATCTTCGCCCCCAACTCTGTAGAGCCGCCTTCGGAATTACGCACGCGCATCAAGCGACTTCTGGATCTTGACCGTTCTATGGGCCGCAAGCTTGGGTCTAAGGATGCCGAAAAAGCGAACTTTGGATTCTTTAGCGAGAAGGCGCCGGGAACAGGAGCTATTAATTTGTTCTCAGAATATGAAGCCTTCGCACTGTTGAACGGGCTGAGAATAATGCAGCACCACTGGCCGCAGGGCTTCGCCGTTTCAGTCATGCGCCGGATCCGTCCTGATCTTGAAAGAGAGCACGCGCGGATGCTTGGGCAAAATCCCGATGAGCTATTCGATCAGGAGGCGATACTTGCAAGTGCTGCACCAGGCGTCATCTATGTCGACAATACCGACCCAGTATTCATTGCCATAGCCTCTAAGGCGCCACGCGATGAAAGACCGGTTGCTGTCGTTTCCGCTGTGTGTCGAGGATTCACCAAGGTCTTCGAATTCAGTCGCGCTGCACAAGCCACGAGTATGTCGTTGCTTGAGGTTGCAACACCCGCCCATAGGTTACGTCAAGAATTGATCAAAACAAAACCAAGATCTCGTGGACGAACATAGGGGTTCTTGCAGTAGAGCTTTTTTGCCCAAATTCAATGCCCGTAGACTTGTAATTGTTTGAAATCCTTAATAGGGTTTCAAAAAGAGAGTGTCCATTCATCGAAAGGATCTTGCGATGACCCGGCGTGTTCGTTCAGATGGCAAAACGAAATCGAAGTCTTCCGTTTCGCCTCATCGGTTACGATTGTTTCGCGACTCCCTAGTTCTTGAGGACGAGGATCCCACTGCCTATCAACAGCTTCTCGCCCGCATCCATGCATCGGTAAAGCCGCGCGATGCCATTGATGAAATTTTCGTGCAGGACATAGCCTCTCTACAATGGGAGATTGTGCGGTGGCAGCGCTTGAGATTGGGTTTCATGCGAGCGCGTTGCCACAGAGCACTTGAAAGTTTTTTGAGTGAGAAACTGCAATATTCCCTCTACCGAGAAGAGTTTGCGTACGAACTTGCAGAAGACCTTCGAGAACGCCTTCGCGAAGATCAGGCGGAAGACGCAGAGAAACTTGCGCGCGCATATGCCGAAGGTGACCGTGTTGCCTACACCAAGGTTATTCAAGTGCTCGGCCGCATCGAAATGGACAAACGCGACCACGAAAAGGGTGAGCAAAAGCCCCCGCCCCAAGACCTCGTAAAGACTGGGCAAGCGCCCTGGGTCCAGGACCTCGTTAATGCTGAGCAAACTTTGGTGGCAGAGGAAGAACTACAAGACCTTGCAAAGACCGTGCGAGCTCGCAAGGCGAAGTGGCTGGTGGGGAAGTACATGACGGGCGAAGCCCGAATTCGTCTCGCTGATCTGTAAAATTCTTTCCAAAGAGAACCTCAGCATGGAGGGCTTCATGGCCGACGCGCTCGCTCAGAAATTGGGCGATATCGAGCAAATCGATCGCCTCATTACCATTGCCGAGAACCGCCGCAACGCTAGCCTGCACGAGATCGAACGTCGTCGGGCGATCCTCGGCCAAACACTCCGACGCGCTGTGCACGAGATCGAGGAGGCAGAATTTCAAGTTATTGATAGTCCACAGGGCAAAGGAACGAAAGCGGCTTGACCAGTACCAGCAAGATCAAAGCCAATCGCGCGAATGCGCTGGCCAGCACTGGACCGAAAACCTCACTGGGCCGCGCACGCTCGAGGCGAAATGCGCTTCGGCAGGGCTTAAGTCTATCTGTTTTTTCGGATCCAATTTTATCCGACGAAGTGGAAGCACTCGCACGCGAAATTGCTGAGCCGAACGCCAGTCCTCAGATTCAAGAACTTGCGCGGCGGGTCGCGGCAGCGCAGGTCGATCTGCGCCGGGTGCGTCATGCGCGCCACCGCCTACTGTGTGAAGCGTGGGAAGACTCCAATGTTGATCGGGTAGACCTTCAGATGAATATGATGGTCTTAGAAACTTTTGTGGGATTGGTCTCCGAGCCGGCAAAGGCGCGACACCTGATCGCAATCGATCGGTATGAGCGGCGAGCCCTGTCGCGGCGAAAATTTGCGATCCGTGAATTCGATGAGGCGCGCCTATTGATTCAGTCGTAATTTTGATTGCATACAATCATATGGTGTATGAGGATCTCTATTTGGCAGAACGAAGCCAAAAAGCCAAAATATTTCAACGAGCCTGACCGTCGGATCATGGATCCTTCGGTCACAAGGAGTATTCCCTAAATGGGGCTTCCGCCTCGACTTGCGACACGAAGGACACAATGCGTCCGACGAGGCCCGCATCCGTCAGTGCCGGAGCATGACCTTCGTCCGCCACATCCACCACATCGAGCCTGGCGCGGCGCCGCCGCATGGCCTCGACCGTCTGCGCCGACAGGATGTCGGAGTTGCCGCCGCGGATCACCATCACCGGGACGCGGGCGAGCGCATCGAACTCCTTCCACAGCGCCGGCAGCGGACGGTTGAAGTTGACGTCACGGAGAATGGTCGCGAGCCTCGGGATCGTAGTCGGGAACGATCCGCGTCGCCCGCTTCCTTGAATGTCCGGCGCGCAAAGGCCACCCAGGCGTCGTCGGTCCATTTGGGAAACTGGCTGCCGAACAGCCGGCGCAGGATGTCGGCCCCCTCGTGGAAGCTTGCCGGCCGCGGCATCCTGCCGACATAGCTCTTGATCCGCATCAAGCCCTTGGGGTCGATCACCGGCCCGATATCGTTGAGCACGCAGCCGGCGATCGCGGTCGGCCGGGCGGCCGCGAGCAGCATGGTCAGTATTCCGCCGCGCGAGGTGCCGAGGAACACCGCCTTGGCGATGGCGAGTGCGGTCAGCACGCTCAGAGATCGGCAAGCTCGACCGGGAGACTGTAGTTGGCCGGATTTCGGTCGTAGTCGGACTTGCCGCGCCCGCGCGAATCCAGCGCGATCACGCGCCGCGGCGTTCTCGTATCGCCGGCCAGTGCCGCCGCCAGCACGTCGAAATCCGCCGTAGTGCGCGCCAGCCCCGGCAGGCAAACGACCGGCAGCGCAGCAGCGTTACGCGGTCCCCAGCGAGCGCACGTGAAGTCTCAGCCCGTCCTGGACCGTGACGAACTGGCTGGAGCGACTGCGGAATCGATGGTCGGGTCTCGGCTTGGCCATACGCAATAAGCGCGCAGCTGCCAAGGACATATGGCGGGAGATCGCGGCACAGCGGCGAGCGCGCGGTCAGTTCGCCTTCGCGCCGCGGCGCAGGTCCGCTTCGATCAGGAGCTTCGAGCCGCCGCCGAAGCGCACGCGGTAGACCTGCAGATTCTCCAGCACGCGCTGCACGTAGTTGCGGGTCTCGGAGAACGGAATCTGCTCGACCCAGTCGATCGGATCGACCTTGGGGTCGCGCGGATCGCCGTATCTCGCGATCCAATCCCGCACCCGCCCGCGCCCGGCATTGTAGCCGGCAAAGGTGAGAATATGGGACCCGCGATAGTCGGCGTAGAGATCGCCGAGCTCGGCGGCGCCCAACTGCACATTGTAGGTCTGGTCGCTCAGCAGCCGCTTCTCGTCATAGGGCGCGCCGAACTTCTTGGCCACGTAGCGTCCGGCGGCGGGCGTGACCTGCATCAGCCCCATGGCGCGGGCACTCGAGATCGTCTTCGGGTTGAAGGTGCTCTCCTGGCGGGCGATCGCGTATACCACGGCGGGCTCGATCGCCGGCCCGATGGCGCGGTACTCGGGAATGCCGAGGGTCGGGAACGCGTAGTGCTCGAGCGGCTGTCCGCGCCCGAGCGCGCTCTTGCCCAGCAGCAGCATGCCGCGCGCATCCTTGTGGCGGGCGGTCACCTCGCCGAGCGCGGCCAGCACCGCGGTGTCCGTCAGCCGCTCGCCGAGATCGGCGAGCGCTCCCGCCACCAGGTCGCGCTCCTCGATGGCGTAGAGGAGACTCGATCGCGCGCACGACCTCGTACCGGGCCGCCTATCGCGCCGATCGGCGGGCTCAGGAGGCGGCCGCACGACGATGTCCTTGCGACCGAGCTTTGCGCGTGCGAGCTGGCCGTAATAGGCGGTCGAGTAGCGTGCCGCGGCCTCGTAATGTGCGCGCGCCTCGCCGCCGCGGCCGAGCGCCTCCGCCGCGCGGCCCTGCCAGTAGCCGCTGCGCGCCAGCGTGATCGGGTTGCTGATGCCGTTGCCGATCTTCGCGAAATGGGCGAGCGCGGTCGCCGGATCGTTGAGGAAGCGCAGCGCGATCCAGCCCGCCGTGAACTGGCTCTCGCGCGCGATAGTTGTCGCGGTTGGGTAGCGCGGCGCCGCTGGCGATGCGGTAGGCGGCCTTGGCGTCGCCGAGGTCGAGCATCTTTCTGGAGATCAGCCGCCGCTCGATCCACCACTGGTCGGGGTCGATCGCCTGCGCCGGATCGTTGGGCAACGACAGGATCAACTCGGCGGCCTCGGCCGCCTTGTCGTCGCGACGCAGCAACTGCACCCGGCTGAAAACGACCCCAATGTCGCGGCGCGTCTCCGCCGGCAGAGCATCGAGCAGCGCCTTGGCGTTCGACGCCTTCTTGATCACCGCGATGCGGGCCTTGGCGATGGCGACCGCGCCGCTCCCGGCCCGGTTGGCGGAACGCATGGCGCCCTCGGCGTCCTCGGCATAGAGGCGGATGTCCATGCGCGCCTTGTGATCGGCGCGGCGTGAGCAGGTCCCTGAAGACATCGAGGGCGGGATCTTCGAGATCGCCCGAGAAGTTGTCGTTGCGCCAGGCCGCCCGCACCAAGCCTTGCGCGCCGGCGCGGTCGCCCTGCAGGAGCAGCGCGCGGGCGAGCGCAAATCGGCCCTTGGTGGTGGTCGGCCGCTCCTTGGCGAAATAGGCGCGCACGAAGGCCGGATCGCGGCGGTCCGACCACAGCGTCGCCTCGGCGCGGCGGCGCAGCATGACCACCGAGGGCCAGGTCGGGATTTTCCACGAAGAAAGCCATGTAGCGGCTGAGATCGATGCTCTCGTTCTCGTCGCTGCGCAGGATCGCCCATTCGACCAGCTTGCGGGCGACCGGGTCGGTGATCGTCTTTCGCAGGTCGGCGGCCTGCGAGGCTGCCCTTGCGCGCCGCGGCGACCGCCTCCTTGAGAGCGGCGAGCTCGGCCGGCGGGAGCGGCGAGGGCATGGCGGCGGCGACGGCTTTGCCGCCTTGGCGCCGTTGTGCCTTGGCGGCCGCGGATTTCGTTGGCACTGGGCGCCGGTCTTGTCGGTCTTGTCTTGCCGGCCGCCGCCTTGGCTTTCGACGCGTCCGCTTTCTTGTCGCTGGCGGCCGCCTTGTCCTTGGCCGCCGTGTTCCCGGCTTTCTTGGCGGCGCGGCGGCGGCCTTCTCGTTCGGCGCACCAGGCGCAGGTCCGGCGTGCAAGGCGAGAGCGAGGATGCCCGCGAGGGCGAGCACGGTCGAGGACCGTGTGAGCGCTCGGCGGATCAACGAATCATTCCTGCCTGTCGGCCGTGTCCGCATTCGGACACATTTGATTGAGGTGACCGGCAACCGCCAATCGCGGCACCATTGCTCCCCGACCGCGGCAAAAAGGCGGCAGACGGGCTGGGGGCTTTCATCGCGGCCGGGTTCCCGTTAACAATGATGACAAGATCGGGGCCCGAGATAGGATCCCCGCACCAACCACTCAGAGGACCGTATCATGACCGCCAGGACGAGCTTCAGGGGCTCGTTTACCGCGCTCGTCACTCCCTTCGGCAACGGCTCGCTGGACGAGAAGGCGTTTCGCGCCCTGGTCGATTGGCAGATCGCGGAGGGAACCGACGGCCTGGTTCCGGTCGGGACCACCGGCGAGAGCCCCACCCTGTCTCACGAGGAGCACTAGCAGGCCGTGGAATGGTGCATCGATCAGGCCAAGGGCCGCGTCCCGGTGATCGCCGGTTCCGGGTCGAACTCGACCCGCGAGGCGATCGAGCTTTCCCGGCACGCGGAGCGCGCCGGCGCCGATGCCGTGCTGGTGGTCACGCCCTACTACAACAAGCCCACTCAGGAAGGGCTCTATCAGCACTTCAAGGCGATCAACGACGCCATCGGCATCCCGATCATCATCTACAATATTCCCGCCCGCTCGGTGATCGACATGTCGGTGGACACCATGAAGCGCCTGTTCGAGCTCGACAACATCGCCGGCGTGAAGGACGCGACCGCCAATGTCGTTCGCGTCTCCCAGCAGCGCGCCGCCATGGGCGAGGGCTTCAACCAGCTCTCGGGCGAGGATGCGACCGTGCTCGGCTTCATGGCCCATGGGGGGCACGGCTGCATCTCGGTCACCTCGAACGTTGCGCCACGCCTGTGTGCCGAGTTCCAGGACGCCTGCCTCAAGGGCGACTTTGCAGCCGCGCTCGGGACGCACGACAAGCTGATGCCGCTGCATACCGCGCTGTTCATCGAGACCAACCCGGCCCCGGCCAAGTACGCGCTGTCCTTGCTGGGCAAGTGCGCCGATACCGTGCGGCTGCCGATGGTTCGGCTCGCGGACAAGACCAAAGCGGCGGTGCGCGAAGCGATGGTCCACGCCGGCCTGATCAACTAGTGCCCGCTCGCAGTTCGCCCTTGCGCCGCTCGAGTGCGAACGTCGGGCAAGGACCTCAAGTCTGCTAGTGCGGGTCTGACGTTCCCAGGGAATGCCGCGAGCTGTCGGAACTTCAGACCCCACGCGCTCGCGCCCGATCACCTGCCGGTGCGCAAATGGCTGCCAAATCCGACAGCAATGTGCGCGTGTCGCCCACAACCGGAGAGCCCGATTCAACTACGAGATCGGCGAGACCTTCGAGGCCGGCATCGCCCTCACCGGGACCGAGGTGAAATCGCTGCGCCAGGGTAAGGCGACGATCGCGGAATCCTATGCCGATTCGCGCCGCGGCGAGCTGTGGCTGGTCAATGCCAACATCCCGGAATACCTGCAGGGCGGCCGCTTCAACCATGCGCCCAAACGCATTCGCAAGCTTCTGCTCCACCGGCGCCAGATCGACAAGCTGACGGGAGCGGTCGAGCGCGAGGGCATGACCCTGGTGCCGCTCAGGCTCTACTTCAACGAGAAGGGGCGCGCCAAGCTCGAGCTCGCGCTCGCCCGCGGCAAGAAGCTGCACGACAAGCGCGAGACCGAGAAGAAGCGCAGCTGGGAGCGCGAGCGCGGACGCTTGCTGCGTGCCAAGGGATAAAGCCGAACGGGCGATCCGGAACCGACGCCCTCGTGATCGGATGGCGCGCCGGCACGGTCGGCTCACGAACACGTGAACGCCGGTCGCGACAAACGGCGAAGCGTGCTGCAACTCGGATCAGGTCGGGCTCGTAGCTGCTCCCGATCGGCGGCGATGCCTGGCGGCGAGCCGTCGACCTTACGAGGACCAATTCGAAGGGAGCGACCTCCATGTTCAGGCAAATCAAGCTTCTCACGTTCGCGGGCGCGCTTGCCGCGTCGGCTTTCGTTGCGACCGGTGCACAGGCCGCCGGCTGGATCGTGGGACTCGTCGATGGCAAATCGATCGTGACCATCGACCCGGCCACCCGCAAGGTGGTGTCGAAGGCCGCCATCAAGGGCGCCGGCACCGATTCTCGGCATCGACGTGCGGCCGGCGGACGGCCTGATCTACGGAGTGTCCGGCGACGGCAACATCGTCACCATCGACGTGAAGTCCGGCCAGGCCGCGATGAAGAGCAAGCTGTCGGAGATGCTCAAGCCGGGCGTCACCCCCAGCATCGATTTCAATCCCGCCGCCGATCGGCTGCGTGTGATGGGGTCGGACGGTGCGAGCCTGCGGGTCAACGTCGACGACGGCAAGACGACCGTGGACGGATCGCACAAATACAAGGACGGCGACGTCAATGCCGGCAAGACTCCCAAGGTGGTCGCGGGCGCCTACACCAACTCGTGGAAGGGCACCAAGAGACCCGCACGTCCCTGTCGCTGTTGAAATAGGGAGGCAGGCGTCGATCGCCTCAGGCCGCTAGGCTTGAGGTTGCGAATAGCAAACCGAGAGCGAGGAGATCGACGCCATGACGAAACATACCGCATTGAAGGGGATGAACCAAGGGACGGCGCTGGCGACGGGAACGCTGGCGCTGCCGCCGTTGGTGATCGAGGGGCTTGAAGAGTTCAAGGGCAGCTTCGACCGGCTGTGCCTGCGGGCTGGGACCGCGGCGATCGAGACGATGCTGGCAGTTGACGCGGAACAGCTTTGTGGCAAGCGCTACCAACGCCACGCCGACCGGCGGGCCCATCGATGGGGCTTGATCGGCAGCGAGATCGGCTGGCATGGCGGCAAGGCTGCCTTCCGGCGACCACGGGTGCGGCAACGCGGCGGCGCGGAACTGCAGCTTGCCAGCTGGAAGGCGATCCAGGAGGCGGACCTGCTGTCGCGCTGGGCGTTCAACCAGATGCTGATCGGTGTGGCGACGCGCAAGTACGCGCGCTCGGTACGCCTGCCGGACGGCGATCTGGCCGGCCAGGCCAAGCGCGCCACGACGAAATCCTCGGTCTCGCGGCGGTTCGTGGCGCTGAGCACGGCGAAGCTGAAGGAATGGCTGGCGGCTGACCTGTCGAGGCTCGACCTGCTGGTGATCCAGATCGACGGGCTGCGTGTCGGCGATCATGTCCTGGTGGCGGCCATCGGCATCGACGATGCTGGCGACAAACACGTGCTGGCGCTGGCCTTGGGAGCGACGGAGAACGCCGCCGTGGTCAAGGCGCTGCTCGCCGACCTGGTCGAGCGCGGGCTGCAACCGGATATCGCCCGCCTGTTCATCGTCGACGGTGCCAAGGCGCTGAGCCGGGCCGTGCGCGACACCTTCGGGGGCTTCGCGCTGATCCAGCGCTGCCAAGTGCACAAGGGACGCAATATCATCGAGCGGCTTGACCCGTCGTTGCATGCCGGGGTCAAGAAGGTGCTGCGGCAGGCCTGGGATAGTCCGACCGCCGAGCAGGCCGAGCGAGTTCTCAGGAACTTGGCGCGCCGGCTTGATCCCGATGCCCCTGGCGTCTCGGCTTCGATCCATGAAGGGCTGGACGAAATGCTCACCGTGATCCGCCTGGGTCTGCCTGACCAGCTGCGGCGCTCGCTCGGCTGCACCAACGCGATCGAGAGCCTGATGGCCGTGCTGCGGCAGGTCTGCCGCAACGTCAAACGTTGGCGCGATGCGCGAATGGCGTTGCGATGGACTGGAACCGCCATGCTGGAGGCCGAGAAGAGCTTCCGCCGCTTAAAGGCCCACAAGCAGCTCCCAGTTCTGAGAGCCGCGTTGCTGCGCCATCAGCAAGCGTTGCTCGGTGATCAGCCCATTGCCAGCAAAAATCTGGCAGCATAGGATTCAACCAATGGCGCCTGCCGCACCAATTTCAACAGGCACCGGGCGACCACGCTCTACAACATCGACGCCGCCACCGGCGCGCTGGTGACGCAGGCTCCTCCCAACGACGGCGTGCTCAACACCATCGGATCGCTTGGGATGGCGGTGAACGGCCCGCTCGCCTTCAACATCGTCTCCACCGGCGAGGACAAGAACGATGGCTGGCTGGCGACGGGCGGCTCGCTCTACCGGGTCGATCTCAAGACCGGAAAGGCGACGATGGCCGGCAAGGTCGAAGGCCTGTCGGGAACGCTGACCGACATCGGCTGGATCGACTGAACCGGCGCATCATCCGGGGCAGCGCAACGAAGCGCTACCGGCCCCATGCGACACGGCTGTCCCGGCCCGCGGGAGACGAGCTCCGCGCGCGGCCGGCGCATCCTCTTTCCACGTCCACATTCCCGGATCGACGTCGCCTGCCTCGACCGTTACGCTGTCCTGACTGCGGCGAGGATCTTGCAGAGAACGATTGCAGAAGCGCCCATGGCATTGCCGGTCACATTCGATCACTGCGTCGTGCACGTCTCCGAATGGGAGCGCTCGAACACGTTCTACCGCGACGTGCTCGGCGCCGAGCTGATCCGGCGCCCGGCCGGCTGGGCCTATCGGTTCGGGCAGGTGCAGCTCAATCTGCATGGCCCGGGTTTTCATCCAGCCGAGGTGGCACGACTGCCGGTCGAGCCCGGCAACAGCGATCTCTGCTTCGAATGGAACGGGCCGATCGCGGATGCCGTATCCCATCTCGAGCGTTGCGGGGTGGCGATCCATGCCGGACCGCTGCAACGGTTCGGGGCCAAGGGTGCGGGTACCAGCGTTTACTTCCGCGACCCCGACGGCTCGCTGCTCGAATTCATCTCGTATCGATCCGATGATGCCGCACGAAGAGACCGCCCATGACGACCACGCACGATCCCAACGTATTGCCCGCCGACCTTCCGATCCCGATCGACGACGGTGCGGCGCGGCACCTCGCCGGCCTGAAGCTGCCGTCGGTCACCTTGGCAGCGACCGACGGCTCGCAGGTCGATCTCTCCGCGCTCTCCGGCTGCACGGTGGTCTATGCATATCCGCGCACCGGGGTGCCCGGACAGGCGTCGCCGGAAGGCTGGGACCGGATTCCGGGTGCGCGCGGCTGCACGCCGCAGTCGTGCGCTTTCCGCGACCATTTCATGGAGCTCGAGCAGCTGGGCGTCGATCACCTCTTCGGCTTGTCGACCCAGGACACCGACTATCAACGCGAGGCGGTCGTTCGCCTGCACCTGCCGTTCCCGCTGCTGTCGGACAGCCGGCTCGCTCTCGCGCGTGCGATCGGCTTGCCCACCTTCTCGGTGTCGGGCATGACCTTGCTCAAGCGCATGGCGCTGGTGATCGACGATGCCGTCGTTTCCAAGGTGTTCTATCCGGTCTTTCCGCCGGACAAGAATGCCGACGAGGTCATTGCCTGGCTGCAGCACCGGTAGCGCAGGCGAACTTCAATTCCCGTGCGACGATGCGCCGGCATCGAGGTGGGCTCGCACGGCGGCGAAGACGCCGTAAAACATTTGCGGTGTCAGCACCCCGGTATTGGTGTTGTATCGCGAGCAGTGGTAGCTCACGAACACGTGCAGCGGCCCGATCTCGTGCGTGGCGCCGTGACGGAACGGTGCCGCCGCGCGCGCCTGACCGAGCGCTGCAAGCGTGCTTTCGTGCGAGATCCGTCCGAGGGTGACGATAGCGCGCAGATTGCGCATCTCTGCGATGGTCGCGGCGAGGAACGCACGGCAGGTCTTGATCTCGGCGGGCGTGGGCTTGTTCTCCGGCGGCACGCAGCGCACTGCATTGGTGATGCGGGCGTCGACCAGCACGAGCCCGTCGTCGGGCGCGGCGGCGTAGCTGCCGCGGGCGAAGCCGAAGCGTTGGAGCGTGCCGTAGAGGAGGTCACCGGCGTAGTCGCCGGTAAAAGGCCGACCGGTGCGGTTTGCGCCCTTGAGACCGGGGGCCAGGCCCACGATCAGGAGCCGCGCCGTATCCGGGCCGAAGGAAGCGACCGGTGCATTGAACCAATCGGGCTCGCGGACGCGCCAGTCGCGGCGGAAAGCCTCGAGGCGGGGGCAGAGTGGGCAGTTTCGGCCGGGCTTGCCGGATGCGTCACGGATCGCGCCGGCAGGAGCTCTTGCGGGAGAGGTGGGTTGCACCGGTTATCTGCGAAACGGCCTCGGAAATACGTCGTGCGTGCGAGATCCGCAATCGCGGCTCGCGCTAGTCCTCGAAATCGTCGTCGTCGTCGACTGCAGCGCCGGCGCCCGCGCGCTGCGGCGCGGCCGGGCGCTGGAGGAATTGCGGGGTATGGCGCTCCCGCGGCTCGCGCGCTTCGCGGGCGGCACGCTCGGCCGGGTCGCGGCCGATCTTGGGCTGCAGCTCGACGATGTCGAGAAAGATGTCTGCCTGCCGACGCAACTCGTCGGCAACCATCGGCGGCTGGGTCGAGATGGTGGAGACCACGGTGACACGGACGCCGCGCCGCTGCACCGCCTCGACCAGCGATCGGAAGTCGCCGTCGCCCGAGAACAACACCATGTGGTCGATCGAGCTGGCGATCTCCATGGCATCGACTGCCAGCTCGATGTCCATGTTGCCCTTCACCTTGCGCCGCCCGGTCTGGTCCACGAATTCCTTGGTCGCCTTGGTCACGACGCTGTAGCCGTTGTAGTCGAGCCAATCGATCAGGGGCCTGATGGAGGAATACTCCTGGTCTTCGATCACGGCGGTGTAATAGAAGGCGCGCAGCAGATAGCCACGCGAGTGAAATTCGCGCAGGAGACGCTTGTAGTCGATGTCGAAGCCGAGCGATTTTGCGGTGGCGTAGAGATTGGCGCCGTCAATGAACAGCGCCATTTTTTCCGTCTTGGGTTCCATGAGAGCTCTCGTGTGAAGTCGTCGAACCTGATACCGGCTCACGGACGGCACGCGTCCACCGGACAGTAGGGTCGTATCCTCAGTTATCGGGAATGAGTGACCCTACGCCGCTCAATTGCGGGCATACACTCGCCGTCACAACCAATCCGAAAGTATAATGGTAAGGATCGCATGGCGGTTCCCATGCGACCTGCCTAACAGAGGCATGACCGCGCGCCAAGAAGAATTTGCGCGACTACTGTAGGGCGCGTGCGGTTGCTCCACCGTCATGCGCGCGCTCGTCAACACTCGTCACGCGCATCCATGTCGTCGGTGCGGCGATCCGAGGCGTGGATGGCCGGGACCGATCCCTGGAACAAGTCCGGGGACGGCCATGACCGCAATCGGATTGGCAGCGCGGGTGTGCCAACCTCGGGTTTAGAGCCTAGTGCCCCGGTTCCGAAGTTCGCTCAGAGTGTGCCGCGAGTGCTGGCGAACTTCGGAATCGGGACACTAGTTTCGTCTTGCACTTTGGCGTCGGTATCGTTACGTAACTGCCACTTTTCATAAGTCCATTGCGGGAGCAATGCAGCCATGGCGCGTGTCACTGTCGAAGACTGCATCGACAAGGTGGAAAACCGCTTCGATCTGGTGCTGCTGGCGAGCCATCGCGCGCGCTCGATATCGTCCGGTTCTCAAATCACGGTCGAGCGCGACAACGACAAGAATCCGGTAGTGGCGCTGCGCGAGATCGCCGAGACGACGATTTCGCCCGACGACCTCAAGGAAGAGCTGGTCCATTCGCTGCAGAAATACGTGGAGGTCGACGAACCGGAGCCCGAGGCGGTGCCGCTCATCAGCGCGGCCGGAGGGACCGTCGATGCCGACGACACCGAGGTCACGGTCGATCGCATGACGGAAGAGGAGTTGCTCAAGGGCCTCGAGGGGCTCACCCCGCCCGAGGAGCAGCCCGAGGAAGAAGAATAGGCGACCGCCGGCCGCTGCACGCATATCGGGGCCGATCCCGCCCCGTGCCGTTGTCCTGGGTCCCGGCTCTCGCGCGCAATAGCGCGTCGAAGACGCGCGTGAACGCGCTTTTGGCGCGCTCGGCCGGGAAACGCCGCTCGTGTCCCGGGCGCGGCGCAGCGCGCAGCGGTGCGCTGCAGACCCGGGACCCACGCAAAATCGCCGAGCGGCGCGAAGGGCGCCTTGTAGCAGTTAACTAAGGTCATGGTATCCTTGGATTGAGATCCGGGCCGATGCAACGGGCCGGTCCGAGGAATTCGTATGGCGCGCTCCTCCACCGACCTGCCGCGGATGCAGAACCAGTCGCGAGCCCGCGCCCCGCTCGAGCGCAGCATCAATATCGTTTCTCAAGTATTTGAAAAAGCCGTAAAATCCAGCAGGCAGCTCCCGCCGCAAATGATGCGGCAATACGACCTGATCGAGCGCGTGAGGCGCTACAATCCGGCCACCAGCGAGGCGCTGCTCAACCGCGCCTATGTCTATGCGATGAAGGCGCATGGCGAGCAGAAGCGGGCCTCCGGCGATCCCTATTTTTCCCATCCGCTGGAAGTCGCGGCAATTCTCACCGATCTCAAGCTCGACGACGCGACCATCGCCGCTGCCCTCCTGCACGACACCATCGAGGACACCGCGGCGACGCGCGCCGAGATCGATCAGATGTTCGGAAAGGACATCGGCGCGCTGGTCGAGGGCCTGACCAAGCTCAAGAAGCTCGAGCTCGTCACCAAGGAGGCAAAGCAGGCGGAGAACCTGCGCAAGCTCCTGCTGGCGATCGCCGACGACGTGCGGGTGCTGCTGGTCAAGCTGGCCGACCGCCTGCACAACATGCGCACGCTCTCCCATATGCCGCCGGAGGCGCGCCGGCGCAGTGCCGAGGAGACCCTCGACATCTATGCCCCGCTCGCCGGGCGCATGGGCATGCACGAGATGCGCGAGGAGCTCGAGGACCTGGCGTTCCGCGAGCTCAATCCCGAAGCCTACGCGGTGGTCAGCCAACGCCTCGATGCGCTGGAGGCCAGGGATGTCGGCCTGGTGAGCGAGATCGAGCAGCAGCTCACCAGGAAGTTGTCCGACCGCGGCATCCAGGCGGAAGTAGCGGGTCGGCGCAAGCGCGCCTATTCGATCTGGCGCAAGATGGAGCGCAAGTCGGTAGGCTTCGAGCAGCTCTCCGACATCTTCGGTTTCCGGGTGATGGTGGGGACGCTTCCGGAATGCTACCAGGCGCTCGGTATCGTTCACACCACTTGGCCGGTGGTGCCCGGCCGCTTCAAGGACTACGTCTCGACCCCGAAGCAGAACGACTATCGGTCGATCCACACCACCGTCATTGGTCCCAGTCAGCAGCGGGTGGAGCTGCAGATCCGGACCCGGGAGATGCACGAGATTGCCGAGTACGGAATCGCCGCCCATGCGCTCTACAAGGACAACGTGGGATCGCCGACGGAAATGCTGTCGCGCGAATCCAGCGCCTATGCGTGGCTGCGCCGCACCATCGAGCTGCTGGCGGAGGGCTCGAATCCCGAGGAATTCCTCGAGCACACCAAGCTCGAGCTGTTCCACGATCAAGTGTTCTGCTTCACCCCCAAAGGCAAGCTGATCGCGCTGCCGCGACGGGCGAACGCCATCGACTTTGCCTACGCGGTCCACACCGGCGTCGGCAATATGGCGGTCGGTTGCAAGATCAACGGCAAGATCGCGCCGCTCGCCTCCGAGCTCGCCAACGGCGACGAGGTCGAGATCATCTTGGCGCGGTCGCAGACGGCGCCGCCTGCGGCGTGGGAGTCGCTCGTCACCACCGGCAAGGCGCGCGCTGCCATCCGCCGGGCGACGCGGGCGGCGGTGCGCAACCAGTATGCCGGACTCGGGCGGCGCATCGTCGAGCGGCTCTGCCAGCGCGCCAAGATCGCCTATTCCGATGAAAAGCTGCAGGGCGCGCTGCCGCGTCTCGCCCGCGTCTCGATCGAGGACGTGATGTCGGCGGTCGGCCGCGGCGAGATGCGCGCAGCCGACGTCGTGCGCGCCATGTATCCCGACTACAAGGAGGAGCGCGCCGCCGCGATCGCCCAGCAGCCGAAGCCGGAGAGCGGCTGGTTCGGGCTCAAGCGCGCGAAGTCGGTGAAAATCAAGGTCCCGGGGGAGGGGGGCGGAGCGATCCCGATCCGCGGCATCAATACCGACCTCCCGGTGCGGTTCGCGCCCAACGGCGGCGCGGTGCCCGGCGACCGCATCGTCGGCATCCTCACGCCGGGGGAGGGCATCACCATCTATCCGATCCAGTCCCCGACACTGAAGGACTTCGAGGAAGAGCCCGAGCGTTGGCTCGATCTGCGCTGGGACGTGGAGGAGCGCACGCCGCACCGCTTCCCCGCGCGCATCGTGCTGCAGACCGTGAACGAACCAGGCTCGCTCGCCCAGGTCACCCAGGTGATCGCCGAGCACGACGGCAACATCGACAATATCCACATGGAGCGTTCGGCGCCGGATTTCACCGCGGTGACGATCGACCTCGAAGTGTTCGACATCAAGCACCTCAACTCGATCATCGCCCAGCTTCGCGCGAAGGACGTGGTGGCGAGCGCCGAGCGCGTGAATGCGTGAGCGATTTCCGGCGGGGTTGCGCGCGCGCCGCTCGTCACCGACCATGAATGCGAGTTCGAACGCGCCGCCGGATCGAAGGCTCTGAACTGGAAAAGTTGGATCGCACGCGACAGCGCTCGGCTGCAGGCAAATGTCCGCCCCTCATCTTCGCCTCGGCGTCAACGTCGACCACGTCGCCACCATTCGCAATGCGCGCGGCGGCCGGCTTCCGGATCCGGTACGCGCCGCCCGGATCGCGATTGAAGCGGGAGCCGACGGCATCACCGCGCATCTGCGGGAGGATCGCCGGCACATTCGCGACGAGGACATGGCGCGGATCAAGGCGGAGATCGCCAAGCCGCTCAACTTCGAGATGGCTGCGACCGACGAGATGGCCGCGATCGCGCTCAAGATCATGCCGCACGCGAGCATGCCTGGTGCCGGAACGGCGCCAGGAGCGCACCACCGAAGGCGGCCTCGACGTGGCCGGGCAGCACCAGGCGTTGGCACCGGTCGTTGCCAGGCTGCGGGGGGCCGGCATCCGCGTCTCGCTATTCATCGCCGCCGATGCCCGTCAGATCGAAAGCGCGTCGCGGATCGGCGCGCCGGTGGTCGAGATCCACACCGGTGCCTGGTGCGACGCCCTGGCCGACGAGCAGATGGAGGCGGCCGAAGCCGAGTGGCTGCGCATCCGCGACGCCGCAAGGCTCGCCAAGGCCGCCGGCCTCGAGGTCCATGCCGGTCATGGTCTCGACTTCGCGACTGCCGAGGCGATCGCGGCCCTTCCCGAGGTCGTCGAACTCAATATCGGCCATTTCCTGATTGGAGAAGCCGTATTCTCCGGTCTCGCCGAGGTCGTGAGAGCGATGCGCATGGCCATGGACCGTGGACGCGCCAGGGCATGATTCTGGGCATCGGATCCGATCTGATCGATGTCCGCCGCATCGCGCGCACGATCGAGCGGCATGGCGACCGGTTTCTCGCCCGGATCTTCACCGCGACCGAGCGCGCCAAGGCCGAGGGCCGCATCCGCTCGGTCGAGACCTATGCCAAGCGATTCGCCGCCAAGGAAGCCTGTGCCAAGGCGCTCGGGACCGGGCTGCGCGCAGGCGTGTTCTGGCGCGACATGGGCGTGGTCAATCTGCCGTCGGGTCGCCCGACCATGAGGCTCACCGGCGGGGCGCTGGCCCGGCTCGAGGCGATCACCCCGGCGGGCTGCGATGCCCGCATCGACGTCACCATCAGCGACGACGGACCGATGGCGCAGGCCATCGTCGTCATCTCGGCTGTCCCGAAAGCTGGGTGAGGAGTTTCATCTCATTGAAAATATGCACGAATCATGGACGGTGCCGGCCGCCTCCGAAGCTCGGCCGGCGGGGCTGATATTCCCCACCCTTGATTGCACCCCGCCGCCCCACCGGCTAGAACGGCGCCGGGCGTGAATCTGCGGACAAGAGGCCAATGAGTGTGACTTCTGGTGCGAAACGCAAGGAAGGCGGCGTTGCCGAGACCGTGCGCGTGATCGTTCACGCCCTCATCATCGCGCTCGTCATCCGCACCTTCCTGTTCCAGCCTTTCAACATTCCGTCGGGATCGATGAAGGAAACGCTGCTCGTTGGCGACTATCTCTTCGTATCCAAGTTTTCATATGGCTACAGCCACTATTCGCTGCCGTTCTCGCCGCCCTTGTTCTCCGGACGCATCTGGGCGTCGCCCCCCGAGCGTGGCGATGTCGTCGTGTTCCGGCTGCCGAAGGACGATTCCACCGACTACATCAAGCGCGTGATCGGGCTTCCCGGCGACGTCATCCAGATGTTGGAGGGTGTGCTGCATATCAACGGAGCGCCGGTCAAGCGCGAGCGAATCGAGGATTTCGTCGAAACCGAGGAAGGTGCGCGTGCCTCACGGGTGAAGCGATGGCGCGAAACGCTTCCGAACGGCGTGAGCTATACGACACTGGATCTCGTCGATAACGGCTTCTACGACAGTACGCGGCCCTACGAGGTGCCGGCTGGCCATTATTTCATGATGGGCGACAATCGCGACAACTCGACCGATAGTCGCGTGCTCAGCCAGGTCGGGTACGTGCCGTTCGAGAATATCGTGGGTCGCGCCCAGATCATTTTCTTCTCGATCCTGGAAGGCGAGCACGCCTGGATGGTGTGGCGCTGGCCATGGTCGGTGCGCTGGAGCCGGCTATTCACGATTGTACGATGAGCCGCACGCGGACCGGAAAATCGGCTTCCATCGAAGCGACCGATCCAGCCGCCGTCGGCAAGCCGGACACTCCGACCACCACCGACAGGCGCGCGTCCCCTGCAAAGGAGACCAAGCGCCGCCGCCCCGCTATCGCGCGATTCGAGGAGCGCATCGGGTATCGATTCACGAACCCGGCACTGCTCGAGCAGGCGCTGACCCACATCTCGGCGCTGACCGGCTCGCGCAATCGTTCCGGCTCGTACCAGCGGCTCGAGTTCCTCGGCGACCATGTGCTCGGCCTCGTCGTCTCCGACATGCTGTTTCGCGCCTTCACCAAGGCCGACGAAGGGGAAATGTCGCGCCGGCTGGCCGATCTCGTGCGAAAGGAGGCGTGCGCGGACGTGGCGCGGACCATCGAACTGGGCACGGCGATCAAGCTCGGCGCGTCCGAGGCCAACGCCGGCGGCCGCGGCCGCACCGCCGTTCTGGCCGACGTCTGCGAAGCGCTGATCGGGGCGGTGTTCGTCGACGGCGGATATCCTGCTGCGGCCGCACTCATCGAGCGCCTCTGGAGCGAGCGCATGCGCACGCCGACGCGCCCGCTGCGCGACTCCAAGACCGTGCTGCAGGAATGGGCGCAGGCGCGCGGCTTGCCGACGCCGGCCTATCGTGAGGTCGAGCGCACCGGTCCGCAGCATCACCCCGAGTTCCGCGTCACCGTCGAGCTCCCCGATCTGGGACCGGCCGAGGGGCTGGGCCGCTCGAAGCGCGCCGCCGAGCAGGCCGCCGCCGCCGCCCTGCTGACACGCGCCGGCATCAAGGCTGACCGTCTCGATGGCTGATGCGGGCACGCCGAGCCGCTGCGGCTTCATTGCGCTGATCGGCGCCCCCAATGTCGGCAAATCCACGCTGATCAACGCGCTGGTCGGAAGCAAGGTCGCCATCGTCTCCCCCAAGGTGCAGACCACGCGCGCATTGCTGCGCGGCATCGCAATCGTCGGCGCCTCGCAACTGGTCTTCATCGATACACCCGGCATCTTTGCACCCAGGCGCCGCCTCGACCGTGCCATGGTGCAGAATGCCTGGGGCGGCACGCACGATGCCGACATCGTCGGCGTGCTGATCGACGCGCAGCGCGGCCTCGACGAGGAGACGCGGACAATCGTCGAAAAATTGGCCGACATCGGTCAGCCGAGGATCCTGCTGATCAACAAGGTCGACCTGGCGGAGAAACCGGCCCTGCTCGCGATTGCCAAGGTGGCCAACGAGAGCCTTCCGTTTGCGGCCACCTTCATGATCGCCGCGCTCACCGGCGACGGCGTCGGCGATGTTTCGAGCTGGCTCGCCGCCCATGTGCCGGAAGGGCCCTGGCATTATCCCGCGGATCAGATCACCGACGCGCCGTTGCGACATCTCGCAGCCGAGATCACTCGGGAGAAGCTCTGCCTGCGTCTGCACCAGGAACTGCCGTACCAGTCGACGGTCGAGACCGAGCAGTGGAAGGATCTCGGCGACGGCTCGACCCGTATCGAGCAGACGATCTACGTCGAGCGCGAGAGTCAGCGTAAGATCGTGCTCGGAAGGAACGGGCAGACGATCAAGGCGATCGGTGCCGAGGCGCGCCGCGAGATCGCCGACATGATCGAGGCACCGGTGCACCTGTTTCTGTTCGTGAAGGTGCGGGAGCGTTGGGGCGAGGATCCCGACCGCTATCGCGAGATGGGTCTCGAGTTCCCGAAGGAGTAGCGTCCGATCGGCATGTGTCGTCGCGCAGAATCTGATATTCGCAGGCATCGCGTTGCAGGTTCGAGGCGTGGTGCGCAGGGTTCACACCGGCATGCAATGGACCGATGAAGGCATCGTGCTCGGCAGCAGGCGCCACGGGGAGGCCCACGCGATCCTCGAGCTGATGACGCGCGAGCATGGCCGGCATCTCGGGCTGGTGCGGGGAGGGGCGGGCTCGCGGCTGCGGCCGGTGCTGCAGCCGGGCAATCGGATCAGCTCCACCTGGCGAGCGCGGCTCGACGAGCACCTGGGTCTCTACTCGGTCGAGGGCCTCGATGCGCGTGCCGCCTCGTTCCTGGAGATGCCGCATGCGCTCTACGGCATGATCCATCTGGCCGCGCTCTGTCGCCTGCTGCCGGAGCGCGATCCGCACCCGCAGATTCACGCTGCGCTCGAAGAGGTGCTGGACGCCCTGCTCGATCGGCCCCGGGCCGGGCCTGCGGTCGCGCGCTTCGAGCTGCGGATGCTCGCCGAGCTCGGTTTCGGCCTCGATCTCGCGAGTTGTGCGGCGAGCGGCAGCGAAACCGACTTGATCTATGTATCGCCGAAGTCGGGACGAGCGGTGTCGCGCGAGGCGGGCGAGCCCTGGAGAGACAAGCTGCTGCCGCTGCCGGCGTTTCTCGTGGCCGCAAGCGTGTCGGTGCCGTCGCAGCAGGATCTCGCCGACGGATTCGTGCTCACCGGTTTCTTCCTCCTACGTCACGTGCTCGAGCCGCGCGAGCTCGGCCTGAGCGATGCACGCACGAGCTTCATCGCGGCGCTCGCCCGTACCTAAGCAAGTTTCGTTGGGTTCACCAACGGATGGCGCCAGGGATGCGCGGCAGCTTTCGCCAGCTGCGGACGAGCCGTCGCATGCGACCTAGCCGGTTGTGTGCCAATTCCCGACTTCATGCGCCGCAGCAAAGCAGCACGCGCGAGCGGGCGGCAGCCGCGCCACTCGCAAGCGTGATGAACTCGCGGCGCCTCATGTGTGCTCCCCACAGTCGAGGATCGCACGCTACCACACCGTCATAGGAAAAGGCCGCGTTGTGCGTCACAAGAAAATTTGGTGGCCAATGTCTCAGTCGGGGCAAGCCCGGACCCCCTCCTTGGGGGCCGCGCGTCCGTTTCCGCCGAGTGTAGACATGAGCCGCGAGGGCAGTCGGTTGGTCAGGCTGCGCAATTCTGCTCAGCGCGACGCCCCTTCGGCTGAGACCGAGCGCGGTTGATTCTGATGCGTCAGGCGCATCCATGCGGATGGCGGGCAGGGCACCGAGGTCAGGTTAATTTCGGGCATCGGGATCACTACCGCTCGCAATTTTCGCTGCGTTCAGGGCATCTTTTTCCCTCAAGGGCTGGCTGGGAGTGCCGAATACAAGAGGAAGCCACACGCAAGCCGAGTCCCTTCGCGTCAGGATTCAACTCCAAGAATCTGCGCCGCGCTGCTGGGCCCCATCTTGTTAACCTGGACTCGGTGCCCTGGGATGGCGGGCTCCTGCTCTTGTCCGTCACCCACCTTGGCAGTAACTCTCGGCTCATGGGCAAGGAGCTGATTCGTCCTCGCGACGGCGAGGTCGAGGAGATCGCGTTGCGGGACGCGCTGGAGGAGCGCTATCTCCAGTACGCGCTCTCCACCATCACGGGGCGCGCCTTGCCGGATGCGCGCGACGGGCTCAAGCCGGTGCATCGGCGGCTCCTCTATGCGATGCGGCAGTTGCGGCTCGATCCGGGCGCGGCCTTCAAGAAATGCGCGCGCGTGGTCGGCGACGTCATCGGCAAGTTCCATCCGCACGGCGACCAGGCGGTCTACGATGCGCTCGTGCGTCTCGCGCAGGACTTCGCCCAGCGCTACCCGCTGGTCGACGGGCAAGGGAACTTCGGCAACGTGGACGGCGACAACCCCGCCGCCATGCGTTACACCGAAGCGCGGTTGACCGACGTCGCGCATCTGCTGATCGACGGCATCGACGAGGATGCCATCGACTTCAAGCCGAACTACGACGGCTCCGAGAACGAGCCGGTGGTGCTGCCGGGCGCGTTCCCCAATCTGCTCGCCAACGGCTCGCAAGGCATTGCGGTTGGGATGGCAACCTCGATCCCGCCGCACAATGCGGCGGAGCTCTGCGACGCGGCGCTCCATCTCATCGACACGCCGAATGCCCGCAGCCGCACTCTGATGAAATATGTGCCCGGCCCGGACTTCCCCACCGGCGGCGTGATCGTCGATCCGCCCGAGACGATCGCCGAGGCGTATGCGGGCGGGCGCGGTTCGTTCCGGGTGCGGGCGCGCTGGCACAAGGAGGATACCGGGCGCGGCACGTACGTGATCGTCATCACCGAGATCCCCTGGCTGGTGCAGAAGGGACGGCTGGTCGAGAAGCTGGCGGAGCTCATCAACGAAAAGAAGCTGCCTCTCGTCGTCGATGCGCGCGACAAGTTCCGCCGAGGATATCCGGCTGGTGATCGAGCCGCGCTCGCGCACGGTCGACGCCGCGCTGCTGATGGAATCGCTCTTCAAGCTGACCGAGCTCGAGAGCCGCATCCCGCTCAACATGAACGTGCTGATCAAGGGCCGCATCCCAAGGGTGGTCGGCCTCGCCGAGGCGCTCACCGAATGGCTCGACCACCGGCGCGAGGTCCTGCTGCGGCGCTCGCGATACCGCCTGCAGCAGATCGAGCATCGCCTCGAAGTGCTCGGCGGCTATCTCGCCGCCTATCTCAACCTCGACAAGGTCATCAAGATCATCCGCAATGAGGACGAGCCCAAACCGGTCCTGATGCGGACCTTCAAGCTTTCCGACGTGCAGGCCGATGCCATCCTCAACATGCGGCTGCGCAACCTGCGCAAGCTCGAGGAAATGGAGATCAGGAAGGAGGACAAGGCACTTCGCGTCGAGCGCAAGGCGCTCAAGGACCTGATCGGTTCCGAGCAGGAGCAGTGGAGGAAGATCGCCGACGAGATCAAGGAGCTGCGCACGAAGTTCGGGCCGAAGACGCCGCTCGGCAAGCGGCGCACCAGCTTTGCTCAGGCGCCCGAGCACGACGAGGCGCAGATCGAGGAGGCCCTGGTCGAGCGCGAGCCGATCACGGTCGTGGTGTCGGAGAAGGGCTGGATCCGCGCGCTGCGCGGCACGGTCGGCGACCTCTCCGCCATCGCCTTCAAGGCCGACGATGGGCTCAAGTTTACGTTCCCCGCCGAGACGACCTCGAAGTGCCTGGTGTTTGCCACCAACGGTCGCTTCTACACGCTCGATGCGGCCAAGCTTCCCGGCGGGCGCGGCCACGGCGAGCCGATCCGGCTGTTCATCGATCTGGAGCAGGAAGCCGATGTCGTATCCGTGCTTCGCCACCAGGGCGGACGCAAGTTCCTGGTTGCCAGTGCCCAGGGCCGCGGCTTCGTGGTGGCCGAGGACGAGTGCCTCGCCAATACGCGCAAGGGCAAGCAGGTGCTCAACGTCACGCCGCCCGAGGCGGCGCGCGCCATGGCCCTGGTCGAGGGCGATCTGGTCGCAGTGATCGGCGAGAACCGCAAGATGCTGATCTTCCCGCTCGCGCAGGTGCCGGAGATGGGACGTGGGCGCGGCGTGCGGCTACAGCGTTACAAGGACGGCGGGCTCTCCGATCTCAAGACCTTCAAGGCGCAGGAGGGGCTTTCGTGGATCGACGGTGCCGGCCGCACCTTCTCGCTTACCCTCAAGGAGCTCGCCGATTGGCGCGGCAACCGGGCGGACGCGGGCAGGTTGCTGCCCAAGGGATTTCCCAGGTCCAACAGGTTCGATCAGGCCGTCGCCAACGGGAAGCGCGCAAAGACGGCTAGAAAGTGCCCGGCCGACTACCGAACTTCTTGCGCCAGCAGCGGCTGTCCATCGTTGCCGAATAGGGGATCGCCCGCGGGCGGGGGAGCCTGTGGGAAGGGCGGTCGGCGGCCACTGAAGTGCCCGGACCCCGATCAACCCCTTGGTTTCGGCGGGTCCAGAAATGCAATTGCAAATTATTTGCAACAAATATAAGATTGGTCGCAAATAGAACTATTGGGTCTTTCGATGCTCGCTTCGCCTCCGCATGAGAACAAGGCGATCGCAGCCGAGTCCGGGCTGGCGCCGGGCGCGTGGCACTCCGTCGCTCTCCGAGGTGTTCGGGACGATCGTGACGCGTCCGCACGGATCGATGTGGCGAAAGCTCGCGGCGTTCCTCGGCCCCGGCTATCTCGTCGCCGTCGGCTACATGGATCCGGGCAATTGGGCGACCTCGCTCGCCGGCGGCTCCAAGTTCGGCTACGCGCTGTTGACGATCGCGCTCCTTTCCAACCTGATCGCCATCCTGCTGCAGGCGCTGTGCGCCCGGCTCGGGATCGCTTCCGGCCGTGATCTTGCGCAGGCCTGCCGCGACGCTTTTCCACGCGCGGTGTCGTGGCCGCTCTGGGTCGCAGCGGAGATCGCGATCTGCGCGACCGATCTCGCCGAGGTGATCGGCACCGCGATCGGGCTCAACTTGCTGTTCGGAATTCCGCTCGAGATCGGCGTCATCCTGACCGCGCTCGACGTGTTTCTCATTCTGTGGCTTCAGAACATCGGCTTCCGCTGGATCGAAGCCTTCATCGTGACGTTGCTGGGCGTCATCGCCATTTGTTTCGCGATCCAGATTGCGATGGCCGACCCGGCCTGGGGTGCGGTGATCAGGGGCTTTGCGCCGACGACCGAGATCGTCACCAATCCCGAGATGCTCTATCTTTCGCTCGGCATTCTCGGCGCGACCGTGATGCCGCACAATCTCTATCTGCATTCCGGGGTGGTGCAGACGCGCCGGTTCGGCGAAGTCGGTCGAGGCCAGGCGCGAGGCGATCAAGCTCGCCACCATCGATTCCACGATCGCGCTGATGTTCGCGCTGCTCATCAACGCATCCATCCTCATTCTCGCGGCCGCCACCTTCAACAAGGTCGGAAAGACCGACGTGGCGGAACTGGATCAGGCCCATTCGTTTCTCGCACCGTTGCTCGGCTCGGCCATAGCCCCGACGCTGTTCGGAATTGCACTCTTGTGCTGCGGGATGAATTCGACCGTTACCGCGACGCTCTCTGGTCAGATCGTGATGGAGGGCTTTCTCGACATTCGGCTGCCGCCGTGGGCGCGGCGACTGGTGACGCGTGCGATTGCGATTGTTCCGGCGGCGATCGTCACCATCTGGTACGGCGAAATCCGGCACCGCGAGGCTCCTGATCCTCAGCCAGGTCATCCTGAGCCTGCAGCTGCCGTTCGCGATCGTGCCGCTCGTGTTGTTCACCGCCGACCGGAAGAAGATGGGTGCGTTGGTCGCGCCGGTCTGGGTCACGACGCTCGCGGCTTTGGCCGCGCTGCTCATCATCGGGCTCAATCTGAAGCTGCTGTACGATCAGATCGTCGGCTGACCCAGGTCGTCGCCCGCTCCGCCCGCCACACGCCTTCCCGCCTGCAGCTGGCCGGAAGTCTTCACTCGGGCTTCAGACCGGCCGCCTTAAGCAGCGGGGGCCATTTCTTGCGTTCCGCCTCGAGAAAGTCGGCGAACTCTGCGGGCGTCGTCGGTTTCGCTTCGTAGCCGAGCTTCGTCAGGCTCGCCCTCATCTCGGAAGATTTCAGGCTGTCGTTGATCTCGGCGTTGAGCCTGGCGATCACGGCGGCCGGCGTTCCGGTCGGCACCAAAATCCCGAGCCAGACGTCGGGATCGAAACCGACCTGCGGAAGCCCGCTTTCGGTCATGGTCGGAACCTGCGGCAGGTCCGGCGATCGCGCCGGTCCGGTGAATGCCAGCGGCCGCGCCTTGCCCTCGTGGATCAGCGGCAGCAGGGACGGGATGGGCGCGATATTGATGTGGATGCGGCCGCCCAGGAGATCGGCTCTCGCCTGCTCGCCGCCGCGGTAGGGGACGCTGACGATCTCGGTGCCGGTGGCCTGCTTGAAGGTCTCGCCGAGGATATGAGGCGTGGTTCCGAGGCCGAATCCGAATGCCAGCTTGCCCGGATTGGCCTTGGCATGCGCGATCAATTCCGCGATCGTCCCGGCGGGAACGGCCGGCGCAACCACCATCACGTGCGACCAGGTGACCAGGGTGCCCACCGGCGTAAGGGTCCGGGCGGGATCGAAGTCGAGATTGGGATAGAGGGTCGGCGAATAGACGACGTTCGGACCGACGAGAAGCAGGGTGTGGCCGTCGGGGGCTGCGGTCGCCACCGCCTTGGTCCCGATCGTGGTGCCGGCGCCGGGGCGGTTCTCGATGATCACGCTCTGGCCGAGGCGAGCCTGCAGATGGTGAGTGGCGATGCGGGCGAGTGCGTCGACCGGCGAGCCGGGGGTGAACGGCACGATTACCTTTACGACCTTGCTCGGATAGACTTGGGCCCCGGCCATGTCGGCGCCGAGCACCCACGACATCAGCATGGTGGCGACAACTCGCATCATCCTGGCCTCCACCGGTCGGGTATCCGCCGGGCGGCATCCGCCGCAGCCGCAATTCCAGTCACAACGAGAGGACCGGCGCCGCTAGTCGCCCAATTCAGTCAGATTGAAGGGTATAGATGCTTGAGTTTGATGCGTGCGTTGGGGGTTGTGAAGTGCCAGTTGGCCTTGGTGTTGTTGGCATTGCGGTCGTGTTCCCAGGCGGCCGTTTCGTCGATGAGGGTTTGTTTGTCGGGGATGCGGCGATCGAGGCACTGGGACGATAGGACGCCGAGTTCTGACTCCGCCAGATCGAGCCAACTGCCATGCTTTGGAGTGTAGTGCCATTCGAAGCGCTCGACCAGCCGCCTGGCTTCGGCGGCAGGAAAGGCTTCGTAGAGCGAAGCCTTGCCGTGAATGTTGAGATTGTCCTGGACCAGAACGATTGTCTTGGCGTTCGCGAAGTGGAGATCGGCCAAATCTTTCAAGACGTGAGCATAATCCACGGCGGTGCGGCGATCCGTGACTTTAACATGGCGCCAGCCTTCGAGCGGCGCAAACATCATGAAGAGGTTGGCGGTCCCGTTGCGCTCGTACTCGTAATCGAAACGGGCCGGGCGTCCCGCTTTCATCGGGATCGGCACACTCGTTTCGGCAATGAGCTGCTTTGAGGTCTCGTCCAGACAAACCAGCGGGCAATCGGGATCGCGTGGCCGCGTATAAACGGCCAGCACGTCTTCCATCGCCGCTACGAACGCGCTGTTGGCCTTCGGTGGGATGACCCATTGCCGTCGGCGATGGGGCTGGAGCGTGTTTTTTTTAGAACCCGCCCGATCGTGCTGTCACTGGCACGATCGACAATGTTGAGCTCCACGACTTTGTTCTCCAACAACCGCAAGGTCCAGCGCGCGCGTCCCTTGGGAGGTTTGGAGCATGCCAAGGCAATCAGCTTGGCCTCTTTCTCGCCGTCAAAAATCGGCGCGACGGCAGGCATTGCCCGTTGTTTGCGGCTCAACACAGCCTCGAAGCCCTCCTCCACCAGTTGCTTGCGCACCCGGTAAACCATGGACGGGCTGGCATCCAGAGCCTCGATGATCCGGCTGTCGCTCCACCCTTCACCCACCTCCGACACATCGGCCTTCAACAAGATCCGCGCCTTCAGCAGGCGTTTTGCTGGGCTCTTCCCCCGAAATCAGCGTCGCAAGCTGTTGGCGCTCCTCGCCGCTCAACCTCACCACATACGTCTTTACCGAAATCTCCTTCGCAGCCATGATTGCCTCCGTCGCCAATAGTGGCGATGAAAGCAAATCACCAAATCCTTACCAAATCCTTTCAAACTGGTTGAAGCGGGCGACTAGTGCCCCGAACCCGAAGTTCGCACATCCGTGCGGCAAATCCGATTGCGAACTTCGGGTTCCGGTCGACTTGAGGCACAAATCTGGGCGGTCATCATCCGCGTAAGCGGATGATCCAGTAGCCACCGCCGCCGAAGCAGGCCACGTGCGGTGATTACTGGATGCCCGCGTTCGCGGGCATGACGACGGGAGATCGGTTCAATTGGAACGGGACACGCTCTAGCGCTCGAATCGCTTCCAACCGTCGGGGGTCAGGCGCTGCTGCGGCAGGAAGCGGCCCTTGTAGTCCATCTTGCGCGATCCATGCACCCAGTAGCCGAGATAGACGTAGGGAAGCTCCATGCGGCGTGCGCGGGCGATATGATCGAGGATCATGAACGTGCCGAGCGAGCGCGACAACTCGCCCGAGTTGAAGAACGAGTACACCATGGAGAGACCGTCGCTGAGAACGTCGGTGAGCGCCACCGCGAGCAGATCGCCCGCGCCGCGGCCTTTGATGGCGCTGTCCGGTCCGCGCCGCCGGTATTCCACGATTCGGGTCTGGACGTGGGAGTCCTCGACCATCATGGCGTAGTCGAGGACCGACATGTCGGCCATGCCGCCGTCCCGGTGGCGCGCGTCGAGGTAGGAACGGAACACCGAATACTGCTCGGACGTCGGTACCGCGACCCGCATATCGCCGACGAGGTCACTGTTGCGATCGCGGATGCGCCGCATGCCGCGCGAGGGACGGAAGTCGTCGGCTATCACTCGTACCGAGATGCAGGCCCGGCAGGTCTCGCAGGCCGGCCGGTAGGCGATCGACTGGCTCCGTGCGGAAGCCGCCATGGGTGAGGAGATCGTTGAGCTCCGCTGCCCGCTCGCCGACCAGGTGGGTGAACACCTTGCGCTCCTCCTGGCCCGGCAGATAGGGGCAAGGCGAAGGAGCCGTGAGATAGAATTGAGGGGTGTTGCGCGAATGTTGGGTCACGGCATTTGCTCGCGCCGGGGAGAACGGCACCCGCCGGCACCCCTAGGATTGCTTGGTCGGCTGGCGGCGTCAAACCGATTGTGCGCTCAACCGTCCCATTCGCTACCGGCGCAGTGCTTCCGCCCGCGTCGGGTTGTTGATCACGGTCGTACCGACCAGCATGTCGTGCAGCAGCCGCCCGCGGTGATTGAAGAAAGCGACCAGGAGGATGAGCGGCGTCAGGAACGAGACCGAAAGCCAATAGGCGATGGCGTGCACGGCTCCGAGCACGAAGTAGGACGGCGCCCCGTACCACGTCCGCATCTCGATATCCAGGACCCGCATTCCGATGGTCGCCGATGCGCTGCTGCCGAAGGTCAGGCCGTAGTAGAAAATCGCCCAGATCACCGTTGCCGGCCACAGCAGCCAGAACAGCATCCAGCCCAGCCCGAGCGTGAGCAACCCGAAGATGAGAATGAACACCGCCGCGAGCAGAGCCGGAAGGGCGATGATGACGATGTCGATGAGAAACGCGATGCAGCGGCGCGCCAATACGCCCTCGAACAGCTCCGGGTTCGCAGCCGGATCGTAGGCGTGCGGCTTGAGCTCAATCGACACACCGATCCGTCGCGGTCCGCTGTCGGTCATGGGCAACAACCCTCGCTATCCGTGCTTGCCATCGGCCGAATCCGTCGGCACATGGAGAGTAGACGGTCTCCGCGCAAGAGGCACGGGTATTTGTGCGGTGCAAGCAAGCCGGAAACTGGGCGACGGCGGGAGACGGGCATGAGCGTCACCATTGCCGACATCGAGGCGGCGCGCCGTACGATCGCGGGCCGCGTATTGCGCACGCCCATGCTTCCAGCACCCCGGTTGTCGGCGTTAACCGGCGCCGAGGTGCACGTCAAGTACGAGAATCTCCAGGTCACCAATTCGTTCAAGGAACGCGGCGCGCTCAACAAGCTGTCGTCACTCCGCGAGGCGGCCCGCGCGCGCGGCGTCATCGCCATGTCGGCCGGCAACCACGCCCAGGCGGTCGCCTATCACGCCGGTCGATTGCGGATCCCGGCCACCATCGTCATGCCGGTCACCACGCCGTTCGTTAAGATCGAGGCGACACAGGCGCACGGTGCCGAGGTCGTGCTCGACGGCGAGACCATCGACGATGCACAAACGCGCGCGGCGGCCATCGCCCGCGAGCGTGGTCTGACCTGGGTGCACCCCTATGACGACAGCCTGGTGATTGCAGGCCAGGGAACCATTGCACTCGAAATGCTGGAGGAGGTGCCGGATCTCGACATGCTCGTGATCCCGATCGGCGGCGGCGGCCTCATCGCCGGCAACGCGATTGCGGCGCGGGCGGTCAAGCCGTCGATCGCAATCATCGGAGCGGAAGCGGCGCTCTATCCATCGTTCTGGAATGCGCTCAAGGGGGAGCAGCGCCCGCTCGGGGGGCCGACGCTCGCGGAGGGAATCGCGGTCAAGAACGTCGGCAAGCTGACGCTGCCGATCGTTCGTGAGCTCGTGACCGACATCGTCCTGGTCGCCGAGGCCCATCTCGAGCGCGCGGTCAATGCCTATCTCACCCTGCAGAAAACGATGGCCGAGGGTGCCGGCGCGGCCGGGCTCGCCGCCATGCTGCTCGATCCGGCCCGATATCGTGGCTGCAAGGTCGGGCTCGTTCTCTGCGGCGGCAACATCGACCCGCGGATCCTGGCTTCGGTGATGGTGCGCGAGCTCGAGCGCGAGGACCGCATCGTGTCGGTCCGGCTGACCATCCCGGACCGGCCCGGCGTGCTCGGCTCGATCGCGACCCGGCTCGGCGAGCTCGGTGCCAACATTCTCGAGGTCGATCACCGGCGGCTGTTCCTTGACGTTCCCGCCAAGGGGGCCAAACTCGACGTCACCGTGGAGACACGCGGGAAGGCGCACGGCGATGCGATTTTCAAGACGCTGGCGGCGGAAGGGTACCAGCCGGCGTGGATCGATGCGGCGTCCACCCTGGAGTGACCGGTTCGGAGAACGATCGTCGGTGATGAATTGCCGGTCACCGATACAGGGGAGCAGTGATCGTCGATCTGCGACGACCGACGCCCGACGCTCGAGGGCTCCAGATCTTGCGTGAGAAAGAGCTTCGCATCGCGCTGGTCTGCTTCGGCGGGGTTTCGCTCGCGGTCTACATGCACGGCATCACCAAGGAAATTCTCAAGCTGGTGCGAGCCTCGTCCGCGCTTCACGCCATCGCCGACCGGTCACAGCGATCCAAGGCCGCCTTTTTCGAGCGAACGGATGACAGCGACCCCGAATACGACACGGAAGAGATATATTTCGAGCTGCTGCGCGACATCGGCCGCCGCATCGAGCTGCGCGTCGTGGTCGATATCATTGCCGGCGCATCAGCCGGGGGGATCAACGGCGCCATGCTTGCGCGCGCGCTCTGCCACGACCTGCCGATGGGGTCGCTGCGCCATCTGTGGCTGGCGAATGCCGACGTGGGCGTGCTGCTGTCCCCCGCCGCACGT
This sequence comes from uncultured Alphaproteobacteria bacterium, assembly GCA_963840535.1. Taxonomy (GTDB): domain Bacteria; phylum Pseudomonadota; class Alphaproteobacteria; order Rhizobiales; family Xanthobacteraceae; genus VAZQ01. The sequence continues at coordinate 363,676 of CAWIZJ010000060.1, forward strand.
GCCGGTACCTGGAGCAAGTGGTTTCTCAAGCCGTTCCTCTGGGCCGCTGCCGCGAGCGGGACATTCCGCTCGATCATGGACATGGAGGTACGCCAGAAACTCTCGCTGTTCGTCCGTTCGCGATGGTTCAGGCCGCCGCTCGACGGTCAGGTGATGGCCGGGCTGATGTACGAGGCGGTGACGGCCATGGGCCAACCCGAGCGCTCGACCGCTTCACTGCTTCCCTCCGGGCATTCGTTCGACCTGTTCGTCACGCTCACCGACTATCACGGCTACCAGCAACTCGTTCAAATCCACGATCCGCCACTCATTCACGAGGTCGACCACCACCACATCCTGCATTTCACCTATCGGCGGCGATCGAGCGGGGAGGTCGAAAGCGATTTCGGGCTCGACAATGCGGCAAGCCTCGCCTTCGCCGCCCGCGCGACCTCGTCGTTCCCCGGCGCGTTCCCGCCGGCGCGGATCGTGGAAATGGACGAGGTATTGGCGCAACGGCGGGCAGCCTGGCCGCGACGCGACGCATTCATCGCGGAGAGCTTCCCCAACCACCTGCGCGCCGATATCGATCCGACCACGGCATCGTTCATCGACGGTTCGGTGCTCAACAATCGCCCGTTTCAGGAAGCGATCGCGGCGATTCACGGCCGTCCGGCCTATCGCGAGGTCGACAGGCGTCTGGTCTATATCGATCCACATCCGCCGCCGCCGCCCTCGCGGCGCCACCACGGGATGCCGGGCTTCTTTGCAACGCTGCGTGGCGCCTTGTCCGACATTCCAAGCGCACAGCCGGTGACCGAGGAGCTCGGCCGGGTGCTGGAGCTCAACGAGCAGGTCAGGCGCCTGCGGGCGATCATCGACAGCGCGCGTCCCCACGTGAGCGATCTGGTGGGCAAGGTGGTGGCCACGAACCTCGACCGGCCGATCGCCAGCGACGATCTTCGTGCATGGCGCGAGCAGGTGAACTCGCATGTGGCGGTCGATGCCGGGTTCGCCTACCAGTCCTATGTACGGCTCAAGCTCGCCTCCGTGCGCGCCTTCGGGGCCCGGCTGATCGTGAGGTTGCGCGGCGTGCCGGCGCAATCGCCGCTGTCGCGCGTGGTGGCTGGGATCATCGACGCCTGGGCGCTGCGCAAGGGTATCGCATACGAGCGTGCCGACAGCAAAGCGCTCGAGCTCGAGAGCCAGACCGCGGAGCATCTGCCCCGCTGGGTGAAATATCTGCTGGCCTTCGACGTGAAATATCGCGAGCGGCGGCTGCACTTCCTGATCGAGGGCCAAAACCGGCTTTACCAGCTGATCGGTCAGGACGGCTACGCCGGCCTCGATCCGCTCCTGGTCGACCGGCTCAAGCGCGAGTTCTACGGTCGTCTCGACCGACTACGTCGCCGCGATGATGCGGCCTTCTACAGTCGAGAGGTCCGCGACCAGGTCGCCGACATCTTCCCGGTGGCGCCGTCGCCGGGCGAGGTCAAGCACCTCGACAGCTACGCCGGCGCATTCGTCGAGCACAACGCAGACAAGCTCGATCGGTTGATCGAGCAATTGGCTCAAGAGATCGACCTCGATGCCAGCACCCGCGACCTCGACGACCTTCTGGCGGCACTCGATCCGAAGGCGTGGCATCCGCGGGCGCGCCGGGAGGTGCTGGTCAACTATCTCGGTTTTCCGTTCTGGGACGTCCTGACCTTTCCGATCACCAGCGCGCGCGAGATCGGCGAGCTCAACGAGATCCTGATCGATCGCATCAGTCCGCAGGACGCCCGTGCGCTGGCGGGCTTCGACGGAAGCGAGAGTCTCAAGGGCATCGGTTTCGGCCATTTTGCCGCATTTTTCTCGCGTGCCTATCGCGAGAACGACTATCTGCTGGGCCGCCTGCACGCGCTCGACCGGCTGATCGACATCGTCGTCGATGCAGCGGGGATCGATGCGGCGGAGGAGATCGACGTGCCGGCTCTGAAGAAGCGGGGCTTCAACCGGATCCTCGACGGCGAGGAGCAGCATCTCACCCATAGCCGGGACCTGGTTGCCGGGTTGCGCAGCGCGATCGGTGCCATCGGCGCGAAGGCCGGCTCCCGGTAGCCCGGAAACGGGCGTTGCACCGGGTGGCGCGCGCGAAATCGTCGAGCGTTCACCGCGCCACCCCGAGCAGCCGGGCCTGCGCCGCCTCGTCAGCGCGCAGCGCCGCACTGCTGCTGAAGTGAACAACCTTGCCGCGATCGAGCACCGCCGCGTCCTGCGCAAACGAGAGTGCGAAATCGGCGTTCTGCTCGACCAGGATGATGCTCAACCCGCCCTCGTCGCGGATTTTCGTCAAGGCATCGAACAAGGTCTCGACCACGATCGGCGCCAGCCCCTCGAGCGGCTCGTCGAGCAGCAGCACTTTCGGTCCGCCGACCAGGGCGCGGCCGATCGCCAGCATCTGCTGCTCGCCGCCCGATAGCCGGTTGCCGGTGGTGCGGTGGCGTTCCTTGAGGGCGGGAAACAGGTCGAGCACCGCAGCGATGCTCCAGCCGCCGGGAAGCGTGGATACCGCCAGATTCTCCTCGGTGGTGAGCGATGGGAAGATCTCGCGCTCTTGCGGGACGTAGCCGAGCCCTCGCCGCGCGCGTTGATGGGTTGGAAGGCCATCGATGCGCTCGTGCGCGAGCAGCACCGCGCCGCCATGAAGCGTGGTCAAGCCCATGAGCGTCGCCAGCAGCGTGCTCTTGCCGACGCCGTTGCGGCCGAGGACGGCGAGCGTCCCGCCGGCGGGCACCGCCAGCGATATCCCGTCGACGACGACGGTCCCGCCATAGCCGGCGACGAGATCCTGCAGCGACAGGTCGACGCTCATACCGCCGCCTTGCCGAGGTAGACCGCGCGCACTTCGGGATTGCGGGAAATCTCCGCCGGCGTGCCGCGGGTCAGGATCTGGCCGCGGACCAGGACGATGATTTCCTTGGCGAACCGGAACACCACGTCCATGTCGTGCTCGATGATCAGCATGGCGATGTCGTCGGGCAGGCGGTTCAACACGTCATGGATCACATGGGTCTCCGCCGCGGGCACTCCGGCGGCCGGTTCGTCGAGCAGCAGGACGCGCGGCGTGAGCGAGAGCGCGATGGCGATCTCCAGGAGCCGCTGCTGGCCGTAGGCCAGCTCCGATACCCGGCGGTCGCCCAACTCTCCGATGCCCATCTCGACGAGCCTCGCCTGCGCCTCGTCCACGCAGCGGCGCCATTGCGGTCGATATCGCATGGCCCGCCACGCAAAGCCCTCGCGTTCCGCAACGGCGATGGCGACGTTGTCGCGCACCGCAATCTCGGTAAGCAGCGTATTGATCTGGTGGGTGCGCGCGAGCCCGAGCCGCACGCGATCCTCCGGCGGCATCCGTTCGATCGGCCTGCCTTCGAGCTCGATCGTTCCGGCATCGGGTTTGAGGAAGCCGGTCAGGAGGTTGACGAACGTGGTCTTGCCGGCGCCGTTCGGGCCGATGAGACCGACGCGCGCACTCGGCATCAGGTCGACGTCGATCGATTGCGCCACGGTGAGTCCGCCGAAGCTCTTGCACAATCCACGGACCGAGAGCGCCGGAGCCGTCATGGACCGCTCGTGCGTCGCCGAAGGCGGGCAAGCAGGTTGCGGCCGACCCGGCCGAGATCCATGAGCCCGCCTTCCAGGAACAACACCGTCGCCATCAGCATGCCCCCGACGATGAATTCCCAGAAATACGGACTGATCTTGGCGGTCGAATCCTGCACCACGTAGTAGATCGCGGCGCCCAGGAACGCGCCGTAGAGCCGCCGCGTTCCGCCGAGGATGAGCATGACGGTGACGATGCCGGAGGTGAGCAGGCTGAGCACCGAGAGGCCGACGAAGCGCGTCGAATGCGCCGACAGCGCGCCGGCGGATCCCGCCATCGCCGCCGCAAACGTGTAGATGGCGAGCAGCCGCCACCAAACCGGCGTGCCGATCGCACGCATGCGTCGTGGGTTCTGGCGAATGCCGTCGAGCGAGCGGCCGAACGGCGAGTGCACGATTCGCCACGAAATCAGGAACCACGCGAACAGCACGACCAACGTGTAGAGATAGGCCGTCTGTCCGAAGATGTTGAACTCGAACAGGCCGAAGATCGGGTCGATGGTGATCCCCTGCAGGCCGTCGTCGCCGCCGGTGAGACTGCGCGCCTGATTGGCGTATTCGAACATGATCGAGACGATCGCCAGCGTCAGCATCAGGAAGGTGACGCCGGTCGTATGGAGAATCAGTGCGCCGGTGACGGCCCCGAGCAGGGCGGCAAGCGCGATCGCGGCGAGGTGTCCGAGGATCGGATCGGGGGAGATGTGGATGGCGAACAACCCGGCGGAATAGGCCCCGACGCCGAAGAATGCGGCGTGTCCCAGGGTCACGATGCCGGCATAGCCCAGCGCAAGGTCGAGCGAGAGCGCGAACAGGATCCAGATCATCACCTGGGTTCCGAGGCTGAGATAGCCCTCGGCAAACACGTAGAAGACGATCATGATCGCCCATGGCACGGCATGGGCGGCGAGCGAGAGCGGGCGGTCGACGGCGAGCGCGCCGAGCCCGGTCGCGGATGCAGCGTCGGCGGCGGGTTGCGCTGTCATCGCATTGCCGCTTTCGGCGGCAACAGGCCCTGGGGCCGCCACAGCAGAAGGACGAAGACGGCGGCGTAGAGCAGATAGGGAGCCGCTTGGGTCACGAAATATTTGCCGAGCGTGTCGATGATACCGAGAGCCATGGCGGCGAAGAACGAGCCCTTGAAGCTGCCCTCGCCGCCGACGATCACCACCACCAGGAACAAGACCACGTACTTGAGCGCGTAGGACGGCTCGAGCGACAGGATGCCCGCGCCGAGCGCTCCGCCCAGGCCCGCCAGCGCACAGCCGACTACGAAGGTCGAGGTGAACAGGAGGTTCACGTTCATCCCGACGCATCGCGCCATTCTGGAATTGTCGACCGCTGCGCGCAGCCGGGCGCCGTAGATCGAGGTTTCGATCACGTACCAGAGGATCGCTGCGATCACGCTGCCGACGGCGATGAGGAACAGCCGATAGGCCGGGTAGGTTCGAAAGCCGATGTCGACCGGCTGGGACAGGTAATCAGGGAATATGACCGGGTAGGGAAACGCCCCGAATATCTCCGTCACCGCCGCGGTGACGACGAATACCATGCCGATGGTCAGCAACACCTGCGCGAGCTCGCCCTTGCGGTAGAGCGGCCGGTACACGGTGATCTCCGCGATGCCGCCGAGAATCCCCGCAACGGCCGCGGCCGCCAGCACCGCGAGATAGAAATTGACGCCGCCCTGGGTCAGGTAGCCTGCGACGTAGCCGCCGATCATGGCAAACGAGCCATGTGCGAGATTGATCACGCGCATCAGCCCCATGGTGATCGTGAGGCCGACCGAGATGATGAACAGAATCATTCCATACGAAATGCCGTCGAGAAGAATGGTCAATGCAAATGAAAGCATTGGTCGACGTCGCGCCGGAGGCGTTCAGAAGCGGATGCGCGCGAGCCCCTGTCTCGCGCGCATCCCACGTGCGGCGACCGCCTTCGGCCGTCATTTCGGCGGATTGTCGATCTTCCAGGGATCCTTGACCATCTCGATCTTGCCGATGTCGATATTGACGAGCTTTCCATCGCGCTTCTCGACCCGGCGGATGTAGACGTTCTGCACGATGTCGCGCTCGACGGGATCGATCATGATCGGTCCGCGCGGACTATTGAGCGTCTTTCCTTTCATGAAATCGATGTATTTGAGCCCATCGGCATTGGGGCCGAGCGCGGCGACCGCCTGGTGGATCAGATGGGTGCCGTCCCAGGCCGCGACCGACGCGATATCGGGTATCGCCTTCTCGCCGAACTGCTTTCGCAACTGGGCCTTGAGGGCGAGGTTCTCGGGGTTGGTGTTCGTCTCGGTGTAGTGGAAGCCGGTCACCACGCCGATCACGTCGTCGGTGAAATTGGGCAGGAACAGCTCCTGCGTCTCGCCGCTGCCGAGCAGCTTGATGCCGGCGGCCTTGAGGCCGCGCTCGACATAGGCCTTGACGAAGGCGATGGAGGGCGACCCTGCCGGCTGAAACATGTAGAGCGCGTCGGGCTTGGCCTGCAGCACCTTCTCCATGTAGGCCGCGTAGTTGGTCTCCTGCTGCGGCGAACGCGCGCTGCCGATGATCTCGCCGCCGGCGGCCTTGAACCCCTTGACGAAGTAGGTTTCCGCGTCGTGCCCGGGCGCGTAGTCGCTGACGATGGTGTAGACCCGCTTGATGCCGTTCTGATAGGCCCATTGGGCGAGCGGCGTGGTGAACTGGGGTACCGTCATGCTCACGCGGACGAAATAGGGAGAGCCGCGCGTGATCGACGAGGTCGCGGCGTTCATGATCACGACCGGAATCTTGGCTTGCTTGGAGATGTCGCCCAGCGCCATGGCATAGGGTGACAGCTCGAGCCCGGTCAGGAACTTGACCCGCTCGCGCAACACCAGCTCTTCCGCCAGCTGCTTCGCCTTGTCCGGGCCCTGGCTCGCCGAATCGCGATAGACGAACTGGATGTCGTGGGTCTTGCCGTCCGGTCCCTTCACCGTCTTGCCATTGACCGATTGGTAGGCCTCGACCGCCTGCTGGAACTGGCTGCCCCAGGTGGCGAACGCGCCGGTATACGACGCGATCAATCCGACCTTGACGGTGTCGGCCGAGACCGCACCCCCCGAGACGACGAGCATGGCCGCCATGGCAGCGGTGACAAACCCCTTCATTGGAATCCTCCCTTGCTCTTTCGCGGTTGAAAGATGCAGCGTCGGCTTGTTTTCGCGCTTATAGCGCGTTTCGGGGCGGCGCCAAAGCCGGGCAAGACTCCGGCAGCGTCGCAGGTCCCGGCATCGGGATGTGGTGGGCAGGCGTTTTGCGGTGGGCAGCACGGCCCATCCGCCGCTTGCGACAACACGGCATGCTCGGGGTACTATCGGGCCGCGCGAGGATTGCTCATGCTCCACCCGTCTGTCGGCAGCGATCGCTTCGACTACATCATCATCGGCGCGGGCTCTGCGGGGTGCCTGCTGGCGAACCGGCTGTCCGCCGATCCGCGCACGCGCGTGCTGGTGCTCGAGGCCGGCGGCGACGACCGCTCGATCTGGCTGCACGTTCCGATCGGCTACCGTTACACGATCGGGGATGCCCGTTACGATTGGTGCTTTCAGACCGAGCCTGAGCTGGGCCTCGAGGGCCGCTCGATCAATCACCCACGCGGCAAGGTGATCGGCGGCTCTTCCGCCATCAACGGCATGTTCCAGATCCGCGGCCAGGCCGCCGACTTCGACCACTGGCGCCAGCTCGGCCTCGAAGGCTGGGGCTGGGACGACGTGCTGCCCTACTTCAAGGCGCATGAGGATTTCGAGCTCGGTGCCAGCGCGAGCCACGGAACGGGCGGAGAATTGCGGATCGAGCGCTCGCGCGCATCCTGGCCGGTGCTGGACGTGATTGCGTGCGCCGCGAGCGAAGCGGGGTTGCGCCCGATCGACGACTTCAATGGCGGCGACAACGAGGGCGTCGGTCCGATCCACTTCACGCAGAAACGCGGGCGTCGCTGGAGCGCTGCAACGGCGTTTCTCAAGCCGGCGTTGCGGCGGCCCAATCTCAGGCTCGAAACCGATGCGCTTGCAGACCGGCTGCTGCTCGAAGGCAAACGCGTCATCGGGGTCGAGTACCGCAAGGGCGGCGACCGGCGGTCGGCGCACGCCACGCGCGAGGTGATCGTGGCCGCCGGCGCGATCGCAACCCCGCCGCTGCTGATGCGCTCCGGGGTTGGGCCGGCAGGCCATCTGCGCGATCACGGCATCGAGGTCATTCTCGACCGGCCGGGCATCGGCGGCAATCTGCAGGACCACCTGCAGTTCCACCTGAGCTACCGGGTCGAAGGGGCCAGGACCCTCAACGAGCGGGCGAATTCGCTGTTCGGCAAGCTCGCCATGGCGCTCGAATATGCCGCCTTGCGGCGCGGGCCGCTGAGCATGGGGCCGTCGTCGCTCGCGATGTTCGCCCGCTCCGATCCGCACCGCGACCGCGCCAATGTCGGCCTCATCGCCATGCCGTTCTCACGCAAGGCCGCCGCCGCCACCGGCACTTTCCACGATTTTCCCGGCATCACGCTCAGCGTCTACGAGCTGCGCGCGGCGAGCCGCGGGACGGTCCGCCTCGCCTCCCGCTCGGCGGCCGATCGCCCGGCCATCCGTTTCAACTATCTCGAGGCCGAGGAGGATCGCCAGGTCGCGATCGACGGCATCCGTCTGGCCCGGCGCATCATGCGGCGGCCCGCGCTCGCGGTCCACCGGCCGCAGGAGATCGCTCCGCGCCCGCAAGTGCGGGACGACGACGACGAGGGGCTGCTGGACATGTTCCGCAGCTTCTCGACCACGGTGTTCCATCCGGTCGGCACCGCCAAGATGGGGCTGCCGAGCGACCCGATGGCGGTGGTCGATGCCAGGCTGCGCCTGCATGGGCATCGACCGGCTGCGGATCATCGATGCCTCGGTGATGCCGGTCATCACCTCGGGCAACACCAACGCGCCGACCATGATGATCGCGGAGAAGGGGGCGGCCATGATCCTGGAGGACGGCCGAAAGGATCGGCCCGCGACGTGACTCGTCCCGCTCCTCCTTGGAAGAATGGGGCGGCTCGACCAACGGGTGCTCGCGGGGACCATGTCCGCAGCTGGCAGAGCCGGATGTACGACGTCCAAGGAGGCGTTCGGGTTTCGACCCAAATGCGACATGGGCGGCTCAAGACTTTCGCAGCGCAAAAGCATTGTTCGTTTCTTCGCTAAAGCGTGATATCGTCCCCTCTATTGCATGCACACGACCTCCGGCGGGAGGGGTCGCATGGCAATCCACATCCGACGGCGAGAATTCGTATTCACACTGGGCGGCGCAGCAGCTGCGTGGCCGCTCGCGGCGCGCGCGCAGCAGCGACCGCTAGCGGTGATCGGGTTCCTCAGCAGCTCGGCGCCTGGCGATCGTGCACGCGAGTTGACCGCATTCCGGCAAGGCGTTCGTGAAACCGGCTACGTCGAGGGCCAGAATGTGGCGATCGACTATCGCTGGGCGCAGGACCAATACGATCGACTGCCCGACCTTGCAGCCGATCTGGTACGCCGTCAGGTGGCGGTGATCGCTACGCATGACACCGCCTCGGCAATTGTAGCCAAGGCGGCGACTACGACGATCCCGATCGTCTTCGCAGGCGGCAGCGACCCGGTTAAGCTTGGCCTCGTTGCCAGCCTCAACCGGCCGGGCGGAAACGTCACCGGTATCACCTTCGTTGCGGCGGAGCTCGGGGCAAAGCTGCTTGGGCTGTTGCATGAGTTGCAGCCGGGAGCCGTGCGCGTTGGCGTGCTGGTCGATCCCGGCTTACCCTTCACCGAGTCCTTTGTCTCAGACGTTCAGGCTGCGGCCTCGGCCATTCGGAAGCAAGTCGAAATCCTCGACGCCAGCGCCGGCCGCGACATTGATATGGTCTTTGCGAGCCTTGCGCAAAAGAAGAAAGTGGAGAATGCTGTGAAATAGGTGCTTGACTTCGAAGGCCCCATACAAGGTTTTCGGATGCCGGCGCGGGGGCAAACGAGAACAGGCACCCGCTCGATCGGCTCTATTACCCCCTGTCTGAATCGTAGCAAGTCGATATCATGTGTTGCTCGACCAACCGGAACCTCAGGCAGCGCGATTCCTCGGCAGGGACCGGAACGTCGAGAGGACGGACTCCACGGCTCGCTCCTCCAGCTGGACCTTGAGGCGCTGGACCTCGAGCGATTTCTTGCCGACCTCGGCAAGGCGGTCCGCAGCCTTCGCCTTCGCTTCGTCGAGCGATATTTCCAGACGGCGGACGGTCATCGCGAACTCGGCGCGCAACTGGTCTTTTTCGGCTTCCATCTCGGTCACCGATAAAGGGGTCAGCGCCTGGAACCGGCGCGTGGTGAGGCGCACCGCACGCGCATGAATGAGCGGAACCAGCGGCAGCGCCAGCAGGCAGCCTGCCAGGAATCTGATGCCCAGCAACATGGCCCATTCAATCATGATGACCCCCAGCGCAGCGCCCCGGCTCGCGCAATCGTCCCAGGATGGGGCGGGAGCGATAAGATTTGATTAATGCAACGCCCCGTTCGCGAGCTGCGAGTTGCCGGAACGGGTCGGCAAAGAGCGTCTTTCGTGCCCTGCAGGAGGAGCTGCCTAGTTTTGCGGCGACTGCGAACCCATGGAGGGGCTCACATGAAGCCGGTTTGCGCTGCGCTCGTGGCGAGCGCGCTGGTGGCGACGGCGGCGGTTGCGGATGAATGGCCGTCGCGGCCGGTGCGCATGGTGAGCACCTTTGCGGCGGGCGGCACCGCCGACGTTCTGACCCGACTTGTGGCCGATCACTTGTCGGCCGCCTTCAGGCAGCAGTTCTTCGTGGAGACGCGTGCCGGCGCCGGCGGCGCAATCGGGGTGCAGTCGGTCGCCAACGCCCAGCCGGACGGCTACAATTTCGTTCTCACCAACATCACGCATCTGGTGCTGCTGCCGATCAGCAATCCCAAGCTCGGTTACGACCCGCACCGCGATCTCACCAACATCGCCTACGTGGCCGGCGCGCCGATCATGCTGTCGGTGAACGCAAAGAGCGGGGTCCGTACGTTCAGGGAGTTCGTGGAGCACGCCAACAAGGCTGCGAAGCCGCTGACCTATTCATCCTCGGGCGTCGGCAGCTCCGGCCACCTGGTGGGGGAATTGTTCGCGCAGAAGGCCGGGATCAAGGTCGAGCACGTGCCCTACAAGGGTGCGTCGCAGGGCCTCATGGATCTGGTCGCCGGCCACATCTTCTTCTCGGCGCAGACCGTGTCGTCGACGGCGGCTCAGGTGCGTGGCGGCGCGCTCAACGCCATCGTGCATTCGCATGCGACCAGGCTTCCCGACTTCCCGGAGGTGCCCACCTTCAAGGAGATGGGCATCGACCTCGTCGCCACCACCTGGTTCTCGATCTCGGGACCGGCGAATCTCCCCCAGGAAATCGTGGAGAAGATGAACCGGGAGATCATCCAGGCGGTGTCGAAACCGGAGGTGCAGGAGCGCCTGCGCAAGGACGGGCTGATCGCCGAGGTCATGTCGGTCGAGCAATTGAAGCAGCACATCGAAGCCGAGACCGCGCGCTGGAAGCCGGTGATCGAGCAGGCGGGTCTCGTCGGGAAGTGAAGCGAGCGCGGTCTCGTCACATCCGTCGATTTTTCCGCATGGGAAAGCGTCGGGCACGCGCCAGCGACGAACCGCCGCACTTTCACATCAGAACGCGGTTCACCGCTGCAACGATCTTGTCCGGAGTCGGGATGACGTAGGCCTCGTGGGTCGGCGCAGCCGAAACCGGCGCATCGGGCCGTGCGACCCGGATGATGGGCGCCTCGAGGTACGAGAAGCCTTCCTCTGCGACCATCGCGGAGATCTCCGAGGCGACGCCGCAACTCGAGCGCGTCTCGTCGGCCACCACGAGACGTCCGGTCTTGGCCACGGAGCGCAGGATCGCCTGCTTGTCGAATGGAACCAGGGTGCGCGGGTCGATCACCTCGACCTCGATTCCGCGCTCGGCAAGCCGATCGGCGGCAGCCATCGCGACGGAAACCGTGAGCGACGTAGCCACCACCGTCGCGTCCTTGCCCGTACGTTTGACGTCGGCGACGCCGAATGGGATCGAATAGTCCTGTTCCGGCACGTCGTCCTCTGCGCCATAGAGCAGGCCGTGGGAGAAGATCATGACCGGATTGTCGCTCTTCATGGCTGTGCGCATCAGTCCCTTGAACGCGCTGCCGCACGAGCGCAGGGCAATCTCGATGCCGGGCAGATTCCAGTACATGCATTGCGGGCTTTCGCTGTGCTGGCTCGATGTTCCCATGACCACGCCGTGGTTGAAATGCATGATGAACGGCGCCTTGAGGCGTCCTCCGGAGGACAACCGGATGGTCGCCACCTCGTTGGCGATCGAGGACAATGCCGGGTAGGAGAAGCTCGCAACCCCGAGGTGGGCGAACGTGCGATGCCCGCACATCGCGGCGCCGGCGGCAAGCGCCGTGAACGAGGCCTCCGACGTCGGTGGAAAAAAGATGCGGGAGGGAAACTCGCGCTGCAGCGGCTCGAGCTGGACGCGCTGCGGCCCGATGCCGAGCACCTCGTTTCCGATCACCGTGAAGCGAGGATCCTCGTTGAAGCAGATCCGGAAGGTATCGACCATCGCTTCCGCATAGTTGATGCGCCTCGTCTTCATCCGTGGGCTCCTATGCGAGGACGTGGTCGAGCGCCGTCTCGGCCGCCGGCAATGGACTCTCCAGCGCGAAAGTGCGGGCTCGGGCCATGCGCGCGCTCACCTCCGCGTCGAGCGCGAGCAGCTCGCCGCGTGTCGCATCGCCGGCGGCGAGCAGCCCGCGCGCATGGATCAGCACCGGATCGTGGTGGAGGTACCACTCCGCGTACGGGCCTGCGGTGCCGGCGTCGTCCCAGGCCATGGCGATGTCGGTATCGCCGGTCGGCAGCTCGGGCCACAGCGGCTTGCTGCCTTCCCAGCGCTCGGTCACGGCGTGGAGGAAGGCGGGACCCCGGCGCTTGCGGGCATGCTCGACCAGGCGGCTTGCCGCCAGGAAGACCTCCTCGACGCTGCGGCCGTCGACGCTGGCGACCGGCATGTCGAAGCACTTCGGGATGCTGGTGAGATCCTTTACCGCGGATACCGAAGTCGGGAAGCCGCCCTTCACGGAGCCGAGCGCACCCTTGCTGTTGTTCTCGCAGACATAGACCACCGGCAGGGACCACAGCGCGGCGAAATTCATGGCCTCGTAGGAGATGCCCTCCTCCAGCGAACCGTCGCCGAAGAACGCAACCGCCACCGCGTCGGCACCTTCGTTCTTGAGCGCGAAGGCCGCGCCGGTGGCAAGGCCGATGCTGCCGCCGACGATCGACGAGGTATGCAGGAACCCGATGTCCGGATCGGTCAGGTGCAGGGTGCCGCCGTAGCCGTTGCACAGTCCAGTGGTCCGGCAGAGAATCTCGGCCATTGCACGGGCCGGATCGGCGCCGCGCGCGAGCAGGTGGCCGTGGTTTCGATGCGTCGTCGTCAGCCGGTCGCCCACCTTCAGCGTCTCCATGATGGCCACGCCGGTCGCCTCCTGGCCGATGTACAGGTGGTAGTGGGCCATGAAGGCCTTCTGCTCGAACAGGTGCACGAGGCTCTCCTCGAAACGCCGGATCACCAGCATGCGCTCGAGCACGCTCAGCTTGCGGTTCCTGTCCCAGCCGTCAGACATCTTCGGCCTTCGCATTTCTCGGGTGTGAGGTTTGCCAGCTTTCAGGACGATCTCCTGATCGTCAACTCCGATCCTGAAGGAGACTGAACCCGGACTGTGCGATTTCGCTGCAATCTCGTCGGGCATGGGGTATCTATCCCCACTTTGCCGGCCCCGATGCGGGTGCTTCGCGGGCGTGTCCCGTTCGGAAAGGCTGCTGCGCGATGAAACAGCTTCAGGATCGTGTCGCCATAGTGACCGGCGCCAGCAAAGGCATCGGCAAGGCCATTGCGCAGGCGTTTGCGGCCGAGGGCGCGAAGGTCTTGCTCGCGGCGCGCAATGCGACCGCGCTCACCGAGGTGGCGGGCAGGATTGCGGAGGGCGGCGGGGTCGCTCATCCGGTTCCCACGGACATCACGGTCGAGACCGATATCGTCGCGCTGTTCGAGACCGCCAAGAGCCGCCACGGTCGCCTCGACATTCTCGTCAACAATGCCGGCATTTCCCTCGGCGTGCCCACGGATCAAATCCCGCTGCGGGACTGGCAACGGGTGATCGATACCAATCTGACCGGCGCCTTCCTGTGCAGCCGCGAGGCGCTCAAGATCATGAAGCCGCAGAGATGCGGTCGCATCATCACGATCGGCAGCATCTCGTCCATCACGCCCAGGACGAACGGGGCGGCCTATGCCGCGACCAAGCTGGCGCTGGAAGGCCTCACACGCTCGATCGCGCTCGATTACCGGGAGTACAATATCGGCGCCTCGATCATTCATCTCGGTGCCACCGCCACCTCGTGGATGAAGGTGCGCCCGGAGCAGGCAACCGGCCCCGACTATCACCTGCAACTCGACGATGTCGGCCGGTTGGCCACCTTCATGGCCTCGTTGCCCACCGAGGCCAACATGTTCGAGACCACGATCCTGCCGATCCAGCAGCGCTCGTTCATCGGCCGGGGCTGAGCGGCATCACCGCCATCGCAGACAGCCGGCCGGCTGCCGCCCAATGACCATTCGAGACCGTCGGCGGAGGAGGGTTGCTGCAGGTCGAGGACGCGCGGACGACGTCGCCGCCCGCGCGGCGGACCATCATGCCGTTGCGGCGCGCTGCAGCCTCTCGGCGACACGCGGGGCGAAATAGCTGAGCACCCCGGCGGCGCCCGCGCGCTTGAACGCAATCAAGCTTTCCATCATCGACTTGTCGGCGTCGAGCCAGCCGTTCTGTGCCGCCGCCATGATCATCGAATACTCCCCCGAGACCTGGTACGCGAAGGTCGGCACTTCGAAGGTGTCGCTCACGCGCCGCAGGATGTCGAGATAGGGCATGCCGGGCTTGACCATGACCATGTCGGCGCCTTGCGCGATGTCGAGCTCGACCTCGCGCAACGCCTCGTCGGAGTTTCCGGGATCCATCTGGTAGGTCCGCTTGTCGCCGACGAGGGTGGCGGACGAGCCGACGGCATCGCGGAACGGACCGTAGAAGGCGGAGGCGTATTTCGCCGCATAGGCCATGATGGACACGTCGCCGAAATCGGAATCGTCGAGGCCGGTACGAATGGCGCCCACCCGTCCATCCATCATGTCGGAGGGCGCGATGATGTCGCAACCGGCCTCGGCCTCGATCAGCGCCTGCCTGACCAGAACCTCGACGGTCTCGTCGTTGAGGATGACCCCGTCACGAACGAGCCCGTCGTGACCGTGGCTGGTGTAGGGATCGAGGGCGACGTCGCACAGCACGCCCAGCTCGGGGACCTCGCTCTTGATCGCCCGGATGGCGCGACAGACCAGGTTGTCCGGATTGAGCGCCTCGCTGCCGTCCGCGTCACGCAAAGCGGGCTCGGTATAGGGGAACAGGGCGAGGCATGGAATGGCGAGCCGGGCGGCGCGCTCGGCGTCGCGCACGGCCTCGTCGACCGAGACCCGCTCGACCCCCGGCATGGAGGCGATCGGAACGCGCGTCCTGCTGCCGTCGACCAGAAACAGCGGCCAGATCAGATCGTCGGCGGCGAGCGCGTTCTCGCGGACCATTCTGCGGATCCAATCGGCCTTGCGATTGCGGCGGGGACGGGCCGCGAGGTCGAGACGCGTCGCGGGTCGCGCCTCGACCGGGGCGAGGCGAGTTTCGATCGGTCGGCCGTACTTGATCGCCATGGCGCATTCTCCTGACGCCGTCCTTCTTATCGGTTCCCGGCGCCATCCGCCACCGTGACCGCCGGTCGCTCCGCCCGGGTTGGCCACGCCCGGTTCCGGTGCAATAGTCGGCGCGATGAAGGGGGCGGCGATGGATTTCGACCTCAGCGATGAGCAGCGCGCCATCAAGGACACCGCCCGCGCCTTCGCGCACAACGAGATGTTGCCGTTTGCCGAGCGCTGGGACGAGGACGAACACTTTCCCGCAGACGCCCTGAGGCAGGCGGCGGCCCTCGGTTTCGGCGGTATCTATGTGAGCGCCGATGTCGGCGGCTCCGCGCTCTCGCGTCTCGATGCCGCGATCATTTTCGAGGAGCTGGCGCAGGGCTGCCCTTCGACCGCCGCCTACATCTCGATCCACAACATGGTGGCGTGGATGATCGATGCCCATGCTTCGAACGAGCTGCGGTTGCGCCTACTTCCCGATCTCTGCAGCATGGCGCGGTTTGCCAGCTATTGCCTGACCGAGCCGGATGCGGGTTCGGACGCCGCCAGCCTCGAGACCCGCGCCGTGCGCCAGCACGATCAATATGTGCTCGACGGTACCAAGGCCTTCATCTCGGGTGCCGGGACGTCCGACGTCTACCTGGTGATGGCGCGCACCGGGGAAGGCGGAGGGCGCGGCATTTCCTGCTTCCTGGTGGAGAACGGCACGCCAGGCCTCAGCTTCGGCGCTCGCGAGAAAAAGCTCGGCTGGCATTCGCAACCGACCGCCATGGTGATCCTCGAGCACTGTCGCGTTCCGGCGGCCAACCGCATCGGCACCGAAGGTCAGGGGTTCAAGATCGCCATGAGCGGGCTCGATGGCGGGCGGCTCAACATCGCGGCCTGCTCGCTGGGCGGTGCCCAGTTCTGCTTCGATCGCACCGTCGGCTATATGAAGGAACGAAGGCAGTTCGGGAGCCGGCTCGCCGACTTTCAGGCGCTCGGCTTCCGCATCGCCGATTATGCAACCGAGCTCGAGGCGGCGCGGCTGTTGCTGTATCGCGCGGCATCGGCTCTCGACCGTCGCGAGCCAGGTGCGGCGCGGTTCGCGGCCATGGCCAAGCGGCTGGCGACCGATACCGGGTTCGAGGTCGTCAATGGCTGCCTGCAGCTGCACGGCGGCTACGGCTACCTGCGCGATCATCCGATCGAGCGCGTGCTGCGGGACCTGCGCGTGCACCAGATCCTCGAAGGCACCAACGAGGTGATGCGGTTGATCATAAGCAGGGATATGTTGGGCAATTGAGAACCTCGACGATAGTCGCGCGATGAGCTTTCTGCCCGACATCCTGTTCGAGCGCCGCGGTGCTGCGGGCGTGGTGGCTCTCAATCGGCCTGGCGCGCTCAATGCGGTGTCGCACGCCATGGTGCTGATGCTGGCGCAACAGCTGTCCGAGTGGGAGGGCGATCCGGCGGTCACGCGCGTCGTCATCACCGCCAATGGCACCCGCGCTTTCTCGGCGGGCGGCGATTTGCGTGCGCTCTACGATCTCGGTCGTGCCGGTCGCCATGACGAGGCGCTCGCCTTTTTCCGCGACGAGTACGCCCTCAATGCCCGCATCAAGCGCTATCGCAAGCCGTACATTGCGCTCATCGACGGGATCGTCATGGGCGGCGGTGTCGGCGTTTCGGTGCACGGCTCGCATCGCGTCGCCGGCGACAAATTCGTGTTCGCAATGCCCGAGGTCGGCATCGGCTTCTTTCCCGACATCGGGGCGACCTGGTTCCTGCCGCGCTTGCCGGGCGAGCTCGGCACCTATTGCGCACTGACGGGCGAGCGTCTCGATGCCGCCGACGGTGCTTGCGCCGGCGTCGCCACCCACCGGATTCCCTCGCAGAGGTTTCCCGCACTGCTCGATGCCTTGTGCAGCGAGGTCTCGGTCGATGCGCTGCTCGGCGCATTCGCCGAACCGGCAGGGACGGGGCCGGTAACGGCGGCCCGGGCCGCCGTCGACCGCCTTTTCATGGGCGAGCGTGCCGAGGACATTCTGGCTGCACTCGATGCCGAAGCGGTCGCGGGAGCACCCGATGCCGCCTTTGCCTTCGCCGCCGCCGCCTTGATGCGCACAAAATCGCCGACGAGTCTCAAGATAGCGCTGGCACAGATGCGGCGCGGCACGAGGCTCGACTTCGCCGAGTGCATGCGTACGGAGTTCCGCATCGTGTCCCGCGTGGTGCGTGGACACGACCTCTATGAGGGGATCAGGGCGGTGATCGTCGACAAGGATCAGGCGCCGTGCTGGCAGCCGCCGACGCTCGAGGCGATCGCCGATGCGGAGGTGAATCGCCACTTTGCGCCGATCGCGCGCGAGCTCGATCTGTCATGACCGATAGTGGGGAGCCGCATGCGCTCGAGCCGGTGCAGACCGGCGAACGCGAGGTCGAGGGCAGGAGGTGGTCATATCGGCTGGTGGCGTTCCTGCGCATCATGGCGGTCGTGTCGTTGTCGAAAGGCCTTTATCATTGGGCGATCATCTGCGGCATCATCGCCCCGTACCCCTCCGGCTTCGATGGCTATCCGACGCCGTACCAGGTCGCGACGGTGTTCTTTGCAGTGATCGACCTGGTTGCCGGGGTGGGACTGTGGCTCGCCGCGCCCTGGGGCGCAGTGGTGTGGCTCACCTCCGTCATCTCCATGGCCGCGGTGGAAGTGTTGTTTCCGCAGATCTACGGCGGGAGCATGTGGGTCGCCGGGGCGGAGCTCGCACTCCTGGGAATCTATCTGTGGCTCGCCTTGATGGCGGCACGCAAGCAGTCCGGCTAGGCAGAACAGCTTGACCAACGGACTGCCCTAGCGGCTCATGCCTGTATCCGGCGGAAGCGGACGTGCGGCCCCCGAGGAGGGAGTCCGGGCTTTGACCCCGAGCCGACATAGACCGGATTGAAATCCCGCAGCGCAGCAGTCTCCCCTCATCGGGGTGTGCTATAGTTTCGGTCGGAAACGCACGGAAGGCTGCCCAGGGGGTGGTGCCGTGACCAATCGTCTTCTTCATAAGCGACGCGAGTTCATCACGCTGCAGCGACGCGAGTTCATCACGCTGCTGGGCGGCGCGGCGGCGGCATGGCCGCTCGTGGCGCGCGCGCAGCAGTCGACGATGCCGGTGATCGGATTTCTCCATGGCGCATCGGCTGTCGCTTGGGCGGACGAGCTGCGTGGATTTCACCGGGGCCTGAAGGACGCGGGCTTCGTCGAGGGCGAGGACGTGGCGATCGTGTACAGCTGGGCGGAGGGTCAACTCGATCAGCTGCCGGCGCTGGCGGCCGAGCTGGTTCGCCGCCGAGTTTCCGCGATCGCCGCATTCGCCCCCGCCGCAGCGCTCGCAGCCAAGGCGGCAACCACGACGATCCCGATCGTCTTCATCGTCGGCAGCGACCCAGTCGGGCTCGGGCTGGTCGCTAGCCTCGCCCGGCCAGGCGGAAACCTGACGGGGATCAATTTTTTCACGCTCGAGTTGGCGGCAAAGCGCCTGGAACTCCTACGCGAACTGGTGCCCACAGCTCACTCGTATTGCCATCCTCGTCAATCCGGCCAATCCTGTGAACGCCGAGTCCGCAGTAAGAGGCGGCGAAACCGCCGCCCGCGCCATGGGCTTGCAAATCCAGGTCTTCAACGCCAGCAACGGTCGTGAGATCGATGCAGCCTTCACAAGTCTTGCGCGCGATCGGCCTGACGCCCTCTATGTCGGCGCCGACCAATCGTTCACCCTCCGGCGTGTCCAATTGGTCCAATTGGCAGCACGCCTCGCGATCCCAGCGACTTATGCGGGGCGTCGTTTTACCGACATCGGCGGGCTGATGAGCTACTCGACAAACACCCCCGACGCCTATCGCCGAGTCGGTTTTTACGCCGGTCGCATCCTCAAGGGCGCCGAGCCCGCGGACCTGCCGGTCGAGCAGTCGACGAAGTTCGAGCTAGTCATCAACGCCCAGACGGCTAGAACGCTCGGCCTCGAAGTTCCGCCGAGCTTGCTCGCCCGCGCCGACGAGGTGATCGACTAGAGAAGCCTCCTTGCTGCGATTGCTCACAGCCGGTATGGCACACAGCTGCCTAGGTTGCATGCGACGGCTTGTCCGCAGCTGGCGAAAGCTGATGCGCATCCCCGGCGCCATCCGTTGGTGAACCCAACGAAACTTGCTAGGTTCCGACGAGGCGACCACGCAAGCGGATCGGCGCGCGGTGGGAGGAAACGAGATGACCAACGTCGCCTTCATCGGGCTCGGCAATATGGGTTTGCCGATGGCGCGGAATCTGATCGAGGCCGGTCACGCGGTGACCGGTTTCGATCTGAACAGGCAGGCTGCCTATCGGCTGGCGGAGCGCGGCGGCAAATTGGCCAACTCGGCGGCCGAGGCGTGTGCGGGTGCCGAGGTCGTGATCACGATGCTGCCGGCGGGGGAGCAGGTGCGGGAGGTCTATCTCGCGGACGGCGGGGTGCTCTCGGTGTCGTCGCCGGGAACGCTGTTGATCGATTCGTCGACCATTGATGTCGAGACCGCGCGCGATGTGGCGCGGGCAGCGGAGGGGACGGGGCACGCCATGGTCGATGCGCCGGTCTCCGGCGGCGTCGCCGGTGCCCAGGCAGCGACCCTCACCTTCATGGTCGGTGGGACCGGCGCCGCTTTCGAGCGCGCTCTTCCGCTGCTCGAGAAGATGGGCAAGACCATCGTGCATGCCGGCGGCGCCGGCAATGGCCAGGCCGCGAAGATCTGCAACAACATGATCCTCGGGGCATCGATGATCGTCGTGTCGGAAGCATTCCTGCTCGCCGAGAAGCTCGGCCTCGATGCGCAGAAGCTGTTCGACATCTCCTCCAAGTCGTCCGGTCAGTGCTGGTCGATGACCAGCTATTGCCCGGTGCCGGGGCTGGTGCCGTCGTCGCCGGCAAACCGCGAATACGAGGCTGGATTCACCGCCGCGATGATGCTCAAGGATTTGAAGCTGGCGCAGGCCGCTGCACGGGCGACGCGCGCCACCACGCCGCTCGGCGCGGGAGCGGCCGCGGTCTACGAGCAATGGGTCGAGAACGGCGACGGCAGCGTCGACTTCTCCGGGATCATTCGCTACCTGCGGGGAACGTGAATGCGCGCCGGGCGGTCTTTCGTCAGCATGAACGCGGTGTTACCGCGATTGGTCGACTTGTACGCTCAATCGAGCATTTACCGTTGCAAATAAACCCTATCTTTATCGTGTTGCTTAAACCGATTTTAGACCCTGCGGCGTAGCCTGGGATGCGAGCGGGGAACAGGGCCTCGCCGTCACAACAAGACAAATCACAGGAAGGCGTCATGATGAAAGCCGTTGCCAAAGCGGTGGAGCCGGTCGAGCGCGAGGCCCGGTTCGAGCATATCCGACCGCTCTATCTCGAATCCTTGACGTTGGTCGAGCGGCTGCATCGCCGGCTGCTCGACGTGATCAAGGACGAGCTCGACCGCAGGAGCCGTGCCGATATCAATTCGGTGCAGGCGCTGCTGCTCTACAACATCGGCGAAAAGGAGCTGACCGCGGGCGAGCTGCGCACCCGCGGCTACTATCTCGGTTCCAACGTTTCGTACAACCTCAAGAAGCTCGTCGAGATGGGGTTCCTCGACCACCAACGTTCGCGCATCGATCGCCGCTCGGTGCGCATCAAGCTCACCGACAAGGGGCGCGAGGTGCGCGACATCGTCGATGCGCTCTGTCAGAAGCACGTCCGGACCGTGGAGCAGGTCGGCGGCATCAATTCCGACGAGTTCGCCACGCTGAACAAGTCGCTGCATCGCCTCGAGCGGTTTTGGACCGATCAGATCCTCTATCGTCTTTGATCGTCCGCGCTCGCACGCGGTGCGGCCTATCCAGTCTCCAGAGAGAGCATGCCCCTATCGGTCACGATCAGGGCATGCCATCGACCGCGACGTGCATCCGACCGTGCCCGACATGAAGGCGCTGTTCGCCCAATCCTGGTGCGACCCGCCCGCTGCGTGTCGGTCGCGATGCGGTATTCGTGCAACCGGGCTCCCGGCTGGTCGCGGGCTCGGATCGATCCGCCGGCGAGGTCATCGCTGCGCCCGCAACTTGGCGGTTGGGGCCCTGGTATGCTATCGGCCCGACACACCCTTCCGGGCGCGGAGGGGAGGACCCCGAACAAGCAACGTGAGGCTCGATGACCGACCCGTCCCCCGCCCATGCTGCTGCGGCGAGCCTGTTCTCGACCTCCCTCGCGGATTCCGATCCCGAGATCGCGGACGTGCTGCGGCGCGAGCTGGGCCGCCAGCGCGACGAGATCGAGCTGATCGCCTCGGAAAACATCGTGAGCAGAGCCGTCCTGGAGGCGCAGGGCTCGGTGCTGACGAACAAATATGCCGAAGGGCTGCCGGGGCGGCGCTACTATGGCGGTTGCCAACATGTCGACGTCGCGGAATCGCTTGCGATCGAGCGGGTTACCAAGCTTTTCGGATGTCGATTCGCAAACGTGCAGCCGCATTCCGGGGCCTCTGCCAACGTCGCCGCCTTCATGGCCCTGATGACGCCCGGCGACGCGTTCATGGGGCTCAACCTGGCCGCCGGGGGCCACCTGACCCACGGCTCACCCGTCAACATGTCGGGACGCTGGTTCACACCGGTGCCGTACGGGGTGAGGCGAGACGACCATCGGATCGACTTCGACGAGGTGGCGAGACTGGCGCGCGATCACCGGCCGAAAGTGATCATTGCCGGGGGATCGGCTTATCCGCGCATCATCGATTTCCGCCGCTTTCGGGAGATCGCCGACGAGGTCGGCGCCAAGCTCGTGGTCGACATGGCGCACTTCGCCGGTCTGGTTGCCGGTGGTGCGCATCCGAGCCCGTTCCCCCACGCCCACGTCGTCACCTCGACTGCGCACAAGACGCTGCGCGGGCCGCGCTCCGGATTCATTCTCACCAACGAGGAGGATCTCGCCAGGAAGATCAACATGGCGGTGTTCCCCGGCCTGCAGGGTGGACCGCTGATGCACGTCATCGCCGCCAAGGCGGTGGCATTCGGGGAGGCGCTGCGCCCCGCTTTCAAGCTCTACGCGAGGAACGTGGTGGAGAACGCCAGGGCATTGGCGGAGGCGCTCAGGTCGAGGGGCTTCGACATCGTATCCGGCGGCACCGACACCCATCTCATGTTGGTCGACCTGCGGTCCAAGCAGCTCACCGGCAAGGTGGCCGAGCTCGCACTCGGCCGCGCCCACATCACCTGCAACAAGAACGGGATTCCGTTCGATCCGGAGAAGCCCGCGGTGACCTCCGGAGTGCGGCTCGGCACGCCGGCCGGTACCACCCGAGGCTTCGGCATCGCCGAGTTTCAGGAGGTGGGCGAGTTGATCGCGGAGATGCTAGACGTGCTCTCCCAGAAAGGGATCGAGGATGAACCGCTCACCGAGGCCGCGGTACGCGAGAGGGTGAAGAAGCTCGTCCGCCGGTTTCCGATCTACGAGAGCTAGGCGAAAGGGGCGGGACGCCGGCGTACGAGGGGAACGAACGGCGATCGCTCGCCACTCGCCCACTTGCGTCGTCCGTCCCGCAAGGGAAATCCCGCCATGCGCTGTCCCAATTGCGGCAGTCTCGATACCCAGGTCAAGGATTCGCGGCCAACGGAAGACTCCTCGGTCATCCGCCGCCGGCGCGTCTGCCTCTCCTGCAATTCCAGATTCACCACGTTCGAGCGCGTGCAGCTGCGCGAGCTGGTGGTGATCAAGCGTAACGGCCGGCGCGTCCCGTTCGATCGCGACAAGCTGTTGCGCTCGGTGCAGATCGCGTTGCGCAAGCGGCCGGTCGAGCCGGAACGCATCGAGCAGGCGGTGTCGAAGATCGTACGCGAGCTCGAGAGCCAGGGCGAGAGCGAGATCACCTCCGAGACCATCGGCGAGATGGTGATGGACGCGTTGCGAGCCCTCGACGACGTCGCCTATGTTCGCTTCGCCTCGGTCTATCGCAATTTTCGCGAGGCCAAGGACTTCGAGGCGGTGCTCGACGAGCTGTCGGGCGAGGAGGACGACCGCCCGGGGGCGACGAGAAAGTGAGGGCGCCGGCTTCTCAAGGGGGCACATGCGGCGCTCGCACGCGGGCCAACAATCCATCGACCGTGGCGTGGAAGTCTTCCCACGGCGCCTCCCGGTCGCTCTGGTTGCGTACGATGATCGAATTGCCCGCGTAGAAGCGTTCGTACAGCATGTGCCGCCCGGCGAACTCCGAGCCGATCAGGTCCCAGACCAGCTTGTAGAGCTTGAGCCGCTCTAGCGCCGGCATCGATGACGTCCCCCACCAGCTCTCGAAGCGATGCCTGAGCTCGGGGTCGGCCACGAGATCGATGCTCGCAGGCATCTGCAGCGGCGCGGCGCCTGCGAGCGTGCGCAGCGTGTCGACAATCTCGGTGTGGTGCTCCTGGCACCAGTTGAGCGCGGCGTAGACCATGCGCCGGTTGGGGGTGACGTAGCCCTCCGGCCATGGCTCGCAGGCCTCGATCTGGCCGTTCACCATGGCGCCGATGGTCGCCTCCAGCGCGGCGAGCCGTCCGAGCGTCTCGCGCACCGCCGGAACCTTGTCGACGCCATTGGCCTGGCACATGCGGCTCGCAAGCCCCACGATCAGCCCCATCTTGGCCCAGAAGCGGATGTTCGACTGCTGGTTCTGATAGCAGTTGGCCGGGGTCTCGATGTAGATGCGGCGCGACATCGCCCCGTTGTTGTGCAGGAAGACGCGCTCCCACGGCACCTTGACACGGTCGCAGACCAGTACCGCGTCGGTCTCGTCGAAGCGGTAGCTCAGCGGGTAGTCGACCTCGTGCCGAGCGTGGCGCTCGTAGGGCTCGCGCGCCCAGAACGAGACGCCTGGTGCATTGTTGGGAATTGCGGCGGTGATGCTCTCGCTCGCCCGCTTGTCGTCGATCGCCGTGAGATTGCCGATGAAAACCTCGTCGGCGAACACTGCGCCGGTCGCCAGCATCTTCATTCCGGAAACGATGACGCCGCCGTCATCCTCGCCGATCACCTGCAGGGTCGGATCGTCGCGCACTTCGCCGGCATAGATCTCGCGACTTCGGATGCCCGAGGGCGGCGTCACGGCGAAGGACAGATAGAGATCGTTCCTGCGCGCGAATTCGTAATAGCGGGTGAGATTGCCGCCGAACCCGGGTGTGAGTCGATCGAGCAGCGCGGGGTTCATCGCCAACCCGGTAATTAAGCCCGCGACGTGATCGGGGGAGCGTCCGATCAGGCCGTAGGTGGCGTCCGCAATCGCCTTCATGCACTGCATGCGGCGCGCGAGGTCCTCGCGAGTGCGACAGCGCAGCCACGGCAGCCCGAAGCGCTCGCCGTTCTCCTCGAACGAGAACAGCTCACGCCGCGCCGGATCGGCCTTGAGATCGTAGAGGCCCGCAATCGTCTGCGCGCCGTTGCGGAATGCCGGATGGCGGGTGACGTCGCCGACGCGCTCGGCACCGATATGAACGACTCGCCCGTCGCGCATGCGCTCGAGCTTTTCCTTCCCGTTGATCAGCATTGCAGCTCCATGCGGGTCTGCGGCCGTGGATCCTGGTATAAGGTGGACAGGCGATGCAAGGGCAGGACGGATTGAGCGATTTGACCGACAGCGAGCCGATCCGCAGTGCGGACGACGAGCGCTTCATGGCGCTGGCGCTGACGCTCGGGCGGCGCGGACTTGGACGCACGTGGCCCAACCCGTCGGTCGGCGCGGTGGTGGTGAGGGACGGCGTGATCGTCGGCCGCGGCTGGACGCAGCCGGGCGGGCGACCGCATGCCGAGGCCGTGGCCATCGCGCGCGCAGCCGACGCTGCGCGCGCGGCGACCCTCTATGTGACGCTCGAGCCCTGCTGCCACCACGGCAAGACGCCCCCTTGCACCGACACCGTGCTCGGAGCCGGCATCGCGCGCGTCGTCTCCGCATTGGTCGATCCCAATCCCGAGGTTGCGGGCGCCGGCCACTGGCGGCTTGCCGAGGCCGGGGTCGTGGTCGAGGTCGGGATCGGCGCCGAAGAAGCACGGCGCACCCATGCCGGCCACATCCGGCGCATGCAGGACGGCCGACCGAACGTGACGCTCAAGCTTGCCGTTTCCGCCGACGGGAAGGCCGGCCTGGCGGGCCGCAAGCCGGTGAGGATCACCGGTGCAGCCGCCACCACGCGCGTTCACCTGATGCGCGCGCGCAACGACGCGGTGCTGACCGGCATCGGAACCGCGCTGGCGGACGACCCTCTGCTCACCTGCCGTCTCCCCGGGATGCATTCGCCGGTGCGCGTGGTGCTCGACGGGATGCTGCGGCTGCCGCTCGCGAGCAGGCTCGTCTCGACGGCGGGTGCGCCGCCGGTTTGGGTGGTGGCCGGCGAGGGCGCGCCGCGCGAGCGCGAGCAGGCGCTGGCGGGGCGGGGCGTCGAAGTCCTGCGGGTTGCGAGCGTCGGCGGCAGGCTCGATCTCGCCGCGGTGCTGAAACGTCTGGCGGCGCGCGGCATCACCCGGCTCATGGTCGAGGCGGGGCCTATTCTCGCCGCGGCCCTTGTTCGCGCCGACCTGGTCGACGAGGCCGTGCTGCTGCGCTCGCCTGACCGAGATCGGAGCGGATGGCATCGATGCCCTCGAAGCGCTGCCGCTTTCCGCATTGACTGGATCATCACGACTGAAGGTGGTCGGCAGCGAAACGATCGGCGCCGACACGGTCGAGATGCTCGAGCGGATCTGAGCATGTTCACCGGCATCGTCACCGATATCGGCGAAGTGGTCGCGGTCGTGCCGCGGGCCGCGGGCCTCGCGCGGATCAGGATCGCCTGCGGCTACGATTGCGATGCAATCGCGATCGGTGCCTCGATCGCCTGCAGCGGGGTCTGCCTCACGGTGGTGGAGCGCGGCAAGGACGGCGATCGCGGCTGGTTCGCGGTCGATGCCGCCGCCGAAACCTTGCGGGTGACCACTGTCGGCAATTGGCGCAGCGGAAGCCGCATCAATCTCGAGCGTGCGCTCAGGATCGGCGACGAGCTGGGCGGACACCTCGTCGCCGGCCATGCCGACGGCGTCGCCGCCTTGACCATGCGCGAGGACTTGACGGAGATGGCGCGGCTCACGTTCCGCGTGCCCGGGGAGCTCGCCCGCTTCATTGCGCCCAAAGGCTCTGTCGCCGTCGATGGCGTTTCGCTGACCGTCAACGAGGCCGCCGGCGCGGCGTTCTCGGTCCTGATCATCCCCCACACGCTCGCGGTGACGACGCTGGGGACGCTCGCATCCGGCGATGCGGCGAATCTCGAAGTCGACCTCATGGCTCGTTACGCCGCGCGCCTGATGAAACCGGCATAGCCGCTCGCTGCGAGGCGGATCGTGCACCGTTCCGGCGTGCGCGCACTGTGCCGCCGCGGGCGAAACAAAGCGATTGCCCCTTCTGCTCGCGGCTTGCTACCACGGCGAGACGCCGGAGCGACAGCATGGCCGAGCCGCGCAGATCCACGGGCAAGGACGAACGCGACCTCGAGGGGGCGCGTGTCCTGATCGTGGAGGCGCGTTTCTACGAAGACATCGCCGATGCCCTGCTCGACGGCGCCACGCGTGTGCTGGCGCAAGCGGGAGTGGCCTTCGAGCGATTGAGCGTACCCGGCTCGCTCGAAGTGGCTCCCGCCATCGCGATCGCACTCGATGCCGCCGAGCGTGCAGGCAGACCCTACGAGGGCGTGGTCGCGCTCGGCTGCGTCATCCGCGGCGAGACGCTGCATTTCGAGATCGTCGCGCAGGAATTGGCGCGCGCGCTGCTGCAACTGTCGGTTGCGCGCGGGGTGCCGATCGGCAACGGCATCCTCACCGTCGACACCGATGTCCAGGCCTGGGTGCGGGCGCGGCCGCAGGAAGCCGACAAGGGTGGCGATGCCGCGCGTGCCGCGCTCGCGCTCGTGCGTCTCAAGCGCGCGCTGGTCGTGGGCTGAACCATGGCGCGAGGCTCGACGCAAAAGGATGCACGCAAGGCCAATCGTCGTGGCGCCGCAAGGCTCGCCGCGGTGCAGGCGCTCTATCAGATGGACATCGCGGGCACCGGATTGAACGACATTCTTGCCGAGTTCGAGAGCCATTGGATCGGCCGCGAGGTCGAAGGCGCCCAGTACCTGCCTGCGGAGGCGGCGTTCTTCCGCGATGTCGTGACCGGCGTTCTGCGCGAGCAGCGCAGCCTCGATCCGCTGATCGATGACGTACTGTCGCGCGGTTGGCCGCTCAAGCGCATCGAGGCGATCCTGCGGGCAGTCCTGCGGGCAGGCGCCTATGAGCTCGGACACCGCAACGACGTGCCGGCGCGCGTCGTCGTCTCCGAGTATGTGGATGTCGCCCACGCCTTCGTCGACAAGGACGAGACCGGGATGGTCAACGCGGTGCTCGACCAGTTGGCGCGCCGGTTCCGCGCCGACGAGTTCCAGTACGCGACCGAATGAGTTCGCTGCGTTGTCGAACGCCGCACCGACATCGGCTCACCGATCACCGCCGCCGCACACCGAGGAGGCCTCCACGATCGCCCGGCATTCGGGGCGGTAGATCGTGCCGTTCGGGGAGAATGGTGCGGCCAGGCCGCTCTCCGGGTTGGGAAACGCCGAGGTCTGCGATGGCGCCGTTGCCGACGCCAGGGCAATGCCGAGTGCGATTGCGCTTCTTGTCGTGACGCTCATTGCCTTCCTCCTCGTTCCGGACTCCCCAAGGCGAGGAATCCTGGTGCGGTCGGTCAAAATCAGAGTGGACGGCGATGCCCCGGGCAGTTCGCCCGGGGCATGCGCGGATGGTTGAACGCAGAAATCAATAGCCGCCGTTGCGCCAGTTCTGCTCGCGCCGCAGGTCGAACCGCACGTTCGGATCGGGATCGGCTCCGAGATACTGATCGCCGGAATAGACGGCGTTGGGACCGCCGCGTTGCGCCTGTTGCGCGAGCACGGGCGAAGCGGTCGCGGCAGCCAGTGCGGCAAATGCGATAATGGTCTTCATGTCGCGTCTCCTGTTGCAGCTTCGATGACCGGGATGTGCGGTGCACAGGGCAATGTTGCAACGCACAAAACTGTGAGAGGCGACCGATGTCGGACTAACGGATTTGTGAAACCGGCCCGGGGCTTGCGGTCAGTCGATGGAGAACGGGAGCGCCACGGGGCTGCGAAAATTCGATGAGGAGTTCCAGGCGAGCCGTTCGGCCGTCAGATGGAACTCCGGCACGCGTTCGAGAAATCGTTGCATTGCAACCTTGGTGACGAGGCGGGCCATCTGGCTGCCGAGGCAGAAGTGCTTGCCGGAGCCGAAACCGAGGTGACCCTGGGGTCGCCGCTCGATTTCATACGCATCGGGATTGGGGAATTTGCGTCGATCGCGGTTGCCGGATCCGAATGCGAGCGCAACCTTGTCGCCGGCGCGCATTCGCTCGCCGTGCAGTTCGATCTCGCGCGTGGCCGTGCGCTTGAAGCGCTGCGCCGAGGTGTTGAAACGCAGCGATTCATCGATTGCCGGCTCGATCAGGGCAGGATCAGCGACGAGGCGGCGACGCGCCTCGGGATGATCGTGGAGGTTGAGCGCGAACATGCTCATGAAGCTCGACAGCGATTCCACCCCTGCCATCACGAAGGTGGCGGTCGTCAGCACGATCTCGCGCTCGGACAGCCGGTCGCCGTCGACCTCGGCCTCGGCGAGATGGGTGATGAGATCGTCGGTCGGATGCTTCCGCCGTATCGCCACTTCGGAGGCGAGGAATTCGCTCAATTCCGCGAAGGCGGCGACGTGCTCCGCGGTACGGCCCTTCGCGGATTTGTCGGTCGAGACCGCGAGGATGACCTTGCGGCGGATGTCGGCATGATCGCGCTCGGGCAGGCCCATGGTGCGAAACAGCAGGCCGACCGTGATCTGGCTGGAGAAATCGTTGACTAATTCGAACCGTCTGTTTTCGCAGATGCGGTCGAGCGAGCGGTCCGCGATCACGAGCGTGGGCGCAATCAGATGCTCGATGTTCTTGCGCGTGAAGGCGGCCTGGCTCAGCGCTCGCAGTCGGTCGTGGCGGGGCGGGTCGGTGGTGCCCAGCGTGGCGCCGGCCCGGCCGGGAAGCTCGTCGATCATGTTGCCCTGGGACGACGAGAAGGTCTCCCAGTCGCGCGCCGCCTGAACGATGTCGTCGTAGCGCGAGAGGATCCACAGCTCGCCGCTCTCGCTCCAATAGCAGGGATATTGCTCGCGCAGGATCTCGTAGTGCGGGAACGGATCGGAATCGATTTCCGGCGCGTAGAGATCGAACGCTTCCGCTTGCATCGCGTGGCCGGGTGAAACCTTGCCCATTTGCGTTCGAGGAAGGGTATCATGGCGATCGTGATCAGTCATTTGCACAAGCGACCGCGATGAGCGGTGACGAGACGGCCGAGTCGGGCGAGGACCGTCTGATCGCCCGCCATTTCAAGCCTCTCGCCCGGTATCCCGGCGCATTCGGGCTCGCTGACGACGCGGCGGCCCTGACGCCGCCCGCCGGATGCGATCTCGTGCTCACCGCCGACGCGATCGTAGCCGGCATCCACTTTCTTCCCGACGATCCGCCCGACACGGTCGCCAGGAAAGCGTTGCGGGTGAACTTGTCCGACCTAGCCGCCAAGGGCGCGCGTCCGCTCGGCTTCCTGCTCACCTTGGCGCTGCCGCAACAGGTCGACGATACGTGGCTGGCGGAGTTTGCACGCGGGCTCGGAGCGGATGCCGAGCGATTCGGCTGTGCGTTGCTCGGCGGCGATACCGTTCGCACGGTCGGCCCCGTTGCAATCTCGGTCACCGCCGTCGGTGCGGTGCCGCACGGCCGGATGGTGCGCCGCGCCGGCGCCAAGCCGGGAGATCGGATCATGGTGACCGGCACCATCGGCGATGCCGCGCTCGGGCTCCTGCTCAGGCGCGACCCGACCATGGCGGAGCGCCGCGGTCTTGCACGAGATCAACGGGACAAGCTGGCGGAACGCTATCTGTTGCCGGAGCCGCGCAATGCGATCGCGGAGCTCCTGGGCGCGCACGCCTCGGCGGCGATCGACGTGTCCGACGGACTTGCGGGCGATCTCGGGAAGCTCTGCCGCACCTCCGGGGTCGACGCGGAGGTCGAGGTTGCGCGGGTGCCGCTTTCCGATGCGGCCCGTGCGCTCCTCGCGAAGGAGCCCGCCTTGCTCGAGACGATCGTGACCGGGGGCGACGACTACGAGGTCCTCGCGTCGATGCCCGGCGGCAAGATCGAGGCTTTTCGCCGACAGGCGTCGGCTGCCGGCGTCGCGGTCACCGAGATCGGAAAAATCGTCGCGGGGAAAGGGGAGGCTCGCTTTCTGGATGCCGGCAGGAAGCCGCTGACGCTCCCTCGTCCGTCGTTCAGCCATTTCTGAGGACGTCCGCGCGCCGCTCACCGCGCGGCAACCGCGGCGCCGCTGGCCGCCTGTGCCGAAGCACTGTAGTGTCGAGCAAAAGGCAAGGGGCCCCATGCTCGATACGACCGCACCGGCCGCCGAGAAAACGTATACGCCGGCCGACAATCCGGATTTCGTCGCCCTCCATCGCCGTTTCCCGACGGTGGCTTATCTGCGCGAGCATGCCCGTCGTCGCCTGCCGCGCTTCGCGTTCGAGTACATGGACGGCGGTGCCGGCTCGGACGGCGGCATCGCGCGCAACTGGAGTGCGCTCGACGCGATCGAGCTGATGCCGCGATACGGCGTCACCACGGCGCTTCCGCCGCTCGACATCGAGTTGCTCGGCAGGCGCTACGCGGCTCCGATCGGGGTTGCGCCGATGGGCGGCCCTTCGATCGTTTGGCCCGGCGCCGACCAGCATCTCGCCGCAGCGGCGCAGCGCGCGCGCGTGCCCTACACGCTGGGACTGGTCGGGGGGATGACCGTGGAGCGCGCCGCGGAGATCGCGCCCGACGTGCTCTGGTTCCAGCTCTATCGCTGCTGGCGCCACGAGCACGCCATCGGCTTCGATCTGGTCAGGCGCGCCGCCGCGTGCGGCGTGCACGTGCTCGTGCTCACCGTCGACGTACCGGTGCGCACGACGCGGTCGCGCGAGGTGGCGGCGGGCATCACCTCGCCGTTCCGCCCGGATCTGCGCATGATCGCCGGCATTCTGACCTCGCCCGGCTATCTGGGGTCGTTGTGGCGACACGGGCAGCCGCGCTTCGGCAATCTCAAGCCCTATACGCCCGACTCCGCCGACGTCGACGAGGTTGCCGGGTTCGTGCGGCGCGAGATGGGCGGCGCCTTCACGTGGGACGAGGTCGCACGCTACCGCGAGCGCTGGAAGCGCCCGCTGGTGGTGAAGGGCATCTTGGATCCCGCCGATGCCGAGCGATGCGTTTCGCTCGGGGTCGACGGGCTCGTGGTGTCGAATCATGGCGGACGCCAGGTGGAGGGCCTGCCGGCGGCGATCGACGCGCTTCCCGCGGTCGTGCGCGCGGTCGCCGGTCGTGCCGCGGTGATGCTGGACTCCGGCGTCCGCTCGGGGCTCGACGTGGTGCGGGCCATGGCGCTGGGCGCGGATGCCGCGTTCGCCGGCAAGGCCTTCCTGTGGGGTCTGGGTGCGCTCGGCCCTCACGGGCCGGGACACGTCATCGACCTCATCATCGACGAGACGAAGTCGGTTCTCGGCCAGGTCGGTGCGCGCGGTCCGGCGGGGGCGCGCTCGGTGGGCGTGCGTCATCCGGGCGCCTGGCGGCCCTGATCGGCGCGCCATTCTCGAAAGCCACGGTCACGAGAATGCTGCTCTCGAGCCGCTCGTCCGGTCCTGTAAGGACGGACCGGAAGGTCAACCGGAATCTTCGATCGGCCATCGCTTCGCTTCGTATATTTCGACGAGCGCGAGGAGCACGTCCAGCCTGTCGCCTCCCTCGGCGCCCTCCGGCGCGCCCCATCAGGTCTCGATCTCGGCGAGAGCGGCCCGGTGATCCTTGTCTGTACGGATCGGCCGTATCTGCATCACAGGCTTCCCTTAGAATTGCGATATGGTCATGTTCCCAACATGGGAACAAGTGCCGTGAACACTCGGACCGGCGGTTTTCCCGGGCGATCCGACTACCAGTCATGCGTTCCGGATGGTGGCTTGGTCGTCGACCGGCCGATATGAAGAAAACCCTTCTCGACGGATCCCTGTTCGGAGAATGCGATGTCGGCGCTCGCCGAACCGGCATTGGATGCAACGGAAGGCGACCGCCTGGCCCGCCGCAACGCGCGGGTGCTGGCGGTCACGCAGGCGCTGGCCGGCGGCAACAACACCGTTCTGGTGGCGACCGCGGGCATCGTGGGCACCATGCTGGCCCCCGACAAGGGGCTTGCCACCCTTCCGATCAGCATCTTCGTTCTCGGTCTCTGGATGGGTACGCTGCCGCTGGGCGCACTGTCGCGGCGCCTGGGCCGGCGCAATGCGCTGCAGATCGGAACCGCTTGCGGTGTAGTCGCCGGATTGATCTGTTGCCTCGCCGTGCTGCGGGGCTCGTTCCTGCTGTTCAACGTCGGTGCGATGTTCAGCGGCTTCTATGCGTCCGCCCACAACTCCTACCGTTTCGCCGCTGCCGACACCGCGAGCGACGAATTCCGCCCGAAGGCGATCTCGTGGGTGCTGTTCGGCGGCGTCCTCGCCGGCGTCGTCGGAGCGCAACTCGTCATCGCCACCAAGGATCTGCTGCCGCCCTATCTGTTCGCTGCAACCTTCCTCGGCCAGTCGTTGCTCGCCCTGGTCTCCGCCGGCGTGCTGATGCTCGTCAACATTCCTCGGCCGCCGCCGCCCTCGGCCGCGGGCGACGGCCGCCCGTTGAGCGAGATTGCGCGAGAGCCGCGCTTCATCATTGCGGTCGCCTGCGGGGTGGCCGCCTATTCGATGATGAACATGGTCATGACCTCCGCACCGCTCGCCATGGTCATGTGCAACCACTCGGTCACCGAGGCCACCCTCGGCCTGCAATGGCACGTGCTCGGCATGTACGCACCGAGCTTCGTCACCGGCGGGCTCATTGTCCGCTTCGGCCTCGAGCGCGTCACCGGCCTGGGACTTGGGCCTCCTGATCGTCGCGGCGGCGATCGGCATCTCCGGCATTTCGCTCTGGCATTTCTGGATCGCCTTGACGCTGCTCGGTGTCGGCTGGAACTTCGCCTTCATCGGCGCGACCACCATGGTGACGGCGTGCCATCGGGCAACCGAGCGCAACAAGGTGCAGGCCTTCAACGATTTCCTCGTGTTCGGATCCATGGCGATCGGCTCGTTCTCGTCCGGCATGCTGCTGGTCAACTTCGGCTGGACCACGGTGAACGAGGTGGTGTTCCCGGTCGTGCTGGTGGCGGCAGCGCTGCTCGCGTGGGGCGCGCTGCGCACGCGGGCGGAGGCGACCGGGTAGCAACGGTTCGGCGCACGACCCCCTGCCGGCCGGTGCTCACGGGCAGGAAGCTCCAGAAATCGCAGTATTTTCGCTCGTTGCGTCGCACCGCCGTTTTTGGCTATATCCCGCGCGACTTCGGCCGGGCAGGGGCGGTGCTTCCGATCCGGCGTCAGCGGCGGCGGGGGGCCGTTCGGCCCGCGCGCTCCGCCAATCGGGGGTTTGAACGATGACAGCTCTCTGGTTGATCGTGCTTTGTGGCGCGCTCGCCATCGTCTATGCCGCCTGGGCGACCCGATCGGTGCTGGCCTCCGATCCCGGCACCGCGCGCATGCAGGAGATCGCGGCGGCGGTGCGTGAGGGAGCGCAGGCCTATCTCAAGCGCCAGTACACCACCATCGGCATCGTCGGCGTCGTGATCTTCCTGATCATCGTCTATTTCCTCGGCTGGCTGGTGGCGTTGGGATTCCTGATCGGCGCGGTGCTTTCGGGCGCGACCGGGTTCATCGGCATGAACGTGTCGGTGCGTGCCAATGTGCGGACCGCGCAGGCGGCGACCGTCTCGCTGGCGGGCGGGCTCGAGCTCGCTTTCAAGGCCGGGGCCATCACCGGGCTCCTGGTCGCGGGCCTCGCGCTGCTCGGCGTCACCCTGTATTTCGGTTTCCTCGTGGGCTCCCTGAAATATGCGCCGGAATCGCGTACCGTGGTCGACGCGCTGGTGGCGCTCGGGTTCGGCGCATCCCTGATCTCGATCTTTGCCCGTCTCGGCGGCGGCATCTTCACCAAGGGTGCCGACGTGGGCGGCGACCTCGTCGGCAAGGTCGAGGCCGGCATCCCGGAGGACGATCCGCGCAATCCCGCCACCATCGCCGACAACGTCGGCGACAATGTCGGCGACTGCGCCGGCATGGCGGCCGACCTGTTCGAGACCTATGCGGTGACCACGGTCGCCACCATGGTGCTGGCGGCGATCTTCTTCCGCACCGCCGGTGCCGACGTGCTGCTCAAGATGATGACCTATCCGCTGGCCATCGGTGGCATCTGCATCATTACGTCGATCATCGGCACGTTCTTCGTCAAGCTGCCCGCGAACCAGTCGATCATGGGTGCGCTCTACCGCGGCCTGATCGCGACCGGCGTGCTCTCGCTCGCCGGCGTCGCATTGGTGACCCACCTCCTGGTCGGCTTCGGAACCGTGCCCGGCCAGACCTACACCGGCACCTCGCTGTTCGTCTGCGGCATCGTCGGGCTCGCCGTCACCGGGCTGATCGTGTGGATCACCGAATACTACACCGGCACGCATTTCCGCCCGGTGCAGTCGATCGCCAAGGCCTCGGTCACGGGCCACGGCACCAACATCATCCAGGGTCTCGCGGTGTCGCTCGAATCGACGGCGCTGCCGACCATCGTCATCATCGTCGGCATCCTGGCGACGTACAAGCTCGCGGGTCTGTTCGGGATCGCGATTGCAGTGACCACCATGCTCGCGCTCGCCGGCATGATCGTCGCGCTCGACGCTTTCGGCCCCGTCACCGACAATGCCGGCGGCATTGCCGAGATGGCGGGCTTGCCGAAGGAGGTGCGCAAGTCGACCGACGCGCTCGACGCGGTCGGCAACACCACCAAGGCCGTGACCAAGGGTTATGCGATCGGTTCCGCCGGGCTCGGCGCCCTGGTCCTGTTCGCGGCCTACAATCAGGATCTCCAGTTCTTCATCTCGAATGCGGCCACGCATCCCTACTTTCAGGGCATCAAGCTCGACTTCTCGCTCAACAATCCGTACGTCGTGGTGGGCCTCCTGTTCGGCGGCCTGCTGCCCTATCTGTTCGGTGCGCTCGGGATGACCGCGGTCGGCCGCGCGGCGTCCTCGATCGTGGAGGAGGTGCGCCGGCAGTTTCGCGAGAAGCCGGGCATCATGAAGGGAACCGACAAGCCGGACTACGGCAAGGCGGTCGATCTGCTCACCGTGGCGGCGATCAAGGAAATGATCGTTCCCTCGCTGCTGCCGGTGCTGTCGCCGATCGTGGTCTATTTCCTGATCTACTGGGTCGCGGGCGGCGGCGCCGAGGGCAAGTCGGCGGGCTTCTCGGCGGTGGGCGCCATGCTGCTCGGCGTGATCGTCACCGGCCTGTTCGTCGCGATCTCGATGACCTCGGGCGGCGGCGCATGGGACAACGCCAAGAAATACATCGAGGACGGCAATTACGGCGGCAAGGGCTCGGAGCCGCACAAGGCCGCGGTGACCGGTGACACCGTCGGTGATCCCTACAAGGACACGGCCGGTCCTGCGGTGAACCCGATGATCAAGATAACCAACATCGTGGCGCTGTTGATGCTGGCGGTGATGGCGCACTGAGCAAGGGCGAGGTCAAGCGCGCGCTTGTCGCGCTGCATCCACGTCTCTCGGGCGGCAGCAAAGGCGTGGCTGGCCGGGACAAGCCCGGCCACGACGGTCAGCGTTATCGATAGTACGCTAGAAAATCTTGAACATTGCGTTGAGGTAGGCGAAGTCCTTTCCGCCCGTCGGCGTGGTGCGGGTGACGAAGTCGAAGACCTTGCCGTCCTTCATGCCGTAATTGGCGAGCCGTTCCACCCGGCGGTTCTTGTCGAAATAGACTGCCACGACGCGTTGATCGACCACCCGCTGCTGCATGAAATTGACCGGACGCTCCGCGCGCTGCGAAATATAGTAGAAGGCCTCTCCGCTCACGGTGGCGACCGTCGACGGCGTGCCCATCACGATCAGCACCTGCTCCTGCGTCGATCCGATCGGGATCTGCTCGAGCGCGCCGTCGGGCACGATGTAGCCGCGTTGGTAGGTCTCCGAGAAGCAGCCCCCGAGCAGCAGGCCCAACGCCAGCGCCGCGGTCGCTCGCCCTGGCGGCGATCCGTGCAGGCGGACGAATCGGTCTGTTCATTCGGCTGTCCGTCCCCATATCATCACTGCACCCGCCGGCATTGCCGAGGCACCGGCGGTATCCCCCTCTGCCCGAACCGCCCGATCGACCGGGGCCGCCGAGCTAACCCAATGATATTGCGCCTGTTTCGCCGCGCCCCGCGGGACGAGATCATCGCGTCACTCTATGGCACGATCGTGGCACAGGCGCGCGCTCCGCTTTTCTACCAGATCTATCGGGTCCCGGATACGGTCAACGGGCGTTTCGAGATGGTCACGCTGCATTCCGTATTGCTGGTGCGGCATCTGGAGCAACGGCCCGAGCCCGCCCGCAGGCTCGGCCAAGGCGTATTCGACAGGTTCTGCACGGACATGGACGGCAGCATGCGCGAGATGGGCGTGGGCGATCTGGCGGTGCCGCGAAAGATGCGGCGGGTCGGCGAGGCCTTCTATGGCCGGCTGCGGGCGTACGGAGCGGCGCTCGCCTCGCCGGACGAAGGCCTCCTGGCGGCGGCGCTCGAGCGCAATGTATTTGCCGGCGCACCCGAGCCGGAAGGAGCCACGGCGGCTGGCGGCCTATGTGCGTGCGGCCGTCTGCAGGCTGCAGGCCCAGGATGGCTTCGAGCGCGGCGAGCTCGCTTTTCCCGATCCCGCGCAGTCTCATCCAGCGCAGGTGTCGATCCGAGCCTGACCGGTCGAGGCGATGACGATGGCGAAGTCCGAGCGCATGCCCGCACGCGAGCACCCCTGCACGCGAGCACCCCTGGAGCGCGCCGGTCGCACTGAGCGAGGTGCCCGAAACCGGGCGCCATCTCGACCTCGTTGCCGACCGGCAGACGCGCTCCGCCATCGCCAGGCTCGCCGGACTGTCCGCCGTGCCGCGTCTCGAGGCGAGCTTCGACGTGACGCAGTACGGACGCAGCGGTCTGCATGTGATCGGCCGCGTGTCGGCACGGGTAGGGCAGACCTGCGTCGTGACGCTCGAGCCGATCGAGAACGAGATCGACGAGCCGATCGACCTCGTCTTCACGCCCACCTCGTCTCAAGTCCGCCAGGGCGGCGAGCTCGAGGTTCCCCTCGACGACGATCCGGAGCCGCTGGTCAACGGCACGATCGACCTCGGCAGGATCGCGACCGAGTTCCTTCTGCTCGCCATCGATCCCTATCCGCGCAAGCCGGATGCCGTGTTCCAGACACCGGTCGCCGCGGACGACTCGCGCGCATCCGTTCGCCGCGCTCGCTGCGCTGAAGGACGGACGAAAGAAAGGTCCAGGCGGGGAGCAGGATTGATCCCCCTGTTGTGCCCGCCGCCGACGCGCTATTCTCGTTTCATGCCCCATAAAGTCCGCATCGCGCTCGACGCCATGGGGGGAGACCATGGGGCAGCAGTGGTCGTTCCGGGGGCGGAACTTTCACTCGCCCGCCATCCAGGCATCGAATTCCTGCTGTTCGGCGATCGTGCGGCGATCGAGCCGCTCGTCGACGCTCGCCCGCGGCTCAAGCAGGCCTCGCGCATCGTGCATACCGATGTGGCGATCAAGATGGACGACAAGCCGAGCCAGGCGCTTCGCAAGGGGCGCTGGAAGTCCTCGATGTGGCTCGCTATCGACGCCGTCAAGAAGGGTGATGCGGACGTCGCGGTTTCGGCGGGAAACACCGGTGCGCTGATGGCCATGGCCAAGTTCGAGCTCAAGACCATGGCCGGCATCGAGCGCCCGGCCATTGCCGCGATCTGGCCGACGCTGAAGGGCGAGTCGATCGTGCTCGATCTCGGCGCCTCGATCGGCGCCGATGCCGCCCACCTCGTCAACCTTGCCGCGATGGGCAGCGCCATGGCACGAGTGGTGTTCGGTCTCGATCGTCCGACCGTAGGTCTTCTCAATATCGGAGTGGAGGAGGCGAAGGGCCTGGAGGAGGTTCGCGATGCCGGCCGGATGCTGCGCGAGGGCCAATGGCCGCATTTCCAGTATTCGGGGTTCGTCGAAGGGGACGACATCGGCAAGGGAACGGTGCACGTGGTGGTGACCGAAGGGTTTGCCGGCAACATCGCGCTCAAGGCGGCCGAGGGGACAGCGCGCCAGTTGGGCCACTACCTCAAGCATGAAATGGGTCGCACCTGGCAGACCAGGCTGGGATACCTGCTGGCGCGGCGCGCCTTCCGCGCGCTCGCCGACAAGATGGATCCGCGCAAGGCCAACGGCGGCGTTTTTCTCGGCCTCAACGGCATCGTCATCAAGAGCCACGGCGGCACCGATGCCGAAGGTTTCGCCTATGCGGTCGACCTCGGCTACGAGATGGTGTGCCGGGACTTGCTCGCCAAGGTCAGCCAGACACTCGCACCGCAGCGGCGTGACGCCGCCACGCCGCGTGTGGTCGGAGGGGCGGCCTCGTGACCATCATGCGGTCCGTCGTGCTCGGCTGCGGCAGCTATCTGCCGAGCCGGGTCCTCACCAATGCCGAGCTGTCGCGGATGGTCGACACATCCGACGAATGGATCACCCAGCGCACCGGCATTCGCGAGCGGCGCATCGCCGCCGCCGGCGAGACCACCTCCGACATGGGGCTGAAGGCCGCGCGTGCCGCGCTTGCCGTCGGCCGGCATCGATGCCCAGTCGGTCGATCTGATCGTGCTCGCCACCTCGACGCCGGACAACACTTTTCCCGCGAGCGCGGTCTCCGTCCAGGCCGGTCTCGGGATCACCCACGGCGCGGCCTTCGATCTGCAGGCGGTATGCTCCGGCTTCGTGTTCGCGCTCGCGACCGTCGACGGCCTGCTCAAGACCGGGGCGTTCAAGCGTGCATTGGTGATCGGCTCGGAGACCTTTTCGCGCATCCTCGACTGGAAGGACCGCACGACCTGCGTGCTGTTCGGCGACGGCGCCGGCGCCGTGGTGGTGGAAGCGCAGGTGCAGCCGGGCACGCGCGCGGATCGCGGTATCCTCACGACGCATCTGCGCTCCGACGGCCGTCACAAGACCAAGCTCTATGTCGATGGCGGCCCGTCCTCCACCGGGACCGTCGGGCATCTTCGCATGGAAGGCCGTGCCGTGTTCAAGCACGCGGTGGCGATGATCACCGACGTGATCGAGGATGCATTCAAGGCGACCGGCTACCGCGCCGACGACATCGACTGGTTCGTGCCGCACCAGGCCAACCAGCGCATCATCGACGACAGCGCCAGGAAGCTCGGCATACCATCGGAGAAGGTGGTCTCCACCGTGATCAAGCACGGCAACACGTCCGCGGCTTCGATCCCGCTGGCGCTGACGGCGGCCGTCGCCGACGGCCGCATCAAGCGAGACGACCTGGTGATGCTGGAAGCGATGGGGGGCGGCTTCACCTGGGGGGCGGCGCTGCTGCGGTGGTGACGACGCCGCGGCTCGAAGGCTTGCAGGTGCCCCGCAATCGCTGCGACTCCGGCGCTCCGGCGGCATTCAAATTGCCATTCCACAAGCGAGAAAGCGGAAAACCGCCGCCATTGCCCCCGTTGACCATGCCGGCCCGAACTAATATCGTTTGATAATTCAGAGGGATATGTGGTCGCCGAAGGCGGGGCTGGCGATGGCAGGAAAAACGGTGACACGTGCGGATCTGTGCGAGGCGGTCTACCAGAAGGTGGGACTGTCGCGCACGGAATCGGCAACGCTGGTAGAGCTCGTTCTGAAGGAGATCACCGATTGCCTCGAGCGGGGGGAGACGGTGAAGCTTTCATCCTTCGGTTCCTTCGTGGTGCGCAAGAAGGGCCAGCGGATCGGGCGCAATCCCAAGACCGGCAAGGAAGTGCCGATCTCGCCGCGCCGGGTCATGGTGTTCAAGCCGTCCGCGATCCTCAAGCAGCGCATCAACGCCGTCTCGGAAGGACTGAAATAGCGACCCGGCTGCTTCGAGAGGGAACAGCAGTGGAGAAATCACCGGACGCATTCCGGACCATCAGCGAGGTGGCGGAAGGACTCGACGTTCCGCAGCACGTGCTGCGATTCTGGGAAAGCCGCTTTCGCGAGATCAAGCCGATGAAGCGCGGCGGGGGCCGGCGCTATTATCGCCCCGACGATGTGGATCTTCTGCGCGGCATCCGTCATCTTCTTTACGGCGAGGGTTACACCATCCGCGGCGTCCAGCGCTTGTTGCGCGAGCAAGGCGTACGTTTCGTGCAGAGCGTCTGGCAGCCGGGCGCGCCGCAGCCGGGCTTTCAGCCGGCCGACGACGAGCCCGACGAGCCCGACGAGGCGGCGGAGGCCATCGAGGGCGCGGCACCGACGCCGGCTGCACCTGCGGGCCTGACAGGCGCCGATGCGCAGAAGCTGCAGGCGGCGCTGCGTGAGCTCAACGAGTGCCGACGGCTGCTCGATGCCGCCCTCGACCGCGAACGGGCGTGACGGCGAGGTAATCGCAGACGAGCCGAAGAGCCGTTCGCCGACGGGTGTCCCGATCGCCGGCCACCCGTCACGATGCTTGTGTCGCTGCGCGCCCGCCCGATTGCACCAGCACGCACGCCGCGGCCGCAAAGATCAGTGCAAAGCCGATCAGGTCCGCGATCGTCGGATGCTCGCCCAGCATCAGCATGGAGCTCAATACGCCGACCACCGGGGTGGCGAGCGAGCCGAGCGCGGCCGTCGCGGTCGGCAGCCGCTCGATGATGGCGAACCAGAGGACATAGGCGAAGCCGGTTCCGATCAGGCCGTTGTAGAGCACCGCCAG
Source organism: uncultured Alphaproteobacteria bacterium (assembly GCA_963840535.1). GTDB lineage: Bacteria > Pseudomonadota > Alphaproteobacteria > Rhizobiales > Xanthobacteraceae > VAZQ01. The sequence continues at coordinate 405,062 of CAWIZJ010000060.1, forward strand.
GATGGCCTGAGGCGACACCGACGACGGCGTCGGGATGCCCTGGATCACGATCAAGCCGGCGACGAACACCACCGCGCCGATCGCGATCTGCCAGGCGGTGATGGCGAGGAGGTCGCCCGGGATGCGCGCCCACTTCATGTAGACGGTGCCGGCAGCCCAGCACAGGGCGCAGCCGAGTGCCAGCAGCAACCCGGATGGCGATTGCGTCACCGCCACCGGATAGACCAGCATGACCAGCCCGCCGATGCAGAGCGCCAGCCCGATGCTCGTTCGCGTGGTCAGTCGCTCCCCGAGAACCAGCCAGGCCATCAGGCTGCTCCACACCGGCATCGAGTAGTTGACGATCACCACGCGCGAGGTGGTGGCGTCGAGCTGTGCAAATGAGCTGAACAGTGCGAAGCCGACGACATTGAAGAGACTGGCGACGCCCACATGCAGCCAGGCGCGCCGCGCGGGAGAGCGAGGGATTGCGGCGCTGCAGGCGGATCAGGGCGAACAGGGACAGTGCGCTGAGGGAGAAGCCCCAGGCCCGCAGCGTAAAGACCCCGATCTCGTCCAGCGCAATCTTCATGATCGGCCAGCTCAGTCCCCAGACGAGGGCGAGCAGCACGAGCATCAGTCTCGCTTTGGTGGCTTCATCAGGTCCGTGCTGCGAGGCCACGAACGTTGCTCCGGGAATGGGGGGCGGGGCAGGTGGGGACGTACAATGTACAGCGTCGCGATCGACCGGTGCGGTCGCCACCCACATGACTGGCATGCGTGACTGTGCTGCCGCGCTCGCCCCCTGCCCGCAGCGATCGCAGGCCGGCGCGAATGCAGGCGTGCCGGTGAAGCAGGGTGTCTCCAGACGTGGACGATCCCGGGAAGGTAAGCAAGAACCAAAGCGAAGCAGCGCTGCCGTTGTGTCCTTGTCGCGGTGCTGACACAGTCGAGTGCTTGCATTCTTCGAAAGACGGCGTGATCAACTCGATGCCGTAGCGTGCGTGCCAAATGCTCGAGCAGGAAGTTGTGGGGAGCGCGTAAGACCATGCAGTGCTTGGAGTGCGGCGCAGAGATGCGGCTGGTGGAAGCGATCCGGGACGAATCCATGCTGGTGCCGGGCTACGAGGATCAGACGTTCGAGTGCGGGGGCTGTCGCCAGGTCGAGCGCCGGCGGGTGTTTCGAGGCGAGTCAGGCGTCGGCGGCCGCGCTGGTGCCCGACGACACTGCGACGCCTGCCTCGGCGTCACCGGTATCTCCGCCGACGGCATCCGTGACAGCCGCTGCCGCGCCGATCGAAACGGCGTCCGCGCAAGCGACGTCGGCGGCCGCCATGGCGGACGAATCCGTGCCGGCGGCGCGCGGCCACCGCCGTCGAGCCGGATGCGCTGCGAGCGACGGCGTCCGCGCCGGTGGCGCCGCGGAACCCCGACGCGCTGGACGAGGATCAGGAGGTGCTCAGGCGTGCCATCGCGATGGTGCGGGGCCCCATCCGCGCCTCGCAAACGGTCAAGGGGATCACCGACGGCCTCAAGCCCCCGGCCGCGTCGGTCGGCCCGACACCGGCCAGGAAATCGGGCCGTGTCGTCCAAATTCGCCACGACGCCAGCTGCGATGCCGCCTATGCCGCCAAGGACATGCGCACCGGCCTGGTGGTGCTGCGTCACCAGGACAGCGCGCGCCTGCGGGCAATGTGCGAGCGGCTCGGCTGGCAGGTGGTCGAAAGCGACGCCGCCGATGCGGACGAATGAGCCGCCGGTTTCCGGATTTAGCCCCCAAGGGAGAGCCCCCCGGCTCTGCCGGGGTGGCAGTAGAAGTTTGAGACGTTTTAAGGGCAGCTGTCCCATCGACGCACTCCCCCACTCGGCGGAGCCACCACGCACGACGAAAGGGATTTTCACGATGGACGAGCACGAGAGCACTAAGCCACACGAAGTGGGAGTGCAAATATCATGTGGTGTTCATTCCTAAGTGCCGCAGAGAAAGACGCTCTACGCCGAGTTGAGAGGCGGCACCTCGGCGAGGTGTTGCCGAAGACTTGCCGCGCAGAAGGAAAGCAAGATCGAGGACGTTCATCTCATGCCCGATCATGTTCACATGATGATCTCGATCCCGCCAAAGTACGCGGTCTCGCAGGTGGTCGGCTACATCAAGGGCAAGAGCGCGATCCACTTGGCGGTTCTTGTCCACGGAGAGAGGAAGCGCAATTTCGTAGGGCAGCACTTCTGGGCCAGAGAGGATTCTTCGTTTCAACCGTTGGACGAAACGAGGCAGTGATACGGGTAGTACATCAGGAAACAGGAGCAAGAGGCAAAACAGATGCCTGGAGCAATTGGGTCCCTTGTGGCGTGAGATTGGCCACCTTCAGGTGGCCCAAAGAAACTCGGGGTCGCGTCAGCGACCCCAACGGCCGCTTTGAGCGGCCCAATCAATAAAGCCCCCGACGCTCCGCCGGGGATACTTACCCCAGTGCGTTCCGCTGGTATCGAATTGATCGGTGGTCATGGCCGGCCTTGCGCCGGCCACCCACGCCTTGTTTGCCGCACGAAAGACGTGGATGCGCGCGAAATCCACCTACGGATTTCGCGAGCGCGTGACCAGAGTGACGGCGAATGCCGCCGTCGTGCCGTCACTCGATCACCTCGTCGGCGCGCGCGATCAGCGTCGCCGGCATGTCGAGGCCGAGCGCCTTGGCGGCCTTGAGATTGATGATCAGCGTGAATTTCGTCGGCTGCTCGATCGGCAGATCGCCCGCATTGGCGCCCTTGAGGATGCGGTCGACATAGGTCGCGGCGCGCCGGTGCATGTCCTCGTAGCTCGGACCATAGGATATGAGGCCGCCGACCTCGACCAGCTCGCGGTATGCATTGACGCTCGGCAGTCGTTGCGCGGCGGCGAAGCTCATCAGGGGGTGCACGGTTGTGCAGGAATACCCGGTCCGCCAGGATGAGCAGCGCATGCGGGCGCTCCTCGACGACGGCGCGAATGCAGCGTCGAGCTCCTCCGCCGCCCGTACTCCCAGGACCTGCAGCTTCATCTGCAGGACCTCGGCGGCGGCGCGTGCCTGTTGCAAGGAACCCGCATGAAACGGGTTCAGCGGATTCCAGAAGATTGCCGACGTGCGCTAGCCCCGGAACGATCTCGCGAAGCAGCTCCAAGCGCTTGCCTTCCAGGTCGGGCGCGATCGAGCTCAGCCCCGTGATGTTGCCGCCCGGCCGCGCAAGGCTGGTGGTGATGCCGGTGCCCACCGGATCGCCGACCGCCACCATGACCAGAGGCACCGACGTGGTCGCATTCTTGACCGCGAGGGTGGCGGGCGTGCCCGCGGTCACGATGACGTCGACCTTCGCGGCGAGCAGCTCGGCGACCAGCGAAGGAAATCGCTCGTACCTTCCTTCCGCCCACCGGTAGTCGATGACGATGTTTCGTCCTTCCTCGTAGCCGAGCTCGCGCAATCCTTCGCGGAAGGGACCGACGAGATTGGCTTCGAGCGCCGCCGTGGAGTTGCCCAGGAAACCGACCCGGTGCGTGCGTCGCTGCGCTCGCGCGGCGCACGGCGAATATGCCGACGCCGCGACACCGAGCAGGACGATGAAATCGCGGCGTCTCATATAAGTAACCTCGTCACGGGGCGCCGATGGTCGCGAGTGCGGGCAGGTGTGCGGAGTTTTGGCCGGCATGCCACCTTACCACGTCCGGCGTGCCGGGTCGGCGTTCCCGCCTGCGTCGGATGAGCCGCGCGCTGCCGTGGCGGGCCTCGGTCCACGGGGAGCATTTCGGCGTGTCCGCCGGATCTGAAGATCCGACGTTGGTTTCAACCGAATGGGTCCACTCAATCCTCAGATACGATTCGAAATCCGTATTCGTTACGAACTTTATTATTGACTACATTTCGCGATGATGCTAGGAAGTGCCCACCTCGCTCACGAGGGCCGTTTTCTAGAGGCGATCCTGAAGGCGGAGCGAGATTGGCGTCCCGCGGCTGCGGCTCGCAACCGCAGGCTCGGGAGGTGCGGAAGCCGACCGCCGGGCACTACGACCGGGCCGCGAGGAGCTCGCTGCACGTCACCGGAGGAAATGCCGAGTGACGGAAGCGCGGATCCGCATCGCAAGAGTGCCAAGGTGGAGCGCCGGTAGGCGCGCGCACCGATCGCAAGGTGTGCGTCGCGCTTCGCAAGCGCGACAACACTGAAGGAAAGCGCCTGTCGGCGCTCCGCCGCCCGATGCGGCACCGCGCGTGTGAAGTAGCTCACACTTTGCAACAAACATTCTTCGTACTCGCATTCCCGTGCAACAACGGTTGCACTTTGGGGGCGCCCGCCTGCGGCGAACGCCAGGGGCACTCCAAACAAATCTTTGGCGTCCATTAGCAAGTCAGTGTGCGGAATGCGGCCTAGCGTGCAGCGCCGTCGAAGGCTCAAGAACCTGGCGGGAGCGTGTCATGAACGCGGCAAGAACATCAGGGCGATCGTATGCAAGCGGGCCCGCGGCGCAGCTCCTGGCTACCGAGGTCGCCGAGCTGTTCTGCAATCTCGGCGGGCCCTGTTCGATCCCTACCGGCCCGAGCGTCACTACATGCGCGGGCCAAGTCCCAAATGGCACGCGAGGCAACGGCGGCTCGCAAGCACCCTGCCGCGACGGGCCTGTCGCTTGCGCGCCACCGGCGCGCTCTCCCGCGTCGACAAGAACCTTTGACACCGGCACCTCAACGAAAACCGGCATATGAACATGCGTTTCCGCCCCCGCCGCCTCGCCGTCTCGGCGTTCGCCCGAGACAAGGCGCTGCATTACCTCGCATGCCGTCGGGAATACCGGCTGTCCGACCTCGTGTGGGCGCAACTCATCGAGGTCGTGCGTGGATACTCAGGCCGGTGTGACGAGGACGCCGCCCTCCGCGGCATCGATTGGATGCGTGACCAGGAGCAGGGCAAGAACGCGATGCTGGCACTGGCGAGCCGTAGTCCCCGCGGAGGGTGACAGTGGAGCCCGCCGGTAGAAGGGGTTAGCAGCGGACCTGGAGAAGGTCCCCAACGCGCGCGCACGCGCGGCCGCCCGATCACGCGGCCGCTCACAGCGAGCCGGGGCTTGAGACGACGCTGGTACTCAAACATGTCGGTAAGAGTGTCAAGCAATCAGTGGAGTGAAAAAAACGAGACCCCGGTGCCGTTACTCTAGCTGCCCGGGGTCCTTGGCCGGACGGTGATCTGATGCGTGGTGAAAAGCCACGCGTCCAGCATCATTCAACGTTCCACCGCCCGATGTGGTACCGTAGCTCGGGAGGATTGTCCTTATGGCGGCCAAGTTCCACAGCCAAATTCCATAGGGAGGCTGATCTTCCGCAGGGGAATAGCCCGGACGCCGGTGTTCTAGGGTCGCCCAGCGCGAACTCCACTGCGGTGGCTCCGATTGTCTGAACAGATTTTCCGCGTCGATAAGTGGAGCGTCTGCCAGAGTTAGGCCGCCGCGCGGAGCGGCAGCAGGTTGAAGTAGGCCTGATCGGGCGTGGCGCCGTCAAGGCTCGAGTGTGGGCGCCGGCCATTGTAGAAGTCCAGGTAACGGCCAATGGAATTGCGGGCGTCGGAGACGCTGTCGTAGGCCCGCAGATACACCTCCTCGTATTTGACGCTGCGCCATAGACGCTCGACGAACACGTTGTCCCGCCAGGCGCCCTTGCCGTCCATGCTGATCGCGATGCCGTTGTCGGCGAGCACGCCGGTGAAGGCCGATCCGGTGAATTGCGAGCCCTGGTCCGTGTTGAGGATCTCCGGCTTGCCGTGACGAGCAAAAGCATCCTCCAGCGTTTCGACGCAGAATGCCGCTTCCATTGTGATCGACAATCGCCACGCCAGCACGCGACGGCTGAACCAGTCGAGAACGACGGCCAGATAGACGAAGCCGCGCGCCATCGGGATGTACGTGATGTCCATCGCCCAGACTTGGTTCGCCCGCGTGATCTCCAGCCCGCGCAGCAGATACGGGTAGATCTTGTGGCCGGGCTCCGGCGTCGTCGTGCGGGGACGGCGATAGAGCGCTTCTATCCCCATCCGCCGCATCAGCGTCTTTACATGCCGGCGCCCGATCTTGCACCCCTCGGCAGCCAGCAGGCCTCGCAACATCCGCGAGCCGGCGAAGGGGAACTCCAAGTGCAGCTGGTCGAGACGCCGCATGATCGCGAGATCGGCCTCCGGCACCGGCCGTGGTAGGGAGTAGACGCTGCCACGGCTGATGTTCAGAGCGGCCGCTTGCTTTGTGATCGGCAGATCGTGTGCACGGTCGATCATCGCCTTGCGCTCAGCAGCCCGGCCTTGCTGAGCGCTCCTTCTAAAAAATCGTTCTCCAGCGTGAGCTCGCCGATCTTGGCGTGCAACGTCTTCACGTCCACGGCCGGCTGCGCTGCCCCGGCGCCGCCTCCCGGATCGAAAACGTCGGCAGCTCCGCTTTCGAGTTGAGCCTTCCACGTTGTGATCTGATTGGGGTGAACGTCGAACTGCTCGGCGAGCTGTGCAAGCGTCCGATCGTCCTTGATCGCCGCAAGCGCCACTTTCGCCTTGAAGGCCGGTGTGTGGTTCCGGCGCGGTCGCCTCTTCATGGTCTCTCCTGATTCGCGGGCCATAGCGTGCCCGCTGTCAGGCAGAAACTCCACTTATCGCCTTGTCCAAAATCCCGGAGCCGGCTCTGGGGCCAAGGGGAATACGCAGCGGCAAAGCACGTACTGGACTCCGAGCCAGGCTCGCGTGTCAAAGGCGCTGGAGCGTATACGGCAACTTGTGCCGTCACACACCCGAGGCGGGAGCCGTATGCGGGCAAGCCGCACGTACGGATCTGGGCGGGGGGCGTGCGATGAAACGCACGTCCCTACCGCTACCGGTTACGCGCGCGGTACGGCTCCGGGCGCAGCATAACTTACGCATTGAAGGTGACGCCGATGTCCAAGAGAACACCATACCTGCTCGCGGCTGCTCTGATAGCGGCTGTCGTGTCAGTAGTACCCGCCTTAGCTCAACCAGCTGGTAGTCGAAGCGCTGCTATGTCGGACGAGCTACGGGATAAGTGTCGAGCACAGCTTCGCGCGGCTGGGTTTCGTCGTGGATGGGGCGGAACTTCGGCCGAAAGGCACAGAACGGCTGTGTTTCGGCAGTGCCTTGCACGCGGAGGCAAGCTCTAGCGAGGCTCCGCCTCAGACCGACGAGGCGTGTGAAGGGTAGGTCTGAGGCGGAGCCTTGTGGGCGCTCCGCGCCGCTCTTGGGCTCAAGTGCTCAATGCTAACGAGGCTTCGCATTAGACCGACGAGGTGTGTAGAATGCGTCCGACATAGCAGAGGGCCAGATTCGCTCATCGACGCACTCCAAAACGACGGTCAAACGACAGCTTGCTTTTGTCGAGTTGATTCTAGGCTCCCTACCGGGACATCGCCACTTCATGGCACTCACCGTCTGATCTTATCACGTCACCAACTGAGCGAAGCCGGGCTCGAAGCGCTTTCTCCACCACTGCCTCGGCGATAATGTCGCGTCAGAGGAAAGGGAAGATTGTGCTCATTACAAGAAACTTGACACATCTGCATCAACTTTGGCGACTCAAGCTGAGCTAGTGGTGATGACCGGAGCAGGCAAAGACCCTGGGCAGGGCAATGCCAAACACGAGGCGATCCCACCGGCTTCATCGATTGCATCGGTGTCATCTGGCAGCAGCCCCCGCCAATCGCAAACCTGGATTGTCGCCAGCGTTCGTTACTTCAATGCGAAGACCTCCTTCATGAAGGTCCGAACGTATGCTCTTGCCTGATTGCTGGCTGCCTCGTTGTAAGCGATCGTGGGTCCCTTCGCGACGCAAACATCCCTGTAGCTGAATGGCCGCTTGGTCTCCTGGTTCAGGATGACGCCATCGTCGACTTCCGCCAGCTGGCAGCCTGCAGTCATAGGTGCCGTCGCAAGCTTCCTGGCCTCCTTAAAGACTGGCGCATCAAACACGTGATGGGCATCAGGATACTCAACCAAACGAATGTCCCTTCCGGCCTTTGAAAGACGTTCCACAAAAGCCCGACAAGGAACCACGGATACGTAATCGTCTCCGGTACCGTGCAAGAAGCCGAATTGGTTTCGTCACATCATCCTCGCCTCGAAAGGTCGTGCCGCAAATGGCGTACAGTCCAACATGTGCCGCGAACTGCAGGCCATCCGCGGGGCCGTGCATCCTGCTGAAAGCGCGTGAGGCTCGAATAGAGCGCGGATTGGCCACCGCGAGAGAAGCCCATCACGCGATCCGCGCGGGATCGATTTGCCTGTGCTTGCCGAGTAGCTCAAGCGCGCGATAAGCGTCGACAATCATATTTAGCCGACCTAGCCTTGTCTGATCGGTAACGGTCTCGATTATGCCGCGGCCAGAAAAGCTATCGACAGCGAACGTCGCAATGCCGATCTGGTTCAGCTCCCTGGACCATTCGTCGATAATTGAACCGGACCCCCCCATGCCACCTGAACCGTGAAGCAACACCACGGCTGGTAGTTTTTCGGGGCCCACCTCCGGCAAACTAAGCAACCCGGAGAGCGTAACCAGCGTACCGTCCCGCTTGCCATTCAGAAAATCAGCATCGGATAAGGTGACCGATTGCAGCGCGTGGACCTCTTGGCGTGCCACTTGTGCCTGAGCCTGACTGAACAGGGCCATGCCTGCGACTGCTGCTAGAAGTATCTTCCTCACGTTCGTTCTCCTCAGCGGTTCTTGGCGAGCTTGCAGCACCGACCTGGTTGGTAGCGTTCAGATTACGTCCCAACTCTGTAACGGTGCAACTCTCGCGTACGGGCCATTTCAACCGCGGTTTTGACGGCGTCTTCGAGATCGTCCGTGTAGTAGGCCGTCGTCTCGTTTCCGTCGCGGAAGTTCACGCGATAGTCGCCAGAGCGCACATTGCGCAGAGTGAGCCTGAGATGACGCGCGATCGATTTGGCTTGCTGGAGCGTCATGGCTTATCGTCCGCCACAGTGCAGGCACATGGATGCCTCGTGGCCGACCTGCTTCCTGCCGGATCAACCCGGGTTTGACTGCTTCTTAGCTTAGTCGCTTTGGCCCCCGTGTCGGACTTGTTACTCTGCGCCAAACATTTGTTTGTCGCTGCCATGACGGCAATTGCCCTTGCAGGGGGCAAGCGGTGGTTTCCCTCTTCGACGAACTGTGACAATTCTGATGTAATGAAGGCGGCGGGCGCACCCGCGGAAGTGCGGCTCATGCCTTTCAATGAAGGTCGAGGAGCGAAATAAGGTTATCATGAGTGAGAGCATCGAGATTTCGCGTCGAGGGGCTTTTTCCCTCTTGGGGCTAGCGGCTGCGTTGAGCCTCGCAGTGCCGGCCACGGTTCTCACCGGAACGGATGCCGATGCCCAAACGCCTGGCATGGAGCGACGTGACGAGCGGCGCACAGACCGCAGCGAGCGACGTGATGAGCGGCGCAAGAAGAAGAAGAAGAAGGCGGCAGAGTAGCTGAATAGCTCTGCAACAATCTGGGCAGGGTGTTTGAGGGGCTACCTAAGGGTGGCCCCTTGGCGCGCACATCCTCGACGGCGCTTGGTCTCGAGAACCGCGCAGCGCGTGCGCGTGCCAATCGCAGACGCCACCAAGCGTTCGTCCGACGATGGAATGATGACCTTAACCCCATGCTCCTCGTTGTTCAGGCACTAGTAGTAAGGTGAAGTGGTAGAGGATCTACAAAAGCACCCTGTTCCCAACTCACGCAGGAACAATCGCCCACGCGTATGTGAAGAGAGCCGCTAGGATCGTATAGATCACTACCCAGGTGCTGTCCAAAGACCAAGTCATGGCATGTCCCTTTCTCCGAACCGCGTCTGGGCCGAGGGAATATGACATGCCGTACCCCTGGAGTGTGATCTGGTTCACATTTGCGCGAATTGTTCCGATGCGTTGAAGGCTTCGCCTGCCTGCCAACGTGTGAAGTCCCCGACCAACTCAGGCGAGTGCAGATTTCCATCAATGGGTACAACGCCACTGTCGGGCCAGGCCCGCTACTGACTTCGTGGAGGAGCCGTCAACAGCATCAAAACCGCCGTGCATTCAATGCGTTAATACGCCGCAGCGAACGTGTAACACCTTAGAAATCTTTGGGCAGCATCATATTGTGGGGCGGATTGCTTGATCGACTGTTGGCCGCTTTATGATTTCGGGGGGTTACCATGATCAGTAGCCTGAGCGACACTCGACGAGTATCGGATGATGAAGGCTTGGAGGTACGCGAGCTTCGCGCGCTTGTTGCCAAGCATCTCCACCTCGACGTACGACGCGTCACGGACCAGGCGCATCTCCGTCGCGATCTCGGGGCCGGTTGGCTTGATCGTCTGGAATTGCTGATGCTGATCGAGGATCAATTCATCGATGTTGAAATCGCGGATGACACCGATCGGATAGAAGTCGTTGCCGATCTCATTCGCTGCGTCGAGGGTGCGCGGGGCCGGGGCCGGGGTGCACCAATCGACGCGCTCGTGCGATAGGCGCTACCGCTCAAACGAGAACCGCGATGTCGTTTCTATCCGAACTGTTGGCCTTCATGCGGGCACGCAAGAAGTTCTGGCTCGTCCCCGTTCTCATCATGATGGTCATTTTCGGAGGGCTGGTTGCCCTGACGAAGGGGAGCATCGTGGCACCATTCATCTACACGATATTCTGAGCGGGCCCATGCCAGACTTACAGAAGGCCTCGCTGGCCTGATTGATCGGTGCGCCCTCGCGTCGTCCTCCCGCCTCGCGGTGGCCAGCCAATCGCGAGCCATCTTGACTAGATGGTCCCGGAGCTGAAGGTCCTCGGTCAACTCGGCAAGCCGCACGCATTCGCGCGCGTAATTCACGCATTCCTGATCGGTAGACATGGGAGGCTCCCTGCACACAGGCGGGAGCGCGACTGGTCTCTCAGCCACCGGCGCCTGGCTCAGTTGCCGATGCCGATGATGCTGGGCACCGTGCGCCTCGGTCACGGGGAAGTCGAGTTAATTCGATCGCTACCAACGCATCCGCGGCGGCAACCTCGATGCAGGCGCGGGAGGTGGCGCAATGATGACCGTGCCGCTTGCCGCCGCCACGCACCTACAGAGCGTGCAACTGCCCCCACACAGAAAATTAGGAGTTCTCCGACGCTAATGCGCTTCGGTTTATTGTTCAGCGGGGAGGGGGATAATGAGTGACGATCTCATGGAGGAAGTGCGGCGCGGGCGGCCAGAGCTTGCCAACGATCGTGATGCGTTGCTTGCCGAGGCCGAGCGTCAAATTAGGGAGGTCGAGGAGGCCATAGGTCGGCTGAACAAGTCTATCGATGACATGCTATCTCGCCATCAGAGGCGGCGCGCAATAAAGGCGGCGTGAGGTGCGCCACGCTTCACAGACGGCACCTAAAATGCCGGCGTCCACGGTATCCAGCGGAGGACGAGTGCAGCCGTTAGCGTGACATTGATTAACACGGCGACGCAAGAAAACAGCACAATTTGATTGGCGGTGACAACCATTGCTAGCCCCCGAGTAAACGCTTAGTTCCCGCCATATTAACTGCAGATTACCCTTAATTTCTGGTTAAGGGCACGCGCCCGCCGGGCAATCGGATCGAGGGAACGCCTTCTCTGCGGCCTCGATCAACTCGATGCTCTAAGCGGGCTCGGCGGCCAAAAGCGATTTTATGTGATGGCCATCACATAGCAGCCTCACAGGCCGTGCCAGTTTTCCACCCGTTGATGCGGTTGAGCTGAACCGCGATGGGAGGAGATACCGATGCGCAAGATCCAGATCAGTAGGTTCGCCTTCGCCGCCGCTTTGATTGTGGTGGCCGTTGCAGGATCGAATACCTCGACGCGCGTGGACGCCGCCGTGACGGGCGCCCGGATCGATCCAATTGGGTTGACGACGAGCGCGGGGCTGCAGGTCGAGCAGTACAAGGACTACTCCATGGTGTTTTAAGGCGGTTCGCTTCCGTCTCTGGCGGGCAGCGTCTCAGGGTTGAGGGTCAACAAGAGAGCGAATGCCCTGCCGTGCCTGCCCCCGCCTGGGTGACCTCCCATCCCCGGGCGGGGGCACGTCACACGCGATTGTCAATGAACCCCACCATTCACCTAATGCTCAACACCAAGGGCTGGAACGGTCTGTTCCGCGACGTGCCGTTCATGCCTGCCGATACATGGCTGCCATTGCCGTGGAATGACAAGGCTACCTTTACATGGGTGGCCATTGAAATGGGCAAGCTGTTTCCGAGCTGTGAAATCCAACCGTATCGCGGCGCCAACAATACCGATGGTCAGTACCATCGTGATCAGCATGGCCAGAAAGATGATGGCGACGTTCGGCTTCCAGGTGGGTGAAGCGCTGCGGGATATCGGTGCGCAGTGCCGCGTGCAGCGTGTCGAGACTCGCTCATGGTCAGCCTCACAGATGACTGCTGGTGCGCTAGGTTATCCTAGCATCTCGTGCAGACCAGTCGTGATGGCCGAAGTAAGCGGCCATCAGCGCTGCACCCACGATCGACAATCGGAATGTGCCCCGCAGGATGTCTCGGGATGCGATCATGTTGCCTTACTTCTCAGTAAACCCTCCTGATCCGTACTGGCTTGCCAGTGTCCTTTTCTCCGTCCCTACGGTTGATGATTGTCATGCCAGGATACATATTACCGATACGGAAAATCCTCCTTCCAGTTTCCCGACATCCAGCCTTGTCACATATGATTTCTGCTTGAGCAGAGAGCCGGCTCCGGGATTTTGGACAAGGCGATAAGTGGAGTTTCTGCCTGAAGCGGGCACGCTATGGCCCGCGAATCAGGAGAGACCATGAAGAGGCGACCGCGCCGGAACCACACACCGGCCTTCAAGGCGAAAGTGGCGCTTGCGGCGATCAAGGACGATCGGACGCTTGCACAGCTCGCCGAGCAGTTCGACGTTCACCCCAATCAGATCACAACGTGGAAGGCTCAACTCGAAAGCGGAGCTGCCGACGTTTTCGATCCGGGAGGCGGCGCCGGGGCAGCGCAGCCGGCCGTGGACGTGAAGACGTTGCACGCCAAGATCGGCGAGCTCACGCTGGAGAACGATTTTTTAGAAGGAGCGCTCAGCAAGGCCGGGCTGCTGAGCGCAAGGCGATGATCGACCGTGCACACGATCTGCCGATCACAAAGCAAGCGGCCGCTCTGAACATCAGCCGTGGCAGCGTCTACTACCTACCACGGCCGGTGCCGGAGGCCGATCTCGCGATCATGCGGCGTCTCGACCAGCTGCACTTGGAGTTCCCCTTCGCCGGCTCGCGGATGTTGCGAGGCCTGCTGGCTGCCGAGGGGTGCAAGATCGGGCGCCGGCATGTAAAGACGCTGATGCGGCGGATGGGGATAGAAGCGCTCTATCGCCGTCCCCGCACGACGACGCCGGAGCCCGGCCACAAGATCTACCCGTATCTGCTGCGCGGGCTGGAGATCACGCGGGCGAACCAAGTCTGGGCGATGGACATCACGTACATCCCGATGGCGCGCGGCTTCGTCTATCTGGCCGTCGTTCTCGACTGGTTCAGCCGTCGCGTGCTGGCGTGGCGATTGTCGATCACAATGGAAGCGGCATTCTGCGTCGAAACGCTGGAGGATGCTTTTGCTCGTCACGGCAAGCCGGAGATCCTCAACACGGACCAGGGCTCGCAATTCACCGGATCGGCCTTCACCGGCGTGCTCGCCGACAATGGCATCGCGATCAGCATGGACGGCAAGGGCGCCTGGCGGGACAACGTGTTCGTCGAGCGTCTATGGCGCAGCGTCAAATACGAGGAGGTGTATCTGCGGGCCTACGACAGCGTCTCCGACGCCCGCAATTCCATTGGCCGTTACCTGGACTTCTACAATGGCCGGCGCCCACACTCGAGCCTTGACGGCGCCACGCCCGATCAGGCCTACTTCAACCTGCTGCCCCTCCGCGCGGCGGCCTAAACCCTGGCAGACGCTCCACTTATCGACGCGGAAAATCTGTTCAGACAATCGGGGCCACCGCACAGATACTGTCAGGCTTGCAAAAAGTTGCGTTAAATTCTCGTGTTAGGTCTTATTGCTTTCCGCCAAACATTTGTTCGTCACTGATTTCGTCATCCATAGGCTGACATTTCGATGCTGTCCGGGGATGCGGCGTAGGTCCTCCACATCCCCGGACCAGACAGGGTCAGGCACAGACGATGGACCCCAAACCGTGGTGGAGTAGTCAGCCGCTGTGCTCGGCATCTGCATCAGTGAGGAACTTGCTCATAGGCCGCATTCCGTCCGCGCACTGACTTGCTAATTGACGCCAAAGATTTGTTTGGAGTGCCCTGGCGTTCGAGCTTGACACAAGCCCACGCCACGGCCCCCGATGCGCACCGGGAGGTTCTGAAGCTCACCGATACACAAATGGACGCCGTTTTGCGCGCGGCCCAGCCGCTCGCGCCCGGCGATCGCTCTGTCTTCCTGCAAGAGGTTGCCGCCGCCTTGCAGGATCAGCCGATCGGCGACGGCAGCGTGCACCGTGTCGTCGCGGAGGTGCAGCGCATCGCTGATGACGAGGCCATCAACTGAGGACACGCTTTAGGAAGGAGGGATCACGGTGGACGGCGACGAGACTAAAAATCAACTGGACCGACTAGAGCGCAAGATCAATGTCATTGGCGAGGTAGTATTCCTTTCTGTTTCGGCGGGCATAGGGGTCGCCGTGGGCTATCTCGTTCAAGATTATGACAAGTTAGTTAGTTGGCTGGGGTCGGCCCGCCGCTATCGCGTGCGGCCTAACCGTTGGCGCAGTGGGATGGTTTCTGCAATCCAGCTTTCGATAACAGGTCGCTCCCGACAATTTTGCGGAGATGCTCCCGAAACCCCCAACCTCGTGCACGGGTCTCACAGGGAGGCTACCTCGACAGCCCGGCCACGAAATTCTGTGGTTACGGTCCTAAGGTTGCGGTCGTTGCTAACCAGCGTCAGGCCGTTCTTTATGGCTGTCTCGGCGATCAGAATGTCGCGTTCCTGGTTGGGGAACCGTTTCCGTTTCCCTCGATCGAGGGCTTTAAGGCGAGCGAGCATCGGTGCATAAATGCCACCGTCCTCTGACCACTTCCCCTGATCCCAAGGGCTGACATCCCAAACGGTGCTCTCCGTGAGTATGCTAGCGGCATGTGGAACGCAGCGCGAAGCTCAGCCCGCCTTCCCTCGTCTCGCGTTTTCTCAAGCTCATCCCACTGTACATGGGTCGCGAATAGTCGGCAGCCAGAGAATACGGATAGTTCAAGCTCGCCGTCGCAAACGGCGTTAAATACGTTCGTGTCGAGCATGTACGAGGTTTCGGCCATCGGACGGCTACATGCGCGACGAACAACGCATGTGGCTGCATTAGAGGCTGGGGCCCTGCATCGGGTTCTTGCCATCCGATGCAGGGCCTTTGCCTGCCAGGGCAAGCAGCGCCCCCCAACCCTGGTATTGGAGCAGCGCCCCCCAACCCTGGCATTGCGGGCCACTCTGCTGCTTAGTCGGTTATTTTTTGTGGCAATACCGATGGGTTGGTGCCCGCAAGGGCCATCCGTCAAGCGGTTTAGCAGGCGACTGTGGCTGACACGCAACAGTATTTGGCGTGCGTTGATATAGTGTTCTGAGACGTTGGGTTCGGGCGTCCAGGCGAAAACATACGGCGCTTTTGAGAACCCACTCAAATACACGGGGGATATTTATGAAGAAGCTCTTGCTTGCGACTTGCGCTGTTGGTGCGCTGGCAGCGGGTTCGGCCAGTGCAGCCGATATTCCGGTGAAGGCGCTTCCGCCGCCACCTCCGGCGTGCGCGCAATTCGGCGGCTTCTATGTCGGCGGCAATGTCGGCTGGGGCTACGGCGACCATACATTCAGAAACCTCGACGGTTTCGGGGTCCAGGCGGGTGTCTTTGCGAACGAGGGGAGTACGAGCGAGAGCGGCTTCGTCGCCGGCGTCCAGGGCGGCTACAACTGGCAATTCCGCTGCACGCTCTTCGGCATCGAGGCCGATTACAACTTTGCCGACATCGACCATGACCGCACTTTCACCGGCCCCCTTGGCTTTGGCAAGCTTGCGGTTTCCAGCAGCCTTCAAAGCTTCGGCACGGTCAGGGCGCGCTCGGGCGTCATCGTCGACAACCTCCTGCTGTACGTGACCGGCGGCCTCGCCTACGCCAGCACCGAGCGGAGCGTCGCGCTTACCTTCCCTGGAGCGCCTCAATTTGACCAGGGCCCCTTCTCGGACGAGAAGACGCGCTGGGGCTGGACCATGGGCTTCGGCACGGAGTGGTCGTTCGCGCCCAACTGGAGCTTCAAGAGCGAGGTGCTCTACGCCCGCTTCGAAAAGGAAGAGAAGACACACATCTGCAGGATCTTCTGCAACCCCGACCAAGCGTTCCGCTTCGAGCATGAAAGCTCGGCCTGGGTTACCCGCGTCGGCATCAACTACCGGTTCGGCGGCGGCACGTACGGCGGCGGCATGTACGGCGGCGGATACTGATCCGCGCGACACAGAACGCAAAAGAGTTTGGGGCCCCGGCATCCGCGCTGGGGGCCTCTTGCTTTTCCGCTTAGGCGGTGGAGCCCGAGGAGAAGGTTTTGAGCGCGGGCTCCAGCGCAAAGATGCTCACGTCATCCGGTCGTGCGCAACCAAGTTTCGCTGAGTGGAGCCCGCCGGGGAGAAGGGTCTGACCTACCCTCCTCCTTAGCGATCTGGGGCCCGACGGGCTCCGTGCCAAGGCTACGACATCAACGGCCCCTTGCGTAGCCGCCATCGTAGACGATGCAATACACAACTGCGGCCACGGCGCTGCTACGCCAGAACGAAAACACGCCGTGACCCAGGGGAGCCACGGCGTGAAGGTGGGAAAGTCACAGCCCCATGGGGTCAACCATGAGGCAGCGCGAGGCTAGCACGGAAACGCGGGGGAGATCGATCGAGGGTCCGCGCCAGGAGGCGGCAAGGCGGGGCAAAGCGGCGCATCCGTTTGAGCGCCCGCCGCCGAGCAATTGTGGATGGCCCCGATGGGGATCGGGGCCATCCGAGCCAAGATGGCGGGGGAAGGGGGTGGGGAAGCGCCATCCGGCTATTGAACGACTTCGCTTTCCCTTTGCCGCCTGTGCTGCGCGGGGACGTGTTCTCAGAAATCCCCAACCACCTCACGCAATGCTTGAACTTGCGACGTCAATAAGATGCGGTTCACCAGCGGCGCAAAATCCGCCGATCGTAGTAAGCCGGGGCATAGCCGCCGCCATAGTAACCCTGGTTGTTGTAGCCATAGCCATAGGCGGGAGACGGCGAAGCGTAGCCATAGCCATAGCCATAGCCGGGAGCGTAGCCACTGTAGGCGGGGTAGCCATAGCTGTAGGCGGGATAGCCATAGCTGTAGGCGGGGTAAGTTGAAGTGGCGATTGCGCCAGCGGCGATTGCGCCGACGGCAAGTCCCACGCCCACGCCACGCCGACCCACCCGACCACGGCGATACTGCACGGTTTCCACCATAGGAGTGGATGCGTCCCGCAATGCTAAAGAGGCACCGCCCAGGGGAACCGCATTGGCCGAACCGGCAAGCGACCAGCCGCCCCCGGCAATCAGGGCAGCGGCCAAGGCCTTGGTGAGCAAGTTCATGAGTTCCTCCACGGATTGTTAAACGCACACTCTGCGAACCGATAAGGCCGCAGGGTGGTTCGATGGTGGAGCCCGCTGGGGAAGAAGGGGTTGGCCTGCCCTCCTCCTAACGGTTTCAGAGAGACCGGCGGGCTCCTCGCCCAAGCTAAGAGGCTAGCATACGACCGCCATGACACAGATCAAAAAGTAGACGGAAAAAGATGGCCGTGCGGCCGCGCCAGGAGGCGTCACGGCGGGGGAGCGGGGCCTCGCTGGTGCGTTATTTCAGCCGCGCCCGAGCGCATCAGCGGGCCTCTGTGGCGTTACCCGCAGCGTTACCCGGAGGCAATCTTAACGTTGGCATCTTGTAGAATATCATTCGTAAGATGCTGATTTTATTGGTGCCGGGTAGAGGATTTGAACCCCTGACCAACGGTTTACAAAACCGCTGCTCTACCACTGAGCTAACCCGGCAATTCGTTCCTCAATCTCTTAGCACAGGCACGCGAAAGAACAGACCGCCAAACTTGGCACCCGATTGGCATCCAGGCCATCACGGACCAATGCCCGCGTCGATCGCCGCCCGCCTTGCTGTCGTCCTTTCTGAACAAGTGCGCATATATGCGTCAAGGAAATATCCGGCTTGGCGTGGCCCGGGGCCGGCTGATCGTGACGATATCGACGCTACCGTCATCGATCGTCTGCGAGGCATGCGTGTGTCGGAGGGCGTGGAACGTCATGCAGGCATGCCAGGGGGCCGCCTAGTGCCTCGGCGGCGGTGAATCGGGTCGTGACTGCGCTTCTACACGTCGAGCAACGCCTGGCGTCGCGGGCTGGCCGGTGAAGCCCAATTAGCCGCATCCCAATTTGCTGCATGACATCGCGCGGACGCCAGCCAAGAATCGTGCTAAGGTTTCAGCATATCGGCGGTGTACTGAAGGTTCGCACATCGTTAGGCACGTCAATTCGATGTTTGGAGAGCACCGGATGAAATCCTTGATCGTCAAGCGGTCTATCGTCGTCGCTGGTCGCAAGACGAGCGTCAGCCTCGAGGACGCTTTCTGGAAGACATTCAAGGAAATTGCTGACCAGCAACGCGCGACGATATCGGAACTCGCCAGCGCGATTGACGCCGGCCGGCGGCACAGCAATCTGTCATCGGCGATCCGGCTGTATGTGCTCGGCTACTATCGCGATCTTGTTTCCGAGTACGAGAAGCGCGGCGAGACGCGAGAGATCATGACCTCCGCCGCTCGGCGGAATGTGCCAAGGCAAGGACTCTAGTGCGGTGTCTTTGACGTTCCGATCAGTCTCGCGGCGGTTCCGTCATCGGAACGTCAAAGACAAAACCGCACTAGCACCATAGACTTGCTAGTGTCCCTTGCTTCCGACGTTCGCACTCGAGCGTGCTGCAATGTGAAGCGAACGTCGGAAGCAGGACACTAGGGTGGCCACGCTTTTGCAACGGCCCTCACGATCGGAAGAGCTGGTCCCGCGCTCGCTAGGAAAAGCCCGCCAAAGCGGGGCATAGCCTGGCAGCCAGTGTCCCATGATGGACAACGCAGCGTAGGACTTGTCCGATTGCTGGGATAACTGTCCTATCGGCATCCCTCCAATCGACCATTTTGTGACGGCCATCACAGCGCGGAAGCCGCAGTTGGTCATCCTCCATGAATGAGCCGGAGCCTCCCGGCCATGCAAAGGGGAGATGACCAATGTTGCTCGACATATTGGCTTTCGCGGCAACCGCAGTCGCGCTCGGGATGCCTTTTCTGGTCCCTATGATGTGGGATCGGATGGAAAAAGCTTAGCAACTGTCGAACTCCCGGGCTGCGAGGTCACTCAGATCCGCTCGAGGGGAGGCTCGCCTCTCTCCGCAACTGAGCGTCACCTTGGGGTGAAAGTCTGGGGGGCCCTGGGAGATTTCTGTGCATTTCAACCGGAGGGAGAAGGATGAAATCCTCGGTCGTCAAGCGTTCCATGTTAGTCGCTACTCACAGGACGAGCATCAGCCTCGAGATTGCGGTATGGGAAATGTTCAAGCAAATCGCCCACCACCGACGAACAACGATATCGGAACTTGCCGGCGCGATTGAGTTGGAGCGACGGCACGGCAATCTCTCGTCGGCGGTTCGCCTCTTCGTGCTCGATTATTATCGGGATCTTGTTTCCGAGTATGAGAACCGCGACAGGACGCGAGATATGTTGGCCGCCACGGCTCTCCAGCACGTGGCAACGCGAAGGCATTAGGGCGGACGACCCCATAAGCCATGAACTGGGGCGCCAAACGCGGACGGGGCGGACCGTCTGATATGAGCCAACGCTAACCGGATGTGAGGTGTTTGGCAGCGACCTGGATCGCCCTGATATTGGCGCGTGCGCTCCGGCGCAGGTGCGGCGCGTTGAACCCCGCGGCCATGAAATACCTGTCGGCGATGCGCTCGACGTAACCGCGCTCGATCAGCGCTTCCAGGTGCTCCGCGACGACATCCGGCGAGCGGCCGATCGCGCGACCGATGCTGCTCGCCGTGGCAGATCGCTGCGCCGTATGTGCCAGCAGCACATGCGTGCCGGTCAGGAGCAGATCGTACGCATCCGCAGGCCCCAAATCTGGAGCGTAGGTCTCGCGGATGTTGGTCAGCATCGTAATCAACGTCTGCGCGATGATGGTGCGTTCGGAGGCGAACTTGATTGTCGTCGTCATGATCGGTGGGCTCCCTGACTGGCGCGCGATCCGGTGGCCGCCCGGCGGTGGCGGCAGAGCGCACGGCGAGCTGCCATCGCGAATGGACTGGCGCAGGATCGGCTGCTGCTGCTGCCCGACAAGTCTAGAGCAGAAAATCGCTTGCAGTGAAGTTGATCGTGCCGACGCAGTGGATCTACGAAGTCGGCCTGGGCGTCGCCGTCGGTGTCGCCGCTGATGACGATTTCGCCGGACACGTGCGCGTAGCGCAACTGCCGGGCGATGCCGGAAAAATCGGCCGTCGTGCATGATAGCCACCGCTGCCGCCAGCGCAGTGAACGTGCAGTGATGAATGAATGCCGCGTTCCCGGCCATCCGGCTTGGAATTGGTTCAATTCAAACCGAAAACGCGCTAAGCTCGGGCGAGCCTGTTCCTCGGCATAGGGGGGCAGGCGCCAGCAGGGAGGAGAGAGAAATCATGAGCAGCCAACTCACGGACCAGGAGATTGCCGAACTGATGCCATCCGAATTGGTGCCGCATCCAGACACCGATTCCGACGCAGATCGTCGCCAGCGACGAGTTCTACCCGGACCCGCAGAACGAGCGGCAGAAGGAGGTCGAGGCTCGCCTGCTCACGATGGCCGACGAGCTCGCCGGCAAGCAGGGTGTCGACCGCCGCCGATTCTTCCAGAGCGCGGCCGGCATGGCCGCCTCGTTCGTGGCGATGAACGAGGTCTACGGTCCGCTGTTCGAGGTGAGCAGGGCGGAGGCGGCGACCCCCGCCATGGCCCAGGAGCGCGCCAACGCGCTCAAGGACCAGTTCATCATGGACATGCATACCCACTTTCTGCGCGACGACACGCGCATCATGAACTTCGTCAACATGCGCACGGCGGTCGGCAAGGCCGGCTGGAACAAGCAGCTGGCGGAGAAGGAGCAGACCATCGAGGATCTCAAGTTCGAGAACTACAAGAAGGAGATGTTCCTCGACAGCGACACCAAGATCTCGCTGGTCTCCTCGGCGCCGTCCGACATCCCGGCCGACTGGTTCCTGACCAACGAGATGGCGGCGCAGGCGCGCGACCGGGTGAACAAGGAAGCTGGCTCGCGCCGCATGATGGCGCATGCGATCTTCACGCCGGGGCAGCCGAACTGGCTGGAAAATCTGGAGAAGGCACTGACGCAGGACAAGCCGGAATTCGATCAAGGGCTACACCATCGGCGACAACACGCACAAGAACATCAGCCGCTACCCCTGGCGCATGGACGACGAGAAGGTCGCCTACAAGGGCTACGAGCTCGCGCTCAAGCACGGCATCAAGAACGTCTGCGTGCACAAGGGCCTGTTTGCGCCCGGCGTCGAGAAGCAGTTCCCGCATCTGCGCGGATTCAGCGATGTCGCCGATGTCGGTCAAGCGGCCAAGGACTGGCCGCAGCTCAACTTCGTCATCTACCATTCGGCCTATCGACACGTCGGCGGCGACCCGAAGGTGGCGCGTGCCGAGTTCGAGCGGACCGGCCGCATCGCATGGACGAGCGATCTCGCCGACATCCCGGCGCAATACGGAGTGACCAACGTCTATGGCGACGTTGGGCAGTTGTTCGCGACGACGCTGGTCGCGGAGCCGAATGTCTGCGCGGCACTGATGGGTATCCTGATCAAGGGGCTCGGCGCCGACCACGTATGCTGGGGCACGGATGCGCTGTGGACCGGTTCGCCGCAATGGCAGATAGAGGGTCTTCGCCGTCTCGAGATCCCGGAGGACATGCAGAAGAAGCACGGCTTCGCGCCGCTCGGGGCTGCCACCGGTCCGGTCAAGACCACGATTTTCGGCCTGAACAATGCCAAGCTCTACGGCATCGATCCCAAGCGGGCCGAGCTCGAGGTCAAGCAGGACCGGTTTGCCGCCCTCAGGGCGGAATACGAGAAGGAAGGGCCGGCGCGCTCGAACCTGCGCTACGGCTACGTGGTGCCGAACGGTCCGGTCGACTACTCGTTGTTCGCGTAGTCGCTCGACGATCCTGCAAGCCGGTGCTCCGCAGAATTTTTCGATCCGAAGGCGGAACCGGCGATGGGGGTCGGGAATTGACTCCACCTGGGACGAGCTCTTTGACCCTCTGAGCTCATTAAGTCCCAGACTTCAAGCCCCGCCTCTGGCGGGGCTTTTTCTCGGATTCAGGACGTGTGTCCGGGGTCGAGCGGCGAGGGGGTTTGCAGACGGCTGTCCTCGGTCATCTTGGCGGTATCGGCCTTCCCGACTTCGCCGCGCGGCCCAAGGCGCGCGCGCGCGATGTCGTCCTCGGTCAGCCGTTCGTCTTCACGGTTCTGGCGGATCTTTGCTTTCTCACGAATGGTTTGGCCCATGGCGTTCACCTTCCACTTCACCCGGATGCAAGGTGGCGCGCATCCGGCGAGCGGCCTCGAAAACCCCGCCCTGATCAAATGGCGATCGAGGGTGGCTTTTGGCAACCGGGGGCCGCTTGCTTTGCGATCCTCGTTCCCTATATGTGCCCCAGTGCCGCGTCCCTCCCAGCCCCCCTGCGATACGCGGCATGGAAGAAGCCCCGGCAGCGTGAGTTCGCCGGGGCTTCGGATTCTCGCCGACCACTGGTCGATGCGCTGCTTGTTGCGCGACTCCAGCGCCGACAGGCGATGCGCACCACCACCCAGTCCATCGGCCAGCTGACTCTGCTGGCGCGCTTCGCGCACCATCCTGGCATATGAATGTCGAAACCCGCAGTATCGACGACGATCATGTCGGTGTGCTCGAGGCGGTGAGCGCATCGACGAAGGCGGTGACTACATTCCGACGAGCGCGAACGCCAGCGCCAGGACCCACATGGCGATGGCGATGGCAGAAGTCCACTTGGCGAAGGTGAGATAGGTTTCGCGCAGCACGGTCGAGGTCGCCCATTGCGCGTGCGCCTCGGGCGGACGGACCTCCTTGGGCAGGTAAAGCCACATCTCGGTCCTGCGGTAGTTCTTGGTCAATGCCTCGCGCGCTTTGAAAATGAGGATCCCCGTCATCAGCGTGGTCAGGAATCCGCCGGCCTGGAAGGCGGCCCGCGGCTCGAACGACAGGCCGATCATCACGCAGAAGATGGCGAGCGAACCGAAGCCGCAGGCGCGCAGCACGGTTGCGTAGGCGACTTCCCGCATATGTTCCATTTCAGCCCTCGATGGGAAGTGCTCCGGCGAGCCATCCTGCCCGGAATTGGTCGTCGGCGCCATCACAAGCGGGTGTACATTGTGATAACGTGCCGTCCCCTGCTTCGGGCCCGACGCAACCGCCCGCTGCGGCTTTTGCCGTCAGCCGGCGCGCAACGTTCCTGCGGTGCTCACGTTCACGAGTCTCGACGTGGGAGGCGAACGGAGAAGACATGGGCCGCAGCGTCCTCATCGTCGACGACGAGCCCAATATCGTGCGCTCGTTGCAGTTCCTCATGTCGAAGGCCGGCTACGACGTCCGCGTGGCGCGCGACGGGGAGCAGGCGTTGGACGAGATCGCCAGGGCCCAGCCCGACCTGGTGCTGCTCGACGCGATGATGCCCAAGCGCGACGGCTTCGATGTCTGTCAGACCATCCGGGCGAATCCACGCTGGGCGGGCGTCCGCGTCATCATGCTGACGGCCAAGGGCCGCGACATCGAGCGTGAGAAGGGGCTGGCGATGGGCGCCGACGACTACATCACCAAGCCGTTTTCGACCAAGGAGGTGGTGGTACGGGTCGAGCGGGTCCTGGGCCCCGCGGACGGACCTCGCGATGAATGAGCAAGCTCGCAAGAGCGTCACCCCTGTCCGCTTGAACGCGCTCGTGCCGCTCGTTCTCGCGACGCTCGCCGGAGCGTGCTTCCTGGTCTCGGCGGCGGTGCTGGGGGCGCTGACCCAGGCCAAGGGCCCGATCGAGGAGCACCTTCCGCGCATCGGTTCGCTGATGCTGGCGAGCTTTGGCGGCATTCTGTTGCTGTTCTCGGCGGCCTGGGCCGTCCTTCACCTGTGGATCGTGCGGCCGATCCGGATCCTGACCGGCGAAGCGGAAACGCTGGCCCTGACCCGGCAGGGTCGAGGGCTGTTGATGCCGTCGCGACACGCGCTCGAACGGCTTCCGCGTGCGGTCGAGCAACTGGCGCAGAAGCTCGCCGCAGCGCGCGCCGGGACCGCCGAGGCGGTCGCGGATGCCACGCAGCGCGCGGAGGAGCAGAAGAGCTGGCTCGAGGCGATCCTGCTCGATCTGACCGAAGGGATCATCGTCTGCAACCTGGAGCACCGCATCCTGCTCTACAACCAGGCTGCGGCACGCATTCTCAACCTGCGCGACGCGCTGGGTCTCGGCCGGTCGCTGTTCGGCCTGCTCGCCCGCGAGCCGGTTCTGCAGACGCTCGAGCTGCTGCAGCAGGCCGGGCACGGCGCCGGAAAGACGGGGTCCGACGCGGCCGAGCGCGCGAGCGCGCAGCAGAGCCACCAATTCGTGTGCGCGACCGTCGACGTCGGAACGCTCCTCGAGACGCGCTTGAGCCTCGTGCAGCAACCGTCGGGGGCGGCGTCCGGCTATGTCCTGTCGTTCGCCGACATCGGACCGCAGATCGAGAATCTGGCATTGCGAGACGCCATTTTGCGCGAGACCATGGTGGAATGGCGCCGTCCGCTGGCGAATCTCAGGGCCGCCGCCGAGACTTTGTTCGCCAATCCGGCGCTCAAGGACGCAGACCGCGCTGCGTTCGAGGAGATCATCGCCAACGAAGTCGAGAATCTCAACGACCGCTTCCTCGAGGTGTCGCGCCGCTATGAACGGCTCACGGCCGGTCCCTGGCCGATGTCCGAAATCTATTCGCCCGATCTGTTCGGGGTGCTGCAGAGGCACCTTTCGGAGAACGACGGCATCGAGTTGACGCTGGTCGGCATGCCGCTCTGGCTGCAGGCCGACAGCCACTCGCTGATCCTCGCGCTCGAGCATCTGATCCGTGCCGTGGCGCGCCACACCGGCAAATCGACCTTCGACATCGAGGCGCTGCCCGGGGAAAACTACGGTTATGTGGAAGTCGCGTGGGAGGGTGCGCCGATTCCTTCCGCGGCAATCGAGTTCTGGCTCGATGAGCCGCTCAAAGGCACGATCGCCAACCGCAAGGCCCGGCAGATCCTGGAGCGGCACGGCAGCGACTTGTGGAGCAAGCCGAGGGGCGACGGCGGCGCCTGCCTCAGATTGCCGCTGCGCCTGCCCGAGCGTCCGCAGATCATCAGCGTCGGTCCTCGAGCCGCGCCCCGGCCGGAGTACTACGATTTCGATCTGTTCAGGATCACCGACACGGCGCTTGCCGATACCCCGCTCAAGAAGCTGCGCTATGTCGTGTTCGACACCGAAACCACGGGGCTCAGGCCGTCGGAAGGCGACGAGCTCATATCCATTGCCGCGGTGCGCATCGTCAACGCGCGAATCCTGACCGGAGAGACCTTCGAGCGTCTGATCGATCCCGCCCGCTCGATTCCGGCGGCGAGCGTCCGCATTCACGGCATCACCGAAGACATGACGCGTGACAAGCCACCGGCGCGCATCGTGCTTCCCCAATTCAAGAATTTCGTCGGTGACGGCGTCCTCGTTGCCTGGAATGCCGCCTTCGACATGCGTTTCCTGGAGCTGAAGCAGGACGAGGCGGGTGTTCGGTTCGACAACCCGGTTCTCGATGCGCTCCTGTTGTCCATCTACGTGAGCGACGAGCCGATCAATCATTCGCTGATGGCGACAGCGGAGCGGTTGGGAATTGTCGTGACCGGCCGCCATACCGCCCTCGGCGATGCCATGGCAACGGCAGCGATCTGGGTGAGGCTGCTGGACCTGCTGGAGGCGCGCGGCATACTGACGCTGGGCCAGGCCTACCGGATCTCGAGCCGTCTGGTCGCCGAGCGCCGGCAGCTCGCCCAGTTCTGATGGCCGCCGCCACGGCGTCGATCCGCGGTACGCACGACCAGGGAGTGAAAGCATGTCCCGGCCCGGACTGACCCAGGAGCGGCTCGTGGCGCTGTTCCTCCTCGGTGTGCTGCTGTTCACGCCCCCGTTCCTCGGCATCTTCAACACGCCTGACCGTGTTCTCGGGGTTCCCAGCCTCTACCTTTATCTGTTCGCGGCTTGGACGCTGCTCATCGTTCTGGTCATGCTGGCGATCGAAAGCTCGGATGCCGATGAGGAGTCGGCCCCGACGGCAGAAACGCCGCCCGGCGGCTCGGGAGCGACGAACGACGGCACGGGAGCCTGAGGAGGACGCATGCTCAACGCTCCGACGATCGTCACCGTCGCGTTCCTCTACCTGTGTCTGTTGTTCGCCATCGCCTATTACGGTGACAAGCGCGCTGATCGCGGACAGAGCATCATCGGCAATCCGTACATCTACGCGCTGTCGAT
Organism: uncultured Alphaproteobacteria bacterium; assembly: GCA_963840535.1. Classification (GTDB taxonomy): domain Bacteria; phylum Pseudomonadota; class Alphaproteobacteria; order Rhizobiales; family Xanthobacteraceae; genus VAZQ01. Next base: position 431,723 of record CAWIZJ010000060.1, read on the forward strand.
CGCCGTCTATTGCACGTCCTGGACGTTCTACGGCAGCGTCGGCCGCGCTGCCTCCAGCGGAGTTGGGTTCCTGCCGATCTACATCGGTCCGACCCTGACCTTCATCCTGGATGGTACCTGATCCGGAAGATCATTCGCATCAGCAAGGTCAACCGCATCACCTCGATCGCCGATTTCATCGCCTCGCGCTACGGCAAGAGCTCCAACCTCGGCGGCCTGGTGACCATCATCGCGGTGGTCGGGATTCTCCCCTACATCTCGCTGCAGCTCAAAGCGATCTCCATGAGCTTCTCGGTGCTGCTCGGCTATCCGGAGATCGTCATGCCCGCGCAATCGGGCTCCACTCCGATTCTGCAGGACACGGCCCTCTACGTCGCGCTCATCATGGCGGCCTTCGCCATCCTGTTCGGGACGCGGCACATCGATGCGAGCGAGCACCACGAGGGAATGGTGGCGGCGATCGCCTTCGAGTCGGTGGTCAAGCTCCTGGCGTTCGTCGCGGTAGGGGTGTTCGTCACCTTCGGCGTCTACCAGGGGTTCGGCGATCTGTTCTCGCGCGCCGCCGCCTCGGGCGATCTGGCCAGGCTGTTCACCATCGATGCCGGCACCGGCTACACGACCTGGATCTCGCTCACCGTGCTCGCCAT